>NZ_JBPODT010000001.1:0-66776 GCF_051390635.1 Microbaculum mangrovi
TCTTGCCGTGGTCAACGTGACCAATCGTGCCGATGTTGCAGTGCGGCTTCGTCCGCTCAAACTTACCTTTGGCCATCGCCTTGTATACCTCAGTCTAGTCGCTTGTTCGCCATCGGCCTGGTCTGCTCGGCCATCCGTCGTCCCTACAGGCCTCGACGAGACGCCCGGCTTTTCCCGGCCACGCCGCGAGCTGGAGCGGGTGAAGGGAATCGAACCCTCGTCATCAGCTTGGAAGGCTGTTGCTCTACCATTGAGCTACACCCGCATTTTCTCGCTGCATTGGTGGAGGGGGTTGGATTCGAACCAACGTAGGCTAAGCCAACGGGTTTACAGCCCGTCCCCTTTAACCACTCGGGCACCCCTCCAATCATGCAACTTGAGTCGAAGACACAGCATCCCGCCGCCGCAGCCGCTTCGGCGCAGCGTGTGCGCTTTATGGGAATGATCCCGTCGGATGTCAACAGCCCCCTTCCGGAATCTGCGCCAACATGCGCGTAATCACGCGATGAGCACCACTCGAAAACCATTTCCTAAGGGAAAGAAGTCCCCACAGGCCCGCGGGGCCCGGCGATCTTACGTCCGCAAAGCCGGCGATTCGGAGGCAGATCCGTACATATACGGCCTGCACCCCGTGGTCCACGCGCTTCGAAACCCGAGTCGCACCCACCATCGCCTTCTGGTGACGGCAAACGCCCTGCGCCGCCTGGCCGAGGAACTGGGCAGCGCGCCCGACGCGCTCATCGCCGGCCTGACGGTCGAGGAGGCCTCCAGCAACCAGATCAGCCGCATCGCCGGCGACGATGCCGTCCATCAGGGGTGTTTGCTCTATTGCGATCCCCTGCCCGACCTCGGCCTCGACGACCTGCACGAGCCGCAACGGCTGCTGCTGCTCGACCAGGTGACGGACCCGCACAATGTCGGCGCCGTCCTGCGTTCGGCCGCCGCCTTCGCCCTCGACGCGGTGGTGGTGACCACGCGCCACAGTCCGCGCCTCACCGCCGTTCTCGCCAAGTCGGCCGCCGGCGCGCTCGACATCGTGCCCCTGGCGCGAGTCCAGAACCTGTCGCGGGCGCTGGAGGACCTGAGCGAACGTGGCTTCGTCACGATCGGCCTCGATGCCTCCGCCGACCGGCCGCTCGAGGACATCGCCCTGCCCGGCCCCTTCGCCCTGGTCATGGGGGCGGAAGGCAAGGGATTGCGGCAGAAAACCCGGGATACCTGTTCGACGCTGGCGCGAATCGACATGCCCGGACGCATGCCCAGCCTGAACGTGTCGAACGCGACGGCGCTTGCGCTCTACATCACCGACCGCAACGCCGGCAAAGGCTAGAACGCGCTATCTGGGCACTGGAGCCTGCCCGCCCGGCCCGAAATAGCGTGGCACCGGCGGATAATAGACGAATCGCTTGGGCGGCACGACGAAGTAGGCCGGCGGCGCATAGACCGCGGTGCGGTTCTGGTACCACTGCTGCCAGTTGGGGCCGACATAGACATATCCGCCCGCCGGCCCGTACCACTTGTAGTAGGCCACCGGATAACGCAGGTAGCGCGGGTCGCGCACGTACCAATAGCCGGATGGATGATAGTCGTAGCCGTTGACGAAGGGGAACGCGACGCCGAGCGCGAAGCCGGCAAGCCCCGCGGCGGCGATATCGCCGCCTTCCGCCCGTGCCGGCTCGCCGGCAAGGCCCATGCCGCCGATAGCCAGCCCGGCAACAGCCGCCGTCAACACCCGCCGCATCGCGCGCTCTCCTTGCCCGTCCTCTGGCAGTCTAGTGCGCAGACCCTTAACCAAAGGGCATTACCATTTGCTTTCCCGCCCGCATCGGTTATGACGCGGCATCATCAGCGGCCGGCTTAGCTCAGCTGGTAGAGCAACGGTTTTGTAAACCGTGGGTCGGGGGTTCGAGTCCCTCAGCCGGCACCATCCCCCCGTTTCAGCCAGCCCTAAAACATGGAAAACCGTTGGAAATCAGCGGATTACACCGCCGATGCTGTAGCAGCACGTCACCTTCGGTTCTCGGTGCCCCCGACAGACTGACGGTATCTCTGACGGCACCTACCGTCAGCAACACCGTCATGCTGACCAATGCGGGGATTCGAGCCGCCACGGGCGGTAGCGGCCCGTTCCAGCCTCACTGCTGGGGCTCGAGCGCGGTGTCGAAGGTTCCGGACACGGCCAGGCAATCGCTGGTGTCGGCTTCGACGAAGGGACCATCCTTGCGGCAAATGCTGGTCTCGATGGTTCCCCTGACATGCGGGTCGCCGTCGAGCGACAGGCTTTCCAGAGTGACAGCGGCGGTCCCGCCGCTCTCGTCTCTGATGATCCCGCCACTCTCGTCGCTGATATAGAAGGGCTGGTCCATTCCGCCTGGCCACCAGCTGATGCTGGAGGTGATGATCGGTGCCGTCTGGTCCCTGCCCATCACCGTCAGATCGATCGTCACCGTATTGTCCAGGCGCGCCTCCGCCTCCGGATCGAGCGCCTGAATCGTCACCATTACCGACGGCCCGATCGATATGAAGGTTGCCATCGCCGACCCTTCGGACGGGAAGGCGAGCGTTTCTCCCTGATACGCGACGTCACCGATCGTGGCGGTTACGCTGCCGAGCGTCTCGGTGTCGAGCGCCGAAGCGGGATGCGCGGCCAACAACGCGGCCGGAAACAGAAGATGGGCGAACCGGATCAAGTCAGTGCTCCTGGTCTTTGCGACTGGGGTTTGGGGGAATGCGGACTCAGGGAAAGTCCCAGCCGACATGGCTGATGCGGAAGATCCGGGGCGTGCGGTCGGGCGCATCCGGATCCACGCGCAAGCTGTATTCGGCGCGTTGCCGCTGCCCGAAATTGGTGCAATCGACGATGATGGTGATCATGCCGCGAAACATGGGCCGTTCCGGATGGCGACGCGGGTCTTCGCAATGCCCCTCGAAGTCCTGCGCCCCATAGACCGGATCGGCCCCGCCGCCGCCGGACAGGAAAGGGTCGACCAGGTCGGCGTGGAAGAACCGTCGCGCGCCGGCCGGTGTATAGAGGCCGGTGGGCATTCCCCGGTCTTCGTACGACCGCATTTCATAGAGCGCGCGCACAAGCTCCTCGGCCGCGGCGATCGGATCGTCGCCGGCGGTGCTCGCGACGGGCTTGGCCTCGACAGGATCGTAGTCGGGTTCGAGATACTCCGCATTGACCCAGCCCGCGCGCGCCAGCGAGCGATCGCGCATCAGGCACCAGCGCGGCGGCAGCGCGTCGAGCTCGGCCTCGCTCATCCGCAGGAAATGCGCCGGAGGAATGAAAGGAACGCAGGTAATCTGTTCCAGCCCACCCTCGTCATGCCGGAAGGACTCGATAACCGGATAGCGGGTGTCCGGCCCCATGCGGGCGTTGAGCACGTCATCGCGCGCCACCCCCACCACGCGCCAGCTGTCCGGACCATACCCGTCGATCTCGGCGACGGCCGCGGCCGGCGCGACCGCCAGCGTCAGCCCCGCGATCATCCCGGCCACAAGTTTTTTCAGCATCACACCGCCCCCTTCGTCCAAGTCCGACCGGCGCGCACAACGCGCAGATCGCCGGGCAACCGCCCGATCGCCCGTTGACGCCCGGACTCAGCGGCGAACAAACCGGCGATGATCGGAAAAGGAAATGGTGCATATGCACCATGCTTCGTGGCGCACGATGCGATGAGCGGAAGGCTACCGCCTCGTCTTATCGAGGCCGAACCCGCCCCGCCGCGCTCGAAAATCCGAATGTTGCCGCATGACGCTGGATCAGCTCCGTCTTGCTGGCGACATTCAGCTTCTCGAAAATATTGCTGATGTGATTTCGCACCGTCGCCGGAGCGACACCAAGCTCGCGCGCGATTTCGCGGAACGTTAGCCCCGTCACGTAGAAATGCGCGATTTCCCTTTCTCGTGGCGTCAGCTCGGCAAACACCCCGAGAGAGGTCAAACGAACCAGGTACTGTTCCCCGAGCTTCTCAGCAAAGGCTGTGATCGACCGGCCCTGCCAGGCCTTGCCGCGCAACAGAACGGTCAGCACGCTCTCCGAAAGCCGGGTCGATACGCCCCACTCCCGGCGCACCAAATCGGTGAATGGGGCGGGCGCGGTCAGCACCCATCCGCCCCGGTCGACGAGACCGACCGCTTCGCTTCCGCCGGCATGGCGCAGGAGCGCTGTTTCCCGGTTGATCCTGAGCGCCGATGACAGATGCGGCATGATCATTGATTTGATCATTCGCGCCCTGTCGCAAAAGACCTCCGACGTCGCATCGGAGCATAGACCGACGAAGCTGACATATCCGTCGAGCGGTTCAGCCGAAATCGTCGCCATCATCTGACGCGCGTCGAAGGTCTTCCAATGGTCGTTGTAGGCAATCGTATCGCGATACCCGTCGATATCGTCGAACCGCGCCGTCTGTCCCAGGCGGCTCAGGGTCACATCGCAAAAGGCGTCCTGGTCGGCCACACCCGACCAGTCCTGCAACACCCGGGGGCTTTGTTCGAATGTGACCAGATCCGTTACACGACGTCCCTGAGCCGTTCCGCCTCCCCAGACGGCGAAATCGAAGTCCAACAGCCCCTGAAGCCGTTTCAGCGTGAGAATACGAAACTCATTGGGATGACAGCTCGCCGCATCCGAATAGAGGGTCAATAGAAAGTCTGAAACAGGCCGGCATCTATCATCCATGAAAAATATATCTATCGACTAGTATTTCTGGCCTGTCTCGCCGCGGCTCGTGCCGGAATCGCGCAATTCGTCAATGAAAATAGGGACTCCGGCAAGCATGTCGAGGATCGTTCGGTCGCAGCCGGTCGCCCGAGCTGGTACGGGGGCGATGAACGGCGCGGCGACGTCCGCAGGGCACAACGCGCGGATTCGGGGCAGGCTTGATCGGATTCAGGCCCCGGCCGCTATCCGGCGCGCCTTTTCGAGCCCCGTTTCAAGAGCATCCGTTATTTCGTCGGTTGCCCCATGGCGCCGGAAATAGCTGGCCGGATCACTGGAGATCGATTCGTACTCCGCCATTTTCGCCAGAGCCTGCCGTGCCAGATCTTGGTTCCCAAGCTCGCCAGCGGCGATGGCGATCAGCGCCTGACTGACCCCCCTGCCATCGGGTGCGGACCGCTCGGCGACGGACAGCATCGGCTCGAAGTCGCCTCTCAGATACAGATCGATCGCAATGAGGACGAAGTACCAGCCGGGCGGGTTCGCCGATCGCTCTATGGCGCGCTTGAGAATGGGTATGCCTTCCTCGAACTTGCCACGCACGGCGAGCCGCCAGCCGAGCTGCGCCAGAGCCTCGGGGTCGTATGGATTGAGATCCGCCGCTATGCGGGCGAGACGTTCGCTTTCGTCGTATCGGCCGATGTAGTGATTGACTGCGGCCAGCGCCTTGAGCGCCAAGGGGCTGTTCGGTGCGAGTGTCACCGCCCGCGTCACTGCCTGCAGGGCCCGGTCATATTCTTCCTGCCGCTTGTCCTCGCCGCGAATCCCGATCCGGCCGGAGTCGACGAGAACCCATCCCAGCATCGCCCAGGCATCGCTGTAGTCCGGGTCGCGCCGCACGGCCTCTTCGAGGCACTGGAGCACCGGCGCGAAGTCCGCGCTGGAGAAATTGCGGCGGAACGTATAGGCGCGTAGCACGCAGACATAGCTGTGCATGTCCGACACCTGCGGAGTGGTCAGCCGGACGTTCATCTCGCTGTTGACGACACCGTAGGGCTGGCCGAGTTCGGTGGCGATTTCCGCCGACAAGTCCCTTTGCACCTGGATCAGGGCATCGGGCTCCAGCGGACGCTCGTAGGCACGGGCCCACAGCACCTGGCCGCTTGCGGCATCGATCAGCTGGGTCGCGACGCGGACCTCTTCCGCCTCGGCCCGTACACTGCCGCTCACGACATAGGCAACGCCGAGGTCGCGCCCCAATTCGGTCGGTCCGGCAGCGCGGATATCCTTCTCCTGTGAGGCTGGGAAGGTATAGATCCGGAAGCCCGGGAACAGCATGAGATCGCCGATCAACTCCTGGCTGATCCCGGTGGCGAGATAGTGGTTGGTCTCGGAAACGCCCAACGCTTCGAACGGCAGGACGACGACGGCCGGCTGATTGACCGTATCGGCCGAGGCGGTCGGCTCAACGCCGCTCATGCGTTTCATCAGCAGCCAGCCTGCCATTGCCGCGGCGAGGATTGCGAACACGATAGCCGTGATCAGAAGTACGCGCGGCCGCATGCGCCCGGTCGCCGCGATTTCCTCTGAGATTCCGGGGGCTTCACCGCTGCCCGGCAGCTTCGTCCGCGCCTCCCTTTCCGCAGATGGCGCTTTGGCGGCGAGAGCCGGATCGTGCCATTCGAAATGGGGCACGTATGAGCCTTTCGGGATCGAGATGCGGACGGGATCGTCGCTTCCGGCGTCGACATAGTAGCTGTCGAGATCGCGCCGCAGCCGGCGCGCCTCCAGGCGGACGACCGGGTCGGTCTGGGAATCGAACGTCTCGTCGCGGCCGAACACGGCTAGCGCGACGGTAAAGCCTTTCAGCCGGTCGGCTCTGCCCGCAAGCGTTTCCTCGACGACGTACCGCAGGAAAGCGCGCCGCCGATCGCTTGCCTGAAGGTCGGGGCTCGACAGGATACGTTCCAACTCCGCCCGCACCTCGTCCGGGGACGGACCGCTCGGCGGTATAGGAGCCCGGGGGGCAGCACTGTGACTCGGCACTGATACGCCCTCGATCCAGAATAGCCGGCAGCAACGGCGAGCAATTGAGCCCGCTCATGGAATCCCAAGCGTCGAGCCTGAATTCCGTATCGTAATGGTCGGATTGTAGCGGCACGCAACGAGAAAGTCCGTCGTTTTCTCGCGATCCGGCTCATGCGGAAACACGTGCGAACATGTTCGTACCTCGCCTTTACAGGGCGAAATGGGGTTAGATTCCTCCGACCAAACGAACAATCGAAGTGAGGGGCCGCGCGCTGCCGCCGAATGCTGCCGTCAGCTGCCGTCATTGGCCCCGAACTGTACCGCGGACAGGTGCAATGGAGGCGATCCGCGCAATCGTCGACCGGTTTCCGAGGCGAGAGCTCGACATCCGACGGCGCTGCGCCAGCGACTCCCGATTCAGGGCCATCTGCCGGGACTACGAGGAGGCCGCGGCCGCGCTCAGCAACTGGCTGTACGTCTCGTCCGACAACAGCACAAGGATCGAGGAATACCGGAACTTCCTCGTGGAACTTGAGGCTGAAATCCTGACTCAGCTCGAGAATTGTCAGGCCCGAGAAGGGTCGTGACGCATTGGGCGCCGAGTGGCCGGGGCATGAAACGAGTGGCCCGGGCAAGAAACAGGAAACGCAGAACCAGGAGGGACCGATGACACGGCCCAAAGAATTTCACCCCAACCGGAGACGGAGTATGAATCGAATAGCACTTTCCATTCTTCCGGCGCTCGCGCTCGGCCTGGCCGCATACGGCACGGCGCAGGCGCAAGACGCCGCCGGCAGCAGGCCGAATATCCTGCTTATCGTCTCGGACGATACCGGCTGGGGCGACCTCGGCCCGTATCTCGGCGGCGAGGGCCGGGGCATGCCGACCCCCAACTTCGACCGTCTGGCCGATGAAGGCATGACCTTCACCAATTTCTACGGTCAGCCGAGCTGCACGCCGGGCCGCGCCGCGATCCAGACCGGTCGCATTCCCAACCGCAGCGGCATGACGACCGTGGCCTTCCAGGGCCAGGGCGGCGGGCTTCCCAAGGCGGAATGGACGCTGGCCTCCGTCCTGAAGGAGGCGGGCTACAAGACCTACTTCACCGGCAAATGGCACCTGGGCGAGAGCGACTACGCGCTGCCGAACGCGCAGGGCTATAACGTGATGAAGCACGCCTTCCTCTATCACCTCAACGCCTACACCTACACCGATCCCGCGTGGCACAAGGGCATGAGCCCGGAACTGCGGGAGATGTTCCAGAAGGTGACCAAGGGCTCGCTGTCCGGCAACGCCGGCGAAGAGGCCAAGGAAGACTTCAAGGTCAATGGCGAGTACGTGAACACGCCGGAAAAGGGCGTCGTCGGCATTCCCTTCGTCGATGAGTACGTGGAGAACGACGCGATCGAGTTCCTGGAGGACGCGGCGAAGGACAAGGACACGCCGTTCTTCATCAACGTCAACTTCATGAAGAACCACCAGCCGAACATGCCGGCGCCGGATTTCGAGGGCAAATCGATCTCGAAAACCAAATACGCCGACGCCGTGGTCGAGCTCGATACCCGTGTCGGCAACATCCTGAAGAAGCTCGACGAGCTGGGCCTCGCCGACAACACGGTCGTCTTCTATACCGTCGATAACGGCGCCTGGCAGGATGTCTATCCGGATGCCGGCTACACCCCGTTCCGCAGCACCAAGGGCACGGTCCGCGAAGGCGGCAGCCGCGTTCCCACCATGGTCCGCTGGCCGGGCCAGGTGAAAGGCGGCACCGTCAGCCACGACATCCTCGGCGGTCTCGACCTGATGGCCACCTTCGCGTCGCTTGCCGGCCAGGCGCTTCCGGAGAACGACCGCGAAGGCCAGCCGATCATCTTCGACAGCCACGACATGACGCCCGTCTGGACGGGAACCGGCAAGTCGGATCGCAAGGATTGGTTCTACTTCACCGAGGACGAGCTGAGCCCGGGCGCGGTTCGCGTCGGCAACTTCAAATATGTCTTCAATCTGCGCGGTGACGACGGCGCACAGACCGGCGCACTGGCGGTCGATACCAATCTCGGCTGGAAAGGCCCGTCGAAATACGTCGCCACCATCCCGCAGGTGTTCGACCTTCTGCAGGATCCGCAGGAGCGGTACGACATTTTCATGACCAACTACACCGAAAGCACGTGGGCCGTCGTCCCGGCAAACGAGGCTGTCGGGAATTTGATGAAGACGTACGTCAAGTATCCGCCCCGCAAGCTGCAGAGCGAGACCTATACGGGACCGATAACCATCTCGAATTACCAGCGGTTCAAGTATGTTCAGGAACAGCTGGCCAAGGATGGGTTCCAGATCGGTCTGCCGACCGGCAACTGACACAAAAAACTACGGTTCGCCCCGCCTTAGCGCGGGGCGAACTGTCTTAGGTGACCACTATGAGATCAAATCACAAACGCGACCGGTGACCGGTATCGAGCCCCCCGACAAGAACGCGAATCTCCAAGAATTGGGCCGCTCGCCACGACTGCCACGTCAGCCGGACCGAAATTGGAGATCTGGGACATGCAACTAAAACACTGCTTTGCCTGGGCAATTGCCATATCAGCGGTCCTGTTGCTTGATGCGCCCTCGCAGGATCCCCTCGTCGTATCGAAAGCACACGCCGAAGTTGGTCGTCCCCTGACACCGGTAAGTGTTGCCGGCGTGTCACGAAGGACCGCCCGTCGAACCACACGGCGCGTTAATTACAGAAACTCAATCGCCGGCTGCTCGCCGTACCGCGCCTATTACAACTGTGGCGGCGTCTACTACGCCCCGACAGTGCAGAACGGCGTCACCGTGTACGTCGTGGTCAATCCATGAACATCATTGGAGAAAGAAGATGACCAAACCTGTGAGCGGCGCCCAGCTATTCGCCTTGTGCCTCGCATCCGCGGTCCTTCTGCTGCCGCAGCCCAGTCGCGCGCAGGGCGTTCTGGAAGCCTGCGAAGAGCCTATCGAAACGTTCTGCTCGGAAGTCACTCCGGGAGATGGCCGGATCATTTCGTGCCTCTATGCACACGAAAACCATCTCGGTGAAACGTGTGCCAATACCATCTCGGATGTCGGCGACATACTGGATCATGTATTCGCGACCATCCGCAACGCCATGGCAACCTGTGCGCCAGATATCGAGAAACAATGTCATGGCGTCGGGTTCGGTGGCGGGCGGATCATGACGTGCCTGCAGGAGAATTCCTCCAGCATCGCCCCCGAATGCCGGGCGGAAGTCGACCGGTTTGCGGAACAATTATCGCAATAACAGGAAATATTAACCGGAAAGCCATGACTGAAGAGATGTCAGTCCGCCAACAATAATTGTCCGCACCAGATATGACGGACCGAAAATAAGGAGACTGAAATGACAAATGTCAGAGTTCATCCAAATAGAACGCGAAGGCGTCTTTTCGCTGCGCTAGCAACTTCAGCGCTGCTCTCGACCGCCTTCAGTCTGGCCCATGCAACCGTTGCGGCCGCGCAGGATGCCAAAAAGCCCAACATCGTCTTTATCATGGGCGACGATATCGGCATGTGGAACATAGGCGCCTATCACCGCGGCCTGATGGCCGGCCGGACGCCGAACATCGACAAGCTTGCCGCCGAAGGGGCGATCTTTACCGACTACTATGCCGAGGCGAGCTGCACCGCCGGACGCGCCAACTTCGTCACCGGCGAGTTGCCGATCCGGACCGGCCTGACAACGGTCGGGCAGGCGGGCGCCACGATCGGCATGCCGGACAAGGCTCCGACGATCGCAACCGCCCTGAAGGAACTCGGCTACTCGACTGGCCAATTCGGCAAGAACCATCTGGGAGACCGGAACGAGTTCCTGCCGACCGTCCACGGTTTCGACGAGTTCTGGGGCTATCTCTACCATCTCGACGCCATGGAGGATCCCTGGCGTCCGAACTACCCGAAAGACCTTCTGGACAAGGTCGGACCGCGCAACCTTCTGCACACCTTCGCCACCGACAAGGACGACCCGACGGTCGATCCGCGCTGGGGCAAGGTCGGCAAGCAGCGCATCATAGACGAGGGGCCGCTACCGCCGAATCCGGTCGAAGGCGTCAAGTACAACATGGAAACGGTCGACGAGGTCATCCGCGACCGCGCCTTCGACTTCATGGACAAGGCCCAGCAGGACGGCAAACCGTTCTTCGTCTGGCTCAACCCAACCCGGATGCACGTGTTCACCCACCTCTCGCCGAAATACGAGAAGATGCGGAATGCCAATAACGGCTGGACCATCCAGGAAGCCGGCATGGCCCAGTTCGACGACATCATCGGCGACGTGATGAACAAGCTCGAAGAGATGGGGATCGCCGACAACACGATCATCGCGGTGACCACGGATAACGGCACCGAGGGTTTCTCATGGCCCGATGGTGGCACGACGCCATTCAAGGGTTGGAAGGGCATGGGCACCGAAGGCGGTTTCCGCGTTCCGCTCGTCGTTCGATGGCCAGGCAAGGTCGAGGAAGGCCAGGTCATCAACGCGGTGATGTCCGGGCTCGACTGGTTCCCGACCTTCGTCGCCGCCGCGGGCTATGACGGCGACATCGCCGCCGACCTGAAGAAGGGCAAGACGCTCAACGGCACGGAGTACAAGGTTCATCTGGACGGCTACAACCAGCTCGACATGTTGACCAAGGGGGCCGAGTCCGCGCGCAACGAGGTCTGGTACTTCACCGAGTCCACCCTGGCCTCGGCCCGGATCGGCGATTTCAAGTACGTCTTCATCGATCAGCCCGACGGCTGGTTCGGCCCGAAGGTGCATCTCGATTGGCCGGGAATCTACAACCTGCGGCTCGATCCGTTCGAGAAGATGAATATCGGCGACTCGCTGTTCGCCGCGAACTGGTGGGCATTCGAGTTCTGGCGCTTTGTCTTCGTCCAGCAGGAGGTCGCGACGCTGGCAAAGTCGGCGGTAGACTATCCGCCGATGCAGCCGGGCGCGAGTTTCAATCTGTCCGCTGTCAAGGCTCAGGTCGAAAAGGCCATGCAGAACCGGACCGGCAACTGACCTGACACCAATGCGGTTCGCCCGGTCTTGCGACGGGGCGAACCGCCCAAGTCCAGCCACCACGGCGCAAGAGGCAGTCCTATGCTCAGACGATCATTCGTTTCGATTATCGCGGCGGGGGCGCTCGCCGCACTTTCCCTTGCGGCCGCTGCGCAGGCCCAGACCGATCCCCTTCCCTCGTGGAACGAAGGTGCGGCAAAGCAGGCGATCGTCGACTTCGTCGCCGCGGTGACGGCGGAGGGCGGGTCGGACTACGTCGCCCCCGACGACCGCATCGCCACCTTCGACAATGACGGCACGCTGTGGAGCGAGCAGCCGATATACGTTCAGCTCGCCTTCGCGCTGGACCGGGTGAAGGCGATGGCGCCCGACCATCCGGAATGGAAGGACAAGGAACCCTTCAAGTCGGTGCTCGCCGGCGACATGAAGGGCGTCGCCGCATCCGGCAAGAAGGGCGTCGCCGAGATCATCGCCGCGACCCACGCCGGCATGACCACCGAGGACTTCGAGAAGATCGTTCTCGACTGGATCACCACCGCGAAAAACCCTGAGACCGGCATGCTGAGCAAGGCGATGATCTACCAGCCGATGCTCGAGGTCATCGATTATCTCAAGGCCAATGACTTCGATGTCTTCATCGTCTCGGGCGGCGGCATCGAGTTCATGCGGCCGTGGACTGACACGACCTACGGTATCGCGCCCCCGAACGTCGTCGGATCCTCGATCAAGATGAAATACGAGGTGACCGACAAGGGGCCCGTGATCATGCGGCTGGGCGAGCTCAACTTCATCGACGACGGGCCGGGCAAGCCGGTCGGCATCCAGAGCCATATCGGCAAGCGCCCGATCGCCGCGTTCGGCAATTCGGACGGCGATTTCCAGATGCTGGAATGGACAACAACCGGGCCCGCAAAGACGCTCGGCATGATCGTTCATCACGACGATGCCGCGCGCGAGTTCGCCTACGACCGCGACTCCCATGTCGGCAAGCTAGACAAGGCGATGGACGCCGCTCCGAAGGCGGGCTGGCACCTGATCAGCATGAAGGACGACTGGAAACAGGTTTTCCCGGACGAATAGATCACGACGCCGTTGAACGGCCGGTTGCTCGACCGAACGCTATTCAGACCGCCTCGCCGCCCGCCAATTCAGACGGCCGCGCGCGGGCGGCCTGGCGGCGAACCTTGACGATTTCTCCCAGGATCGACAGGGCGATCTCCTCAGGCTCGATGGCGCCGATGTCGAGGCCGGCGGGCCCGTGCAAGGCGGCCTTGGCGGCAGCGGACGCCTCCGGGCCCACCTGGTCGAGAAGCTTGGCGATCTTCCGTCTGCTGCCGACTATGCCGACATAGCCCGCGCCGGACGACAGCGCCGCCTTGAGCGCCTCGCGGTCGCGCTTGCCCTGGGTCGCGACGACCACCGCATCGCGATCGCCGAGGTCGAGGGTGCCCAAATCGAAGTCGGCGCGCGTTTCGTCAATGCCGGAAAACCGGTCTAGGTCTTCCTCGCGGGCCGCGACGATGGTGCGGTAACCCATGGCGACGGCGATCGTGGCGAGCGTCGTGGCCACCGGCGACGCCCCGCAGACCACCAGGCGGGCGGCCTGCCGCATCGGCTCGAAGAAGATGTCGACGGTGCCGCCGCTCGGACAGCTGGAGGTGTGCAGTTCCACTCCGTCCACGTCGACGGGCTCGACGACGTCCTCCTTCGGCTTGACGCGGATCATGCGCGGCTTGCCGTCGGCCAGCGCCTCGAGGCCGACGCGCTTTACGGCGCCGGTGACGCAGCCGCCGCCGATGAAGCCGTGCACCGCGCCGTCTCGCGTCACCACGGCCTTGGCGCCGGCTTTCGCCGAGGTCGCCGCGGCGGTGCGGATCACCGTCGCGACGCAAAAGTCCTCGCCCGACTGGCGCAGGCGATCCATCAGGTCGAGCGTGTCCGATGCCATCTTGCTCATCGCATTGCCTCCGATCGGGGCATCACCTCATATCCTGGCAAGATCGTCCTCGATCCCGGCCAGGGACTCCAATGTGTTCGCGGCGGCGAAGTGGTCGATCAGCGGCAGCACCGCAGCCATCGCCCGCGTCACCGGCTCGTAGTCGCGCCAGCCCAGCATCGGATTGAGCCAGACGATGCGGCGCACCCGCTTCTTCAGCCGCTTCAGCTCGGCGACCAGCGTATCCGGCGTGCCGGTGTCGTAGCCGTCGCTCAATACCATGAAGACCGTACGCGAATTGAGCGCGCGCTTGGCATAGCGATCGTTGAAGACCTTCAGGCACTCGCCGAGCCTCGTGCCGCCGCCGAAGCCCTCGGCCATCAGCGCCAGCCGGGTCACCGCCTTGACGGTGTCCTTGTCTTTCAGCGCATCGGTGACCCGGATCAGCCGCGTGTGGAACAGATAGGCGTCGGCGTCGATCCACTCGCACACTAGCCCCTTGACGAACTGCAGGAAGAAGCGGCTGTACAGCTTCATCGAGCCCGACACGTCGAGTAGCACGACGATGCGCACCGGACGGTCCGGACGGGCCCGCCGGACCAGCGTGACGGGCTCGCCGCCATGGCCGATATTGGCGCGAATGGTGCGGCGCAGGTCCAGCTTCGGCCCCTTCGCCGCAACCGAGAAGCGTCGCGACAGGCGGTAGCGCATGGCCGCGGCCAGCCTGTAGGCGAGCCGCTCGGCCTCGGCGATCTCGTCGCGGTCGGCGACGTGGCGAAGATCCGCCTTGCGCACCGCGGTCTGCCGCGAGGCGACGATGCGGCCCGCTGCCTCGCCCGCGGCGTCCTGTTCGGTGTCCCCTCTCCCGCGCACTTCACCGAGGCCGCTTGCCGCGCTGTCGGGCAGATGATCGGACCAGATCGCCGGTTTCGTCGCGCCCGCGCGCTGGTGCGGACTGCTGGTACCAGCCGCCACGCGTTCGCGCCCGCGGGCAAACCAGTAGGCTTCGAACAGGTCGTCGAAGCGCTCCCATTCCTCGTGCCTGCCGGTCAGCAGGATCTTCAGGCCGTTGCGCACCTGCGCCGCCTGAAGCGGCCCGATCCGGTCGATGAGCTTCAGCGCGGCCTGCGTCTCGGCGGGGCCGACGGCGAAGTCGTTCAGCCGCAGATGGTCTATGAAGCCGGCCACCCGGCGGGCGATCGGCGCGTGTGCGGGCGCGGTCATGCCGCGTGGCCGACGAGCCGGCCGGTGACCTCCCTGGTCACCGCCTTGGCGTCGGCTTCCGTCTTCAAAAGGCAGATCAGGCTCGACTGGACGGCGTCGGGATCCTGGTCGAGCGTCTTGAGCCCGAGTCCGGTGAGCGCCGCGGCCCAGTCGAGCGTCTCGGCGATGCCGGGCGCTTTCTCCAGGTCTTCCTTGCGCAGTTCCCGCACGAAACGGGCGACCTGCACCGCGAGCCGCTCTTCGATGTCGGGCAGATGCGAGAGGATGATCGCCAGTTCCCGCTCGGGATCCGGGAACTCGACATAGGCGTAGAGGCAGCGCCGCCTCAGCGCGTCTGAGAGCTCGCGCGTTCCGTTCGAGGTGAGAATGACGTACGGAACACTCTTGGCCGCGACGGTGCCGAGCTCGGGAATGGTAATCTGGAAATCCGACAGGATTTCCAGGAGATAGGCCTCGAATTCCTCGTCGGCCCGGTCGATCTCGTCGATCAGCAGCACCGGCGGCTTGTCCTGGCTGATCGATTCGAGAAGCGGCCGGCGCAGCAGATAGTCTTCGGAAAAGATGTGCTTCTCGATCTCGGCGGCACCGATCTTCTCGTGCTCGCTCGCCTTGATCGCCAGAAGCTGGCGCTGGTAGTTCCACTCGTAGATCGCCGCGTTGGCGTCCAGCCCTTCGTAGCACTGCAGCCGGATCAGCCGGGTATCCAGGATCGCGGCAAGCGCCTTGGCGATCTCCGTCTTGCCGACGCCGGCCTCGCCCTCGAGCAGCAGCGGCCGCTTCAGCGTCAGGGCGAGCTGCAGCGCCGTCGCCAGCGTGTCGTCGGCGACATAGTGAACCTGGGCGAGGCGTTGCTTGAGATCCGCGACTGTTTCCATGGTCCTAACTTGGGAATACCGGAGACCGAATACGAGATCCGGCCCCCGGCACCCTCCCCAGACATAGAGCGGTCCAATCTGGCAAGAACCGCTCTTAGCCCCGGTCGTTCAGCCGTTCAGGCCGAGCTTTTCCGCCGTCTTCCAGACCCGCCAGTGATCATGCGGCATCTGGGTATGCGTCAGCCCCTTGTGCGCGAACGCATCGTTGACCGCGTTCGAGAAGGCCGATACCCCGCCGACATTCGGGCTTTCGCCCACGCCCTTGGCGCCGATCGGGTGATGCGGCGACGGCGTCACCGTGTAGTCGGTCTCCCAGGCGGGAGTCTCGACGGCGGTCGGCAGGAAGAAATCGAGCAGGCTGCTGCCCTTGACGTTGCCGATCTCGTCGTAGGCGATCTCCTGGCCCATGGCGATCGCCAGCGACTCGGTGAGGCCGCCGTGCACCTGGCCCTCGATGATCATCGGGTTGATCCGCGTGCCGCAATCGTCCAGCGCATAGAAGCGGCGGACGTCGGTAACGCCGGTGTCGACGTCGACGTCGACGACGCAGATATAGGCCCCGAATGGATAGGTCATGTTCGGCGGATCGTAGTAGCTGACCGCCTCGAGACCGGGCTCGAGACCGGGTATCGCCTGGTTGTAGGCGGCGAACGCGATCTCGGCCATGGTCTTGTGCTGCTCGGGATTGCCCTTCACCTGGAAGCGGTCGATGTCCCATTCGAGGTCGTCGTCGTGCACCTCGAGCAGATAGGCGGCGATCATCTGCGCCTTGGCGCGGATTTTCCGCCCCGCCATCGCGGTGGCCGCGCCGGCGACCGGCGTCGAGCGCGATCCGTAGGTGCCCAGACCGTAAGGCGCGGTGTCGGTATCGCCCTCCTCGATGGTGATCTGATCGGCGGGAATGCCGATCTCGCTCGCCAGGATCTGCGCGAACGTCGTGGCGTGGCCCTGCCCCTGGCTGATCGTGCCCAGCCGGGCGATGGCGCTGCCCGTCGGGTGGATGCGGATTTCGCAGGAGTCGAACATGCCGAGTCCCAGGATGTCGCAGTTCTTCACCGGGCCGGCCCCGACGATCTCGGTGAAGAAGGCGACACCGATGCCCATCAGCTTGCGGGTCTCGCCGCGATCGAAGGCCTCGCGGTTCGCCTTCTGCTCGGCGCGCAGCCCGGCGTAGTCGACGGTCTTCATCGCCTTGTCGAGCGCCGTCTCGTAGTCGCCGGAATCGTATTCCCAGCCGAGCGCCGAGGTGTAGGGGAACTGGTCCTTCCGGATGAAGTTCTTCATCCGGATCTCGGCGGGGTCCATGTCCAGCTTTCGGGCCAGAATGTCGATCATCCGCTCGATGAAGTAGGACGCCTCCGTCACCCGGAACGAGCAGCGGTAGGCGACCCCGCCCGGCGCCTTGTTGGTGTAGACGCCGTCGACCGACACGTGTGCCAGCGGAATGTCGTACGACCCGGTGCAGATATTGAAGAACCCGGCCGGGAACTTGGTCGGATCGGCGCAGGCGTCGAACGCGCCGTGATCGGCCAGTACGTGGCAGTCGAGCGCCGTGATACGCCCGTCCCGCGTCGCCGCGATCTTGCCGCTCATGTGATAGTCGCGGGCGAACGCCGTGGACGTGAGGTTCTCCATGCGATCCTCGACCCACTTGATCGGCACGCCGGTGACGATCGAAGCGACGGCGGCGCAGATGTAGCCGGGATAGACGCCGACCTTGTTGCCGAAGCCTCCGCCGATATCGGGCGAGATGATGCGGATGTTGTGCTCGGGGATGTTGGTGATCAGCGAGGCGACCGTGCGCACCGCGTGCGGCGCCTGGAAGGTGCCCCAGATGGTCAGCTTGCCGTTCACCTTGTCCATCGAGGCGACGCAGCCGCAGGTCTCGAGCGGACAGGGGTGGACGCGCTGGTAGGTGATCAGTTCCTCAGCCACCACGTCGGCGCTCTCGATCGCCTTGTGGGTGTCTTCCCTGTCGCCGACCGACCAGTTGAAGATGTGGTTGTAGTGCTTCCTCGGCCCGTGCGCGCCCTCCATCTTGTCCTTGATGTCCTCGCGCAGGAGGGGAGCGTTCTCGTCCATCGCCTTGAAGGCGTTGTTGATGGCGGGAAGCTGCTCGTAGTCGACCTCGACGAGGTCCACCGCGTCGGCGGCGACATAGCGGTTCTCGGCGACGACGAAGGCGACTTCCTGGCCCTGGAACAGGACCTTCTCGTCGGCCAGCACCGCCTGCACGTCGCCGGCCAGCGTGGGCATGTAGTGCAGGTTCAGCGGCTTCAGGTCGTCGGCGGTCAGCACCGCGACCACGCCGGGCACGGCCATCGCCGCGTCCTTGTTGATCGACTTGATGCGGGCGTGGCCATAGGGACTGCGCACGAAATCGCCGAACAGCATGCCGGGCAGCTTGATGTCGTCGACATAGTGGCCCTTGCCCTGGGTGAACCGCGCGTCCTCGACGCGCTTGCGCTTGCAGCCGAGGCCCTGGAGCTTTTCGGCGCGTTCGACGGCTGTCGGGGTCTGGTCGTTCATTCCGCGGCCTCCCTCGCGCCGGCGAGCTCATCGGCCGCGGCGCTGATGGCTTTGACGATGTTCTGGTACCCGGTGCAGCGGCACAGATTGCCGGAGATGCCCATCCGGATCTCGTCCTCGGTCGGGTTCGGGTTTTCCTGCAGAAGCCGGTAGGCCCGGGTGATCATGCCCGGCGTGCAGAAGCCGCATTGCAGGCCATGGTGCTCGCGGAAGGCCTCCTGCAGCGCGTGCAGGGTCCCGTCCGGCGCGGCGATGCCTTCGATCGTGGTGATGTCAGCCCCGTTCGCCTGGGCGACGAACATCGTACAGGCCTTCACCGATTGGCCGTCCAGGTCCACCGTGCAGGCGCCGCAATGGCTGGTGTCGCAGCCGATATGCGGACCGGTGAGGTTCAGCTCCTCGCGCAGGAAGTGGACGAGGAGCATGCGCGGTTCGGCAAGGCCCTCTACCGCCTTGCCGTTGACCGTCATCTTGACGTGCATCTTGCTCATGTCGGTCTCTCGAATGGTGTCAGCGGGCGCGGGAGGCGGCGCGGGCGATGCCGCGGCGCACCATCTGGCCTGCGATCCGGGTGCGGAAATCCGCCGGGCCGCGGCCGTCCTCGGCCGGCTGGCAGATGGATTCGGCGGCGGCGACGGCGGCGTTCACCGCATCGGCATCCAGTTCCGTACCGACGAGCGCGGCCCCGGCCGCCTCGGCGTACAATGGCGTGTCGGCGACATTGGTCAGCGCGATCGAGGCGCTGTCGCATTTGCCGCCCGACATGGTGAGGATCACCGCCGCGGCGGCGGTGGCGTAGTCCCCGATCTTGCGCTTCTGTTTCTCGTAGGCGTAGCCGTGACCCTTCGGCGGCGCCTCAATCCTGATCGCCGTCAGCATCTCGCCCGCATCTAGGGCCGTGAAGTAGGCCGCCTCGTAGAAGTCGCGGGCGGCGACCTCGCGCGATCCGTTCGGACCGGCAAGCACATAGACCGCGTCAAGCGCCTGCATCAGCGCCGGCATATCGTTGCCGGGATCGCCGTTGGCGACGTTGCCGCCGATGGTGCCGAGGTTGCGGATCTGCGGGTCGGCGATCTGCAGCGCCGTCTCGCGCAGGATCGGGCAATATTCGGCGAGCAGGCCGGAGTCGATCACCTCCGCCTGTGTGGTCATGGCGCGGATGGTAAGGGTTCCGTCGGCTTCGTCGATGCCCTTCAACTCACCGATGTGGCGCAGGTCGATCAGGGTTTCCGGCAGCGCCATCCTGAGCTTCATCATCGGGATCAGGCTGTGGCCGCCGGCCAGCACCCGCCCGTCCTCTCCGGCCTCGGCGAGAAGCGACAGCGCCTCTGCCACCGTCGAGGGACGATGGTAGTCGAATGCTCCAGGTATCATGGTCTCCTCCTCATGCGGCTTCTTGGATGACCGCACATTGGGAGGAACGATGGGCCGGCTGGCGCTACCGTTGCGAGATCAAACTGTCCGGACGCGCGTGAATTTCACGAAATGCGCGCTGACTGCACGAAATGCGGGGCCGGTTGGATCGGCTACTGCAAGCCGAGCGCCTTCTGGACATCCGAGATCCGCGACCGGCTGACCGGAATCCTGATCTCCCGATCGCCGATCAGGAAGCAGAACGCCTTGTCGCCCTCGCGCTTGAATCCCGCCACATGACGCAGATTCACGAGGTAACTGCGATGGGTCCGGATAAACGGCGCCGTTTCGATGGCTTTTTCGACCCTGGAGATGGACCAGGGGCAGAAAAACTCGGTAGAGCCGTTGATGACGCGCGTATAGTGGCCGTCTGCACGGAAGGCGGAGATCTGCTCGATGGTCAGGAACCGGATCGTATTGTCGCGCTCATAGGGAATTCGGCCGGACAAAGCCGGATCGGGCTTCCTTTCGTTCGGACCGCCGGCGACATAGGCCTTGGACAGCGCCGAATCCGCCTTTGGCGGCACACTCACCGTCCCGGAGGCGCCGGCAACGGTGACGGGCGCGCCCCTGGGAATGCCGCCGGGAACGCCCCCTGGAACACCGATCGCAACACCGACCGGCCGCATGGCCAGCCGCGCCTGGTTCTCGACCGGAATGGCCATCAGCAGGAACAGGCCGCAGATGACGAAGGAGGCGAGCGCGACGATCATCGCCAGCGTCCCCGTCGATAGGATCGGGGTGGCGACGAAGACGACCGTATCGGTCGCTTCGAACGTGGTGAAGATCATCGCCACGTAGTGCATCGCGGAAATGGCGAGGCCCAGCACCACCGCGCCGCACGCCGTCATCAACCAGGTTCTCCGGCGATAGGCGAGCTCGAGCGCCAGAATCGAGGAGCCGATCCCGATCGCCGTCGACAGGACGAGACCGATCGGCTTGTAGGCGATGACGCAGTTCCCGGTGATCGCCGTCATGCCGATATAGTGCATGGAAACGATGCCGAGCCCCGTCAGCGTGCCGGCGATCAGGATGCGATCCTGCGTCCTTGCGCCGAAATGCAGCGCGATCAGCCCGACACCGACGACGAGGATCGCCACCAGGGCGGAAAGGAGGGTCGGCAGCGCGCTGTAGGAGATCGTCAGGGGAATGCTGACCGCGAGCATGCCGACGAAATGCATCGACCATATGCTGCCGCCGAGCGCGACCGCGGCTTCGGCGATGCGCGGGCGGCGGGCGGCGGGATCGAGGTGCCGCAATCCGCTCGTCAGTCGCAGGCCGGTGAACGCCCCCATGATCGCTACCAGCACGGAAGCGATCACCAGGGCCGGATCGTAGGTGACGCTGACCATTTGTTGATCTTAGGCCATCGCGGCCGGGACGTTTCCTCGCCCCGAGTCCTACCAAGTCCTGCCATGCGACGGCAAGGGCACCCCTGCCGCGATCACGCACAGGTGCGCGGCCGGTGCCATCCGCTGGACTGCCTGCCCGACCGCAGAAAGGTGGAACGCGACCACGTTCCTCGCCCGGGCAATCCCGCTTCGCCCTGCCCTAGCGGCCAAATCCCGCGCTGTAGGGGAGCCATGTCGCAAGGCCCGGCGCGGCGATCAGCAGCAGCAGCCCCGCGATCAGCAGCAGAACGAAGGGCAGCGCGCCGCGCACCACCTCCGACAACGGCGCGTCGGTGATGCCCTTGATCACGAACAGGTTCATTCCGACCGGCGGCGTGATCAGCGCCAGTTCCAGGTTGAGCATCAGCAGAACGCCGTACCACACCGGGTCGATCCCGAGCTGCGCCATGGTCGGCAGCAGGATCGGCGTCGTGATCAGGATGATTGATATCGTCTCCAGGAACATCCCCATCACGAAGATCAGCACCATGATGACGGCGATGAAGCCGAGCGGCCCCAGGCCGAAATGCGTGACCGCCTCGGTGACGCCGACCGGCAGGCGGATGATGGTGATCGCGTGTCCGAAGATGCCCGCACCCGCGATGATCATGAAGACCATCAGCGACGTGCGCATGGTCTGATAGGCGCAGACGTAGAGATCGCGGACGCCGAAATTGCGATAGACGAGGACGGCCACGACAAGCGCGTACAGCGACCCGGCGGCGGCCGCCTCGGAGGCGGTGAAGACGCCGAAGAATATGCCGCCCATGATGATCGGCGGCGCGAGCACCGCCCAGATCGAGCGGCGGATCGCACCGATCGCCCTGGACCAGCCGGCCCAGTCCGGCGTTTCGATGCCCTTGGCCGGTTTTGCGCTGGCGACGCAATAGAGCGCGAAGACCGCCGCCATGATCAGGCCGGGCACCAGGCCGGCGAGAAACAGGGCTCCGATCGAGACTTCGGAGACGATCGCATACAGGATCATCGGCCCCGACGGCGGGATCAGGATGCCGAGGGTGCCGCCGGCGGCGATCACGCCAAGCGCGTCGCGCTCCGGATAGCCGAACCGCTTCATCTGCGGGATCGCGCTCGAGCCGATGCTGAGTGCGGTCGCAACGGAGGACCCGGAGATGGCGGCGAAGATCGTGCAGGAGGCGACGGTGGCGACCCCCAGGCCGCCGCGCACATGGCCGATCACCGTGTGCGCCATGTCGTAGAGGTCGTCGATCACCTTTGCCCGGATCATCACCTGCGCCATAAAGACGAACAGCGGGATCGTGGTCAGGATGGAATTGTCGAAATGGGAGAACACCGTATCGGCGACGCCCGAGACCTTGCCCTCGGCGATGCCGAGGACCGCGATCCCGGTCAGGCCGAGCGCGGCGAAGATCGGCATGCCCGATAGGAGCAGCAGGAGCAGGCCGCCGAAGACGAGGACGATCGTCATTGCCGGCCGGTTCCCGCGCCCGGACCCGCGCCCGGACCCACGCCAGGTCCCACGCCAGGTCCCGGGACGGCGTTGAGTATCCGTGCGAGCGCCGTGGTCGCCAGCAGGACCGAGCCGATCAGGATCGGCGACTTCGGGATCCACATCGCGATTTCGAGATATCCGGGGGAATAGGACCCGAAATCGTAAGCGAAGGTAACGGAGCGCCAGGCACTCCACCCGAGGACGATCGAGAAGACGAGGACCGCGAGATCGCCCCAGAGCCTGAGACCTCGGGCGACGCGGGGCCCCGCCCGGTCGACGAGCAGATCAATCGAAATGTGGTCGCCGCGGCGCAGCGCCTCGGCCGCCCCCAGCATGATCGCGGCCACCAGCAAGTAGCCCAGCAGCTCGTCGCCGCCGAGGATCGGGGAATTGAGCAGATAGCGGTACGTGATCGCATAGATGACGACCGCGAGCATGACCAGGATCAGAAGCGCGCTCAGGAACCCGCACAGCCGTGCCAGCGCGTAGACCACGCGGCTGAGTGGATGGGAGGCGTCAGCCGCCTCCCCCCCTTCGGTCATGAAGCTCATAGCAAGCTGCGCCTCACAGCTTGCCGACCAGTTCGATCAGCGCCTTGCTGTCCGGGCTGTCGGAGAGGAACTTCTCGTCGAAGGCCGGCCGCATCGCCGCCTCCAGCGCGGCGTTCTCCTCGGCCGAGTTGATGTGCACCTTGACGCCCTTTTCCTCGAGCTGGCCGGGCGCGGCGGCGCCGGCTTCCTCCGAGGCCTCGATCGCCCAGTTCGCGGCTTCGGTACCGGCCTTCGCCAGCGCGGCCTTCGCCGTGTCGGACAGGCCGTCATACCAAGCCGGATTCACGTAGCCGTGGAAATAGACGCTGATGACCGGCAGCACCGTGAAGTGATCCTGCACCTCGTAGTACTTGCGCGACACGGCGGCGGCCGCATCGGTCAGCCCCGCGTCGATGACGCCGGTGGCGAGCGCCTGGTAGACCTCGGAGCCGGGCATGGAGGCCGGCGCGGCCCCCATCGCGGCAAGCGAGCCGTCGAAGGTCGGCGTCAAGCCGCGGATCTTGATCCCGTTGAAGTCCTCCGGCTTGACCAGGAACGAGCCGTTATGGGTGAAGGTCGACGTATTGGTGGTGAACAGCCAGACGACGTTCCGGACGCCCTTGTCGAGCAGCTTCTCGCTCAGGAACGCGGCGGCTTCGGAGTCCGGCCATTTCTTCCAGACCTCGATATCGCCGAACGCGAACGGGGCCAGCGTCACGTTCATGATCGGCAGGGTCTTCCCCCACTGGAAATTCACCGAGAAGGCGCACTCGATATCGCCCTTTGCGACCGAGACGATGTTCTCCTTCGCGCCGACGAGGCTGTCGGCGCCGAAGATCTGAACGTCGATCTCGCCGTCCGACTGCTTCTCGACTTCCTCGGCCCAGCGGTCGATCACCTTGGCAATATGGTGCGCCGGCGGCAGCTGGTGGCTGCAGCGCATTTCGGTGGCCGCCTCGGCGAGCGTCGCCGACGAAGCCATGATCGCCAGCGTGGCGACGAGGGTTGTTGTTTTTCCCATTGTTTCCTCCCTGGGAGTGGTCATTGCCGTACGTCCAAGAACAGTCCTGCGGTCACGGCCGCCATGCGAGATTTGGCGGCGGCCCGGCGCGCGCTAGCGAACCGTAAAGGTGTTCGCCCGGCATCTCGGATTGCAGGATCTCGCGCACCGCCGTCAGCCGTTCGATATCGATGCCGGTACGCATGCCTTTCGTCTCGCAGAGGTAGACCAGATCCTCGAAAACGACATTGCCAGTCGCGCCGGGGGCGAACGGGCAGCCGCCGAGCCCGCCGAGCGAGCCGTCGAGAACACGGGCACCGGCATCGAGCGCGGCGGAGGCGTTGGCGATCCCCATCCCGCGCGTGTCGTGCAGATGCACGATGAACGCCCGTCCACCGCACAACGCCGCCATCGCCGCGGAAAGATCGCCGACCTGCTTCGGTCCCGCGTAGCCGACCGTATCGGCGATGCCGACGATGTCGGCGCCGGCTTCGAGGCAGGCCTCGGCAAGACGCAGGACCTCGGCCGGGTCGACCGCGCCGGCGATCGAGCAGCCGAAGGCCATCGAAATGCCGGCGTTGACGATCGGCGTGTTCGAGGACTCATCGCGCATACGCACGACCGTGCGGATCAGCTCGACCGCGTCGGCACGCGAGCGCCGGGCGTTGGCCTGGCTGTGCTCCTCGGTCGCCGAGACGACGCAGACGATCTCATCAAGCGGGGTCTCCAGCGCGTCCGATGCGCCGCGCTCGTTCAACGCAAGCGCGGCCGAACTCGCACCGTCGAGCCCGCCGATCTGCTCGATCAGCGCGCGCACGTCCGCGAACTGGGGAAAGCGGGCGGCCGGCAGGAACGAACCGACCTCGAAGCGGCGCACGCCCGCGGCGTATTCGCGGGCGATCCAGTCATGCTTGGCCACCGTCGAAGGCCACGTCTTCACCAGTTGCAGGCCGTCGCGCAGCCCCACCTCGCGCAGGGTCACCGTGTCATTGGGATACAGCGCGGCGGCCCTGTTCATGTCCCGGCCCTCTCCTTGGCGCTCGCGCCACGCGCGGCGGCGATCTCCGCCGCGTCGAGACCGAGAGCACCGAGGACGGCGGCGGTATCCTGCCCGATACTCGGCACGTCGCCGCCATTGTCGAACATCACACCGTCTACCTCGATAGGCAGCGACGGCGCACGGAAGTGCCTGCCGTCCGGAAGCTTCGAGGCGACGAGGCCACCGGGCCGCATCACGTGCGGATCCTCGTACATGTCGCAGGGCCTGGCGATCGGCGAGAACGGAATGCCCAGCGGCTCGAACGCCTTCGCGAGCTCTTCGGAGGTCCGCTCGGCGAGCGCGGCGGCAATGCGCGGCAGCGTCCAGTCCCGCGCGTTGATCTGGTCCATGCGGGTCCGGAGCCGCGCGTCGGAAATGAGGTCGTCGAGGCCGAGCAGATCGCACAGGGCGTGCCAATGCCCCTCGGTTACGGCGCCGACGAACATCTGCCGGCCGTCGGCCGTCTCGAAGATATCGTAGACAG
Organism: Microbaculum mangrovi; assembly: GCF_051390635.1. NCBI lineage: Bacteria > Pseudomonadati > Pseudomonadota > Alphaproteobacteria > Hyphomicrobiales > Tepidamorphaceae > Microbaculum > Microbaculum mangrovi. The sequence goes on from NZ_JBPODT010000001.1 coordinate 25,628, forward strand.
GCCAGGAGAAATCCCGCTCCGGCATCGGCGGCGGATTGCGGCCTTCCAGCTCGTACTGGATCATATGCTGCGCGACGAGCACGAGGCAGTTCTCGAACAGACCGATACGCACGTGACGACCTTCACCGGTCTTGTCGCGCTCCATCAGCGCGCCCAGCACGGCGAGAGCGCCAAACAGGCCAGCCATGATGTCGTTGGCCGAGGAGCCGACACGCAGCGGGCGGCCTGACGGGCCGGTCATGTAGGCCAGCCCCGTCATCATCTGCACCACCTCGTCCATCGCCGTGCGGTTCTGGTAGGGCCCGTGCAGGAAGCCCTTGTGCGAGGCGACGATCAGCCTCGGGTATCGCTGGTGCAGCGCGTCGAGGTCCGCGCCCATGGCGCGCAACGAGGAATCGCGGAAATTCTCGACGAACACGTCCGCCGTCTCGAGCAGCCTGTGCAGGGCATCCCGCCCGCTTTCCGATTTCAGGTCGAGCTGCACCGACTTCTTGCCGCGGTTGGCGAGCGGGAAGAAGGCCGCACCCATGCCGCCGAGATCGCGGGTCTTGTCGCCGCCGGGCGGCTCGACCTTGATCACCTCGGCCCCGAGGAACGCCAGGAACAACCCGCAGGACGGGCCCATGATCATATGACTCATCTCCACGACGCGGACGCCGTCGAGCGGCCGGAACGGCCGGTCCATGGATCGCCTCCCTGCGATTGTCGTTGGCTGGCAGGTTATCGTTGCCGGCTAAATCACAAAATCATAATGTTTCAAAAGCAGCTTTCGAAATTTTAGAAACCCTTTGACGCGCCATGGACAGCCGGCAACTCCGCTACTTCGCCGCCATTTTCGAACAGGGGACGCTGACCCGCGCCGCCGAGCGCGAACGCGTCGCCGTCTCGGCGCTCAGCCATCACCTCGCCAATCTGGAGCACGACCTCTCGGTGCCCCTGTTCGTGCGCAAGCCACGCGGCATGCAGCCGACCGCGGCGGGCGAACGCCTCTACGCGCACGCCAAGCTGATCCTGAAGGCGATGGCGTCGGCCGAGCAGGACGTGATCGACGCCGGCGGCGAGATCGCCGGCGAGGTGTCGGTCGGCATGGCGTTCTCGGCAGTCAAGGCGATCGGGGTCGACCTCGCCCGCACGGTTCTGGAGCGCTACCCGAAGGTGAAGCTGTCGCTGACCGAAAGCCTGTCGGGCTCGACCCTGATGCACCTGATGATGTCCGAGGTAGAGCTGGCGCTACTCTACAATCCGCCTACCGACCCGCGGCTCAAGACGCAGGCGGTTCTCGATGAACGCATGGTCTGCGTGGGCAAACGCGAGATCATCGGCGATACCGATGACCCGATCCGCTTCAGCGAGTTGCTGGATCTTCCGATCATCTTCCTGCGGCAGGGCGTGTCGGCCCGCGCGATCATGAACGACGTAGCGCTCCTGAAGAAAATCGAGGCCAGGGCCATCCTGCAGATGAACTCGGTGCAGGCAATCGGCGGCTCGCTGCTCGCCGGTCTCGGCTGCACCATCGGCACCCGGCTGTTCATGAAGGAACAGATCGAAAGCGGCGACCTGCATGTCCGCCCGATCGTCGAACCGGAACTGTCGCGAACGCTTTATGTCTGCGAACTGACCGAGCGCCCGCCGACCTATGCCCTGGAAGCGGTGCGCGACGTCATCACGGTCCTGATCGGCGAGGCCGTCCGCTCCGGCCGCTGGGAGGCGACCCTGCTGATAAATCTCCCGCCCGCCGGACACACCAAGGCGTGAGGTCCCGGCTGTCGGCGGATCGCGGCCGATTCAGGGTTTCGGCCGCGGCAGGGGCGCCATCGTTCCGAAGCCGACGAGCGCTGCGGGCGGCTTTGTCTTGCCGCAGACAAAAGGACGCATATCGATAGGACCGTCCTGCGACGGCGGCAATGTATCGATCGTGAGGCCCGGCGCACCGGGCTTGGCGGCAAAGCCCGCCTTCAGCATTCGCTCGGCCACGGCCTCGCGCTCGGCTGCCGAGAAGGCACCCAGCACGATCGTGCCGAGCCGCCTGCCCTCGCGTGTCGCCGTGCCGACCAGATTGTAGCCGGACTCGCAGACATAGCCCGACTTCATGCCGTCCGCGCCGGGAAACCGGCCGAGCAGGTCGTTATGGTTGCGCCGCTGCTGCCCGGCAATGGCGACCGAGCGGATCTCGAAGAAACGCTGGTATTGCGGAAAGTCCCGGATCAGCGCCCGGGTCAGCACCGCCATGTCGCGCGCCGTGGTCACATGGCCCGCGGCGTGAAAACCGTGGGAGTTGACATACTGGGTATCGTTCATGCCCAGACGCCGCGCCGACGCGTTCATGTCGGCGACGAAGGCATCGACGGAGCCGGCAACCGTCCGGCCGAGTGCTTCCGTTGCGAACTTGAGCGAGGCGGCCAGCACCAGCGGCAGTGTCTCTTCGACGGTGAACGTGGTGCCGGGCGGAAGTTTCAGGCCCAAGGCCGGATCGCCCTCGCCGATGGCGACCGGCGTATCGAGCCCGATCCGGCCCGTCTCGATCGCCGCGAAGGTCACGTAGGCGGCCATCATTTTCGTCAGCGACGCCGGATACCATTTCGTCGTCGCCATATGCGCGTGCAGGATCTCGCCGGTATCGGCGTCGAACACGAGCGCGGGCCCGGCCGATGCGGCGTGTCCGCCCGCCCCCAGCGCGAGGCCCACAGCGACCGCCGCCGCGGCGCAAAGCCGCCGCGAGGTTGAAACCGCGTTGTAAAACCATCTCATGACTGGTTCCGCATTCGTCGTATCGCGCCGCCCCCTGCGCCGATCCCTACAAGGTGCAGCGACGGTTCTTCAGCGCCAGGAACGCAGTGTAGACATCGATGCGCGGAACGGCGACGCCGTTGCGCGTCACCTGCGTCCTCGAACACCGCAAGGCACGCCGTACTTTCCGGACCGAAGCCTTGGGGAAACGATGCCGCAACAAGGCCCAGGCGCCGGCCACATGCGGCGTTGCCATGGATGTGCCGCTGAGAACGGCAAACCGGTTGCCCGGGACCGTTGACCAGATATCGCTGCCCGGCGCGGCGACATCGACCAGCCTGGAGAAATTCGAGAACGACGACACGTCGTCCGTCTTCGTCGTGCTGGCCACCGTTATGGCGGCCGGAATACAGCCTGGCGCACCGACCCGCCCGTCGGCGGCGGCGTTGCCGGCGGCGATCACCACGGCGATGCGCTTGGATCGCAGCGTCCGGATGATCGGCGTCAGCGGGTGCTTGCTGCAGGCCTTGCGACGCAATCCGCCACCCAGGCTCATGTTCACCGCGGCAATCTTCCGTCTGCTGGCGAGCGTGTTCACATGCTCCAGGGCCGCCAGCTGATCGCTGATATAACTCAGGACGCAGGGGCTTGACCCGGCGCAGGCTGCCCCGGAGAACCGGCTGAACACCTGTATCGGGATCAGCGAGGCCTTGGGCGCCACGCCTGCGTATATCGCATCCGCGCCCTTCGGATTGCCAACGGCGATCCCCGCGACATGGGTGCCGTGCCCGCATCCGTCGATCGATCGCCGGCAGGTGTCGCCCGCCCCCTTGGCCGTGGAGGATTGCGCGCCACCGGGGCAAAGCGACTTCGAGTCGGCATTGGTGGTCGAGAAGCAGGCTTCCGACACGATTTTCCGTCGGAACGCTCTGTGTTTGCGCTGCACACCGGTATCGAGCACGACGACAGACCACCCCTTGCCGCCATTGACCCGCCTGATCCCGGCCGCGACGTCGGCCCGGATCAGCGGCACGCTGGCGTCGAGCGCCGGCGGAACCGGAACGTCCTCGAAGATCGCAGCGACGTCCCGATTGTCGATCAGGGTCTGGAGGCGACCGGCATTGACCGTCATCGCCATCAGCGGAACCGACTGGAAGCGCTTCACGTTTCGCGCGCCCGCCAACCGGCCCAGCACCCTCTGTTGCAGGCCGTCGATCGCGGTCCGCTGGTTGGCGGCCCCGAACAGCGACAGCTTGCCCTCCGGGACGAAATCGGTGCGCAATTCGACGATGACCCGCATTTCGGCGCGGCTTCGGGCCCTAATCAGAAGCAGACCGGGATCTGCCTCGACGAGTCCGTTGTGGTCGTCGCCGAGATAGATGCGAGGTTCGGCCGAGACACCCGTTGTCGTCGCGAATGCAGCGAAAAGCGCCGCGATGGCCGCGAAGGCCGGACCAACTCCGGTCCTGCCGCGATTTGAAGCCCTCTGCGCGGTTTCGACAAAAGAACGCGCCAACTTCGGTTCTCCGCTACCGGGTCTATAGCGGCAGTCTTACCCAACCGGGGCTGAAAATTCTATTGCACGTCCTCGGGAACGGCCGGCGCCGGCCGCCATTCGGCCGCGCGCTCCTGGACCGTGTGCAGTTCGTTCGGGCTCAGCTGCGTCTGTACGTAACCGCGCCGCGTGATGGCGAGCTCGCGCTCGCGTCCGGGCGGCAGCCCCGCTGCGGCGAGGTTCAGCCAAAAATAGGCGTCCATGTAGTCCTGGTGGACGCCCTGGCCTTGGAAATAGAGATACCCGAGCAAGCCCTGGGCATAGGCATAGCCCTGTTCCGCCGCACGGCGGTACCACACGACCGCCTCGCCGTAGTCTTGCGGCACGCCCTGCCCATGGTAGTAGGCGAGCCCGAGCGCGGTCTGCGCCTTCGGATCGCCCCGCTCGGCCAGCGGGCGCCACTGCTGCACCGCGCGGAAATAGTCGCCCCGCTCATAGGCCGCAACCCCACTCTCGACCGACGTGGCGACCGCCGGCACACTTACGGCCAGCAGGCAGAAAACGGCCAGAAAAGCCTTCCGCAGGCCCCTGTCCGCGCCCCGTTTTGCCGTTCCGTGAAACCAATGCCCGATCATCTGTCCGGCTCCGAACCCCGTCACGCGTCCCCAGCGCCCTGCAACACGAGCCAGGTCGCCCACATCGCCGGCGCCAGGAAGGCGCCGAACGCAAGGCGCTGGTCCGCATTCCATCCCCGGCCGCGCCCGACCCGCGTGACCACGAAGGCAAGCGCGCCGGCCGCGGCCACGAGGACGGCGAAGGCAAAGCCTTCCCAGCCGAGCCAGGCCCCGCCGGCCGCCGCCAGCTTGACGTCACCGAAGCCGAGCCCGTCGACCCCGCGCAGCCGGTAGAACGCCTCCCGCACCGCCAGAAACGCACCGCCGCACACCGCGACGGCGATCAGAACCGCGCCGCCCGCGGCCACAAGTCCGTCACCGGAGCGCAGCCGCATCGAGATGCTCCAGACGATCCCGGTGACCAGCGCCCCGTAAACCCACGGATCGGGCACCCGCAGCCGCAGCGCGTCCTCCAGCGCGATCGCCGCCATTGCCGCGCCCAATACCGCCGAGGCCGAAATCAGGTCGGGCCGTGCGGCCCCGTCGACCAGCGCCAGCGCCGCGACCGCTCCGAGAGCGGCACCGCCTGCCGCCGCGATCAGGTGTCGCCGCGATGACGGCGACAGCGTCACTGCTGCCCCGTCGCGTTGCGTTGCATGTTCCACATCCGCGCCCTGAGTTCCTCCGCGACCTGCTGGGCGTCCTGCCCCTGCCGGATCACGGTCGGCCGGATCAGCACGATCAGCTCGTTGCGCCTGGCGGAATTGTCCGTGGTGCCGAAAAGGTCGCCGACGCCTTTCAGGCGGTGCAGGACGGGAATACCGGTCCGGTTGTTGTCCGATCCTTCGGCGATGAGCCCGCCGAGCAGCACCGTCTGGCCGCTCGCGACCGAAACCGAGCTGGAAATGCGGCGTTTTGTGAAGGTCGGCGTGAGAGTCGAGGCGCCGGACGCGATGTCGGAGATCTCCTGCTGGATCTGCATCGAGATGATGCCGTTCTCGGCGATCCGCGGCGTCACCTTCAGGATGATGCCGGTATCGCGATATTCGATCTCGTTCACGGTCGGCGAGTCCGGATTGATCACCGATTGCGCCTGGCGCGTGGAAACGGCCACTTCCTCGCCGACCTGCAGCGCAGCGGTCTCGTTCTCCATGACCACCAGCGACGGTGACGACAGCACCGACACGTCTGTGATCTTGTCGAAGGCCGAGATGATGACGTCGGGGCTCTGCTCCGACCCGATCACGAAGTTGAAGCCAGGCAGCTCGCGGTTGATCGAATTGGCGACGGTGTTGAACAGGCCGATCGAGCCGACATCGTCCTTGAGCCCGACGTCCCCGCTCTTGATGAAATACTGCACGCCGAACTTCAGCTGATCGTTCAGCCGGATCTCTGCGATCACCACGTTGACGGCGACCTGCAGCGGCGGCACGTCGATCTGGCGCAAGGCCGCGAGGATCTTCAGATAGGTATCGCCGTCGGCGTAGATGACGATCGAATTGTTGGCGGTATCGGCGCTGAAGCGCGGCCCCTCGCCGCCCGCGCCCGAGGTCTGGCCGGCGAACAGGTCGGTTCCCCCGCCGCTGCCCGGTGCCGGCGACCGTGCGAAATCGAAGGTCGTGCCGGTTCCCGACGCCGCGCCTTCCGCGTCCGCCCCGTCGTCGGCCGCATCGATACCGGGCTCGGCACCGTCAGCGCTCGACGTGAAGACGCTCGACCCCGGCATGATCTGATCCGCTGCGGAGGGCTCTTCCGCGCCGCTGCCGCCGACGGTCGAGCCGCCGAAGATGCCGCTGAGGATCTGCACGAGCAGTTTGGCGTCGCGATATTTGACGCGATAGACGTTGACCGTCGTCTCGGCCGCCGGGTTCGTCCGGTCGAGCCGCGAGATCCATGTCCCCGCCCGGCGTATCAGGTCGTCGCGCTTGGAGACGACGAGTACCGCCTTCATGCGGGACATCGGCACGAACTGTATAAGATCGGCGCCAGCCCGGCCTTCCTGCGTTTCGAAAAGGCGCTCGAGCTCCGGAATCATCGTTTCCGGCCGCACGTCCCGGGTCGGGAAGATGCCGACCGACTGGTCCGCCATCCAGTCGGTATCGAAGGTCATCACGGTTTCGACCGCGGTCCGTCGTTCCGGCGCCGAGCCGGAAATCAGCAGGAGATTGCGCGTGGCGTCGACCCGGATCGTCTCGGGCTTGGTGGCGAAGCCGTCGATGAGCCCCATCATCGTATTCGCCGACACGTATCTCAACGGCAGCACCGTGAGGCCGAATCCGGCCTGGTGGCCGGAATTGTTCATGCGTGCGCGGAGATTGCCGGCATCGGCATCGACGACGACCCGGTAGACGGCGCCTTCGGTGATCAGCGCGGCCTGGTTCATCCGCAGGATCGCCTCGAGCGTCGGAAGCAGTTCGTCCCGCGCCACCGGCCGCGCCGAAACGAGCGTGACGCGGCCATTCACGTTCGGGTCGATGACATAGTTCAGGCCAAGCGAGTCGCCGAGGATCGCCCGCACGACATCGCCGATCTGGGCGTTTTCGAAGTTCAGCCGGTAGCTGCCGCCGCCGTCTCCGGCCGTGGCCGGCACAAACGGCCCGCCCGTCGCCCCGGCTCCGTCCGCCGGATAGATGACCGGCTCGCCGCCATCGACCCGCTGGATTCCCTGAGCGTTGGCCGCGCCGGGATCAGCCTGCCGCGCCGTCAGGTCCGCGTTGAGAACGGAACCGAACAGGCGGTTGCCCGACCCGCGCACGGACAGGAGGTCTTCCGTTGTCTGGCAGGAGACGACAGACAACCCGACCAGCAACAGCAGTGTGAGACGAAACACTAACCTCAGGTGCATAGACGCCTCGGTTACCTCCTCACCTGAGGACAGCTACCCGCCGGTCGGACCGGCCTGTACGAACAAACGCGGCTGCCTCGATCACGCGGCTCGCTCACGCGGAACGAATCGCGAAGCCGATACGCAGACAGATATACCCTCGAACGCGGAGGTCCTATCAGAAGAGAACCTCCCGCATCGCAGACATGATACTAACGAAAACCCCGTTGGATTCAGCCGACCCGCCAGCGGGTCATGCGCCCGCCACGAGTAGTCGTTGGCCCCCGTCGTTTGACTGTTGCGTCCTTGCTTCTTACCGCCGTGGCTCGGTTGCAACAGCCCCCTACGCCATCTATTTGTAGAGCATAGCGGAAACGCCGCGCCGACCGGTCCCTGTCCAAATTCGATGATAGCGAACGAAGTTCTCGATGTCGACGGAACCTTCACCGCGTTCCTCAAGAACGCGCAGGAGTTTTCCGAGCGTGTCGATTGGGCCGCACTTTCCAAGCTGGATGCGTCTGAACGCGGCAGTTATGCACAGCTTTGGGAAGCCGGAATCCTGACCGGAACCGATCTTGCCGACGCGATCTCCGCGTTCCACGGACTACCGCGCGGACGCACCGAATCGGTGACCGGCAAGCAGCACGGGATGAAAGGGCTTTCGCGCCGGTTCCTGCGCGATGCCTGGGTCTATCCCTTCGAGAAGGACGGCCATACCGCCCTCGCCGTTGCCGATCCGACGAACGAGGACGCGATTCGCGCAGTCAGCCTCGCGCTCGGTGCGACACCGATGGTCTATGTCGTCGCCTTCGAGGACATCGCCATGCTGTTCGAGCGCGATGTCGAACAGACAAGCGAAGCGGACCAGACGGCGGCCGCCGCGGCGCAGGCAGGCGAGATTGACGGCGAATCCACCAGCGACGAGAATCTCGAGCGCCTGCGCGACCTCGCTCGCGGAGCCCCTGTGGTCCAGGCCGTCGACGCGATGCTGGAAGCGGCGATCGACCTGAACGCCACCGACATCCACATCGAGCCCTCGCGCGACGCCGTCCGGGTGCGTCTGCGCGTCGACGGCTTCCTGCGCCCCTACCAGAACCTGCCGAGCCGCATGGCCCGGGCCATCGTTTCGCGCATCAAGATTCTGGCCGGCCTCAACATCGCCGAGCGGCGTCTGCCCCAGGACGGACGCGCCCGCGTGAAGATCGTCAACACCGAGGCGGACCTGCGCATCGCCACCATGCCGACCCTGCATGGCGAAGCCGCCGTCATCCGTATTCTCGTGAAGGAATCGCGGGCGCTCGACCTGGCCAGGCTCGGCATGTCCCAGCACGACCTGAAGGCGCTTCGCACCCAGCTCGCCGAACCCTACGGCATGATCGTCGTCACCGGCCCGACCGGCAGCGGCAAGACCACCACGCTGGCCGCCGCGCTGACCTACCTGAACGATCCGCAGCGCAAGATCATGACGGTCGAGGACCCGATCGAATATCAGGTCCCCGGCATCCACCAGACCCAGATCAAGCCGTCGATCGACCTCACCTTCGCGACCGCGCTACGCTCCTTCCTGCGCCACGACCCCGACATCATCATGGTCGGCGAGATGCGCGACTCCGAGACCGCCTCGATCGGCATTCAGGCCGCCCTCACCGGCCATCTGGTGCTGACGACGCTGCATACGAACAATGCCGCGGACGCCGTCGCGCGCCTGCTCGACCTGAAGGTGGAAAGCTTCCTGCTCGCTTCGGCGCTGCGCTGCGTCGTCGGCCAGCGCCTCGTCCGCCGGCTGTGCGAGCGCTGCCGCCAGCCGGCCCCGCCCGGCGACGCCACGACGGAATCCCTCATCGAACGCGGCGTTCTGACGCTCGCGCCCGGCGAGTCCCTCTTCGTCGGCGGCGGCTGCGACTGGTGCGGCGGCACCGGTTATCGCGGCCGCATAGCCATTTTCGAGGTGATGAAGTTTGACGCCCAACTACGCAAGAACATCCACGACGACGTCGATACCGCGGAATTGCAGCGGCTTTCCCATGAAGCGGGCATGACTTCGATGCTGGAGGACGGTCTCGCCAAGTGCCGGGCGGGACTGACCTCGGTCGCCGAGGTCGTCCGCGTCACCACCTGACCACCCGCGGCGCGGCTAGTTTTTCCGTTTCTTCTTTCGCCGGTTCTGGCCGGGGCCTTCATCCTTCGGGCCGTCCGCGCCCGCCGCTTGCGGCTTGAACATCCGGTAGACGCTGCGCTGCCCCTTGAGCTTGAGCTCGACCATTTCCGGATCGAGCTTCACTACCGACCAGCCTTCTATTTCGTCGCCGAGCAACAGCCGCTTTACCGATCGGTCCTGCGCCATCATCAGCGCGATCTTCGACTCATCGGTCAACACCACGCCGACGAGACGCAGCGACGGCGGCTTGGGCGGCGCCGGAGGTGCCGGCGGCTTGACCGCCTTCTCGACCTTCTTCGGCGGCGGCGGCGGCTTCGGCTGCTGCCGCGACGGCGTGAACAGCGGCGCCTGGCGGGTCTGCTGAAGATCCTTCAGGGCAAGGCCGCCGATCAGTTCGGCCCGGCTGTCCAGAGCGTCGACAACGTCCGTGTCGGACCCGGCACCGGAGACGGACACGGAACCGTCCTGCCCCTTTTCAGGAGCCTCCTTGTTTTGCGGCGCCTCCTTCTGGGCCGCCTGATTCCGGACCGCCCGATTCCCGGACGTCTCGTTACGAGCTTTCTTGTTCTGGTTCTTCTTCGCTTTCGCTTTCGCGTTCCCGGGGTTCTGCGCTGCGGCGTCTTGCGACTGGACGAGTTTCTGCGGGGTTTCCACCACCGCATCCGTTGTCGTCTCTTCGGGCTTTTTGATAGTCGGTCGCGTTGCGGCGACGCCCGTCCGCGCCGCCTCGTTCCGCGCCCGCGTTGCCGCGTCGTCCTGGGCGGCTGCCGGCATGACGAACAGCGCGCCGATGATCGCCGCCAGCATGAGGCGCCCGCTCCAGTCCGGCCAATGACGTCGCGCGAGGATCATGGCTGCTCCGCCGTCCAGAAGCCGGAGACCACCAGGGCGACCTGCAGGATCGGGTTCTTCTCGTCGGCGTCCCGGCGCCCGGCCTGTACGAAGGACCGCACCGACATCGACTTCACCATCATCATCGGCAGGTGGGTCTCGATGTCGTAGAGCGCCTTCTGCAGGGCGTCGATATCGGCCTCGAACGAGGCCCGGAGATCGATCCGGTTGGCGGTTTCCTCGTCCGGCTGCACCGGCAGGATCTGGCTTTCGACCACGCGCCCGCCCGCCTTCTCGACGATCTCGTCGACGGTCCTCTGGACGGCGGCCGCCGCGATCGCCTGCGTGTCGCCCGGGAAATACACGGCGATCTGCGCGTTGCCCTCGCCACCCACGCCCGCGGTCAGGCTGCGCGTGCGCGTCGCCAGCGCATCGAGCTGCGCTTCCTGCTGGGTGAGCTGCTCGCCGATCGTCGACACCGCCAGCGACGCCCAGCCAATCCAGATCAGTCCCGCCAGAAGCAGGACCGCGAACAGGGCGACCGCGCCGAACCGTTTCCTGTCGAACGTCGCGGCCGTGCTCATTCGACGTCCGCCCCCGGCGCCGAGGCCTGCCCGGCCGGCACCTGACCGCTCGGCACCCGACCGTTCGGGACCTGCCCTGTGGTCGGCGCCCCGATCTTCGCCACGATCTGGAAACTGTCGCCGTTGCCCCTTTCGTTCCGGGTTGTCGGTGCGCCGAATTGAGCATCGGCGAGGATATCGGCGTTCTCGAGAAGCTGGATCAGCGCCGGGGCCTGCGACGACGTCCCGTTGATGCGCAAGGTGCTGCCTTCGACATCGAGCTCCGTCAGGAAGGTATTCCTTGGCAGTGTTTTCGACAGTTCTTCGAGCAGTACCACCATCGGCAGCGCGGCGGCCTTCCGGGCGGCAAGCGCGCGATACTCGTCCGACGAGGTGGTGCGTGCGACCGCCTCCGCGATCACCGCGCGTCGCGCCTCGACGGCGGCCTGGACCTCTTCGCTCTCGGCCGACAGCCGGTAGACCTCCCAGGTCTGGAAACCGCCGAGAATGAGAATGACCGCAGCCGTCGCCGCGAGACCGACGGCGACCGAACGGCGCAGGGACGACTGGCGCCCGGTCTTGGTCTCATCCTGCAGGTCGACCGGGCTCACGTGGTCCAGCTGATCGGTCGCGGTGCCGACCGCACGCGGCCTGATCCCGGCTTCTGCGAGCGTTTCCAGCGCACGCGTCACGGTCTCGCGCGCGGTCGCCACGAGACGGATCGATACCTGCCCCTCGGCCACCGGCTCCGAATTGCCGACAACGTAGTCGAAGGCCACATGGTCCGCGGCCCAGGGTGTCAGCCGCTCGATCTGGTGGCGAAGGATCGCGTCGAGATACTGCTGTCCGGCCGCCGGCAAGGCGAGCGTCTTGTCGAGAACCACGTTCGGATCGAGCCGCACCTCGACATTCTGGACCTTCAGCTTCTTCCGGATATCCGCATCGAGCGTTCCCCCGCCGCCGAGCACGCCGACATCGGTCATGCCCTTGCGGCCACCGCGCATGCAGACGAACCGGTCCCCCTCCTGCACGAGGACGAAATCCGCAGGCGCGCTGGCGCGGCCGACGAACGGCTCGAGAATGCGGGCCAGTTCGTCGATCCACCACCCGAAGAATTTCACAACGGCGTCCATCACGGATCAGCTTGATACCAATCGATTACGTAAACACCAACAAATCGCCCGGCGGATTGTTCGCGGTCCCGGAGTCATGACGGAACCTTGGGCGGATCGAGCACCCGCCAGTACAGAACATGGTAGGGGACCCGCCGAAATCCCGGCATCAATACAGCTTCCACCGATTTGGTGTAACCATTGTTGAGCCGCGCCTCGACCAGCACCCTGAACACGTCTCCGCCGTCGGCGGTCAGAAATCGCCGATATGGCCGGATCAGCTGGTTACGTTCCCGCCGCGTCGAATCCGGACTGTTGAAGGCGGATCTGATGCCATACGCCTCGGATTCGGACATATTCGGAACCGACAGCAGGACTGGCATTTCCGCGCTGCCCGGATCGATGTCGCCGAGCGGATTGAAGACGGTCAGATACGGGGACAGCCGCTGGTAATCCTCTTGCGTCATTCCCGGCAGCAGCAGGAGTTCTTCCAAAGACAGGAACGGCCCGTCGCGCGGCTGGTGGTCGAGACCCAGCGCTGCATATTCGTCGCGCTCGGCACCACCCGGGCGCGCCCGCTTGTTTCGGTCCCGCCAGTCGAGAACCAGCGCGGCGAAGTCGCCTGGTTTCAGCGCACCGGTGCCCGCCGCCGCATAGATACCCGACAGCAATTCCGGCCTTGCGGCGTTGAGATCGATCCGGCCGGCCTCGGCCCTGATGGTGAGGCGAATGGCGCCCGTTTCCAGCGGCACCGCGAATCCGTCGACCGTCTGCACCGGCCTATTGGCGCTGTAGAGCGCGAGGCCGGCGGTGGAGACACCGGCCTCGAGCAGCCCGTCGGCCTGCATGTCGTCGATATTGACGAGCGCCTGTCCGACGCTCGGACGCGCCACGTTCAGCGTCGCCGCGACCAGTGCCGCCATCAGACCGGCGAAGGTCAGCACCACGACCGTGACATAGCCGCCGTCGCGGCGGCGCGGCCTGGAGCCGGGGCGGAACCGGGAGCTGAGGCGGAACCGGATCATATCCCGCACACCCCGCCGCGCTCGTCGATGCAGCCCGGTTCGGCATCGACACGGATCGGGATCACCAGCGGCGGGATCACCCGCTGCTCGCTCGTATAGTCGACCACGTCGAGCCGGATCGCGACCGGCAGGTCCTGCTCGTCGAGCCATTCGTCCAGCCATTCGAGCCCGCCGCGCCGCCGCGCCGCGTACTGGAAACGGTACTTCCACGGTCCGCTCAGCAGCACCACCGGGTCATCCAGGCGCAGACGGTCGAAATTTCGCATGTCCGGCCGGAAGGGCGCCATGCCGCGCACAAGCGCGTTGCCGTTCGCCTCCGGCCGCACCTTGATGACCACGACGAACTCGCCGGTCTTCGAGCCGGCGGAGGCATCCGGCAGGACGAAGCCGACGGTGTCCGACGTCGCCACGAAGGCATACGGACCGGCCGCGTCGCGTTCCGCGAAGCGCTCGCGCCGCATCACCGAGAGCTCGCGACGCACCACCGACAATCCGCTCGCCAGACGGTCGATGGTATCGGAGCCGGACGTCGCCTTCTCCCAGTTCCTAAACAGGATACCAGAGGCCAGCGGAACCGCGGCGAGCACCAGCCCGGAGATCGCCAGCGCCGCGAGCGCCTCGATCATCACGTAGCCGGCCCGGCCGCGAAAGCGCCGTCTCATCGCTCGCGCCCCAGCCGGACGGTTTCCAGGGTCACCTTCGGCCCGTTCGGAACCAGCACCTGCACGATGACGTCGAACGGCTGCCATTGCCGCGACGGGAACGCCTGGCGCAGGGCTTCGTTGGGGCGCACCAGCGTCGCCCACTCGAAGCCGTCGAGCGTGCCGCCGTTGGTTCCGACGGTGATATCGGGCCCGGAAAACTCGTTGGTCAGCACGGCTTCGGCGACGAGCCGCGCGCTGACCACGTTCGCCGACGTCAGGACGCTCTTGCGCGCGATGATCACGCCCGACGGCAGCACCGACAGGATGAAGGCCATGATGCCGACCGCCACCAGCGCCTCGAGCAGCAGGAAGCCAGCGGTGGATCGCCCCCGGCGCCGCGGCGCGAGCCGGCGCGCGAGACGCGCCGCATTGGCCCAAGCGATCCGCGCTCGCGCGATCATGGCCGTGCCGCCGCGGTCATGGGTTCGACGTCGACATGCGCGGTCAGCCAGTTGACGCTGACCTGGTAGCCGTACTGGCCCCGATGCAGCGTCACCACGCCGCCCGAGGCGCGCCCGTCGGGATAGAACCGGATGCCACCGCCGCCGGGAAACGCTTCGGTCTGCGCCTGGACGAGCTCGATGCCGACGCTGTCGGGCACCTTGACCGCGCGGTCGCGCGATCCGGACGAGGCGACCTTGTTGGTCATGTCGATGCGGCTGACGACCTCGCGCCGGCCGAGCATCGCCGCGTTGCGGTCGTCGCGGAAGATCGCCGCGATCTCGTAGGCCTTGGCCTCGAGCGCCCCCGGGCCCGGTTCGCGCGAAACGCGCGGCAGCACGATCGCGACCACGAGCGCGACGACCGCCAACGCGACCACCATATCGATCAGCGCGAAGCCGGCGCCCGCGCGCCGGAGGTTATTTGCTCTTGATGTCCTGATCATCCCCGGAGCCTCCCTTTCGGCCGTCAGCGCCGAGAGAGATAATCTCGTAGGGACCCGTATCGCCTGGCGAACGGTACTCGTAGGTATTGCCCCAGGGGTCGGCGGGAACCGAATTCTGGCTCAGATACGGCCCATTCCACCGCTCGACGTTGGGGATGCGCTTCACCAGCGCGTCCAGCCCTTCCGACGTGGTCGGATAGCGTCCGGTATCGAGGTAGAACAGGTCGAGCGCCGAGGACAGCGATTCGATCTGCAGCTTCGCCGATTTCGACCGCGCGTCCGACAGGTAGGACAGCACGCGCGGGCCGACCAGGCCCATGATGAGGCTCAGGATTACGAGTACAACGAGCAACTCGACGAGCGTAAACCCGCCGCGTTTGTCTCGTTTTTTTCTTGCCCCCGTCTTCCGCCGTTCGATTTGCGATAGTCCCAACACGTTCAGACCAACAGCTCGTTTACACTGATAAGGGCGGTGATGACGGTCACGATGAGCCACGCGATCATTAGGCTCACCAAAATCAATATAGAAGGTCCAAGGATGGATGTCAGGCGCGCAAGCGCTCTGTCAAGCCGATCCTCGTAGAAACCGCCGATCCGGACCGCCATCGTGTCCAGTTCGCCGGCTTCCTCTCCCACCCGCAAGATGGGTATCACGTAGGCCGGTAGCAAGTTCAGCCTGGCGAGCGCGTCGCTGACCCTGTGCCCTTGCCGCACCTCGGCGATCAGCTGATCCACCTTCTCCGCCGCCCGCGGATCGCGAAACAGGTCGCGCACCAGCCGCAGCGACGTGGTGATGTCGACGCCGCTGGCAAGCAGCGTTCCAAGCGTCGAGCAGAAGAACACCGTCTGCTGGAACTGCACGATCCGCCTGGTTCCCGGCAACCGCGCCAGCGTGCGGATCAGGAAGCCGACGAACGCCCGGCTGCGCGACAAGAGCAGCCCGCCGAGCAGAACGACCGCGACAACGCCGAGGATCATGTCGATATTGCCCTGCACGAACCGGGACAGGGCGAAGATCATCTTCGCCTGCGGATCCATCTTGTCCATGAACCCCGACAAGGCCCGTTCGAACTCCGGGATCACCTTGAGCATCACGAACAGGAAAACGCCGCAGGCGGCGACCACGAGGAACAGCGGGTAGGTCAGCGACGACGTCACGCGCCGCCGCAGCGCCTCCGACCGGGTCCGCTCCTGCGCGATCTTGTCGAGCGTCGCCTCCAGCGTGCCCGCCGATTCGGCGACCTCGACCATCTTCACGTATGTCGGCGGAAACACGTCCGTATGCACGCCGAGCGCCTCGGCGAAGCTCTTGCCCTGGGCGATATCGCGCTGAAGCGCCGCCATCAGGTTGCGCAGCGGTGGCTTGCCGCCCATCTGCGAGAGAAGCTGCAGTGCCTCGTGCAGGCTGACGCCGCCCTTGAGCAGCATCGCCAGGTCCCGCGTGATCTCGGTGATTTCCTCGCGGCCCGGCTTGGATGTGATCAGCCGCGACAGCAGGCTGCCCGTCCCGCCGCCCGCGCCGTCCTTCAGCTCGGTCGCCTCGATGGGCATGTGGCCGAGCCTCTCCAGCTCGCCGAACACCTGCCGGCTCGACTCGGCGTCGATCTCGCCCGTCAGCAATTCGCCCGAGGTGTTGAGCGCCTGGTATCTGAATCTCGCCATCAGATCAGTCGTGTGGCCGCGTTTGCGCAGACACTGCCCCCGTTCGCCCGTCGTGTCGAGCGTCCGGCGCGGATTACCGTCCCCTCTCGAAGTCGCCGAACACCGTATCGGGCGCGCTCGTGTTGTGCCGCGAGACGATGTGACGGCCGACCCAGAGCTCGCGCACGTCCCGCGCGGACGTAAACGCCGACAGCGGCTCGATCTCCCAGGCCTGCGCCCCGCCCACGTGCCAGCCGACCTCCGAGGCATCCGCGTTACCGGGCGTCACGTACATCGAGCGCACGCCGCCAAAGACGCCGCTGACGGGGCTGTCGCCGAAGTCCACGTCGAGAAAGACGCCCTCCTCCGCAACCTGGTCGACGGTCACGGACGCAGACCCGCCGCGATCGAAGGTCAGATCGAAGCGTCGGGCCTCCGGGTCGAAGCGCACCGCGCTGATCTCCACGATCGGTCGAACCTTGGTTTCCACGGGACCGAGCAGCACCGAGCTGCCATAGGCGGTGCCCTTGAGATGGGCCGGCGACAGCGGCCGCAGCCGCCAGTATCCGTCCGGCGGGTAGAGCACCAGGAACTCCTCCGGCCCGCGTGGTCCCTGCACCCAGAGCTGGATCATGTGCAGGTTGTGCACCACCGTGTCACCTACACGGACCGGCACGTCCTTGTCGCGCCAGTAGCGTTCGTAGACGTAGCCGATCAGCCAGATCGAGCGGTCCTCGTAAAGGGTCACCCGCCGCGTATCGAATTCGAAGAACTGCTCGGCCGAGCGATCGCAGTTGGAAAAGTCGGCCGCCGAATCGTCCGAGACGATCGTGCCGACATAGGCGGGATGGCGCGCCCCGATCCGGAAGCTGCGGATATCGTCGCCGGCCAGCGTCACATAGACGTTGTCTTCCTCGGCGCAGAGCGTCGGAACGGTCTCGTTGGCGACCGCGACGCCGGTTGATTCGGCGTGCACAACCTGCGTCACGCCCGCCGAAAGCAACACGGAACAGGCGAAAACACGAATGAGCCGACCGACGATGCGCCGCACTTTACCGTTCCTCCGATGACCGCTTTGCCGGGACAAAGCGCACCGCGTCTACGCCGTTCCCCTCGTCCGCGCTAGCCAATCGTTGCGGTGAAAACGTGACAACGCGTCCGAGCCGAATAGATTGAGCGGCTGACACGTCCACTTTCCGGAGATCGGGATGATCCTACGCCGCACCGTGTTTTTCGTTTTCGTGCTGCTTTTCGCCGCCGCCCCCGCGCATGCTGCGGCCCCCTTGGTCGAAAACGTCCGCGTGCTTCTCGGCGACGAGAGCCGCAAGGCGCTGCCGATCGAGAACAATCGTCTCGCCCTGATCCGTTACTACGCTGGCGAGGACGCCGAGCCGCTCTTCGTCGGAACCGACCGGATGCGCGGACTGATCACGCGGATGCTCGACGCCGAGTACGACGGTCTCGATCCGACCCGCTATCCCGTCGAGTTCCTGGAGGACCTAGAGGTCGAGACCGATGGAGCCTCGCCGGAACGCCTGGCCGAGATCGAGGCCTGGTTCGCGGCGCATTTCCTGATGTTCGCGGCGGACATCAAGGTCGGGCGCGTGCTGCCCCGCATGGTCTACCCGGACCTCTACATGCCGCGCAAAGAGATCGACGGCGACAACGTCCTGCGGGCGCTGAGGCGGTTCCCCGATACCGACAGCTTCTTCGACGCCTGGGACCCGCTGAACATCGAGTACGACCGCCTTCGCGGCAAGTTGGCGGAGTACATCGACATCCGCCATCAGGGCGGCTGGGGCACGATCGATCCCGGGCAGGATGTGGCGCAGGGACAGACCGACCCGCGCATTCCCGCCCTCAGGGCCCGTCTCGACACCGAATACGGCTTCGAGGAGCCCTTCGGCGAGACCGACGCGCTGGACCCCGAGCTAGAGAAACGTTTGCGCGTCTTCCAGCTCCATCATGACGTGCCGGTGACCGGGCATCTGGACAAACCCACGCTGCTGGCGCTCAACGTCCCTGTGGAGCGGCGCATCGAACAGATCATGCTGTCGATGGAACGCTTGCGCTGGATGCCCGAGGAACTCGCCGACCGTGTGCTGATCGCCAACAAGGGCGACGGCATCCTGCGCCTGCTGACCCCCGGCGGTATCGAGCGCGAATGGCGCATCCTGCCGAACTGCCCCCGAGACAACCTGGCGATCGTCGCCGACAACCTGAGCTCGATGACCCTCAATCCGCGCTGGGAAGTCCCGCACGACTATGTTCAGACCGTGCTTTACCCGGACCTCCAGCAAAATCCGGCAATCGTCGAGGAGCAGGGCTTCGAGCTTCTGTATCAGGACGTCGCCATGCCGCTGGACGCCATGCCGTGGCGCCAGATTCCGAAATCGACCCTGACGAAGCAGAAGGACAAGTTCCGCTTCCGCCTGAAACCCGGCTTCCACAATCCATACGGCCGCTACGTGTACCGGCTGAACGAGACTGACCAGGCGTTCCTGTTCGATGCCCCGCCCGACGCGCTGTCCGAGCTGTGCGATCCGCGGCTGCCGAAGGGAGCCATCGCCGTGGTCGACGGTCTCGATCTGATGAATGTCCTGGCCAAGCACCGGCTCGGGCCCGACGACTATCTGGAACGCACGCTCGCCCGTCGCGAGACCTTGACCGTCCCCGATGTCGACCGGATCCCCATCATGGTCGTGTTCCAGTCCGCCTGGATGGACGCGGACGGCAACGTGCGCTTCTCCAAGGACCCCTATCTGGAGGACCTGCGTCTGAGCAAGGCGCTCGACGGCAAGATCAAGTCCTGAGCGAAACCGGAGCGTCCTAGCCGCCGCTGCCGGCCGCCGCCGGCGCGGTCGGTTCGACCAGGCCGAGCCGTTCCAGGAACGCACGCTGGCTCGCCGCGATATCGCCGGCGGCCTCGGACTTCGTACCCCAGTCGGCAAGGACCGCCAGCGCCCGCCGGCGCATCTCGGCCTGCGACTTCTTCGAAAGTTCGAGAAGCGTGATGCCCTGATCGCGCGCCTTGGCTCTGGCGGCGGCGAAGGCGAAGTCGAAGGCGGCTTTCTGCGATCTGGAGAAGGCGGCGACCTTGGATTCGAACAGCGCCTGGGCCCTGGGCGACAGCCGGTCCCAGGCCGCCTTCGACACGGATATCTCGGTGACGGGCATCGAATGGCGCGCCCGGACGCCATAGCGGGCGGTCTTGTGCGCGCCGGCCTCGATATTGGCGGCAAGCGACGCCCAGTCGGCGGCATCGATGTCGCCTTGGTCGAACGCCCGTAGCGTATCGTGGCCGCCAAGCGCCACGACCTTGGCGCCGATCGTCTCGAGGAAATCGGCAACCGGCCCGTTCGGCGCCCGGATGCGCAGGCCCGACAGGTCGATCATGATGGTCGCCGGCTTCGCCGACACCAGCCATTCCTCCGGCCAGTAGACGAAACCGACCAGATGCACGCCATGCTGGCCGTAGAGCTTGCGGGCGTATTCGATCCCGCGGCTCTCCCCGAACCAGCGATCGCGCGTCTCCGGATCGGGGAAAGCGGCGAGCGAATCGCCGAGCACCGCGAAGGCCGGGTCCTTCCCGGCGAAATAGGCCGGCGACGAATAGTGCCCGTCGATCGCCCCCGATTTCATCGCATCGAGCGTCGCCGCGGGCCCGACCGCGCTGCGAACCGGCAGGACCTGGATATCGATCTCGCCGCCCGATGCCGCTCGCAGCTCGTCGGCGAGCTTTTCGAGCCCGTTCGTCGCGATGCTGCCGGCGACATCCAGCGACTGGATGCGCAGCTTTTCGGCCGATGCGGCGCCGAAGGGGACGCAAAGCGCCGCGAGCACAAGGACAAAACGGACAATCGGGCGCATGCCGGCTCCAGTCGATCTGGCTCCGATGGATGCCCGTCCGCGCCCGCGCGGTCAACCGTTCTCCGCGCTGCGCCTGACCACGTCGTGCAGGCTCGCGATCACGGCGGACGCCAGGAAAATCAGGAACGCCGCCACCACGATGGAAGGGCCGGCCGGCGTATCCCATTCCCCGGACGCAAAGAGCCCGCCGATCACCGCGCAGACGCCGAGCCCGGCCGAGATGACCGCCATGCGCTCGGGCGTGCGGGAAAACCCGCGTGCCGCGGCCGCCGGTATGATCAGCAGGGACGTGACCAGCAGGATGCCGACGATCTTCATCGCGATCGCCACCACGACGGCGATCATCAGCACGTAGACGACCTCGACGGCGACGACGTTGACGCCTTCGGCACGGGCGAGATCCCGGTCGACGGTCGCCGCCACCAGCGGGCGCCAGATCGCCATCAGCGTGGCGAGGACCACGACGGCACCGCCAATCACCATGTAGACGTCGACCCGTCCCACCGCCAGCACGTCGCCGAACAGGTAGCCGACCAGATCGACGCGCACCCAGGTCATGAACGCCAGCGTCACCAGGCCGATCGAAAGCGCGGCGTGCGACAGGATGCCCAGAACCGTATCGCCGGCGACGCGGGCGACCCGCAGCAGGACGACCAGCAGCAACGCCACGATCACCGTCATCAGAAACACGCCGAGCGTCGGGCCGATGCCGGCGAGCAGGCCGAGCGCCACGCCGAGAAGCGCCGCGTGCGCCGTGGTGTCGCCAAAATAGGCCATGCGCCGCCAGACGATGAAGCAGCCGAGAGGACAGGCAACCAGCGCCACGCCGATGCCGGCGATCAGCGCGCGGACGAAGAAGTCGTCGAGCATCAGCGTCCGCCCTCCCCGGCGTGCCCATGATGATGATCGGGATGATGCCCGGGATTATGATCGTAGTCGTACGCCGGCACCACCTCGCCGGACGGCGTGTGCACATGATCGTGCTTGTGCGCGTAGATCGCCAGCGTATCGGCGGCCTGCGGCCCGAACAGGCGCATGTATTCCGGGCTGCGCGAAACGTCGCCCGGCTCGCCGGTGCAGCACACGTGGCCGGCAAGGCACAGCACGCGGTCTGTCGCCCGCATCACCACGTGCAAATCGTGGCTGACCATCAGGACGCCGCATCCGTGCAGGTCGCGCAGCGACGCGATCAGCCGGTAGAGATCGACCTGGCCGGAGAAGTCGACGCTCTGCACCGGTTCGTCGAGGACGAGGATAT
Organism: Microbaculum mangrovi; assembly: GCF_051390635.1. Taxonomy (NCBI): domain Bacteria; kingdom Pseudomonadati; phylum Pseudomonadota; class Alphaproteobacteria; order Hyphomicrobiales; family Tepidamorphaceae; genus Microbaculum; species Microbaculum mangrovi. The sequence goes on from NZ_JBPODT010000001.1 coordinate 47,336, forward strand.
CCGGCTTGCCGAGCAGCGCGCGGGCGATCAGCACCCGCTGGAACTCTCCGCCCGACAGTTCCTGGACGGGACGATGAAGCAGGTGCGCGACGGCGGTTTCCTCGAGCGCGGCGACGACGTCGGCCCGCGGGGCGCGGTGCACCAGCGTCATCAGCCGTTCCACGGACAGCGGCATGGTGCGGTCGACGGCAAGGCGCTGCGGCACGTAGCCGACCTTCACGCCCCGTGGACGCACGATTTGCCCCGCCGACGGCCGCTCGATCCCAAGCAGCGTCTTGATCAGCGTCGTCTTACCGCCCCCGTTCGGCCCGACGATGGAGACGATCTCGCCGCGGCGGACCTCCAGATCGACGTCGCGGATCAGCCAGCGTCCGTCGCGACGCACACCCAGGCCGTGGCATCCGAGCAGGATTTCGGCCTCGGCGGCCGCTGAACGCCGCTTTTCGTCGGCCTCTGATACGATTTGGTTCATTTTCCGGTCTCTTTCACGGGGGACAACCCGCCAACACGCCGCCAATATGGATTGTTATAGTATAACATATGTTATAGTGTAACACGCCTTAGCCAACGTTGTAGAGGGGTTCATCACATGGGACGGTCCCGATCCCGAAGCCTTGCCGCCGCGTCGTTCGCCTTGCTGCTGAGCGCGGCAACGGCGCACGCGGAAAAACCCGAAGTCGTCGCCTCGATCAAGCCGCTGCATTCGCTTGTCGCCGGTGTCATGCAGGGTGTCGGCGAGCCGCACCTGCTCGTCGGCGGGGGCGAATCCCCGCACACCTATTCGATGCGGCCGTCCGACGCCGAAGCGCTGTCGAATGCCGACGTGATATTCTGGGTCGGCGAGGAACTCGAGACCTTTCTCGAACGGCCGATCGCGAACCTCGGCGCCGATGCGCGCGCCGTCGCGCTGTTGCATGCCCCCGGCATGACGCTTTTCGACTTTCCTTTGGACGGTGAGGAGGCGCACGCCGATGGCTATTCCGACGACGACGACGAACACGCCGACGACCACCATGACCAGCATGGAGACGAGGCCCATCACCACGCGGGCACCGATCCCCACGTCTGGCTCGACCCGGCGAACGCACGCGCCATGGTCGCCGAGATCGTCGCCGTCCTGACCGAGGCGGACGCGGAGAACGCGGAAAGCTATCGCCGCAATGGAGCGGACCTGACGGCTAGGCTGGAGTGGCTCGAGAGCGATACGGCCGAAACCCTGGAGCCGTTTCGCGACGTGCCCTATTTCACCTTCCACGAATCCTTCCGGTACTTCGGGTCGCGTTTCGATCTGGACGCGCAAGGGGCGATCTCGCTCAGCCCGGATCGCCAGCCCGGTGCCCAGCGTCTGAGAGAAATCCGTGCCGAGATCGGCCGCTACGACCGGATTTGCATCTTCGCGGAACCGCAGTTTCCGCCGAAACTCGTCGATGTCATCGTCGAGGGCACCGCGGCCCGGACGGGCACGCTCGACCCGCTCGGCGCCGCGCTCGCGCCTGGACCGGACCTCTACCTGGACCTTATCCGTTCGAACCGGGACGCGTTCGCGCGCTGTTTTCAGAGCACGATGTAGCGACGGGAAAGCGTCATTACCGTCCGGTATCCTATAGTATGAGTAGCGACTCGCTTCCCAATACGGAGAATTTGCGGTCCAATCGGCCTTACGTGGGGAGAGGATCGGATGCCGGAAGGTCTGGCCGAGGCGACGCAACGGCTATCCGTCAAGCAACTGCGGATCATCGCCGCCATCGAGGATCACGGTTCCATTCGGGTAGCCGCGGAAAGCCTCAACATTACGCAGCCCACGGCAACGAAGGCGCTCAAGGAGGCTGAGCGCATTCTCGACGTCAAACTGTTCACCCGCACCAACCGCGGCGTGCTTCCCACCCCCTTCGGCACGACGTTGAGCCGCCGTGCCCGGCTGATCCTTACCGAACTGCGCCATGCCGGTGAAGAAATCCGCGATCTTCAGGAGGGCCTCGGCGGCCGTGTCGTCGTCGGCACGTTGCTTGCCGCCTCCGCCCGCCTGTTGCCGTTGGCCATATCCCGGCTCCGCCGCGAACGGCCGAAAGTCACGGTAACCGTCGTCGAGGGGACCAACGACCTGCTGCTGCCGGGCCTGAGGCTGGGCAACCTCGACCTGGTCGTCGGCCGCCTGCCCGAGTTCCGCGGCCGCGAGGGCACCCATCAGGAGGCTCTTTATGACGAGATCACCTGCCTGGTGGTGCGGCCCGGCCATCCACTGCTGTCGTCGCCCCGGATCACGCTGGCCGACACGCTCGCCTGGGACTTCATCCTGCCGCCGCAGGAAACCACACTGCGTCGCCAGCTCGACCACGCCTTCCATCAGGCGGACCTTCAGGTTCCGCCGGTCGTCGTCGAATCCGTGTCGGTTCTGACCAACCGCCGCCTCGCCGCCGAAACCGACGCGATCTCCGCCTGGCCCTATCAGGTGGTGAGACAGGACGTGCTCGAGGGCAGGCTGATGCGTCTGCCGATCGCCCTTCCGAAGGTTTCCGCGCGCGTCGGCCTGACGACCCGCGCTAACACCACGCCCTCCCCGGTCGCCGCGTCCCTGATGGCGGAACTGCGGATCGTCGCGTCCCAGATCGCCGAGGAGTACACGACCGATCAGGTATTCTGACCGGTTATATCAGAACGGGAATTATTCATTTCGCCTGAATATCGGTTCATGACAAACTCGTCGGTACCGCCGCGGTGCGAAACCGACCGGAAGTCCATACCGCCGTCCATCGCTGGGAACGACATGACCGACGACAGCTCTTCCGCCCGCCTGATCGAAGGCAAGCCGAAACCGCGCGGCGCCTACCCGCACGTCAAGCGCGCCGGCGACTTCCTGTTCGTTTCCGGCACCACGGCGCGCCGCAAGGACAACACGATCGCCGGCGCCGAGGAGAGCGACGAGATGGGAACGCGGGTCCTCGACATCCGCGCCCAGACCCGCGCCGTCATCGAGAACATCGGCGACATTCTCGCCGCCGAAGGCGCCGGCCTCGAGGATCTCGTCGAGATCACCACCTACCTCGTCAACATGAACGATTTCGGCGGCTACAACGCCGCCTACGCGGAGTATTTCGACTATTCCGGCCCCACGCGGGCGACCGTCGCCGTCCACCAGCTCGCCCATCCGCACCTGCTGGTGGAGATGAAGGCGGTCGCGTACAAGCCCCGCGGCTGATGCACCCGCGGCTGATCCAAGGGAGACGTCCGTGAACATCCATCCGAGCCTGACGCCGTTCAACTTCCAGAAATGGATCGACGAGAACCAGCACCTGCTCAAGCCGCCGGTCGGCAACAAGCACCTGTTCGACAACAAGTCGAACATGATCGTCATGGTCGTCGGCGGCCCCAACCGGCGCGTCGATTTCCACGACGACCCGGTCGAGGAATTCTTCTACCAGCTCAAGGGCGACATGATCCTGAAGATCGCCGAGAACGGAAAGATCTACGACGTACCGATCCGCGAGGGCGAGGTGTTCATGCTGCCCGCCCATGTCCGCCACGGCCCGCAGCGCCCGCAGGAAGGCTCCATCGGCCTCGTCGTCGAGAGCCCGCGCGTTCCCGGCATGCTGGACGGTTTCGAATGGTACTGCTTCGAGTGCGGCGGCCTCGTCCACCGCATCGAGGTCGAGCTCAAGGACATCGTCAACGACCTGCCGCCGCTCTACGAGGCGTTCTATGCCGACGAGGAGGCGCGCACGTGCAAGACCTGCGGCGCCGTCCATCCCGGCAAGGTTCCGCCCCCCGGCTGGGCCGAGATTTGAGCGGCAGCCGGCCCGCATCGCTGATGCCGGCCGGTCCGAAGTCTCCTGCCCTGGGCTCCCGCTTTCGCGGGCGTGATCGGGGTACGGGGACGCCATCCTTCCGCCGCTCGTTCCCGCCAAAGCGGGACACCAGAGGCGGCACGGCGAGACCTGCGAGGTTCGTGGCCCAATGACCACCGTCGACATGCACAGCCACTTCTTCCCGGAAACGTGGCCCGATCTCGCCGAGCGCTTCGGCACGCCCGACTGGCCATGGATGAACCATCTCGGCGACGGCAACGCGATGGTGATGGTCGGCGATCACGAATTCAGGCCGGTCTATTCGGCCTGCTGGAGCGTCGACAAGCGGCTGGAGGAAATGGATCGCGACGGTATCGACCAGCAGATCCTGTGCGCGACGCCGGTCCTGTTCGCCTACCTGCGCAAGCCCGAGGAAGCCGCCGACTGCGCCCGCATCTTCAACGACGCGGCGCTCGACATGACGGCCGCGGCGCCGGACCGGCTGTTCCCGCTCGCCCAGGTGCCGCTGCAGGACACCGATCGCGCCTGCCGCGAGGCCGAGCGGGCCATGACCGACGGCCACCATGGCATCCAGATCGGCAATCACGTCGGCGCGCGCGACCTCGACGACGAGGGCCTGATCGCGTTCCTGCAGCATTGCGCGACGATCGGCGCGCCGGTGCTGGTGCATCCCTGGGACATGCTGGGCGCCGATCGCATGTCGAAATGGATGCTGCAATGGCTGGTGGCGATGCCGGCGGAGACGCAGCTCTCGATCCTCACGCTCATCCTGTCGGGCGCCTTCGAGCGCCTGCCGCGCTCGCTGAACATCTGCTTCGCCCACGGCGGCGGCAGCTTTCCCTATCTGCTCGGCCGCGTCGACAACGCCTGGCGCCACCGCGACATCGTCCGCGAGGACTGTCCGAACCCGCCCTCGAGCTACGTTGACCGGTTCAGCGTCGATTCAGCGGTCTTCGACGACGGCGCCCTGCGCCTGCTGGTCGACGTGATGGGCAAAGACCGGGTAATGTTTGGCACCGACTATCCGTTCCCCCTCGGCGAGCAGAAAATGGGGGCGTTGGTACGCGGGTCGAAACGTCTGTCAGGTGACGAGAAACGGATCATTCTGGGGGAAAACGCCATCCGCTTCTTTGGACTGGCGCCAATCGACACCGTTGACAGGGCAAACCAAGAGGAAGAATTTCAACCCTAAAACAGATTGCCCCGCTTGAAACGGACCCGATCCGCCAGGGGTGCAACGGACAATCCAACGGGAGAGAGCAAATGGCATCCAGACTGACTTTTGCCGCACTCGGCATCAGCACCGCCCTGGTCGCGACCGCGGCCTTCGCCGACGACCCGGTCAAGATCGGCATGATCACCACCCTGTCCGGTCCCGCCGGGTATCTGGGCGAGGACGTTCGCGACGGCTTCACGCTGGCGATGGACGAGGAAGGCGGCAAGCTCGGCGGCGCCAATGTCGAGCTCCTGGTCGAGGACGACGGTCTGAAGCCCGAGAACGCCCAGCAGATCGCCGACCGGATGCTCAAGCGCGACGGCGTCGAGATCGTCACCGGCGTCATCTTCTCCAACATCTCGCCGATCGTGGCGCCGATGACCCTCGGCGCGGGCAAGATCTACATCTCTCCGAATTCGGCCCCGTCGATCTTCGCCGGCGAGAAGTGCAACGAGAACTACTTCGTCGTCTCCTGGCAGAACGACTCCCTGCACGAGGCCGCCGGCATCGCCGCCGAGAAGGCCGGCTACAAGTCGGCCGTCGCGCTGGCGCCGAACTATCAGGCGGGCAAGGACGCGATCGCCGGCTTCAAGCGCCGCTTTGGTGGCGAGATCGTCGACGAGATCTACACGCAGCTCGGCCAGTCCGACTACGCCGCCGAGATCGCCAAGATCCGCGCCGACAAGCCGGAAATGGTGTTCTACTTCCTGCCCGGCGGCATGGGCATCAACTTCATGAAGCAGTACGACCAGGCTGGCCTCAAGGCCGACATCCCGCTGGTCGTCTCCGCGCCGAGCCTCGAGCAGCGCATCATGGAAGCCGTCGGTGAGGCCTCGCTCGGCGTCTCCACGTCGAGCCACTGGAACATCGACCTCGACAACGCCGCCAACAAGACCTTCGTCGAGGGCTTCCGCGCCAAGTACGATCGCGAGCCGACCCCCTACGCCAGCCAGGGCTACGACACCGCGAAGCTGATCGCCAGCGCCCTGAAGGCGACCGGCGGCAAGGTTTCCGGCGACCAGGACGGCTTCCGCACGGCGCTGAAGGCAGCCGATTTCGACTCCGTGCGCGGCGATTTCAAGTTCGCCAACAACAACCACCCGATTCACGACTGGTACGCCATCAAGGCCGAGAAGGGCCCGGACGGTAAGCTCCGGCTCGTGACCACCGGCGTCATCGCCGAGGATCACGTGGACGCGTACCACGAAAAGTGCCCGATGAAGTGATCGGTTGAGTACCCGGGCGGCCGGCCGTCGGCCGCCCGATTTCCTGTTGTTCGACGCAGTCCGGGGGGAAGCGCGTCCATGCTCCTTTTCGTCGAACAGATTCTGAATGGGCTGCAGCTCGGAATCTTTCTGTTCCTCGTGGCCGCAGGCCTGACGCTGATCTTCGGCATCATGGGCCTGATCAATCTCGCCCACGGCTCGCTGTTCATGATCGGCGCCTATGTCGCCGCCACCGTCACCGCCTGGACCGGCTCCTTCGTCGTCGGCCTGCTCGCGACCCTGCCCGCCACGGCGCTCGCCGGCATCGTCATCGAGTTCGTGGTGATGCGCCGGCTCTACGACCGCGATCACCTCGACCAGGTGCTCGCGACCTTCGGCCTGATCCTGTTCATCAACGAGGCGGTGACGATGATCTGGGGCCGTACGCCCCTGTTCCTCAACGTGCCCGACGCCCTGAAGGGCTCCGTCGAGATCATCCCCGGCGTCCCCTACCCGGTCTACCGGATCGCCATCATCGCCGCCGGCATCCTCGTCGCGCTGATCCTGTGGGCCGTGATCACCCGCACCCGCGCCGGCATGCTGATCCGCGCCGGCTCCACCAATCGCGAGATGGTGGCCGCCCTCGGCGTCGACATCGCCCTACTCTACACCGCCCTGTTCGCCGCCGGCGCCGTGTTCGCCGGATTCGCCGGCGCCATGGCCGGGCCGCTCGTCTCGGTGCAGGTCGGCATGGGCGAGCAGATCCTGATCCTGGCCTTCGTCACTATCGTCATCGGCGGCATCGGTTCGATCCGCGGCGCGCTGATCGGCTCGCTGCTGGTCGGCCTCGTCGACACGCTCGGCCGCGCCTTCGTGCCGGATCTCCTGAAGCTGTTCCTGCCGCCCGCCGAAGCCGACGGCATCGGCGCCGGCCTGTCCTCGATGATGGTCTATCTGCTGATGGCCCTGGTTCTGATCATCCGCCCCAGCGGCCTGTTCCCCACCGCCTCGGGGGCGCGCTGACATGCCGATGCGATACGAAAAGCCGTTCCTGGTCGCCGGCCTGATCCTGCTGCTCGCCTTCCCGTTCATCGCCGAGGCGCTCGGCAACGCCTACTTCACTTCGACCGTCTCGCGCATCCTGATCTTCGCGATCGCCGCCATCTCGCTCGACCTGATCCTCGGCTTCGGCGGCCTGGTCAGCTTCGGCCACGCCGCCTATCTCGGCATCGGCGCCTACGTCGTGGCGATCCTGTCGTTCCACGCCTATGACGGCTCGCCGCTGTTCGGCCTGCCGGGTACCGTATCCGGGCCGCTCGTCTGGCCTCTCGCGGTGCTGATCTCGGCGCTGGTGGCGGTGCCCCTGGGCGCGCTCTGCCTCAGGACCAGCGGCGTCTACTTCATCATGATCACGCTGGCGTTCGCCCAGATGCTGTTCTTCTTCTTCGTCTCGCTGCAGCGCTACGGCGGCGACGACGGCCTGTTCATGTTCGCGGGCCGCAGCGAGATGCCGTTCATCGATCTCGAGAACGACACCGCCTTCTACTACGTCTGCCTCGCCTTCCTGGTCGGCTTCTTCCTACTGTGCCGCGCCATCGTCGCCTCGCGGTTCGGCCGTGTCCTGCGCGGCATTAAGCAGAACGAGCGCCGCATGGTGATGCTCGGCTATCCGGTCTACCGCTACAAGCTAGTCGCCTTCGTCATCGCCAGCGCCGGGGCGGGTCTTGCCGGCGCGCTGCTGGCCAACCACACCAAGTTCGTCAGCCCGGACATCCTCGCCTGGACCAAGTCCGGCGACATCATGATCATGGTCATCCTCGGCGGCATCGGTACGCTGACCGGGCCGATCCTGGGGGCGGCCGCCTTCCTGATGCTGGAGGACTACCTGCCGGTCATCTTCGGCGATCTGAACATGGACCTCCTGAAGGACCATTGGCGCGTCGTGTTCGGGCCGATGCTGATCCTGATCGTGCTGTTCGCCAAGCGCGGCCTCCACGGCATGCTGTTCCGGAAGGAGGCCGGCGATGACTGAGCCGCTTCTCAGGGTCGAGGGCCTGGCCAAATCCTTCGGCGCCCTGCGCGCCACCGACGATCTCAGCCTCGAGGTGGCCGAAGGCGAGATCCACGCCCTGATCGGTCCCAACGGCGCCGGCAAGACCACGCTGGTCAGCCAGCTTTCCGGCGAGCTGACGCCCAATGCCGGCCGCATCCTGTTCGACGGTCGCGACATCACCGCCATGCCCGCCCACGAGCGCCCCCATATCGGCCTCGTGCGCTCGTTCCAGATCACCTCGATCTTCCCGGAATTCACGACCCTGGAGAACGTCGCCCTGTCCGCCCAGGCGCGCACCGGGCACTCGTTCCACTTCTTCGCCCCCGTCGCTAGGGACGGGACGCTCAACGACATCGCCATGACGGCGCTGCGCGACGTCGCGCTGGACGATGCCGCCGGCCGCCCCGCCCATGCCCTCTCCCACGGCCAGCAGCGCCGGCTGGAGCTGGCCATGGCGCTGGTGCTGCAGCCGCGCCTCCTCCTGCTCGACGAGCCTATGGCCGGCATGGGGCCCGACGAGAGCGCCTTCGTGGTCGAGGTGCTGTCGAAACTGCGCGGCGACGTCACCATGCTGCTGATCGAGCACGACATGGACGCCGTCTTCGCGCTCGCCGACCGCATCACCGTGCTGGTCTACGGCCGCTCCATCGCCACCGGCACGCCCGGCGACATCCGCGAGAACCCGGCCGTGCGCGAAGCCTATCTCGGCGACGAGGAGGCGGCGTGATGCTGACCCTGTCCGGCGTCGAGACCTTCTACGGCCACAGCCAGGTGCTGTTCGGCGTCGATCTGGCGGTCGATGCTGGCGAGGTCGTGACGCTGATGGGCCGCAACGGCATGGGCAAGACCACCACGGTGCGCTCGATCCTCGGACTGACCCCGCCCAAACGCGGCTCCGTGACCTTCAACGGCCGAGAGGTCGCCGGGCTGCCGCCGCACCGGATCGGACGGCTCGGCATCGGGCTCGTGCCGGAAGGCCGGCAGATCTTCCCGACGCTCACCGTGCGCGAGAACCTGGTGGCAACCGCCGCCAACCGGGCCGGCAGCGGCCATCCCTGGTCGCTGGACGCCATCTACGACCTGTTCCCCCGGCTGGGCGAACGCCACGGCCAGTTCGGCCGCTCGCTGTCGGGCGGCGAGCAGCAGATGCTCGCCATCGGCCGCGCCATGATGACCAATCCGAAGCTCCTGGTGCTCGACGAGGCCACGGAGGGTCTGGCCCCGCTGATCCGCGAGGAGATCTGGAGCGTCATCGAACGGCTGAAGGCCGCCGGCCAGTCGATCCTGGTGATCGACAAGAATCTGTCGGCCTTGAAGCGAATCGCCGATCGGCACGTCATCATGGAGAAGGGCGTCGTCGTGTGGGCGGGCGACAGCGCCGCGCTCGACGCCGATCCCGACGTCGCCCATCGCTACCTCGGAGTCTGACTGACCATGCCGCACGCGCCCGGCCCGGATCTCTACCGGGGAATGGACCGCGCGACGCTGGAACGCGAATACGACGCACGCGCGACGGTGTCCTCGATCGAGCCCTTTCTGGAGCGCTACGCCGCCATCTCCGCGGAAATGCGCACCACCCTGCCCTGCCACCTCGACGTCTCCTACGGGCCGAGCGACGCCGAGACCATGGACGTGTTTCCGGCCGGCCCGAATGCGCCGGTCTTCGTCTTCATCCATGGCGGCTACTGGCGACTGCTGTCAAAAGACGACTCCGCCTTCATGGCCGAGGTCTTCACCAGCGCCGGCGTCTCCGTCGTCGCCCTGAACTACGCCCTCGCGCCGGCCGTCGGCCTCGACGAGATCGTGCGCCAGTGCCGGGCCGCGATCGCCTGGATCCACGCCAACGGTCGGGAATTCGGCATCGATTCCGACCGCATTTTCGTTGGCGGCAATTCCGCCGGTGGCCATCTGGTCGGCATGCTGATTGCCGGCGACTGGCACGACGCGTTCGGGGTTCGCCCGGACATTATCAAGGGCGCGCTCGCCGTCAGCGGCCTCTTCGACCTGGTACCCGTGCGCCTCTGCGTCCCCAACGAATGGCTCAGGCTCGATGAGGACGCCGTCGCCCGCAACAGCCCGATCCTGCACCTGCCGGAGCGCGACGGTTGCCCGCTGCTGGTGTCCTGGGCGGGAAGCGAGACCAGCGAATTCAAGCGCCAGAGCCGCGACTACGCCGACGCATGGAAGGCGCGCGACTTTCCCTGCACGGTCTTCGAACTGTCGGCTCGCAACCATTTCGACGTGATCCTCGACCTCGCCGATCCCGACAGCCGGATGACGAGCGAGACGCTGTCGATGATCGAGGGCGACGCCTACTAGACACTGCCACCAAACGATGCCGCAGCCGCAGTCGGGGCCCCATGCGGCCGCGAGGCCCTTGGAAACCGCCTTTTCTAAGCCCGCGGCGGCTTGCCGAGCGGGTAGAGCACCAGGCCCGCGGCATGGGCCGTTTCCGGCTTCACAACGTTGCGCAGATCGATCAGCGCCGGGCGGCGCATGCGCGCGCGCATGGCCGCGAAATCGAGAGCGCGGAATTCCGGCCATTCGGTCAGGATCACCACCGCATCGGCCTGATCGGCGACGTCCAGTGCATCGTCCGCATAGGAAATGCCGTTGAGCAGCGGCCGGGCGTTATCCATCGCCTCGGGATCGTAGGCGGTCACGATCGCCCCGCCCTTGACCAGTTCGGCGATGATGGTAAGCGCCGGCGCCTCGCGCACGTCGTCCGTGCCGCTCTTGAACGCGATGCCGAGCACGCCGATCCGCTTGCCGTCGAGCCCGCCGACGACATCGCCGATCTTGGTCACCATCGCGTGCTTGTGCCACTGGTTCGAGGTCAGCACCGTCTCGACGATGGACAGCGGCGACCCGGCGTCCCGCGCCGCGTTCACGAGCGCGAGGGCATCCTTGGGGAAGCACGAACCGCCGTATCCGGGGCCGGGCCTGAGGAACTCCGGCCCGATGCGGGCATCGAGCCCCATGCCGTGCGCCACCATCTCCACGTCGGCGCCGACCTTCTCGCACAGCCGCGCCATCTCGTTGATGAAGGCGATCTTGGTCGACAGGAAGGCGTTCGAGGCGTGTTTGACCAGCTCGGATGTCTCCGGCGTCGTCGACACGAGGATCGAGTCCCTTTCGATCAGCGGCGCGTAGACCGCCTTCAGCGCCTCCAGCGCCCGCTTGTCGCGAGTGCCCACCACGATGCGCTCGGCTTCGAGGAAATCCTTTACCGCGGCGCCCTCGCGCAGGAACTCCGGATTGGAGGCGACCGCGATATCGACGCCGGCGCGCCGCCCGGCGATGCGGCTCTCGATCCGCCGCGCGGTGCCGACCGGAACCGTCGATTTGGTGACGAGCACGGTGAAGCCGTCGGCCGCGTCGACCACGGCGTCGGTCACCGCCAGGACGGCGGTGAGATCCGGATTGCCCGTCTTCGGCTCCGGCGGGGTGCCGACGGCAACGAAGACGAGGTCCGCGCCGCGGACGGCCCCGGCGGTATCGGTCGTGAACGACAGGCGGCCCGCCGACATCTCGTCGAACACCAGCTTTTCCAGACCGGGCTCGAAGATCGCGACGACGCCGCTTTGCAGCGCCTTCACCTTGTCGGCGTCGCGATCCACGCAGACGACGCTGTGACCGAGCTTGGCGAAACAGGCGCCACAGACCAGGCCGACATAGCCGGTTCCGACGACGGCGATACGTTGAGTCATGGGCCGCTCTGACATTTGCGGGTACGACACGCCCCGCCCGGGCATCCCGGCGGATATCCTGGGAGGCATCCTGGCTGGCGGGCTACCAGACTAGGCCCATCGGCGCAATCGTCTGGCGCATTTGGGGTTGCTAACGTCGCTTCCGCGCTCACAAATGCCAAACCGATGCGTAGTAATTCGGAAGCCGGGCGCCGTTACGGCATTCCGGCCGAAAAATGACCACAGGGGAACCATCATGAAATCCGATATCGAGATCGCCCGCGCGGCCAGCATGAAACCGATCATGGACATTGCCGGCGCGCTGGGCGTCCCGACCGACGCCGTCCTGCAATACGGGCCCTACAAGGCGAAGATTTCCCTGGATTACGTTTCGAGCCTCGCCGGCAAGCCGGACGGCAACCTGATCCTCGTCACGGCGATGACCCCGACGCCGGCGGGCGAAGGCAAGACGACGACGACGGTGGGCCTCGGCGACGGCCTCAACCGCATCGGCAAGAACGCCATCATGTGCCTGCGCGAACCCTCTCTCGGCCCTTGCTTCGGCATGAAGGGCGGCGCGGCCGGCGGCGGCCATGCCCAGGTGGTGCCGATGGAGGACATCAATCTCCACTTCACCGGTGACTTCCACGCCATCACCTCGGCCAACAACCTTCTGGCCGCGCTGGTCGACAACCACATCTACTGGGGCAACGGCTGCGCGATAGACGTGCGCCGCGTCGCCTGGCGCCGCGTCATCGACATGAACGACCGCGCGCTCAGGGAGATCGTCTGCTCTCTCGGCGGCGTCGCCAACGGCTTCCCGCGCGAGGCCGGCTTCGACATCACCGTGGCCTCGGAAGTGATGGCGATCCTGTGCCTGGCGATGGATCTGGAAGACCTGGAGCGCCGCCTGGGCAACATCGTCGTCGGCTACACCCGCGACAAGACACCGGTGACCGCGAAGGAGATCGAGGCCGCCGGCGCCATGACCGTGCTGCTCAAGGACGCGCTGATGCCGAACCTGGTGCAGACGCTGGAGAACAATCCCGCCTTCGTCCACGGCGGACCGTTCGCCAACATCGCGCACGGCTGCAACACCGTCCTGGCGACGCGCACGGCGCTCAAGCTGGCCGATTTCGTGGTGACCGAGGCCGGTTTCGGCGCAGACCTCGGGGCCGAGAAGTTCTTCGACATCAAGTGCCGCAAGGCCGGCCTCAAACCCGCCGCCGCCGTCATCGTCGCCACCATCCGGGCGCTGAAGATGCATGGCGGCGTGAAGAAGGAGGATCTCGGCCTGGAGAACGTGGACGCGGTCAGGAAGGGCCTCGCCAATCTCGGCCGCCACATCCGCAACGTCGGCCAGTTCGGCGTGCCGGCGGTGGTCGCCATCAACGCCTTCACCTCCGACACCGAGGCCGAGTTCAACGCGGTGCAGGACTACTGCACCGAGCTCGGCGTCGAGGCGATCCCGTGCACGCATTGGGCCGACGGCGGCAAGGGCACCGAGGCGCTGGCGAAGAAGGTCGTGGCGCTGTCCGATTCCGGCCGCTCGCAGTTCCGTCCGCTCTACGACGACGATCTGCCGCTGTGGGACAAGGTGCGCACCATCGCCCGCTCGATCTACGGCGCCGAGGACATCGTCGCCGACAAGGCGGTCCGCGACCAGTTCAGGCAGCTGCAGGACCAGGGTTTCGGCACGTTCCCGGTCTGCATGGCCAAGACGCAGTACTCGTTCTCGACCGATCCCAACCTCAAGGGCGCGCCGACCGGACACGTGGTCGCGATCCGCGAGGTCAGGCTGTCGGCCGGCGCCGAGTTCATCGTCGTGATCACCGGCGAGATCATGACCATGCCCGGCCTGCCGCGCGTCCCGGCGGCCAATTCGATCCGGCTCGACGAAAGCGGTAACGTCGTCGGGCTGTTTTGAGCGCGTTAGGCGATTGGAAACCACACAGACTGGAAGAAGGGCCGGGCGGGACCTAGTTTCCTGCCCGGCCCCAATCCAACGGCAGGCGGATGACCCGGAGAGCCATGAACGACCAGGCGAGCCCCCCCAGAGACCGGACAATGCCCCGTGGCGGGCCCGAAGGCGGCCCCCAGGGCGGAAACGGCACCGGCAAGCGCCGGCGCGGATACGGGCCCAGGGGCCGCGACCTTGATGCGACCGCGCAGGACCAAGTGCTGGCGCTGCTCGGCGACCGGCCTCGCCGCCGCGACCTGCTGATCGAGTATCTGCACCTGATCCAGGACGAATACGGCTGTCTCGCCGCCGGCCAACTGATGGCGCTTGCCGACGAGATGCGCCTGTCGCAGGCCGAGGTCTACGAAGTCGCGACCTTCTACGCCCATTTCGACGTGGTGAAGGAGGGCGAGACGCCGCCCGCGCCGCTGACGATCCGGGTCTGCGATTCCCTGCCCTGCATGATGAACGGCGCCGAAGCGCTGCGTTCGGCGCTGGCGGCGAACCACGATCCGGCCGCCGTCCGCGTCATTCGCGCCCCCTGCATGGGCCGCTGCGACAACGCCCCGGTCTGCGAGGTCGGCCACCGCCACGTCGACCACGCCACGCCGGAAACCGTCGCCGCGATCGCGACGTCCGCGGACCATCACCCGGTGATCCCGGATTATCAGGCCCTCGAGGGCTACCTGGCCGAAGGCGGCTACGGCGAACTCGAGCGCGTCCGCTCCGGCGCGCTGACCTTCGACGCCGTGTCGACGACGATCGCCGAGTCCGGCCTGCGCGGTCTCGGCGGCGCCGGCTTTCCCTCGGCGAAGAAATGGGCCTTCGTCCGCTCCGCCCCCGCCCCCCGGCTGATGTGCGTCAACGCCGACGAAGGCGAGCCCGGCACCATCAAGGACCGGTATTACCTGGAGATGCGGCCCCACCAGTTCCTCGAAGGCATGCTGATCGCCGCCCACGCGGTCGCGGCCGAGCACATCTACGTCTACCTGCGCGACGAATATCCCGCCGCCCGGGAGATCCTGCGCCGGGAGATCGCCGCGATCGAAGCCGCGGGGATCGCCGAGCCGGGCTACATCGAGATGCGCCGCGGCGCCGGCGCCTATATCTGCGGCGAGGAATCGGCGCTGATCGAGTCCATCGAGGGCAAGCGCGGCCTGCCGCGCCACCGCCCGCCCTATGTCGCCACCGCCGGCGTCTTCGGCCGTCCGACCCTCGTTCACAACATCGAGACGCTCTACTGGCTGCCGCCGATCCTGAAGAACGGGGCCGAGTGGTTCGCCGCCCAGGGCAAGCCCGGCCACAAGGGGCCGCGCTCCTATTCCGTTTCCGGCCGGGTCAGGAACCCCGGCGTCAAGGTCGCCCCCGCCGGCATCACCGTGCGCGAGCTGATCGAGGAGCACTGCGGCGGCATGGCCGACGGCCACGCGTTCGCCGCCTACCTGCCCGGCGGCGCCTCCGGCGGCATCCTGCCCGCCGCGATGGGCGACCTGCCGCTCGATTTCGGCGAACTGGAGAAGTACGGCTGCTTCGTCGGCTCCCATGCCGTGGTGATCCTGTCGGACAAGGACGACGTGCGCGACGCCGCGCTCAACCTCCTGAAGTTCTTCGAGGACGAGAGCTGCGGCCAGTGCACGCCCTGCCGCGCCGGCTGCGAGAAGGCGGTCAAGCTGATGGAATCCGGCCGTTTCGACGACCCGCTGCTCGAGGAGCTGTGCCAGACGATGGCCGACGCCTCGATCTGCGGCCTCGGCCAGGCCGCCCCGAACCCGATCCGCTCCGTGCGCAAGTTCTTTGGCTGAGGACAACGCGATGACCGAACACGTCCGCTTCTCCCTCGACGGCCGCGAGGTCGAGGCCGCCTCCGACGAGACGATCTGGCAGGTCGCCCGGCGGCTCGGCACCGACATTCCGCATCTGTGCTATGCGCCCGAGCCCGGCTACCGCGCCGACGGCAATTGCCGCGCCTGCATGGTCGAGATCGAGGGCGAGCGCACGCTCGCCGCCTCCTGCGTGCGCAAGCCGGTCGCCGGCATGGTGGTGAAGACCGCGTCCGATCGCGCCGAGAAGGCCCGCGCGATGGTGATGGAGCTGCTGATCGCCGACCAGCCGGCGAAGGCCGACGCGCACGATCCCTCGTCGAAGCTCTGGTCCTGGGCCGAGCGCATCGGCGTCACCGAGAGCCGGTTTCCCGCACATATACCGGCCGAGGTTCCCGCGCCCGACCCCAGCCATCCGGCGATGCGGGTCAATCTCGACGCCTGCATCCACTGCAACCTGTGCGTCCGCGCCTGCCGCGAGGTGCAGGTCAACGACGTGATCGGCATGTCCGGCCGCGGCCATCAGGCAAAGATCTCGTTTGATTTCGACGACCCAATGGGCGCCTCGACCTGCGTCGCCTGCGGCGAATGCGTGCAGGCCTGCCCGACCGGCGCGCTGATGGAGGCGCGCCTTCTGGGCGAGGACGGCGTCCGCGTCGCCTTCGAAGAGGAAACAATCCAGTCCGGCTGCCCGTTCTGCGGCGTCGGCTGCCAGATCGACTATCACGTCGCCGACGGCAAGATCCTCCATGCCGACGGCGCGCCCGGCCCGGCCAACCAGAACCGGCTGTGCGTCAAGGGTCGCTTCGGCTTCGATTATCAGTCCAGCCCAGAACGGCTGACCGTACCGCTGATCCGCCGCGACGACGCGCCGAAGGACAAGGACCTGCGGCTCGATCCGACCAATCCCTATACCCATTTCCGCGAGGCAACCTGGGAGGAAGCCCTCGACCGCGCCGCCGCCGGCCTGAAGACGGTGATCGACCGCGACGGCCCCTCGGCACTGGCGGGCTTCGGTTCGGCCAAGTGCTCGAACGAGGAAGCCTATCTGTTCCAGAAGCTGGTGCGGGTCGGCTTCGGCACCAACAATGTCGACCACTGCACCAGGCTGTGCCACGCCTCGTCCGTCGCCGCGCTGATGGAGGCGATCGGCACCGGCGCGGTGACGGCGCCGTTCAACGCGGCGGCCGACGCCGAGGTCATCATCGTCATCGGCGCCAACCCGACCGAGAACCACCCGGTCGCGGCGACCTTCATCAAGAACGCGGCGAAGGCCGGCAAGCGGCTATATGTCATGGACCCGCGCCGGCAGATGCTGTCGCGCCACGCCACCCGCCACCTGCAGTTCAAGCCGGGCGCCGACGTCGCCCTGCTGAACGCGATGATCCACACGATCATCGAGGAAAACCTGTACGACCGGCAGTATGTCGCCGCCCGCACCCACGGCTTTGAGGAGCTGCTCCGCAATGTCGGCCAGTTCGCGCCGGAGAAGATGGAAGCGGTCTGCGGCATTCCCGCCGAGGTGATCCGCGAGGTCGCGCGCGACTACGCCCGCTCCGAAGCCTCGATCATCTTCTGGGGCATGGGCGTGTCGCAGCACGTGCACGGCACCGACAACGCCCGCTGCCTGATCCAGCTCGCGCTGATCACCGGCCAGGTCGGCCGCCCGGGCACCGGCCTGCATCCCCTGCGCGGCCAGAACAACGTGCAGGGCGCCTCCGACGCCGGCCTGATCCCGATGGTCTACCCGGACTACCAGTCGGTCGCGAAGGCGGAAATCCGCAATCTGTTCGAGGATTTCTGGGGCACGGACCTCGATCCGGAACCCGGCCTCACCGTCGTCGAGATCATGGACGCGATCCACGCCGACGAGATCAAGGCGATGTACGTTCTGGGCGAGAACCCGGCGATGTCGGATCCTGACCAGAACCACGCCCGCGCGGCGCTGGCCAAGCTGGATCATCTGGTCGTCCAGGACATCTTCCTGACCGAGACCGCCTACTACGCCGACGTGATCCTGCCGGCGACGAGCTACTACGAGAAGTGGGGCACCTTCACCAACACCAACCGGCAGGTTCAGATCGGCGAGCCGGTCGTCGCTCCGCCCGGCCAGGCGCGGCCCGACTGGCACACCGTGCAGGAGCTCGCCCGCCGGCTCGGCCTCGACTGGGCCTACGAGGGACCCGCGCAGGTCTTCGCCGAGATGAGCCAGGTGATGCCGTCACTGAACAACATCACCTGGGACCGTCTGGTGCGCGAGCGCTGCGTTACCTATCCCTGCGACAGTGAGGACGGCCCGGGCAGCGAGATCCTGTTCGCCGAATCCTTCCCCACAGAGGACGGCCGCGCCAGCATCGTCCCGACCAACATCGTCCCGCCGGACGAGCTGCCCGACGCCGACTATCCGATGGTGCTCACCACCGGCCGCCTGCTGGAGCACTGGCACACCGGCGCCATGACCCGCCGCGCCTCCGTCCTCGAAGCGATCGAGCCGGAGCCGACCGTTGCCATGAACCCGCGCCAGCTGCGCGACATGGGGCTCGAGGCCGGCGACACGGTCAGGGTCTCCACCCGCCGCGGCGAGATCGAGCTGAAGGCGCGCCGCGACCGCAACGTGCCACAGGGCATGCTGTTCATCCCCTTCTGCTTCGAGGACGCGGCGGCCAACAAGCTGACCAACCCGCAGCTCGATCCCTTCGGCAAGATCCCCGAGTTCAAGTTCTGCGCCGCCCGCGTGGAGCGCGTCGGGGAGACGGCGGAAGCGGCGCAGTAGACGGGCCGGGTTGCCGGGCCACGTCCGGCAATCTCGACAGATTGGCACGCGACGCCCGAAAACGTCCGAACCGCGTGGCGCCGCGCACTGGGTCCTGGATCAGGTCCAGGGAACAAGCCCCCGGTTCGTGGAGCGACCGAGCGTTTAACCAAGACCGCGTGTCCCAAGCGCAAACCGGGACCCGCAGGCCGCGTGGCACCCCGCGTGGCACCCCGCTTGGCACCGCGCTCCGGCGACGAGGGCTCGGACACCGCTGCCGGCAAAGACTACCGTGCCGGCGCCGCTTGCGCGCCGTTGTTTTCCAGTTCCGCGATCAGCGCTTCCATCTCGTCGATCTCCCTGACCTGCGCCGCGATGATCTCGTCGGCGAGTTCGCGAACCCGCGGATCGCTGATCTGCGCTCGCCGGCTCGTCATGATCGCGATCGAGTGGTGCGGGATCATCGCCTTCATATAATCGACGTCGCCTACCGTTTCCTGGCTGCGTACGAGCCAGAGCGATCCGGCGAATACCAATGCGCTGACGACCAAGATCGTGGCATTGACGCGGGTCGAGGCGTACATCTTGAGCATGAAGGCGAGCATGACGATGGCCATGGTCGCGCCCATGATCAACGCCATCCAGGCGCGTGTCTGGCTGTACCGGACGTGGTCGAGCGCGTAGGTGTTCAAATACATGAGGCCGTACATGACAACCGTGCCTGTCACGATCATCGCGGCGAAGCGGGCATAGCTCATCTTGTCCCTCCGTCGTTGGGCAACCTGTCCCAGCCAACGCTTACGCAACGCGATGGTTTCTTGCGGGACCCCACCGTGGAACAGACAAACCCGTGTCCCGGACCTGATCCGGGACCCATACGGCCAAACCGCGCGGGGATTCGGCGGTGTCGCGATCCGGGTTCGTCACGCGCGTTGCGCGCCCC
>NZ_JBPODT010000001.1:66876-1269376 GCF_051390635.1 Microbaculum mangrovi
CCTTTGTTCGTGGGGCACTGCCAGAGCAACAAATACAAGCCGCGTGTACCGGGCTTGTCCCGGGACCCATACGGCCATACCGCGCGGAGATTCGGTGGTGTCGCGATCCGGGTTCGTCACGCGCGTTGCGCGCCCCTCCCACGTCATTGCCGGGCGTGACCCGGCAATCCCGGGCGTATGGCACGAGATGCCGGGGTCACGCCCGGGCATGACGAGTGTTTGGATAGGGCACGGCCCCTCAATCCGACACGAACGTATCGATGAGGTGCGTCCAGCGTTCGCAGGCGGCCTTGCGGCCGAAATCGCGCTCGGCGAGCGCCGCGATGCGGGGCTTGAGGCCCTGGTCCGCCGCGAAACGATCCCGCGCCGCGCGGATGGCAGCGGCGACCGCCGCCGCGTCGCCCTGAACGGCGATGCCGGCATCGTTGTCGTCGAGATAGTGCGCCAGCGCGCTGTCGGTCTCCATCAGCGCCAGCACCGGCAGGCCGGCGGCCATGTAGGTCATCAGCTTGCTCGGATAGGAGACGCGGTGCATGTCGGGAACGAGCGAGATCACGCCGAGATCGGCGGCGCGCGTCAGCCGGAAGGCCTCGTTGGAGGGCAGCCGCGGGGTGAAGCCGACATGGGCGAGGCCGCGCCGCGTCACCGTCTCGCGCAGCTTGTCCTCGGCAACGCCAGAGCCGATGAACTGAAGCGTGATCCCCTCGTCCGGCCTGATCAGCGCCATCGCCTCGACCAGCAGGTCGAGATTCTGGAAGCGGCCGAGATTGCCGGAGAACACCAGCCGGAAGATAGCGTCGTCCCGCGGCGGCGGCGGTTCGTCGCCGGACAGTTCGGCCTGGACGAAGTTGTTGACGACGTGGAACGCCACCGCCCCGTTGCCGCCCCTGTCGGCGATGGTGCGCATCATGTCGTCGGACAGGACGACGACGGCGGCCGAGCGCCGGCAGGTCCACGAGTCGACGGAGGCCAGCAGCCGGATCCAGAAGCGCTTCAGCGCGCCCGGGGTCTCGCCCGAGGCGTAGCGCCAGACCTCCGGATAGATGTCCTGGACGTGATAGAGGAAGCGGGCGCCGGACCCGCGCGCGGACAGCGCTCCGTAGAGCCCGCCGACAATCGGCGGCAGCGTGTTGGTCCACACCAGGTTGAACCGGTGGCGCGCCGCATAGGACAGCACCGCGCTTTCGAACAGGACCACGTTGAGAAGGCGGCGCAGGAAGCCGCCGGTTTCCCGCAGTAGCGGCAGTCGGATGATGCGCACGCCGCCCTTGAACTCGCGTTTCGGCAGCGTCTCGCCCTGCCGGCCCTGATAGGAGGGCTGGCCGGTCACGACATAGACCCGGTGCCCGCGCCCGGCGAGGTGCTCCGCCAGCGTGCGCAGCATCGAGCCGAGCGGCGGCGTGTCCGGCCAGTAATGCCGATAGATGATGAGGATCTTCACCCCGCCCCCCGACGCGCGATCAGGAGGGGCGCGGATCGATGCCGACCCAGCGATGCATCAGGCCCGCGGTGCCGAGCACCAGCGACACGACCCGTGCCGACGTGTCCGCGATCGTGTAGTCGGGCGGGCACACCGGCCGCTCGCCGGCGGCGAACCGCGCCGTCTGCCAGGACACCGCGTCGACGACGGTCTGCGCGTCGATCCCGGTCAGGAGCATCGCGCCAGCCTCGACGCCTTCGGGCCGCTCGGTGGCGTTCCGGAGCGACACCGCCGGAAAGCCGAGCATCGCCGCCTCCTCCGACAGCGTCCCGGAATCCGAGATCGTGCAGAAGGCGTTCTTCTGCAGCTTGACGTAGTCGAGCAGCCCGAACGGCTCGTGGAAGCGGACGCCGCCACCGATTCCGGTGCCACCGATCTTGGTGTCGCCGGCCTCCTCCAGCCGCCGCTTCAGGCGCGGATGGGTCGACACCAGCACCGGGCGCTCGAAGGTCTCCGACAGCCGCGTCAGCGTCTCGGCCACCTTTGAAAGATGCGCCGGGTTGTCGACGGTCTCCTCGCGGTGGACGCTGGCGACGAGATAGTCGCGCGGCGCGATCTCCAGTCGCGACAGCACGTCGGAGGCCTCGATCCGGTCGGCGTAATGCTCCAGCACCTCGCGCATCGGCGAGCCGGTCAGTGCTATTTGGCGAGCGGGCAGCCCCTCGGCGATCAGGTTGCGGCGGGCGTGCTCGGTATAGACAAGATTGACGTCGGCGATGTGGTCGATCATCCGCCGGTTGATCTCTTCCGGCACGTTCCAGTCAAAGCAGCGGTTGCCCGCCTCCATGTGATAGATGGGCACGCGCATGCGCTTGGCCATGATCGCCGACAGCGCCGAATTGGTGTCCCCGAGCACGACCAGCGCGTCGGGCCGTTCCGCCGTCAGCACGCGCTCCGCGCCCGCCAGGATGTTGCCGAGCTGGGCGGCGAGGCTGTCCGCCTTGACGTCGAGATGGTGGTCAGGGGCGCGCAGGCCCAGGTCCTCGAAGAACACGTCCGACAGCGTCCGGTCGTGGCTCTGGCCGGTATGCACCAGCACGTGCTCGCACGCCTCGTCGAGCCGGGCGATAACGCGCGACAGGCGGATGATCTCCGGCCGCGTGCCGAGGATGGTCATCACTTTCATCGCGCGATCGCCTTTTCGGGGGGCTCGTTAACCGCCGCCTCCAACTCGACCGGCACCCGGTAGGTGTCCGGCGCGGCGGGGTCGAAAAGCTCGTTGGACCAGAACATCGCGATCATATCGCCGGACCCGATATTGGTCAGGTTGTGGGTATGCAAGGTCGGCATATCGACATAGACGGGGTTTTCGCCGGAGACCCGGAAGCGCATGATCTCCGCGCCGCAGATGCGCCGGATCGCGATCTCGGCCTCGCCGGAGATGACGACGAAGCGCTCCACCTTGCGGAAATGGAAGTGTTCGCCGCGGGTGAAGCCCGGGTGCGTGTTGGAATAGTGGATCTGCCCGCCATTGCCCTCGCGGATCGCTTCGACCAGCGTGCCGCGCTGGTCGGTGTGCCGCTCGAACGCGACCGGGTAGTGGTCGGGATAGAGATAGCTGCGATAGGTGTTGAACAGGTCGCGGGCGAAGGGATCGCGCAGATCGGGAATGAAGTGCGCGCGGTAGCCCGAATCCATTTGCTTCAGCGTGTCGAGCAGCGCCGAAACCGTGATCCGGGT
Organism: Microbaculum mangrovi; assembly: GCF_051390635.1. Taxonomy (NCBI): domain Bacteria; kingdom Pseudomonadati; phylum Pseudomonadota; class Alphaproteobacteria; order Hyphomicrobiales; family Tepidamorphaceae; genus Microbaculum; species Microbaculum mangrovi. Next base: position 70,037 of record NZ_JBPODT010000001.1, read on the forward strand.
CCCGGACGGCCGCCACTCTTCCGTGGCCCCCTGCGCGATCAAGTCGCCAATTCCGCGGGCCACCTGATGGGCATGCAGGAACGCGATCTCGTTGTCGACATCGACCGTCGGTTCGCCGCCGGTCGCCAGCAGGTGGCAGAAGGTCGAGACCACCGAGTTGTGGAACGGCCTGCCGCCCTCGCCAAACACGTTCGGCAGGATCATGTCGGTGAACGCGCCACCGGACGTCGCCGCCCATCGCGACAGGATCTCCGAGGACTCACGCTTCGACCGGCCATAGGCCCCGTGCGTGCCGGTGTCGCGCTCGGCCAGCGTCGACGACGAATGCAGCACGTGCGGCGTTTCGCCGAGACGATCGAGCGCGTCCACGAGCGTGCGTGCAAGTCGCACGTTGGTTTCGCGAATCTCCGCGTCCGCGCCGCGATTCATCGCCGCCAGATGCACGACGGCGCCGCAGCCCGCGAGCAGCCCGGCGAGCGACTCCGCGTCGTTCCACGCGGCTTTCGGCACGCGCACGACCTGTGTTTCCGGCTGTACCGACAGCCAGGCGCGCGTATGCCAGCCGATCAGGCCCCTGGCGCCGGTGATGGCGATCTTTCTCATGAGCGCGAAAAGGACGGTGTGGGCGTCCCAGAGTCAAGACGGCGCACTCGGGACGCGCGCCCGACGAGCCACGATCAGCGCGGCGTGCCCGGCCCCGACTTCCGCTTCAGCCCGCCGGCCCCGGACGTACCACCGGACACACTGCCCTTGCCGCCCTTCGGCCGGAACGCCTTCGCGGCACCGGGCTTGCCACCCGGTTTGCCACCCGGTTTGCCCGCGGGCTTGCCACCCGGTTTTCCGGGCCGCTTGCCCGCCGGCTTTCCGGTCGCCTTCCGGCCGGGCTTCCAGTTTGGATCGAGCGCGGGATTCGGTCCCTTGCGCGCCGGCCGCTCATCACCCGACCGACGTTCCGAATCGTCGGTGCGCTTCGGTTTCGGGGCGCCGTGGTCGTCCTGCGCGCGGTCGTCGCGTTCGCGGGGATCGTAGGGCTTCGTTGCGAACGGCTTCTTCTCGTAGGGCTTCTTCTCGTACGGTTTCTTGTCGAACGGCTTCTTGTCGCTGCGCGGCGGCCGGTCTCCATAGGGTTTCTTCTCCCCGAAGACTGTCTTCTCATCGGAGACTGGCTTATCTCCATACGGCTTCCGATCGCCGTAGGGCTTCCTGTCCCCGTAGGGCTTCCTGTCGCCATACGGCTTTTTGTCGCCATACGGCTTTTTGTCGCCATACGGTTTCTTGTCGCCGTACGGCTTCTTGTCTCCGTAAGGTTTCTTGTCCCGGGGCGGCCCCTTTCGCGCATAGGGCTTCCGCTCACCGTCCGCGTGCCCCTCGGATGCATCCCGGGCCTCCGGCCGCGGCGCACGGGTCAGGTCCGGCATGCCCTCCAGGCGCGACACGCCGACGTTGCGCTCCAGCATCATCTCGGGGCCGAGCGCGGCCTCGAAGGCATCCGCGCTCTCCGCCGCGATCTGGATATAAGTCGCCTCGTCCTGCAGCTTGATTGCCCCGACGTCGCGCTTGGTGATCCCGCCGGCACGGCACACCATCGGCAGGATCCAGCGCGGCTCGGCGCGCTGCCTGCGCCCGATAGACAGAGAAAACCAGACGCTGTCGTCGAAGTCCTCGCGTGACCGTCTCGGCACCTCCGGCGCCCTCTTTTCCGGCTTTCTCAGGTCTTGCGGGGCGATTTCGGCCAGTTCCTCCGGAGCCGATTGACCGGCGCGGCAGCGGCGCAGGAAGGCGGCGGCCACCTGTTCGGCGCCATGGCGCGCGAGCAGGTCCTGAACGAGCGTCTGCTCCTCCTCCAGCACAGGGTCGCTGAGGGAGGGGTCGGCCAGCAGGCGCTCGTCGTCGCGCCGGCGCACCTCGTCGGCGGTCGGCGGCTTGCACCAGTCGGCATCGATGCCGCCATTGGCCAGCAGGCGCTCGGCCTGCCGGCGCCGGTTGTTGGGCACGATCAGGACGCTGACACCCTTGCGCCCGGCCCGGCCCGTCCGGCCGCTGCGATGCACCATGGTTTCGGCGTTCGTCGGCAGGTCGGCGTGGATGACGAGCTCCAGGTTCGGCAGGTCGATGCCGCGCGCGGCCACGTCGGTGGCGATGCACACCCGGGCGCGCCCGTCGCGCATGGCCTGCAGCGCGTGCGTCCGCTCGCTCTGGCTCAGTTCGCCCGACAGCGCCACCACGGCGAACCCGCGATTGTTGAACCGCGCGGTCAGGTGGGTGACTGTGGCGCGCGTCGCGCAGAACACGAGGGCGTTCCTGGCCTCGTGGAAGCGCAGCACGTTGATGATCGCGTTTTCCTTGTCGTAGGACGCGACCGGATGCACGCGGTATTCGATGTCCAGGTGCTGCGCCTGTTCTTCCGTAGTGGTGACGCGCACCGCGTCGCGCTGAAATGTCTTGGCCAGTTTGGCGATGGTGGGCGGCACCGTGGCCGAGAACAGCAGCGTGCGCCGCTCGGACGGCGCGGATTCCAGGATGAACTCGAGGTCCTCGCGAAAGCCCAGATCGAGCATCTCGTCGGCCTCGTCGAGCACCACCGCCCGCAGCGCGGAGGTATCCAGCGATCCGCGGCGGATGTGGTCGCACAGGCGGCCCGGCGTGCCGACGACGATATGGGCGCCGCGATCGAGCGCGCGCCGCTCGGTCCGGTAGTCCATGCCGCCGACACAGGAGGCGAGCCGCGCCCCCGTCTCGCCGTAGAGCCACTCGAGCTCGCGCCCCACCTGCATCGCCAGTTCCCGGGTCGGGGCGACGACCAGCGCCAGCGGGGCGTCCGGCTGGTCGAACTGGCCGGCGTCGTCGAGCAGGGTCGGCGCCAGGGCCAGACCGAACGCGACGGTCTTGCCGGACCCCGTCTGCGCCGAGACCAGCAGGTCCGCGCCGCTCAGTTCGGGCGCCAGAACGGCCTTCTGCACGGGCGTCAACGCAGTATAGCCGCGCTTTTCGAGCGCAGCGCCGAGCGCCGGAACGACGCCTTCAAAATCTGTCATGTCGTGTCTTTCGGGATTCCTGTTTCAGGCGCCTGCCCGTGGCCAGTCACGGGAAAGGCACCTGTCGCCGCGATCTTGAAGAAGGCGGATCGATGTCGTCCGGCTTAGTTAAGTGTCGGCGCGTTGAATGTACAGAACGACGCGCACCGCCTGTCGTCCGGTCAATCGCTAAAAGCGCCGGTGACGACGATCCGTCTCATGGCGGCGAAAAGGACGGCGTGAGGGGCGTAAAGTCAAGGTGCCACAGAGGGAAATACGCGCGATCGATTCGCCAGCCTCCGTTCTAGGCCCGCACCCCCTCCGGCCCCCCGACACCACCAAGACGCGTGATGACCGGGTCGCGGAAACGTGCTATTGATTAGGTGGCGAAATAGCCATGTCACAGCAACCCAACACCGGCGAAGAAGCCAAACTGGAGGCGTGGCGGGAGGTTCTGAGCGAGGGCCACCCGTTTCACAAGAACCTGCGCCGCGCGATGCATCTTCTGCCCGGCACGCCGCGCTGCAAGATCTGTCACAACCCCTTCGGCGGCGTCGGCGGCCGTATCTGCGCCGTGCTCGGCTTCCGGCCGTCCAAGAAGAACCCCCATATCTGCAGCCTGTGTTGCGAGAAGATGCCCTTGGGCGGGGCGGAAATCGAGACCGCGATCCTCTTCGCCGACGTTCGCGGCTCGACGGAGTTGGCCGAAAAGCTCGGCCCCGCGCGGTTCGCCGAGATCCTGAACCGGTTCTACGTGACCGCCACCGAGGTTCTGATCCGTCACGACGCGACGGTGGACAAGCTCATCGGCGACGAGGTGATGGCGTTCTTCATTCCCGGCTTCTCGGGTCCCGACTTCAAGATAAAGGCGGTCGAGGCCGGCATGGACCTGCTGCGCGCGCTCGGCTACGACGGTCGCCATTCCCCTCTGTTGCCCGTGGGGATCGGCATCGACGCCGGCACGGCCTTCGTCGGCAATGTCGGCCGCGAGGATTACTTCGACTTCACAGCGCTCGGAGATCCGGTCAATACCGCCGCGCGCATCCAGGCGGCTGCCGCCCCCGGCGAATTGCTGATCGGCGAAACCGTGTTCAGGGCCGTTGCCGCGCGGTATCCGGGCTGCGAAGCCCGAATGATCCGGGTCGCCGGCAAACAGGAGCCGCTTTCGGTCCATTCCCTGCCCCTTGCCGCCTAGACGGCCGCTCCCCGTATACCGCACCGCGCCGCGCGGGCGGAAACCTCTCAATTGCGCCCCGCGTCCGCTTGTGGCACATGAGCAGCCGCACAAGGCGTTGATATGCAAGGCAAGACCATCCTCATCACCGGCGGCACCGGCTCCTTCGGCGGGGTCATGGTGCGGCATGCGCTGGCGCAGGGCGCCGGCGAGATCCGCATCCTGTCGCGCGACGAGGAGAAGCAGGACGCCATGCGCAACCGTCTGCGCGAGCCGCGGCTGTCGTTCTACATCGGCGACGTGCGCGATCCCGGCAGCGTCGACATGGCGATGGCCGGCGCCGACATGGTGTTTCATGCCGCCGCGCTGAAGCAGGTGCCCTCCTGCGAGTTCTTCCCGATGGAGGCCGTCCGCACCAACGTCGTCGGCTCCTCCAACGTCATCGAGTCCGCGATCAAGTATGACGTCGATCGGGTCGTGTGCCTGTCGACCGACAAGGCCGTGCTGCCGATCAACGCCATGGGCATGTCCAAGGCGATGATGGAGAAGCTCGTCCAGGCCGCCTCGCGCCGCCGCAACGGTGAAGGCACCGTCGTCGCCTGCGTCCGCTACGGCAACGTCATGTACTCGCGCGGCTCGGTGATCCCGCTGTTCCTGAAGCAGCTCCGCGACGGCGGGCCGATCACCGTCACCAATCCGCAGATGACGCGGTTTTTGCTACCGCTGATCGATTCCGTCGCCCTCGTCGAGCACGCCCTCACCCACGCCGAGCCCGGCGACGTGTTCATCAAGAAGGCGCCCGCCTGCACCATCGGCACGCTGGCCGAGGCGATGAAGGCGCTGTTCGAGGCCGACGTCGATATCCGCACCATCGGCGTCCGCCACGGCGAGAAGCTGTTCGAGACGCTGGCGACCGCCGACGAGCTGGCGGGCGCCGAGGACCAGGGCGACTACTGGCGCATCCGCATGGACGGCCGCGACCTCGATTACGCGTCCTATTTCTCCGAAGGAAACCCGGACGTCGCCGAGATCGAGGACTACACCTCGCACAACACCGAACAGCTCGATCTGGAAGGTGTCGTCGACCTCTTGTTGACCCTGCCGGAGATCAGGGCGGAGCTGGGCACGGCCTAGGGACTGGACAGCCGGCGTTCCGTCCCCATCTATGGCGGTACCGACCAGTAACACCCCGGAGGTCTTCGATGTCCATCCGCCCCGTCAAGAGCATCCACGAGGCAAGCCCGACGATGGAGGGCGCCGGCGTCAAGCTGCACCGCGCCTTCGGCTTCGGCAACACCAGCGAATTCGATCCCTTCCTGCTGTTCGACGATTTCCGTAACGAACGGCCCGAGGACTACCTCAAGGGCTTTCCCTGGCATCCCCATCGCGGCATCGAGACGATCACCTACGTCCTCTCGGGCACCGTCGACCATGGCGACAGCCTCGGCAACACCGGTACGCTGGGCGCCGGCGACGTGCAGTGGATGACGGCCGGCAGCGGCATCATGCACCAGGAAATGCCCAAGGGCGACGCCAAGGGACAGATGCACGGCTTCCAGCTCTGGGCCAACCTGCCCTCGTCGCTGAAGATGACCGAGCCACGCTATCAGGACATCGAGTCCGCCGCGATTCCCGAGATCATCGACGACGACGGCACCATCGTCCGCGTCGTCTGCGGCGACTTCTGGGGCAAGCGCGGCCCCGTCGACGGCATCGCCGCCGATCCGCGCTATCTCGACGTGTTCGTGCCCGCCGGCGTCCGCAAGCGGCTTCCGGTGGAAACCTACCGGCAGGCCTTCGCCTACGTGTTCGAGGGCTCGGGCACGTTCCGCGACGCGTCGAAACCGTTCGGCGTCCTGACCGAGCGCGGCACGCCCGAAAACGAGGTGCTGGTGCGCGAGCAGACCGGGAATCGCTCCCTGGTGCTGTTCGATTCCGGCGACGAGGTGACCGTCCAGGCCGGCGACGAAGGCATTCGCTTCCTGCTGGTCTCCGGCAAGCCGCTGAAGGAGCCGGTCGCCTGGTACGGGCCCATCGTCATGAACACCCGCGACGAACTGCGCCAGGCGGTCTCCGAGCTGAACGACGGGACGTTCATCAAGCACCGCTAAAGGCTTGCAAGGGACCCGTGTCGCGCCGCCAGCCGGGCGCCGCCGACCGGGCCCCGTCAGCCGGGCCCCGTCAGCCGAACAGCCCCTTTATCGTCCGGCCAATGATCGCCAGGTCGAGGCCGAAGCTGCGCCGATCGAGATAGTCGAGGTAAAGCGCGATCTTCTTCGGCACGACCTCCTCGAGATAGACCGTCTCCGGATCGGTGGCGCCGGCGAGCACCGCCTCCTCGTCGCGGAACTCGAGCGTGGCGAGATCGGTGATGCCCGGCCGCACCGAGGTGATCCGCTCGCGTGCCTCGGCGGGATAATAGGCAAACATTCCAGGCACTTCCGGCCGGGGGCCGACAAACGACATCGCCCCGCGCAGGACGTCCCAGAGCTGCGGCAGCTCGTCGAGCTTGGTGCGGCGCAGCACCGCGCCGACGCGGGTGATGCGCGGATCGCCGCCCGCGGTGACCTTCGGGCCCGCGACCGGCCGCATGGTGCGGAACTTGTGGATGCGGAAGAGGCGCCCCCGCAGCCCCACCCGATCCTGGCTGAACAGCACCGGTGCGCCGGAATCGACCAGGATCGCGACCGAGATCGCGACCAGCACCGGCGACAGCACGATCAGCCCGGCCAGGCTCGCGGCGATATCGAAGGCCCGTTTGGCGAAATCCTGCACAGTTTCCCCTCAGCCGTAGCCGTATTCGGCGATCAGCGCCTCGACGGCGCGCCGCGTGTCGCCCTCGATCGCTTCGGGCAGCGCCGATTGGCGGTTGCCCGACGCCCTGACGCGCTCGGAGAACACGCGCGCGGCAAGCGCGTCGTCGTCAACGCCGAGGAACGACCAGATCCGCCGCAGATCCTCGGGGCCGCCGACGAGTGCCTCGTAGTTGACCGAAATCCCGCGCTCGGGCGGCAGATCCGCGAAAAACCGGTCGATCGTCCGCACCGACGAGAGCCACTGGCGGGCGCAGACGGTCTCCAGGCTCTCGGTTTCCAGATCGGCGCGAATGCCGGGATAGCGCGCGCCCCACATGTGCAGGCCGCGCTTGTGGCCGAGGCGGCCGCTGAGCGCGTTCAGCGCGTACCAGCCCATGTAGCCCAGGTCGGCGGGCCCGAACAGCCGCAGCTTGCGCCGGAGATGGCCGGTATCCGGCGGCGCCCTCCAGGCGTCGATGGTCGACCCGATGACGCGGCGCGGATCGCGCGTGATCCGCACGTAAAGCGCGTCCGGCAGAACCGCCTCGACGAAATCCGGCCTGAGCGCGTTGCCGACGGTCTTTTCCACGACGAACCGCACCTGCGGCCACGACGCACCGGCATTGCGGCGGGCAATGCCGGTCAGCCGGTCGCGTATCCGCCGTGCCACGGCCGGGGTCGCGGTGCCCGGCGCGAACGCATCGTCGGGCCGGCGGTCGTTGCCGATCCGCCAGATATGGTTGACGTCGAAGGGAATGGCGGCGATCCGCGGATGCGCGGCGATCAGGTCGCGCAGCATCGAGGTGCCCGAGCGCGCGGCCCCCAGCACCACGACGAAGCGGCGATCCGGATTGCCCGCCACGGCGGCCTCAGGCCCCGGCGACGGCGCGCCGGCCGGCCGTCAGCGTGTCGCGCACCGCGCCGATCACCGCCCCGATCTCGGCCTCCGTCATGTCCGGGAACAGCGGCAGCGTGACGAGGCTGTTGAACGCGTCCTCGGAAACCGGGAAATCCTCCGGCTTCAGGTCGTAGCGGTCCTTCCAGTAGGTCATCTGGTGCAGCGGCGCGTAGTGCATGCTGGTGCCGATGCCGATCTCCGTCATCCGGGCGATGAAGGCGTCGCGGTCGAGCGGCGCATCCGCGTTCAGGCGGATCGGAAACAGGTGCCAGGAATGCCCGCCCTGCTCGCCCCTCACCGGCAGCCGCGCCGGCAGGTCGGCGAAGGCGTCGAGATAGCGCTCGGCGATGGCCGCGCGCTTCTTGCAGAGGCCGTCGGTCTTCTCAAGCTGGCGCACGCCGACGGCGGCGGCGAGATCGGACAGGTTGTACTTGAACCCGGGCGCGACGATGTCGTAGCGCCAGCCGGCCCCGGGCGTGCGGAAGCGGTCGAAGGCGTCGCGGTCGATGCCGTGCAGCCGCATGATCCGCGCCCGTTCCGCCAGGTCCCGGCGAGGCGTCACCAGCATGCCGCCCTCGCCGGTCGTGATCGTCTTGTTGGCGTAGAAGCTGAAGACGGTCGCCGCCGTGCCGTGCGACCCGATCAGCCGGCCCTGCCAGCGCGTCGGCAGCGCGTGGGCGGCATCCTCGACGATTTCGATGCCATGGCGGTCGCAAATCGCCGAAATCCGGTCCAGATCGCAGGAAAGTCCGCCGTAATGCACCGGCATGACCGCCTTCGTGCGCTCGGTAATCACCGCTTCCAAGGCCGCCGGATCGAGGCACAGGGTCTCGGGATCGACGTCGACGAGCCTGACTTCGGCACCCAGATACCGCACCACCTCCGCGCTCGCGGTGAAGGTGAGATCCGGCACCACGACCTCGTCGCCGGGGCCGATGGCAAGCGCCTCGAGCGCGAGATGAAGCCCCGCCGTCGCCGAATTGACCGCGATCGCCTCGACATCGCCGCCCAGATAGGCGCGGAAGCCCTCCTCGAACCGACGCGCGCGGTCGCCGGTCGTCAGCCAGCCGCCGCGAAGCGTGGCCACGACCTCTTCGATCTCCTCCTCGCCGATCGAGGGTCGGAAAAACGGAACCTTGATGCTCTCGCTCATCGATGCTACCGGCGCATCCTGCGTTACGTTGGGCCGAGAAAGCGCGGCGACCGCGAACCGCGCCGGCAGCTAAACGCCCAAGGGACGCCCGATCAACACTTTTCCCACCAAGACACCGACCGCAGAAGCCGGTAGTCTCGCCGAACAATCAGGTCCCCGCGACGTATGGCATCGACGATCAGCTTGATTTGGCGGCACATTGCGGATGATGCCCGGCAGTGGTGGCGCGCGATCGAGAGGGTCGCCGCGACGATCGGCGCGAAATGGCTGCGCGATGCCTGCATGACCACCCTGTTCGTGGTCGCACCGGTGGTGATTCTCTATTCCAGCCGATCCCTGCCTACGATCGTCGGTTTCGGCCTCGCGTTTGCCGTGGCATTCGCGCTCGCCGCCCATGTCACGCGCGGCGAGGCCTCGCTGGGACGCAAGATACTCGCAAGCCTCAACCCGGCGAACCACCCGTGGTGGGTGTCGTGTACCCTGGTGCTGCTCGTCTACGCGGCCGCGTCCAGCAGCTGGGCGCTGGGCCCCGAGATGGCCCTCGAGCAGTCGATCAAGATGATCTCGATGTTCTTCGCGATCATGATCCTGCATGGACTGGCGCCTCCGCTCGAACGGCAGGCCCAACGGGTCGGTGCCGCCGTCGGCATCGCCCTGGCCGCCCTCGTCCTGATTTTCGAGCTATCGACGAACATCGGCTTTAGGACGGCGATCTACGGCCCCAATCCGGCCTACATGAACCGGTCCGTCGTCACCCTGAGCCTGCTGATGTGGCCGACGCTTGCCCTGACGACAGGGCCGTACCGGCACTGGATCCGCGCGGCCCTCGTCGTTCTGGTCGCCGTCGCCGTCTTCATTTCCAAGAGCGATTCCGCGCTGCTCGCGATCGCCGCCGGCCTGTTCGTGACCAGTCTGGCGCTGGTCTCCAACCGGCTCGCGGCCATCGGCGTGCTCGTCGTCGCCGCCGTGGCCTTCATCGCGATGCCGCTGACCGTCCAGGTGATGGCCGATCTCGCCGCCGAAACCGGTGCCGACGCCGTGGTCAATCTCAGCACCGAGCGGCGGCTGGAAATCTGGCGCGAGTTCTCGCAGGTGGCGCTGGTGCACCCTGTCCTGGGATGGGGCCTGGAATCCTCGCGATACTTCGGAATGTGGGACATTCCCGGCGTCGACTGGTCGATCGGCCCCGTTCACCATCCGCACAACCCGATTCTGCAGATCTGGGTCGAACTGGGCGCCATCGGCGTCGCGCTGGCCGGCCTAATCATGATCGGGATCGTGCTGTCGATCCCCAGCCTGCCCGGGCGCCGGCGGTCCTTCGCCTACGGTGCGATAACGGCGACGCTGGCGATCTCGAGCGTCAGCCACGGTGCCTGGCAGATTTGGTGGATCTGCGTGCTGATGCTGGTCGTCGCCCTGTTCGCGGTCAAGGAGCACTACCCGGACGACACGCCGCCGCCTGCCGAAACCGCCCGATAGAGCGCAATTTTGCCGCGCTAGCGCCCGTTTTCCACTGCATAAGACTGTCACATACAGGTTGGACCTGAAAGCGCGCAGGGTGTAAGGACTGCGGGTTGTTTACGTCCCGACATGCTGAACCGGATGCGATTCGCCCCTAGCCCTTTGACGCCCAAGAGGCTCGCCGCCTTTACTCATGACCTGGTGATGACGGCTGCGGCTATCGTCATCGGCTATTACCTGCGCTTCGGCACGGGCGCGTTCATCTTCCGTCTCGACGACATGGCCATCCTGTTCGCGACGGTTCTTCCCTTCGCGGGCGTGGTCTACTGGGCGTTCGGGCTCTATGCCGGCATCTGGCGGTTCGCCTCGATTCCCGACCTGATAAACATCATCAAGGCGGTGACCACGGTCACCGTGTTCCTGGTGGTGCTCGACTTTGCCTCGCGCGGCGACATCGTCGTGCCGCGAACCATCGTGTTCTCGACCTGGTTCATCCTCTGCGCCCTGCTGGGCGGCCCGCGGATGCTCTACCGCATCTATCGCGACCAGAGGCTCCTGAAGCGCGGCCACCGCCGGGGCCACGGCGCGATTCCCGTGCTGATCGCCGGCTCGGGGAACGAAGCCGAGATCATCATCCGCTCGCTGGAGACCAACGGCTCGGAGCTGATGACGCCGGTCGGCATGATCTCGTCGAAACAGGCCCATGTCGGCCAGCGCATCCGCAACGTGCCGGTGCTCGGCCATTCCGAGGACCTCGAGCGCGTCGTCCAGCGCCTCACCCAGCGTGGGCAGGCGCCGCGCCGGCTGATCCTCACCAACGAGGCGCTGACCAAGGAAAAGGACATCGAGTCGCTGATCTCCACGGCGCGCAAGCTCGGCCTGAGCGTCGAGCGCCTGCTGCGGCCGGCCATGGAAGGCGCCGACGGCGACGGCCGCATCCGCCTGACCCCGATCAACATCGAGGACCTGCTCGGCCGCTCCACCCGCGAGCTCGACTACACGATGATCCGCAAGCTGGTCGCCGGCCAGCGCATCCTGGTGACCGGCGGCGGCGGCACGATCGGCAGCGAGTTGTGCCGGCAGATCGCGTCGATGAGCTGCAAGCGGCTGATGATCGTCGAGAACGCCGAGTTCGCGCTTTACGCCATCACCAAGGACCTGCAGCGCGATTACCCCGGCGTCCCCGTCGAGGGGCGGCTGTGCGACGTGCGCGACCGCGTCAAGATCACGGCGCTGGTCGAGACGTTCGTGCCGGACATCGTTTTCCATGCCGCCGCCCTCAAGCATGTGCCGATCGTCGAAAGACACATCGCCGAGGGCATCCGCACCAATACGGTCGGCACGGTGAACGTCGCCGACGCGGCGCGCAAGATCGGCGCCAAGGCGATGGTGATGATCTCGACCGATAAGGCCGTTCAGCCGACCTCGGTGATGGGCGCCACCAAGCGTGCCGCCGAAAGCTATTGCGAGGCGCTCGACGCCCTTGCCTACGCGGCCAGCAACCGCGTCAACGGCAACGGCAACCGCGAGACCCGCTTCATGTCGGTGCGCTTCGGCAATGTCCTGGGATCGAGCGGCTCCGTCGTGCCGCTGTTCCGGGAGCAACTGGAACAGGGCGGCCCGATCACCGTCACCCATCCGGACATGAAGCGCTACTTCATGACCATCAAGGAAGCGGTCAGCCTGGTGCTGATGGCCTCCGCGCTCGGGCTCAACAGCCGCGAGCGCATCTCGATCTTCGTCCTCGACATGGGCCAGCCGGTCAAGATCGTCGATCTGGCCGAGCAGATGATCCGGCTCGCCGGCTATGAGCCCAACGAGGACATCGCCATCGAGTTCACCGGCGTGCGCGAGGGGGAGAAGCTGCACGAGGAACTGTTCGACGCCAGCGAGCCCCTGCATCCGACCTCGCTCGACGGCATCATGGCCGCGGAGCCGCGTGCGCTGGTCCCCGAGACGCTGATCGAGGAAATCAAGCGCCTGCAGGCCGCAACCAAGGACGGCGACGACGAGACCATGCTGTCGCGGTTGTCCGCCGTGGTCCCGGAATTCACCCGGCACCGGCTGAACTGACCCCGGCGGCGACAGTCGCCCCCGAAATCCGCTAGAAGGACGTCATGTCCTCGCGGTTCCACCCGGTCCTCGTCAACGAGCCGTTCTCCGATCCGGGCCTGTATATCGAGCTCATGTTCGAGAAGCGGGCGATCCTGTTCGATCTCGGCGATCTGGGCGCCCTTTCGCCACGAAAACTGCTGCGGGTGAGCGACGTCTTCGTCTCCCACATGCATATGGACCATTTCTGCGGCTTCGAACGGCTCCTGCGCATCGTCCTGGGCCGCAAGCCCACGCTCAGGCTCTATGGCCCGCCGGGCTTCGTCGGGGCCGTCGGCCACAAGCTCGCCGCCTATACCTGGAACCTGGTCGAAAACTACGACACCGACCTGACGCTGGTCGTGACCGAGATCGCGGACGGCGGCGACTGCCGCACCGTCGATTTCCGCTGCCGCGCCCGGTTCCGGCCCGAGAACGAGCGCTTCGATGCCGCCGCCAACGGTCGGCTTCTGGCCGAGACCGGCTTCTCCGTCCGCGCCGCCGTCCTCGACCACGGCATTCCCTGCCTCGCCTTCGCGCTGGAGGAACGGGCCCACGTCAACGTCTGGAAGAACCGCATCGAGGACCGCGGGCTGCGGGTCGGCCCCTGGCTGCGCGACCTCAAGGACGCGATCCTGCGCGACGATCCCGACGATACCCCGATCCACGCCCGCTGGCGGGGCGAGGACGGCCCCGTCGAGCGTACCGTTCCCCTCGGCGCGCTACGGGGCGACGCAGCAACCGTCACCACCGGCGCCAGGATCGTCTACGTGGCCGACGCCGCCCCGAGCGAAGCCAACATCGCCCGCATCCTCGACCTCGCAAGGGACGCGACGGTGCTGTTCATCGAGTCGGCCTTCCTCGACCAGGACGCCGATCGCGCCAGCGAGCGCCGCCACCTCACCGCCCGGATCGCCGGCGACATCGCCGCCCGCGCCGGCGCGCAGCGCATCGTCACCTTCCACTATTCGCCGCGCTACGAGGGCCGCGCCGACGAACTGGCGGCCGAGGCGGAGGCTGCCTTTCGCAAGGCCCGTCAGGCGCCTATGACGCCGTCTGCCCCCTGAGCCAATCGGCATACGGAACGTTCACCGCCTCGGGCGCCAGCGTGATCATCGCCGGCACCTCGTAGGGGTGCAGCTCGGCAAGCGCCTCGAGCGCGGCCGCCAGCCGCCCCGCCCGGGTCTTCACCAGCATCACCACCTCGTCGTCGCGGGAAAGCTCGCCCTGCCATTCGTAGATCGAGACCATGCGCGGCAGGATGTTGACGCAGGCCGCCAGCCTGCGTTCGACCAGCGCGCCGCCGCAGTGCTCAGCATCTTCCAGCGTTCCGAAGGTCGTGTAGATCAGCCGGATCGGTTCGGTCCTGTCGGCCATCGCTTCCAAAGCCTCCGTTGGCATTACCCGATGTATCGCTATAGTGCCGCCAGCATTCGTCGGGAAAAAGTCGCATGGCCGCGCCAGCACACCCCTCACGCAACAATTTTCGCTCGATCGCGTTTCTGGCGAGCCCGATCGACGAGGCCGAGGACGCGCACGACCGGCTGATCACCCGCTACGGCGGCGTCGATCCCGACGACGCCGATGTCATCGTCGCGCTCGGCGGCGACGGCTTCATGCTGCAAACCCTGCACCGGTTCATGAACTCGGGAAAGCCGATCTACGGCATGAACCGCGGCTCGGTCGGATTCCTGATGAACGAGTATTCCGAGGACGACCTCATCGAGCATCTCCAGGAAGCCGAGACCGCCGTGATCCGCCCCCTTTCGATGCGGGCGACCGACAGCGACGGCCGCGAGCACACCGCTCTCGCGATCAACGAGGTTTCGCTGCTGCGCCAGACCTATCAGGCCGCCAAGCTGCGCATCCTGATCGACGGCAAGGTGCGCCTCGGCGAGCTGATCTGCGACGGTATTCTGGTCGCCACACCGGCCGGATCGACGGCCTACAACCTGTCCGCCCACGGCCCGATCATTCCGATCAACTCGCCGCTGCTCGCCCTGACCCCGATCAGCCCGTTCCGCCCGCGCCGCTGGCGCGGCGCGCTGCTGCCGAGCGAAGCCAGGATCGACATCGAGATCCTTGAGGCGGACAAGCGGCCGACCAATGCCGTCGCCGACCACACCGAGATCCGCTCGGTCGTCCACGTCCATGTCGAGGAAGCCAAGGGCGCCTCGGCGCTGATGCTGTTCGATCCGGGCCACAACCTCGACGAACGCATCCTGGCAGAGCAGTTCGGCTACTAGCGTTTTTCGGACAGAACGTGGCCGTTCTGGCCGAAAAGGCTCTGGATTCTCTCGAATGCCACCGTTTCCGTTCAGCCTTCGTTAAGTCTGGCCGCGCAATTGTGTGGACGGGTCGCGTCTTTTACGGAGACGCTGAGTTATGCGTAGCGACAAGGTTGACGGGGCGGAAAAGAATCACGGAGCGGTTGGTTCCGCGCGGGTCGAGATTCACCCGTCGGCCAACACTGCCGCCCAGGGGCTCATGACAGCGATGGCCGTGGAGTTCGACCGTTGGATGGCGGACGAAGTGGAGGAGCTGGCCGAGACCGTTTCGGTCGTCGCCGGCTCCGCCGAGTCCGAGCATATGCGCGGCCACCTGCATCAACTCGCCGAACAGCTCGTCCGCCAGGCCGAACTGCTCGGGTATCCCGATGTGATGCGGATCGCCGAGCGCCTCAAGCGCCAGTTCGATCCCACTGTGGCCGGGTCGCTTGTCGACCTCAGCGAGATCGATCTGCGGATCGTCGAGTTGCGCGAGATCCTGCGGCGATAGCCGCTTCCCTCAGGCTGCGGCGATAACCGCCCCTCAGGCAGCCCAGAAATAACCGCCGGTCTCGCTGCGCGCTTCCTCGCGCGCGGCCTCCGCGGCCAGCCGCCCGATCAGCGCGAAGAATTCGTCGACCTCGCCCTTCGTGAAGGACTGGTGCAGCGTCAGCGCCCGTTCGAGCATTCGCTGGCCCATGCGCACCTGCCGGCGCAGGCTTCCGTCCGGCGCGTCCTCGCGCAGCACGGCGACGACGGCGCGCAGCGCCGGCAGAGAGGCCGCAGGCAGCTTGGCACGCCGGTAGAGCGCTGCCAGGCCGCGTCCACTGCGGTCGTCGATCAGCGCCAGCACCCGTTTGACAGGCGTTCCCGACAGGACGGACAGCGCCTCCTCAACGAGCTGGACATTGCCCAGGCACAGGGCGCGGATCATCAGGGCCGGCGTCATCCGCCGCTCCGCGGCGAGCATTTCCACCAGCGAGCGCAGGCGCGCCGGCTCGCACGTCATCGCCAGGTCGACGACGGCGCGGTCGCGCGCGTCCGACATCACCTTGCCGGCACGCTCCGGCGGCATCCATTCGTGGAGCGCGACAAGCTCGCCGAGTGCCTCCGACAGGCCGTCGATCAGCTTCTGGCGCAGCGTCACCGGCAGTTCGGGCCGCTCCAGCAGCGCGTTCCGCACCGTCGCGTCGTGCCGGTGCCGGTCGACCATGCGCCGCAGCGCCGTCACCGTAACCGTCGCACCGGGATTGTCGACGAGCGCGACGCAGGCATCCGGCCCGCCGACTTCGGCGATCGCCGCCGCCAGGCCGACGCTCACCTGCGGCCGCGTGGCGATCGCGACCCGGGCGCGCTCGTAGCCGCCGCCGACGATATCGACCAGCTCCGATTCACTGAGCACCGGCGAGCGCGATAGGATGATGGCCGCGATATCGGCTTGATCCTCGGCGAGCGCGCGAATGACCACCGGCGGCGCGTCCGGCGTATCCGCCAAGCCTTCCGCCATGACCCGGCGCACCCGGGCCGAAGGGTCGTCGAGGATCGCCGTCAAAGCGATGATCGCGTCCGCCCGGTTCCGCTCGTCCAGCTGCGCTTCCAGAAAGACGCGCACCAGCGCCCGAACGATGTCCGCGCGTTCGGACGAATTGCCTTGCGAAAGCCTATCGAGAAAACGCCTGACAAGCATCGACCGGTACCCTGGCTTGCGCCCGCCCGACGCCGGACGGACTATTCGACTGATGCCCTATGGTCGACGGAAACACTTAAGGAACCGTTCACCATAAAAACCAAGGTTTTTTGGGATTTCAGCGAACCGGCAGCGACGGATCGGCGGCCCACTGGCCGTAACCGCGCCGCCCGCCGCCTTCGCCCGCGTCACGGGCAGCGGGCAGGGATCGCGGGTCGGATGGCAGATCGGGTTGCGGATCGGCCTGGACGCGAATCGTCGCCTGTCCGGTGCGGCGGTCGGTTGCCACCGTGGCCGAACCGGGGTCGCGCGTCATGCCGTGGGCCTCGGGCTTGCCGGAAACGCCGGCCCAGAACCCGGACGCCATTCTGCCGATCGGCCCGAGCCCCTCGCTGTCCGAGCGGAACAGGCCGTGGAAGGCATGATCCTCGGCCGACCGTCCCGGCGCGAACGCCAGATAGGTCGCGTTTTGTGGCACCGCCGGCGTCGCGTCGTAGCCGGCGGTGATCTTGGCATAGACCTCCCGGGCGCTCCGCGGACGTCCGGCGTCGTAGAAGATCGCGCGGTTGGACTTGGCGGCGGCCGGAAACCGCTCGGCGGCGGGCGTGCCCGGTGCCGTCTCGACGAGGCGCACAAGCTCCACCGCGCCCCCCGCCCCGAGGAAATGGGCCGCGTAGAGCTCGCCCTCGCTCGCCGGCCGCCCGAGCGCCGTCTGCAGCGTCTCCGCGTTGCGGGCTGTGAACTCGCCCGCCATCAGCGCGGCCGCCTTCGGGTCTTCCCGCAGGTCCAGGATCTGCCTGCGCGCCGCCGCGTCGCTCACCGCGTAGCCGCCGCCGGTCGTCGGCTGGATCTTGTCGGCCAGCTCGCCATAGCCGTGGCGCCCGCCCGCCTGCTTGAGCATGCCGAGCCAGGTGCGCTCGATGAACTGGAACAGCCCCGTAGCCGACGAGGTCGGGGCCTTGGCCTGCGGATCGAGGTTGGATTCGCGCTTGGCGGTCGTCTTCAGATAGTCGAGATCGACGCCCGTGCGCCGGCTTGCGTACTGCAGCGCCGACCCGACGTCGCCCGTTTTGCCGCCCGACAGGCCGCCCGACAGGCCGAATGAGGAGAAAAAGGACATCGCGCGGTCTTCGTCCGCTCTTCCAAAATCGCCTATGGTGCAAGGCACCGCCGCTGTTGCGGACAGCTTGGCGAAACATGGTAAACGGGGAATTAACGGCACGGCCGTGCCTTAACGAACCGACAACGGATCGGAGGAGCTTGGATGGGTGGACTTTGGTACGAGGAATTCGACCCCGGGAGGGTCTTCCAGCACGCCATCAGGCGCACCGTGACCGAGAGCGACAACGTGCTGTTCTCCTGTCTCACCCATAATCCCCAGCCGCTGCACATCGACTTCGACTTCGCCGAGAAGCACAGCGAGTTCGGCAAGCCGCTGGTCAACAGCCTGTTCACGCTCGGCCTGATGGTCGGCATCTCGGTCAACGACACCACGCTCGGCACCACCATCGCCAACCTGGGGATGACCGACGTGCGCTTCCCCAAGCCGGTCTTCCACGGCGACACGATCCGGGTCGAGACCGAGGTGATCTCGCGGCGCGAATCGAAATCCCGCCCGGACGCCGGCATCGTCGAGTTCGAGCATCGCGCCTACAATCAGCACGGCGACCAGGTCGGCATCTGCCGCCGCCAGGCGTTCATGCGCAAGAAACCTGCGGAGTAGTTGTCCCGTGCGATCCATGCTTTTCGTTCCCGGCGACAGCCGCAAGAAGCTCGCCAAGTCGCTCGACTGCGGTGCCGACGCGCTGATCGTCGACCTGGAGGATTCCGTCGCCCCGGCCGCCAAGGCCGACGCGCGCGCCGTCACGGCGGAGTTCCTGGCCGGTCTGCCGGCCCGCGAGGCCCGGCCGCGGATCTATGTCCGCGTTAACGCGCTCGACACCGGCCTGACCGACGACGACCTCGACGCCGTCGTTCCGCACGGGCCGGACGGCATCATGCTGCCCAAGGCCACCTGTGGCGCCGACGTCATGCTGGTCGACGCCAAGATCACCACGTCGGAAGCCCTGGCCGGCATCGACGACGGGGCGACGCGCATCGTCGCGATCGCCACTGAGACCGGCGGCTCCCTGTTCGAGATGGGAAGCTACAAGGGATCGAGCGCCCGCCTGGAAGGCCTGACCTGGGGCGCCGAGGACCTCTCCGCCGATATCGGCGCGCTGACCAACCGCGACGCCGACGGCGCCTACACCGACCTCTACCGGCTCGCCCGCGCGCTTTGCCTGGCCGCATCCGCCGGCGCCGCCGTCATGGCCATCGATTCCGTCTTCGTCGACTTCCGCGACGATACCGGCCTGCGCGCCGACTGCGAGGAGGGCGTGCGCGACGGCTATGTCGCCAAGATGGCGATCCATCCCGCCCAGGTCGCCACCATCAACGACGTCTTCACACCCTCCGACGTGGCGATCGACGAGGCCGAGGCGATCGTCAGGGCCATGGCCGAGGCCGGCGGCGCCGGCGTCGCGAGCCTCGACGGCCGGATGATCGACCGTCCCCACCTGCGCCGCGCCGAGCGGCTGCTCGCGCGCGCCCGGGCGGCGGGAAAGCCGGTGTCGGTGTAGGGCCGCTTCAGGCCGCCGGAACCCTGGCGGCCAGCCAGTGCAGGCCGATCCGCCGTCCCTCGGCGGCAAGCGTCGCCAGCGCCACGCCGTCGGGCCGCGCGCCGCGGCCCGCGCACGCCGCCATGGCCCGGCCCCACCGCGACACGTAGCTCGTCCAGGCACAGGGCTCGATGGCCGTCGCCGCGTCCAGCGCGTCGGCCCATTCGACGACCCGGGCGGCCCGCCCGGTGTCGACATCGGCGTCGATATCGGCCTCGATCATCGCCCGGTAGAAGAACGAGTAGCAGTGCGACAGCGCCTGTCCGGCGAGGATGTCACGGGCCTCGGCGATCGCCGTCTCGACCTCGCCCGCATCGTCGCTCGACGCCGCCACCTGGCCGAGCACCACCGGCAGCATGTAGTACCGCGAGGCCTCGTCGCTCAGCGCCCGGCCCTCCCGCGCCACCCGCAGCGCCTCGGCGCGATTGCCCCCATAACGCAGCGCCCACGACAGGAAGGCCCGGTTCTCCGACTGGAACCGCGTCGCGCCGAGGCCTGCGGCAATCTCCTCGGCCCGGTCGATCTCGGCCCGCGCCGTCGCCACGTCGCCGGCCTCGATCGCCACCATGAAGCGGGCGTGCCGGCAGATCATCTCCGGCCGCACCGCGCCCGCGCGCCGGCATGCCCGCAACGCCTCGTCAGCGACCGTGCGCGAGGCCTCGGGATCCCCCGAGACCATTTCCATCAGCGCCAGCATCGGCGCATTGGCGAGCGCGACCCGGCCGAGCCCCGAGGCGCGCGCGAGCGCGATGCAGTTGGCGAAGATGTCGCGCGCGGTGCGCATTTTGCCGATCGCGTAGTTGGCGTCGCCCAGCCCGCCGAGCGCGGCCACCTCCACGTCGGCGGATCCGGCCTCGCGGGCGAGCGCCAGCGCGGTCTCGTGCTCCGCCAGGCACTCGGCGATGCGGCCCTGCGGAAACAGCAGGTTTCCGCGCAGGTGGTGGATGCGTGCCCGTTCCAGCGTCAGCCCGGCGGCGCGGGCGCGCGCCTCGGCGCGCTGCAGCACCGCCTCGGCCTCGGCCAGCGCGTCGGTGACCCGCAGGCACTGCGCGATGCCGATCTCGGCGCGGCAGCGGGCGGCATCGTCGCCGGCGAGCCTCTCGGCGTCCTCGAACGCCGAGCGCGCCGCCGTCACGTCGCCGGTCGTCAGCGCGATCTCGCCGCGCTGCTCGGTCAGCGCGAACCGGTCGGCGGCGTCCTCGGCGATCGCCAGGCCGCGCGCGTTGAGCGCCAGCGCCCGGGCGAAATTGCCAAGCCGCATCTCGTCGCCGGCGACCTCCAGGAAGAACGCCGCCGCGGCGGGATCCTCGGCGCGCTCCAGGTGCTCGGCCTGCAGCAGTCGGTCGCGATCGGCGAACAGGGCCGCGGCCTTCCGGTGCAGCGCGGTTCGCCGGCTGGGCGGCAGGCTCTCGTAGACCGCCTCTCGGATCAGCGCATGGGCGAACTGGTGGCCCTCGCCGGCCGGCCGCAGCAGATAGGCGGCAACGAGCGGAGCGGGATCGAGGCGGGCGTCCTCGGCCAGCGCCCGCAGGTCGTCGAGGGCGAAGCGGTTGCCCAGGATCGCGGCGACCTGCAGCGTCGCCTTGTCCCCGGCGGCGAGCCTGTCGAGCCGGGCGAACACCAGGCTCTGGATCGTCGTCGGCAACGCCCCGCGGGCCAAGTCGCCGATGTGATGGGCGAGCTGGACCAGGAACAGCGGATTGCCCTCCGCCCGCCGCACCAGGTCCTCGGTGCTACCGGGGCCGACGGCGCCCGCCGCGCGCGCCAGTTCCGCCGCATCGCCGGCGCTGAGCGGACCCAAGTCGATCGTCGCCAGCGGCGTCTCGCCGATCGCCAGCCGGAAGCCGTGATCGACCGGGTCGTCGTCCGGCCGGCCGGTCAGCAGCAGCGCGACCGGCAGGGCCGAGACGGCGGCCGCGGCCGCGCCGATCCCCGCCAGCACCTCTGCGTCGGCCCAATGCACGTCTTCGAGCACGATCAGATGCGGCACGGCCCGGCCGGCCGCCGCCGCCAGCTTGCCCATGAGGTCCGCGCGCCGCCGCCGGCGCGTCTCCGGCGCCAGCTGGTCGCGAAAAGTCACCAGATCGTCCGGCACCGCCTCGCCCGTCAGCTCGGCGCAGAACACGCGGTCCTCGTTGGCGATCGCCCCTGCCGCGACGGCGTTCGATATCGCCGCCTCGATGTCCTCTGCGGCGGTTCCTTGCGACGCGTCCGACGAGATGCCGAGCAGGCCCTGGACCAGTACCCGCGCGGCGTCCTGCCGGCGGCCGGCGCCGAAATCGAGGGCGCCCGCCTTGACGATCCGGAAGCCATCGGCGCGGGCGCGCTCCTCGATCGCTTCCACCAGCCGCGTCTTGCCGATGCCGGCGTCGCCGCGCACATAGACCACCTGCCCGGCGCGGCTCTCGAGGCAATCCGCGAGCAGGCCGACCGCCTGGCGCAGCTCGCGCCGACGCCCGATGAGCGGCAGCGCCGGCCGGCCGTCGGCTGCCGCCACCGCCCGGACACGGGCAACCGCGACGGGCGCGTCGAAGCCAGCCACCGCCATGGCCGCAGCCGGATCGAGATCGAAATCGCCGGCGAGCAGGCGCACGAGATCGCCCGATACCAGGATCTCGCCGCCCACGGCGGCATCGCACAGCCGCGCGGCGAGGTTCACCGACGGCCCGATAACCGTGTAGTCGCGCCGCACGCCGCTGCCCGACGCCGCCGCCATCACCATGCCGTTGGCGACGCCGGAATGGACGCCGACGCCGGCAAGCCGCCGCTCATCGGCCAGCCGCGCGACGCCCTGGCGGATCTCCACGGCCGCCGCCACCGCCCGGCGCGCGTCGTCGGCATGCGCCACCGGCGCGCCGAACACGCCCATGGTGCAGTCGCCGATGTGCTTGTCGACCGTGCCGCCGTGCCGGGCGATGGTGCCGTCCGCGATCTCGAAGAACGCATCCAGGATCGCGCCCGTCGCTTCCGGATCGATCCGGTTGGACAGTTCGGTGAAGCCCGACAGATCGGAAAAGAGCACGGTAACCGGCCGCATCTCGCCGGCGGGCGCGGCGGCCTCCGCCGTATCGGGAAGTGCGCTCCCGCAGGCGCCGCAGAAGCGGTCCCCAGGCTCGACGGGCGCGCCGCAGGCCGGACAGCCGGCGGCGAGCGCGGCGCCGCAGGCGGCACAGAAGCGCCGCCCCTCCTTGTTGTCAGCACCACAGGCCGCGCACTGCATCCCTTTGCTCCGCGAGAACCGGAACGGGCCGCATTATGCGCCGACTATGGATTTGACGCCAAGGCCGGGCGCCAAGACCGGGCGCCCCCTCCCGGGCGCAATGACCGGGCACAGTCCGGCGCCCGGTCGGATTTTCGGCTCAGGCGACCTTCGCCACCCCGGCCCGTTTCAGGTCGGGCGGCGTCGCCTCGTCGACGAACGCGGTGATGGCCTGATCCAGCGGCAGCAGCGCTTGGTCCTTGGAGCCGAGCCGGCGTACGTTGACCGTGCCCTCCTCGGCCTCGCGCTTGCCGCAGACGACGATCGCCGGCACCTTGGCCAGCGAGTGCTCGCGCACCTTGTAGTTGATCTTCTCGTTGCGAAGATCGATCTCGGCGCGGACGCCCGCCGCCTCCAGCCGGTCGAGGACCTGCCGGGCGTAGTCGTCGGCGTCCGAGGTGATGGTGGCGACCACCACCTGCACCGGCGACAGCCACAGCGGCAGGTGGCCGGCATAGTTCTCGATCAGGATGCCGGTGAACCGCTCCAGCGAGCCGAACATCGCCCGGTGCAGCATGACCGGAACGTGCTTCTCGCCGTCCGCGCCGATGTAGAACGCACCGAGACGGTCCGGCAGGTTGAAGTCGACCTGCAGCGTGCCGCACTGCCAGTCGCGGCCGATGGCGTCGCGCAGCACGTACTCGAGCTTCGGCCCGTAGAAGGCGCCCTCGCCCGGATTGAGCTCCCAGGCGATGCCGGCCGCCTCGCAGGCCTTCTTCAGCGCGTCCTCGGCCTTGTCCCACACCGCGTCCGAGCCGACCCGCTTCTCCGGCCGGTCCGAGAACTTGATGCGCACGTCCTCGAAGCCGAAGTCGCGGTAGATCGACAGGATCAGCGCGTTCACCGAGATGCATTCCTCGGTGATCTGGTCCTCGGTGCAGAAGATGTGCGCGTCGTCCTGGGTGAAGTGGCGCACGCGCATCAGCCCGTGCAGCGCGCCGGAAGGCTCATAGCGATGCACCTTGCCGAATTCGGCGATGCGCAGCGGCAGGTCGCGGTAGCTCTTCAGGCCGTTCTTGAAGATCTGCACGTGACCGGGACAGTTCATCGGCTTGCAGCAATGCACCCGCTCGTCCGGCGTGATCGTCGTGAACATGTTCTCGCCGAACTTTTCCCAGTGGCCCGAGGTCTCCCACAGGCCGCGCTCCATCATGTCGGGCGTGTTCACCTCGACGAACCCGCCCTCGTGCTGGCGCCGGCGCATGTAGGCGATCAGCGCCTGGAACAGGGTCCAGCCGTTGGCGTGCCAGAACACCGCGCCGGGCGCCTCCTCCTGGAAGTGGAACAGGTCCATCTCGCGGCCGAGGCGGCGATGGTCGCGCTTTTCCGCCTCCTCCAGCATGGTCAGGTAGGCCTTGAGGTCGTTGTCGTTGGCCCAGGCCGTGCCGTAGATGCGCTGGAGCATCGGATTGTTGGAATCGCCGCGCCAGTAGGCGCCGGCCAGCTTCAGCAGCTTGAAGGCGTTGCCGATCTTGCCCGTCGACGGCCCGTGCGGGCCGCGGCACAGGTCGGTCCACGCGCCCTGGCTGTAGAAGCGGATGTCCTGATCCTGCGGGATCGCGTCGATCAGCTCGACCTTGTAGGCCTCGCCCTTCTCGCCGAAATAGCGGCGCGCCTCGTCCCGGTCCCAGACCTTCTTGGTGAAGGCGGCGTCGCGGCCGATGATCTCGCGCATCTTCGCCTCGATCTTCGGGAAGTCGTCGGGATGGAACGGCTCCTCGCGGGCGAAGTCGTAGTAGAAACCGTTGTCGATCACCGGGCCGATGGTCACCTGGGTGCCGGGAAACAGCTCCTGCACCGCCTCGGCGAGCACGTGCGCGCAGTCGTGCCGGATGATCTCCAGCGCGTCGGGCAGGTCGCGCGTGACGATCTCGATGCGCGCGTCGGCGGTGATCGGTTCGGCGAGGTCGGTGAGTTCGCCGTCGAGCTTCACCACCATCGCCTTCTTGGCCAGCGACTTGGAGATGCCCTCGGCGATCTCGGCGCCCGTGACGCCGTCGGGGAATTCGCGCTTGGATTCGTCGGGGAAGGTAAGCGTAATCATGGTCTTCTCCTGCTCAACTCCTGCAAACCACGCAGGTAAGCGGTTTTGTCGGGTGGCCGCCGCGCGCGGCAGACACCGGTTTTCCTATGCCCCGCCCGGTTGTCCCGCGCGGGCGCGGCCCGGGCATTTCATGTCCCTTCGACGCAATTGCCGGGCAGAGCCCGGCAATGACGGAATGGGGCATCCCGATCACCGCGCCGGATCAGTCCGCATCCGGGCGAAGCGTGATGTGACGGCCGCTCCAGCGACCGTAGCGCCACGGCTTATACCAGCGCGCATCCTCCGGCAAGCCGTCGGGAATCGGATCGAATCCGGACGATCCCCACGGATTGCAGCGCGAAAACCGGGCTATACCCATCCACAGGCCGGGCCAGGCGCCATAGGTCGTGATCGCGTCCTCGGTGTATTCCGAGCAGGTCGGCAGATAGCGGCAGCGCCGGCCGATCAGCATCGACAGCGTGTAGCGGTAGACGCGGATGAGCCCGATCAGCAGGCCGCCGGCGATCCGCGACGCGATACCCGGCTTTGCGGCGGGCGACGTCAACAGGCCGCGGATTCCTTCTGCTTCGCCAGCGCCATCTCGACAGCCTCGACCGTGGCGTTGAAGGTCAGCATGGTGGAGGCGTGCCGCGCCTTGAAGTCGCGCACCGGTTCCAGCACCGCGCAGTCGGCCCAGCGTCCGTCCGGCGGCGGCCCGTTTTCCTTGAGCATCGCCTGCATCGCGTCGCGCACCGCGATCAGCTCGGGCAGCGTCGCGCCGATCACGTGCTGCGCCATGATCGACGAGGCGGATTGCCCCAGCGCGCAGGCCTTCACCTCGTGGGCGAAGTCCGACACCTGGTCGCCGTCCATCTTCACGTCGACCGTCACGGTGGAGCCGCACAGGCGCGAATGACCGGTCGCGGTCCCGTCGGGATCGGACAGCCGGCCCAGCCGCGGGATATTGCCGGCCAGTTCGAGAATGCGCTTGTTGTAGATGTCGTCGAGCATCGTCGGAATCTTCCGGTTTCCGTTACCGGTACCGCAAGGCTGGCTTTTGGCCCCTCTCCTTGCGGGGGGGAGTGCGCCCCTATATATCGAGACGGAAGGGTGGCGCGGCAAGCCGTTTATGGAATCGGCGAATTTTGGCCCTATAATTGATCCGTTCCGGACCACGCGTCGTTTGAGTCCGGAACGCAACACAGAAGGGTGCTGACCGCCATGTCCGATAGCTCCGGCAAGAACTCGATGGACGCGATCCTGCGCAACCTGTCGACGTCGTCCGTCGAGACCCGCGAGCGCGACGCCGCGGCCCGGCCGAGCCGCGAGCAGGTCGAGGCGGCGGTGCGCACGCTGCTCGCCTGGACCGGAGACAACCCCAAGCGCGAGGGCCTGATCGACACGCCGCATCGCGTGGCCAAGGCCTACGAGGAGCTGTACGGCGGCTATTTCGAATGCCCGATCGAGGCCCTGTCGCGCACCTTCGAGGAAGTCGGCGGCTACGACGACATCGTGCTTCTGCGCGACATTCCGGTGCAGTCGCACTGCGAGCACCACATGCTGCCCTTCGTCGGCAAGACGCACATCGCCTACTATCCGGAGGGCCGCGTCGTCGGCCTGTCGAAGCTCGCCCGCGTCGTCGACATCTATGCCCGGCGCCTGCAGACCCAGGAAAACCTCACCGCGCAGATCGCCACCACCATCGACGAGGTGCTGCAGCCGCGCGGCGTCGCGATCCTGATGGAAGCGCAGCACATGTGCATGAGCCTGCGCGGCGTGCGTAAGCACGACGTCTCGACGATCACGACCCAGTTCACCGGCCTGTTCCGCGACGACCCGGACGAGCAGGACCGCTTTCTGCGCCTGATCCGCAACTAGCCGGCGCCACCGCGCACCGCCCCCTGTCCGCCGGAAGCGACGGCCGCATGGGTCCCGGATCACGTCCGGGACACGCGTTTGGTCGGGGGCAGCAGCGGTGATCCAAATATAAGCCGCGTGCTCCGGGCTTGACCCGGAGCCTAGGGGCCTCGGCCGGATCGCCGAGCCGTCTCCATTCACGCGTCATGCCCGGGCTTGACCCGGGCATCTCGTGCCATACGCCTGAGATTGCCGGATCAGGCCCGGCAATGACGTGCAAGGGGGAGGGACACCCAATTTCGACGTCGGCGGCCATGTCGCGCGGAGGGGCCGAATGGGTCCCGGATCAAGTCCGGGACACGCGTTTCGTCGGGGGCAGCAGCGGTGATCCAAATAGAAGCCGCGTGCTCCGGGCTTGACCCGGAGCCTAGGGGCCTCGGCCGTATCGCCGTAACCTCTCCCTTCCCCGTCAAGCCCGGCAATGACGTAAAAGTGGCCGGCTCTCCGGCTTTTCGGGCATCAGCAAGGACGGCGGCTTCCTCTCCACGTCATGCCCGGGCTTGACCCGGGCATCTCGTGCCACACGCCCGGGATTGCCGGGTCAATCCCGGGCATGACGCTGCAGAGGGCGCCCTGCGCGCGCACTGCCGTCGTTTGCCGTCCGTCCCCGCACGGCTCCCGATTGACATTCGCCGCGCCGGACGCTTTGTGTCGACGCCATGGATACGCTCTTCCCCGCTCCCGGCGACAAGGCCGCACTCGAAGACGGCGACCGGCTGACGCCCCGGTTCGGCCCCGACGGCCTCGTCACCTGCGTCGCGACCGACGCGGCGACCGGCGAGGTGCTGATGCTCGCCCACATGAACGCCGAAGCGCTGGCGAAATCCATCGAGACCGGCATCGCCCACTACTGGAGCCGTTCCCGCCGCGAGCTGTGGCGCAAGGGCGATACCAGCGGACAGGTGCAGACCATCGTCGAGATGCGGGTCGACTGCGACCAGGACGCCGTCTGGATCAGGGTGAGGGTCGGCGGCGACGGCAACAGCTGCCACACCGGCCGCCGCTCCTGCTTCTATCGCGGCGTGCCGCTTGGTGCGGATCCCGCCGAAGGCGTGGTTCTGCGCTTCGATCGGGCCGACGACGCCTAGAAATCGCCGGACCAGCCCGAGCAGGCCGGTTTCGCCCCCGAATCGGCGCATTTTGCTGCGTTCATGCCGCCGACGGGGCCAGCAATGCCATCTCCTTTGGCGTCAGTCTTGCGTGGCAGACCGGGAACCGAGCGCCGGTTGAAGTCAGCGTCCTTCTGGGGGACATCGTGTTCCAGGCTGTTACACGTCGGGTCAGAGTAGTACGTCGGGTGAAAACAATGTCGACGGTCGACAAGCCGACGGAAGACGGACCGCGTCCGGCAAGGTCCGGCCGCCCGACGATCGGCATCGCCCTTGGCGGCGGCGCGGCGCGCGGCTGGTCGCATATCGGCGTGCTGCGCACCCTGGAGGCCGCCGGCTACGCGCCCGACATCATCGCCGGAACCTCGATCGGCGCCGTGGTCGGCGGCTGCTATGCCGCCGGCAGGCTCGATGGTCTCGAGGACTTCGCCCTCGGCCTCAACCGCCGGCGCATGTTCGGGCTGATGGACTTCAATCTCGGCGGTTCCGGCCTGATCACCGGTACCCGCCTGAGCGATCTGCTGGAAAAGCAGTTCGGCGACACCCGGACCGAGTCGCTGTCGCGAAAATTCTGCGCCATCGCCACCGAGCTCAACACCGGTCACGAGATCTGGCTGTCGCAGGGCAGCCTGGTCGATGCGATGCGGGCCTCCTACGCCCTGCCCGGCGTATTCCGGCCGGTGAAACTCGCCAACCGCTGGCTGATCGACGGCGCGCTGGTCAATCCGGTCCCGGTTTCGGTCTGCCGCGCCATGGGCGCGCGGCTGGTGATCGCGGTCAACCTGCACGCCGACGTCTTCGGCCGCGGCACCATCCAGCCCTATTGGGACGAGGCCCAGGCCGAGAACGGAGCCGAGCCGATGGCGCCGCCGCCCCGGTCCGCCGGGCGCATGGTGCGGCGCCAGATGTTCGGCCATCGCGACGGCGCGCCGGGCATTTCCTCGGTCATGATCGATGCCTTCAACATCACCCAGGACCGCATCGCCCGCGCCCGCCTCGGCGGCGATCCGCCCGACGTCACCATCGCCCCGCGCATGCGCAAGATCGGCCTGTTCGAGTTCCACCGCGCCCGCGAGGCGATCGCGGGCGGCATCGAGGCGACCGAACGCGCGCTCGAGGAGATCGCCGAAGCGGTCGAGACGCTCGGTCAGGCCGAAAGAGCCTGACCGCCCCGTGGACTGCCGGGTGAGTCACGGGATGATCCACGGGTCGGGCGATGGGGCCTCAGGCGGTGATATATTCGCGCATGGCCATCGCTTCGGCTTCGGCCTCGGCGATACGGTGCTTCACCACGTCGCCGATCGAGATGACGCCGGCGAGCCGGCCGTCCTCGACAACCGGCAGATGGCGGAACTTGCCTTCGGTCATCCTGCGCATGACGTTCGCGACCAGATCGTCGGGCTCGCAGGTGACGACCGCCTTGGTCATATAGTCGCGCACCGGGCGCTCGAGCGCCGCCGATCCCTGGCGCGCGACGGCGCGCACGAAATCGCGCTCGGAGAAGATTCCGTCTATCCGGCTGCCGTCATGGCTGATGACGACGGCGCCGATCCCCTTCGTCTCCAGGAGATCGCATATGTCCGACACGCGGCTGTCCGGTCTGGCGGTGACGACATCGCGTCCCTTACGGGTAAGAATTACGGCTACGGTCATTCACAATACCTCCCTGGAATCGGCTCTCCTTGGGTGGCTAGGTCGGCTATGATGCGCCCGACTCGGGAAAGGTGCAATCGTTCGCCCGAAAAACGTGTGATTCGCTCGGCGGCAATACCGTGATGCTGGACGCCCTCTACAAACGACGCTTGGAAGCCGATCTGCGGACGTGGCGCGAACGCGGATGGGTCACCCAGGAGTCCGCCCAGTCGATCCTCGACACCGTGAAGGTGGACGGCGGCCCGCGCACGGCCATCGTCATCGGCTTTCTCGGCGCGATCCTGATCGCCTTCGCCGCGATCGCCTTCGTCGCCGCCAACTGGTCCGAGATCGCCCGCCCGCTGCGCCTCGCTATTCTCGTCGGCGGCATGGCGGTCTGCTACGGATCGGCGGTCCTGTTCGACCGCGCCCGCCATCCCTGGTTCGCCGACGCCGCGATATTCGCCGGCGCCGCCCTGTTCGGCGCCGCGATCATGCTGGTCGCCCAGAGCTATCATATTTCCGGCGACTATCCCGATGCCCTGCTGATGTGGGGCGCCGGCGCCTTCTTCGCCGCCGTCCTCGGCCCCTCTCGCGCCGCCCTGCCGCTCGCCCTTGGCGTGCTCGGCCTGTGGAGCTGGTACGAGATGATCGAGTTCGACTGGACCGTCCACTGGCCCTTCCTGATCCCGCTGGCGCTGATGGCCGTCGTCGTCAGCGCGTGGAACTGGCGGCCGGGCATGCACCTCGTCGTGCTGGCGCTGATGGGCTGGATCGTCGTGGTGGTGTTCAAGCTTGCCGACACCGCGGACCTGGCCTTCGCCACTTCGGTCGGCCTGTGCGCCGCCGCCGCGCTGGCGATGTTCGGAACCGGGCGTTTCACCGCGTCGCGCGCGGAGGGAACGAAGACCGGACGGTTGGGCTCGGTTCTGTCGACCTACGGCCTGTTCGCGTTCCTGGCGTCGCTGATAGTTCTGCAATTCGCCCTGCGCGACAGCCCGACACCCGAAATCGGCGACGAGGGCATGGCGCTGATCGCCGCGGCGGTCATCGCCGTGATCGGATCGCTGCTCCTCGCCGCGGCCGCCTCCGGCCTTCGCGCAATCGCGCTCGACGCCGCGATGCCGATCCTCGCCGCCGTCGGGGCGGCCGGCCTGACGCTCGCGGCGGCGAACAGCACGGAGTTCGCCAATTCGCTGACGCTGCAGGTGCTGCTCGGCATCCTGGTGATCGCCGCCAGCGTCTGGGCGGCCGCCTACGGGACGCGACACCACAGCCGTTCGGCGGCGACGTTCGGCCTGCTCGCCTTCGCCGGCGAGGTGCTCTACCTCTATTTCGTCACGTTCGGGACGCTTCTGGATACCGCGCTGTTCTTCCTGGTCGGCGGCCTCCTGCTGATCGGGCTCGCCGCCATCCTCGTGCGCCTTCAGCGACGCCTTAGCCCTCCGATTCAGGGAGAACCGGCATGACGGCCCCGTCCCGTAGCTGGAAGGGCGTGGCGCTGCGCCTGTTCGTCGTGCTGGTGCTTCAGACCGCCGCGCTCGGCTGGATGGTGATGAGCCGCGCCGACCTGCTGCGCACCGGCACCGAGGTGACGCTCAACGTGGTGCCTGTAGATCCGCGCGACCTGTTCCGCGGCGATTTCGTGTGGCTTCAATACGACATCACCACGCTGCGCCCCGGTGTGATCGGCGGGGATTCGGATTTCAGGGTCAACGATGCGATCTGGGTCGTGCTGGATACCAGCCTCGCCGGCCCGGCGCGGCCGGCCGGCGTGTTCAAGCATCAGCCGCCGGCCCTGCCCGAGCGCACGGTGATCCGCGGCCGGGTCACGTCGGCCTACGAAGGCCCCCCGCCCGTCGACGATCCGGAGGGCTGCCCCACGCCCTGCCGCACGCTGCGCGTCGAATACGGCATTGAGCAGTATTTCGTGCCGGAAGGCGAAGGCCGCAATCTCGAGAACGTGCGAAACGATGGCCGCGTCACGGTGGTGGCCGCTGTCGATACCGACGGTCGCGCCGCGATCAAGAAGCTGCTCGTCGACGGGATCGAGCGCTACCAGGAACCGTTGTTCTAGTGCCCCTGCTCACCGCCGTCGGCGCCGGTTCCTCGTATCGACTTCGGCGGCCGCGCCGGATCGAAGATCCCGAACAGCAGCAGGCCGACCAGGAATCCCCCGATATGCGCCTGCCAGGCGATCGGCGCGTCCTGGCCGGGGATCATCGGCGTCGCCCCGAACGCGAGATTGACGGCGAACCAGATCACCACGAAGGCGAGCACGCGAATGTCGCGGAACGCCTCGACAAGCGGCTCGGCGGGCTGTTTCCAGCGCTCGTCGTTGTCGTCGGGATTGCCGAACAGCACGGGGCGCTGGAAGGCGAAGCGCACCGCCGCGCCCATCTGCCCCGAGATTGCCGCCGAAGCGCCGATCATCGGCACCGCCTCGCCCCAGTGGGTGGCCAGATGCAGCGCTGCGCCGGCGACGGCGGCGGCCCCCGACAGGACGAGGAAGCGGATCGTCCCGAAGCGACGAAGCACGGGCGTTCCGAACGCCACCATCCAGGCGACGTTGATGCCCAGATGCATCCAGCTGCCGTGCAGGAACGCATAGCTGACGAACGTCCAGGCATCGGCCGCGAGCCCGCCGGGCAATTGCCCGTAATACGCGAAAGCGGGGTCGTAGCGCGCCGGCAGGAACCCGAACGTGACCACGGTCCACACCCACGAGTCCGGGCTCAGAAAAAGGGTCAGGCTGTGGATTACGGTAAGAACAACGCCGATCACGACGATGGCCGCAGGCAGGTTGAAGATCGGCTCGCGTCGATTTTGCACCGCGTTTCAAACCCTTGCGTCGGAATGTGCCGGCGGGCAGGTCCGATTGGCACGCAACCTGCGATTCACCCTTTCGCTAAGCACCTGATTGGCAAGGCGGTGTCAACCGGGGACAGATCGGATCGGAGGGAGACGTATGTGGAAGTCACCTGAGTTCCGTGGTGGTCGCCATGGAACAAGTATCAGACACGCTGCCAATCGCACCTTGTATCGTTATTGGGACGGCTTGCGAGGCGAGCGGCCGGCGCCGATGCGCCACGAGATCGAGCCCACGGAGATCGGCGCCATGCTGTCGGACACCTTCATCCTGGAGGTGACGGCGGACCGAGAATACGCCTACCGGCTCGCCGGCACCCGTGTCTGCGGCTATTTCGGCCATGAGCTCAAGGGCACGGACTGGCTCGACGGCTGGTCGGACCACGCGCGCGAGGCGCTGTCGACGCTCATGCGCACCGTCGTTTCGGAAGGCACCGGCGCCCTTGTGGGCTTCACCGGCCAGACCGAACGCGGTCACGCCTGTCCATTCGAAACGCTGGTGCTGCCACTCGTCAATCGCGGCGCCTCCTTCACCCGCATGATCGGCGCCACCATGCCGCTGGACCAGCCCTATTGGCTCGGCGCCTATCCGGTCGTGAACCTGGACCTGACCGCGCTGGACGTCCTGTGGCCGAACAATTCCAGCCACTTCCGTCCACCGCCGCGCAAGCCGGGCGCCGCCGGCGACTTCCCGCTGCTGCGCAAGGGCCATTTGGCGCTCTACGACGGCGGGCGAACGGACTGAGACCGTCTCGTCGCCGGCGCCCGACACCGGGTGCCGGCGCCCCGCGTCTGCACGATTTCTGCTGAAAAAATCCGCGGTTCCTGACCGCCTGCGCTGCAATTCCTGCATCCGCGCCCGCCATAACGGGCGCATGGAACGCACGCACCGAACACCCTCCCGGCAACGCCTGTCCCCGCCCCCCTCGCTCTTGCGGGACGGCTGGTGGCTCGTCGCCGCGCCACCGCCGCCGCAACCGTCGCGCCCCGCCGCGATCGTCATCCCGTTCCCCGACCCGAACCGACCACCAGCCAAGACCGGGGAGATCGCCGATGACCGGCCCTGATGCCGCAATCGCCGTAGCGCAAGGCACGAACGACCCGGTCCCGCGCGCCGCGATCGCAGCGCTCGCAATGGTCGCCGCCGCCGATTGGCTCCTCTATGGCGAACCGCAGCCGGGCATTTCGATCGTCCTGTTTTTCGTCGTCCTCGCCGTGGCGGTGGCATGGACGAATGCCGCGACCCTGTCCCCTCGCAACGGTCTCGTCGGGTCGACCACCCTCGCCCTCGCGCTGCTGCCGGGCGTCGAGAATTCCGGCCTGATCCAATTCGTGTTCGCCGCCTGCGGCACCGCCGTTTTCGCCCTGGCGGCCACGGATCGGTTCCACGGCGCGCCGGCCGAGCGCGCGACCCGACTTGCCGGCCTGATCCTGCTCGGTCCCCTTCGGCTGATCCCCGACGTGATCCGTTCGCGCGCGATCTGGCGGCGAAAACTCGTCGGCCGTCTTTCCGTGGGGCAGATGACGGCATCGATCCTTCCCGTAATCCTGTTCGCCGTTTTCGCGGCCCTGTTCGCCACGGCCAATCCGGTGTTCGACCGGTGGCTTGCCGCCGTCGACATATCCGCCCTCTTGTCAGGTCCGGACGCCGTCAGGCTCGTCTTCTGGTTTCTCGCCGCCTCCTTCGTCTGGCCGTTCATCCGCCTAGGGTTCGCACCGGAGCGCGAACACGTCGCTCGCCCCGCCGCCGCGCCCGCTCCCGTTCCCGGCCAGCTGCTCGGCGCATCGATCGTTTTGCGGTCCCTGCTGGCCTTCAATCTGCTGTTCGCGGTCCAGACCGCCCTGGATCTCGCCTATCTGTGGGGCGATCTGGAGCTCCCGGACGGGATCACCCACGCGGATTACGCCCATCGCGGCGCCTATCCGTTGATCGTCGTCGCCCTACTTTCCGCCGCCTTCGTGCTGGTGGCCATGCGGCCCGGCGGCGATACCGACCGTGCCCCTGCGGTTCGGGCGCTGGTGCTCGTCTGGATCGGCCAGAACGTCCTGCTGGTCGTCTCCGCCGTCCTTCGGCTGGACCTCTACATCCAGACCTACTCCCTGACGATGCTGCGGGTCGCCGCCTTCATCTGGATGGGAGTGGTCGCCGCCGGACTGGTCCTGATCGTCGTCCGCATCCTGTTCGCCAGATCCAACGGCTGGCTCGTCGGGGCCAATGCACTCGTCCTGGCCATCACGCTGTATGCGGCCTGTTTCGTGAACTGGCCCTTCGTGATCGCGCGCTATAACGTGGACCACAGCTTCGAGATCGCGCACGAAGGTCCCTCGCTGGACGTCCGCTATCTCTACCGGCTCGGCCCTCAGACCATCCCCGTCCTCGAGGGGTTCGTCGCGCGGCTGGACGGCAAACCGTTCAAGAAACGCGAATTGGCCAAAACCTATGCAAGAAGACTGCGCGACGGCTTTGCGTATTCCAGAAACGGCTGGCGGCGCTGGACTCTGCGCGATCAGCGCCTGGCGGGCTACCTGGCTGGCGAACCGGATGGTAAAGCCGGGCGGAAAGACGACTGATAGTTCCCGGGCGTCCTGACGAGAGGCGAAAGCCGTGCACCGCATCCTGGTTGTCGACGACGATACGCATATCCGCGACGTCATCTGCTTCGCGCTGGACAAGGCCGGCTACGCGACATCCGTCGCAAGGGACGGGGTGGAGGCCCTGTCCCGGTTCTCCGCCGACCGGCCCAGTCTGATCGTTCTGGACGTCGGAATGCCTGAGATCGACGGGCTGGAGGTCTGCCGCCGGATCCGAAAGTCATCCGAGGTGCCGATCCTGTTCCTGTCGGCCCGGGACGACGAGGTGGACCGCGTCATCGGCCTGGAGATCGGTGGCGACGACTACGTTACCAAGCCCTTCAGCCCGCGCGAGCTCGTTGCCCGCGTCGGCGTCATTCTGAAGCGGACCGGCAAGCCCGAAGCCGCTCCGCATAACGACAGACCGCTGAAACATGGCGACATCGTTCTCGATCCGGCCCGTCACGAGGCGCGCCTGGACGGCATCGCCATCCACCTGACCGGGCTCGAATTCGCGATCCTTCGGGCCTTCTTCTCGCGGCCGGGCATGATCTTCACCCGCGATCAGATCGTCGGCTCGGCCTACGGTGACAACTTCCATATCTCCAGCCGCACGGTCGACAGCCACGTCCGCAACATCCGCGCGAAATTCGCGGACGCCGGCTGCAGGGCGGTCATCGAGACTGTCCACGGCGTCGGCTTTCGCCTCGCGTCCTGCACGGTGGATGCATGACCCGCCGGTTTGTCTCCGACAAATGGCGCCCGAACCTGGGCATGATCGTCTTCGCCGTGCTGGCGGTCGTCGCCGCCCTGCCCTTCACGGCGGCGGTTCTTCTCGAGTTCGACGAAAACCGCTTTCAGGGCCGCTATGGCGCCGCTCCCGAGATCCTCGGCGTCCTCGCCGTCGCGGCTGTCACGCTTCTCGTCGGGCTCGTCTTCCTGCGCACAACCACGCGACCCATCGCCGAGTTGCGCCGGCGCATGAGCGCCATCGGCAACGGCGACCGCGATGCGATCGCGCCGATGGCCCAGGCGGGCACCGTCGAGATCGCCGACCTCGCCGAAGGCGTGCTGACGATGGCCGAGAGCCTGTCGTCGCGATCCGACTACGTCTCGACGCTCGCCGCGCACGTCTCGCACGAGTTCAAGTCGCCGCTGACATCGATCCGCGGCGCCGTCGAACTCCTGAAGGATTCCGGCGCGACCATGAGCGAGGCCGAGCGCGCCAGGTTCCTCGACAACATCGAGGCCGATGCCGACCGGCTGACGGCCCTGGTCCGCCGCCTCCGGGAGTTCGCGATGGCGGAAACCCCCAGCGCCGGAGGCGTCGCCGCGCTCGAGGCCGTCATTCGCGCCATCCCCGACGCGACCCCCGACTTGCGCATCGAGCGCCACCTCGATCCGGACCTGAAGATCCGCATGGGCCGGGAAAGCGCGCTAATCGTGTTCTCCCATCTGGTCGACAACGCCGCGCAGCACGGCGCGGCCGTCGTCACCATCACCGCAGCCAACGAGGACGGAACGGCGCGGATTGTCGTCGCCGACGATGGTGCGGGCATTTCCCCGCACAACCGCGACAAGCTGTTCGATGCCTTCTTCACGACCCGGCGCGATAGCGGCGGCACCGGCATGGGCCTGAACGTCGTGCAATCCATGCTGCGCGCGCACGGGGGAAGCATCCGCTTGCTGGAGGGCGAAGGCGGCGCGGCGTTCGAGATACGCCTGCCGGCGGGGTGATGGCCGGCCCGCATCCGGCTTCCGCCACGCAATCAGCACAGGACATCGGCCCGGCGCCCGACTAGTCTACCGGCACAGGCTACGGCATGGGCTACGGGGCGGGCAGGCGGTTCGGGACGGCGAATGGTGACGAGAACGGCGTTCCACTACCTGGTTGTCGTGACGGTGTCGTCCGCCTGCGGGCTCGCGGTCGAGATCACCGCCGGCCGTCTGATCGCGCCCTATCTCGGGATGTCGTTGTATACCTGGACGGCGGTCATCGCGGTCGTTCTCGCCGGTTTTTCCCTCGGGCACTGGATCGGCGGCCACATCGCGGAGGCGCCGCAGGAGACGGTCAGGCGACGGGTCGCCTGGGCGCTGCTGCTCGCCGGCCTGTCGACCGCGGCCAGCCTCGTCCTCATCCGGCTCGTGTCCGGCCCGATCGTCGCCGCCGGCATGACGCCGGTCCCGACGATCCTCGCCCTGACGATGGCGCTGTTCTTCCTGCCGAGCGTCTTCGTCGGCATCCCCTCGCCGGCCCTGGTGAAGCTGGCCATCGACGAAAATCCGCCGCGCATCGGCCGCCTGCTCGGCCTGTTTTACGCCGGCGGCGCGATCGGCGCCATCGTCGGCACCCTGGCGACGGGCTACCTGTTTATCTCGTGGCTCGGCAGCACCCGCACGCTGCTGCTCGTGGCCGCGCTCTATCTGGCGATGGGCGCCTCGCTGCTTGTGGTGCGGCCGCAAACCCAGCCGGCCGGCGCAGTGACGGTTCCCCTCGTCGTGGTCGCCGTCCTGGGCGCCGCGATCGCCGCCGGCGGCATGCGTGTGTCCGCCTTCACCGGCAACTGCGACGTGGAAAGCGACTACTATTGCATCCGCACGCTCGACGTCAGCGATGAGGTCGGCACCGAGGCGCGCCTGATGGTGCTCGATCATCTCGGCCACAGCATCAGCAGCCGGGACGAGCCGCAGAGCTTCCTGATGCCCTATGTCGATGCCCAGGACATGCTGGCGCGGATGCACAGCGGCAGGCGCACGCCGTTCCGCGCCTTCTTCATCGGCGGC
The DNA here is from genome assembly GCF_051390635.1 of Microbaculum mangrovi. NCBI lineage: Bacteria > Pseudomonadati > Pseudomonadota > Alphaproteobacteria > Hyphomicrobiales > Tepidamorphaceae > Microbaculum > Microbaculum mangrovi. The sequence goes on from NZ_JBPODT010000001.1 coordinate 107,400, forward strand.
GGCGGCTTCACGCTGCCGCGGGCCTGGCTCGCCGCGCGGCCCGACGCCGAGATCACCGTCGCCGAGATCGACCCCGCCGTCACCGCCGTGGCCATCGGCGAGATGTGGCTGCGCCCGGACGAGCGACTGACGATCGTCCATCAGGACGCACGCCAGGTGCTGTCGCACGACCGGGCCGAGCGCTACGACGTCATCGTCGGCGATGCCTTCCACGATATCGCCGTTCCGCCGCATCTGGTGACCAGCGAGTTCTTCGCGCTCGTCCGCGCGCGGCTGGCCGACGACGGCATCTTCCTGATGAACGTCATCGACAGCATCTGGCGGCCGCGTCTCGCCCTGTCGATCGCCGAAGCCCTGAAGCCGAGCTTCGCCCGGATCGAGATCTGGGCGCTGCAGCCTTCCGGCGAACGGACCACGTTCGTGATCGCCGCGCTTGACGCACCGAGCCCGGTCGACCGCCTGCCGCTGCGCAGCGATCCCGCGCAGGCCTTCGTGCGCCTGTCCGCCGACGCCGTCGAGGCGCTTGTCGCCGCGATCGACCCGGTAATGCTGACAGACGACTACGCGCCCGTGGACAGGCTCATCGGCGTCGAGTGACCCCGGAGACGTCCATTACAAAACCTTTGCCGGCAATTACGGCCTGTTAACCAGAATAATCTAGCGTGCGGGTTGGCATGATCCGCCGGCTGTAGGGTATGGCTGGCAATTTCTGGAGTCCGAACCCGGTGATGGGCGCGAAAGCTGCGGCGATACTGCCACTCAGCGAGGAAAAGCGGCGCTTCCAGCGCGTCCGAGTGAATATACTCGGCCGGTACATGCTGCCCAACAAGCGCGAATACCCCTGCCAGGTCGTCGACATGTCGCCGGGCGGCGCCCGTCTCGTGGCGCCCGAGGTCGGCGAGGTCCATGATCGCGTCATCGCCTATCTCGACCATATCGGCCGCGTCGAGGGGCAGATCGCCCGCGTGTTCGACGGCGGGTTCGCCATCTCCATCAACGCCACCACGCACAAGCGCGACAAGCTGGCCAGCCAGCTCACCTGGCTCGCCAACCGCGACCTAGGCCTGCCCGAGGATCGCCGCCACGCCCGCCTGGTGCCGCGCAATCCCTATTCCGAGATATCGCTCGCCGACGGCCGCAGGTACCGCTGCAAGGTGCTCGACATGTCGCTGTCGGGCGCCGCGATCGCCTGCGAGATCTGCCCCGCCCCCGGCACCCCGGTGCGCATGGGCAATACCGAGGGCGTCGTCGTGCGCCAGATCGAGGGCGGCTTCGCCATCGAGTTCTCGACCGTCCAGTCGATGGAAACGCTGACCCGGCAGTTCGGGCAGATCCAGTAGGCGCCGCGCGCGCCTAACCCTTCCCCGTCTCGTGACTTGATCCGGCCCGTGGTGCGTCCCCCGGGCACCGACCGCCTTTGCCTGCATCCACGTCCGCGCCGTCGCGCATGATCGCCAGCGCAGAACGTCGCGGATCGCCCGCCCGGGCATGGTTAACTCAAGATGAAATCTATCTTAAGTTTTGGTTTAAAACAAAACTCAAGCTTGCTTCAAATAAATCCGCGCCGATTTCTCGTATCTAAAAACGTCTCTGGCATATTCCCCTTCAACGATCAAGACAGGGGGCTGTCAGATGAAGTTTCGTTTAGCGGCATCGGTGCTGTTTCTCGGTTTGCTCGGCGCCACCGCCCACGCTTCCCCGAATCCCGGACAGAACGCCGGACAGGACACCGACGAGACGCGCATGTCGGAATACGCCGCCACGCGCCCGCCGATCGGCTATGTCCAGTTCTGCCGCCAGAACCCGGCCGACTGCGACATGCAGTCCGTCGGCGCGCATCGCCCGACCCTGTCGCCGGCGCGCCTGCAGCAGCTCACCGAGATCAACAACCTCGTCAACAAGGCGATCGCCCCGATCACCGACCAGGCCCTGTACGGCGTGCCCGAGATGTGGACCTACCCGTATGATCGCGGCGATTGCGAGGACTACGTGCTGCTCAAGCGCCGCCTGCTGATGGAGCGCGGCTGGCCGGCCTCCTCGCTGCTGATCACCGTCGTTCGCGACGCCCAGGGCGGCCACGCGGTGCTGACGGTGACCACGGCCGCCGGCGACCTCGTGCTCGACAATCAGGAATCGGAGATCCGCTTCTGGCGCGACACGCCCTACGAATACCTGAAGCGGCAGTCCAAGGTCGATCCGAACCGCTGGGTGTCGCTGCGCCAGCTGACCGACCGTCCCGATATCGCCGTCGGCGGCACCACGCGCCGCTGAGCCCGGCGCGAGCCAACAGGAGAGTTCTGACGCAAGAGTTTTGACCCGGTCGTGTCCCCACCCCTCCGTCCGTCGAGACCGGGTCTTACGGAGCCGGCCCTTCCCCCCAGGGCCGGCTCCACATTTTTTAGGGCGGTGACGTCCTAGATTTCCTTCAGGCCGGCGGCGTAGCGGCGCGCGTTGTCGGCATAGTGCTGGGCCGAGACCTTCAGGCCGGCGATTTCGGCCTCCGTGAGCACGCGCACGATCTTCGCCGGGCTGCCGAGCACCAGCGACCCGTTCGGGATCTCGCGGCCCTCAGGCACCAGCGCGTTGGCGCCGATCAGGCAGTTCTCGCCGACCCTCACCCCGTTCAGCACCGTCGCCCCCATGCCGACCAGCGAGCACGGCCCGATCGTGCAGCCGTGCAGGATGGCCATGTGGCCGATGGTGCAGTCGTCGGCGATGGTCAGGGGAAAGCCCATGTCGGTGTGAAGGACGCAGCCGTCCTGGACGTTCGAGCGTTCGCCGACCTCGATCCATTCGTTGTCGCCGCGCAGCACGGCGCCGAACCAGACGCTGGCGTCCGCCTTCAGCCGCACCTTGCCCATCACGCTGGCGTTCGGCGCGATCCAGTAGCGCCCGTCCTGCGGCAGATCGGGGCCCACCCCGTCGAGCGAATAGACCGTCATGTCGTGCCTCCCCTTGGCGTCCCGTTTATCCGCCCTGTTTAGGCGGTCGGGCGGGGCGGCGGCAAGGCGTCAGGCGAACTGCCCGAGAAGATGGGCGAGGAAGACGCCGGAAAAGAAGCACCACAGGCTGGAGATCACGGTGGTGGCGACCAGGAACCCGACCGGCCTGTGCTCGATCAGGCGCCCGCGAACGGCGTTGCGCATCAGCACCAGCGGCCCGCCGAACACGAGCACGAGAACTTGGCCGAAGGCGCCGGTCGCCGTTGTCGGACGGGCCTGGAAGCTGGGCTGTGCATTCGTCACCAGCCGGTAGCCGCTGACGGTAACGCCCCCGGCCACCAGGCCGACCAGCACCAGATAGACGTAGATCATGACGCTTTCGAGCATAATCGGCATCCCCGCAAGCATGTAGCGAACCGGGATTCGGCTCGCGGACGGAACCGATAGCCGCAAAAGCCATGCCGCCCGGGATGGCCGAAATCGGCGGCCCGTGCTGATCCAGACCGGGACAGGTCGTCCCGGCAACGGATCATTAACCATGTTAATGGCTTTCTTCGTCTCATGCCGGACGTCGCACGTACGTCCCGTCAGGATTGGTCGATGTATCACCTCGTCATGCGCCGGGACCCGCGGGTGCCGCTTGTTGCGCTTCTCTATGCGTTGAGTTTCGTGGCCGTGCTGGTCCTGGGCCGGCTCGCGCTGACGACCTACGACACCCTCGTGGGGGGACTCGACGTCGAAATCGACCCGAATCCGATCGCGCTTTCGGTCGGCCCGGTCGCGCTGGACGTGCCGCGCAACATGATCCGCAACCATCCGTTCGCGCGGGGCAGCGTGTCGGAACTGGAGTTGCGGATGCACTGGCCGACGATGGAGGGGTTCTCGGATCTGCGCGCCGAAGCGTTCCGCACCAACGACGACCGCTCGACGATCATCTACGCGACGCTTCGGCCTTCCAGCGGCTCGCTGTCGCCACAGGACCGCCTGCGGCTCGTCTATTCCCGGCTGCTCGCCTATCCGCCGGCCAGCGGTCCGAACGGACTGATCGCCACGCCCTTCGCCGAAGGCAGTGGCTACGACGGCGAAATCCTGTACACCGCCGGCGATACGTCCAGCCCGTTTGCCGCGCGCTGCGCGCCGGAGGAAGGCGGCGTGCCGGCGAGCTGCACGGTCGAATTCCTGACCGACAACGGGATCGAGGTGATCTACCGGTTCCGCCGCCACCTTCTGTCGCGCTGGCGGGCCATCGACGCGGCCATGCGTGACACGGTCGCGTCCTTCATGCGGGGATAGAGAGTGTCCTGGTCGCCAGGACCCGTTCCGGCGGGCTTGTCCCGAAGCGCCTGGGCGCAGCGGCTGCCCGGCCGGGTGCCCGTTCAGGCGAGATCGAATTCCAGTATAGCCATCTGGAAATTGTACGAGAGGTCTTCGTCCTCGTCGTCGCGGAAGATCACGCCGACGAACTCGTCGCCGATGTAGACCTCTGCGGAATCGTCCTTCTGCGGGCGTGCTTTCACCTGGATCGCCGGCAGCTTGAACGTCTTCTGCAAGTATGCCTCTAGCTTGGCGATTTCTCTTGGTTCCAAGAGGGACCCCTTTTTGGTCTTGTCTGGATTGGTGTGCCGGCGGCGAGTCCGCCGACGCTCGACGCCTGCGTTCTAACCGTTGTCGTCGCGCCCGTCGATCATCTGATCCATCGAAAGCGCCGGTTCCGAACACCCCGCCTGGCCGACGACCTTTGCCGGCACGCCGGCGACGGTGGATTTCGGCGGCACATCCTTGAGAACGACCGACCCCGCGGCAACGCGCGAGCACGCACCCACCTCGATATTGCCGAGGATCTTGGCCCCTGCCCCGATCAGCACGCCGAAGCGCACCTTCGGATGGCGGTCGCCGGACTCCTTGCCGGTCCCGCCGAGCGTGACGTCGTGCAGCATCGACACGGCGTCCTCCACGACGGCGGTTTCGCCGATGACGATCGAGTGGGCGTGGTCGATGAAGATGCCGCGCCCGATCCTCGCGCCGGGATGGATGTCGATGCTGAACGCCGACGACACCCGGCTCTGCAGGTAGGCGGCATAGTCCTGGCGGCCGGTGGTCCACAGCCAGTGGCCCAGCCGATAGGCCTGCAGCGCATGGAAGCCCTTGAAATAGAGCAGCGGCTCTATGTAGCGATGGCAGGCCGGGTCGCGTTCGAAGACGGCGGCGAGATCGGCCCGGAAGGCCTCGCCGATCCCCGGCTGGTCCTTCAGCGCCTCGCGGAACTCGTGGGCGATGAACTGGCTGCCGAGCGCGTTGTGGTCGAGCCGGGAGGCCACGCGGAACGACACCGCCTCTTCCAGCGTATCGTGATTGAGCACCGTCTCCAGGACGAAGGCGGCGAGTGCCGGCTCGCGCTCCAGGATCTCTCCGGCTTCCTCGCGGATGCGCTGCCAGACCGGATCGCACGTAGCGATCGGCGTTTTGCGCTCGAGCCTCTGTGATCCGCTAACCATGACCACCTCCGCGGGCCTTCGACGGCCCCTGCTGTTTATATCGCAAACCTAACATATGTGTCGCGGGTTACTAAAAATGGAAGAGCGCGATCGTCAACGTATAGGTGCCCTGTGCCGGGCGCAGGATCTGGAAAACCCGCAAAACGATTGCAGGGACAGCGCTCCCGCCGGCTTTGTTGATTCAGAACATTCGTGCGCTGAATCAGACTCTTAAGTCGCTGAATCGGCGCCTCAGCGGACGCGGCCAAGCGATTCTTCCGACTCGGGAATCCCGCCTCGACCGAACCTGATTCCAGTCCACTGTCAGGCCGCTTCCAGCCGCCCAAGGAAATCGATCACGGCCTGGGCGAAGACATCGTTCTTGTCGCCGACCACCATGTGCCCGGCGCCGCTCACGTCGGCATAGGCGGCGTGCGGCACCAGCGAGAGGAACTCGTCGGCGTGCTCCTCGCTGACCAGCTCGCTCATCCGGCCGCGCACCAGCAACGTCGGAACGGAGACCCGCGATGCGGCCTCGAGCAGCACGTCCGGGTTGCGCTCGGCTCCGGAGGACACGGGCCTGGGGCCAGACAGGAAGCGCGGGTCCCAGTGCCAGCGGTAGCGGCCGTCCGCGTCGAGGCGCAGGTTCTTGCGCAGCCCGTCCAGCGAGCGCGGCCGCGGCCGGTGCGGCAGGTATTCGGCCACCGCGTCGGCGGCCTCCTCGAGGCTTTGGAAGCCGCTGTCCATGCGCGCGCCCATGAACTGCAGGACCCCGGCGACGCCATTCGGGTCCATCCGCGGCGTCACGTCGACGAGCACCAGCGCCGCCATCGGCGGCCTGTCCTCGCCCGCGACCAGCAGCGAGCTCAAGCCCCCCAGCGAGGCGCCGATCGCCACCGGGGCCGTCCCGTATCGCTCGCCGACCTGACGGAACACCGCGCCGGCATCGTCGGCGAAGTCGCGAAAGCTGTAGTGACCCGGCTCGCTGCGCGCGCTCTCGCCGTGGCCACGCTGGTCGACGGTGATCGCCCGCCAGCCGGACTGGGCAAGCTGCGCCGCCGTTCCGCCCCAGGAATGGCGCGTCTGGCCGCCGCCATGCAGCAGCACCGCGACCGGTCCGTGCCCCTCGCCCCAGAGGTCGGCGGCCAGCCGGTTGCCTTCCGCGCCGGAAAAGGAAATCGGTTTGCGTTCGCTCATGCCCGCGTCAGCTCCCTTCCGCCAGAAACGCGACGACCGCGGCCTTGTTGGTCCTGTCCCCGACGGCCTTCATGTGGTCCCTGCCCTGGATGTGGAACGCCCGCCCCTTCGGGATCATCGCCGCCAGCTCGTCCGGGTTGCCGGCGATGTCGTCGTCCGTTCCCACGGCCACCAGGACCGGCATCGGCAGGCCGGCCAGCAGCTCCGGGGTGATCCGCACCCGCGCGGAGCGGATGCAGGCGGCCAGCGCCTTCAGGTCGCTGCCGGTCTGCTCGGCGAAATAGCGGAATGCCCGCCCCTTCGGATCGCTCACGTCGTCGTGCGACGCCGCTTCCAGCGCCTGGGCGATCGGTTCCGGCGCGCCGACGCCGCGCACCATGCCGACGCCCAGTCCGCCGAAGACGGCGCGGCTGACCCGTTCGGGATGGTTCAGCGCCAGGAACGCCGTGATCCGCGCGCCCATCGAGTAGCCGACGACGGCGGCCGTCTCGATGCCCAGATGCTGGAGCAACCGGTAGGCGTCCTCCGCCATGATCGGCGCGCCATAGTCGGCGAGGTCGTGGAGCTTCTCGCTCTTGCCGTGGCCGCGGTTGTCGATGGCGATTACCCGGTGGCCGGCCTTTTTCAGGATATCGACCCAGCCCGTATCCACCCAGTTGGCCCGGATATTGGACGCAAAGCCGTGGATCAGCAGGACCGGCGATCCCTCGCCCTCGTCGATATAGGCGATATCGACGCCGTTCGAGTCGAAATGGTGGGTGTCCATGGAACGCCTTCGCTGAAACGCCTTCATTTTGCTGAACCGCCTTTTTAGCTTCCGTTGACGCGAAGGGAAACCGGAAATTAGAAGGGCGGGCCACTAGGAAGCGGTCGCCTATCTCGCTATGGTCCGCTTCGCCGCGCAGGCAAGTCGCCGCAAAGGCAAATCGCCGTGAATGCAAATCGCCGTGAATGCAAATCGAGGACGATCCGGATGGCCGACCACGTGATACCGCACTTCCACAACGCCGGCGGCGTGTCCAGCATCCGCATCGGCGCCCGCGAGTTCCAGTGCATCGGCGCGCTGCCGCCCTTCGACCATCCCCATGTCTATCTCGACATGGGCGACGAGGACGAGATCGTCTGCCCCTATTGCTCGACGCACTACAAGCACGACCCGTCGCTCAAGCCTGCCGAGGCCGTGCCGGCGGAAAGCGCCTGGCGCGCCGACGCGGCCTGAGCCGGCCGCCCGAAATCCGTCAGTAATGGCCGCCGACCGCCATATCGCCGTCGCCGGCGGCGGAATCGCCGGGCTGACCGCGGCCCTGGCGATCGCCGGTCCGGATTCCCGCGGCCCCACACGCGTCACCATCTACGAGCAGGCCGCCCGGCTGGAAGAGGTCGGCGCCGGCCTGCAGGTTTCCCCCAACGCCTGGCGCGTCCTCGACGCCCTCGGCGTCGCCGAGGCCATCGTGCCGCGCTCGGTCGCCCCGAAAGCGATCCTGATGCGCCGCGGCCGCGACGGCCGGGTGATCGCCCGGATCCCGCTCGGCGACACCGCCACCGCCCGCTGGGGCGCGCCCTACCGCGTCGTCCATCGCGCCGACCTGCAGGCCGCCCTCGTCGCCGCGATCGACACCAATCCGAACATCGACATCCGGCTATCGTCGCACCTCGAGGGGTTCCGCATCGGCAAGGCCGACGTTGCCCTACATTTCGCCGCCGGAGCCGACGCCAATGCCGACGCCCGAGCCGACGCCAGGGCCGACGCTGATGCCGACATTCGCGCCGACGGGCTGATCGGCGCCGACGGGCTCTGGTCCGCCGTCCGCCGCCAGGTCTGCGGCGAGGCCGATCCGGTCTATTCCGGCAAGGTCGCCTGGCGCGCCACCGTTCCCGCCGACGCGGTTCCCGCCGGCATAGATCCCTGGGAAACCGGCCTCTGGCTCGGCCGCGACGCCCACCTCGTCCACTACGGCGTGCGCGGCGGCGCCGAGGTCAACGTGGTCGCGATCTTCGCCGACGACTGGACCGAGCCGGGCTGGAGCGCACCGGGAAAACGCGAGGATGTTCTAAGCCGTTACGCCCGCTGGCACCGCCTTGCCGGCGCGCTCGTCGAGGCCCCGGACCACTGGGTCAAATGGGCGCTGGCCGACCGCGAGCCGCTGTCGCGCTGGGGTCTGGGGCCGGTGACCCTGGCCGGCGACGCCGCCCATCCGATGCTGCCGTTCATGGCCCAGGGCGCGGCGATGGGCATCGAAGACGGCTGGGTTCTGGGGCAGGTTCTGGCCGATGGCTACGACGTCCCCCAGGCCTTCCGCCTCTACGAGAACCGCCGCATGCGCCGCACCGCCCGCGTCCAGAAGGACGCCCGCTCTAACGGCGAGATCTATCATCTCGGCGGCATCGCCGCCGCCGGCCGCGACGCCGCGCTTGGCCTGCTGGGACCGCAGCGCCTGCTCGCCCGCTTCGACTGGCTCTACGGTTGGGGGCGGTCGGCGGGCACCTAGCGTCCCGCCGCGCGGACGAACCGCCTACTCGATCAGACGGGCCTACTCGATCAGCAGGCTGTCGTCGTCGATATCCTGCCCGCGCACCTTGCGGAACATGTGGATCAGGTCCTCGACGTCGAGGCTCGCGCGCTCCTCGCCGGCCACGTCGAGGATGATCTTGCCCTCGTGCAGCATCACCGTGCGATCGCCGAGATCGAGCGCCTGGCGCATCGAGTGCGTCACCATCAGCGTGGCGACCTTCCGTTCCCCGACCACCCGGCGAGTCAGATCGAGCACGAACTCCGCCATCGCCGGATCGAGCGCGGCGGTATGCTCGTCGAGCAGCAGCACGTCGGCGTCCGACAGCGTCGCCATGACCAGCGCCAGCGCCTGCCGCTGGCCGCCCGACAATAGCGCCATCTGGTCGTCCAACCGATTTTCCAGGCCCAGGCCGAGTTCGGCCAGCCGCTGCCGGAACAGGTGGCGGCGGCTGCGCGAGATGGCGAGACCGAGCCCGCGCCGCCTGCCGCGCGCGGCGGCGATCGCCAGGTTTTCCTCGATCGTCAGTCGGCCGCAGCTTCCCGCCAGCGGGTCCTGGAAGACCCGCGCGACCTTGGCGGCCCGGATCGCCGTCGGCAGCCGCGAGACATCCTGGCCGCCGATCTCGATCTTGCCGGCCTCCGGCAGCACATCGCCGGCGATCGCCGCCAGCAGGGTCGACTTGCCGGCGCCGTTAGATCCGATCACCGAGACGAACTGGTGATCGGGGACCGTGAGATCGACGCCGCGAAGCGCCCGTTTCTCCAGTGGCGTTCCCTTGCCGAAGATGATGTCGAGGCCGGTGACGCGGATCATGTCTCGACCTTTCGGCCGCGCAGGCGCGGCAGGATCAGTGCCACGGCGACCAGCACCGCGGTGACCAGATTGAGATCGGAAGCCTTCAGGCCGATCGCATCGGCCCCCAGCGCGAACTGGATGGCGATGCGGTAGAGCACCGACCCGACGATACAGCCGATCAGCGCCCACATGATGGTGCGCGGGCGGAACAGGGTCTCGCCGACGATCACCGCGGCCAGTCCCACGACGATCGTGCCGATGCCCGTCGTCACATCGGCGAAACCGTTGGTCTGGGCGAACAGCGCACCGGCGAGGCCTACGAGACCGTTGGCAAGCGCCATGCCCACATAGATATGCACGCTCGTGCGCACGCCCTGCGCGCGGGCCATCTTCGGATTGACGCCGGTCGCCCGCATGGCGAGACCGAAGTCGGACGCCAGGAACCGCGCGACCAGGAAGGCGACGATAACGACCAGGACAAGGATCACGAGCGGCCGGACGTAATGATCCGGCATCCCCAGGCCGTAGAACGGCGACAGCACCGTTTCCTGATTGATGAGCGCCACGTTCGGCCGCCCCATGATCCGCAGGTTTATCGAGAACAGCGCGATCATGGTGAGGATCGAGGCGAGCAGATGCAGAATGCCGAAGCGCTGGTTCAGGAACGCGGTGACGAGGCCGGCGAGCGCGCCGGCGAGGATCGCGGCCAGGCAGCCCGTCCATGGATCAATGCCGCTGGTGATCAGCACGGCGGCCACCGCCGCTCCCAGCGGAAACGAGCCGTCGACCGTCAGATCGGGAAAATCGAGCACCCGGAACGCGAGAAGCACGCCTATGGCGACAAAGGCATAGACAAGCCCGATCTCGACGGCGCCGAGGAATGCGATCTCGCTCATGCGGGAATACTACCCGTGAAAATGGCCCGGCCGCGAGGCGGCCGGACCCGAACGCGTCACTGTACGACCGTGTTGGCGCGACTGACGACCGCATCGGGGATCGTTACGCCCATCTTCTTCGCGGCCCCAGGATTGACCACCAGATTGGTTCCCTGCGCCTGCATTACCGGGATCGATCCCGGCTTCTCGCCGTCCAGCACCTTGGCGACGATCGCCGCCGTCTGAAGGCCGATGTCGTAGTAGTTGAAGCCGATCGCCGCGATCGCGCCGCGCGGTACCGAGTCCGTGTCGCCGGCGTAAAGCGGGATACCGTTTTGCTCGGCCACCTGCACGGCAGCCTCGAGCGCGGAAACCACGGTGTTGTCGGTCGGGATATACATCACGTCCACCTTGCCGACCAGCGAACGGGCCGCCTGCTGCACGTCGGCGGTCTTGGTGGTGCTCGCTTCGACGATCTCGTATCCGGCCGCCCCGCCGAGCTCCTTCAGCTTCTCGACCAGCGCGACCGAGTTCGCCTCGCCTGGATTGAAGATGATACCGATGCGCTTGGCGTCGGGGCTGATCTCCTTGATCAGGGCGAGGTGGTCGGCAAGCGGAGACAGGTCGGAAACGCCGGTGACGTTGCCGCCGGGCATCGCCGCGTCCGTGACGAGTTCGGCGCCGACCGGATCGGTGACGGCGGTGAACACCACCGGGATATCCTTGGTGGCGGCGACGACGGCCTGGGCCGACGGCGTCGAGATCGGCACGATCACGGTCGGGGCGTCGCCGACGAACTTGCGGGCGATCTGGGCGGCGGTCGCCGGATTGCCCTGCGCGGACTCGTAGACGAACGTCAGGTTGTCGCCGACCTTGTAGCCGGCATCAGCCAGACCGTCGCGAATGCCGTCGCGGGCGGCATCAAGTGCAGGATGCTCGACGATGGCCGTCACCGCCACGGTGACCTCCGCAGCCTTCGCCGGAACGGCGAGAAGGCCGATTGCCGCAGCCGCGGCGAAATATTTCAACATGCCTGTCCTCCCATTATGCGATCGATCAGCGGACCCACATCCGCCTGTCCCTCGTATGTGTCGAACACCGCCGCGCCGCGGAAGTCAACAGGTGCGCTCAGTCGAGCCGCCCCATCGTTCGCGGCCGGAAAGAACTGAAACAAAACTGATACCTCGCGGAAATTGATCTGCGATGTAGTTCATTTTAACAGAACTCCTCGTTTGCTGAAAATCACGAGCAACGCTCGAACCGGCAAATATCACAACCACACAGGCATTTTCGCGCGGAAGATTCTCATAAGCACCAGAAAGAACGCGAAATTCAATTCAACGACCAAGGAGATAGATATGAGGCCTATGCTGCTTCAGACTCGGAACGTCTTTATAGCCGCGGGCATCGCTGCCGCCCTTCTCACTGCCGCCGGCACCGGACCGGCAGCAGCAGCCCAGAACGAAGGCAAGGGCTCCGGCGCGCCACTCGTCGAGCCGGCCGCCAAGGAGAAGGTGACGTATGGCAAGAAGCAGATCCTGCAGCTTACGGCCGTCGATTTCGCGCCCGTGGGAACCGGCGCTGACTACAAGTATTGTGGCGACGGCGGCGTCTGCGCAACGGCCGGCTCCGAATACTTCAATACCGGACTGCGCCTGCCGGCCGGCACCCGGATCCTGAAGGTCATCGTCTACGTGAACCCGAACGGGTCTCCCGTCGACGTGTCCTTCACGAGCTACAAGCCGACGGTTCCCACCTACCAGATCATCAAGGAGGCCAGCTCCACCGCCGGGACGGCGGTAGAGGCCGTCCCCATCAAAGTCGGACACGTCCTGCGGAAAGGGTGGAACTACCGGGTCGACAACATCCGCCTGTCGGCGGGCCAGGCGACCCTGTATGGCGCCAAGGTGGTCTACCGCGAGCGCGAGACGAACTAGCCGCCGCCTTTTTGTGCCCGGTTCGTCGACCTATTCGACGGATCGGGCCCTCGCCCCCCTAGCCCCGCCAGAATTCGGGATCGAGCATCACGATCAGCGTGAAGAGCTCCAGCCGGCCGAGCAGCATCGCCGCCGTCAGCACCCATTTGGCCGGGTCCGGAACCGTCGTGAAGTTGCCGGCAGGTCCCACGATGGGGCCGAGACCGGGACCGACGTTGCCGATGGCGGTGGCCGCCGACGAGATCGCGGTGACGAAATCCAGCCCGGTCATCGCCAGAAGCAGGGTGAACAGCGCGGCCGTGCCGATATAGACGGCCAGAAACGCCAGGACGGACGCGGGAACGTCTTCGGGCAGCCGGCGTCCCCCGAACCGCAGGATCACCAGCCGGCTTGGCCGCACCAGGCGCTGGACATGCGCTTTCACCGTCGCCCACAGAACCTGAAACCGGTAGATCTTGATGCCCCCGGCCGTCGACCCGGTGCAGCCGCCGACGAAGGTCAGCAGGAAGAACAGCGCGACCGCCGGCGCGCCCCACTGCAGGTAGTCGGTGGATGCATAGCCGGTCGTCGTGACGATCGAGACGACATGGAAGGCGGCCAGCCGGACCCCGTCGGCGACAGCCATGCCCTGCGACCGCGCGACCCAGACGCCGAGCACCAGGCTTATCGCGACGACCAGTGTCATCAGCACGCGGATCTGGGGATCACGCCAGAGGCTGAAGGACTCGCGCTTGAGCATCTTGATGTAGGCGACGAACGGAAACGCGCCGGCGAGCATGAAAACGACGGCGAACCATTCGATCTGCGCCGATTGGAAATGCCCCATCGACGCGTCGTAGTTGGCGAAACCGCCCGTCGAAAGCGTGGTCATCGCGTGGCAAACCGCATCGAACGGCGCCATGCCGGCGATCATGTAGGAAACGGCGCAGGCGACTGTCAGCGCGATATAGACCGAGACGATGTAGCCAACGAGTTCGACCGGGCGCGGCACGATCTTCTCCGACCGGTCGGAGCTTTCTGTGTGGAACAGCTGCATGCCGCCAACCCGCAGGAACGGCAGGATGATGATCGCCATGACCACGATGCCGACGCCGCCGATCCATTGCAGAAGCGCGCGCCACAGCAGCAGTCCGGGCGGCAGGCGGTCGAGGCCTACGATGACGGTTGATCCCGTCGTGGTGAACCCCGAAACCGCCTCGAACAGGGCATCGTCGAAATCGAGCCCCAACGCCAGGAACGGCAGCGCCGAGAAGGCCGACAGCGCGATCCAGACGGTCGCCGTCATCAGAAACGCCTGCCGGACGGTCATGCGCATCGTGTCCGGCCGCCGCGTCGCCAGCGCCATCAGCGTGCCGAGCGTCCAGGTCAACAGCGCGGTGGCGGCGAAGATCTGCCAGTCCGGATTGTCGGCGGCCACATCGACGATGGCGGGTAGCAGCATGGCAAGGCCGAGCCCCGCCGTCAGGAGGCCCGTAACGTGCAGAACCGGAAGCAGGAAGATCACGCGGCAGCTCTCATGATGCAGCGACCCGACGACGCCGTTCCCAAGGGTTTTCCCCGAATGGCTGCCACCCACTGGTAGATCGCGGGACCGCCGACTCAGGCCCCGTATCCGCGCCGGTCGGCGATAAAATACCGGCACACCCGGCCGGTGTCGAACCCGTATGTCACCCGCGGGATCACCCGCCCTCCCCCACCGTCCGGCTTCGCGTGTTTCCGGCACAAGGCGCCAAGGGTGCAATGGACCATCCATAAAACTATAACTTGCATATTGTAATTCACACTCGTATAAGTTGGCTAAGGAGACAGCAAAGTCTCAAGGTCGGCATGGACTGGGAACGCGGGGAGGATGAGCATGGCTGAACAGCGCGCGACCACCGACGACAAGAAGGCCGACGCTCTCAAGAAATCCCTATCCGAATGCATCGCGCAGGGAGAGGCCGCCCTCTCGGAACGGCCCGACGACCCGTGCCTTGCCTGTGTCCTGATCGCGCTGAAGGACACGGACGTTCAGGACCACTTCGTCAAGCACCTGTTGGACAACGAGGCGTTCACGCGGGCCTATTGCCTTGGCGGGGTATCGATTCCGGAAGTTCAGCGCGTCGTTTTCGAATTCACCTGCGTGCTTCCGAAGATCTGTCTGTTTCCCGTGCGCTTCATGGTGACCGTGAACGTCATCACCGGGAAGGTCGAGGAGATCGCCGATCCGGCACCGACCTTCGTTCCCGTTAGCGAACAGATGCCCGGGGTGGCGTTCCAGCTGCCTTGAGGGCCGACGAACCGGACCACCGGTTGCATCGGCGTGATTGATCGGGATGGCCTGGGGCCATTTTGAACTGCACCGGCGCCCGACCACCCGGCTTGGTTGTAGGACCTCATCAGAAGGAGTGTGGCGATGTTTGGACTTGGACAAATGGCGACGATGACTCCGGGCCTGGCGACGATGACCCCCGGCCTTGCCGGCCTTACGGGACTGGCGGGCCTCGCGGGCCTGGCCGGGCTGGCGACCATGACGCCCGGTCTCGCCGGGCTGGCGACCATGACCCCGGGTCTGGCCGGCCTCACGACAGCAACGCCGGGCCTGGCTGGCCTTGCAACGATGACCCCGGGGCTCGCCACCATGACGCCCGGTCTCGCGGGCCTCGCGACCATGACGCCGGGCCTCGCCGGCCTCGGGACGATGACCCCAGGTTTGGCAGGGCTCGCAACGATGACTCCGGGTCTCGCCGGACTGACGACGGCAACGCCGGGCCTCGCTGGCCTGGCGACCGCGACGCCGGGGCTCGCCGGTCTTGCGACCATGACCCCGGGCCTCGGCGGCCTCGCGGGCCAGGTCGTTCGCGTTGCCGTCCCGAGCCTGGCCGGACCGGTCTTCATGGACGTCGTGAAGTAGTCACTTTGCGTCCGCGGCCTCTCCCGCGGCACGGCCGCGGCTCACCTGGCGGGCAGGTGTCCGGGAGAGGTTGCGACACGGAACAGGCCGGGAATTCCGCACGCAAAGAGGACGCTCAAGGATGGATGGCGCCGGTTTCGCGCAACTGGAGAAGGTGCTGGTCCGGGCCTGCTTCGACGCGCGCTTCACCCAGGACCTGCTGGACCAGGGCGAGACCGCGGCTGAGCGCTACGGCTTCGACGAGCACGAAGGCCGGGTGCTCACGCTGCTGCTGCAGGATGGCGGCGAAGGGCTGTTCGCGGTGTTCAACGTCGTCCGCGCGGTCCTCGAGGCGCGGATGCTCCTGGGCGCGACGTGGCAGGCGCCCGGTGCGGGCAGCGGCGCCGACGACCCGCAGGCGATGGGACAGATCGCGCGGCACGCCGGCTGAAAGCCCCATCGAGACGCGCCGAATTGGGAGCGGCCGATTTGGGAGCGGGCAAATTGGAAGCGACAGGGCGTGGTGCCCGCGCCCGTACGGAGCGAGCGATGTATTCCTTGGGCGTGAACCTGTCGCATGATCGCGCCGCCTGCCTCGTCGGCAGCGACGGCTCGATCGTCGCCATCGCCGAGGAGCGCCTGGACCGCGACAAGCATTCCTGCCCGGTCGATCCGCTCGGCCGGATCTTCACGTCGATGCCGCTGCGCAGCATCGACTACTGCTGCCGGGCGGCGGGGATCGACTTCGAGGACCTGGACGCCGTCGTGTTCACGAACGCGGTCGTCGCCGGGCCGGACAGCCTGCGCAACCTCACCGTCTCCGACTGCGTGCTGCAGGCCCCGTTCTCGCCCCACAGCCGGCTCTACACGATCAACCATCATCTGGCGCACGGCCTCAGCGCCTTCGCCCCGTCCGGCTTCGACGACACGGCGGTCCTGGTGGTCGACAAGGGCGGCAGCGTCGCCGGCCAGCATCGCCTGTCCGACGGCACGTCGGTGCCGCTTCTGGAGCGCGCCACCATCTTCGACAGCCGCGACGGCGCGCTCGTGCCGGTGCTGAAGGTCACCGACCGGCCCGCACGGCTTTACGAGAACTGCAATTCCATCGGCGCGCTCTACGAGATGGCGACGCTGTGGCTCGGTTGCACGCCCTTCGATGCCGGCAAGACCATGGGGCTGGCGCCCTACGGGTCGCTGGAACACCTGCCGACCCTGCGGCGCTTCTACAGTCTCACCGACGCCGGCTACCAGATAAGCCCCGCGATCCAGACCGTCGGCCTCGACCTCAACCCGGGCTTCTACGCGCACCGGTTCGGCCCGCCGAACGCCAACGCCGAGAACCCGTCTCCCGAATACGCCGCCGTCGCCCGCGCCGCCCAGGAGGCGGTCGAGGAGATCATGGTTCACCTGGCCCGGCTCGCCGTCCGCCTGACCGGTCGGCGCAAGCTGGCGATCGCCGGCGGCGTCGGGCTCAACTGCGTCGCCAACAGCCGCATCCGCCGCGAGGTCGACCTCGACGATATCTTTGTCCAGCCGGCGGCCACCGACGACGGCACCGCCATCGGCGCCGCCTTCTACGGGCTCGGCGCCCTCGGCGGCCGCTGGCCCGCGCGGAAACGGTGGCCGGGCGCGCTCGGCCGGCCCTATTCGCGAACCGAGATCGAACAGGCGATCGCCGCCCGCCCCGGCCTGACGTCCTCCTACCGGATCGTCGACGACGCCGATCTCGGCCAGGTCGCGAAGGCGCTCGACGCCGGCCGCCTGATCGCCTGGTTCACCGGCGGCTCCGAGTTCGGCCCGCGGGCGCTCGGGCATCGCAGCCTGCTGGCCGATCCGCGCAAGCCCGGCCTGCGCACGCACCTCAACGCAAACGTCAAGAAGCGCGAGCAGTACCGGCCCTACGCGGCCAGCATAACCGCCGACCGGGCCAGGGACTTCTTCCACATAGAACACGAAGAGCCGTACATGATCTTCATCCACGAGATGAAGAAGGACTTCGTTTCGGCCTTCCCCAGCATCGCCCACGTCGACAACACCTGCCGGCTGCACACGGTCACGAAGGAGCAGAACGAGACGTTCCACGCCCTTCTGTCGGCCTTCGGACGGATCAGCGGCGTGCCGATGCTGCTCAACACCTCCCTGAACGGAAAATCCGAACCGATCGTCGAGACGCCGGACCACGCGCTGGATGCGCTGATCCGCCTCGATCTGGACGGTTTGTACCTGGACGGCGTCTTTCTGGAGAAGAGGCGCCGGTACTGAACGCTGGCCGAAGAGGTGACGCGATGGCGGGCTTTGTGCGGGTCCTGGACGACTTCTATCCCCATCCGCTGCAGGTGCGGGAGTTCGCCACGAAGCTGGAGTACGCGGAGAACACCGCCGAGGCGGAGAAGCTCTACTACAAGGGCTACCTGTCCACCGCCGACCATCCCTTCGCCGAGGCCGGCCTGGAGCTGCTCGCCCGGCGGCTCGGCCGGGTGCTGCGCCGCAACGCCCCGATCGGCGAGTTCCGGCTGATCTTCGAGACCGAAGGCGCGCCCGCCGACGGATTCCGCAAGACCTGGATCCATTTCGACTCCAGCGTCAGCCAGTACTCCGGCATCGTCTACCTGAACCCGGACGCGCAATGCCAGGGCGGAACGGCCTTCTATCGCCACCGCGAGCTCGGCTGGGATCACATGCCGGACGTCGCCTCGCCGGAGATGGCGGAAGCCTGCCAGCGCTATGGCAAGACCGTCCCCGAATTCCTGTCGATGATCACGGATGATGGGTTCGAGATCGACAGCAAGTGGCGGCAACTCTCCGTCGTTCCGATGCGCTTCAACCGCTGCCTGGTGTTCGACAGCCGGCTGTTCCATGCCCGCCTGGGCGGGTTCGGAGCGCGCCAGACGGACGGCCGGCTGACCCAGAACTTCTTCTTCGACGTCGTCATGTGATCCGACGGCGCGCCGCCGTCGGTCGAACGGAAGGGGATCACGCTATGACCGAAAATCCATTTGCCCGGCGGATCGACGCCATCCTCACCGACGAGGCGCGGCTGTTCGCAAGCACGGTTCCGTACGCGCAACACCTGTCGCGCGAGGACGAGGCTCTCGACGAGGCCTACTACGTGCGCCACCGCATCGAGACCGTGCATCGCATCCGCGGCACGGCGGCCACCGATGCGCTCGCCCTTTGCGCCATGGCCCGCGAAGACTATCGGGCGGCGCGGCTCTGGGGCGAGTACATCGAGGAGGAGATGAACCACGACAAGCTGTATCTCGCCGACCTGGAGCAGCACGGGATCGACGAGGCACAGGTGGTGTCCACCCCGCCGCTAGCCGCGACGGTCGACCTGATCCGCACGCTCGAGCAGAACGTCCTGCGGATCGGATCGCTGCCGGCGGTCGCCTATTCGGTCTTCGCCGAGTGGAACTCGGAACGGGCCTCGCCGCTCGCCGTCGCGCGCGCCGCCAGCGCCTTTTCCGAGCGGCACGTCAAGGGCGCGCGCGCGCACATCAAGATCGACGAACGAGACGACCACTACGACATGATGCTGGAGGTCACCGGCCGCGTCCTGCGCGCGCGCGGCTATCCCTTCGAGGTGATGGAACAGTCGCTGCGCACCGTGGGCACGCTGCTGCGCGCCTATTTCGCGGAGCTCTACTGGGTCACACGGGACCCCGCGCGGTCCGACCTGCCCGGACACGCGCCGCATCATCATCCGGCAAGTCATCGGACGGCGTGATGCGCCTACCCCGGTTCGATCCCTTTACCGACGCCTTTCGCGCCGCCCCCGACGCCGTCTACGGCGCCTATCGCGGCGCGGCGCCGGTTCATTGGGGGAAGTCGCCGGCTACGCGGGCACGCGGCGCCTGGTACGTGTTCGACTCCGACCTGGTGCGGCACGTGCTGCGCGATCCCGCGTTCGGGCGGGAAACCCACCGGGGCAAGGGCAACGACAAAGGGAGCGGACCGGCCGCCACGTTGCCCCTGTCCCTGGTGATCGACAATTGGGTGATGTTCCGCGATCCGCCGGTGCACACGCGGCTACGATCGGTGCTGTCGGAGGCGCTCCGGCGCGAGCGAGTGGAGACCTGGCGCGCCGATTGCCGGCGGCTGGCGCGCGACCATGCAGGCGTCGTCGGCGCGATGCCCGTGTTCGACCTCGTCGCCGACTACGCCGTGCCCTATGCCGCCGCCGTGACCGGGCTGGTCGTCGGGCTCCCGTCCACTGACAGCCGGTTCCTCGCCGAAACGGCGGCCCCAATCTCCCGGTTGCTCGACTTCCATCCTGCCCCGGGTGTCCAGCCTGCCGCAGCGAGCGCGGTTCAAACGATGACGCGCTACCTGGCGGACCGCTGGGAGCAATCGGACGGCGCGGCGCATTACGCCCTGCTGCCTGCCCTCAAGGCTGCCGCCAGCGAAGGGCGTTGCTCCACCCGGGAGGCGATCGATTCCCTGATCCTGCTGGTTGCGACCGGACAGGCCACGCTGGGAAACCTCGTGATCAACGCCGCCGGTTGCCTTCTGACCCATCCCGATGAGCTCGCCGCGCTCGCGGCGGATCAGGCGACGCCGGAGCGCGCGATCGAGGAAACCCTGAGGTTCGAGTCGCCGGTGCAGTTCGCCGGCCGCGTGGTCCTGAACGAGACCCGGGTCGATGGCCACCGGTTCAACCGTGGCGACCTCGTGCTCTGCGCTCTCGGCTCGGTCAACCGCGATCCCGCCGCCACCGACGACGCCGATGTCTTTCGCCTGGACCGGGACCGCGTTCGGCATCAGTCCTTCGGCGGCGGCATCCACGCCTGCGTCGGCGTCAACCTGGCCCGCATGGCCGGCGCGGAGGCCATCCGGGCGCTCGCGCCGATCCTCGCGGACCGCGCCGCCGTATGGCCGCGCCGACCGTGGCGCGAGCTTGCCCTGTTCCGGGCCAGGACCCGGCTGGACCTTATCCGTCCGGGGCGCGACCACAAACCGGAGCCATCAACATGACGACGCGCGACGGACGACGCCCACGCCCCATGCCAACCGGACGCGTCCGCTTCCGCCCCGCCGCGCCGCAAACCGAGGTGATGGATGTCCAGCCGCCGCCGGGCCGTTTCGACCCGATCGCCATGCGGTTTCCACCGCCGCACGCGGGGGCCGGCGTCGTCCACGTCGGGGCCCATACCGGCGAGGAACTCGAACTCTACATCGCATCCGGGTTTCGCAAGATCCTGATGGTCGAGGCCAACCCGGCGGTGATCCCGCGACTGTCCATGCACGCCCGGTTCTGGCGGGCGTGGTTGGAGCGACTGGCAGACCAGTGGGGTGTCGCCGCCCCCGATATCCGGGTGCTGCATGCCGCCGCGAGCAACGAAGCGGGGATACGGCCATTCTTCGTCAGCCCGTTCCCGGTGCTGTCGTCCCTGCTCGAACCGCTGACCAGCGCCTTCGGCACGCCGACCGCCAGACTGGTCCAATCGGCCCGCCTCGACGACCTGGTAGCCCAGATCGGATGGGCACCTGCGGATGTCGGTCTCTTGGTGATCGATGCGCAAGGCGCGGAAATGGCCGTCCTGCGCGGCGCCGCCGAGACCCTTCGCAACGCGCACGGGGTGGTCGCCGAGGTGAACTTCCATGTCCGCTATCGACATCAGGCCGCGCCGCATACGGTGATCGGGCACCTGACCGGGCTCGGGTTCGCGCGCGCCGAGGTCATCGATCGCGACGACACGGTGGGGCGGGTCACGGTTCTGTTTGAAAGACACCCGACCGCCGCGTCGTCGCCGCCCGGGGAGATTCCGGCGCCCGAAGAGACGCCGGCGCCAACCCAATAGGCGCCCGGCCCCCCACACGACGCGAGGGACGCGAGCGCCGGCCCGCCCTGGCCGGGGCAAGCCGGGGGCAAGCGGCATGGCATGTCGGAGATGCTGGTGCGGGCGGGGGGACTCGAACCCCCACGGGCATTGCTGCCCTACGGATTTTCGTACCAGCTACGGCTTTCGCCGCCCCGCCCTGCGCCCAGCGCCGCGGCGGGTTTGTGGTCTGGACTATCCCTTCACCCTACGCCGGTCCCGGCGCTTAGGTGCTGCCCGTCTAGTCTCTACACCTTCCCGCCGGAACCACCGTTCCCACGGGCTTGGCTCGGGATCGCCATCTGACAGGTTTCCCCGAATTTGAGCAGTTCTGCATTCCGGGTTTCCCCGGAAGCACTCAAGTCTCGTTCAAGTCCGTTGCGTCTACCAATTCCGCCACGCCCGCGTGACCGGCCTATCTATAGCGTCGCGAAAACCGCGCGCCAAGGAACCTCGCGCCCTGTCGAAAACCTCTCTTGTCGCGCCCGAAATCGGGCCGCCGGTCAGGGCTTCGCGTCGGAGTGATTCGATTTGAGGTCGGCGGCGTGCTCGACCCAGCGGATCAGCGTGAGGATCGCCATCCCGAATCCGGTGGCAACCACGGCGACGAAGAAGGCGCCGATGCCGCAGGCGAGCCCCACCGCGCCGGCCAGCCACATCGCCGCGCCGGTCGTCAGCCCCTGGATACCGTGATTGCCGCGAATGATCGTGCCCGCCGCGAGAAACGCGACACCCGCCGTCACCGCCTCGATTATCCGCACGGGATCCGGGTTGGTGACGCCTTCGGCCTTTGCGCTTTCAACGATCTCGAAGGCGAGGATGGCGAAGGTGGCCGCCGCCAGCGACACCAGCATGTGGGTGCGCAGCCCCGCCGGAACGTTCCGATATTCGCGATCGAGGCCGATGATCAGCCCGAAGACGGCCGCCGCGGCGAGCCGGATAATGACTGCCGAGATGCCCAGGTTCGCGCTGTAGAAGGCCGACAGGCTCTCGATCATGGGTCTCCGTTCAGCGGTTCGGCGGCTCCGCGATCGGCGGCTGGAACGCGAGGCCGGTGTCCCACGGGAAGTAGATCCAGGTATCCTGGCTCACTTCGGTGATGAAGGTATCAACCATCGGGCGGCCCATTGGTTTCGCGTAGACGGTGGCGAAATGCGCCTTCGGCAGGATGTTGCGCACGATCTTCGCCGTTTTCCCGGTATCCACAAGGTCGTCGACGATCAGCACGGCCGAGCCGTCGCCGCCGTCGAGCCCGACCACCTGCGGGCTCACGTCCTTGATCACCTGGAGGTCGCCCTGCGTCTTGTAGTCGTGGTAGGAGGCGACGCCGATCGTCTCGATGACGCGGATGTTCAGCTCGCGCGCGACGATCGCCGAGGGCACCAGCCCGCCGCGGGTGACGCAGACGATCGCCTGCCACGTGCCGATCCCCGCCAGCCGCCAGGCCAGCGCCCGCGCGTCGCGGTGGAACTGGTCCCAGGAAACCGGGAATGCCTTGTCCGCTGGCCCCGACATGGTGGTGTCCTTTCTAGTCCTCGATGTCGGCCTGCAGCCTGGCGACCAGCGCCTCGACGTCGGCCCGCGCCGCCGCCATCAGCGCGGCATCGCGCGAGCGCACGACCAGCGCCGTGGTGAACCGCTTGCCGTCGAAATGCGGATAGCTGCCGATCATCACGCCGGGATGGGCCGTCTGGATCTCGGTGAGCGGCCCGCCGACGTCGCCCTCCTTCAGACCCTGTCCCTCGACCGTCACCGACAGCATCTTCTGCCCGGTCTTCAGCGTCGGCGCGATCGCGTCCAGCATCGCCTGCATCACCGAGGGGATGCCGGCCATCACGTGCACGTTGCCGATCCGCCAGCCCGGCGCCTTCGACACCGCGTTCTCGATCAGCTCGGCCCCGTCCGGCATCCGCGCCATCCTCAGGCGCGCCTCGTTGAGGCGGTCGCCGAGATAGGCGGTCAGGATCTCGACCGCGCGGGGATGGTGGATGACCGGCAGCCCGAACGCGTGGGCGACGCCGTCGGCGGTGATGTCGTCGTGGGTCGGGCCGATGCCGCCGGTCGTGAACACGTAGGTGTACCGCGCCCGCAGCGCGTTCACCGCGTCGGCGATCTCCTCGACCACATCGGGCACCACCCGCGCCTCGCGCAGGTCAACGCCGATATTGGTGAGGTACTCGGCGATATAGCCGATGTTCCTGTCCTTGGTGCGTCCGGACAGGATCTCGTCGCCGATCACCAGAACGGCGGCCGTCACCGGCTCGCCGCCATTTTCTGTACGCCCGTCGCTCATGCTCTCACCCGCGCGAAGTCATGGTGGCGGCTGATCTAGCCCAGCGCTCTCGTCTGCTCAAGTGGAAGCGGCTCTTGCCTTGACGGCGGCGACGCGGCATAGCCGTACCCATGCGATTTTCCTCCCCCCTCGTCCGCGGCCGCCTGCTGCGCCGCTACAAGCGCTTCCTCGCCGACATCGAACTGGACGGCGGCGAGGTCGTCACCGCCCATTGCGCCAATCCCGGCTCGATGCTGGGCCTCAAGGATCCCGGCATTTCCGCCTGGCTGTCGAAATCCGACAATCCCAACCGCAAGCTCGCCTGGTCGCTGGAGATCGTCGAGGTCGATGCCGGCCGCGGGCCGGCGCTGGTCGGCATCAATACCGGCCACCCCAACCGTCTCGTCGAGGAGGCGATCGCGGCCGGCACGGTGCCGGAACTGGAAGGCTATGCCAGCCTGCGCCGGGAGGTGAAATACGGCAAGAACAGCCGCATCGACATCCTGCTCGGCGGAGACGGCAGGCCGGACTGCTACGTCGAGGTCAAGAACGTCCACCTGGTGCGCGAGCCCGGGCTCGCCGAATTCCCGGATTCGGTCACCGCGCGCGGCGCCAAGCACCTGGACGAACTCGCCGACATGGTGAAACAGGGCGCCCGCGCGACGATGTTCTATCTCGTCCAGCGCGGCGACACCGAGACGGTGGCGATCGCCCGCGACATCGATCCGGCCTACGGCGCGGCGCTCGACCGCGCCCGCGAGGCCGGCGTCGAGGTCCTCGCCTACGGCTGCGCGATCACCGCCGAGGGCATCGACGTGACCGGCGCCCTCCCCTTTCGAGGCTAAGTCCTGCCCTTCGAGGGCTAAAGCGGGCGGTCAGTCGGGCCGGCTAGTCGGGCCGCTCCATCACCAGGTTGAGCCGCGTCTCCGCGGTCTGGCGGTAGCCCGCCTTCTGCAGCAGCGCGATGCAATCCGTCTCCCATCGGTCGCGGGCGTTCTCGATGATCATGAGGCGCGGCAGCAGGGGCCGCGGCGCCTCGGCCAGGAACGGCACCAGAATCAGGTCCTCGGCGCCTTCCACGTCGATCTTCATCGCGTCGATATGGTCGATCTGCTCCTGGGCGAGCAGGCTCATCAGCGTGCGCGCCGGCACCTGCACGGAGCGGTCGTCGCCGCCGGGCGTTCCGACATATTTGACGCTCGCCTCGCCCTTGTTGCGCGCCGGCAGGAACAGCGTCATCTCGCCTTCCTTGTCGGCCAGCGCGCAGGCGATCGCCTTTATGCTGCCGGTCGGATTGAGACCGATGTTGTAGACGAGCCGGTCGAAGACGATCGGCTGCGGCTCGATCGCCAGAATGCGGGCGCCCCCGCCGGACTGGCCGGCGACGAAGAGCGAATAGCCGCCGACATTCGCGCCGATATCCACGAAAACGAAGTCCTCGCCAACGCGCTCGCGCAGGATTTCCCGCTCCGCCCGGTCGAAATACTGCGGCGTGAACAGGATCCGCTTCTCCGACACGTTGTTGAACGGATTGAGTCGCATCTTCTGGCCGAAAACTTCGACGTCGAGAGGATGGTTGAGGCCCAGCATGACGAGCCGGCGCGCCACAAATGCCAGCCGCTTGCCCAGCCAGGTCTCCGGCTGGCGCCGTGCGAACGCGATCAGACGCGCCTGCAGGGGCGTCGGCGCATAGGTGCCGAACGGCGACGTGTCCTGGGGCGCACCCTGCGCGGTCTGTAGTGTTGCGATCATTGCCGCGAAAGACCATATCGTTGGTGCCGGCGCAAGGATGCCCGTTGCCTTGCATGTTGCAATGCCTTGCGCCGCACTGGCATTAGATTAGATTCCGGACACGGATTGAAGCTGCGGGACCGTCGCCCCGGCTCGGGGCGGCTGACGGAGGCCAATGAATTACGTAGACGCGGATATCGCCCCGGCGCGCAACACCGGTGAGATCAAGCTGTACGGCGCCGAGGCGTTCGAAGGCATGCGCAAGGCCGGCCAGTTGACGGCGAGGGCGCTCGACCTGATGGCCGAGCACACGCAGCCGGGCGTCACGACCGCCGCCCTCGACGACCTGATCTACGCGTTCGCGCGCGACCACGGCGCCTATCCGGCCACCCTGTTCTATCGCGGCTACACACGCTCCGTGTGCACCTCGATCAACCACGTCGTCTGCCACGGCATCCCCAACGACAAGCCGATGCGCGAGGGCGACATCGTCAATATCGACGTGACGCTGATCCTCGACGGCTGGTACGGCGATTCCAGCCGCATGTATCCGATCGGCGAGATCTCGCGCCGGGCCGAGCGGCTGATCGAAGTCACCTGGGAATCGATGATGCGCGGGATCGCCGCGGTGAAGCCGGGCAACACCACCGGCGATATCGGCGCGGCCATCCAGACCTACGCGGAAGCCGAGCGCACCAGCGTCGTGCGCGACTTCTGCGGCCATGGCCTGGGGCGCGTTTTCCACGATGTCCCGAACATCCTGCACTACGGCCACCCCGGCGAAGGCGCCGAGCTCAAGCCGGGCATGCTCTTCACCATCGAACCGATGATCAATCTCGGCCGCCCCCACGTGAAGGTGCTGGGCGATGGCTGGACGGCGGTGACGCGCGACCGCTCGCTGTCGGCGCAGTTCGAGCACACCGTCGGTGTGACAGAGGACGGGGTCGAGATCTTCACCTTATCCCCGGCCGGATATCACAAGCCACCATATCAGACGGCCTGACACATGACGGGCTTCGAGGAGGAACTTCGCAAGCCCGATCCCGATCACGCCGGCCACCGCCAGCGCCTGCGCGAACGTTTCGTCAACGGCGGCGCCGGCGCCCTGCCCGACTACGAGCTGCTCGAGCTCGTCCTGTTCTCGGCCCTGCCGCGCATCAACACGAAACCGCTCGCCAAGCGCCTGCTCGCCAAGTTCGGGTCCTTCGCCGAGGTGATCGCCGCGCCGCCCGAACGCCTGCGCGAGGTCGACGGCGCGGGCGAACGGGTCGTCACCGATCTGAAGATCATTCAGGCGGCAGCCGAGCGCCTCGCGCGCGGCACGGTGCGCAAGCGTCCGGTGCTGTCTTCATGGTCCGCGGTTCTGGACTATTGCCGCACGGCGATGGCGTTTGCCGAAAAGGAACAGTTCCGCATTCTTATCCAACCCTTTGATTTACAAAGGGTACATCCCAACTGCTGAGGGCAATCAAACAGCCTCGCAGTGCGAACTGCTGTGCGCGTGTTCGCGATGCGTCAGCAGCGACAAACCGACTACCGCACGTCTAACGGGGCCAGCCCCCCGCAGTAAATTTCGTGCACGACCGGCAGTTTCTGGCGAGGCCCTGGGGCGACTTCATTCGCTCTGGGACACGCAGCGCATTCCCATTTCCAACTTCGAGAGCTGTCTAAGTCCGCACCTTGCCGGGATGGGAGCAAGTGTCGCCACTAGTTTTGATCCAAAACCGATATAAAAACATGAAAGATCAACATCTTAGTGACAACACCTCCCCGGACGCCTGGCAGCCTATCACTAATATAGTTCTACACCTGCCACATGCACCGGCGCCTGAGAGACGGCCAAGCGCGACTCTCTCAAAGGGCAAGCGCCGAGGGCGTCGTCACCGCGGAGGCTGGAAACCCACGAACTGCCTCACTTGGTCCCAAGTGAGGGAAATTGATAGCATCGCCCATGAAGCACGGCGCGGCGGAGTGCCCCTGAACTGGATGGTGACGATCAACCCATCTCCGTCGCCTGGCAGCAGCGACGGTCGGCACATAGAGCGGCTAAGGCGCAAGATTCACAACATTCAGAAGCCGACGAGGCGATGCCAAGGCAAGGTTATTGCGCTCTGGGTTTTCGAGAAGCAGGGAGGACGCCTGCACGCCCATCTTCTAATGCATATACCCGAAGGCTGGGATGGCTTGGTGACACGCTGGCGAGATCTGCCCAGTATCGACGTTAGAAAGGCCGACAGCCGCGCAATCGAGTATATTACGAAGCAGCGCCGGTGGCTTGGGCCGGAAATCGAGGCGCGGTTAAACCGCCGGCGGATTGACGCCGAACCGGTGCCTGGCAAGCGGTGGTCGATGTCGCGTGACCTCCTGGAGCTGGCTAATGAGACTACATTGGAAGCCACTCCGAGGGGCCCCGCATGAGATTCTAACAGCACCTTGGCTCGGCGAGCCTTCGACCACTACGCGCGCAAAGTACCGTCCACTGAAAAACAATCAAGTTACTCGTCAGGCCCTTTAAGGGAGACCGAGATCTAAACATCCAGAGAGAGAATAAACGCAAGAAACAATAATAATTTCAGCCGCTTACCAACGCCGCCAAGGAATATCGACTACAGACCGAACAATAAAAAAAACGAAAATATTCGATTCGCTTGACCGAATCAAAATATAATTACCCACATGACCAAGATTCAGATAGAGCCCAATATGCAAGCTCCCCGGAAGAACGGTGGCGAATTTCAGGGTGCTTGCTCAAATACAAACAATAAATATCAACGGCTTGACCGAGATTTGAATTCCTGGGGGGGCAAATAGATTTATTGTACTGCGTGAACGTTTCAATAAAACCGTCCAAAAAACCATTTACATAACCATCCCCCTTTAAACAATGCTGGTGAAGTTCATTTCCACTTGTATAGCTCCCTCCATACACATGATTATTACTAATAAATATAGCGATCACTATTACCGCACAAACTCGCATCACCCCCCCCCGGAACCAATATCAATTCAGCATGGACCAGAACGACAGCGCTGAAAACACCCGCCCTTTGCTATTCCCACGCAATGGCCGGAACTTATCGCCTATAATCGGCCAAACTTCGGGCAACACGCAACTCCAATTCAAGCGTATCTAGACCTCTTTGACCGAGAAGGAGCAAAAATCATGTTCAGGCCCTCAATGTTCTTGTCTATATTTATCACTATCGGACTTTCAGGCATGTCTAGTGATGCCGCGGAGCAATCAATTTCCGATGCAAACGTCCAAGTTTTAGCCGAAACCGCTCGTGACTTAAAATTTATCTTACCAGAGAACAAAGCTTATTTTCTAGTAAAACAAGAGACAATCCATGCAGAAGTAGCAGTTATTTTTGGATACACAGATAATCAAGCCGCCTGCCAGCAAATTGCTAGAATTTTGACCAAATCGTTTAACGCCGGAACTTTCCAGTGCACTCCAATTTATTAGGATTTAAGCGCTGACCCATAAGTTGTCACTGCTCCAACATTGACCGAATCGAGGATGCAGAGAACTGCCGCCCGTTGCTGTTAAGATGGCCACGGCACGCCAGCTCCTGGGCGATGTCCCGGTAGGAGCGTCGCCTCCCTGTCTTCGGGGAACGCCGCCGTAGCCGCTTCGCCTCCTGCACGACTTCGGGATGCAGCTCGGAATGGGACTTCCTTCCCTCGCACTTGCCGGCCGTCAGGCGCTTGCGCTCCCGCGCGCCGCGCAGCTTGCCGACCAGGCGCGCCTTCTCCAGCTCGGCAAAGATCCCTGCCATCTGTCGCATGGCCTTTTTCATCGGATCATCAGTCTGCGTCAGGTCATCGCCGCTTGCCGTGACAACACGGACGCCCCGCTGGATCAGCGACAGGATGCCGAGCTCCTGGGTGATCAGGTCGCGGGCGAACCGGCTCGCGTCTTCGACGAGCACGGTCCGCACCCCGTTCGCCTCGATCCTGTCGAGCAGGGCCATGAAGCCCGGACGCGTCTCGATCGGATCGGCACCGCTGACCGCCGCGTCATAGAACTCGGCGACGAGCTCATAGCCTGCCCGCCTGGCGAACGCCTCGATGGCCTCCCGCTGCCGGACGTCGCTGTCCTTGTCGCCGCCGACATTCGCCGCGGACGAGGTGCGAAGATAGGCGATTGCCTTGATGGGTTCTGTTTTCATGTCAGCTTCTTAAGGTGTATACACGTTCAGTATTCTCAAGATATATGTACAAATAAAGCCAAGTCAAACCCTGGCTGGGCGGTCTCTAAAGTAGATGGATTTTTGGAGGCGCACTGTCAGGCCACGTCCGTCACTGCTGGTGTTTAGCCAGCCACTCGCGCGCCAAGCGCTGCGCCTCGGCGATCTGGTCGGGGGTCATTTTTTTGTTGTCAGATCGCGTTTTTCCTTGGCGCCCTTGTCGCCCTGCGCTGCGGCTAGATTGAACCACATATGGGCCAGAACGTAGTCCTGCGGGACTCCCTCGCCAAAGTCGTACATCCCGCCGAGCTTGTCCCACGCCATTGCATTGCCCTGCTTGGCTGCGAGCAGGTACCACTTCACCGCCTCGGCGTAGTCGCCGCGTTCGTAGGCCGCGTTGCCGTCTTCAAGCGGTCCGGCAAACGCCACGCTGATCGACAGGACGGTACCGACAACTCCGACGAGAACGCACTTCAGCATGGCGAGACCTTCCGTATGTTGGAACCGCCTTATGCATTGGTCCAAGATCGCGAACCAGTCCCTGCGAGCGGTGCGTGCCTGTTCTAACAGGAGGAAAACAGCGACGGGCCCATTTGATTTTTTAATCAATGGAAATCAAACTCGGTGACCTGGGCTCGGAGGAATGCCGAGTTCCGGTTATGCGGAATTGCGACCGTCGCTGTTGGAAGACGGACAGATGCCCGGACACATGCTTAATGCGTTTTGCCTGTGTGGCTTTGATCGCGAAATGCACGTGGGCAGTTCGATCGCTGATCTCAGCTCTGGGGTCGGGGCCACATGTATTTGCTACACGGCGGACGGAAAGGATCTAATCACCGCATCGGAGAAGGATATCCAGGAGCACGGACTCGAGAAGATCGACAATCCGTTCTTGTCCGACGACCCGTTATCGCCCCGCCAAGGCATTTAC
The DNA here is from genome assembly GCF_051390635.1 of Microbaculum mangrovi. Taxonomy (NCBI): domain Bacteria; kingdom Pseudomonadati; phylum Pseudomonadota; class Alphaproteobacteria; order Hyphomicrobiales; family Tepidamorphaceae; genus Microbaculum; species Microbaculum mangrovi. The sequence goes on from NZ_JBPODT010000001.1 coordinate 137,948, forward strand.
GACGGTTATCGTTGTCCGGTTTGCGGCCGGAACACCATGTCTCTTACTCAGGTTGGCTTCTGGGACTGATCGGTGTCGGTCGGCTATTGTGTAATTATCCACATCTGTTCGCATCAAGCGATGCCGCGAGATGAGTTATTGGAAAGCGGCCGAAGCGACCGGGAACGCAAAGGCCAAAAAGGCAAAGCCTGCAAAGCGGCTAACGGGATCTAAGAAAAAGAAGTGAGCTTTTTGCTTGTCGCTATCAGCGTCGCCGCCACTCCCACGGCGGCTCAAACTCTCCAACCCACAATCCCCGCTTAGCTGATTTCGCGGCTGACTCGCCTCGTATTCGCCTCTATGGAAGCTATATCTGAAGCAGTCGCGCTAATCCGATCGTCAAGATCAAGATCGATGAGGATCTCCCGCATGGCTGCGACCTGGGCATTCATCACGTCAAGAGCTACCAACACCCGCTCAAGGTAAAAGAGACCAATACACACCACACTGACGGCGCATATGACCGCGCTGATTGCGATAACCCCCAGGGCAATGGCTGGAATCGCGCCGATCATCAGATAACCCCCAACTCTGACCTTACGGAATATCTTGGGATTCGTCTCAGTCCTCGTCTTCCAACCAAGGCTTGAGCATTATATTTGTCCGTAAACCGTCGATATCACAAAATGTATTCGACTTACCTTAGTTAAGATAGACCCAATATATAAACTTAATAGCCCAAAATTACCTGGATGCAACCGGGTTACATTTGCTGCTGCAGTTCGAAAACGGCGGGTGACAGCATCTCGTTTCTGACGTGTTTCCGTTTCCGGTTACAGAAAATCTCGACGTGGTCGAACCTGCCCTGCCCTGCCTTGCTTCAAAAAATAAGGTAAGAAGGCATCCACTAATCTATGGGCTATTCAAGGCCCACTTCAGCCCTTTCACCAGAATTGATAGTTCAAGCCGGCGCGAATGACACTAATGCTCGCCTCGGTGTCAAACCCGACCGTGACGCCAGGACGAGAAAATTCGAAGTCTCCGTTCGAATAGTCGATGTAAATATATTCCAGTTTGGCGTTCAGATTTGGTGCGAATTTTTGTTCGACGCCTGCACCGATTGTCCAGCCCCATTCGAACTGGCTGTCGCTGAATGTTACCCGCGAAACTGCACCAGCTCCGTTACTGTATGAAATGTTCCCGGAAGCGTCTGCGTACGCCCAGGCAAAGCCGCCCGTGCCGTAGAGTAGCGTCTGGGGAGTAACGAGAAAGCCGATCCGCGCACGAGCAGTCCCGAACCAGTCAAACCCGGCACTAAAACTACCGGAAATCCGATCGCCAGCAAAAATGACATTCCTGGCGCTCAGGGTCCCAGACTCGTACGTCTGATCGCCAATGGAAGCATCTACTTCGATGCCTGCGACGAGATTGCTTCCGTACCAATTGTACCCAAGCGTGATCCCGCCGTTCACGCTGTCCTCGGAAGTACTAAAACCGGTAAGCGGAAGCGATGCGGACCCGACACCTGTCACCGTTGCGTAGGCGCGCGTCGCCTCAAGATCTGCCCATCCATACCCTAGCGTTACACCAAAATATGCGCCCGACCACATTGATGCAGGCCGTTTGTCGGTCAATTGCGTATAGGGGTCATTTCCGTAGTAATCGGCCGCTTGGCCTGTTCCCGCTAGAAGCGGCAGCGCGACCGTGGTTGCAATAACTACTCTCATCTCCGCTCCCCCCCTGGATATGTGTGAGCGAAACAAATCAACTGTTGGTTGACGTGAGCGTCAAGAACTTCGAAAGGAGTAGATGCATTACTTAATCCTGAGATATTCGATTTTATTTTGCTTTTCGAGCCCATCGCACCGACAGGCATGGCGAGGAACGCAAAATACGCGCACCACTCGCACTAATGCCATCGCTAGGACCGGATATTAACGATAGGGCGGGGGCCGTCGGTCACCTCGATCTTAATAAGGTCCCGGGGGTGGCAGACTAAACCACGATTTTGATCTTTTTAGCCGAATTTTGTGAGAAAGCCGGAAAAAGCTTGATCCGTCGAAATCGAGTCATTGCTGCTTAGAGAGATTGCAATTTCGGCAATGACAGAATATTTAGAAAACAGTTTCCCGTGGGGCATGGGATGCAATTCAGCATCGTCTATTGGCTATGCTGAGGAGTTCCTATGGAATGCACCCACGGCCTCTTGTCAGATTTTCCCAAACCATCACCGTCTTCTATCTCGTCGCAGGATCGGAAAGCACCTTCAGTCAGGCTCGCTTCAATCCTCGCGATGGCCTCCCCGATCTCTCCGAAACATTTCTGCGCCGGTCGAAATTTGCGCATGGAACGCTCCGGCGGGTCAGATGAATACGCTCTATCTGTCCGAATCCGAGATCGCGAAGCGTATTCTCAGCTCCGCAAAGGTCAAAGAATGGCCCGAAATCGCCGCCGTTCTTGAAAGAGATGGGCTTCCTCGTATCGATCCGATCCTCGGCGGCAGATATTGGCCAGCCGTAAAAGCTTTTTTCGACAGGCGTCACGGACTAACAAAGAGGTTTGTGCCCGCTAATGCTGATGGCGAGGAGGACTGGCGCGCATGAAACCTACTCGTCCCGAAGGCGCTCCAGGATACAAAGCGAAACCAAATCACGACGGCACCTATCGCGAGTATTGGGCCGCGCGATCCGATTTGGCCAAGCGCGGATACTTGCCGAAGGTCGTTCGGCTCCACTATCCTGACACGGTAGACGGCAGAAAAAACCTCGCAGCGAGGTGCCGTATCTTACAAGCCGAAATGCTCGCCTGGGCAGCGAATGACGGCGCCCACGGCGTAACCGCATACGACGGCACCCTGACAAGTCTCTCCCGCCTGTTTCAGACCGACGAAGACTCGCCATTCAACTCGTCGATGAAGTGGAACACGCGCGATAACGTCACTAAGAACCTCGCGATCATCGAGCGCACCGTCGGCGCCCGCCAGATTGGCAAACTGCTCGGGCCGGACTTTAAACGGTGGCACCACAACTGGGGCGCTCCGGTACGGGAAGGCGCCGCCCCTCGCCCGTGGCGAGCGAAGCACCTGATGAACACCGCGCGACAGATCATCGCCTACGGGGTGACGCTCGGCCACGATGACTGCATCCGGGCCGACACAATCCTATCGAAGATGCGATTCCCGACACCTCCGGCTCGGCGCTCGCGAATGACCGCAGATCATGTAAACGCGATCAGGGAGGCGGCGCACGACATGGGGCTCGGCTCGATCGCACTAGCCACGGTACTGCAGTTCGAACTCGCCTTTCGGCAAAAGGACGTAATCGGCGAATGGGAGCCGGCAGCCGATGCCGAGGGCGGAATCATCCATCGTGGCACTCGCTGGACCAACGGACTGACATGGGCCGAGATTGGTGCAGATACAGTAGTGCGGAAGGAGCATGTGAAGACGGGGGCATATGTCGAGCATGACCTGACGCTCTACCCAGCGGTGATCGAAGAAATCGCCCTGGTGCCGAAGGAGAAGCGCATCGGGCCGATGATCATCTCTGAGAAGACTGGCGAGCCCTACAAGCACAGGAAGTTCACGGAGACGTGGCGCCGCGTCGCCGATGCCGCCGGTATCCCTCGCACTGTCTGGAACATGGACGCCCGCGCCGGTGCGATCTCCGAGGCTTACGAAGCCGGCGCCGTCGAGACCGACGTAATGAAATCGGCCGGCCACAAGAATCGGCAATCCAGTGCCCGCTACAACCGAGGCGTTCTCGAACAGACCCGCCGCGTCGCCGAACTGCGACAGCTGAAACGAAACCGGAACCCCGAATGAGGGACGCGTGAGGGACGTTTGGGGGACGCAGAATGCAAGACATTGATAAAACAGAGGAAATCATAGAAAGTGAACAGGTCCGCATCCTGTTCCTCGACAAGCGCAATCAGCTCATCTCCGACGAGCTTCAGCAGACCGGCACGGTCGACCACACGCCGGTCTATCCGCGCGAGGTGATAAAGCGGGCACTCGAATTGTCGGCGACCGCGATCATCCTCGTCCACAACCATCCCAGCGGCGATCCGACGCCTTCGCGCGCCGACATCGAGATGACCAGGACAATCATCGACATCGCCCAGCCGCTCGGCGTCAGCGTGCACGATCACGTCATCGTCGGCCGCGACGGCCACGCCAGCCTGCGCGGCCTCAAGCTGATCTGAAGCCTTTTTGCGCGGAAATTCGGCAGTGGGATCTCGTTGTGCCCCATTGTTGACCAAGAACGGCCGAAGGTTGTCCGGGATCGCCCCGCCAAACCGGCATGGGCATTGCGGGAACCATTCTCGGCGGTCATAGTTATGCGATTACGGACCAGGGGAGGACATGGGTTCGAAATCCTTTGACGAAATGCACGGTTTGGAGGGTGAGGGTTGCCGCGCGCCGTACCAGCAGCTCGCCAAGTGGCTCGCCGAAGCGCCCGACGACCTGATCGAGCAGCGCCGCGCGGAAGCCGAACTGCTGTTCCGCCGCATCGGCATCACCTTCGCCGTCTACGGCGAGGCCCGCGCCGAAGAGCGCATCATTCCCTTCGACGTGGTTCCCCGGATCATCACAAGCGACGAATGGAACCGGCTCGCCTACGGGTTGGAACAGCGGGTGAAGGCGATCAATGCCTTCCTGGCCGACATATATACCCGCCAGGAGATCCTCAAGGCCGGCATATTGCCGCCGGAGCTGATCTTCGCCAATCCGGCGTTCCGGCCGGAAATGATGGGCCACAAGGTCCGCGGCAACATCTATGTGCCGATCGCCGGCATCGATATCGTCCGCGTCGACCCTGACACCTTCTACGTCCTCGAGGACAATGCCCGCACGCCTTCGGGCGTGTCCTACATGCTCGAGGACCGCGAAGTCATGCTGATGCTGTTTCCGGAGCTGTACGCCCGCTACCACGTGCGGCCCGTCGAGAACTATCCCGACGAGCTCCTGGCGACGCTGCAGTCGATCGCTCCGGAAAGCGCCCCCAAGGAGCCGACCATCGCGCTGCTCACGCCGGGGGCCTACAACAGCGCCTACTACGAGCACTCCTTCCTCGCCGACAAGCTCGGCGTCGAGCTGGTCGAGGGCCGCGACCTGGTGGTGCAGAACAACGTCGTCTACATGCGCACCACCGAAGGGCTGCAGCGCGTCGACGTCATCTACCGCAGGGTCGACGACGATTTCCTCGACCCCCTCACCTTCCGCCCCGATTCCGCGCTCGGCGTGGCCGGCCTGATGTCGGTCTACGAGGCCGGCAACGTCTCGCTTGCCAACGCCGTCGGCACCGGCATCGCCGACGACAAGGCGATCTACAGCTACATGCCGGAGATCCTGAAGTTCTATCTGGGCGAGGAACCGGTCCTGAAGAACGTGCCGACCTGGCGCTGCCGCGAGCCGGACGCGCTGGCCTACGTGCTCGATCACCTGCCCGAGCTCGTGGTCAAGGAAGTCCACGGCTCCGGCGGCTACGGCATGCTGGTCGGTCCGGCGTCGGACAAGAAGACCATCGAGGCGTTCGCCGCCAAGCTGAAGGCGGAGCCGGACAATTTCATCGCCCAGCCGACGCTCGCCCTGTCGACCTGCCCGACCTGGGTGGACGAAGGATTGGCGCCGCGGCACGTCGATCTGCGCCCCTTCGTCCTGTCGGGCACCGATCAGGTGCGGATCGTACCCGGCGGCCTGACGCGCGTCGCGCTGCGCGAGGGCTCGCTGGTGGTCAATTCGAGCCAAGGCGGCGGCACCAAGGACACGTGGGTGGTCAATGTCTGAGGCGAGAGGACGTGCGTACGCGCCGGGGGGACAGTCACAGTGCTGAGCCGTACCGCCGATAATCTGTTCTGGATGTCACGCTACGTCGAACGCGCCGAGAGTATCGCCCGCATCCTGCACGCGGCGTCCCGGATGGCCGCGGTGCCGATCGCCGAGGGCACGGAATCCAACGAATGGCAGTCCGCGCTGGCCGCCGCCGCCTGCGACCGCGCCTTCGCCGCGACCGGGCAGGAAGCGACACCGGAGAACGTGTTCGAGTATCTGGCGTTTGCCGAAGACAACCCGTCATCCATCCGCAACTGCCTGCGCATGGCGCGCACCAACGCCCGCGCCGTGCGCACCGCGCTGACGACGGATACCTGGGAAGCCATCAACTCGGCCTGGCTGGAGCTGCACCGCTACCGCACCGACGACGTGTCGCCGTCGGGGCTGAACCGCTTCATCGCCTGGGTCAAGGAGACCTCGCTGCGCGTCGACGGCGCGGCCTATCGCACCATGCTGCGCCACGACGCCTACTGGTTCTCGCGGCTCGGCGTCTATCTGGAACGCGCCGACAACACCGCGCGCATCCTCGACGTGAAGTATCACGTGCTGTTGCCGCCATCGGAGCATGTCGGCGGCGGCCTCGACTTCTTCCAATGGTCGACGATCCTGCGCTCGGTCTCGGCGCTGACCGCCTATCACTGGGTCTATCGGGACAAGTTGCAGCCCTGGCTGATCGCCGATCTGTTGATCCTGCGCGAGGAGATGCCGCGCTCGCTGGCAAGCTGCTATGCCAACCTGACCATGTTCCTCGACGAACTCGCGCGCGACTACGGCCGCCAGGGCGAGAGCCAGCGCCATGCCCGCCGGATCTGCGCGCAGCTCCGGAACGCCCGCACCGACGACATCTTCCAGGGCGGCCTGCACGAGTTCCTGACCGAATTCATCACGGAAAACAACAGGCTCGGCGCGCTGATCGCCGATCAATACCTCATCTGAACGGGACAGAGGCACGCATGCGCATCCAGGTGCGGCACGACACGGTTTACGCCTACGCCACGCCGCCGAAATACGTCATCCAGAAGCTGCGGCTGTCGCCGCGCAGCCACGAGGGCCAGCACGTGCGCCGCTGGCGCATCGAGGTCGACAAGGACTGCCGCCTGATCGAGACGGCGGACGCCTTCGGCAACGTCGTCCACTCCTTCACCCTGCACGACCACTTCGAGGAGCTGACGATCAGCGTCGAGGGCGAGGTGGAGACCGAGGAGACCGCCGGAGTCGTCCGTGGCGCTGTCGAGCGGCTGCCGCTGGCGCTCTATCTGCGCGAGACCGACCTGACCGAGCCGAACGAGGCCATCGCGGACTACGCGCGCAAGTTCCGGCGCGACGACAGCGAGCGGCTGACGGGGCTGCACGACATGCTGACCGACCTGCACGACCACATCCGCTACGACGCCGGCCGCACCGACAGTGGCACCGCGGCGTCCGACGCCTTCGAGCTCGGTCATGGCGTCTGCCAGGATTTCGCGCATATCTTCATCGCCGCCGCGCGCACCCTCGCCATTCCCGCCCGCTACGTCGGCGGCTATCTGGTCCAGACCGACGGCACGGTCTCCAGCGACGCCGGCCATGCCTGGGCCGAGGCCCATGTGCCCGATCTCGGCTGGGTCGGCTTCGATCCCTCCAACGGCGTCTGCGTCACCGAAGGCTATGTCCGGGTGGCCATCGGCCTCGATTATCTCGGGGCGGCCCCGGTACGCGGCGCCCAGGCCGGCGGCCAGACGGAATCGCTGGCCGTCAACGTCCACACTGCGGACATGGCAGTCCAGCAGTGAAGTCACTGTTTTTTCGCCGAGCGGACTGCCATATATGCACCACTGTGTCGTCTGGCAGCGATTCCCATGACCTATTGCGTCGGCATCCTCGTTGACGAGGGCGTGGTGATGATCGCCGACACCCGCACCAACGCGGGCGTCGACAACATCGCCACCTACAAGAAACTGCATGTTTTCGAGAAACCGGGCGACCGCGTCATCGCCCTCGCCTCCGCTGGCAACCTGGCGGCGAGCCAGGCTGTCGTAAGCCTGGTTACCGAGGGGATCGAGGACGCCGAGACCGGCGCCATGGTGACGATCTGGACCCAGCCGAGCATGTTCAAGGCCGCCCAGTTCGTCGGCCGCGCCATCCGAGAGGTCTACAACGCCGACGGCAGGTCGCTGGAACAACAGCAGGCGAGCTTCGATGTCACCTTCCTCGTCGGCGGCCAGATCGCCGGCGGTCGGCTGCGCCTGTTCATGGTCTACGCGGCCGGCAACTTCATCGAAGCGACCGCCGATACGCCCTATCTCCAGATCGGCGAGCACAAGTACGGCAAGCCGATCCTCGACAGGGCGATCGGCCACGAGACCGATCTCTACGACGCCCTGAAGCTCGGCCTCGTCTCGATGGACTCGACCATGCGCTCCAATCTCAGCGTCGGCATGCCGCTCGATCTCATGGTCTATCGCCGTGATGCGCTGAAGTCCGAGCTCATCCACCGCGTCGATGTCGGCGATCCCTATTTCCACGACCTTCAGGACCGCTGGTCGAGCGCGCTGCAGGCTGCGCACAAGGCCATTCCGAGGCCGCCTTACGGCCGCGACTGACCCGGACCGGGCCTATGGGCGCCGCAGGCGTTTTCCCCGGAGCGACGGCAGCACCAGCACGACGAACAGGCCGGCGACGACCAGCGCCAGCGCGCCGATTTCGGCCGGCCCCACCGTCTCGCCGAGCCACAGCGAGCCGACGATCACGCCGATAACCGGGACGACCAGGGTCGAGATCGAGGCGATCGAGGCCGGCAAACGCTTGACGATGGTGAACCACAACAGGTGAGCCGTTACCATTCCGCCAAACACCACGAGCGCGAGCGCGAACCAGCCCTCGCCGCTCATCCGCCAATCGAAGTCATCCACGATGGCGGCAGCGACAATGAGCGGCAGCGAAGCGAGCCCGAGCTGCCAGGCGGCCAGTACCGTCGTCGCCATCCCCATGTCACGCCATTTCAAGAGCACCACGCCAATCCCCCAGGAAATCGCCGCGCACAGAACCAGTCCGACACCGACCGGCGCGTCTCCGAAGGTGACGAGATCCGGACCGACCAGCACCGCGAGCCCTGCGAAGCCGAGGCCCAGGCCGACGATCTTCGTAGCGGTAATGCGCTCGCCAAGGATCACGGCTGCGGCGATAACCGACCACAGCGGCATGGTGTAGCCGATAATGATCGCCCGGCCCGCCGGCAGGTACAGTAGCCCGTAGGCGGTAAAGACGTTCCAGCCGAGACTGTTGAAGGTGCCCAGGACGGCGAGCCAGCGCAGCTGCGGCCAGGTGACGGCCAGCGACCGCCCTCGCAAAGTCGCAAGCGCGGCGACGCCCAGGCCGCCGGCGATCAGGCACAGCGCCCGGAAGGTCAGCACCGGCATTTCGGTCAGAACGACCTTGATCGCCGGAAAGACGGAGCCCCAGACCAGCGCCAGCACGCCGAGCAGGACGAAAGTCGACAGCGGGATGGCGTGGGAATTCGCGTCCACCGGCTGGCCGGACGTATCTCCGCCATCGCCACGCGTACTCATTGGCCGCGAGCCGCGGCAATCGAAACTGGCATCAAGAAACCGCCCCCGGACCGCGCAGAAGTCCCATATCCTCTATAGCGGTGCGAAAGCCCGGCGGACAGCCCGCGTCGGCGGCAGATGATTTTGGCCCGTCTGTTTCTGGCCGCCTAATGCAGCCGGAATATCCCCTTCGCGCCACGCCATCCGTTCGGTCCGACCAGCCTGTTATGGGCGATCGTCACCGAATGGACGGGCCCCTCGATCTCGCGATCCCAGAATTCGAGGAATTTGAACAGTTCGGGGAAGTCGGGGGCCAAATCGTAGTGTTGCCAGAGAAACTCTTGCAGCAGCGTCGGGTGGTCGGGAAGACGATAGACGATATTGGCCGTCGTCAGACCGTAGCCTTTGACCTGCGCCTCGAACTGGATATCGACCATTGGCGTCTCCATGGTGGCTATTGACGCAAACAGTCTCCCTGCCTATCGGCCCCCATTCAAGAGATGAAATCCTAATATTCCTTTAAAATCAGTATTTTAGCAGCATGCCCTTGAGAGTGCTGCCAAATTCGCGCCGCAAGTGATTCAGTCCTAGGCAGTCTGCCCGTTCCGAATGCGCGCCAATGCCTCCGGCGTGTCCACGTCGGTCAGCACGGCATCGCCCGCGATTTCGATTTCGGCGACGAGCTCGGCGTTCTCGCCGATCAGGTGGCGCGCGCCGACATCGCCGCGAATCGCGGTCAGCGCCGGGAAGAAGCGCCGTCCCCACAAGACCGGGTTGCCGCGCTTGCCCTGCACCGTGGGAACGACGACGGCGCTGCCGTCCGCCGGCGCGAAGGCGTCGACCAGACGATCGATCACGCTCGCGTCTACCGCGGGCATGTCGCCGAGACAGACCACGGCCCCGTCGACGTCCGCGGGCAGAGCCTCGATGCCCGTCTTCAGCGAGGTCGAAAGCCCATCGGCGTAGTCCGGATTGTTGACGAAGGTGACGTCGAGCCCGGCAAGCGCTGCCTCGACCTGGTCCGGCTGATGGCCGGTGACGACGATCACCGGCCGGGCCGAGGAGGCCAGTACGGCGTCCGCGGCGATCCGCACCATCGGCTTGCCGCGGATCTGCTCGGTGAGCTTGTTCGGCCCGCCCATCCGCCGGGACTGGCCCGCGGCCAGCAGGATCGCGGCGACCTTCGGGGTTTGCGTCTCGACCTCCTGACCCGCGCGCGGCTGCGGCCGGCTCTCGATCTCCATCAGCAGCCCCCCGACCCCCATGCCCGTGATGTCGTCGCGGCTGACCGGAATACCGGCGAGCAGGCGCTGCAGCACCCAGTCGAAACCGTTCTCGCGCGGACTGCGGGCACAGCCCGGCGCCCCGACCACCGCCGTTCCGGCTATGTCCGCGATCAACAGCAGGTTGCCAGGATCGACCGGCATGCCGAAATCGTGGATCGTGCCGCCGGCGGCCTCGATGCCGGCCGGAACGACGTCGCCGCGATCGACGATCGCCGACGCACCGAAGACCAGCAGCAGATTGGCGCCCCGGCCCTTCAGGTCGGCCAGCGCCGCGGCGACGGCCGCGGGCTCGTGCGGCACGCGGAGCTCCTCCAGCAGCACCGCTCCCGCCGGCGCGACGCGTTCGGCCAGCACCCGCGCCGTCTTCTTCAGCATCTTCTCCGAAGTGCCGGACAGAACCGTCGAAACGACGCCGACCGTCGTCGGCTTGTAGGGCGCGACCGAGAAAAGCCCGCGCGGCGGAACGGTCCTAAGCGCCTTTTCGACGGACCCGCCCGGGACGGCGAACGGTATGATCTTCACCGTCGCGATCATCGTTCCGTCCACCACCGGGGCGAAGGCGTCGAGCGTCGCGACCGTGATGGCCTCGTCGATACGGTTGAACGCGTCGATCGCGGCGCGGTCGACGGTCAATATGCCGGGTTTCTGCGAAAACAGATTGGCACGACCGGTGAAGGCCCGGTCGACGCGGACATTGACCCCGGCAACCGCCTCGGCCAGCCGTGCGGCCGCCTCGTCCTCGTGCACGTCGCCGGCCTCCAGACAGGCGGCGACCACCTCGGACAGGCCGGCGGCCCGCAGCGCCTCGATGTGCCCGGCCGAGAGGACGGTACCCTTCTTAATCGTTCCCGAGCCGGTCCGCTGGGAGTGCGCGAGGATCGCGCCTTCGGCGTCCGAAAGCCCCAATGGGCCGAACAGCATGTCTACCCCTCCCCGAGCCGGAGCGCGGCGGTGATCTGCGCCATGATCGACACGGCGATCTCCGCCGGGCTCTGGGCACCGATGGCCAGCCCGATCGGCGCGTGAATGCGCGCGATGTCGGTGTCCGCGATCCCGGCGCCGGTCAGCCGTTCGACCCGGCGGGCATGGGTCTTCTTGCTGCCGAGCGCACCGATATAGAAGCAGCCCTTCTCCAGCGCGTGCAGGAGGCCGGGATCGTCGATCTTCGGATCATGGGTCAGCGCGCAAAAGGCCGTCCAGCGGTCGACGCCCACGTCCGGCAACGCCGCGTCCGGCCATTCCGCCACCAGATCGACCTGCGGAAATCGCTCCATGGTGGCGAACGCCGTGCGCGGATCGACGATGGTGACGTCGTAGCCCAGCATGCCGGCCATCGGCGCCAGCACCTGGCTGATATGGACGGCGCCGATCAGCACGAGCTTGGCCGGCGGCACCAGCACGTTCGCAAAACCGCCGCCTTCTTCCTGCTTCAGCGGCCGCGACCGGCCGGCGCGGATCAGGTCGCGATAGAGATCGGCGCGGTCGGATCCGGCGATATCGTCCTCGCGGACGAGCCGTTGTTCGCCCGTCTCCGTGTCGGTGATCAGGATCACCGCCCTGCGCGCGGTGCGGTCGGCGTTCAGCTGTGCGAGAAGGTCGAGTTTCATGAAGCCCTCAACTCCGTTCCATCGCGAGCCGGGCCCCGAGCCCGATCAGGATCGTTCCGCCGATCGCCTGGGCGACGCGCTGCGCACGCCGGCTTGCCTTGAGGCGGGCCATTGCCACCGACGACAGCGCGATGACGACCATATCGGCGGAGGAAAAGGCGAAGTTGACGATCGTTCCGAGGACCAGAAGCTGCGCCCAGACGGGCAGGCCCGCGGCCGGATCGACGAACTGCGGCAGGAAGGCCACGAAGAACACCGCGGTCTTCGGATTGAGGATCTCGACCAGCATGCTGTCGGCGAAGGCCCGGCGCGGCGAGCGCGCGGTGATCATGACAGCCGGGTTCTCGCCCTTTGCGCCGCGGATCATCGCGATGCCGAGCCAGACGAGATACAGCGCGCCGGCAAGCTTCAGCCCGAGATAGAGCTCGGGCACCAGCTTCATCAACGCCGCCAGTCCGAAAACCGCTGCCAGAACATGGACATAACAGCCGACATGGATACCCAGCGCGGCCTTCAGGCCGCCCCGCTTTCCCCGGGCCAGCGTCTGCGCGGCGGTATAGAGCATCGCCGGACCGGGCATGTAGGCGAAGATGGCTGTCGCCAGCGCAAAGGCGATCAGCAACTCGGTCGAAGGCATGATCAGTCGACCTTTTCGACGAAGACCTTGATCCGCCCGCCGCAGGACAGGCCGACCCGCCAGGCAGTCTCGTCGGCGACGCCGAATTCAAGGATCCTGGGCTCGCCGCCTCCGATCACGTCGACGGCTTCGGCGATCACCGCGCCTTCGACGCAGCCGCCCGACACCGAACCTTCGAAATTGCCGTCGGCATCGATCACCAGATGGCTGCCTGCGGGACGCGGCGCCGAACCCCAGGTCTCGACCACGGTGGCAAGCGCCACGTCGCGGCCGGCCTTGCGCCACGCCTCGGCGATGGCAAGCGGATCGTCGAGCGGATTGATGGTGAGTTCGCTCATGGGGACCTCCTGACGCGACACGCGCGGAAATGCCGTGGCGGCATGAACATGAAATAGGGCCCTGCCGGTCGGGCTGACAGGTCGAGCACGGTTCCATCCGGCCGTGCCGCCCTTCGCCCCTCACGAACAGCGCAGCGACGAAGGCACGTCACGCCGCCTCTCCCCTGAGCCAGCGCATCGGATCGGCCCCACCCGGCCGGCGCGCGTCGAGCGCGCGCACGAGATCGGCCATCGCACCGAGATTGTGGATCGTGCGGAATTCGTCGACATGCGGCAGCATGGTGACGATGCCGGCCGCCTTCGCCTCGAAGCCGTCGTAGCGCAACAGCGGATTGAGCCAGATCAGCCGCCGGCAGGACCGGTGCAGCCGGTCCATCTCGAAGTCCAGTTCCTCACGCCCGTCGCGTTCTAGCCCGTCGGTCACAAGCAGCACCACCGCGCCCTGCCCCAGCACCCGGCGCGACCAGTCGCGGTTGAACGCGTGCAGGCAGGTGGCGATGCGCGTGCCGCCGGCCCAGTCCTGGACGATGTCGGAGCAGCGCTCCAGCGCCTCGTCTGGATCGCGCGCCTTGAGCTGGCGGGTGATGTTGGTGAGCCGCGTGCCGAACACGAAGCTGTGCACCCGCCCGCGCGCCTCCGTCAGCGCGTGCAGGAAATGCAGGAACATCCGGCTGTACTGCGTCATCGACCCGGAAATGTCGCAGATCGCAACCAGCGGCGGATGCTTCCGCGACGGCGCCAGGCGCTTCAGGTCGATCATGCCGTGCGAGCCGCCACGGATGCTGGAACGCAACGAGCGGCGCAGATCGATCTGCCGTCCACGCGACGACGGCTCCAGCCGCCGCGTCTTCACCTTGTCGAACGGCAGCATCATGCGGGCGATCATCTGCCGCGCCTGTGCAATCTCGGCGGCCGACATCTGCTCGAAATCCTTGCGCTGCAGGATCTCCTGGCTCGACAGCGTCAACTTGGCGTCGATTTCCCGCTTCGGCTTCGGCATCTCCGGCTTCTGCTCGTTCTTCAGAAGCGCCTCGGCGACGCGGGATCGCACTTCCTCGGCGTCCTCGCGCGGCACCGGCGGCGACGGCGGCAGCAGCTGCGACATCAGCCGTTCGAGCAGCGCGCGCTTGCGCCAGTACAGCCGGAACGCCTGGTCGAACAGGTCGTGATCCTCGTGCCGCTTCACCAGCACCGAGTGCAGCACCCAGTAGAAATCGGCTTTCTCGCCGATGCCGGCGGTCTCCACCGCCCGGATGGCGTCGACCACGCTGCCCGGCCCGACGCGCATCCCGGCAGTCCTCAGAGCCCGGGCGAAATGGACGATGTTGTCGGCAAGGCGGCCTTCGAAGGCTTCGGCCTCTGCCGCCGGAACGGATGTCGTATCGGGGCGGTCCGTCATCCTGGTCTACCCTGCGGCGCGCAACTCCGCGCGCACCTGGTCGAGCAGCTCCTTGGCCTTGGAGCCCTGCATCCGCTGGATGTCGTCCTGATACTTGAGCAGGACGCCGAGCGTATCGGAGATGGTGGCGGCATCGAGCGCCACGGCGTTCAGCTCGGTCAGTGCCGTCGCCCAGTCGAGCGTCTCGGCCACGCCGGGCGCCTTGAACAGGTCCTCCCTGCGGATCGCCTGGACGAAGGCGACGACCTCGCGGCTCAGCTTCTGCGGCGCCTCGGGCACCTTCGCCTTGACGATCGACAGTTCGCGGGCGGCGTCGGGATAGTCGACCCAGTGATAGAGACAGCGCCGCTTCAGCGCGTCGTGGATCTCGCGGGTGCGGTTGGAGGTTATGATGACGATCGGCGGCCGGTCGGCGGTCACGGTGCCGATCTCCGGGATCGTCACCTGGAAGTCGGACAGGACCTCCAGCAGGAAGGCCTCGAAGGCCTCGTCGGTGCGGTCGAGTTCGTCGATCAGCAGCACCGGCGGCCCCGCGGTGTCCGGCTCAAGGGCCTCGAGCAGCGGCCGCTTGACCAGGAACCGTTCGGAGAACACGTCCTCGCCGAGCCTGGCGCGGTCGACGACGCCCTCGGCTTCCGCCACGCGGATCTCGATCATCTGGGCGGCATAGTTCCACTCGTAGACGGCCGACGATACGTCGAGGCCTTCGTAGCACTGCAGCCGGATCAGCCGCCGGCCGAGCGCCTTGGCCAGCACCTTGGCGATTTCGGTCTTGCCGACGCCCGCCTCGCCTTCCAGGAACAGCGGCCGCCCCATCTTCAGCGCCAGATAGAGGACGGTCGCCAACGACCGGTCGGAGACATAGTCGGCCGAGGCAAGCAGCTTCAGCGTCGCATCGATGGACTGCGGGATCTCGGGACTCTGGTCGGCCACGGCGGGCTCCGGACTGTTTGGCGAAGTGTGAAACGGCCGGCGCCGATTTGGACGCCGACCGCAATCTAGCACACAGGTCGCGCTGGTCGGCGGCTCACGCCGCCGTCACCGCACGCCGCGCCATCACGGCGATCAGGTTCGCCCGGTAGTCGGCGCTGGCATGGATGTCGCTGTTGAGGCCGTCGGAGGGGACGCTCACCCCTTCGAGCGACTTCGGCGCGAACCGGGTCGACAGTGCGGCTTCCAGGTCCTTGGAGCGGAACACGCACGAGCCGGCGCCTGTCACCGCCGCACGCACCTCCTTGCCGCGCTTCGACACGAACACCCCGACGAGCGCATAGCGCGAGGCCGGGTTCGGGAACTTCGCATAGCCGGCCTTGCGCGGAATCGGGAAGATCACCTTGGTGACGATCTCGCCGGGCTCCAGCGCCGTCTCGAACATGTCGACGAAGAAATCGTCGGCCTCGATCTTGCGCTTGTTGGTGACGATCGTCGCGCCGAGGCCCAGGCAGGCGGCCGGGTAGTCGGCGTTCGGGTCGTTGTTGGCGATCGAGCCGCCGATTGTGCCGCGGGCGCGCACATGCGGATCGCCGATGCCACCGGCAAGCTGGGCAAGCGCCGGAATCGCCTCCCGGACGACATCGGAATTGGCGACGTCGGCATGCGGCGTCATCGCCCCGATGTGGATCTTGCGGCCTTTCTGCTCTATTCCCGCCAGCCCTTCGATGCCGCCGAGATCGACGATATCCGACGGCGAGGCCAGCCGCTGCTTCATCGTCGGCAGCAGCGTATGGCCGCCGGCGAGGACCTTGGCGTCTTCCATCTTGGCCAACAGCCCGGCAGCCTTACGGACCGTCGCGGGCCGATGATAGTTGAACGGATACATCTGTGATCCTCCTTATTCGGCGGCCGCGCGCTGCGCGGTTTTCCGGGCCGCACGCCAGACCGCCTGGGGCGTGGCGGGCATTGCCAGGTCCTCGTGTCCGAGCGCGTCGGTGACGGCGTTGACGACGGCCGCCGGCGCCGCGATGGCCCCGGCCTCGCCGCAGCCCTTCATGCCGAGCGGGTTCGACGGACATGCCGTGACGGTGGTGTCCACCGTGAAGCTCGGCAGGTTGTCGGCGCGCGGCATGGTATAGTCCATGAACGAGCCCGAAAGCAGCTGGCCGTCACTGTCGTAGCGCGTGCCTTCCAGCAGCGCCTGGCCGACCCCCTGGGCGATCCCGCCATGCACCTGGCCCTCGACGATCATCGGATTGATGACCGTGCCGAAATCATCGACGGCGACCCAGTTGACGATCTCGGTGACGCCGGTGTCCGGGTCCAGTTCCACCTCGCAGATGTGGCAGCCCGCCGGGAAGGTGAAGTTCGTCGGATCGTAGAACGACGTTTCCTTCAGGCCCGGCTCGATCTCCGAGGGCGGGAACCCGTGCGCCACATAGGCGCCGAGCGCCAGCGACGTCCAGTCGATCGCCTTGTCGGTGCCCTTCACGGTGAAGTTGCCGTCCTTGAAGTCGATGTCGGCTTCCGCCGCCTCGAGCAGGTGGGCGGCGATCTTCTTGCCCTTGGCGACGACCTTGTCGAGCGCCGTGGAGATCGCCGACATGCCGACTGCACCGGAGCGCGAGCCGTAGGTGCCCATGCCGAACTGCACCTTGTCGGTGTCGCCATGGACGATCGAGACGTTCTCGAAGGGAATGCCGAGACGGTCCGCGACCAGCTGGGCGAAGGTCGTCTCGTGGCCCTGGCCGTGGCTGTGCGAGCCGGTCAGGACCTCGACCGTGCCGACCGGATTGACCCGGACCTCGGCGGATTCCCACAGGCCGACGCCGGCGCCGAGCGACCCGACCGCCTGCGAGGGCGCGATGCCGCAGGCCTCGATATAGGTCGAGAAACCGATGCCCCGCAGCTTGCCGCGCCGCGCCGACTCGCGCTTGCGCTTGCCGAAGCCCTTGTAGTCGGCAACCTCCATCGCCTTGTTGAGGGAGGCATGATAGTCGCCGATGTCATAGGCCATGATCACCGGCGTCTGGTGCGGGAACTTGCGGATGAAGTTGCGCTTGCGCAGCGTCGCCGGGTCCACGCCGATCTCGCGGGCGGCAACCTCGACCAAACGCTCGACCACGAAGGTCGCCTCCGGGCGTCCGGCGCCGCGATAGGCGTCGACCGGCGTCGTCGTGGTGTAGACCGCGTCCACTTCCGCGTAGATCGCCGGAATGTCGTACTGTCCCGACAACAGCGTGGCGTAGAGATAGGTCGGCACCGAGGAAGCGAACAGGCTCATGTAGCCGCCGACATTGGCCAGCGTCTTGACCCGCATCGCCAGGAACCGGCCCCGTTCGTCCATCGCCAGCTCGGCGTGGGTGGCGTGATCGCGCCCGTGCGCGTCCGACAGGAAGGCCTCGGTGCGGTCGGCCGTCCACTTCACCGGCTTGCCGACCTTCTTCGACGCCCAGGCGGACACCGTTTCTTCCGGATAGACGTAGATCTTGGAGCCGAACCCGCCACCCACGTCCGGCGCGATGACGCGCAGCTTGTGCTCCGGCGAGACGTTCAGGAACGCCGACATGACCAGACGCGCCACATGCGGGTTCTGACTGGTGGTCCACACGGTGGTGTGGCCGGTGCCGGAGTCGTATTCGGCGACGGCCGCGCGCGGCTCCATCGCGTTCGGGATCAGGCGGTTGTTGACGAGATCGATCTTGGTGACGTGATGCGCCTTGGCGAAAGCGGCTTCGACCGCGGCCTTGTCGCCGAGTTCCCACTCATAGGCGGTGTTGCGCGGCGCTTCCTCGTGGACGGCGATGCCCGAGCCCTGCGACTTGGCCACGTCGACGACGGCCGGCAGCACCTCGTAGTCGACATCGATCTGCTCGGCGGCGTCGCGGGCTAGCTCGATGGAGTCGGCGATGACGACGCAGACAGGGTCGCCGACATAGCGCACCTTGCCCTGGGCCAGGCACGGATGGCCCGGCGTGACCATCGGCGATCCGTCCTTGGAATGGATCATCCAGCCGCACGGCAGCGGGCCGATCCCGTCGGCGGCAAGATCCTCGCCGGTCAGGACGACACGCACGCCATCCATGGCGGTCGCCTGGCTCGCGTTGATACCCTTGATCCTGGCATGGGCGTGCGGCGAGCGCAGGAAATAGGCGTAGGTTTGCCCTTCCCGGTTCACGTCGTCGACATAATGGCCCTTGCCGGTGATGAAGCGTTGGTCCTCGACCCGTTTCACACGGGCACCGATTCCGGTCGCACTCATATCGTCTCCTCCCAGAGACTGGAATTATCGATATTATTCGGCTGCGATACGGCCACTTGAGGCCATGGCCTCGCAGCCTTGAGCGATAGCCTTGACGATGTTGTGGTAGCCCGTGCAGCGGCACAGGTTGCCTTCGAGCTCGTGGCGGATCGTCGCCTCGTCGAGCTTGCCGCCGTGCCGGTTCACCATGTCGACGGCCGACATGATCATGCCCGGCGTGCAGAACCCGCATTGCAGGCCGTGATTGTCGCGGAAGGCTTCCTGCATCGGATGAAGCTGGTCACCCTTGGCAAGCCCCTCGATCGTCGTCACCGAAGCGCCGTCGCACTGGGCGGCGAGCGTCGTGCACGATTTCAGCGCGCGTCCGTCCACGTGGACGACGCAGGCGCCGCACTGGCTGGTATCGCAACCGACATGTGTTCCGGTAAGTCTGAGTTGCTCGCGGATGTAGTCCACGAGAAGCGTGCGGGCCTCCACATCGGCGGAGACCGCCTGACCATTGACGGTCATCGATATTTTCGGCATTTCGTTCCTCCCTCAGGCGGTCGGAAACCGGCCTGAACTCCGTGTGTGTGCCGGGAAAATATTCAATGAGAATACGGGGAAATCCCGCGAATCTTGATTATTTTTAATTGGCCTCCCTGCTGCGCATATTGTTTTGCGCCGATTTTTTACCCATTACGGATGCCGGTCAAGCCGACAAATGGCGAAGGGTGACGCAGCGGCGCGTCAGGCCGCGTTCTGGTCAGGGGTCACCCGGTTGCGGAAATTCTCGAAAAACTGGTCCGCTGTCTTCTTCGCCGCACCGTTGATGAGGCGCTGGCCGACCTGCGCGATCTTGCCGCCGACATGGGCTTCCACGTCGTAGGAGAGCACCGTGCCGCCGTCCTCGCCATCCTTCAGCGAGACGGTGGCGCCGCCCTTGGCGAAGCCGGCGACCCCGCCCTGCCCCTGGCCGGAAATCCTGTAGCTGTTCGGTGCGTCGATATCCGACAGCGCGACGTCGCCTTTGAATTTCGCCTTCACCGGGCCGATCTTGACGGTCGCCACGGCGCTGAACTCGGTATCGCTCTTCTTCTCGAAGCTCTCGCAACCGGGAATGCAGGCGGCCAGCACGTCCTGGTCATTGAGCGCGTTCCACACGGTCTGCCGGTCGGCAGCGATCGTGTACTCGCCAGTCATCGTCATAGCCATGTGTGCAAACCTCCCTCTTTGGCGCGGAGTTTAGCGCGAACCGCCGCGAAAGGAAGTCGACGGGTGACATTCGCGTCCGCCTGCGACTAAAGTCCGCCAACCTTGTCCCGATCAGTCCGGCGGCGCCCGTGCAATCCGATTTGCTGACCCCGCTCTTCGCCTCCGCCGATATGCAGGCCGTGCTCTCGGACCGCGAACGCGTTCGCGCCATGCTTGCCTTCGAG
Source organism: Microbaculum mangrovi (assembly GCF_051390635.1). Lineage (NCBI taxonomy): Bacteria > Pseudomonadati > Pseudomonadota > Alphaproteobacteria > Hyphomicrobiales > Tepidamorphaceae > Microbaculum > Microbaculum mangrovi. The sequence continues at coordinate 158,167 of NZ_JBPODT010000001.1, forward strand.
GCGGCGCTGGCGGCAAGCGAGGCGGCCGCCGGCCTGATCCCTGCAGACGCGGCCAGCGCGATAGAAGGCGCCTGCGCCAGCTTCGAACCGGACATCGAAGCGATCGGCGAAGCGACCCGGCGCGCCGGCAACCCTGCGATCCCCTTCGTCAAGGCGCTGACCGCACACTGCACCGAACCGGGCCGCGGCTGGGTCCACTGGGGCGCCACCAGCCAGGACGTCATCGACACCGCGAACGCCCTTGTGTTCGGCCGGGCGATGGCGCTGATCGATAGGGAAACGGTTGCGCTCGGCGACGCCCTCGCCGCCCGGGCCGAGGCCCATCGCTCCACGGTCATGCCCGGCCGCACGCTGCTGCAACCGGCATTGCCAATTACATTCGGATTCAAGCTTGCCGGCTGGCTCGCCATGCTGATGCGCTGTCGGACCGCCATCAAGACCGCCGCCGACCAGGGGCTTGTCCTGCAGTTCGGCGGCGCGGTCGGCACCCTCGCGGCGATCGGGAGCAAGGCCGCCATTGTGCGCGAAGACCTCGGGCGTCGGCTCGATCTGCCGGTTCCAGACATCGCCTGGCACACCGCCCGCGACGGCTCCGCCCGGATCGGCACGGAACTCGCCATCCTCACCGAGGCGCTCGCCAAGATCGCCGGCGATATCGCCTTGCTGATGCAGGCCGAGGTCGGCGAGGCGGCAGAACCGGCCGGCCCCGGCCGCGGAGGCTCCTCGACCATGCCGCAGAAGCGCAATCCGGTGGCCGCGCCCGCCGTGCGCGCCAATGCAATGCGGGCGAGCGGCCTCGCCTCCGCCCTCCTCTCGGCCATGCCCCAGGAGCACGAGCGCGGCGCCGGCGGTTGGCACGCGGAATGGACCATCCTGCCGGATCTGTTCGAAATCGCCGCCGGCGCGCTCGGCCACGTCGCCGAGACGATCGCCGATCTCGAGGTCCGCCCGGAGCGCATGCGCGCCAACCTCGATATCGGCAACGGCACGCTGATGTCGGAGGCGCTGATGATGGCGCTGGCGCCGACGCTCGGCCGGCACGAGGCCCATCACGTCGTCGAGACCGCCGCCAGGCGCGCCATCGCAGAGGATCGCCGTCTTGCGGAAATCTGCCGGGAAACCGGCGAAATCGTCGACGGCCTGGGTTTGGAGGGGATCGAAACCGCCCTTGATCCGTCCACCTATCTCGGAATCTCCGAAGCGACGGTCGATACGATCGTCGCGCGCTGGAAGGCAATACGAAACTGACGAAGGGAGTCCGGCCATGCCCGAGACCGCCGCGAACGGGGCAATCATCCATTACGACATCTCCGGCCGCCCGGACGGGCCGTGGCTGGTGTTCTCGAACTCGCTGGGCACCGATCTGCGGATGTGGGATGCGCAGACCGCCGCGCTCGGCCGCGATTTCCGGGTTCTGCGCTATGACACCCGCGGCCACGGGCAATCGGACGCGCCGTCGGGCGACTACAGCTTCGACGACCTCGGCCGCGACGCCCTCGCGGTGATGGATGCCGCCGGCGTCGACAAGGCTTGTTTCTGCGGGCTTTCGATGGGCGGGGTCACCGGGATGTGGCTCGGCGTGAACGCGCCCGAGCGCTTCGAGAAGCTGGTCCTCTGCAACACCGGCGCCAAGATCGGCGACACCGAAACATGGCAGCAGCGCATCGACACGGTGCTTTCCACCGGCATGGCCCCGCTTGCCGAGGCGGTCGTCGACCGTTGGTTCACCAAGCGGTTCCAGAACGAGCAGCCGGCCGCCGTCGACCGCATCCGCGCGATGATCAAGGCGACACCGGCCGCCGGCTACGCCGGATGCTGCGCCGCCCTGCGCGATATCGACCTGCGCGAGGCGATCGCGGCAATCGATCTGCCGACGCTGGTCGTCGCCGGCCGGCACGACCCCTCGACGCCGGTCGCCAACGCCGAGGAGATCCGGGCCGCGATCAAGGGATCGCGACTCGTCGTGCTGGACGCCGCCCACCTGTCCAACATCGAGCAGGAAGCCGAATTCAGCGAAACCGTCTCGACCTTTCTGAAGGCCTGACAGCGATGGATGACAAGACCCGCCACACGAACGGCATGACCAACCGCCGCGCCGTGCTCGGCGACGCCCACGTCGACCGTGCCGTCGCCCGCACCAGCGACATCGACCGGGATTTCCAGGACCTGATCACCCGCTATGCCTGGGGCGAGATCTGGGAGCGTCCCGGGCTCGACCGGCGCACCCGCAGCCTGCTGACCATCGTCATGCTGCTCGCCCTTGGCCATCACGAGGAGCTGAAGATGCACCTGCGCGCCTCCGTGAACTGCGGCGTGCCGCGCGAGGATGTGGTCGAGGCGCTCCTGCAATCGGCGATCTACTGCGGCGTGCCCGCGGCAAACGCCGCCTTCAAGGCCGCCAAGGAAGTCTTTGCCGAAATGGACGCATCCGGCTCATGAAACGCCGCAAACGGTCGCAAGCCCGCATCCCGTGAATGCTATTGGCGAAGTGGCGGTCATCCGGCCGCGACACAAGACGAGGAGTTTGCGATGGCCCGCAGGAAGGCGTCCAAACCATCGACCACCGCGGACCGGGTGAAGAGCGCACGCGAAGCCGCGGGCCTTTCGACGGCTCAGGTGGCACGCCGTCTCGGGGTCACCACCCGCACCCTCGCCTCCTGGGAAAACGGCCGCAGCGCCCCGCGGGCCAACCGCTTGTTTATGCTGGCCGGTGTCCTCGACGTCACGCCGACCTGGCTGATCGGCGGTGAAGGCACCGTCCCACCGGGCGGCCGCCACGAGATCGCGCTTCTGAAGGGCGAGCTCAAGCGGCTGCGCAGCCACCACGACGAGATGGGCCGCCTGATCGAGCGGATCGAATCCAGCCTGGACACGCTGGCGCAGAAAATCGACCCCGACAGCTAGATCGACCTCGACAGCGAGCGGTATCGGCAGCCCCTTTTGGGTCATTCCGATGCAAAAACAGGGCCTTTTTGCCGCCTGCATTGTCCGTAATTCGAACAAATGATCGGTTTCCGCCCAAATTCCGGTGGGTGAGCCTCCGTGTCGCTTGCGGTGGTTGGCCCCGCCAACTAGCCTTCCCGTCAGGAAATCGTCGCCCCCGCAGCGTCCCGCGCGGATGTTCGACGATTGATTTGGGAGGACATCATGAAACGTGCTGTTTTCGCCATCGCGGCCGCCGTCGCGATGATGACCGCGCCGGCCCTGCCGGCTTCGGCCGCCGACGTCGTGCTGAAGATCCACCAGTTCCTGCCGGCAGCGGCGCCGGTGCCGAAGAACTTTATTGTTCCCTGGGCCGAGAAGCTCAAGGAGGAGTCCAACGGCCGCATCGATTATGAGTTCTATCCGTCCATGCAGCTCGGCGGCTCTCCGCCCGCCCTCTACGATCAGGTGCGCGACGGCGTCGCCGACGTGATCTGGACCCTGCCCGGCTACACCCCCGGCCGCTTCCCCGGAACCGAGGCTTTCGAGCTGCCGTTCATGCCGACGAGCGCCGAAGCCACGTCGCAGGCCGCCTGGGACTACTACGAGAAGTACCTGAAGGACGAATTCAAGGACGTCCATGTCATCGCCGTCCATACCCACGGCCCCGGCCTGATCCACGCCAAGGGCGACGGCGTCCAAACGCTCGAGGATCTGAAGGGCATGAAGCTGCGCGGCCCCACCCGCATGGTCAACAAGCTCATCGAGAACCTCGGCGCCACACCCGTCGGCATGCCGGTTCCCGCGGTTCCCGAGGCCCTCTCCAAGGGCGTCATCGACGGCACCGTGATCCCGTGGGAGGTGACCGCGCCGCTCAAGGTAGCCGAGCTCGTCGACACCCACACCTCGTTCGCCGGCGATCGCGGCTTCTACACGAGCTTCTTCGTTTTCGCGATGAACAAGGACACCTATGACAACCTGCCGGACGACCTGAAGAAGATCGTCGACGCCAACTCGGGCCGCGAGGCGTCCAAGTGGGTCGGCCGCGTCATGGACGAAGGCGACGCGCCGGGCCTGAAGATCGCCACCGAGCGCGGCAACAAGATGATCGAGCTCGACGAGGCCGAGGTCGCCCGCTGGAAGGAAGCCTCCCAGCCGGTCGTCGAAGGCTGGATCGCCGAGATGAACGAAAAGGGCTATGACGGCCAGACGATGTACGACGACGCCAAGGCGCTGATCGAGAAGTACAGCAACTGACGATCCGGATCGATTAATCCCGCCGTTCGCGAAACGGCGGCGTAGACTACTGCGGGGACTACGACGGGGCGGGCCGACAGCTCGCCCCGATCGCTCGGTGGGGAAAACGGCATTATGGCGAGGGACGCGGAATCCATACCCGGTCTGGCGCCGGGGCTCGAAGCCGGTGTCGGGCGGATCGTCAGAGCGATTACAGCAACGCTGGCCCTGCTTGGAGGCCTCCTGCTGCTGGCGCTGGTGGTCATGACGGTGGTCAGCATCACCGGCCGCGCCCTGGTCGGCGTCTTCGATTTCTTCCCCTTCGACCGATTGGGACCCGTTCCGGGCGATTTCGAGCTGGTCTCGGCCGGCTGCGCCGTTGCCGTATCCGCCTTCCTGCCCTGGTGCCAGCTCAACCGGGGTCACGTCACGGTCGATGTATTCCTGACCCGGCTGGGAGACCGTACCAAGGCGGCGCTGACCCTTGTCGGCAACGTGCTGATGACCGGCGCCGCCGTCCTGATCGCGTGGCGCCTGCAGCTCGGCCTCGTCGACAAGCTCAGCTACAACGAAACGACGATGATCCTGCAGATGCCGGTCTGGTACGGCTATGCCGGGGCCGCCGTCGGCCTGTGGGTCTTCGCGGCAACGTCGCTCTACACCGTGTGGCGTTCGATCAACGAGGTCGCCGCCGGCCGCGAGGACCGGTAGGGGAAGAGCGCCGATGGACCGCTTCGAAATCGCCATGATATCGATCCCCATCCTGCTGGGGATGATCTTCCTGCGCGTGCCGATCGGGCTGGCCATGCTGCTGTGCGGCGTCGGCGGCACCGCGATCGTCACGGAGCGATGGGTTCCGATACTCGCGAGCCTGAAGTCCCTGACCTACGACGTATTCTCCGGCCACAGCCTGTCGATCATCCCGCTGTTCCTGCTGATGGGCCAGTTCGCCACCAAGGGCGGCATGTCGCAATCCCTGTTCAAGGCGGCGGCCGCCTTCCTCGGGCACCGCCGCGGGGGCATCGCCATGGCCGGCATCGGCGCCTGCGCCGGATTCGGAGCCATCTGCGGCTCGTCGCTGGCCACCGCCGCAACCATGTCGCAGGTCGCGCTGCCGGAAATGCGCCGCTACGGCTATTCGGGCGCCCTGTCCACCGGCTCGCTGGCCGCCGGCGGGACGCTCGGCATCCTGATCCCGCCGTCGATCGTGCTGGTGATCTACGCGATCCTCGCCGAGCAGAACATCATCACGATGTTCATCGCCGCGGTCGTTCCGGGCATCATGGCCGCGGTCGGCTTCATGATCGTTGTCGCGATCTACGTGCGCCTCGATCCCACGGCCGCCACGATTCGCGAACGGGTGGGACTGCGCGGCCGTATCGCCGCAATCATAGACGTCTGGCCGGTGGCGCTGATCTTCCTGCTCGTTATCGGCGGGATCTACGTCGGCTGGTTCACGCCGACCGAGGCGGCCGCGGTGGGCGCCGCCGGCACCGGCCTGCTGGCGCTTCGCTCCGGCGAGCTTGACTGGAAGGGCCTCAAGGACTGCCTGCTCGCCACCGCGACATCGACGGCGATGATCTATTTCATCATCTTCGGCGCCCAGGTCTACAACACCTTCCTGGCGTTCGCGCAGTTGCCCCAGACCACGGCGGAATGGGTCGCAGCGGCCGGTTTCAGCCCATGGGTCGTGCTGGTCCTGATCCTTCTCGCCTATCTGGTTTTCGGCTGCGTCATGGATTCCCTGTCCATGATCCTGCTCACGGTCCCGATCTTCTTCCCCCTGATCATGACCCTGGACTTCGGCATGAGCCCCGAAGAGACCGCCATCTGGTTCGGCATCCTGGTCCTGATCACCGTCGAACTGGGGCTTGTAACGCCCCCGGTGGGGATGAATATCTTCATTATCAATTCGTTGGCGCCGGATATTCCCCTGACGCAGACCTATCGCGGCGTCGTTCCGTTCCTAATTGCCGAGGTGATCCGTATCGCCCTGCTTGCGATTGTTCCCGCGATCATTCTGTTCCTGCCGCGGATGCTGGGTTGAATTTCGCGAACCGTGTCCGTTGCGCGATTGTCACCTACCCGCAGCCTTGATAAGAGGGAACACTGTCTACGGACGGGCAGAACTCACGTGAGCGCACAAACAATCAGCGCAACGTACCAAGGGGGGTTCGAACCAGCATGGAGTACTTTCTCCAGCAGCTGATCAACGGGTTGACCCTGGGCTCGATCTACGGGCTCATCGCGATCGGCTACACGATGGTCTACGGGATCATCGGAATGATCAATTTCGCCCACGGCGACATCTTCATGATCGGCGCGTTCATCGCGCTGATCTTCATCATCCTGCTCGGCGTCACCGCCGGCAGTTCGTTCCTGCTTCTGCTCTTCGCGCTGCTGCTCGTCCTGATGATCGCCATGGCGCTGACCGCCGCCTACGGCTGGACCGTGGAACGCCTCGCCTACCGGCCGCTGCGCACCTCGTTCCGCCTGGCGCCGCTGATCACCGCGATCGGCATGTCGATCGTGCTGCAGAATTACGTGCAGGTCGTCCAGGGCGCGCGCGTGAAGCCGCTGCAGCCGCTGATTTCCGGCAACTTCACGATCATGGAAAAGGTTTCCCCGGAGGGCAACTTCGCCGTCAACCTGTCCTATATCCAGATCCTGATCGTGGTGACGACCCTCATTCTTATGGTCGCCTTCTCGCTGATCATCGCCAAGACTTCGCTCGGTCGCGCGCAGCGCGCCTGCGAGCAGGACCGCAAGATGGCCGCCCTGATCGGCGTCAACGTCGACCGCACCATCTCGCTGACCTTCGTCATGGGCGCGGCGCTCGCCGCCGTCGCCGGCATGATGTACCTGCTCTACTACGGCGTCATCGACTTCTATATCGGCTTCGTCGCCGGCGTTAAGGCGTTCACCGCCGCCGTGCTCGGCGGCATCGGCTCGCTGCCGGGCGCGATGCTGGGCGGGCTTCTCATCGGCCTGATCGAGACCTTCTGGTCCGCCTATTTCTCGATTGAATACAAGGATGTGGCGGCCTTCTCCATCCTCGCGATCGTGCTGATCTTCCTTCCCTCTGGCATCCTCGGCAAGCCGGAAGTGGAGAAGGTATGACGACGGTATCTTCGCCGCCCCGCGAGCGCGGCATAGCCGACTCCGTCAAGGACGCGGGGCTTGCCGCCTTCGTCGCCCTCGCGCTTGCCGTGCCGATCATGGGCCTCCGCACGACCGTCGAGCCCGGCGGCAGCGGCCTCGTCATCGTCACCGACTGGCCGCTCGTGATCGGCGCCGTCGCCGTCGTGTTCGTTGGCCGCCTGCTGCTCGACCTGTTCGTCTGGCGCAAGATCGTCCGGATCCCGATCGGCGACAAATGGTTCCGCCGCCCCGGCGGACGGCCTCTTGCCCGGCACGCCGAACGCCTGGGCAGCGTCTTCGGCCCGGCCCTGCTCGCCGCCGCGATCGTGCTCCCGTTCCTGCCGATGTCCGATCGCTACGTGATGGACATGTCCATCCTTGTCCTCACCTACGTGATGCTCGGCTGGGGCCTGAACATCGTCGTCGGGCTGGCCGGCCTGCTCGATCTCGGCTACGTCGCCTTCTACGCGGTCGGCGCCTATTCCTACGCCCTCCTCGCCCACTACTTCGACCTCGGTTTCTGGATCTGTCTCCCGCTCGCCGGCATCCTCGCCGCGTTCTGGGGCATCATTCTCGGCTTCCCGGTCCTGCGGCTGCGCGGCGACTATCTCGCCATCGTCACGCTCGCCTTCGGCGAGATCATCCGCGTCGTGCTGCTCAACTGGTACGAGTTCACCAACGGCCCGGACGGAATTTCCGGCATTCCGCGGCCGTCCTTCTTCGGCCTGGACTTTACCCGCGGCGACGACGGCTTCGCTGCCTTCTTCGGGCTCGACTACAGCCCGATGCACCGCATCATCTTCCTCTACTACCTGATCCTGATCCTCGCGCTGATCACCAACTTCGTCACGCTCCGGCTGCGACGACTGCCGGTCGGACGGGCCTGGGAGGCCCTGCGCGAGGACGAGATCGCCTGCCGCTCGCTCGGCATCAACACCACCAGTACGAAACTGACCGCCTTTGCCACAGGTGCCATGTTCGGCGGCTTCGCCGGATCGTTCTTCGCCACCCGGCAGGGTTTCATCAGCCCGGAATCCTTCACCTTCATCGAATCCGCGCTGATCCTGGCAATCGTCGTGCTCGGCGGCCTGGGCAGCCAGATCGGCGTCGTCATCGCCGCGGTCGTCATGATCGGCGGTCTCGAGGTGCTGCGCGAGCTGAGTTTCCTGAAGGCGATCTTCGGCGAGAACTTCGACCCGACGAACTACCGCATGCTGATCTTCGGGCTCGCCATGGTGGTCATCATGGTGTGGAGACCGCGCGGGCTGATATCGACGCGGCAACCCTCCATTTCGCTTGGCGAGCGTAAGGCGATCTCCGGCGACTATGTTGGCGAGGGTCACGGATGAGCGCGACGCAAGCCACCATGGCCCCTTCGAACGGCGCTGCCCCTTCGAACGGCGCGAACGCCGCCGCGGCGACGGGCCCGGAGATCGCGCCGATCCTGACGGTCGACCACCTGACGATGCGCTTCGGCGGCCTCGTCGCCGTCGACGATCTCAGCTTTCTCGCCGGCCGCGGCGACATCACCGCGCTCATCGGCCCCAACGGCGCCGGCAAGACCACGGTGTTCAACTGCATCACCGGCTTCTACAAGCCGACCGAGGGCATGCTGTCCATGCGCCTCACCGACGGCGACACCTACCTGCTCGAACGCCTGCCCGACTTCAAGATCGCCGCCAGGGCGAAGGTCGCCCGGACGTTCCAGAACATCCGGCTGTTCGGCGGCATGACCGTGCTGGAGAACCTTATGGTCGCCCAGCACAATCCGTTGATGCTGGCCTCCTACTTCACCATCGGCGGCGTGCTCGGTCTGTCCCATTTCCGCCACGCCGAGCGCGATGCCATCGAATACGCCAAGTACTGGCTGGAGCGGATCCGCCTCGTTGACCGCGCCGACGACCCGGCCGCCGACCTGCCCTACGGCGCCCAGCGCCGGCTCGAGATCGCGCGCGCCATGTGCACACGTCCGGAGCTTCTGTGCCTCGACGAGCCGGCGGCCGGCCTGAACCCGCGGGAATCGGCCGAACTGAACGAATTGCTGCGCTTCATCCGCGACGAACACGGCACCTCGGTGCTCCTGATCGAGCATGACATGTCGGTGGTCATGGAGATTTCCGACCATGTGATCGTGCTCGATTACGGCAAGAAGATCGCCGACGGCACGCCGGAGGACATCCGCAACGATGCCGCCGTCATCGCCGCCTATCTCGGCGTCGAGGACGAGGAGGTCGAGGAGGTCGAACGCGAAGTGGAGACGGTAACCAAGGGGCCCGAAGACGCATGATCGGCAACGGCCAGTCCACTCGCGACGCTTCGGCCCCGCTTCTGTCGATCAGGGGCGTCGAGACCTATTACGGCAAGATCGTCGCCCTGCGCGGCGTCGACATGGACGTCAATCCGGGAGAGATCGTCACGCTGATCGGCGCCAACGGCGCCGGCAAGTCGACCCTGATGATGACGATTTGCGGCGACCCGCAGGCGCGCAACGGGACCATCACCTATGACGGGGTCGACATCACGCGCATGGCCACGCACGAGATCATCCGCAGGAAGATCGCCCAGTCGCCCGAGGGCCGGCGCATCTTTCCACGCATGTCGGTGCTGGAAAACCTGCAGATGGGGGCGATCACCGCGGATCTGCATCATTTCGACGAAGACCTAGAACGTGTCTTCGGGCTGTTTCCGGTGCTGAAATCCCGCCAAAGCCAGCGCGGCGGCACGCTGTCGGGCGGCGAGCAGCAGATGCTGGCGATCGCCCGGGCGCTGATGGGCCGGCCGAGGCTGCTCCTTCTGGACGAGCCTTCGCTCGGCCTCGCCCCGTTGATCGTCAAGCAGATCTTCGAGGTGATCGGCGAACTCAACCGCAATGAGGGTCTGACCGTCTTCCTCGTCGAGCAAAACGCCTACCATGCGCTGAAGCTCGCGCATCGCGGCTATGTCATGGTCAACGGCACCATCACCATGAGCGGCACCGGCAAGGAGTTGCTGGCGCGTGAGGAAGTTCGGTCGGCCTATCTCGAAGGCGGACGGCACTGAGGAGCGGACAATGGGCATTCTCTGGGAAGGTTCGTTCGGTGTTTTCCTCCTTATGACCGTATTCCTAGGCGGTGGCGCTGCATGGTTGTCGGGACGCGCGATCGCCCTCACCTGGCGTCCCGTCGCGCAGATCGTCCTTTACATGATCCTGCTCACTGCCGCGGTTCGTTTTCTGTACTTCTCCCTGTTCCAGGAAACGCTGCTGTCGCTCTATTACTACCTTGTTAATCTGGCGATTCTCCTCGCGATCGCCGTGCTTGGATTTCGCGTAACGCGCGCACGCCAGATGGTCACCCAGTATCGCTGGCTGTATGAGCGAGCCGGTTTCTTGGGGTGGAAGAAGCGGCCCGGCGTAACGGACGCCGTTTGATCACGCTGCGGCACTCGAACCGTGGTTTTTGCTTTTGATCCGTGTAATAAAAACCTTAACCGGGCCTCGTCCCGGACAAACCGAAGGGTCGAATGCGGCCCGAATTCCGAGAGGGAGTAACCTGATGAAGAAACATCTGTTGACCGGTGTGGCGCTTTCGTTCGGCGTCCTCATGTCCGGCACCGCTCTTGCCGATATCACGGTCGCCACGACGGGCCCTATGACTGGCCAGTACGCCGCCTTCGGCGCGCAGATGAAGGCCGGTGCCGAGCAGGCCGTCGCGGACATCAACGCCGCCGGTGGCGTCAATGGCGAGAAGCTGGTTCTGGAAGTCGGCGACGACGCCTGCGACCCGAAGCAGGCCGTGGCTGTCGCCAACCAGATGGTCGGCAAGAACATCGCGCTGATGGCCGGACACTTCTGCTCCGGATCGTCGATTCCCGCCAGCCAGGTTTATGCGGAGGAAGGGATCATCCAGATCTCCCCGGCCTCGACGAACCCGAGCTATACCGAAAACCGCCCCGGCCCGGGCACCTATCGCGTCTGCGGCCGCGACGACCAGCAGGGCGAGACCGCCGGCAAGTTCCTGGCCGAGCAGTTCAAGGACAAGAACATCGCTATCGTTCACGACAAGACCGCCTACGGTAAGGGTCTTGCCGACGAGACCAAGAAGTACATGAACCAGGCCGGCAAGCAGGAAGCCCTCTACGAGGCCTATACGGCCGGTGAAAAGGACTACACCGCGCTGGTCTCCAAGCTGAAGCAGGAGAACATCGACGTTCTCTATGTCGGCGGCTATCACACCGAGGCCGGCCTGATGGCCCGCCAGATGCGCGACCAGGGCATGGATACCATCCTGGTCTCGGGTGACGCGCTGGTGACCGACGAGTACTGGCAGATCACCGGCGATGCCGGCCAGGGCACGCTGATGACCTTCTCGCCGGATCCGCGCAAGAATCCGGAAGCCGCGCCTGTCGTCGAGGCTCTGGAGAAGGCCGGCAAGACGGCCGAGGGCTACGCGCTCTACACCTACGCCGCGATCCAGGCGTGGGCGCAGGCAGCCGAGGCCGCCGGTTCGACCGACTACGATGCGGTCATCGAGAAGCTCAACGCCGGCGACTTCGATACCGTCCTCGGCAAGCTGTCCTTCGACGACAAGGGCGACGTGACCCTGCCGGGCTACGTCTTCTACGAGTGGAAGGACGGCAAGTACGATTACATGCAGTAATCGGCACAGCCACACCCGATACGGAAAGCCCGGCCGCGCGCCGGGCTTTCTTTTTCGCGGCTACTCGATCGTCATTCCGGTGAAATCATCGCCGCGGTCGGCGATCTCCAGCACCAGCTTGCGCCGCACCGCGTCGGCAAAGCTCGTCTCCCCGTCGACGGTCACGACGAAACTGCCTGGCCCGATGATGATCCGGGTCGCGAAGGCGTCTTCCAGGTCGTAGCCGACCGGCCGCCCGCCGCAGCCCTGCAGGCGGCACAGGATCGCCAGGCCGTTGATCGTCACGCCGGCAGCCAGCGCTTCCTCGCGGGTCGTCTGCACCGCCGGGCCGCTCCAGCTGTTGGCGCTGTCGGCGGAGATGTCGATCACCTTCCTCAGGCCGATGATGTCGTTGCCTTCGATCAACGCGAGCCCCTTACGGATCGCGCTGCCGATGGCGTTTCGCCCGTAAGCGAGCCGCGGCGTCGACAGGAGCGCGTCGGCAAAGTCCTGGGCAGCGGCGGCGCCGTCGATCACGGTCCAGGGCACGACCACCGCCTGCGAGGTATGGTCGCCCCACTCCACGTAGGTGACCGCGATTTTCTGCAGCAGCCCGCCTGCGATGGCGTTGAGCACCTCCGAATGGGTGATGGCGGCGGCATAGCCCTCCCGCTGGAATCCTATCTCCGAGGTATCGATTGAGCCCGAGGCATCAGCGAGCAGGACGAGCTCGAGATCGACTTCCTGCTGAGCCTGCGCGACAGGCGCGACCGATATCGCGATCAGGAGAACACACGCACGAATGCCGACCATCCGCCCCTCCTCGAGGTCGTGATCTCCATAGAACTAGGAAACCTATCGCGGTCGACCATGGCGCACCGCCTCCGCCAGCGGCGCGGGCAACGCGAAACCGTCAGGCAAGGTGGTCACGGAGGACGGGGAAACGGCGGCGAGGACTGGGGCCTGCTGCCCCATGAGAGCAGCCCCTGGGGAACCGGGTTGGTATACTTGCGAATTTCTCATATTCGGTAGATATTTCCAAATATGGAAACGGCCGGTCTGGATTCTTCGATCGACACACGTATCGCCCGGCGCCTCAAGGAACTGCGCGGCGAGCGCGGCTGGTCGCTGGACGATCTCGCCGCACGCAGCGGCGTGAGCCGCGCCACGCTCTCCCGGCTGGAAAACGCGGAGGTGAGCCCGACGGCGACTGTCCTCGGCAAGCTCTGCGCGGCCTACGGCCTGACGCTGTCGCGGCTGATGCTGATGGTCGAGGACGATTTCGCGCCCCTGGTACGCCGCGACGCCCAGACCGTCTGGACGGACACCACCACCGGGTTCACCCGTCGCATCGTCTCCCCACCCGCCGATGCGCTCGCCGCCGAGGGGCTGGAATGCGGCATCGAGCCCGGTGCGCGTATCGCCTACGACGCCCCGCCGCGACCGGGCCTCGAACACCATATGCTGCTGCTCGAGGGTGAGCTGCGGGTGACCGTAGACGGCCACACGCACGACCTGAGACCCGGCGACTGCCTGCGCTACCAGCTCTTCGGACCGAGCGAATTTCTCACCCCCAGTCATACCGGCGCGCGATACGTCCTGTTCATGGTGCGGACATGAACGACGCCCCCGCCATCTCCGTGGCATCCGAAGTCGACCTGGAGGCGCGCGTCGGCGACCTCGCCGATCTCCTCCATGCCTGCGTCCACGCCGGCGCCAACATCAATTTCGTGCTGCCGTTTTCGCGGGACGACGCCGTCGCGTACTGGCGCGGCAAGGTGCTGCCACCGGTTCGCGCGGGCACCCGCATCGTCTGGACCGCCGGCACGGGCGACACGATCGTGGGATCGGTGCAGCTCGACATCGATACCCCGCCGAACCAGCCGCACCGCGCCGAAGTGACCAAGCTGCTGGTCCATCCCGATCACCGGCGGCGCGGCATCGCGCGGGCGCTGATGACCGCGCTTCATCGGCACGCCGCCGGTCTCGGCCGGACCCTGATCACGCTCGATACCCGCACCGGCGACATGGCCGAGCCGCTCTATGCCTCGCTCGGCTACCACACTGTCGGCACGATCCCGGATTTCTGCCGCGACCCCGTCGAAGACCGGCTCCACCCCACCACGATCATGTACAAGGTGCTTTGAGCGCCGCTATTCTCGGCTGTGATTCCGCTGGAAGTTTCTGACTCAAGCATCGGACGAGACTCTATGATTCCCGGCCCCCGCAATCTCCTGACCGACGTTCCTGGCCTACTGGTCGGCCATGCCGACGACGACGGCCTCCTGTCCGGAACGACCGTCGTCCTTTGCGACGAGGCCACAACCGCATCCGTCGACGTACGCGGCGGCGGGCCCGGCACGCGCGACACCGAATTGCTCAGCCCCGAGATGACCGTGCCCGGCGTCGATGCCGTGGTGATCTCGGGCGGATCGGCCTATGGCCTCGACGCCGCCTCGGGCGTCCAGGCATGGCTGCGCGACAAGGGCCGCGGCTATCCGGTCGGCCCGGTGACGGTGCCGATCGTACCGCAGGCGATCCTGTTCGACCTCATCAACGGCGGCGACAAGGACTGGGGCCGGTTCCCGCCCTATCGCGACCTCGGATGGTCGGCTTGCGATCGGGCCGGCGTCGACTTCGCCGTCGGTTCGGTCGGCGCGGGGTTGGGATGCACGACGGCGCGCCACCGCGGCGGTCTCGGGTCGGCGTCGCTCGTCACCGAGGACGGGTTCACGGTCGGCGCGATCGTCGCGGTCAACTGCGTCGGCCGGGTGACGATCGGCGACGGACCGCACTTCTGGGCCGGCGGCTGGGAGGTTGGCGACGAGTTCGGAGGGCGCGGCCTGCCGCCGCGTGTCGACGAGGAGGCGCTGAAGCCCATCTCCAAGCTGGACGCGCTGTCCGCCACCACCCCGGCGCTTGTCGCCACCGATGCGATCCTCACCAAGTCCGAGGCCAAGCGGCTCGCGGTCATGGCGCAGGACGGCATGGCGCGCGCCATCCATCCGGTCCACACCCCGCTCGACGGCGACACGGTGTTCGCGCTGGCGACCGGCAGGATGGCGATGAAGGATCCGACGCTCGACATGCTGCGCATCGGCGCCGCCGCCGCCCGCTGCCTCGCCCGCGCGATCGCGCTGGCCGTCTTCGAGGCGGGGCAGGACGGCCGCGGGCCGGCCGGGTGGCCGGCCTACCGCGACGAATTCCCGCGCTGATCCCTATTCCGCGGCTTCGAGCACAGGGCCGGTTAGCACGGTCGGCGCGTCCCAGCGCCGGTTCAGCCCGTCAAAGCGCTGCCGCGCCTTGGCGACATTGGCGGCCTTCACCGGGCCGAAGCCGCGGATAAGCTCCGGCACCCTGGCGATCTCGATGGCCAGACCCAGCTTCTTCGCATCCAGTCCGGCCGCGAGCTTCGCAAGCGTTGCCTCGTAATCGGCGATCAGCGCCCGCTCCTCGCGCCGCTCCGCCGTATAACCGAACGGATCGAAGCGCGTGCCGCGCAAGCCCTTCAGCCTGGTGAGCATCCCGAACACCGGGAAGATCCACGGACCGAAGCTCCGCTTCGCCGGCCGGCCGGTGCGCGGATCGATGCGCGACAGAAGCGGCGGGGCGAGCTGGACCGAGATCCTGCCGCCACCTTCGAACTGCTTGTCCAGCGCGGCGCGGAACTCCGGCGCGGTGTAAAGCCGGGCCACCTCGTACTCGTCCTTGTAGGCCATCAGCTTGAACAGCGATTCCGCCGCCTGCCGGGTGAGCTTCAGGTTCGAGCCCTTGAGCTTTTCCTCGGCCGCGCGGACCGTCGAGACGGACCTCAGGAACCGTTCGGCATAGGCCTCGTCCTGGTATGCGATCAGTTCCTTGGCGAGGAAGACGATGCGCTCGTCGAGCGGCATGTCGGCCGGCTTCGTCGGGTCCTCGACCAGCCCCTGGAACAGCTCCGGCCGCGCAGCGAGCAGTCGGCCGGCGGCGAACGCCAGCACGTTGGCGTCGATGGCGGCGCCGTTCAGCCGGATCGCCTGCTCGACCGCCTTGCGGCGCAAGGGCAAGAGCCCCTTCTGCCAGGCGAAGCCTACCAGCATCATGTTGGCGAAGATCGTGTCGCCGAGCGCGGTTTCGGCGAACCGGGCGATCGCCGCCGCGTCGACGCCCTTCACCGCATCGCCCACGGTGCGGGCGATGCGCAGGGCGTTGAAGCTCTGCACCTGGTGCATGACGAATTCCGCGGTCGGCGCGACATCGGTGTTCAGCACCGCCCGGGTGCGGTCCGGTGCGCACAAGCTGAGCGCCTCGGCGCCGCCGGCGACCACCAGGTCGGCGGCGAGCAGCACATCGAGCGACCCGACCGGGATGCGCGGCCCCTCGATGGTGACGTCAGGGGCGGAAAAGCGGACGTGCGAGGTGACCGGCCCGTTCTTCTGGGCAAGTCCGGTCATGTCTAGCGTCGAGGCGTTGAGGCCGTCGAGATGGGCCGCGGTCGCCAGCACCGCCGAGGTGGTGGTGACGCCCATGCCGCCGATGCCGGTGAGCAGCAGGTTGACCGGCGCCACGCCGATGTCCGTCTCCGGCTCGGCCAGCTCGGCCGCCAGCGCGGCGATATCGAAGTCCGCGCCCGCCGCCTTGCGCGGCCCCGCGCCGGTTACCTCCACGAAGCTCGGGCAAAAGCCCTTCACGCAGGAATAGTCCTTGTTGCAGCTCGACTGGTTGATCCGGCGTTTCTCGCCGAACTCGGTCATCAGCGGCTCGACCGAGATGCAGTTCGACTGCACCGAGCAGTCGCCGCAGGCCTCGCAGACGCGCGGATTGATGAACACCCGCTTGTCCGGGTTCTCGTACTGGCCCTTCTTGCGGCGGCGGCGCTTCTCCGCCGCGCAGGTCTGGTCGAAGACGATGACGGAGACGCCGGGCACCGTCGCAAATTCCTCCTGGACCGCGTTCAGGTCGTCGCGGTGCTTCAGCGGTACGCCCGCCGGCAGGTCGGCCGGGGAATAGAGGTGCGGGCGCTCCGACAACAGCGCGATGCGCTCGACGCCCTCCGCCTGCACCTGGGCGACCAGCTGGCGCACGTCGAGCGGGCCGTCATGGGTCTGGCCGCCGGTCATGGCGACGGCGTCGTTGAACAGGATCTTGTAGGTAATCGGCGCGCGCGCCGCCACCGCGGCACGGATCGCCAGGATGCCGGAATGATAGTAGGTGCCATCGCCGAGATTGGCGAACATGTGCTTCGTCTTCGAGAACGGGAACTGGCCGAGCCACGACGCGCCCTCGCCGCCCATGGCGATCAGCCCCTCGGTGGTGCGGCCGTTGATCTCGGTCATCGCGTGGCAGCCGATGCCCGGCATGGCGCGGCTGCCTTCGGGCGTCACGGTCGAGGTCGAGTGCGGGCAGCCCGAGCAGAAATAGGCCGACCGCACGGCGTCGGTGGCATGCTCGTCGCTCCAGGCCTGGCGGGCGGTGAGGCGCCGGGCGCCCTCCCCCATCGCGCCCGTGCGGGCGGTCTTCGGCAGGAACGCGATCAGCGCCGGGGCGACCTCGCCCGGGCCGCATTCGCGGATATCCGGCAGGAAGGCACGGCCGTCGGGACGCGTCTTGCCATACACCTGGGGCCGCTGGTCGGCGGCCCAGTGGAACATCAGGTCCTTGAGCTGCGGCTCGATGACCGCGCGCTTGTGCTCGACCACCATGACGCGATCGAGCCCCCTGGCGAAGCCGGAAATCGCCTCCGGCTCCAGCGGCCACGGCATCGCCACCTTGAAGACGGCAAGACCGATCTCGCCCGCAACCGCCTCGGTGATGCCGAGCAGGTCGAGCGTCTGCCGTACGTCACGATAGGCCTTGCCCGTCGTGACGATGCCGAAGCGCGGATTGTCCGAGCCGAACACCTTGCGGTCGAGCCGGTTGGCCCGGACATAGGCCTTGGCGGCGGGCAGCCGCAGGGTGCGGTTCAGGACCTCGGTGTCGAGACGCGTCTTGAGCTGGAGATTGGTGTTCAGTTCGGCCGCCTGGCGCGGATCGGCGTGGTCGAGCGGGCGGCGGATCGAGATCCGGTTCGGATCGACATTGACGATCCCGGAGGAATCCATCGTGTCGGCGAGCGCGATCAGCGCCACCCACAGGCCCGAATAGCGCGACATCGCGATGCCGTGCAGGCCGTAGTCGAGCACGTCCTGCAGGTCGGAGGGGTTGAGGATCGGGATCTCGGAATGGATGAAGGCATGCTCGCTCTGGACGGGAAGCGAGGAGGACTTGGCCAGATGGTCGTCGCCGGCGATCGCCAGCACGCCGCCGGCCGCCGCCGTGCCGCTGGCATTGGCGTGGCGCAGAACGTCGCCGGCCCGGTCGACGCCGGGCGCCTTGCCATACCAGATGCCGAACACGCCGTCGTGGTCGCTCTCGCCGGCAAGACCCACCTTCTGCGTGCCCCAGACGGCGGTTGCCGCCAGTTCTTCGTTGAGGCCGGGGTGGAAGACCAGATCATGGCTGTCGAGGAGGCGTTTTGCCCGTTCCAGTTGCTGGTCGTAGCCGGCCAGCGGCGAGCCGCGGTAGCCGGAAATGTAGCCGGCGGTCTTCAGCCCCGTCGCGCGGTCGCGCCTGATCTGGTCGAGCGGCAGGCGGACCAGCGCCTGGATGCCGGTCATGTAGACCTGGCCGCGGTCCAGTACGTATTTGTCGTCGAGCGTGACTTCGCGGGCAATCGCGTTCATCGGCAGCCTCTTGCCTGTCCCGGCGCCAGCCTTGCCGTTGCGGCAGGCGCACCGGGCTTGTTCGCTATAGGGCTTATTATCTCGCGATCTGACGGAAAAACTGTGCTATCCTTGCGCTCTCAGACCGGATACTCGCAAGGATGTTCCGCTGAATGTCGACACGCGAAAAAATTTCACTCGATGCCGGCGACGTCCGAATCCTGCGCGAACTGCAGCGCGACGCCTCCCGGCCGGTGGCCGAGATCGCCAAGGCGGTGAACATGTCGCAGACGCCGTGCTGGCGGCGGATCAAGCGGCTGAAGGAGACCGGGGTCATCAAGGCGACGGTGGCGATCCTCGACCGCGAGGCGCTCGGCCTCGACTTCGTCTCCTACGCCTTCGTCAAGCTGGCCATGCCGAGCCGGGAGAACATGGAGACCTTCGACCGCATGATGCGGGCCTGGCCAGAGGTGGTGTTCTGCGAGCGCGTGACCGGCGCCGTCGACTACATGATCAAGGTCGTCGTCGAGGACATGCGCGCCTATGACGAGTTCCTGCGGTTCCGGCTGCTGGATTCCGAGCTGGTCACCGATGTCCAGTCGCGCATCGTCGTGGCGACGACGAAGGATTCCACGGAACTGCCGCTGCCGAGCGAAGGCTAGCGTCGGACTTTCGGGATCGCGCCAGCACGAACGCCGACGCCCCCCGAACGCTTTCCCCAAACACCCTGAAGGATAGACACCGGCTGCCGCCCCGGCCTGTCGTCCGGCGTGGCCGCCCGCGGCGTCCGAACGGGCCCGGGGAGCGACATTCGAGCTGCGTTGGCCTACTAGTTTGGTCGACTGTTTTCTGGCAAGGGGGCGTGACCATGGCCAGGACGTCGAACGATTTCAATCTCATCCGGGAATCGGGTGACGCGAAGCTTTTCGACACGGAGCGCCAGGAGGGCAAGGATGGCCGCGAACGATCCGCTCAGCATCGGCATTCTGGTGATCATGTATTTCGGCGATGTCGTCTTCGCCGTCAGCGGCGCCCTGACGGCGGCACGCTACCGCATGGATGTCCTCGGCTTCGTGCTGATCGGCACCATCACCGGCATCGGTGGCGGCACCATCAGGGACCTGCTTCTCGGCCGTCCGGTGTGGTGGACGCAGGACCCCGCCGAGCTGATCCTGTGCGTGGCCGCGGCGCTGATCACCTTCTTCGTCGCTCCCGGCGAAACTAACCGCCGCCGGGGTATGGTCTGGGCCGACGCCCTGGGCCTGGCAGCCTTCGCGGTGGTCGGTTGCCACATCGCACTGGCGTTCGGCGCGCCCTTCGTGGTCGCCGTCTTCATGGGCATGATCACGGCCACCGGCGGCGGCGTCCTTCGCGACGTGATCACCAACACGCAACCGATGATCCTGTGCGGGCAGCTCTATGCCACCACCGCTCTGGTCGGCTCCCTGACCTACGCCACCCTCGCCTATCTCACGGTTCCCGGACTGATGGCCGAAACCGCGGCATTTCTGGCCGCCTTTACGCTCCGCGCGGCGGCCATCGTCTTCGATATCCGGATGGGCCCGCCGGGAGAGTTCCTGCGGATCGGCGCGTCGAAGGACTCGACATCCGAATGAAGGCGCCGGCCGCGCAGCGGTCGTATGATCTCGCGCCGCGAACCGAACCGGGTGACCGACCTAGGCCACGTAAAGGGCCCGTTGGCGCTGCTTTTGCCAGCCGGGCGAGCAGATGACCGTGACGATGAATCGCCACGACCCGCCTTCCTTGCGCAGCACGTAGTGCGCATCGACGACCTCGATCGACGAGCCGTCGCTGCGCAGGCGTCTGATGTTGCGGGCATCCGCAATCGCCATCCCCTCGCCGCTGGGGCGCACAGTCAAGCTGTCGTAGACGGAATGGCTGAAGCCTTCGTCGATCAGGCGCGCGAACAGATCCTCGAGCATCGCGATCTTGGCCGCGCGGTCCGGCAGGTTGAATGACATTTTCGAATGCATGAAAAGGGCCGGCTCTGTATGGAAGTCGGCCATGGCGCCGAAATCCCGGGCATTCCAGGCGGCAATATAGCGGTCGTAAAAGGCCTGTATTTCGGCCCTAACGGCGTCCGTCATCGCGGGCCTCCTTTACTGGTGCAATTCCGGTCCCCGTCTTCTTAACAATAGCACAAATTTAGCCGGCGCCATACCGGCAGGGTGCCATGGAAGCGGGTGTCGGGTCGCGCAGGGCGATCGCAAAGGCGCGGAATCCGCCGCTCTAACCGAACCTCTGGACCGAATAGGGCGCCGGGTCGACCACGGGTGTCTGCCCGCAGATCATCTCCGCCAGCAGACGCCCGCTGATCGGCCCGAGCGTCAAGCCGAGATGGGCGTGGCCGAAGTCGAGCCAGAGGCCTGAATGCCTCGGCGCCGGGCCGATGACGGGGACGGAATCGGGAAAAGACGGCCGCCGCCCCATCCAGGGGTCGTGCTCCAGCGGCCGTTCGATCGGCAGCAGTTCGCGGGCACGGGGCTCGACGCGCGCGAGCTGGACCGGGGTCGCCGGCGCGTCGCGCTCGGCGAACTCGATGCCGGTGGTCACGCGCAGGCCGGCGGCCATCGACGAGGCGGCATAGCCATAGGCGAGATCGACGACCGGGCGGTTGAGACCGCCGTCGCCGGAAGGGTTGTAATGCATGTGGTAGCCGCGCTTGACCGCGAACGGCAGCCGGTAGCCGAGCGGGTCGAGCAGGTCCATAGACCACGGCCCGAGCGCCACGACGATCTCGCGGGCAGCAATGGCGCCGTTGTCGGTCTCGACCGTCCAGCCGTCGGCATCCGGCACCAGCCGGTCCACCCTGTGCTGCAGAATCTCGCCGCCGGTCGTCGCAAACAGCCGCGCATAGGCCTTCACGGTGGCACCCGGATCGGTCAGCGAGGCGATGTCGTGCCACAGCTCGGCCTTCCTGAAGACCGGCTTCAGGTGCGGCTCCAGCTCGCGCGCCTCGTTGACGTCCAGCACGGTGAACCTGTGCCCGGATTCACGGGCGACTTCGCGCTCCAGCGCGGCGGCGTCGAACTGCGCCTCGGTGCGATAGACCTGCAGCCAGCCGTTCTCGCGCAACAGGGTGTCGACGCCGGCCTCGCGGATCAACGCCTTGTGCTCGGGGATGGCATGGGCGAGCAGCGCCATCACGGCCGCCCCGTTCGTGCGCAGCCTGGCCTCGGTCGAATTGGCGTAGAGCTGCAACAGCCAGGGCACGAGCTTCGGCATGGCGCGCCAGTGAAAATACATCTCGGACCGGTCGTTGAGACCGTATCGCAACAGCTTCAGCGGGTTGCGCGGCATGGCGATCGGCACGTAGGTGCCACCCTCGATCACGCCGGTGTTGCCGTAGGAGGTTTCCTCGCCGGGGTCGCGCCGGTCGATCAGCGTGACCGCGCGGCCGCGCCTTTGCAGATGCAGCGCCGCCGAAACGCCGACGACGCCCGCGCCGACGACCACGATGTCCCGTTCGGCCATGACATGTTTCCCCGGGGCTGGCCCGCTTCTCTTGAAACGGGCGGCCAACACCTCTAACGCAGCGTCACCGCGCCTACAATGGGTCTGGCCGGGAGAGAGCGCCCCGCCGGGCGCCGGCCCGACGTCATCGCCGTCCCTGATCGTTATCCCCGATCGCAGTCCCCGATCCCCTCCCTGGTCGTTGAGACCATCGGACATTCCTGTTAAAGACCGCGCTTCCGTATCACCACACGAAAAAGAGCCGATGATTCCGCGCTATTCCCGCCCAGAAATGGCATCCATCTGGGCGCCCGAGACGAGATTTCGCATCTGGTTCGAGATCGAGGCCGCCGCCGCCGAGGCGATGGCAGAGATCGGCTTGATCCCCGTCGACGCCGCCGCGACGATCCGCGCGAAGGGCGACGCCGCCGAATTCGACGTCGCCCGCATCGACGAGATCGAGCGCGAGGTGAAGCACGACGTCATCGCCTTCCTGACCCATCTGGCCGAGTTCGTCGGCCCGGATTCGCGCTTCGTCCACATGGGCATGACGTCGTCGGACGTGCTCGACACCTGTCTCGCCGTCCAGCTCACCCGCGCCGCCGACCTGCTGATCGCCGATGTCGAGGCCCTGCTGGCGGCCATCGAGAAACGCGCCGTCGAGCACAAGATGACGCCGACGGTGGGCCGCAGCCACGGCATCCACGCCGAGCCGACGACGTTCGGCGTCAAGCTGGCCGGGTTCTACGCCGAGTTCTCGCGCAATCTCGCGCGCCTGGCCTACGCCCGCGCGGAAATCGCCACCTGCGCCCTGTCCGGCGCGGTCGGCACCTTCGCCAATATCGATCCGGTTATCGAGGCCCGCGTCGCCGAGAAGCTGGGGCTTCAGCCCGAGCCGGTCTCCACCCAGGTGATCCCGCGCGACCGCCACGCCGCCTTTTTCGCCACCCTGGGCGTCGTCGCCTCGTCGGTGGAACGGCTCGCCACCGAGATCCGCCACCTGCAGCGCACCGAGGTGCTGGAGGCCGAGGAATATTTCTCGCCCGGCCAGAAGGGCTCCTCGGCGATGCCGCATAAGCGCAATCCGGTGCTGACGGAGAACCTGACCGGGCTTGCCCGCATGGTCCGCGCCTACGTCACCCCGGCGCTGGAGAACGTGGCGCTCTGGCACGAGCGCGACATCTCGCACTCGTCCGTCGAGCGCATGATCGGCCCCGACGCCACGGTGACGCTCGATTTCGCGCTGGCCCGCCTCACCGGCGTCGTCGACAAGCTGGTCGTCTACCCCGAGCGCATGCAGGCCAATCTCGACCGCCTCGGCGGCCTGGTGAACTCGCAGCGGGTGCTGATCGCGCTGGCCCAGGCCGGCATGAGCCGCGAGGACGCCTACCGCACGGTCCAGCGCCACGCCATGCGGGTCTGGAACGGCGAAGGCCAGTTCCTGGATTTTCTGAAGTCCGACCCGGAAGTGACTCAGCGGATTCCGGAATCCGACCTCGAGGCCCTGTTCGACCTCGGCTACCACTTCAAGAACGTCGACACGATCTTCGCCCGGGTCTTCGGCAAGAGCTGACGCCGCTACTGGCAGGCCGGACCTTCCTTCTGCCGGGCAATCCCGCGAAAGCGGGAATCCCCCTGCCGTTTCACGCTAACGGGCCAGATACAGCGATCCCCGCCTACGCGGGGATGAGCGGAAGGGGGCGGAACCGAAACGAAAACGGCCCGGGAAATCCCGGGCCGCTCGAAATCCGCTTACGTCGCTGGAAGTCAGGCGCTCAGCCTTCTTTCTGGAGCTGCTCCATCGCCGTCACCATCAGCTCATCCATGGTGCGGCGGATCTGGTGATCGGACTGCTCGACGCCGGCCGTGTCGAAATCACCGCGGACCTTTCGGAATACGTCCTCGTCACCGGCTTCCTCGAAATCGGCGACCACAACTTCCTTGGCATAGGCTTCGGCGGCGTCGCCGGTCTTGCCGAGCTTTTCCGCGGCCCACAGGCCCAGCAGCTTGTTGCGCCGCGCTTCTGCCTTGAAACGCATTTCCTCGTCGTGCGCGAACTTCTCCTCGAAACCCTTCTTGCGCCTCTCGAATTCCGACATTCATGCCTCCAATTGAAAAGCGCTCAACCAGCGCCCGGCGGGCCAAGCCCGACAGCTCAAAACCGAGCCTTGCATACTCGTCCGCCCCCCCCAAATCAACTGCGCCGATGGCCCGATCGGTACGGTTTTCGACCCGCGATCATCTGCCGCCGCGCGCGCGTTGTATCGCCGGGTCGGATCGGATAGGGTGCGCGCCACTTTCCGGACGAATCCGCCATGATGGTGCGTCCGTTTCTTCGGTAACATGTAAGGGCTCGGTGCCGCCCAAGTCGAGGGTGCCACGTTTCCTATGACAGGTCTGATACGAATGAACCGCCGCCGCAGAGTCTACGAAGGCAAGGCCAAGATCCTCTATGAGGGACCCGAACCGGGAACGCTCGTCCAACACTTCAAGGACGACGCCACGGCCTTCAACAAGAAGAAACACGCCCAGATCGAGGGCAAGGGTGTGCTCAACAACCGGATTTCCGAGCACATCTTCCAGCATCTGAACGAGATCGGCGTACCGACCCACTTCATCCGGCGGCTCAACATGCGCGAGCAGTTGATCCGCGAGGTCGAGATCATCCCGCTCGAGGTCGTGGTCCGCAACGTCGCCGCCGGCTCGCTGTCGCAGCGCCTGGGCATCGACGAGGGCACGCAGCTGCCCCGCTCGATCATCGAGTTCTATTACAAGAACGACGAGCTCAACGACCCGATGGTCGCCGAGGAGCACATCACCGCGTTCGGCTGGGCCAGCCCGCAGGAGATCGACGACATCATGTCGCTGGCCCTGCGCGTCAACGACTTCCTCACCGGCCTGTTCCTCGGCGCCGGCATCCGCCTCGTCGACTTCAAGATCGAGTTCGGCCGCCTGTACGAGGGCGACATGATGCGCATCGTGCTCGCCGACGAGATCAGCCCGGATTCCTGCCGCCTGTGGGACATCCAGTCGGGCGACAAGCTCGACAAGGACCGGTTCCGCCGCGACATGGGCGGCCTCGTCGAGGCCTATCAGGAAGTCGCACGGCGGCTGGGCATCATGGTCGGCAACGAGCCGAACGTGCCGCGCGGCCCGGTTCTGGTGCAGTAACGGCCCCGACAACAGGAAAATACCCGCCATCATGAAGGCACGCGTCACCGTCACCCTGAAGAACGGCGTCCTCGATCCGCAGGGCAAGGCCATCCAGCACGCCCTCTCCTCCCTCGGCTTCTCGGGCGTCGAGGACGTGCGCCAGGGCAAGCTGATCGAGCTCGAGCTGTCGGGCAGCGACCGGGAGAAGGCCAGGGCCGAGCTGGAAGCCATGTGCGAGAAGCTGCTCGCCAACACCGTCATCGAGAACTACTCGATCGAGCTGGTGTAGGGCCGGGCCGCACGCGGAAACGTTTCGGGCACAAGATGGCAAGTTCGCTCGGCCGGATCTGGAAGAAGCACATCCGACCCTTCGTCCCGTTCCCGAAGCAGAAGACTTTGAAACTGTGGTTTCCGCCGTTCCATGACCGCAACGTCGCCCATCTGATCAACCGGCACCGGGTCGATCTGGTGCTCGACGTCGGCGCCAATACCGGCCAGTACGCCCGCCGCCTGCGCGCGTCCGGCTACAAGGGCCGCATCCTGTCGTTCGAGCCGCTGATGGAAGCCTGGACCCAGGCCGCGGCCCAGGCCGCCCAGGACCCGCTCTGGGACATGGCGCCGCCGATGGCGCTGGCCGCCGAAGGTGGCACGGCGGCGCTGAATGTGTGCCGCGACACCTCCCTCACCTCGCTGCAAAGGCCGCTCGACGGCGTCGGCCCCGAGGGACTGGCGGTGGAGCGCATCGAGACGGTAGACTGCCGCAGCCTCGACGAGGCGGCCGCCGAGGCGCTGTCGAAGGCCGAACGCCCGTTTCTCAAGATCGATGTGCAGGGTTTCGAGAAGCCGGTACTCGCCGGCGCAGAGGAAACGCTGGCGCGCTGCGTCGGCATCCAGATCGAATTGTCGCTCGATCCGCTCTACGAAGGCGAGCCGGACTATCTGGAGATCCTGAGCGATCTCGAATCCCGCGGCTTCCACCTCGCCTTCACCCTGCCGGTCCAGAGCAAGCAGAAGCTCGGGCCCATGGACCAGTTCGACGGGCTGTTGTTCCGGCGAGAGGCCTGACAAATGGAACGCGCTGTGCCATTGATGCCCCACGTTTCCCTGAACCGACTCGTTTTGCCTGCCGCGCCCAGGAAGCCCGCATGAAATCCGCCATTGTCCTCTTCCCCGGCATCAACCGCGAGCGCGACATGGCGCGCGCGCTGGAAATCGCCGGCGGCCACAAGCCGGCCATCGTCTGGCACAAGGAAACCGAGCTGCCGGACGTCGACCTGGTCGTCATTCCCGGCGGCTTCTCCTACGGCGACTATCTGCGCTGCGGCGCGATCGCCGCACGCTCGCCGATCATGCGCGACGTCATCGCCAGGGCCGAGGCCGGCGTCACCGTGCTCGGTGTCTGCAACGGCTTCCAGGTGCTGACCGAGACGGGCCTGCTGCCCGGCGCGCTGATGCGCAACGCCCATCTGAAGTTCGTCTGCAGGGACGTGCACCTGCGCGTGGAAACGACCGGCACCCGCTTCACCAGCGCCTATGAACAGGGCCAGGTGATCCGCGTTCCCGTCGCTCACGGCGACGGCAACTATTTCGCCGACGACGAGACGCTGAAGCGGATCGAGGGCGACGGGCGCGTGGTGTTCCGCTACTGCGACGCCGACGGCGCGGTGACCGGTGAGGCCAACCCGAATGGCTCGATCGGCAACATCGCCGGCGTGCGCAATGGCCGCGGCAACGTGCTCGGCCTGATGCCGCACCCCGAGGACCATGTGGAAGATGTCCAGGGCTCGACCGACGGCCTCGGCATCTTCCGGAGCATGGTCGCGGCGCTGGAGACCGCCTGATGCGCGCGGCCACGGAGGCCTGGTATGGCCGGTGAACCCGGCGCGGGCGTCACCCTCTACGGTGCCCCCTACTCCGTCTATGTCCGGATCGCCACGATGGCGCTTCTCGAGAAGGGCGTGGCGTACGACCAGGACCCCGTCGATATCTTCTCCGCGGGCGCTGAGACCGAGGCCTACCTGGCGCTCAATCCCTTCGGCAGGATCCCGGCGCTGAAACACGGCGACTTCGTGCTCTACGAGACCCAGGCCATCACCCGCTACATCGACGAGGCCTTCGACGGCCCCGCCCTGCAGCCGCAGGCGCCGACGGCGCGCGCCCGCATGGCCCAGGTCATCGGCATCGTCGATGCCGTCGCCTACCGCACCCTCGTCTGGGACGTCTACGTCGCCCATACCGCCCGGTCCAAGGGCGAAGGCGCCGAGCATGACGCCCGGATTTCCGCCGCGCTCCCGCTGGCGACCACCTGTCTTGCCGAGTTCGACCGGCTTCTCGACCGCCGGCCCTGTTTCGGCGGCGACCGGCCAGGTCTCGCCGATTTGCATGCGGCCCCGGTCTTCGGCTATTTCCGCACCGTTCCCGAGGCTCAACAGCTTCTTGACCGTTTCCCCGGCCTGCAGGACTGGTGGGCGACCATCAGCGCCCGCGACAGTTGGCGCGTGGCGTCGGCCGGCGATACGGATTAAGGGCGAACCAGGACCTTACGGCTTTCACGACATGATCCCGAACGAACTCCCCATCACGCCGGAACTGGTCGCCGACCACGGGCTCAAGCCCGACGAGTACCAGCGCATCCTCGACCTGATCGGCCGCGAGCCGACCTTCACCGAGCTCGGCATCTTCTCGGCGATGTGGAACGAGCACTGTTCCTACAAGTCCTCGCGGCTGTGGCTGAAGACGCTGCCGACCGAGGGCCCGCAGGTGATCCAGGGCCCGGGCGAGAACGCCGGCGTCGTCGACATCGGCGACGGGCTCGCCGTGATCTTCAAGATGGAGAGCCACAACCACCCCTCCTTCATCGAGCCCTATCAGGGCGCGGCGACCGGGGTCGGCGGCATCCTGCGTGACGTCTTCACCATGGGCGCGCGGCCGATTGCCGCGCTGAACGCCCTGCGCTTCGGCGATCCGGAACACCCCAAGACCCGCCATCTGGTCTCGGGCGTCGTCGCCGGCATCGGCGGCTACGGCAACTCCTTCGGCGTGCCGACGGTGGGCGGCGAGGTGAACTTCCACCCCCGCTACAACGGCAACATCCTGGTCAACGCCTTCGCCGCCGGCATCGCGCGCACGGATTCGATCTTCTATGCGGCGGCCACCGGCATCGGCAATCCGATCGTCTATCTCGGCTCCAAGACCGGCCGCGACGGCATCCACGGCGCCACCATGGCCTCGGCCGAGTTCGGCGACGACGCCGAAGAGAAGCGCCCGACCGTGCAGGTCGGCGACCCCTTCTCCGAGAAGCTGCTGCTGGAAGCCTGCCTGGAGCTGATGCAGACCGACGCCGTCATCGCCATCCAGGACATGGGCGCGGCCGGCCTCACCTGCTCGGCGGTGGAAATGGGCGCCAAGGGCGGCCTCGGCGTCGAGCTCGATCTCGACAACGTGCCCTGCCGCGAGGACGGCATGACCGCCTACGAGATGATGCTGTCGGAAAGCCAGGAGCGCATGCTGATGGTGCTGCGCCCGGGCAAGGAGGACCTCGCCCGCGAGATCTTCGAGAAGTGGGACCTCGATTTCGCGATCATCGGCAAGACAATCGAGCCCAAGCGCTTCGTCGTGAAGCGCTACGGCGACGTGATGGCCGACCTGCCGATCATGGAGCTGGGCGACGAAGCGCCGATGTACGACCGCCCGTGGGAGCCCACCGCCCCCGCGGCGCCCGTGGCACCGGACGACGTGCCTCCGCCGGCCGCGATCGGCGAGGCGCTGATGACGCTGATGGCCTCGCCCGACCTGGCCTCGCGCCGCTGGATCTGGGAGCAGTACGACCACCTGATCCTCGGCAACACCTACCAGCGCCCCGGCGGGGACGCCGCCGTCGTGCGTGTCGAGGACGGACCGAAGGGCCTCGCCATCACCCTCGACGTCACGCCGCGCTATTGCGAGGCCGATCCGGTCGAGGGCGGCAAGCAGGCCGTCGCCGAGGCCTGGCGCAACCTGACCGCCGTCGGCGCCACGCCGCTGGCCATCACCGACTGCCTGAATTTCGGCAGCCCCGAACGGCCCGAGATCATGGGCCAGCTCGTCGGTTGCATCACCGGCATGGCCGAAGCTTGCACGGCGCTGTCCTTTCCCGTCGTCTCCGGCAACGTGTCGCTCTACAACGAGACCTCGGGACAGGCGATCCTGCCGACCCCCGCCGTCGGCGGCGTCGGCCTGCTGGACGACTTCACCCGCTCCGCCTCCATCGGCTTCAAGGCCGATGGCGAGGCGATCGTGCTTCTGGGCGATACCGGTGGCCATCTCGGCCAGTCGCTCTACTTGCGCGAGATCGAGGGCCGCGAGGACGGCCCGCCCCCGCCCGTCGATCTGGCGGAAGAGAAACGCAACGGCGACTTCGTCCGCCACCTGATCAAGGCCGGCCGCGTCAGCGCCGTGCACGATTGCGCCGACGGCGGCCTCCTGGTGGCGCTCGCCGAGATGGCGCTGTCGGGCGATCGCGGCGCGACGGTTTCCGCGCTTCCCGCGGGCCTGCCGGCCCATGCCGCCCTGTTCGGCGAGGACCAGGCGCGCTACGTCGTCACCTGCCCCGCCGATGCGGCCGACGCCCTCATCGCCGATGCCGGGACCGCCGGCGTGCCGGCGATGGTGCTGGGCACCACCGGCGGCGCCGCATTGACGATTGCCGGCCAAGACCCAATCTATCTGGCAGCGCTGCGCTCTTGCCATGAGGACTGGATGCCGGACTATATGGCGGGCGGCATCGAGAACTGACCCGGACGAGGCAACAACGACGAGGCGCCAACATGGCGATGGACGCTCGAGAAATCGAGAAACTGATCAAGACCCATATTCCCGACGCGATCGTGACGATCCGGGACCTGGCCGGCGACGGCGATCACTACGCCGCCGCGGTGGTATCGGAGCAGTTTCGCGGCAAGTCGCGGGTTCAGCAGCACCAGATGGTCTACGAGGCGCTGCGCGGCTCGATGGGCGGTGCCCTGCACGCCCTTGCCTTGCAGACCAGCGCGCCGGACAACTGAAAACGCGCGCCCTATATCAGACCCACAGGATCAATCGGCAGCGGCGGCCCGGCGCCGCAGCACATCGAAAGGACGGACCGAAATGAGCACAGCCCACGACAGGATCGAGGCCGAAGTGAAGGGCAATGACGTCCTGCTGTTCATGAAGGGCACCCCGGCCTTCCCGCAATGCGGGTTCTCCGGCCAGGTGGTGCAGATCCTCGATTATCTCGGCGTGCCCTACAAGGGCGTCAACGTGCTTGACGACGCGGAAATCCGGCAAGGCGTGAAGGAATACACCAACTGGCCGACCATTCCGCAGCTCTACGTCAAGGGCGAATTCGTCGGCGGCTGCGACATCATCCGCGAGATGTTCCAGGCCGGAGAGCTTCAGCAGCTCATGGCCGAGCGCGGCATCGCGACGCAGGACAACGCGGCCAGCTAGGCAGGCGTTTTCCGGGCGATCCCCGTGGTCCGGGCGTTCGTGGCCCGGACTTTCGTAGTGTTGTTGGCGTTCGCGGCGATGAGATCCGTCGTGAACGCGGTTGGTGGTTTGCGGTCGGCAGCTGACGGCTAACTGTTCGACGCCACCTTGTCGTTGCCCTTCTTGGGCAGCACATAGCGCGCCTTGTATTCCTCCAGGAACGCGTCCAGCGTGTCGACGCCGGCGACGCGCGAGACCAGCTTGCCGAACTCCCCGGCATTTTCCGGCACCGGCATCGTCACCACGTCGAAGGCGCTCGCGTCCGCGCTCGCGGCCATCTTCGCCAGGAATTTCGTGCGCAGCCGCTGCAGGCCGAGCTGATCCTTGGCCAGCGCGTAGGAGATCGCCGCGCGCAGGACCAGCGTCCGCTGCCCGTCCGTCAGCGGATCGACGCTTTCCCAGGCTTCGCCGAGCCCCCGCTCGAAGGCCTCGCCGGCATCCTGCCAGCGTTCCCCGTTCCAGAGCGCCTCGGCGCGGATCTGGTCGACCTCCACGCCCTCCGCCGACGACAGCAGGTCGAGGGCGAGCTCGAGCCGGCCGGTTTCGGCCAGCGCCCGGGACTCCAGCAGCAGGCGCTGGTAAGCCACCTCGCGCGGAAGAACCGCCTGCCGGGTGCGCGACAGCACGACGATGGCGTCCGCCGGCTTGCGGTTCATCAGGTAGATCCAGGCCAGCTTCGCGGCGACCTCGGCGCGCTCGGCCCCCTTCAGGCGATTGTCGACCTGATGGCGCAGCAGTTCGGCGGCCTGCTCCAGAAGGTCGACTTCGACCATCCGGTCGGCGAGCCCGCGGATGATCTGGTCGCCCTTGCGGCCGATCGGGGTGAGCTCGCGGAAATCATAGTACAGCGCCAGGGCATCGACCGGCGGGATCTCGTCGGCCCGTCCGCCAAGGAAGAGTTCCTCGAAGGCGCGGTTCATATCGTCCTGCAGCGCCCGCGTCGTCGGCGAATCCGAATTCGCGACCGTCGCCGATTTCATGATCTCGAAGGCACGGTAGTAGTCGTACGCCTCGGCCTGGAGATTGGCGAGGAGCCGCAACGCGCCAAGCTCGATCTCGTCGCCGCGCCACGACAGTGCCAGCCGTTCGAGATCCGAAATGATCTCGTCGGTCCGCGCCGACCCGTAGGCGTTGTGAAGCGCCTCGGCCCGGCGCAACTGCGCCTGCGCGGCCAGCAGCCGGTCTCCCGACCCGATCACATCGTCCAGAACCCTGATCGCATCGTCGGTCCGGCCGAGCGCCATCTGCAGGCGCGCGCTCAGCAACGCCACATGCGGGTCCGGCACGGTGGGATCCTGGTTCTCCTCCAGCTCGGCCATGCGCACCGCCGCCTCGGCGTAATCGCGGGCCTCGAGGGCGGCCTCCGCGGAGGCCAGTCGGAAATCCTTCTGGCGCCGTGCCGAGTAGCTCGACAAGGCCGGGGCGCCCTGCTCGAAGGCGGCCACGGCGGCGCGCCAGTTGCCCCTCTGGGTCTCGGCGACGCCGCGCCACAGCGCGACGTCCGAACTTCTGTTGAGGCCGAACGTATCGAATTCGCGGATGGCCTCGTCGGGACGACGCATCATCACCATGGCGATGCCGCGCAACGCCCGGATTTCCGGCTCACGCATCGCGGCGGGGTCTTCCTGCTCGATCAGTCTGAGCTGCGCCAGCGCCTCCGCGCCGAGATCGGTCCCCAACAGCGCCCGCGCCATCTGCACGCGCGAGCCGGTCCGGGACATTTCCCCGGCGACCGCCGTCTCGCGGATGTGTTTCGACAGCAGCTTGTAGGCGGCGCCCGGATCGAGGCTGCTGTCGTCGATGCTGTCGACGAAGCCGGGACGCCCCGCGTCGAAGCCGGCGGTGCGCCCGGGCGCGTATTGCCCGTTCACCTCGGACATGACGAGACCGTTGCCGCGCCCGATGCGGACATGGCCGCTGTCGATGCTCACGCTCAGGTCGTCGGCGAGCGGTCTGACCACCAGCCCGTGGATCGTGGTCGGCGCCTGGAACTCGACGAAATTGAACGGCTTGGGGATCGAGCGGGACGGCGGCATCGCCGTCACCACGAACAGCCGGTCGTTGCCATCCGGATTCCGGATCTCATGGACGGCTTCGGCGCTGGGAAACTGGACGATGGCTTCCGGCTGCCCGGCCTCGTTGACCGCGCGCAGAAGCGTGAGCGGAGCGCCCGGCTCGAGCATGACGTCGCCCAGCGTGATCACCCATTTCGTTGGCTCGCCCGTGACCGTCGTCAGTAGCGGTTTGGCAAGCGTCAGCCGCAGCACGGAGGTATCGTTGCTGCGCCAGCTGTCGACGGCGGAGACATATCCGCTGAGGTCTTTGCGCAGGATCCGGGCGTCGATCGGCTGCGGCGAATCGAACACCGCCCACAACGCCCCCGCCTGCTCGAACACGGCCGCCGATGTCGGCGCGTCGAACGGCAGCGTCAGCTTGACGGTGGCCGCGAAGCGGCGCGCCTCCGGCTGCACATGGTCCACGCCACCGAGGGGCCCTTCGGCCAGGACAGGCTCTTCGGCGATCTCGGGTTCGGCGGCCGTTTCGGCTTTGGCGGGGGGCTCGGCGACAGGATTGGCGAGCTCGGGATCGGCGGCTGCCTCGGGCGCCTGATCCGGCGTCTCCTGCCCGGAAATCGTGACCTGCGCGTCCGCCCCGAACGCCGCGGCCAGGGCCTCGTGTTCCTCCGCCAGGCTGCGCCGTCCCGGCACCTCGCCGGACAGCAGGTCGACGACATCGGCGTCACCGCGCGGCGCCAGAACGGCGGCCCCGGCATCCGCGCTGCCCGGTGCCGTCACGTCGACGACATAGGTATTGCCTTCCTTGAAGCCGCGAACCGGAGACATCGGGTCGACCGTCAGGGACAGCTCGAGCCCGCCCTCGCCGAGCCGCGACTCGATGCCGGAAATATAGGACGGCAGACGCGGCTTCAGCCCGGACAGGTCGATGCGCGCCGCCTTGTCGAAATAGACGCTCGCCCTGTCGACGTCCCGCTCGATACGGCCATCCGTCTCGCTCTCGAACACGAACACGAGGCGCGTGAAGGTCGGCAGGCTCGAAACGCGGACCTCGACGGGCTTGGACTTGCGGAATTTCTCGAGCAGCTCGCGCTCGCGCTGGCGCTTCTCGGTCTCCTCGGCGCGCCGCGCCAATTCGGCGACCACGTCCTGCGGCAGTCCCGGCGGCAGCCCCACCCAGTCGCCCGGCATCAGGTCGACGAACAGCTTTTCGCCGGCCTCCATCGTGTTCACGGTCACCGGCTGGGCGAGCGCCAGGCGGATCGCGCCGCCGTCGGGATCGCGGCGCGCGGCGGTGATGAAGCGGCCGATGACATCGCTCAGGCGCGCGACGTCCGGCGCGGCGGGCTCATCGAATTCGAGAACCAGGACGCCTGTCGTCGCTGTGACGTCGAACGCCGGCACGTCCTTGTCGAACGTGATGATCATCCGCGCGTAGGTTCCGGTATCGCTGGCCTCGATGATCGCCGGCACCTGCGCCCGGGCGCTGCCGGCGGCCGTCAGCGCCGCCAGGACAAGCAGGCACGCGACCGCACGCGCGCGCCGGGCAAGGCAACGCGATACAAGTCCAGGGGCGGCGTTTCTGCCTGGGCCGGTTTTCATGTTCTCTCCGGTCGAACGCCACGATTTGCGCGACGCGATCAACGTCCTGTCGATCCCGGAGAAAGGCTAGATTACGCAAGTAAATAGCGGCTTAAGTCTGGATCCCGGATTGGGCCTAATTGACCGGTCGGGTTCCGACGATCTTGGGCAGTTCCCCGCCGGTGCCGCCGGTGTCGGCAATGGGATCGACGCTTTTGGCGGACAGTTCCAGCGTCAGCCGCTGCGCCACCTCGGAGTCCATTTCCGCCAGCACAAGCGCCATTTGCCTGGCACTCATCAGGCTCGCGACCTTGGAGACCACCGACATGTCGAGCCGGTTGAAGATGCGCGCCGCGTCCTTCGGCTTCATGCTCTCGTACATGGTGACGACGTTCTTTATCCGCTCGTCGTCCTCACCCTTGCGGTCGGCTTCGACCGCGGTGATGCGCGCTTCCAGGTCCTTCAGCTCGCCGATCCGCTGTTCCAGCCGCTGCTCGGCCGCCTTCAGCAGGTTCTCGCGCAGGTCCAGTTCCTTCTCGCGCTCTTCCAGCTCCTTGCGCCGCTCTCCCAGGCTGTCGAGGATCGCGTCGCGCGAACGGCTCTCGGTTCCCAGCACCCGCTCCAGGAAGGACGGTTCCTCGGACTTCGCCGCCTCGGGCGGATTGTTCGCAGTCGTCTTGCCGCCCCCGGTCTGCCCGTCCGTCTGTTCGGCCCCAGCTTGCCCAGCAGAATCCTGCCCGGAAGAATCTTGCCCGGCCGCATCCTGGCCAGCGGCATCCTGGCCATCCCCCTGCTCCCCGGCGGTCTCCTGCGCCGCGTTCTGGGCCAGTGCCGGGCCGCTTCCGCCAATCAGATTGGGTTCGCCGACGATCAGGCCGACGCCCTTGAGGACGAGCAGCGCACCGATGGCGATGATGACCAGCGGCAGCAGCCGGAGCCCCTTCATGCGGCCCTGCCGGAGGCATCCGCGACCGTCTTGCGCACGGGCGCGCCGTCGCGCTGGGTGGCGCGCGGCGTGGCGGACGCCTTGGCGGGCTCGACCAGGCCGTGGCCGCGGGCCAGTTCGGTGATCCGCGACAGACGGCCAAGCACCTTGCCGCCAAGCTCGACCTGCTTCTCGATGGAGCGGCTGAACCGGTCGGCCTGCCGCAGCTTGTTGGTCAGGTCTCGGTCGCACTCGACCGCGGTGACCTTGAGCCCCTCGATCGCCTGCTCGGCGATCTCGGTCGCCCGCACCAGTTCGGCGATCGTCTCGCGCAGCGACGATTCATCGGCGCGCAAGCGTTTCAGGCGCCGGTTGAGCACCATGCAGTACCCGATAGTCACGAGCAGCAGCGCCGCGACCAGGCTTTCGATCAGCAATCCCAGCGACGATCCGCTCACGTTCCCTCCACAGCAAGTCTGTCGGCCTTCTCGAAGGCCGCATAGGTCATCTTTGGCCGGCGCAGCCGGTTTACGATCCGCACCGCGACCCGATCGCCGACGCGGCCGGCCTTGCCGTCGGTCAGGATCGTATCGCCGCATCGCAGCGTGATCGGGTCGGTCGTGCGACGGTCGAGCACCAGCGTGTCCCCGACCTTGAAGTCTATGACCCGGTCGAGCGGCATCGACTGTTCGAACAGCACCGCGTCGATCTCGACGGTCGAATTCCACATCTCGCTGGCCAGATGCCCTTCCCAGATCGGATCGCGGCCGAATTTCTCGCCCATGAACATCTGCAGGAGCATGTCGCGGATCGGCTCGATCGTCGCGTAGGGCAGCAGCACCTCGATGTTGCCGCCGCGGTCCTCCATGTCGATCCTGAGCTTGACCAGGATCGCCGCGTTGGCCGGCCGCGCGATGGCGGCGAACCGCGGATTGGTTTCCAGCCGCTCCACGTTGAAATGGACCGGAGACAGCGGCGCGAAGGCCTGGTCGGCATCGGCGAGTACGACCTCGATCATGCGCCGGATCAGGTTCATCTCGATGGTCGTGTACGGACGCCCCTCGATCCTGAGCCGCATCGAGCCGCGCCCGCCGCCCAGCAGGACGTCGACCATCGAATAGATCAGGTTCGAGCCAACCGTCACGAGGCCGTAGTTGTCCCATTCCTCGGCCTTGAAGACCGCGAGGATCGCGGGCAGAGGGATCGAGTTCAGGTAGTCGCCGAACCGCACGGACGACAGGCTGTCCAGTGCGACCTCGACATTGTCGGAGGTGAAATTGCGCAGGCTCGTGGTGAGCAGCCGCACCAGCCGATCGAAGATGATCTCCAGCATCGGCAGGCGTTCGTAGGAAACGATCGTCGAATTGATGATCGAACGGATACCGCTCTTCTCGTCGCGGTTCGCCGCATCGCCGTTGAAGCCGAGCAGGCTGTCGATCTCGTCCTGGTTGAGGACCCGCTCGGTTCCGCCGCTGGTGTCGGTTTCGGGCTCCTCGTCCTCGACCATCGATGCCCATTTGGCGGCGATATCGTCGTCGGAGGCCCCGTCGTCCTCGTCGGTCACATCGGCGCCCCACTGGGCCGCCAGGGCGTCCTGATCGACGTCTTCGTCTTCGTCTGCCATCGGGCGCGCCTACTGAACGATGATCTCTTTGAAAACGACGTTGTCGATCTCGGCGGGATGAACCGCCAGATTGACGCGCCGCACGAGCTCTTCCTTGAGCCGGTAGATGCCGGCGGACCCCTGCAGGTCGGTCGAGCGCAGCTCGCGCAGATAGACCTGGAAGGCGTCGAGCACCCTCGGCAGCACCTGCTCGACGGCCTCTTTCGTCTCCCTGTCCTTCATCTCCAGCGCGATCTGGACGCGCAGGAACTGCGGCCGCTGATCCACCGAGCTCAGGTTCACGGTCATTTCCGGGAGTTCGTAGAAAACCGGCGGATCCTCCCGGGCCGTCCCGACACCCTGGCCGGAGCCGAGAAACAAGTAGCCACCGCCGCCGAGCAGCGCGAAGCCGAGCACGGCCGCCGCGCCGATGATGACGAGCTTGCGCCGGCCCTTCGGCGTCGCAGTTTCCGAAGCACTATCGGGTGTGGCCTCAATATTGTCGAAATCGGGTTGAGCGACCTCGGTGGACATGCCTGACCGGTTCCGTTTGTTCCGGGGCGCGCACGTCCCATAAAGCCCCGCACGCCAGCCCCCGCTGCCTTGCCGATCACCGTATGGAGCGCATGGTTAACGAAAAGTTTCCAAACCCCGTCCGGGTGGGAAATTATTGCCGCCCGACCTTGCCGGCTACCCCCAAAGTTGCCGGGTTCCTGCACAGTCGGAATTTCTTAAGTCTTTGATTTAACTGAATAAATGTACTTGGCACAGCGTATGCTTAATGACCGGTGAACGCCCACGGCACCGTGCGGCGTTCGCTCGGGGGAGCAACCAACGGTGCAACGATGCAAGATAATACCCTACTCGTATCCCTGTCGCGGCAGGTCGCGCTGCGGCGTCAGATGGACATCATCGCCAACAATCTGGCGAATCTCGAAACCGGCGGATTCAAATCGTCCGACGTGCTTTTCGAGGAATACCTGATGCCCAGGGCGGAGGCGTCCAACGCCCTGCCCGGCGATCGGGACATCTCCTATGTCATCGACCGCGGCACGCTGCAGGATTTCGCGCCCGGGCCAATGCGGCAGACCGGCAATCCGCTCGATGTCGCCATCGACGGCGAGGGCTGGTTCGTCGTTCAGACACCGAGCGGCGAACGCTACACGCGCAACGGCGCATTCCTGCTCGACAATGACGGCGCCCTGGTCACCGCAGAAGGCCACCGGGTGATGGGCGACGGTGGCACGATCACCTTCGACGAGCGCGACGGCGCCGTCGCCATCGGCGCCGACGGGACGATCTCGACGGAGGCCGGCGAGAAGGGCCGACTGCAGGTCGCCGTCTTCGATGACGACGCCGTGCTGCAGCCCGAAGGCTCCAGCCTGTTCTCCGCGCCGGTCCAGCCGCGCGTCGCCAACGATGCCACCGTCCGCCAGGGCATGGTCGAAGGCTCGAACGTCCAGCCGATCGTCGAGATGACGCGGATGATCGAGGTGACCCGCGCCTACACCTCGCTGTCCTCCATGCTCGAACGCGTGGACGACATGCGCCGCAACGCCATCAGCGTGTTGGCCGTCATCGAATGATGACCGCCCACCGCCAACGGACTTGAAAAGGAACACGCCATGAAAGCGCTTCATATCGCGGCTTCGGGCATGATGGCCCAGGAGCTCAACGTCGAAGTGATCTCCAACAACATCGCCAACATGCGCACCACCGGCTTCAAGCGCCAGCGGGCCGATTTCCAGGATCTCCTTTACGAGAACCTGCGCCGGCCGGGCGCCTCGACGTCGGATACCGGAACCATCGTCCCCACCGGCATCGAGATCGGCGGCGGCGTCAAGACCGCTGCCACTCCGAGGGTGATGAGCCAGGGCAACATCATCATGACGGAGAAGGAACTGGATGTCGCCATTCGCGGCGAAGGCTTCTTCCGCGTCCGCCTGCCCGACGGCCGCACCGCCTATTCCCGCGACGGCTCGTTTGAACGCGACGCGCTCGGCCAGCTGGTCACCGTCGACGGCTACGTCATCGAGCCCGGCATCACCATCCCCGACGACGCCCGCGGCATCGCGATCAACTCCGAAGGACTGATCCAGGCCTTCGTCTCCACGGACACCGACCCCGTCGACCTCGGAACCATCGATCTTGTCCGCTTCGTCAATCCGGCGGGCCTCGAATCGATGGGCGACAATCTCTACCTGGAGACGCCCTCGAGCGGTCCGGAACAGGTCGGCACGCCGGGCCTCGACGGCTACGGCATGCTGCAGCAGGGCTATCTCGAGCAGGCCAACGTCAACCCGGTCTCCGAGATCTCCGACCTGATCGCCGCGCAGCGCGCCTACGAAATGAACTCCCGCGTCATCACCGCCGCCGACGAAATGATGTCGTCGACGGCGAGCATCCGCTAGCGCGTAGGGAGACGGATCATGATCATTCGAACACTCGTCGTCGGCGCCGCGCTCGCGGTCGCCGTGATCGCCCTGCCCGCGAAGGGCGCCGAACAGCTCCGGCTGAAGGCACAGGTGAACGTGCACGGGCCGCTCGTGACCCTCGGCGACCTGATCGACGGCGCCGGCGCATCGTCCGGCATCCCGGTCTTCAGGGCCCCGGACCTCGGCACCGTCGGCACCGTCCGCGTCGACCGGATCATCGCGGCGGCACAGGCCCAGGGCCTGGCCGGGCTGGATACCGGCGGCATCGATTCGGTTTCGGTCAGCCGGCTCGGTCGCGAGATCGCCGCCAACGAGGTCATCCAGGCGATCACGCGCCATATCGTCGAAATGGGACGCGGGGCGCGGGGCGAAGACCTCGACGTCACCCTCGACCGGTTCGAGCAGCCGGTCGTCGTCGAGCAGTCCGCCATGGCGCCGCTGAGCGTGGACAAGCTCGACTACGACCCGGCGACCGGCCGTTTCGCCGCTCGGCTGGCGGTCGCCGACAGCCGCGCCGCGAGCGCCGGCCTGCGGTTTTCCGGCCGCGCGGTCGAGATCGTCGAGGTCCCGGTCCTGGCCCGCGCCCTGGAGCGCGGCGAGGTGATCAGTCCGCGCGACATCGTCATCGACCGCATGCCGCGCAGTGCCATGCGCTCGGAGATGATCGTCGACGCCGACCGGCTAACCGGGATGTCCGCCCGCCGTCAGATTCGTGATGGCGTGCCGCTGACCGCCGACCTCCTGATGGAACCGATCCTGGTCCGGCGCAGCGATCTGGTGACGATCGTCTATCGCACGCCCGGGCTTACGCTGACCACGCGCGGACGGGCTCTTTCGGCCGGCGCGCGCGGCGAGGTCATCCAGGTTTTCAACATCCAGTCGAAGCGGACCGTCGAGGCCGAGATCAGCGGCCCCGGCTTCGTCACCGTCCTGCCGCAGCGGGTTCCGGTGGCGTCGCTGCAGACCACCGTCCGCTGACATGCCGGTCCTCAGGGAGAGTTTCATGACGCGCGTAACGAACCGGAAATTCCGAGACATCGGACGCCTCGCCGCGATCGGCATCCTCGGCGCCGCCGCGGCGGGCTGCTCCAGCACCGTCGACCAGATCGCCCAGATCAACAAGCCGCCCTACCTGTCGGCGATCGAGAACCCGACGGCGGTTGCCGGCTATCGCCCCGTGTCGATGCCGATGCCCGACCCCGAGCCGCCGGTGTTCAGCTCCAACTCCCTGTGGCGGTCCGGCGCCCGCGCCTTCTTCAAGGATCAGCGCGCCAAGGGGGTCGGCGACATCCTCACCGTCGAAGTCATCTTCTCCGACAAGGCCATCTTCGACAACAAGACCGAGCGCAGCCGCATCGCCTCGGGGGGCCGCGACATCTCGGGCGCGGCAGGCAACGCGTTCCTCGATCTGATCCCCGACGACTACAAGACCGGAAGCGCCGTCATCGACCTGAACGGCGACACCGCCACCACAGGCGAAGGCTCGGTCAACCGCAAGGAAGAGCTGCGCACCAACCTCGCCGCCGTGGTCACCCAGGTCCTGCCCAACGGCAACAT
Organism: Microbaculum mangrovi; assembly: GCF_051390635.1. Classification (NCBI taxonomy): domain Bacteria; kingdom Pseudomonadati; phylum Pseudomonadota; class Alphaproteobacteria; order Hyphomicrobiales; family Tepidamorphaceae; genus Microbaculum; species Microbaculum mangrovi. The sequence continues at coordinate 199,010 of NZ_JBPODT010000001.1, forward strand.
GGTGATCGAGGGACGCCAGGAGGTCCGCGTCAATTTCGAGATGCGGGAACTGATCGTGGCCGGCGTGATCCGTCCCGAAGACATCACCGCCAACAACACCGTCGATTCCACCAAGATCGCCGAAGCCCGCATCTCCTACGGCGGACGCGGCCAGATTACCGATGTCCAGCAGCCTCCCTACGGCCAGCAGTTCCTGGACATCATCCTGCCGTTCTGACGCTCCCCCCGATTGACAGAACGGCCAATCGGCGCGGTCCCAGCTCCCCCGGGGCCGCGCCGTTCATTTCAAGGCAAGAAAAAACGCCCCCGGCCGGTGGCCGGGGGCGTTTTTCAGTTCTTTGGCGACTGATTCTGATCAGTCGTCGCGGTAGACCCGCTCGCGCCTCTCGTGACGCTCCTGCGCCTCGATAGACAAGGTCGCGATCGGCCTTGCATCCAGCCGCTTGAGACTGATCGGCTCGCCGGTTTCCTCGCAATAGCCATAGGTACCGTCGTCGATCCGCTTGAGCGCGGCATCGATCTTGGCGATCAGCTTGCGCTGACGGTCCCGAGCCCGAAGCTCGATAGCCCGATCCGTCTCCGAAGACGCACGGTCGGCCAAATCGGGATGATTCTGGCTGTCGACCTGAAGCTGGTTCAGCGTCTCACGGCTTTCACGCAGAATTTCTTCCTTCCATGCTAGCAGTTTTGTACGGAAGTACTCGCGCTGCCGCTCGTTCATGAAAGGCTCTTTGGTAGTAGGGCGGTAGTCCTTTACGCCAACCATCGGCGATTCCCTTTAGGGTCCGTCGATAACGGGCGCCCTTATAACCGCTGACAGGGCCGCTTACAACAAGTCGTCGATGACAAGATTGTAATGTGACTTAATTCGCGCGGAAACGCGGCCCGCCAGGCTTTCGGCCGTGGTTTCAGCGGGTTGCGCGGCTATCACCGGATGTCAGGCGGCTTCGCGCCCCATTTTTGCAAGCTCCACGCGGGCGCGAAGCTCGATTTCGTCGAGCACCGATTCGATGCGTTCGTCGGAATACCGGTCCGGCCGCCGCCCCACGGTATCGACCAGGCTCTGCAGCTTGGCGGCAGGTACGTCGCCCGCGAGCAGGGTGATCTTGATGTCATCGAGCAGGTCGAGCATGTCGTGGCCGTGCTTGAGGCGCCGTCCCCGCGCCCCGGGCTCCTCGACCGACTGAAGCGCCAGCAACGCGTCGATACCGCCGATCGGCCCCGACGCGGCGGTCCCTGCCGCGGTTTCCGAACGCTCCGATTGGGAGAACGAAAAAACGTTCGTCGACCGATCGCTCTTCGCCCCGCCCCGCGGACGCTTGATCTGGCCCGGCCCCCCGGGTCCGTCGATACGCATGAATCGAAGCCTCCAGCCCTTGCTCCAGCCACTGCCCAATCTCAACAGCCATGGTTAACGGGGACTTAACGCACCGGCAGAATTTGCCGGGCGACGGCGAGTTCTTGCCGGAACCTTAACGGCCCGCCCCTGCTGCGGGGTATCAGAAAGCCATGAATTTCAGACCCTTGCGGCGTTTTCCTGCGGCGCGGCTCGTTGGCACGGATCTGGCTTCCTGATTGGCGGATTGCGGAAGGGGAGCAAATATCGTGGTTCCGCACGTTAAGACTCAACGGTCTGTATTCTCGCGCGGCCTTCGCCTGGCGACGGCCGTCGCGATCGCCGCGGCGCTCTGCGCGCCGCCGCCGGTTCTGGCGTCCTCGCGGATCAAGGACCTGGTCGACATCGAGGGCGTTCGCGAGAACCAGTTGATCGGATACGGCCTGGTCGTCGGCCTGAACGGCACCGGCGACACCCTGAACAACTCGCCCTTCACCCTGCAAAGCCTTCAGGCGATGCTGGAGCGATTGGGCATGAACACCCGCGACGCGCAGCTGCGCACCAAAAACGTCGCTGCGGTCATGGTCACGGCCAATCTGCCGGCGTTCGCGACCCACGGCAGCCGAATCGACGTCAACGTCTCCACGCTCGGCGATTCGACCAGCCTGCAGGGCGGAACTCTGCTGGTCACGCCGCTGCTGGGCGCCGACGGAGAGGTGTATGCGGTCGCGCAGGGACCTGTCGCCGTTGCCGGCTTCAACGTCGAGGGCGACGCCGCCCAGGTCACACGCGGAGTGCCGACCAGCGGGCGCATTGCCAACGGCGCGCTGATCGAGCGCGAGATCGACTTCGAACTCTCCCAGCTCGCGAGCCTGCGGCTGGCCTTGCGCAATCCGGACCTGACGACGGCCACGCGGATCGCCCAGAGCATCAACGACTACATCGGGCCCGGCACTGCCGAGGCAACCGACCCGGCGACCGTCCAGATCCGCATGTCGGGCAAGTATTCCAGCGACATCGTTTCGCTTCTGACCGACATCGAGCAGCTCCGCGTCGATCCCGATCAGCCCGCCCGCGTGGTCATCGACGAGAATTCGGGGATCATCGTCATGGGCAAGAATGTGCGCGTCTCCACCATCGCCGTCGCCCAGGGCAATCTCACCGTCACCATCACCGAGACGCCGGAGGTCAGCCAGCCGGGGGCGTTTGCTCCGTACGGCGCGGAAACCGTCGAGGTCCCGCGCACCCAGATCACGGTCGACGACCAGTCCGGCAACCGCATGGCGATCGTCGACGGCGGGGTCAGCTTGCAGCAGCTCGTCGACGGCCTGAACGCCCTCGGCATCGGGCCGCGCGACCTGATCTCGATCCTTCAGGCGATCAAGACGTCCGGCTCCCTGCAGGCCGAAATCGAGGTGATGTGACGATGGCCATCCCAGTGGATCTCGCCCTGTCTTCGCCTGCCCACAATCCCGCTTTGACGGCGGGCGCCAAGGGCACGCCTGAGAGCGTTCGCCAGGCGGCGCAGGAGTTCGAGTCGGTGTTCCTCAACACCATGCTGTCGCAGATGTTCGCCGGCGTCAGCACCGACGGACCGTTCGGCGGCGGCCACGGCGAGGAAATGTTCCGGTCCTTGCTGCTCGAGGAATACGGCGCCAACATCGCGGCCGCCGGCGGCATCGGCATCGCCGACGATGTCGCCCGCGAGCTCTTGTCCCTTCAGGAGGCTAACAATGACATTCAGCAATAGCAGTCCGGCCAGCAATAGCAGTCCGGCCAGCAATAGCAGTCCGGCATCGATGTCGGATCCGGGCGCCGCGCGCGATTTCTGCGTCGATCTGGCGCAGACGGTCGACACGCTGATCGAGGTGCTGAACGAGGAAACCAGCCTGATCCGGGCCGCGCGCCTGACGGCGGCAGCCGAGGTCTCCGCCCGCAAGTCCGTGGTCGCCGAGCGCTATATGAGGGCCCATGGCGTCCTGTCGTCCGCCGGCGCCGAGCTGAACCAACTCGCCCCCGACGAGGTCGGCCATCTGCGCGAACGCCATCAGGCGCTGGAGTCGGCGATCTCCCTCAACCTGGCCGTGCTGGCGACCGCCCGCACCGTGTCGGAAACGCTGATCCGCGACGTCGCCGGTCTGGCGGCGGCCCGGCAGGGCGGACAGACCCAGACCTATGGCGCCAACGCCAGACAGACCGAAACGGCACCGCGCGCCGCCCCCCTGTCCTACAACGTAGCCCTCTGACCGGACGCCCTGCGGACTGATCCGTTAAAACGCCGATCGATCTCGCAACCTGGGATTCACCGCTCGCTGACAGGCTTTTCCCGGCACGGGAAAAGCGAGGCCGGCCGATTGCCGGCTGGAGGCGACGTTGGACGCGAGTATCGCCGGCAGAGCGCAGACGCTACCGCTCACGGAGAGCTGGGCCAGACCCGCCCCGGCTGGCGAAGCCACGCTCGTGCCCCCGGCTCGGGCCGTCCGTCCGCCCAACGACGCCGAGCGCACCCGCGACAAGAAGAAGGACGGGCCCGGCAACCAGAGGAACGGGAATCGCAGCGGCGCGCAAGCGCAACACGACGCCTCGACCGCCCCACCGCTCGAGACCGCGCCGACGGCCGATTCCTCGACCGGGCGCACGCGCCCGGAAGTAACCCCGGAAATCCCATTACCCCTCGAGGCTCTTTCCGACGACGGCGGCAGCCGGTTGGACGGCCTCATGGTCAAGCGCGCCTACGCCAGACGCGACGTCGCGTCGCCGCGAATCGTGAAGTCGGCCTGAATTCGTGAAGTCGGCCGGAAATCGAACGATTCGCCCTTCCCGATTAACCGACCCTTAGGACGCGCCCGGTTAGAACGGCGTCATGCGGCCAGGAAGGCCGTTTGTTGAGTAACAGATCCAGAAAAGGATTGAACAATGGCTGACATTACCCTGTCCGCTGGCGTGCGGCAGAATCTCCTCTCGCTGCAGAAAACCGCCGACCTGATGGCCTCCACGCAGAACCGTCTTGCCACCGGCAAGAAGGTCAACTCGGCCCTCGACAACCCGACCAACTTCTTCACCTCGGCCTCGCTGCAGACCCGCGCTTCGGATCTGTCGGCCCTGCTCGACTCCATGTCGAACGGCGTGAAGACGCTGGAAGCCGCCGACAACGGCCTCACCTCGATCACCAAGAACCTCGAGTCGATGCAGTCGACCCTGCGTCAGGCGCGTCAGGACAAGTCGTTCAAGACCACGTCCTACTCGGTCGACCTGGGCGCCAACCCGGCCGGCACCGAGACCCTGTCGTTCTCCGGCGGTTCCGTCGGCGCGACGGCGGTCGACGTCGAACTGACCGAAGCCCAGGGCGTCTTCACCGGCGCCGGTTTCGCCGCCCTCGACTTCGACAGCGCGGCTGACAACAGCTACGCCGGCACGCTCGACTTCGACGTTGCAGTTGACGGCGGTACGGCCCAGTCGATCTCGATCACCGCGGTCGACGCCGACACCCTCGCCATCACCGTCGACGGCGGTGCGGCGACCAACGTCGACGTTGCCGACGTCGAGGCCGTCACCTCGACGGAACTGGAGAGCGTGCTCAACGCGGGCTTCGCCGCCAACAACGTCGACATCACCGCCAGCACCGACGGCGGTGAGCTGGTGCTCACGTCCAACACGGCCAGCAACGCCGGCACGGCCGCCGTTGCGGTGACGAATGTCGCCGAGACTCTGGCCGGTGCCAGCGACTCCGGTCTCGCCGGCGGCGCCGGCAGCCTCGGTGCGGTGACCGCCAAGTCGGTCGACCTGCTGGTCGATGAAATCAACGGCAACGCCGGCCTGACCGACAAGATCCGTGCGTCGAACGACAACGGCAAGCTGCGCATTGAGAACCAGTCGACTCAGGAGCTGACCGTGACCGGCGCTTCGGCGGGTGCCATCGTCGACGGCGGCTCCGGCACGGCGACGATCGGCGGCAACGGTGTCCGGTCCGACCTGGCGACGCAGTTCAACCTGCTTCGCGACCAGCTCGACAAGCTGTCGGACGACTCCTCGTTCAACGGTGTCAACCTGCTGCGCGGCGACAACCTGAAGATCAACTTCAACGAGACCGGAACGTCGACGCTCAACATCCAGTCCAAGGATGGCGCGACGATCAACTCCGCCAATCTCGGCCTGATGTCGGTCGAAGCCGCGGATCTGGACAGCGACGACAACATCGACGCGCTCCTGTCGACAGTGTCCGATGCTCTGAACACGATCCGTTCGCAGTCGTCGTCCTTCGGTTCGAACCTGTCGATGGTCGAGAACCGCCAGGACTTCTCCAAGTCGATGAAGAACACCCTGCAGACCGGCGCCGACAACCTGGTGCTGGCCGATACCAACGAGGAAGGCGCCAACATGCTGGCCCTGCAGACCCGCCAGCAGCTCTCCTCGGTCGCTCTGTCCCTGGCCTCGCAGGCCGACCAGGCGGTGCTCCGCCTGTTCTGATCCCTTCTCAGGGACGACCGTTACTGGCGGCGGGGCCTCGGCCCCGCCGCTTTTTTTATGGCTTTTCCTTCCCCTGACTTCCCTTCTCCCGCGGTCCGACATCCGACCGGATAAGAACTTGTTAACCGTAATTCTTTACCAACCTCTACAAGAGGTTAACGCGCTGATTCCGGCCCCGAGGACACGATCGGAGCCGCGCCCAGCGCTGACTATCGGTTGCGGGAAGAGGAATGAACGATGTCTGACATTACCCTGTCCATGGGCGTGCGGCAGAACCTGCTCTCGCTGCAGAAAACCGCCGACCTGATGGCCACGACGCAGCACCGTCTCGCCACCGGCAAGAAGGTCAACTCGGCCCTCGACAACCCGACCAACTTCTTCACCTCGGCCTCGCTGCAGACCCGCGCCCGCGAACTGTCGGCACTGATCGATTCCATGTCGAACGGCGTGAAGACCCTGGAAGCCGCCGACAACGGCCTGACCTCGATCACCAAGAACCTGGAGTCGATGCAGTCGACCCTGCGTCAGGCGCGCCAGGACAAGTCGTTCAAGACCATGTCCTACAATGTCGACCTGGGCGCCAGCCCGGCCGGCACCGAGACCCTGTCGCTCTCCGGCGGCGCGATCGGCGCGACGGCCGTCGATATCGACCTGACCGAAGCCCAGGGTGTCTTCACCGGCGCCGGCTTCGCCGCCCTCGACTTCGACAGCGCGGCTGACAACAGCTACGCCGGCACGCTCGACTTCGACGTTGCCGTCGACGGCGGTGCGGCCCAGTCGATCTCGATCACCGCGGTCGACGCCGACACCCTCGCCATTACCATCGACGGCGGCGCGGCGACCAACGTCGATGTCGCCGACGTCGAGGCCGTCACGTCGACCGATCTGCAGAACGTGCTCAATGCGGGCTTCGTCGCCAACGGTGTCGACATCACCGCCAGCACGTCCGGCGGCGAGCTGGTGCTGACGTCCAACACGGCCAGTGACGCCGGCACGGCCGCGGTCGCGGTGACGAATGTCGCCGAGACCCTGGCCGGCGCCAGTGACTCCGGTCTCGCCGGCGGCGCCGGCAGCCTCGGCACGGTATCCGCCAAGTCGGTCGACCTGCTGGTCGACCAGATCAACGGCGACGCCAGCCTGAAGGACAAGATCCGCGCCTCCAACGACAACGGCAAGCTGCGCATCGAGAACCAGTCGACGCAGGAGCTGACCATCACCGGCGCTTCGGCGGGTGCCATCGTCGACGGCAACGCCGGCACCGCGACGATCGGCGGCAACGCGGTTCGGTCCGACCTCGCGACGCAGTTCAACCTGCTGCGCGACCAGCTCGACAAGCTGGCAGACGATTCCTCGTTCAACGGTGTCAACCTGCTGCGCGGCGACCACCTGAAGATCAACTTCAACGAGACCGGCACGTCGACGCTCAACATTCAGACCAAGGACGGCAAGGCCATCAGCTCGTTCAATCTGGGTCTGACGTCGATCGATCCGGCCGATCTGGACAGCGACGCCGACATCGACGCCATCATCGCCAGTGTCAGCTCGGCGCTCGACGCGATCCGTTCGCAATCGTCCGCCCTCGGTTCCAACCTGTCGATGGTCGAGAACCGGCAGGACTTCACCGACGCGATGAAGAACACGCTGCAGACCGGTGCCGACAACCTGGTGCTGGCCGACTCCAACGAGGAAGGCGCGAACATGCTGGCCCTGAAGACCCGCCAGGAGCTCTCCTCGGTCGCGCTGTCCCTGGCCTCCGAGGCTGACCAGGCGGTGCTCCGCCTGTTCTGACGCCGGCCCGGCTTTTCACGGTTGCGGCGGCGGGGCCTCGGTCCCGCCGTTTTCTTTTCGGGTAATCTGCAAAAGCGATTCTTCGCACCCGAAACAAAGCGCGAGGCACGACGATGGCACTCAAGGTCGAGCTGAAGCCCGGCGAACGGTTTATTCTCGGCACCGCCGTGATCACCAATGGCGGCCAACGCTCCCGGCTATATATCGAAGGCGACATCCCCATCCTGCGGGAAAAGGACATCCTGACGCCCGAATCGGCCGACACGCCGGCCAAGCGGATCTACCTTGCCGTACAGGTCATGTACCTGGACGGAGAGACCCAGGCGCGCCACGACATCTACTTCGAACTGGTGAACGACGTGGTCCGGGCGGCACCAAGCACCCTGCCCTACGTGGACCGGATCAATAATCAGATCTTAACCGGATTTCTTTACAAAGCTCTTCGCGAAGCCAAGGCGCTAATCGAGTACGAAGAGGAACTACTGGAACATGCAAAATTCGGCGGCGCAGCTGTACGCCAGCACAGCCCAGAAAACGAGCAGCCCGCGTGATCTCGAGGCAGACCTGCTCATAAAAGCCGCGGCAAAGCTCCAGCGTGTTTGCGACGATTGGCCGAACCGGAAGCCCGAGCTGGACGAGGCACTGACGTTCAACCGCCGCCTCTGGACAATCTTCGCCACCTCCGCCACGAAGCCGGAAAACCCGCTTCCGCATCAGGTCAAGCAGAACATCGCCAATTTGTCGCTGTTCATCTTCAATCAGACCATCGATCTTCAGACCAACCCGCGCCCGGAAAAGGTGCCCTCGCTGATCTCGATCAACCGCGAGCTGGCCGCCGGACTGCGCGCCACGAGTTGATACGGTCCCAGCCATAGGGGAGCTGTAGAATGCGCCGAAGTCGGGAAAATCGACGCTTTCCTTCTCCGAAGATCTATCGCAAGGCGGCCCTGGTGGCCGCCTTTTTCGTTTCGGAAGGCAGACGACGTCAGCGCTGCAAACGCGGCAGGACCCGCCGCTGAGACCCGGGCGTCAGAGGAAGTTGACGAGGCTGAGCTGCGACAGCACCGCGGTCGTCTGGTAGCTCGCCTCCAGCCGCGTCTGTAGCTGCAGGATCTTCACCGCCACCTCGTCGCGGTCGGCGACCTCCACCTCCGACAACAGCTGCACGGCCGTGGCCTTGGTCGCCGTATGGCGCTCATCGGCCTGTCCGGAGACGTACTGCGCCGTCGTGATCTCGGCATAGATGGCTTCGACTGTCTGTCGCTTGTCCGGGAACGACAGGTTGCTCACCACCCGGCTTGTCATCGCCGAGTAGCGCTCCCGCTCGACGTCGGGATTGTTTGGATCGAAGGTCTGCGCCGCGAGGACCGCGAGATTCTGGATCGTCCAGCGGAACGCCTCCTCGTTGCCGCGCGCGCCGTAGGCGACCGAGATGGATTCGTCGATCCTCGCGATCGCCGTCGAGCGCGAGTCGCTCGTCAGGTCGCCGTCGCCCACATACCAGAACACGGTGTCGGCGGGCGTCCCGTCGCGCAGGGCCGTGGCCGTGTCGAACGGCGGGCCGTCGACGCGCTGCGGCGGGTTGGCGTCGTCCATGTTGAAGAAGTCGTCGGCCGCCGCGTAGCCGGACGCGGCCCGCAGCTCCGTGGCCGCCTCCGTCTCAAGGCTTGTAACGAGCGCGGCCTGGAAGTTCGCGGCCGTGGTGGTCTCGTCGGCGCCTATCTCGAACGTGCCGGGGTCCCCGCCCTCGCCGGCCGCGACGGCGGTAAGCTCGACGACCGTCTCCGTGCCATCCGGCATGGATAGGGTCAGGCGCGCGGTCTCGCCGGCTTCGGGCAGCGTCGCGGAGAAGGACAGCGTCGCCTGCGGCGGCACGCCGGCCGGCCCCGTCGCCGTCGTCCCGGTCAGGGTCGTGGCGAGCTGAACGATCTTGAAGCCGAACGGACTGCCGTCGACGTCCTCGGAAATGGCGACGTCCGCGGCCGCGGGAACCGGCACGACGAGACGGCCGAGCCCGTCGGCGCCCATATCGGCCTGCATCCGCTCCGACAGATGCTGCTTGAAGCCGGCGCGCGCGCCCGCGCCGTCCATGATCGCCGGCGTCGGCTCGACCGGTTCCGCATCGGTCCTGCGCCCCGCGAACAGGTAGCGGCCGCCGACCTCGGAACGCAGCAGCGACAGCGCCTCGTCCAGCGCCGCCTCGGCCCGCAGCTGGGTCGACGAGCGGTTTCCGTCCGTCAGGACATAATCCGGCACCATCGCGTCGGTACGGATCTCGCGGCCGATATTGCTGAAGCGGTCGATCGCCTGGGTCATCACATTCATGCGCAGCGAGATCGTCTGGATCGTCGACTTGTAGGCGTCGGTGATGGAGGTCCTTGACCGCATCGCGATGCTGAGCGTCCGGTCCGGCCCGAGCGTGCCGTAGGTCGCCGCCTTCTTTCCGGTGGCTAACTGGCGCTGCAGATCGAACAGTTTCTCGCGCGACTCGATGATGCCGCGCGTCCAGCCGAGAGACTTCGACAGGGGAGGAACGCTCATGCCGTCTACATCCTCATCAGAAGGTCCATCATCTCACGGAACGCCGTGATCAGACGGGTGTTGGCCTGATAGGCCGTCTGCAGCTCGATCAGATGGGCCATTTCCTGGTCGATATTGACGCCCGACCGCGAGGTGAACCGCTCCTCGAGCTGGGCAACCACCGTTTCCTGGGCTTCGGCCGCCTGGCTGACGTCCTGCGACAGCGCGCCCTGATAGGAGATGATGCGCTGGACGAAACCGGAGACCGTGCCCGTATACGGCGTCGACCCCGCCACCTTCGTCTCCGCCGGGAACGTGATCTGCATCTGCGTGAGGCGCTGCAGCATGTCGAGCGGGCGCGACGGATCGCCGATCTCGATCCCCGCGCCGTACTGGACCAGCTTCGTGTTGTCGGCCAGCAGCGCCGCGTTGACGGCGATGCGGCCGGCGAAACCGATCCGCTGGGGTGTTCCCTCCAGGCTCCCCGAATAGGGGTTGGTGCCGTCGACGAAGAGCGGGATCCCGAGCCCGTTGCCATCCAGCGACGTGTTCGTGATCGACGCGCCCACGGACGTGATGGCGGAGGTGTTGAAGGAGCCCTCGGAAAGCCCCGTCGCCGTCCCGACGGACGGATTGGAGAAGGTGATGGCGAAACCGTCGGCGGGGGTATCGCCGGTGATGACGAGGTCGCCCGCGGTGATCGTCGCGCCGATGCCGGGAAGACCGTCCAGCCATTGCTGCAGGTCCTGCCCTGTCGTCGCCGGGCCGAAATTGAAGACGTTGTCGACGCCGTTGACATTGATCGTCAGCGCCTCGCCGTTTAGCCCGGCCAGGTTCAGCGTCGAGCCGTCGGCACCGTAGAGCGAGCCGGTCGAGCTCGCCGTCGCATCGCCGTCGTCCAGGAACCGCAGCACGTTGCCGCCCGGCGCCGAGACGTTGACCTGCGCGCCCAGCGCGGCGTTGAGCTGCGCCGCGACGGACGCGTAGCCGCCGGAGAAGTCGACGCCGATGACGATGTCGTTGGGATCGGCCGTGACACTGCTGTCGATCGGCAGGCTCGCCGGGTCGTCGACCCGGATGATCGTGTAGGTCTGCTCGACCCCGCCGGGCTCCGTCGCCAGCGTCAGGCTGACCCGGTCGCCGGACTGAATCCCGGTCAGGTCGACCTCGAAGCCGTTTTGGCTGCCCACCGTGGTCGCGGTGCCGTCGACGCTGCGCTCCGACAGCGAGCGCGCCAGGGCTTCGGCGAGAACGTCGAGCTGCGCCTGGGCATCGACCAGGAACTCGTCGCGCAGCTCCAGCAGCGCCGCGATCTTGCCCGAACGGATCTGCTTGTTCTCGATGAGATCGAGCACCGCGCCGTTCTGAGACACGATCCGGATCGTGCCGGCGCCGCGCTCGGCCGGGTCGGCCGAGTAGAGCGACTGCGGCGTCATGGTGCCGCGCTGATCGAACTGCAGCTCCACGGGCAACAGGTCGAGCAGCATCGTGCCCGACTTCGTCATGATGCTGACGGTGCCGCGCTCGCGCTCCAGCACCTGGATGTCCATCAGCTCGCTGAGCTCGGAGATATAGCCGTCGCGGATGTCGAGCAGGTCCGCCGGCGGCGACTCGAGCTGGTCGCGGCTGCCGATATCCATGTTGATCTTGGCGATTTTGCCGAGCAGCTCGTTGGCCCGCTGCACCGCGTCGCCGATGCCGCGCTCGGTCTCCAGCCGCATCGCCTGGATGTCGGAAGACAACTGGTTCAGGTTGCCGGCGAGAACCTGAGCGTCGCGCAGCGCCTGCTCGCGCGCGATGAACGAATCCGGACTGGTCGACAGCGCCTCCATCGACGAGCGGAAGGTGTTGAAAAGCGTGTCGATCCCGTTCGCTGAGCCGGGCTCGCCCAGCATCAGGTCGAGCTGGTCGTAGTATTGCTTGAGGATGCGGACATACCCGGCGCCGCTGTTTTCCAGCCGCAACTGCCGCTGCACCAGCGAGTCCACGTCGCGCACGATGTCGCCGATGCGGATGCCCGTGACATTGCTGCCGACGACCATCGTCGAGCGTTCGAGCGTCTTGCGGGTATAGCCGGGGGTATCGGCGTTGGAGACGTTGCGCGAGACGACGTCGAGCCCGGCCTGTGTCACCCGCAGGCCCGAAAGCGCCGATCCGAGTACGCCGTAGAGACCCATTGTGCCTGCCGCCTCCTAGGGAACGATCACGGGGAACGATCGGGCCCGGCCGGTGCCGGGCCCGTGATTGCGATCCGCCTCAGCGGATCATGTTGAGCACTTCCTGGAGCATCTCGTTGCTGGTCGTGACGATGCGGGTTCCGGCCGCGTAGGCCTGCTGCGTGACGATCAGCTTGGTGAATTCGTCGGCGATGTCGGTATTCGAGCTTTCCACCGAGGCGCCGATGATCGAGCCCTGCGCCCCGAGGATCGCCGGGCCCGAGTCCTGGGTCACCGCATAGGTGCCGCCGTCCATTTTCTGCAGCCGGTTCTCGGCATTGAAGGACGCCAGCCGCACTTCGTAGAGATCGACGGTGCGGCCGTTGGTGTAGCTCGCCACGATGCGTCCCGCTTCCGAGATCGACACCCCGACCAGCTCGCCGGCGGCATAGCCGTTCTGCCTGAGCTCCGTAACCTGCGCGTTGCCGTTGGAGTCGGCGAACTGGGTGATGCCGTTGACGCCGTGCTTGAGGGTGATGTCGCCCACGTTCACGCCGTTCACCGTCACGCCGGTCAGGTTCACCTGCGCGATATCGGGCGTGAGCTGGCCGGAGGAATTGAAGACGTAGTCCTGTCCGACATTGAGCCAGGCGGTGTCGGTGCCGGTCGCGTTGGAATCCACCTGATAGAACAGGTTCCAGGTGTCCGAGCCGCCGCCGTTGGTGTTGTCGACCTTGGCCCAGCGCATCTGGATGTTCACCGGAGCGCCGGCGGAATCGTAGACGGTGATCGCGCTGCCCGAGATCGACTGGTCCAGGAAGGTCGAGACGTCCTGGCCCTGGATGAGCCCGTCGGCGCCCGCGGTCGGGTTGTTGTTGTAGTCGGCCGGATTCAGCAGCTCGCTGTCCGGGATGTCCGGATCCGCGGCGGTCGTCATCGGATAGGACGACAGGTTGGCGCGCAGGTCGATCTGCGACGTGGCCTGGGCCGGCAGGAAGTCGTTGGTGATGCGCACCGGTTCCGGCAGGCTACCGACGAGGTTGCCGGTCTGCGGGTCGACGCGGATCGCCTTCAGGTAGTTGCCCGCGCCGTTGACCAGGTAGCCGCTGCGGTCGAACTCGAAGTCGCCGCGGCGGGTGAAGTAGTCGACGCCGCCGAACACCGGGTTGCCGTCGGCCATGTCGGCGCGCTGCTCGACGATGAAGAAGCCGTCGCCGTTGATGCCCATGAAGGTCGGCACCTCGGCGGCACGGATGTCGCCCTGCACGTTGTTGGTCGCCCGGGTGAATACCTGAACGCCGCCGGCGAGCTGCTTGTAGTACGGGGAATCCGGCACCAGATCGGCGAACGTCGTCTCCGTCCGCTTGAAGCCGATCGTCTGCGAATTGGCGATGTTGCCGGACACGTGCTCGAGCGCGAATGACTGCGCCTTCAGCCCCGACACCGCCGTTGCCAGCGCCCCATAGATACCCATAGCTCGTTCCTCCGATGAAATACGCGGAGTTCGGCCCAACTGGCCGCACCCATCCGCTGGCACGGGCAGCAATCGCCGTGCCAGCATGCCGCCCCCAATAAATTCAAGGACTTATCGAGAATCCCGGTCGGCGGTTCCGCATCCGATGCGGAAGAAATTCCCCGCTGCGGCAAAAAATGCCGCGCGCCGGTAGCCGCATTGTCGGAACTGCGCTACCAGTTGCCGCGCAATGGATTTGGGAGCCGCCGGAATGCGTTTCGAGGGTACTGGAAGCTACGTCGCCACCGAGGATCTGCGGATCGCCGTCAATGCCGCGATCACGCTGGAGCGCCCGCTGCTGGTCAAGGGCGAGCCCGGGACGGGCAAGACGGTCCTTGCCCACGAGATGGCCAACAGCCTCGGCGTGCCGCTGCTGGAATGGCACATCAAGTCCACGACCAAGGCCCAGCAGGGCCTGTACGAGTACGACGCCGTCAGCCGCCTGCGCGACAGCCAGCTCGGCGACGAGCGCGTCCACGACATCCGCAACTACATCCGCCGCGGCCGGCTTTGGGATGCCTTCACCGCCGAGCAGCGCCCCGTCCTTCTCATCGACGAGATCGACAAGGCCGATATCGAGTTCCCCAACGACCTGCTGCAGGAACTCGACCGCATGGAATTCTTCGTCTACGAGACCGGCGAGATGATCCATGCGCGCGTCCGCCCGATCGTCGTCATCACCTCCAACAACGAGAAGGAGCTGCCCGACGCCTTCCTGCGCCGGTGCTTCTTCCACTACATCCGCTTTCCCGATCCCGACACCATGTCGGCGATCGTCGACGTCCACTTCCCCGGCCTCAAGAAGCGCCTTCTCCAGGAAGCGCTGTCGATCTTCTACGACATCCGCGACGTGCCGGGCCTCAAGAAGAAGCCCTCCACATCCGAGCTGCTCGACTGGATCAAGCTCCTGCTGTCCGAGGACATCGACGAGACCGCACTGCGCGAGCGCGATCCCAAGAAGCTGATCCCGCCGCTGCATGGCGCGCTGCTCAAGAACGAGCAGGACGTCCACCTGTTCGAGCGCCTGGCCTTTATGACGCGGCGCGGCGGCAACTAGCCCCTTTCCTCGTCGGATCGGGGCCACCCGGCCGGGGAAACCTCTGAATCACGTCCGGCTCACACGAACTTGAACGGCGGCGACAAGGCCGCCGGCCGAATGGATGCGTAGCTCCCGCCAATCCTCCACGAGAGGTCAACCACGGTTACGGGAGAACGACATGAAACCGTTCAAGTACGCTGTCTTCGGAATTGCCGGCCTGGCGCTCGCCGCCGCCGTATCGACGCCCTCGATCGCCAAAATGGTCGGTGGTGCCGAGATGTATGCGTCGAAAAACATCGTCGAGAACGCCTCGGCCTCCCAGGACCACAAGACCCTTGTCGCCGCCGTCCAGGCCGCCGGTCTGGTCGAGACGCTCCAGGGCGAAGGCCCCTTCACGGTCTTCGCGCCGGTCGACGCGGCTTTCGAGAAGCTGCCCGCCGGCACCGTGGAAACGCTGCTCCAGCCCGACAACAAGGACCAGCTGGTTGCCGTTCTCACCTACCATGTGGTTCCCGGTGACGTGACCGCGTCGGCCCTCGTCGACAAGATCGCGGCGATGGGCGGCAAGGCGGAACTGACGACCGTGCAGGGCGCCACCCTGACCGCCATGCTCGACGGCGACGCCGTCAAGATCATGGACGCGAAGGGCAATACCGCGACCGTCACCGTCGCCGACGTCGATCAGTCCAACGGCGTCATCCACGTCATCGATACGGTTCTGCTTCCCTGACCTATCGGCCGTCCGGCCGAAGCGGGACCGCGGTCGGTTCGACCGCGGTCCCTTTCCGTTTTCGGTGTAGAAGAATCGGGCATGCGACGGCCGCACGGGCCGCCCGTGTTGGCCTCGAATCGTTTGGATAGACACCTGTCTTCCAGTACGATAGCCACGGTCTCGCCGGGACCGGAAAACGCGTCCCGGTCATGGCGGCACGCACCGAAACGCGACGCCATGGCAAGAAACGCGAGTCCATCGGAACGCATTGGCGGAAGAACCACAGGAACCAGCAGATGAAAACCAGACTTGCAACGATTGCATGCGCCGCGCTCGTTTCGCTGGGCATGGCGGGCAATGCCGCCGCCCAGTCGCACGCGAGCTGCGACGCCTATGCCCGCGACTACGCCAAGCGCGTCTCCTCCGGCACCGAGGTGCTCGGCGGCGCGGCGGTGGGCGCGGTGGGCGGCGCGATCATCGGCGGCATCATCGGTGGCAGCAGGGGAGCCGGCACGGGCGCCCTGATCGGTGGCGGCACCGGCGCCGTGGGTGGCGCTGCGACCCACGCCCAGCGCTACCAGAACGCCTACGACACCGCCTACTACAACTGCATGAACCAGCGCGCGGCGCAGCCTGCCGGCGGCATGCAGCCCTGGACGCCGGCCTGGTACCAGTACTGTTCGTCGAAGTATCGCTCGTTCGACCCGAATACGGGCTACTACACGACCTACAGCGGCCAGAAGCGGTTCTGCCAGTAGGCCGACGAGACCGGACGCCGGGCCCCGAGGCCCGGCGTCTTTGCTTTACCGGTCAGCCAGTTTCCGCATCGAGCGCATGCGCGACGGCGCAGCTGCATTCGACCCGGTTGCGGCCCTGCCACTTGGCGGCGTAGAGCGCCTCGTCCGCCAGCGCCACCAGGGTCTCGACATCGCAGGGCGGCTGAATCGTCGTCACCCCGAAACTCGCCGTCACCTTGATTGGCCGACCGGGATTGCCGTGCTCCGTCTCGGCGATGATCCGGCGTAGGGTTTCGGCGATCTGGCAGCCGTAGTCGTCACGCGCCTCGGGCAGGAACACGCCGAACTCCTCGCCGCCGAGGCGACCGAACACGGCGTCGTCGCCGAAATGCCCGGAGACGATCCGGGCGATTTCACGAAGAACGCCGTCTCCCGCCGGGTGGCCGTAGCGATCGTTCACCGCCTTGAAATCGTCGATATCGAACAGGATCAGCGCCGATTGCGGCGCCGTTTCGTCGGCCCCGTCCAGGCAATCGGTCATGGACTGGATGAAGCGGCGGCGGTTGGCGATCCCCGTCAGCGGGTCGGTTTCGGCGAGCTGCTTGAGCTCGGCCTCCAGACGCCGGCGCCGCGCCACTTCCGAGCGCAGCTCCGCGTTCACCTTGACCAGGCTCGCATGCTGGGTCTCCAGCGTCTGCATGGTCTTCTGCAGCTGCGTCAGGTCGGAGATGGTGATCGCCAGCCCGTCGCCGACCCTGGCGCTGCTGATACGGTAGACGCCGCCCCGGGCGCCCGACGCCTCCAGCGACTCGTAGACGCTGGTGACTCCGGTCTCCAGGCTCGCGAGAAGATCGGGCCAAACGCTTTCGAGATCCGCGAGCGGCAGCACCGATTTCAGCCGCTTGCCCACCAGATCGACCGGGTCGTCGCCGAACAGCGCCGCCGCCGAACTGTTGATCGCCGTGATCTCGAAATCGTCGACCGCGCCGATGGGGTCGCGCGCGGCCGAAACCACCAGGACGCCGTGCTGGCTGGCGTTGAAGACCGCGCGGATCAGGTCGTAGTTGTCGGCCCGCGACCGCACGTACACGAGCATCCCGGCGTTGCCGTTTTCCTGGCGCA
The DNA here is from genome assembly GCF_051390635.1 of Microbaculum mangrovi. Lineage (NCBI taxonomy): Bacteria > Pseudomonadati > Pseudomonadota > Alphaproteobacteria > Hyphomicrobiales > Tepidamorphaceae > Microbaculum > Microbaculum mangrovi. Next base: position 216,400 of record NZ_JBPODT010000001.1, read on the forward strand.
GCGGCAGCAAGAGCCGCTCGCTGGCGCCGGGAATGCCGAAACTGACCTTGCGCTGGACGGTGAATGTCGGCGCGCCCGTCTCGACGCAGTACTTGTAGCGCGGCATGTAGGCCCGCGCGGTGGGATACGGCATCTCGCCCAGCAGGCGCCCCGTGGGGTCGTGGCCGAAGAGCGCGGAAACCTGTTCGCCGACGACCTCAAAGCGGAAGTCGCCGTTCTCGGCGTTCAGAAGCATGAGGTTGACGCCGGCGGGCCCGACGATGTGCCTGGCAAACCGGTCCCGACGCGGCAGCCCCCCGTCCTCGCGCGCGGCATGACGCCAGTCGTCGAGCAGGTCCCGAACCTCGGCGAAGACGGTCCGCCTTTCAATCCCATCAAAGTAAATTTCGATTTCCGGTTGTCCCGCCGCAGATCCAAGTGACGCCACGTTTATTTTGCTCCCGTGCCGATCGTCTGGTGGTCCTCGCCCCGGAGTTAGCTACGTAGCGTCAGAAACTGAAAAAGTTCGTGTTTATAAAACTAGAATTGTATCGATTACGGATTTTAGGCGGCAAAAAGACGAGATCCCGACGCCCCCGTCCCCGGGCCGAACTCACGCGGACCCGTCGCCGCGACGGGCTCTGCGCTCTTCCAGAGCGTCGAGAAATTGCAACTTCCAGTATATGAACTGGGTTGCCGCACGGCCGAGCGATCCGCCGGCCCACAGCGGGCGATACGGCCTGAACCGCTTCCAGGTGTCGTCGCCGCCGGCGATGGCGCGCGCGATCAGGCTGCCGCCGATCGCCGTGGTATTGAGTCCGTGCCCGCCGAACGCCGTGCAGGCCCACAGGCCTTCGCCGATGCGCCCGATCAGCGGCATCTTGTGCACCGCGTACCCCATCAGGCCGCCCCAGGCGAAATCGACGCGGAAGTCGCCGAGCTGCGGATAGATCGCCAGGATGTCGCGCTTCAGCATCTCCGCCAGCCGCGCCGGCTCGGAGCGGCGCGTGGTGATGCGCCCGCCCCACAGCAGCCGGCCATCCTCGACGATCCGGTAGTAGTCGGAGGCGCGCCGGGTGTCGCCGATGCAGCCGCCAAACCGGATCGCCTCGGCCAGACGGTCGGCCATCGGCTCGGTGACGATCACGTAGGTCGCGACCGGCAGCACCGCCCGGTCGATCTGCCGCCACAGCCTCGGCGGATAGGCGCTGCCCGCAAGCACCAAGTGGCGCGCCGACACCGTGCCCCGCGGCGTCTCGACGATCCAGCCGGCACGCCCGCGATCGAGCCGCTGCGCCGGCGTCCCCTCGCAGATCCGCGCGCCCTTCGCCTCGGCGTCGGCGGCCAGCGCCAGCGCATAGTTGAGCGGATGGATATGGAACGCGGTCGTGTCGTGCAGCCCCTGGAAGTAGGTGTTCGTCCTCAGGGTCTCGCGCACCCGTTCGGTCGGCCAGAAATCCCGCGGATGCCCGTAGCGGGTCGCCATGGTCTCGGCGCGGCGCTTCAGCCCCTCCGCGTCGTCGTAGCGGATCACCTTCAGCCAGCCCGGCACCGGGTCTACGCCCGCCGGCTTCAGGTCGTCGATCGCCCCGCGCACATAGTCCACGCCCTCGACGGACAGGTCCCACAGCGCCCTTGCATGCTCGTAGCCGAGCTTGTCCTCGATCGCGTCGATGCCTTCGGCATAGCCCGGCGAGACGAAACCGCCGTTGCGGCCGGACGCCGCCCAGCCGACGCGCGCGCTTTCCACCAGCACCACCGAGCGTCCGGCGGCGGCGAGCTCCCGCGCGGTGGTGAGACCCGCGAGCCCGCCGCCGATCACGCAGACCTCGGCCTCTGCCTTCCCCGCCAGCGGCGGCCGGGCCGGCGCCTCCGTCATGGTCGCGGCATAAAAGCTGTCTATGTGGGCTGGATCGGTCATCTACAGTCTCGCGCGCGCTACGCTGGCTGACGTCACTGGGACGGCTGGTTATGGTATGCAGCGTCCTTCGGCAAGCCGCCGGAAGGATACAACCGGGAAATCGAAATGAGCGACCACATCCAGAGCCGCCGCGAGGGCCACGTCCTCGTCGTCCGCATCGCGCGGCCGGACAAGAAGAACGCCCTGACCGTCGACATGTACGCCGCGCTGGCCGATGCGATCGCCGGCGCCGAGGCGGACCGCGATGTGCGCGCCATCGTCCTGCTCGGCAGCGAAGGCACCTTCTGCGCCGGCAACGACATCGGCGACTTCCTGTCGCGTCCCCCGCACGACGAGGACGCGCCGGTGGTGCGCTACCTCAGGGCGCTCGCCCGCTCGACCGTTCCGCTCATCGCCGGCGTCGACGGCGACGCGGTCGGCATCGGCACCACCACGCTGCTGCACTGCGACATGGTGTTCGTGACCGCGCGGGCGAAGCTGCGCCTGCCCTTCGTCAATCTCGGGCTGGTGCCGGAAGCCGGCTCGACGCTGCTGCTGCCGCGGCTGCTCGGCCACGTGCGCGCCGCCGAGTTGATCATGCTGGGCGATCCCTTCGACGGGGCGCGTGCCGTCGAGCTCGGCATCGCCAACCATGTCGTCGCGCCCGAGGCGCTGGAGGCCGACGTCATGGACGTCGCCGCCCGTATCGCCGCGCAGCCGCCCTCCGCCATGCGCGAGTCCAAGCGGCTCCTGAAGGGCGACGTTGCCGCCCTAGAGGCGCGGATCCTGGAGGAAGTGCGCATCTTCACCGCCCAGCTGTCCTCGCCCGAGGCGCGCGAGGCGTTCACCGCCTTCATGGAAAAGCGCAAGCCCGATTTCTCCAAGATCGCCTGACCCCGGAGCCCGATCCCATGCCCCGCCTGCTTTTGCTCCGCCACGCCAAGTCGTCCTGGTCCGAACCCGGCCGCGCCGATTTCGACCGTCCGCTCAACAGCCGCGGGCGATCCGCGGCACCCGCGATCGCGAAGTTCATGGTGCAGCAGGGCCTGTTGCCGCAGCGCATCGTCTGCTCCACCGCCCAGCGGGCCCGCGAGACCCTGGCGCTGATGCTGCCGCACATGGCCTCCGACATGGAGGTGGCATTCCTCCGCCGCCTCTACGAGGCCGACGCCGAGGGCTATCTGACCGCCGCGCGGATGGCCGGCGGCACCGCCAACACGCTGATGCTGGTCGGCCACAACCCGGCGATGGAAGAAGTGGCGATGGTGCTGGCGCCGGCCGGCGACGCCCGGGCGCTGACGCTGATGCGCGAAAAATACCCGACCGGCGCGCTCGCCGTCATCGATTTCGACGGCCCGCGCTGGGACGAGATCGGCCCCGGTTCCGGCCGCCTGACCGCCTTCTGCACGCCCAAGATGCTCGACGTAGAAGATTGAAATAGAAGCGTTTTCCGACCCGCTATTTCGAAAGCGAGCCATCGCTCCTACATTGCTGACGGGAATGACCGGCAGTGAGCGCAGCGTGACCAGAACGTCCATCGCCGACGAGGCCCGGCTCGCGGTCGGCAATCTCATCGATTTCGCAGGCGGCCTCGTCGCCCCCTCGCTGAGGCTCGGGGTCACCGGCCTGTCGCGCTCGGGAAAGACGGTGTTCATCACCGCCCTCGTCCACAATCTCGTCCACGGCGGCCGCCTGCCGGTGTTCGACGCCATGGCCGAGGGACGCCTGTCGCGCGCCCATCTCGATCCGCAGCCAGACGACGACGTGCCCCGCTTCGACTACGAGGCCCATGTCGAGGCGCTCACCGGCAAGGACCGGCACTGGCCGGAGTCGACGCGCCGGGTCAGCGAGCTCAGGGTCACGATCGAATACGAGTCGGCCACCTTCTGGGGCAGCCGGGTCGGCCCCGGCAAGCTGCATCTGGATATCGTCGACTACCCCGGCGAGTGGCTGCTCGACCTGCCGCTCCTGAACCAGAGCTACGCCGACTGGTCGGCCCGCACGATCGCGCAGTCGCGCGTGGCGCCGCGATCGCGGCTGGCGGCCGACTGGCACGCCCATCTTCAGACGCTGGATCCCGACAGTCCCGACGACGAGACCGCCGCCCGCATGGCCGCCGAGCTCTTCACCACCTATCTGCGCGCCTGCCGCGACGAGCGCTTCTCGCTCTCCGCCCTGCCGCCCGGCCGGTTCCTGATGCCCGGCGACCTCGAGGGCTCGCCGGCGCTCACCTTCGCGCCCCTCGACTTGCGCCCGGACGCCCGCGCCGGCCGGCATACGCTCGCCGCGATGATGGAGCGCCGCTACGAGGCCTACAAGTCCGTGGTGGTGAAGCCGTTCTTCCGCGATCATTTCGCCCGCCTCGACCGCCAGATCGTGCTGGTCGACGCGCTGCAGGCCCTGAATGCCGGCCCCTCGGCGATCGCCGACCTGGAAACCGCCCTGTCGGAGATCCTCGCCTGCTTCCGGCCCGGACGCGCGAGCTGGCTGTCGCGCATCCTCACCCGCCGCATCGACCGGATCGTCTTTGCCGCCACCAAGGCCGACCACCTGCACCACCGCAGCCACGACCGGCTCGAGGCGATCCTGTCGCGCCTCGTCCAGACCGCCGCCGCGCGCGCCGCCTTCGCCGGCGCCGAGGTCGACGTGGTCGCCCTGGCCTCCGTCCGCGCCACCCGCGAGGCGACCGTCAGGCGCGGGCGCGAGAGCCTCGACTGCATCGTCGGCACGCCCGAGAAGGGCCAGCGCGTCGACGGCGAGACGTTCGACGGCAAGGAGGAAATCGCCATATTTCCCGGGGATTTACCCGCAGATCCGGAATCGGTTTTCGAACACCCTGAATCAATCTTCGAAGTCCCTGAATCGGTTTCCGAGGACGAAGCCGAGGCCTATCGCTTCGTGCGCTTCCGCCCGCCGGCCCTTCAGCGCACCGCCGAAGGCCTGTCGCTGTCGCTGCCCCACATCCGGCTCGACCGGACGCTGCAGTTCCTGATCGGAGACCGGCTCGCATGAGTGACAAGAAGATCCGCCGCCCGGCCGCATTCAGGCTGTCCGACGCCGCCGTCCTGGTCGAGGACCCGGGCGCCCCGCACGAGACCCCTGGCGCGACGTCACGCGCCAGGGCGAAGACGAAGCCCAGGGCGGTCCTCACGCCGGAAGCCGAGGACGCCTTCGCGGCGGACACCGGTGGCGCGCTTGTCGAGGTACCGCCCGCGCCGCGGCGCGGCTTTGCCTGGGGCAAGCTGTTCTTCGGTGCGTTCGGCGCCCTCCTCTCGTTCGCCGTCGGCATCTGGATCACCGATTTCGTCGCCGGCCTGTTCGCCCGCAACGACGTGCTCGGCTGGATCGCGCTCGGCCTCGCCGGCCTCACCGCCCTGGCCCTGCTGGTGGTGGTCGGCCGCGAGATCGCCGGCCTCATGCGCCTGTCCCGCGTCACCCATCTGCGGGCCGATGCCGACGCGGCCGCCGCCGACGACGACCGCGACGCCGCGCGCCGCATCGTCCGCGAGACGGTCGCGCTCTATGCCCGCCGGCCGGAGACGGCCCGGGCGCGAACCGCCGTCAGCGAGCATGCCGGCGAGATCATCGACGGCCGCGACCTTCTGCGGCTGGCCGAGAAGGAACTGATGACCCGCATGGACGCGGAGGCCCGGACGCTGATCACCGGCGCGGCTGGCCGGGTCTCGGTGGTGACAGCGATCAGCCCGCGCGCCCTCGTCGACATCGCCTATGTGCTGATCGAGACGGTGCGCCTCGTGCGCCGCATCGGCATGCTCTACGGCGGGCGTCCGTCCGGGCTTGCCCTCTATCGCCTGCTGAAGCTGTCGATCGCCCATCTCGCGGTCACCGGGGGCATCGCCATGACCGACAGCCTGGTCCAGCAGCTCGTCGGCCACGGCGTGGCCGCGCGCCTGTCGGCCCGGCTCGGCGAAGGCGTCATCAACGGCATGATGACGGCCCGCGTCGGCCTGGCCGCGCTCGACGTCTGCCGCCCCCTGCCCTGGCTCGCCAACAGCCCGCCCGGCATCTCCGACGTCATGTCGACCCTGGTGGCCGGCTCCGGAGACAAGGGCAAGGCCGCCGCAAAGGCCGATTGACGATCCCCCCGCCGATGGGCCATTTAAGTACTTGGCGCGCACATTTCGCCGCCTATCGATTCGCCGCCGTCACAAAAGCGCCGCGAGTTTGGATGAGAAAACCCGCATGATCCGCTCCGTTTCACGCCTTTCGGCCGCTGTTGCCGTCCTTTTCGCGCTCGCCGTCCCCGGCGCACAAGCCGGCGAGAACGGCTTCCTCAAGGGGTTCACCGGGGAATGGCGCGGCACCGGAGCGGTCCGCACCGCCGGCAACGCCCCGCAGGAAAAGCTGGTCTGCCGCGTCGACGGCACGCTGCGCGGCGACGACCAGCTGGAATTGAGCGGACGCTGCGGCGGCGAGCGCTTCACCGGCACCTTCAAGGTCTCGCTGACCTACAATCCCGTGAAGGGCTACTATTCAGCCGTGTGGCAGGACTCGCTCGGCTCCAAGAGCCCGCCGCTGACGGGACTGCGCAATGGCAGGCGGCTGGTCTTCAAGGTACGCCACAACGATTTCGAGACCGATGGTCGCGCGGTGTCCACCCTCGTCGTCGATCCCGAGAACACCCGCTTCCGCATCGTCGGCCGCACCATGTCCGAAGCCGGCAGTGACGACTTCGTCTCCGCCGACCTGATGTTCCTCGCGGCCAAATAGAGTATCCGGCGCCCTGCCACCTCTGGTGGCCTGACGCAGGGGAATCATGCCATCGTCTCCCGGCAAACTTCTTGGGAGACAACAGATGAAAACTGCGCTCAAGTTCGCATTGTCTCTCGGAATCGCTGCTTCTTTTGTATTGCTTACAGCCGATTCCGAGGCCGGTCGGCGTAAAGCCCATAACGATCATGGGCACTATTCCAAAAACGTAGATACCTATCTGACCGAAGACCTGGACATCACCGCCCAGGACCCGGGCGCCGTCGGCACCATGTACGCCGGCACCGGCATCCCGGCCACGAACTTCGTCATCCGCCGGTTCGACAGGGCCGGGATCGAACTGGCGATCAAGGCGCACTACCGTCAGGGCTACGATATCCCGCCGAACTACGTGGACGGCGACGGCATCGTGCACGTGGTGGTTCCCGCCGGCCACCAGGTCGCCGATCCAGCCAACGGCGTTCCCTCGACCCATACCGGGCGGGCGCGCTGGAATTTCGCCTACTCCTACGATGCGGCGCTGAACGGCGGCAACCCGGACCTCGAGGACTATCGGGGCTGGCTGCTGATCGACACCGATCCGTCCCCGAAGGTTCGGTATCTCTGGCTGCGGCTGAAGAAGCTAACCAACAGCCCGACGGGCCAGCGGAACGGCTATGGCTGGGTGACCAAGTCCACGGTCGAGATCGGCGACGACGAGGGAACGTCCCAGGTCAGCCAGAACTCGCAGAACCTGGCGTTCTACGAGGACTATATCGACGCCGATCCGAACACGCCCGGCAAGCAGTCCTACATGGCCACCGATTTCGGCCCCGGACAGTTCGACGTCATGATGATCCTCGAACCCAAGCGCAAGCGCCACCGCAACGGAGCCGTGCTGCACGTCGTCTTCGACGTCGTCGAACCCTGATCGGCGGCGCCTGAGCAATTCGGCCGGGGCGGCACCGCCGCTCCGGCTTTTTTTGCAGCGCAGCAGCGGGCGCTTGGACGACGGCGCGATCGGGCTTATGGTCCGCACCGATCGTCTTCGTACCGACAGGGCGCCATGTTCGTTACCTTCTTCCACGAGCTCAAGCAGGCCGGCGTGCCCGTGACCCTGCGCGAGTATCTCACCCTGATGGAAGCGCTGGAACGCGACCTCGCCCAAAAGCGGGTCGAGGACTTCTACTACCTGTCCCGCGCCTGCCTGGTGAAGGACGAGCGCAACCTCGACAAGTTCGACCAGGTCTTCGGCCACGTCTTCAAGGGCCTGGAGCTGATGTCGGACGGTATCGAGGCCGAGATCCCGGAGGAATGGCTCCGGAAACTCGCCGAGAAGTACCTCACCGAGGAGGAGAAGGCCGAGATCGAGGCGCTCGGCGGCTGGGACAAGCTGATGGAGACGCTGAAGGAGCGTCTCAGGGAGCAGCAGGGCCGCCATCAGGGCGGCAACAAGTGGATCGGCACCGCCGGCACCTCGCCGTTCGGCGCCTACGGCTACAATCCCGAAGGCATCCGCATCGGCCAGGACGAGAGCCGCCACCGCCGCGCGGTGAAGGTGTGGGACAAGCGCGAGTTCAAGGACCTCGACGATTCCGTCGAGCTCGGCACCCGCAACATCAAGGTGGCGCTGCGCCGCCTGCGCAAGTTCGCCCGCACGGGCGCGGCCGACGAGCTCGATCTCGACGGCACCATCCGCCAGACCGCAGACAAGGGCTGGCTCGACCTGAAATTCCGTCCCGAACGCCGCAACGCGGTGAAGGTGCTCGCCTTTTTCGATATCGGCGGCTCCATGGACTGGCACATCAAGACCTCGCAGGAGCTGTTCTCGGCGGCCCGCACCGAGTTCAAGGTCATGGAGTATTTCTACTTCCACAACTGCCTCTATGAATCGGTGTGGAAGGACAACCGCCGCCGCTGGCAGGAGCGCACGCCCACCTGGGACGTGCTCCACAAGTTCCCAGCCGACTACAAGGTGATCTTCGTCGGCGACGCCTCGATGAGCCCCTACGAGATCGCGCAGCCGGGCGGCTCGGTCGAGCATTTCAACGAGGAAGCCGGCGCCGTCTGGATGCAGCGCCTGCTCGGCATCTACGAGCACGCCGTCTGGCTCAATCCGGTGCCCGAGCAGCACTGGGACTACACGCCTTCGATCGCGATGATGAAGCAGTTGTTCTCCGACCGCATGTACCCGCTGACCCTCGAAGGGCTCGACGAGGCCATGCGCGAACTGGTGCGATAAGCCAAAAAATTAAATGTTTTGTCATAGTTAGGCCGCGTTCGATCGGGACATAGCACCCCGTTCCGAGAATCCGCTAAGACGAGGCCATGGCTTCCGAAACACTGGACAGGCATCCGGGCGACACGCGACCGGACGAAGACCGCGCACCGGAGACGGCAGCGGCGGACGTCGTTCGCGCCGACGCGGACGCCGCACCGGAGCAGTCCCCGGCGAAGCCGACGAGGACGTCGAGTACCCGCGGGGAGACGGCCCCAAAGAAGACCGCCGCGAAAAGGGCGGCTCCTAAGAAAGCCGCACCCAAGAAAGCCACCCCGAAGAAAGCCGCTTCCAGGAAGGCCGCCGCAAAGACGTCGGACGGCGAGCCAGAAGGCGCGAAATCGGCGTCTCCGAAATCAGGCACGGAATCGGCGACCAGGAAGCCCGTCGCCAAACGATCGCGGGCCAAGACCGCGCAAGCCAAGACCGCGAAAGCCAAACCCGCGCCGGCCAAACCCGCCAAGGCCGAGGTCTCAGGAGCCACCGCCACGCCGGCCGAAACGCCGGATCAGGCTGCGGACGCGGCTCAGGAAAAGGCGCCCAAGACGGTTCGGAAGCGCAAGGCCACGACGCGAAAACGCGCGGCACCGGCGAAGACGACCAGGAAAACCGCCGAAGACGCGGCATCGAAGGACAAGGCCGAGACACCGGCGGAACCGTCCGCCCCCGCTGTCGCGAAATCCAAACCGCCTGCGCCGCCGCCCCCCGCGCGGTCCGAACCGCCGACGCCGGAAATCCGCGAGCAGACGCCGCTTCCCGCGCCGCAGGGCATCGACGCGCCGCCGCTGTCGCCCTATCGCGCGGCCCTGCGCCACCTGCACCGGTTGCTGCTGGATCGCAGCGGCAATACGCTCGACAAGGCGGATACCGCGGTCGAGACGCCGTTGCGCGACCTGCACGTCGTCGGCCCGAACGCCGCGCACGGCAACGACTATCGCCCGACGCCGCGCCGGCTCGTCGAATGGGTGCTGTCCGGGGTGCAAGAGTGCCTGCCCGATCCGCTCGAGCACACGACGTTCCTCGACATCGGCTCGGGCCGCGGCCGCGTGCTGTTCGAAGCCGCCCGGTTTCCGTTCCAGCACATCGTCGGCGTCGAGTTCGCCCGCGAACTGCACGAGGACGCCGAGCTGAACTTGCGCCACTGGCCGCGCGCGCACATGCGCTGCCGCGAGGTCGACCTGATCCTCGACGACGCCTTCGACGCGCCGTTGCCCGAGGGCGATCTGGTGGTCTGGATGTTCGATCCGTTCTCGGAGCGGCTGATGACGCGCATGGCCGCCCGCCTTGCCGAGCACGCGCGCACGGCGCGGGTGACGCTCGTCCTGGTCGACCCGCGCAACCCTATGGCGTTCCGCGAAAGCCCGACCTTCAAGGCGCTGGAACTGCCACCATCCAGCCATCGCCGGATCGCGCTGCTGAGCCCCTATCCGGTGCGCATCTACACCGCCACCCCGCGCTGACCCGCCCGGGATCGCCGATCAAGTCCTGGGATGGCGTGAAAGGGGGGAACCGGCCTCGCGCCGCGTGCCCAGGCGTGCCCCGGTCACCTTCTCACCGCCGCGCACGTCATGCCCGGGCTTGCCCCGGGCATCCCCGCGTAGTGGCATACGGACGTCATCGCCGGGTCGAGCCCGGCGATGACGTGAAAAGGGGCCAGTCACTCCACGTCATGCCCGGGCGTGCCCCGGGCATCTCGGGCAAGCCTGCCCTCAGCTCTCCATGACGATCTGCGGCGCCGGGCGGCCGGCGGCGCCCTTGGCCCGCTCGATCTCGGCCCAGACCTTCAAGGCTATGTCCTTGAAGATCTGCGCATGCGGACCGTCCGGGTCGGACACCACCACGGGCCGGCCGGAATCCGATTTCTCGCGGATATCCATGTGCAGCGGCACTTCGCCGAGGAACTCGACGCCGAGGCGTTCCGCCTCCTCGCGCGCGCCGCCGTGACCGAAGATGTCGGAGCGCGTGCCGCAGCTCGGGCACATGAAATAGCTCATGTTCTCGATGATGCCGAGGATCGGCACGTCGACGCGGCGGAACATGTTGATGCCCTTGCGCGCGTCGATCAGCGCCAGGTCCTGCGGCGTCGACACGATCACCGCCCCGGCGAGCGGCACCTGCTGGGCCATGGTAAGCTGGGCGTCGCCCGTTCCCGGCGGCATATCGACGACGAGCACGTCGAGCTCGCCCCAAAGCACCTCGCGCAGCATCTGCGTCAGCGCCGAGATCACCATCGGCCCGCGCCAGATCATCGGCGTGTCCTCCTCGACCAGGAAGCCCATCGACATGACCTTGATGCCGTAGCCCTCGAGCGGCTTCAGCGTCTTTCCGTTCACCGGCTCCGGCCGGCCGGAAACGCCGAGCAGGCGCGGTTGCGACGGCCCGTAGATATCGGCGTCGAGCACGCCGACCTTGAGCCCGATTGCCTGCAGGCCGAGCGCCAGGTTAACCGTGGTCGTCGACTTGCCGACGCCGCCCTTGCCCGAGGCCACCGCGATGATGTTCTTCACGCCGGGAACGCCCTGCGCGGGCCTCGGCTGATGGCCGCCCGGAGCGCCCCCCGGTCCGCCCGCGCGCCCCGCCATCGGCGGCGGCACGGCGCCCGGTCCACCCCGCGGGGCAGCGCCGGGGCCGCCGGCCGGCCCGGCGGCCGGCCCGGCGGCCGGTGCGGGGCCGGACGCACCGCCGTGCTTCTCGGACGTCAGCGTTACCATCACCTTTTCGACGCCGGGGATCTCCGCGACGACCTTCTCGGCCGCCGCCCGCATCGGCTCGAGTTCCTGCGCCCGCGCCGGATCCACGGAGATGGCGAAATAGATCCGCCCGCTCTGGATGACGACCTCCGATACGAGCCCGAGCGAGACGATGTCGCCGGTCCTGTCGGGTCCCTTGACCCGCGAGAGCTCGCCCAGAACCGCGTCCTTGGTCAACGCCATCATGCTTCCTTTCGTTGGTCTTTGTGCCCGCTTGTCGCCGGCGTCCCTGTGCGCCTTATGTAATCGGACGGGGTTACGGGTCAAATGGTCCCCGAAAGATTGCCGGAAAGGCCGGACGTGACGCGACGCTTTGAAACAGGCGCGGCGGAGGCTATGTCAGAAGGCGGAACAACCAGCGGAGCGACGCCTTGAGCGACGAGTTTCTGGTCCGGCCCGATCCGGACGACCCGAAACTGACCACGCCGGTAACCGGGATCGACCAGACCGGCGCGCGCGTGGAGACGCGCGTCGTCAACGAGCGGCCGCTGACGCTGTTTCTGAATGCCCAGGAGATCGTCACCATGATGACGATCGGCGACAGGCCCGACCTGCTCGCCGTCGGCTATCTCCTGAACCAGAACATGCTCCTGCCCGACGACGAGATCACCGCCATCGAGCACGACGACGATCTCGACGTCGTGGTGGTGCGCACGAAGCGGCGGACCAACTACGAGGACAAGCTGAAGAAGAAGGTGCGCACCTCGGGCTGCGCCCAAGGCACCGTCTTCGGCGATGTCATGGAAAGCTTCGAGACGGTCAGCCTGCCCGCCGACGCCGTGCTGAAGACGTCCTGGCTCTACGGCCTGACGAAGAAGATCAACACCGCGCCCTCGCTCTATCTCGCCGCCGGCGCGATCCACGGCTGCGTGCTGTGCCGCGAGGACAGGCCGCTGGTCTACATGGAGGACGTCGGCCGCCACAACGCCGTCGACAAAATCGCCGGCTGGATGTTCCTGAACAAGGAGCCCGCCGCCGACAAGATCTTCTACACCACCGGCCGCCTGACCTCCGAGATGGTCATCAAGACGGTGATGATGGGCATCCCCATCCTCGTGTCGCGCTCCGGCTTCACCGCCTGGGGCGTCGAGCTGGCGCGGCAGGCGGGCCTGACGCTGATCGGCCGCGCCCGGGGCAAGCGCTTCCTCGCGCTGTCCGGCGACCATCGCATCGACTTCGATCTCGATCCCGATACCGTCGAGGACGAGGCACCGAAGCACCGCCGCAAGGGCAGTTTCGCGGAGGCCGGCGAGTGAACCGAACCGTTTCATCGCACAAAACGACCAGACAGCGTCCCGTATCACGCTGGGGGCACGCGGCTGGTCGCACAGCATGGCTGACGAAATGCAATGGCACTTGCGCCCCGGAGGGGATCCGGGGCCCGAAGCGAAATCGCAAGACCATTTCAGGGGCTCCCGCATGACCATCGTTTCCCGCCACGACGAGACCGCGCTGCACGACAACACGGGCCAAGCGGCACTCACGGTCGGCTGCGTGCTGGCGGGCGGGCTGTCGCGGCGCATGGGCGGCGACGAGAAGAGCCTGCAGACGCTGGGCGGCAAGTCTATGCTATCCCATGTGATCGCGCGGCTTAGATCCCAGGTTGGCGCCGTGGTCATCAACGCCAACGGCGACCCGGCCCGCTTCGCCGGGTTCGGCCTGCCGGTGACGCGCGATCCGGTGGAAGGCTCAGCCGGGCCGCTGGCCGGCATCCTCGCCGGCATGCGCTGGGCCGCGAAACAGTGCCCGCAGGCGCGCTGGGTGGTGACGGCGGCGACCGACACCCCGTTCTTCCCGGAGGATATGGTCGCCCGCCTCGTCGCCGCGGCGGGCCACCACGACGGCATGATCGCGCTGGCGAAATCCGGCGACCGGGTGCATCCCGTCTTCGGCCTGTGGCCGGTGGCGCTCGCCGACGATCTGGAAAAGGCGGTCCGCGACGAAGACCTGCGCAAGGTGCTGGTCTGGGTGAACCGCCATCCCAATGTCGAGGTGATCTTCGGCAGGACCGCCATCGACGGCATGGAGGTCGACCCGTTCTTCAACGTCAACACGCCCGAGGACATGGCGACCGCCGAGGCGATCGCCGCCAGGCTCGAGGCGGCCGTTGCCGGGGAGCCCGTATGACCCCGATCTTCGGTGTGACCGGCTGGAAGAACTCCGGCAAGACGACGCTGACGACGCGGCTGATTGCGGAGTTCGCGCGCCGCGGCTACCGGGTGAGTTCGATCAAGCACGCCCATCACGCCTTCGACATCGACGTGCCGGGCACCGATTCCTTCCGCCACCGCGAGGCCGGCGCCACCGAGGTCGCCATCGTCTCCGCGTCGCGCTGGGCGCTGATGCACGAGCTGCGCCCGAACGATGCCGCCGACCGGGAACCGAGCCTGGACGAGATCGTCGCCCGCCTCGGCCCCGCCGACCTGATCCTGGTCGAGGGCTACAAGCGCGAGCGCCATCCCAAGATCGAGTGCCGCCGGCAGCAGAGCCACGACAAGGGCCCGCTCGCCCCGACCGATCCGATGATCGTCGCCATCGCCACGGACAATACCGCCGAACATGCGGGCGGAACCGGCGACCTGCCGCGCTTCGATCTCGACGCGGTCGCCGAGATCGCCGACTTCATCGCCGCCTATCACGCCCTGCCCAAGCCGAGAGCCGATGCCGCCGCGCAAACTGCTTGACGATTGCTTCCTGCACGACAGGGACCGGCTGCGCCACGACGAGGCCCTGTCGATCCTGCGCGAGCGCATGAGGCCGGTCACGGCCCCCGAACCGGTTTCGCTCGCCAGCGCGCTCGGCCGCATCTGCGCCGAGGCCGTCGCCGCGCCGCGCCCGGTCCCCGGCGCCGACAATTCCGCCGTCGACGGCTATGCCTTCGCCCATTCCGACTACGAGGCGACGGGCGGCTTCTTTCCGATATCGACGCGCATCGCCGCCGGCCATCCCGCCGACAGCCCCCTGCCCGTCGGGTCGGCCGCGCGCATCTTCACCGGCGCGGTGATGCCGCCGCGCGCCGATACCATCGCCATGCAGGAGGACTGCGAGCCGCACGAACAGGACGGCCGGGATTTCGTGGTGATCCCGCCCGGCCTGAAGCCCGGCGCCAACCGCCGCAGGGCCGGCGAGGACCTCCGGGCCGGCGACGTGCTGGTCGCGGCCGGAGCCATTCTCAGGCCGCAGGAGATCGGTGCGATCGCCTCCACCGGCGCCGGTGCGGTTTCCTGTTTCGCGCCGCTGAAGGTGGCGATCCTGTCGACCGGGGACGAGATCCTGGAGGCCGGCGCGGCGTTTCGCGAGGGGGCCGTCTACGATTCCAACCGGCCGCTCTTGTCGGCGCTGCTGTCCACCCTGCCGGTCGCGGTGAGCGATCTCGGCGTCCTGCCCGACAAGGCCGGGACCGTGCGCACGGCGCTGACCGACGCCGCGGCCAGCCACGACGTGATACTGACCACCGGCGGCGCGAGCCGGGGCGAGGAGGATCACGTCATCGCCACCCTGAGCGAGCTCGGCCACCGCCACATGTGGCAGCTCGCCATCAAGCCGGGCCGGCCGATGGCGATGGGCCAGATCGGCGATTGCGTGGTGCTCGGCCTGCCCGGCAATCCGGTCGCCGCCTTCGTCTGCTTCGTGCTCTACGTGCGCCAGGCGCTGCTCGCGCTCGGCGGTGCGACATGGCGCGAGCCCAGGCGGGTCGTGCTGGAAGCCGATTTCGAGATCGCCGACAAGAAGCCGGATCGGCGCGAATTCCTGCGAGGCTTGATGATCGACGATCCCGCCGGAAGCCCCAACGGAGGCTCAGGCTATGGAACGGGCGGCGTCCGGCGCGTGGCCAAGTATCCGCGCGACGGATCGGGCCTGATCACCTCGCTGCGCGAGGCCGACGGGCTGATCGAGATCCCCGAGGACGTCACCGCCGTCAAGCGCGGCGATCGCGTCCGCTTCCTGCCCTTCGGCGAGGCCGGCCTGCCGCCGCGCTGAGCCGTCCGCCCCTTACGTCTTGCGGGTAAACGCGCCCTCGAGCAGCGAGCGGTCGAAGCCGCGCATGGTCGTGCCGCCGTCGGCATAGAGGTAGAGCGCCGCCGAGTAGACCCCGCCGAGCGCCGCCGCGAAGATGGTGATGGCGGCCAGCGCCAGCACCGTAATCCCGGCGACGACGATGGCGGCGGGCGCCATGCCCGGCTGGGCGAACAGGTACTGCATGGCGCCGAAGCCGATGAACGCGACCGGCATCACGACGACGGTGACCGCCAGCCCGATGCCGCCATTGCCGATGAGGTTCTCGCCCCAGGTCTTGCGCAGAAGCGAGGCGCTTTCCTTCACCGCCTGGATGGGGCCGACGCCATGCGCCGCGATGATCGGCACCACCAGGAAGGTCGATACCGTCCAGGCGAGGCCGAACACGGCTTCGACGATCCGGCCGAGGAAGCCGAACCGTTCCGCGATCATCCGCAGGAGCACGCCGACGGTCGCCGAGACCGCCGCGTAGCCGGCGATCTGGCCGATCCGTGCGGTCGCGATCGCCAGCGCGTCGCCAAGCGTCGGATTGTGCCCGCCAAGCCGCAGCAGCGCCGCCCCGACGAGCGCGGTGTTGAAGAAGAAGACGACGAAATATTGGACGATATAGAACAGGAAGACGGCGACGTAGATCTCGGCGGTCATACCGGCCCCCGGCATGCCGCCATCCTGGCTTTCCCGGGCGATCGCCTCCAGCGCCCCGGTCAGGTAGGCAGGCAGCAGGAAGGCCGCCATCACCATCAGCGAGCAGAGGCCCGAGATCACCGGCAGGATCAGAAGCTCCTTGTCGTCGCGCAAAACCGCCGCGCTCGCCTGGACGAGGTCCCAGCTTCTGGCAAGGCGTTCGAACATGGCGGTTCCCCGTGGCGCGATGGCAGGCGGCGCGGATGCCGCGATATCGCCGGCGACCCTAGGGCAAGCCGTTTAAGAAAACGCCAACCGGCAGGGAAACGCCCGTTTCGGCCCTGACGGCGGGACCGGCGGTCAGCCTCGTGCCGTGGCGCCGACCTGAAACATCCGCGCCAGCAATCGCTCGACGATGGTCGCCATCATGAACGCCGAGCTGGTGAAGAAGCCCGGCCCCCAGAGCATCATGTTGGCGACATAGATGTTGGTCGCCCCCGTCGCGCGAAAGCTCGCCATGTCGACGTCCGCCCCGGGCAAGGCGATCCCGTCGCGCGCATAGGGCCGCAAATAGCCCTTCTTCGCCAGCGCGCGGGTAAGGCCGTCCTGCTCGGGGTGGGCGACGTCGCGGTTCACCGCGCCGATCGTGTTGACCAGGATGTCGGCGCGCTCCGATCCGAAGTCGTGACGGATCGTGTAGGCGCCGGTGTCATCCAGCCCGACATCGCGCGCACCCTTGAGGATGCGAAGGCGCCCGGCCTTCATGAGCGCGAGGATCTTTTCCGCCGTCGGAACCGGACAGGGCGCGGCATAGCACAGCACCGCGGTCTCGACGGCGTCGCGATAGGTCCGTTCGTCCTCGGCGGCCAGCAGGCGCTCGGCAAAGAGGTCCCAGAGATCGACCTGCGCGTCGCCAAGGAAATCGACCAGGAAGTTCACTGTATCGGAACTATCCGCCAGACGGATGGCGTGCGCCAGGAATTCCGCCGCCCGCGCGGTCAGCGCGTCGGCGTTATCGCAGTCTCGATAGGGATCCATCAGGCCGGCGGTATCGAGCGTCACGCCGTTGGCCGCGGCATCGTCGATCACCAGGTCGCGCAGTGCCGCCAGATCGAGCTGCCCCGCCCCGGCCAGCGCCCGGATGCGCGCCGGCGTGAAGGCGTTTCGGGTGACGGCCCCGCCGTTTCGCGTCTGCGCGCCCTTGAGGCGCCCGCTGCGCGAACACAGCACCGCATGCCTCTGGTTCGCTCCGGGCACGAATGTCAGCGCGCCGTCGGCGTCGCGCGCGAACCGGCATCCGGTCGACGGCGCGAACAGCCGGTTCAGCACATCGTATGCGCTCAGCGACGCCCCCATGATGTGCACCGTGGCGTCCGGCGGGATGGCCTCGAAGTCGGCGTTGCCGATATGGCTTGCGAGATAGCGTGCGCCGCCCGCGGGCGGTGCCGGAAACGGCTGATACTCCACCGCGCGGCCCGTCGTCAGGATGGCGACGTCGGCGACCGTGGTCCCGCCCGCCCAGGTGAGCGTGACGCCGCCGTCGGTCTCCGTGATATCCGATACCGCGTGGGGGATCAGCTCCACGGCGATCCCCTTGATCGCGGCATTCGTCCGGGTGGCCGCGACCGCGTCCTTGAGGAATTCGCCGTAGACGGGGCGCGGCAGGTGACCTTTCTCGTCGAGGTCGGGCGCAAGATCGGGCCGCGTCCCGAGCCAGTCGACGAAGGCGCGCCGGTTCGACGCCACCAGACACATGGTGTCCGTGGTGTTGTTGATCAGGTAGTCGCGGCTTTCGTCCGTGCGGTACGGATAGCCGGGCCCGAAGTCCCCGGTCGCCTCGAAGATCGTGATCTTCTCGACGGGATACCGGTCGACCAGCTGGTAGAAGGCGGTCGTGCCGGTGAAGCCGCAGCCGACCAGCGCGATATGGCGTGGCGTGGTCATAGTGCCCCCTTCGCGATCCAGAGCCCCCAGATCACCAGCACGAGCCCGGAGACGAGATCGAACCAGCGTGTGACGCGCGGCGTGATCCGCGTCCGGGCGGCCAGCGCCAGGTGGACCAGGAACAGCCACCACAGCGCCGACCCGATGAATACGCCCGCCACCAGCCAGTAGGGCGCCGAGGGCGAGCCCGCCGAGGACGAGTCCGCCGCCGACGCGCCGAGACCGGCGATCAGCCCGACAAAGGCCAGAATGGTCATCGGGTTGGAGAGCGTCAGCGCGAACGTGGTGCCGTAGGCGGGGATCACCGCCCCGCGCGTGGAGACCTCCCGCGCGCTGTCCACCGCCGGGCCTTTCAGGAACCCTCGGATCGACATCGCCCCGAGCAGGGCGATCAGCAGGCCACCGCCGAGTTGCAGCGGCGTCGCGTAGCTCAGCAGCACGCCGGTCGCCGCGAACCCGGCCGCCACCAGAAGCCCGTAGACGGCATCCGCGGTCGCCGCGCCGAGGCCGGACGCCAGACCGGCCGCCCGGCCGTCCGTCAGCGTGCGGCGGATGCAAAGCAGTCCGATCGGCCCCACCGGCGCCGCCACGGCGAAGCCGACGCCGATGCCCTTGAGCAGGATTTCCATGTGATCAGCTTTCGAGAGCGTCCGGTGAAATCTTCACCACGGTGGTTTCCTTGAGCGCGTCCAGGGACACGATGGTCTCCGTTCTCTGGACGGCGCGCAGCGGTTTCACGCTGCTTTGCAGGAACTGCTGAAGCGCGTTCGTATCCCGGACACGCACCTTCATCAGGTATGAGTGCTGGCCACTGATGTGATGCAGCTCCTGCACCTCGGGAAACGCCATGAGCGCGCGACAGGCCTCGGCCTCGCCGTCATAGGCCAGGTCGAGAAACACGAACACGCACAGCGCGGCGCCGACTTTCTCGGGGTTCAGAACCCCGCGCCACTCGGTGATCGTGCCGTTCGCCACGAGGCGGCGCACGCGCTCGTTGGCCGTCGACGTGGACACGCCCACCGCCGAGGCGATGTCGACGCTGGCGGCCCGCCCGTCCGTCTGGAGTATTTCGGCAATCTTGCGGTCGATCTCATCCATGCCGGATAAATTAGCGAATCAATCTTCTTTATCAAGATAATTTCCTGATAATTGAGAAAAATTCGGCAACCATCCTAAACGACAGGCAAATCTCCGTAAAAGCGCCGGGTCGTCGGTTGAGAAGGATACGCGGGACAGGATGGGGCGGGATCAGCACCACGGCCACCGGCAAGGAACGCCGGTGCAAATACCAGACAGCCGCCCGCGACCCGGAGCCGCTCCCTCCGGAACCGCTGGAAACGGCCGCCAAAGATCAGCCTTCAGAGGAACCCGGCTCAGGGCGCCTGGAGCGTGTAGACCCAGTCGGCGGGAACGAAACGGAACCCGTTGCTGCGCACCACGTGGCCGATGCCCGGATAGGGCAGATGCATGCCGGCAACCATCAACCGGTCGGCCACGGCCATGTCGAACGCCTTGCGCCGGGTCATGATCGCCTTCTGCGGCGAGGTATCCAGGGCGATCGACCAGTTGGGATGCGGGAATTGCAGCATCGGCGAATGGACGATGTCGCCCCAGACGAACAGCGTGTCGTTGCCCGACGACACCATGTAGCCGGTGTGGCCCGGCGTGTGTCCGGGCAGCGCAACCGAGCGGATGCCGGGGACCACTTCCTCGTCCGGGCCGATCTTGCGGACGGTCTTGGCATAGGGCGTGGCGGCCGCCTGGGCGGCGTGGAAGAACGGCTTGGCGACCTCGGCGGCGTTGTTGAGATTCTCCGGGCTCATCCAGAAATCCCAATCGTCGCCACAGACGACGAGCTGCGCGTTGGCGAACGCCGCCGCCCCGTTCTTCGTGGCGATCCCGCCGATATGGTCGGGATGCATGTGCGTGGCGATCACCACGTCGACATTCGCCGGATCGATACCGGCCGCGGCCAGTCCACGCGGCATGTCGCCCATGGTCGGGCCGAGGAAATCGCGGCCGCCGGCGTCGATGATCGCCAGCGTGTCGCCGGTATTGATCACGAAGCAGTTGACCGAGGCGCGTACGGTGTCGCCGGCGGGCGCGAAACTCGCGCGCTGCAGCCGCTCCACCTCGTCGGGCGTGGCGTCGGGGAACATGTTCGTCCCCAGGTCGACATAGCCGTCCAGGATCGCGGTGACGACGATATCGCCGACGGCGATCCGGTAGATTCCGGGCACCTGCCGGGCCGCCTTGGGCTGGGCGGCCACGCTCCTGCCGGTTCCGAGCGCGGAGCCGGCAAAGGCTGCGCCCGCGGCGAAACCAGCCTTCAGGAACTGTCGACGGCGAAAATCCATTCCGGAATTCCCAAGAATCCGCATTTTTTGCAGGTGCGAAGCGACATTAGCACGGCGGCGACGCCGTGTTGAACCGTTACTTTCGATGTTCCATCGAAGGGTTTAGACGGACAGGCCCTGTCGAACCCAACCCTGTTGCGCGGGCATGAAGAATGATGGGAAGATGAAAGTAACCGCCCGACCCGGCGGATGGACATTACTGGAAACGCATCAACAACCAACAGGGGAACACTATGCGTCAATTCCTGCGTATAGCCGTAGCAGCCACGGCACTGGCCTTTGCCGGCGGAGCGGCAGCGAAGGATTGGAGCACGGTCCGTATCGGCACCGAGGGCGCCTATCCTCCATTCAACTTCTACGACACGAACAACCAGCTTCAGGGCTTCGACATCGAGATCGCCCAGGCGATCTGCGACAAGATGGCGGTGAAGTGCGAATTCGTCGCACAGGACTGGGACGGCATCATTCCGGCCCTGCTCGCCAACAAGTACGATGCCATCGTCGCCTCGATGTCGATCACCGAGGAACGCAAGAAGCAGGTCGACTTCACCGACAAGTACTACCACACCCCGGCCCGCTTCATCGCCCGCAAGGAGTCCGCGGTCACCGACACCTCGGCCGAGGCCCTGAAGGGCAAGGCCCTGGGCGCGCAATCCGCCACCATCCACGCCAACTTCCTCGAGGGCGAGCGCGCGGACTCCGATCTGAAGCTCTACGGCACCCAGGACGAGGCCAACATGGACCTCGCCAACGGCCGCCTCGACGCCGTGCTGGCCGACTCTGTGGTCCTGTACGAGTGGCTGGAGAACACCGAGGAAGGCAAGTGCTGCGAGTTCGTCGGCGAGCCCGAGACCGATCCCGCATACTTCGGCTCTGGCGCCGGCATCGCGCTGCGCAAGGAGGACCAGGACCTCAAGAAGATGATGAACGAGGCCCTGGCCGCGATCATCGCCGACGGGACCTACGAGAAGATCAACGATAAGTATTTCCCGTTCTCGATCTACTAGGGGCATGATGATCGCCTGAAAATCAGTCCGGCCCCGGCGGCGCCCCGCGTCGCCGGGGCTTGTTCGTCCGGGAGGCCACGCGTTTGGTCGGGGGGTGATGACGGACCTTTTTCAGCTTCTTCAACCGGGCCCCGAGGGATGGGGCGACGAGATCATGGCCGGCGCCTGGCTGACGATCCGGCTGGCGGTCGCCACCCTGCCGTTCGGTCTCGTGATCGGGTTCCTGGTGGCGCTGGCGCGCAACTCGGACTCGCGCGTCCTTCAGGCCCTCGGCGGCACCTTCACCACCGTATTCCGCGGCCTGCCCGAGCTGCTGACGCTGTTCATCATCTATTACGGCGGCCAGATCCTGCTGCAGAAGGTCATCGGCCTGTTCACCGACGCCTATGTCGAGGTGAACGGCTTCGTCGCCGGCATGGTGGCGCTCGGGGTCGTCTTCGCCGCCTTTTCCAGCGAGGTCTTCCTCGCCGCCCTCCGGGCGATCTCCAAGGGCCAGATCGAGGGCGCCCATGCGCTGGGGCTCAACCGATTCCAGACGCTTCGCCTGGTCATTTTCCCGCAGCTGTGGCGCTATGCCCTGCCCGGCATCGCCAATCTGTGGCTGGTGCTGCTTAAGGACACCTCGCTCGTCTCCGTGATCGCGCTCAACGACCTGCTGCGCATGACCAACGTCGTCGTCGGCGCGACCAAGGAGCCGTTCTTCTTCTACGCCGTCGCCTGTTCCATCTACCTGCTGTTCTCGATCGTCTCGAGTTTCGGCATCATCTGGATCGAGCGCCGCGCGGCGCGCGGGGAGACGAGAGCGGCATGATCGACTTCGACCTCATGGCCCGCTACGGCCCGCGCATGCTCGACGGCCTCCTCGTCACGATCGAGCTCGTCGTCATCTCGATCGCGCTCGGCGGCCTCCTCGCCTTTCCCGTCGCGCTCGCCCGCATCTCGAAATCCCGTGTCCTCAACGCGGCGAGCTTCTGCTACGTCTACTTCTTCCGCGGCACGCCGCTGCTCGCCCAGGTGTTCCTGGTCTACTACGGCGCCGGACAGTTCCGCCCGTCGCTGGAATCGGTCGGCCTGTGGTGGTTCTTCCGCGATGCCTTCAACTGCGCGATCTTCACCTTCACGCTGAACACCGCCGCCTATCAGGCCGAGATCCTGCGCGGCGCCATCCTGTCGGTGCCGCGCGGCCAGAGCGAAGCGGCGCTGACCATGGGCATGCGGATGCCGGCCATCTACTGGAAGGTGATCCTGCCGCAGGCCTACATCGTCGCGCTGCGCCCGCTGGGCAACGAGATCATCCTGATGATCAAGGGATCGGCGATCGCCAGCGTCATCACCGTCTTCGACCTGATGGGTACCACCCGCCTCGCCTTCGCCCGTTCCTTCGACTTCCAGGTCTACCTGTGGGCGGCGATCCTCTATCTCATCATCGTCGAGACGCTGCGCCGGGTCTGGGACAGGCTGGAACGCCGCCTGACGCGCCATCTGCGCATGGCGTCCTGAGGCGGCGGCGCCCCGGCCTGATCGTGCCCTCCGCTTGAATCAACACCTCAGGACCGCGCCGCAAGCGATTCAGCCGCCTCGGGTTTCGCCCTCTCCGAGACGACCTCACACGAACAGGTCGGTCATCTCGAACGTGGTGACGTCGACCAGCCCCTTGTCGGAGATCCGGAGCTCGGGGATCACCACCAGCGCCATCAGCGAGTGCTGCATGTAGGCGTTGTTGAGGGTGCAGCCGCACGCCCGCATCGCCGCGACCATGGCCTCGGCCTTGGCCGCGACGACCTCGGCGCGCTCGTTCGACATCAGGCCGGCGATCGGCAGCTCCACCAGCGCCAGCTCCCGGCCGCCTGCGACGACGACGATGCCGCCGCCGACCTCCGCCGCGCGATTGGCGGCCAGCGCCATGTCGGCCTTGTCGGTGCCCACCACGATCATGTGGTGGCTGTCGTGCGCCACCGTGCTCGCCACGGCGCAGGGCACGGTGTAGCCGAAGCCGGAGACGAAGCCGTTGGTGACCGCACCGGTCCCCCGGTGCCGCTCGACCAGCGCGATCTGGCAGACGTCCTGCGCCATGTCGCCGATGACCAGACCGTTCTCGACCTTAAGGGTCCGCTCCAGCGCCTTCGTCGGCGCCTGGTTCTCGATGACGCCGATGACCCGCGCCGTCACCTCGCTGGCGCCGGCCGGCGCCGGGATATCGAAGTCCGCCGCCATGAGCGTCTTGCCGAGCTTCACCGTGTCGCGGGCGAAATCCGGATAGTCGTAGGCCGGGATGTCGATCGTCAGCGACCCGCCCTCCGCCACCACCTGGCCGCGCGCTATGACGGTCTCCACCGGCAGGCTCGGCAGGTCGGAGGTCAGGATCATGTCGGCGCGCCGGCCCGGCGCGATCGCGCCGAGCTCCCGTTCCAGGCCGAAATGGCTGGCGGTGTTGATGGTCGCCATCTGGATCGCCACCAGCGGGTTGCAGCCCTGCGCGATCGCGTGGCGCACGACCCGGTTCATGTGTCCCTCGTTGACGATCGTGCCGGAATGGCTGTCGTCGGTGCACAGGATGAAGTTGCGCGGATCGAGGCCCATCTCGGTCACCGCCTTGATCTGCGCGGCGACGTCGTACCAGGCCGAGCCGAGCCGGAGCATCGCCCGCATTCCCTGGCGCACGCGCGCGACCGCATCCTCCAGCCGGGTGCCCTCGTGGTCGTCGGCCGGCCCGCCGGCGACATAGCCGTGGAACAGCGCGCCCAGGTCCGGCGAGGCGAAATGGCCGCCCACCGTCTTGCCCGCGCCCATGGTCGCGGCGATCTCGCCCAGCATGGTCTCGTCGCCGCTGGCGACACCGGGAAAGTTCATCACCTCGCCGAGCCCGATGATGTTCGGCCACGCCATCGCCTCGGCGACGTCCTTGGGCCCCAGCTCCGCCCCGGCCGTCTCCAGGCCCGGCGCGCTCGGCACGCAGCTCGGCATCTGCACGAACACGTTCGACGGCATCGCCATCGCCTCGTCGTGCATCAGCTTGACGCCCTTGAGGCCGAGCACGTTGGCGATCTCGTGCGGATCGACGAACATCGATGTGGTGCCGTGCGGCAGTACGGCGCGGACGAACTCGGTGACCGTCACCATGCCGCTTTCCACGTGCATGTGCCCATCGCACAGGCCGGGCACCATGTAGGCCCCGTCCGCCTCGATCACCCGCGTCCCCTCGCCCACCGTGTGGCGCGCGTCCGGGCCGACATAGGCGAAGCGGCCGGCGGCGATGGCGACGTCCGTTGCCGCGATCACCTCGCGCGAGTGCACGTTCACCCAACGCCCGCCGCGCACCACCAGGTCGGCCGGCGTCTTGCCGGTCGCCACGTCCACGAGCCGCGCCGCGACCGCGCTCCAGGGCCTGATCCCCGTGGGGCGAATTCCCGTCATGTCGGCCTCCGCATCCGGTTCCCTCACAATTGTTTTGCCGGACCGATCCTAGTCGAATTGCGCGCGATGCGATAACCAGTTCGGCTATCGCTGACACCAAGGCGCCGATCGGCTACAACGCGGCGCAACGTATGCATCGCACGGGGACAGGGAGCAACGACATGGCGAAAGTGGCATTCATCGGCCTGGGCGTGATGGGCTATCCGATGGCCGGACACCTGAAGGCCAAGGGCGGCCACGACGTGACCGTCTACAACCGCACCGCCGCCAAGGCCGAACAATGGGTCGCGGAGCATGGCGGCACCGCCGCCCCGACCCCGAAGGCGGCCGCCGAGGGCTGCGACTTCGTCTTCTGCTGCGTCGGCAACGACGACGACCTGCGCGCCGTCACCACCGGCCCCGACGGCGCCTTCCACGGCATGAAGGACGGCGCGGTCTTCATCGACAACACCACCGCCTCCGCCAACGTCGCCCGCGAGCTCTACGAGATCGCCGTATCGAAGGGCTTCGGCTTCCTCGACGCACCGGTCTCCGGCGGCCAGGCTGGCGCCGAGAACGGCCAGCTAACGGTCATGGTCGGCGGCGACCAGGCGGTGTTCGACAAGGCCGAGCCGGTGATCCAGGCCTACGCCAAGATGGTCGGCCTGATGGGCGAGGCCGGCGCCGGCCAGCTCACCAAGATGGTCAACCAGATCTGCATCGCCGGCCTCGTGCAGGGGCTGTCCGAGGGCATCCACATGGCGATGGTCTCCGGCCTCGACGTCGCCAAGGTGATCGCCGTGATCTCCAAGGGCGCGGCCCAGTCGTGGCAGATGGAGAACCGCTGGTCGACCATGGCCGCCGGCAAGTTCGATTTCGGCTTCGCCGTCGACTGGATGCGCAAGGACCTGTCGATCTGCCTCGAGGAGGCCCGCGGCAACGGCGCCCACCTGCCCGTCACCGCGCTGGTCGACCAGTTCTATTCCGACGTCCAGGCCATGGACGGCAACCGCTGGGACACCTCGAGCCTGATCGCCCGCCTGCAGAAATAGCCGGACGCCGCCTCGATCCGGCGCCGCCTTGCCACCAGCACGGCAACCCGCTCCGGCAGCCCCTCTTTACGTCATTGCCGGGCCCGACCCGGCAATCTCAGGAGGATGGCACGAGATGCCCGGGTCACGCCCGGGCATGACGTACAGAACGGAACGGCGCTGCGATCCGGGACGCGCGAAATGGGCTCCGGGTCAAGCCTGGAGCACGCGGCCTTGGTTTTGGGGCGCGGCCGTACCACCCGAACACACGCGTGTCCCGGACGTCATCCGGGCCCCATGTGGCCTCTCGGCGCGGCCACCGCCGCCGTTACGGCAATTGGCTCCGCCAAGCGCCCCTCTTACGTCATTGCCGGCTTGCCCCGGCAATCCCGGGCGTGTGGCACGAGATGCCCGGGTCACGCCCGGGCATGACGTACAGAACGGAACGGCGCTGCGATCCGGGACGCGCGAAATGGGCTCCGGGTCAAGCCTGGAGCACGCGGCCTTGGTTTTGGGGCGCGGCCGTACCACCCGAACACACGCGTGTCCCGGACGTGATCCGGGCCCCATGTGGCCTCTCGGCGCGGCCACCGCCGCCGTTACGGCAATCGGCTCCGCCAAGCGCCCCCCTTTACGTCATTGCCGGGCTTGACCCGGCAATCCCGGGCGTGTGGCACGCGATGCCCGGGTCGCGCCCGGGCATGACGTAGAAGAAAGGAGCGGCGGTGCGATCCGGGGCCCGCGAGATGGGCTCCGGGTCAAGCCCGGAGCACGCGGCCTGTGATTGGAGGTCGACCGAGCCGCCCGAACAAACGCGTGTCCCGGACGTGATCCGGGACCCATGCGGCCTTGCTATCAGCCACGGCCGTGCCGCCGGACCGAGCGTCTCCGGAATCCCGGCGCGCGCTACCGCCCGTCCTCGGCGGCGAACTCCAGCGGCAGCGCGGTGGTGAACTTGATCTGCTCCATGGCGAAGCTCGACGACACGTCGGTCAGCGCCACCCGCGAAATCAGCTTCTTGTAGAAGACGTCGTAGTGCTCGATGTCGGGCACGACGACGCGCAGCAGATAGTCGACGTCGCCGCTCATCCGGTAGAACTCGACCACCTCGGGCAGGTCGGTGACGGCGTCGGCAAACTTCCCCAGCCACTCCTCGGCATGCTGGTTGGTGCGGATCGCCACGAACACGGTGACGCCGGCGCGCACCTTCTTGGGATCCACCAGCGCCACCCGCTTCTGGATGACGCCCTCTTCCTCCAGCTTCTGGATGCGCCGCCAGCACGGCGTCGTCGACAGGCCCACCCGCTTGCCGATCTCGGCGACGGGCATGGTGCAGTCCTCCTGCAGGACGGCCAGGATCTTGCGGTCGATACGGTCGAGCATAGGCGGACCCTTTGGAATGATTTTCCAATATCGCATTCAAACACACGAATTATTGGAAACTGATTTCCGATAACGCCTAATAGTAGATTTCCATCGCATTTGTCCAGAGGACGGTCCGCATACCGGATACGCCGTCGGCACCCGCCGCGATGGGCTCCGGGTCACGCCCCGAGCACGCGGCCTGAGATCGGGGCACGGCCATGCCCCTCGGACAAACGCGTGTCCCGGACGTGATCCGGGCCCCATGTGGCCTCTCGGCGCGGCTTCTCGGCAGGCATTGCCACCGATACGGCAATCGGCTCCGCCAAGCGCGCGCCCCTTTACGTCATTGCCGAGCCTGACCCGGCAATCTCAGGCGTGCGGCACGAGATGCCCGGGTCACGCCCGGGCATGACGTAGGAGTGGAGGGAACACAGCAATTCGGCCCGAGGCGCGAGTCTTCCGCTCCGCCCCTGGGCTCCGGATCAAGTCCGGAGCACCTAGCCTTGCTATTGGGCACGGCCGTACCACCCGACCAGCCTCGTGTCCCGGACGTGATCCGGGACCCATTCGGCCCCTCGCCGCAGGCAGCCCCCGATGCGGAAGGCTGAGCCTGCGCCTCGCCCCTGCGCCCTTTACGTCATTGCCGGGCACGACGGGTGAATGGAGAGGACACGGAATTGCGGCTGCCGAATTCCCGCCTTCGCGGGAAGGAGCGGAGGGGCAAAGGCCCGTGATGCGCCCTCTCAAAGCCCTCATCCTGAGGAGCGGCGAAGCCGCGTCTCGAAGGGTGGGGCGGGCACGACGATGTAGGCGGGGGCCGCGGGGCTCCGCCCCTGGGCCCCGGGTCAGGCCCGGAGCACGCGGCCGGTATTTTGGGGCCCGGCCGTGCCCCGCGAACAAACGCGTGTCCCGGACCTGATCCGGGACCCATACAGCACATCCGCGTAGTGCTGCCCCCGATGTGGAAGGCGCCGCCGGCCAACGCCTTAGCCCCGCCGCCCGCTTCAGCGCGGCACGGCGATCCCGCGGGAGTGGAAGCCGACGACGTGCGGGGCGCCACGCAGGTAGAAGGTGTCGAGCTGTTCGATCGAAAAGCCCGCCGCCTCCACCGCCTGGCGCGTCGGCCGGTTGATGTGGCAGCCCGCCGCGCAGACGGTCCAGACCGGATCGAGCCGGTCCTGCCAGCGCGCCACGCCGGCCTCGTCCGAGCGGCCGTGCTCGAGCAACAGCAGCCTGCCCGACGGCTTCAGAACGCGCCTCAGTTCGGACAGCGCCCGCGCCGGCTCGGCGACGGAGCACAGCGTGTAGGTCAGCACGGCGGTGTCGGCCGAATGGGTCTCCAGCGGCAGGTCCTCGGCGACCCCCTGGTGAAACTCGACGGGCACCGGCGCGGCGGCCAGGTTCCTGTCGGCCAGCCGCAGCATCCCGACATTCGGCTCCACGCCGACGACCTGCGTCACCTTGCCCTTGCGGTAGAAGCCGAGATTGTGGCCGGAGCCGAAGCCGATCTCGACGACAACGCCCTCGGCCTGCGGCACGATGAGCCCGCGCTGCTCGGCGATCCGGCGGCTGCCGCAGCACAGATGCGTCAGCCGCGGCGCGATCCTGTCGACGTAGAAACCCATGGCCTTTGATCCGTTTGCCTGCAGATTTCCTTTGCCCGCTCCCCCGAGGCATGGCTAAGACGGAGCGGGCGACCTTCCGCCTGCGTCATCAATCGTCCGGAGTTCCCATGGATAGCGACCCAAGCGAAACACCGAAGACCAAGGACGATATCGTGCGCTGGCTGCGCGGCCGCAATATCGACGAGGTCGAATGCCTGGTGCCGGACATGACCGGCATGATGCGCGGCAAGATCGTTCCGCGCGAGGATTTCATCCGCAACCTGGACTCAGGCCTGCGCCTGCCCGAGACGATCCTGCTGCAGGCGGTGACCGGCGATCCGGCCGAGGAAGGCGGCATCCAGTCGGAAACCGACCAGGATATCCGCATCATCCCCGATGTCGGCACGGTCCGCATCGTGCCCTGGTACCAGGAGCCGACGGCGCAGGTGATCTGCGACACGACCTACAACGACGGCACGCTGGTCGATTTCGCCCCCCGCTCGGTGCTCAAGCGCGTCCTCCAGCTCTACGCCGACCAGGGCCTGACGCCCATCGTCGCCCCCGAGCTCGAATACTATCTCGTCGAGAAATCCACCGATCCGGACATTCCGTTGACGACGCCCGTCGGCATCTCGGGGCGCAAGGAATCCGGTCGCCAGGCCTATGGCATCGAGGCGGCCAACGAGTTCGATCCCGTCGTCGAGGAAATCTACGCCTACTGCGAGGAGTCGCGGATCGAGATCGGCACGATGGCGCACGAGGCCGGCCCGGCCCAGCTCGAGATGAACTTCCTGCACGGCGACCCGCTGGAGCTGGCCGACCAGGTGTTCCTGTTCAAGCGTGCCGTGCGCAAGGCGGCGCTGAAGCACGACATGTACGCCACCTTCATGGCGATGCCGCACGAGAACGAGCCGGGCTCGGCGATGCACGTGCACCAGTCGATCGTGCGCGCGGACAACGGCCGCAACATCTTCGTCGACGACGACGGCAAAGACGCGCCGACGCTGTTCCACTACATCTCCGGCCTGCAGCGCTACGTGCCCTCGGCGATGCCGCTGTTCTGCCCGAATGTGAACTCGTTCCGGCGCATCCGGCTCGAATCCGACGCCCCGATCAACGTCCACTGGGGCCACGACAACCGCACCTGCGGCCTGCGCGTGCCGGATTCACCGCCGTCCGCCCGCCGCGTCGAGAACCGCGTGCCGGGCGTCGACTCCAATCCCTACATTGCCTTCGCCGCGACGCTGGCCTGTGGCCTGCTGGGGCTGCGCGAGAAGATCGAGCCGGGCCCCGTCGTCACCATCGACGCCCACACCCTGCCCTTCGGCCTGCCGCTGCATCACCACGACGCGCTGGCGATGCTGTCGGCCAGCGAGCCCCTGCGCGAGGTGCTCGGCAGCCGCTTCGTCGACGCCTTCCTGGAGGTGAAGCGGCTCGAATGGCAGCTCTACAACCGCGTCATCTCGAGCTGGGAACGCGAGTACCTGCTGCTGAACGTCTAGGCCCGGTCCCGGCCCGGCGGGCGCCGTTCCGACCGGA
Source organism: Microbaculum mangrovi (assembly GCF_051390635.1). Lineage (NCBI taxonomy): Bacteria > Pseudomonadati > Pseudomonadota > Alphaproteobacteria > Hyphomicrobiales > Tepidamorphaceae > Microbaculum > Microbaculum mangrovi. The sequence goes on from NZ_JBPODT010000001.1 coordinate 246,898, forward strand.
AATGCCCTAGTCCTCGCCGGCGTAGACGACGCGGTAGCGGATATCGACGCCCTCCTCGCCGGTTGCCGCGCGCGGCTGCGCGCTGCCGCCCTCGTCGACGGCGTCGGCCGGATGCCAGTCGGTGTATGCCGCCATGTGCCCCGGTGCGCGCGGCAGCTTGAGCACGAAGATGTAGCGCGGCCCCTCGGGCAGCTTGACCGACAGCACGCGGGAACGCGCCCGGAAATAGAGCTCGAAGAAGCCGGCGATCATCGGCCGGTCGCCGTCCCGCCGGTTCCAGTCGTCGAACAGGTCGCCCCAGGCCTGGTTCTTCTCGGTGTCGAGCTGAACGTCAACGCCCGCCGCCCTGTCGGGCAGCGCGGTCCCGGCGCCAAACCGTATCTCATAGTGCAGCTGCGGCGGCGCCCGGTTGGGCCCGCCCAGGCTGTCGTCGCCGAGCCACGCGTAGAGCCAGGTTCCCCCCGCCGCCAGGGCGACGGTTACGGCGATCGCGCCGACGAACTGGCCCGCCGTCTTCGCCCCGCTCCGGCCCGGCGCGGCGGCATCCGCTTGCGCCGGACCTCCGGCGCGCCGGCGGCCGGCGACGAGCGCGATCAGGGGCCCGGCGACAAGGCCGACCAGGCCGCCGACGATGGCGATCAGTCCGACGAAATAGCCGCACGCCCCCTCGAAGCAGGAGACGTCGAACAGGCGCGCCAGGATCTCGCCGACGAACCAGCCGGCGACCAGCCCGAGGCCCGCGCCGAGGATGCCGGCGAGGATCGCGACGAGGAAACGTATCATGCCGGTGACCCGCACTGGCCCAACAGGCTGCGGACGATAGCGCCGCCAGTCCCGCCGCGCGAGAGCAAAAAACGCACCTGCACGACCGAAACCGGACCGAAACAGACCGGAAATCCCGATGAAACCGGACGCGCGTATCACCGCCGGGCGTTTTAGGGAAACCAGTCGGATCTCAAAAGCGTCCACCGCTGTCGAGATGCGATTTCATTCGAGGGATCGATACGAGCCATGCCCGTGACTGCACGAATCCGGATTGCGTTCGCCGCCGCCGTCGCCCTGGCCGGGCTGGGGTCTCCCGCCGTGGCCCAGACCGCGACCGACCTTGCCTGCAAGGGCTGCGTCGGCAAGAAGGACATCGGCAAGAGCGCCGTCACCGGCAACAAGATCAGGAAGAACACCGTCAAAGCGAAGCACCTGCACAAGTCCGCCAAGCCGGCCGGCGTCGCCTCGAAGTTCTCCCTCACCCCGGTCCCTCTCACCGGCACCTACGAGACCGTCTTCTCGCTCTCCCTCACCGCGCCCGGGCCGGGAACCGTCGTCGCAACGGCCAGCTTCAATGCCCATCACATCAACCCGGGCAGCATCCACGGCTGCACCATCGTCGACGGCACGACGTCGGGACTGAACACGAGCCTGAACGAAGGCACCGGCTACGTGACGGTGAGCCTGACGCGCCCGCTGCCGGTCGCGGCGGCCGGCCCCGTCGCGGTCAACCTGATGTGCACGGAAGCGGGCGGAAACGTCGAGATCGAGAATATCAACCTCATCGCCCTGTTCGTGCCGGCGAGCTACTGAGGCCGCATCACCCGGCCGCCATATCAGCCGCCACCGGCGCCCGCCCCCGAACCCGCCCCCGGACCTGCCCCCGAACCTGCCGCAACACGGCGATGATCTGCTGGCGGTCGCAGGGGATGGCGCCGCGGCTGATCGCGCGGCGGCGTTCCCAGGCGGTCAGGTCGTAATGCGGCTTTTCCGTGCGCGGCGGGCCCTGATAGGACGAGCGCTGGACGCCGAGGGAGAAGGCGAAGCGGTGCAGCTCCGCCTCGCTGTCGGCAAGCAGGTGGCACCACCTGCGGCCGTGCCAGTGCCAGATCGCCTCGTCGACATAGACGGCCATCGCGTCCTCGCGCTTGATCCCCCCATGCCATACGCCCGGGGCTGCCGGGTCAAGCCCGGCAATGACGTGTGGGGCCGTGGGGTGGGCGGCGGGCAGTTGCCGGCCGGCCAGGCTTTCAACATCTATCGAAGCGCCGCGCGGAGCGGCCGCATGGGTCCCGGATCAGGTCCGGGACACGAGGCTGTCCGGATGGCACGGCCGAGCCCCAATCACAGGCCGCGTGCTCCGGGCTTGCCCCAAGCCAGTAGCCCAGGCCCCCAGGGGCCGGCACCGATGCGCCAGAGCCCGGCGCGCCGAACCCCGTGCCCTCACCAGTCCCGCGTCATGCCCGGGCGTGACCCGGGCATCGCGTGCCGTATGGCGGGGTTGGCCGGAACCGCCGCCGGGCTCAGCCCGCCACGCCCAGCTTCTTCTGCAGGCTGGTCGACGAGGTGGTGTACTGGAACACCAGCCGCTTGTCCGGATAGACGATCCGGTAGGCGGCCTGCGCCATCAAGGCGCCCTCGTGGAAGCCCGACAGGATCAGCTTCAGCTTGCCCGGATACCAGTTGATGTCGCCGATGGCGAAGATGCCGGGTTCCGAGGTCGAGAACATCTCGGTGTCCACCGGGATCAGGTTCTCGTGCAGATTGATGCCCCAGTCGGCCACCGGCCCGAGCTTCATCGTCAGCCCGAAGAACGGCAGCATCCGGTCGCAGGCGATCACCCGTTCGGCCTTTTCCAGGTCGGTGACGGTGATCTCGCTGAGCTGGCCGCTCTCGCCCTTCAGGTCCGTCACCTGGCCGAGCACCAGGTCCATCTCGCCGGCCTCCACCAGCGCGCGCATCTTGTTGACCGAGTCCGGCGCCGCCCGGAAGGCGTCGCGGCGGTGGATCAGGGTGACGCGCCTGGCGATCGGCTGCAGGCTCAGCGTCCAGTCGAGGGCGGAGTCGCCGCCGCCGACGATCACCAGGTTGGCGTCGCGGAACGCCTCCATCTGCCGCACCGAGTAGAACACCGAGGTGCCCTCGTAGGCCTCAATGCCGCCGATCGGCGGGCGCTTGGGCTGGAAGCTGCCGCCGCCGGCGGCGATCACCACCACCTTCGCCTCGATGATCACCCCCTGATCGGTGCCGACGCGGAAACCGCCGTCGGGCAGCCGCTCCAGCGTCTCCACCATGTGGCCGTAATGGAAGGTCGGGCCGAACGGCTCGATCTGCTCCATCAGCTTGTCCGTCAGCTCCTGCCCGGAGATCACCGGCCAGGCCGGAATGTCGTAGATCGGCTTTTCCGGATACAGCTCGGCGCACTGGCCGCCCGGCTTGTCGAGGATGTCGATCAGGTGGCACTTCATGTCGAGCAGGCCGAGCTCGAACACGGCGAACAGGCCGACCGGCCCGGCACCGATGATGGCGACGTCGGTGGAAATGGTGTCCGTCATGAAATCAATATGCCTTCGGTCGAGTGGCGGATTTGACGGTCGTCACATCGCGTTCAGCGGACTCGGCGACGGACGTCAGATCCGAAAACCACACCAAATTCACAAACTGGCTGGTGTCCCTGTCGAATTCGAAGTTCGTGCGGTGGTTGCCGACCAACAAGACGAACGTCGAATACGGGACACTAGCGGCTGAGACGCATCCACGGCCGGGTGCCCGGCGCCTCCTGCCGCCCGACGGGCTGCAGGTAGATCGGCACTTCGGGCCAGTGCCCGTCCGCGAGTGCGCGGCGAGTCGGACCGTGACTTATGGCAAAGGCGGAAAATCCGCAACGCAGCATGAACGGAATCTGGTCGAGCAAGATGTCGCCCGTCGCCCGGATTTCCCGGGTGAAACCGAAGCGTTCGCGCAGCAAACGGCCACTCGAATAGGCCCGACCGTCCGTGAAGGCAGGAAAATTGAGCGCGATCATCGCGATCCGGTCCAGGTGCGGCACAAGGTCCTCCACCGGAACCTCGGGCAACAGCTCGACGCCGATCTCGCAGCCATCGCGATGTTCGCCCCCCTCGAGGCTTTGCCAGCGCGACGCCGGAACCAGTACGGAGCCGGTCTCCGGCAGCGCCTCGTCGTCGCCCAAGCGGCGAAAGCGGTCCGCCACAAATCCCTCTCGGGTCCAGATGTCGATTGTCGTCATGACTTGTGCCCCGGCACCCCGTCTCCGTCCTGTCCTCTGCCCCGCACCGGCCGCAGCACGCGCCCCGTCTCGCCGTTGCGGGCGATGTGGATGCCGCACTCGGTCTTGTCCCGCCCGCGCCAGCGCCCGGCGCGCGCGTCCTCGTCGTCGGCGACCGGGCTGGTGCACGGCGCGCAGCCGATCGACGGATATCCCTTTCCCGCCAGCGGATGCCGCGGCAGCGCGTAGATCGTGCGATAGGCGGCGATCTCGGACGCCGCCCAGCCCGCCAGCGGATTGATCTTCAGCCGGTCGCCGTCGCGCTCGACCACGGGCATCGCCTCGCGGTAGGCGGTCTGATCGCGCCTGCGCCCGTTGATCCAGACGTCGAAGCCGGCAAGCGCGGCGTCCAGCGGCTCCTGCTTGCGGATACGGCAGCACAGATCGGCGGCGCGGCCATGAAGATCGCCATCGGGATCGAGGGCCGCGAGCCGCCCGGGCTGCGGCGTCGCCGAGCGAATGTCGACGAGGCCCAGCTGTTCGGCCAGCGTATCGCGATAGGCGAGCGTTTCGGCAAAATGCTTGGCCGTATCGATGAAGACCACCGGCGTATCCGGTGCCACCCTGGAGACGAGGTGCAGGAGCACCGCCGAATCCGCGCCGAACGACGACACCACCGCCGCCCGCCCCGGCGCCAGGTCCCTGACCGCATAGGCGATCAGGTCCTCGGCGCTGGCGCCGGCGAAAAGCCGGTCGAGCGCCGCCGCATCGGGCCAGGCGGCGCGGCCGGGCGCGGTGTGGCCGGGCGCGGCCCCGCCGGGTGCGGCCCCATTACGCCCGCCCGAACGCTGCTCGGGGTTAGGATCGTCCACCATAGAGCGCCTCCTGGAAGGGTGTGTTGCCGAGGCGGCGCCAGGCGGCCAGGAAGGTTTCCTCGCGGCCCTCGCGCAGCGTCAGATAGGTGTCGACGATGGTCTCCACGGCATCGACGACATCGTCGGCGGAAAACCCCTTGCCGACGATCTGGCCTATGGCGGCGTCCGCCCCCCCGGTCCCGCCGGCCCCGGTTTCACCCGCTCCGTTCTCGGCACCGAAAATCTCGCCCCCGGGGGCACCGCCCAGCGTGATCTGGTAGAATTCTTCGCCTTTCCGGTCGACGCCAAGAATGCCGATGTGGCCGACGTGATGGTGGCCGCAGGCGTTGATGCAGCCAGAGATCTTCAGGCTGAGGTCGCCGATCTCCGCCTGCCGGTCGGCGTCGGCGAAGCGCTCGGACAACCGTTGGGCGATGGGGATCGAGCGGGCGTTGGCGAGCGCGCAATAGTCGAGGCCGGGGCACGCGATGATGTCGGTGGCGAGGCCGGCGTTGCCGGTGGCCAGCCCCGCCGCGACGAGGCCGTCGTAGATCGCGCACAGGTCGTCCTTGCGGACATGCGGCAGGATCAGGTTCTGCTCGTGGCTCACCCGGATCTCATCGAACCCGTACCGTTCGGCGAGATCGGCGACGGCGTCCATCTGCGCCGCGGTCGCGTCGCCCGGCACGCCGCCGACGGGCTTCAGCGAAATCGTCACCGAGACATGGCCGGGAACCTTGTGCGGATGGGTGTTGCGCGCGATCCAGCGCCCGAACTTCGGATCGGCCTTCCAGGCCGCTTCCAGCGCCGCGCTCCTGGCCGGCAGGTCGGCGAAGGGCGGCGGGGCGAAATAGGCCGCGATCCGCTCGCGCGCCTCCGCCGGCACGTCGAGGGCGCCGCCGCGCAGGGTCTCGAACTCGGCCTCCACGCCTGCGCGGATCTCCTCGATGCCGCGCTCGTGCACGAGGATCTTGATCCGCGCCTTGAACTTGTTGTCGCGCCGGCCATAGCGGTTGTAGACGCGCAATATCGCCTCGAGATAGGCAAGCAGCGCGTTTTCCGGCACGAAATCGCGGATTTCCCGGCCGACCATCGGCGTGCGGCCCAGGCCGCCGCCGACGAAGACGCGAAAACCGATGCCTCCGTCCGGTCCGCGCCGCAGCTCCAGCCCGATGTCGTGGACGCGGATCGCCGCGCGGTCGCGCGCCGCCCCGGTCACCGCCACCTTGAACTTGCGCGGCAGGAACGAGAATTCCGGATGCAGCGACGACCACTGTCGCACGATCTCCGCCCACGGGCGCGGATCGGCGACCTCGTCGGCGGCCGCCCCGGCGAAGTGATCGGTGGTGACGTTGCGGATGCAATTGCCCGAGGTCTGGATCGCATGCATCTCGACCTCCGCCAGCTCCTCCAGGATCGTCGGGATGTCCTTTAGGCTCGGCCAGTGGAACTGCAGGTTCTGGCGCGTGGTGAAGTGGCCGTAGCCCTTGTCGTAGGTGCGCGCGACATGGGCGAGCTTGCGCAGCTGACGGGCCGACAGGGTGCCATAGGGAATGGCGATCCTGAGCATGTAGGCGTGGAGCTGCAGGTAGACGCCGTTCATCAGCCGCAGCGGCTTGAACTGCTCCTCGGTGAGGTCGCCGGCGAGACGCCGGTTCACCTGGTCGCGGAACTGCTCCAGCCGGTCGCGCACGAAGGCGTGGTCGAATTCGTCGTAGCGGTACATCGATTTCTTCGCTCTTGGAGGTCCGCCGTTCGCAGCGATGCCGATCGGGACACCGCCACGGCGGCCGTCCGGTCTGGTATCGCGGTGGCCCTCAGGCCGTTTTCCGCGCGGCGCCTGTCGCCGCGTTGCCTGCCACCGCATTGCCCGTCGTCGGGCCGCTGGCGCGGATGCGCTCGCGCAGCCGCACCGGCTGGACGCCGCGGTCCTCCGCCTCGACGTCGATCAGGTAGGGCTCGACCACCAGCCGCGCGGCCACCGCCTCCCGGCCGGCCCGCTCGGCGATCTCGGCATCGGCGTCGGTCTGCACCAGCCGCGCCGCGCCGAGATCGGCGGTCCAGTCGCGATCGCCGAGATAGACGACGCGGCCGTCGGCCAGGCGGTTCGCGGTCAGCACGCGGAAATTGCTTGCATATGCCATTATCGTCCTCCTCTGTCCCGTCTCACGCCGCCAGGGCGGCCTTTGCCGCGAAACTTTCGGCCTCCGCCCAGTCGCCTTCGGCCACCGCGCGGCCGACGAAGATGACCACGGGCCCGGTCACGTCGCCCCGCCCCGCCAGCGCCGGCAGCCGGTCCAGGCGCCCAAAGAACCGCCGCTGGTGCGGCCGGCAGGCGTTCTCGACCGCGGCGACCGGTGTATCGGGCGAAAGGCCGTGTGATATCAGCGCGTTGGCGACCTCGTCGGCGACGCTGCGCGCCATGTAGAGGCTGATCGTCGCGTCGGACCGGGCCAGCGCGGCCCAGTCGAGCCCGGCCCAGTCGAGCCCGGCCCAGTCGAGCCCGGCCCAGTCTCGCCCATCCGCGCCCGGTGCCGCATGTCCCCCCTGCGCGACGTGGCCGGTAGCGAAGACGAGCGCGGACGCATGCGCGCGATGGGTCAGCGGGGTTGCCGTATCGGCCGCCGCCCCCAGCGCCGCCGTGATGCCCGGCACCACCGCGTGCGCGATGCCTGCCTCCCGCAACGCGGCGAGCTCTTCCCCGGCCCGGCCGTAGACCATCGGATCACCGGCCTTCAGTCGCACCGTCCTGTGTCCGGCCTTCGCCTCGGCGATCAGGATCGCGTTGATCTCGGCCTGCGAGGCGTTGGCCCTGCCCTTGCGCTTGCCCACGTCGATCCGCCGCGCGTCGCGGCGCACGACGTCCAGCACCTCGGGCTCGATCAGGCCGTCATGGACCACCACGTCAGCCTGCGCCAGCACCCGCCGGGCGCGCAGCGTCAGCAGGTCGGCCGCCCCCGGCCCGGCCCCGACGAGCCAGACGAAGCCCTGCCCGGGCTCGCCAAGCCGTTGGGAATCCAGAAATTTCGCCACGCTTCGGCGCAGCGCGGCCGCGCCGTTCGCGGCGGCGCCCGCCACCTCCTCGCCGGTGAAATAGGCCCGCCAGAAGTCGAGCCGCGCCCGGCCCGGCGGCAGCAGCGCCGCCACCCGGCCGCGCAGCTCCCCGGCGAGCGTCGCCAGAAGGCCGGTGCCCGGCGTCAGGATGTCCTCGATCTTCGCCCTGAGCAGGCCGGCCAGCACCGGCGCGGCGCCCTCGGTCGAGATCGCGATCGTCACCGGCGCGCGGTCGACGATCGCCGGCGTCAGCACGTCGCACAGTTCCGGCCGGTCGACGACGTTGACGGGAACGCCGGCCGCCCGTGCCAGACCGGCCAGCGCGCGGTCGCGGATTTCGTCCTCGGTGGCGATGAAGGCGAGCGTGGCGGTGGCGAACCGACTTTTGTCCGGCCAGACCCGACGATGCGACGACGGAACCGACGCGAGAAGCGACGCCAGCGCCGGCTCCGGCCGGGGTGCGTAGACCTCGATCGCGGCGCTGGTCTTGGCAAGCAGCCGCAGCTTCGCCGCCGCCGCCTCGCCATTGCCGGCGATGATCACCCGGCGACCGTCGACGACCGCCGAGACGGGAAAGGTTTTGAGTTTGCCCATGTGCGTTTGCCCGTGCCGGACCTCGAGACTGACCGCGCCGAATATGGCGCGGCCGGCCCTGGCCGGGCAACCGGCGAACTCAAGAAAAACCGAGCAAATTCAATGTACTAGGAAATTTTGGAACCTGATTCTGAAACGCGGCGGGATGCGGGGACTGTGTTTCCCGGTTGCCCGCCGCGGCAGCATGGCCGCCCCGGTTGATGGGGTCAGGCGGATAGCGTCAGGCGGCCTCGGTCGCCGCCGACTCCTCTGACTCGCAGCCGGCCTCGGCGGTGAGGCTGACGCGCAGGCCGTCGAGGTCGTCGTTCATCAGGATCTGGCAGGAAAGCCGGGAGTTTTCCGTCGCCGTCGCCAATTTGTCGAGGGCGTCCAGCTCCTCGTCATTGGGTTCGGAAAGCCGGTCGAGCCATTCCGCCTCGACCTCAACGTGGCAGGTGCCGCAGATGCCGGCACCGCCGCATTCCGCCTTGATCGGAATGCCCCAGTCGCGGATCACTTCCATGACCCGCCAGCCCTCGAGCGCCTCGAGGACGTGTTCACGACCTTCACAGTCGGTGACGATAAGCTTCATGTCGTCTCCCTCTCGATTGGATGGCCGTCTCGAAGCCGACAGGGGACATTAAGCCGGTGCTTGTTACAGATTGCCTTGCGATCTGTCAAAAACGCCGGAATGCGACGGAAAAACCGTGCGAAAATGGACCGCCTCGAAGCGGAAGCGGACGCTCAGCCCTGCCGCTCGGGGACGTCGACGACCAGGCCGTCGAGGTCTTCCGTGACCTTGATCTGGCAGGACAGCCGGCTGGTCGGGCGGACTTCATACGCGAAATCGAGCATATCCTCCTCCATCTCGGAGGGGCCGCCGGTCTTCTCGAACCAGTCCTCGCGCACATAGACGTGGCAGGTCGCGCAGGCGAGCGCACCGCCGCATTCGGCCTCGATGCCGGGCACCGCGTTGCGGATCGCCGTTTCCATGACCGTCGATCCGACGTCGCCCTCGACATCGTGGACGGTTCCGTTGTGCTCGATATAGGTGATTTTGGGCATGGGTACGGTCTGATCGGCCTGAAAGCGGGTTTCCTGCGGAGATATCTCGATGCGCCGGCGGAAACACGGCGCGAAAGGCCCCTATAGGCGAAGACAGCCGTCCACGCCAGCCCCCGCGGGGTCGCAGGCCGGGTTGGCCCTCAGTGCTCGACGAAAAGGCTCCGGATGTAGCCGTTGGCGGCGTCAACTTCCCGTTCGAGCGCGGCAATGGCCATTCTGCAACGCTCTTCGTCGACATTGTGGCCAAGAAGCTCGGCCGTTTGCGCCCTTTCGGCCACCGCCCACGCGCCGATGCCGCGAGCCGATCCCTTGATCGTGTGGGCGGCCCGGCGCCAGTTCTCGACGTCGCGCGCTTCCTTGAGCCGATTGAGGTAGATGCGCGACTGGGTCATGAAAAGCTGCAGCACCTCGCGCTCGAGGTCGGCGTCGCCGAAGGTGTGGCGGGCCAGATGGACGAGATCGACGGGGGCTTCATGCGTTGCCGGCGTCTGGTTGACGAAGTAGGGGTCGACGAACTGGCCCATGTGCGGCTCCTTCTCCTGGGCGCCTGCACGCCCGCATTGCTGCATCGCAGAATGCCGGCCGCCTGATAAGGATGGGTTAATCCGATCGTATAGACTCGGGCCTATTGGCTCATAGGGCGCTTTCGGGGGGATTTTCCCCGAGAATCCGGTATCCGGCGTCGGTCAGCCGGCAGACGAGCCAATCGGGTTTGATCGGGTTGTTGAACCAGGGCTCGGCCCAGCCGCTATCGATGCACGCGCGGATCGTCTGATGGTTGATCTGGCGCCCGTCCGGACCGAACAACGGCAATTTGCCGCCCGGCTGCCCGATGCCGCGCCTGAGATAGCTTCGTTGCGCCCGGGTGAGTTGCGACGAAACCGCCCTGTCAGCGCCAGCCCGCGCCACGCTCAGCCTCCATCGTTAACGATGTATTAACACGCCGTCTCACGGGTGTTTTCCCCGCTTGCATTTGGCACTAGACTGTCGTCCGCGGCAAGTGTCAGCGGACACGGACCGAGCGTTCGGCATTGGCGACGCCCGGAGGACGGGGTATGCGAATGCCGTGGTTTGGTATTTGGGGGGCGAAACCTCAAGTCAGACCAGACGCCGGTTCGGGCGATGGCTCGAAAATGCGGCGGGCGGGCGCCCGAGTGGTATTGAGTACGGACGTGAGGCAGTTGGACCATGGCTAAACAATCCCCAAAGACACGCGACGCGGCAGAAGCGGCCCTTTCGGCCGTGGAAGAAGCGCTTTCGCTCAACGGCGACGATCAGGCGCTGGCGGATGCGCTCTCGAATGACGCCGATGGCGCGGAGAAAGCGACCGAGTCGGTCAACCGCGCCGTCGAACGCGTTGTCGAGGCAGCGCGCGAGCAGCCGTCCCGCAAAGGCGCCAAGGATGCTCCGGACGGACGCCAGCGCAGCCCGGGACGTCCCGGCGAAGCGGCGGCCAACGACTCCCGTCGCCCGGCCAATGACGATCGTCCGACGCTCGGCCACATCGTCTATTCGATGCAGCGCAAGGCGCCGCGCACCCCGTTCTGGGTCGCGGGCATCGTCTCGCTCCTGTGGGTCGCCGCCTGCGGCGCCATCGGCTACGGGCTCTACGGATCCTCGCTCTTCTCGCTGACCGATCCCGACCTCGTCCGCTCCGATCCCGGCATCGTGCTGGTCTGGGCCGCGATCGCGATCCCGGTTCTGTTGTTCTTCGCTTCCGCAGCGATGATCTGGCGGGCCCAGGACCTCCGCCTCGCCAGCCGCTCGCTCACCGAAGCCGCCATCAAGCTCGCCGAACCCGAAGGCGTCGCCAAGGAGGCGGTCCTGACCGTCGGCCAGGCCATCCGCCGCGAAGTCGCCGCCATGGGCGACGGGGTCGAGCGGGCGCTGGCGCGCGCCGGCGAGCTCGAGGCGCTGATCCACGGCGAAGTGTCCTCGCTGGAGCGCGCCTACCACGAGAACGAGATCCGTATCCGCTCCCTCATCGACCAGATGTCGAACGAGCGCGAAGCGCTTCTCAACAACGCCGACCGGCTGCGCGGCGCCATTGCCGGGGCCCACGAGAACCTGTCCCAGGACCTGGCCAGCGCCGGCGATCGCATCACCGGATCCGTTTCGGCGGCCGGTGATCGCGTCACCGAGGCCCTCACCCGCCGCGGCGACGAGATGACGGATGCGCTGACCGCCTCCGGCGACAACCTCATATCAACGCTCACCACCCACGGCGACGAATTCGTCCGCCGGCTGTCGCAGACCGGCACCGACGTCGCCCAGACGCTCACCGAAGCCAGCGAAATGGTCACGATCACCCTCGACCAGCGCGGTCGCGAGGTGAACGAGGCGTTCGGACGCACCGGCATGGAGATCGTCCAGGATCTGTCGGATCGCGGCAATGCCATCAACGAGACGCTGGCCTCCACAGGCCATTCGCTGATCCATTCGCTGACCGACCGCAGCGCAGAAGTGACGCACCGCCTCAGCGAGACGGGCAATCAGCTCTCGCACACGCTGGTGCAGCGCGGCGCCGAGGTCACCGACCGCCTGTCGACGGTCGGCGAGCAGATTTCCGAGACCATTGCCTCGAGCGGCAACGCTCTGACCTCGCGCCTCGACGAGACCAGCAAGACGATCGAAGATACCGTCAACAACCGCGGCGCCGAGCTGACCGAGCGCCTGGCAGCAGCCGGAGCGGCATTTACCGAGGAAATCGTGCGCCGCACGGCCGACTATTCGGAGCAGTTGGGCACCGCCGGCGCCGAAGTCGCCCGCGCCATCGCCCAGCGCAGCGCGCAGGTCAGCGAAAACCTCAATACGTCCTCGCAGAAGCTTCTGGAGGCCATGAGCGGCCGCACCGAGGAGGTCGAGGAGAGCTTGCGGCGGACGGTTGCCGACGTCGACCACACGCTGTCCGTCAAGGGCAGCGAGCTTGTCGACAAGCTTGCGTTCCGCTCCACGGAGATTTCCGAGCTGCTCGACCACCGTTCGGCGGACCTCAACGAGATCCTCTCGAACCGTTCTGCCGAGATCACCGAGACCCTGATTACGCGCGGCGAAGCGCTGACGTCCGCTCTTGACAGCCGTCTGGAGACCTTCGGTTCCGTGCTGGAAGAGCGCAGCGGCGCCATCGAGCAGACCCTGTCGAACCGAACCGACGCCTTCGTGCGCTCCGTCGCCGACCGCGCCTCGGACATCGACGGCATGCTCGGCAAGCGCCTTGGCGATATCTCCACGACGCTCGTCGAAAAGAGCAACGTCCTGGAGAAGACGCTGGAAAGAAGCGTCGAAACGGTCGAGTCCGCGTTCACGCGCCAGACCAGACAGCTCGGCGAGACACTCGAGACGCGCGCCAACGAAATCAACATCACGCTTGGCGCCCGGGGCAACGAGATCGAGCAAACGCTGTCGACCCGCGCCGACAGCATCAACGAGGTGTTGGGCAGCCGCACCAGCGAAATCAACACCATGCTGGGCGACCGCGCCAACGAGATCGAGCGCACGCTCACGATCCGTGCTGCGCGTATCAATGAATCGCTGGGCAGCCGCACCGATGAGATCAACACGGTGCTCGGCGAGCGGGCGAAGGAGATCGAGGAAACGCTCTCAAGCCGTGCGGAAAGCATCAACGAGACGTTGAGCACCCGCTCCAGCGAAATCAACGCCTCGCTCGGCGCCCGCGCCAACGAGATCGAGCAGACCCTCTCGACCCGTGCGGTAAGCATCAACGAGGCGCTGGGCGGCCGCTACAGCGAAATCAACGCCATGCTCGGCAACCGGACCAGCGAGATCGAGCAGACGCTCTCGACCGGTGCGGAAAGCCTTAACGAGACGCTGGGCAGCCGTTCCAGCGAAATCAACGCCATGCTTGGCAGCCGCGCCAGCGAGATCGAGCGGACCCTCTCAAGCCGTGCGGAAAGCATCAACGAGACCCTGGGCAGCCGCACCAGCGAAATCAGCGAACAGCTGTCCGCCAAGGCGACCGAGATCGAGCGGATGCTCTCAAGCCGTGCGGAAAGCATCAACGAGACGTTGAGCACCCGCTCCGGCGAGATCAACGATCAGCTGGCCTCGCGGGTCGGCGAGATCGAGGAAACCCTGGTCGTGCGCGGTGGCCGCCTGATCAACGAGATCGCCAGCCGATCCGGCGATATCGAGGAGGTCATCGGCTCCGCGACCGAGACGGTAACGCGCGTGCTGTCCGCCAAGGGCGGCGAGATCACCAAGCAGATCGCCCAGGAAGGCCTTGAGGTGACCAGGGCGATCTCCGAGAGCGGCCAGCACGCCTATGACGCGCTGGAATCGCGTGGACGCAAGATCGTCGAGGAGATTTCCGAGACCAATGCGTCGCTGACCACCAATATCGAGGCAATCCTCGAGCGTCTGGGCGACTCCAACACGCTGCTGCGCTCCGTCCTTACCGGGGCCAGCGACAACCTGTCGACCATCGAGGCGACGCTCAGCGATCGTGTCGACGAGTTCCGCTCCGCCGTCGCCGCCGTCTCCGCCGACGCCGGCGAGACCAGCGACCGCATCGGCGCTCAGGTCAGGCTGCTCGAGGACATGTCCACGAAGGTGCTCGCCGATATCGGCAGCATGGCCGAGCGCTTCGACGCGCAGGGCAAGGACCTGGCGACCACCGCCGATCGCCTCGACCGCACCAACGCCGAGATCGACGAGGCGATCGAAGCCCGCCGCTCCCGTCTCGACGACCTCGCCTCCAGCCTGACGGCGCGGGCGCAGGAGATCGACGGTCTCATCACCGGCTACACCCAGGCCATCGAGCGGACCTTGGTGGCCGCCGAGGCTCGCGCCAACTCGCTCGGCGAGATGCTGCAGTCGTCGACCCGCGATGCTTCCGAGCGCCTCCTGTCCGAGTTCGAACGCCTCAACGGATCGGTCGAGGACCTCGCCGGAGCCATGGGCCAGCGCGCCATGGCCTCCACCAAGGCGATCTACGAACAGCTCGACGCCGTTCGCCGTGCCGCCGACGAAGTCGCCGCCACGGTCACCGATCGCACCTCCAGCTCGGCCCAGACACTGCTGTCCGAAATCGAGCGGATCCAGTCGACCGCCGACGACATCGCCGTGGCGATGTCGAACCGGGCGATAAGCTCAACCCGTTCGGTGGCCGAGGAGATCCAGGGCATTCAGAACATCGCCGAGGCCGCGAGCTCGGGCATCTCCGACCGGGCGCAGCTTACGGCCCGTGCCGTCACCGAGCAGTTCGATTCCCTGCGCCAGTCCGCCGAGGAGATCCGGCAGATGCTGTCCGACACGGCGTCCACCTCGTCGCGCACCATCGCCGAACAGCTCGAATACATGCGGCTGTCGGCGAGCGAGGAAGGCGAGCGTGCGGCAGGGGCGGTCCGCTCCGGCTTCGAGGGCGTCACCAAGGAGATCGCAGGTATGCTTCAGGCGGCGACCAGCCGCTTCTCCGAATCCTCGCAGGAAATGCGGACGGCCGCGAAGGCCATCGCCGAGGAGCTGGAGTCGACGCGTACCGAACTCAAGCGCGGCGTCTTCGAACTGCCGCGCGAGACCCAGGAGAACGCGGCCGCCATGCGCCGCGCGGTCGCCGATCAGATCAAGGCTCTGAACGAGCTTTCGGATATCGTCTCCCGACATGGCAACACCCTCGATGTCGCCGTCCCGGAGCGCCGCCGTGTCGCCGGCGGCAGTGGCGGCGGCGGCGGGGCGACGCTCGCCCAGCCGGCGGCCACGGCCCAGCAGCCCGTCGAGGCGCCCCCCCCGGCCCCGAGGCAGGAGCCGGCCAGACCGGCAGCCGCCAGCCAGCCGAAACAGGCCGTCGCGCCGGCCCCCGCCGAACAGCGCGGTGGCAAGGCTGGGGCCGATCGCTGGTCCCTGTCGGATGTCCTGGCGAGAGCCGAACGCGCCGAAGAGGGAGCAGAACCGGCCGCCCCGCGCACCGAGGAGCGCAGCGAACGATCGCCCGCCCACATGATGGAGTCGCTCAACGCGATCGCCGTCGATATCGTCCGGTCGATCGACGACAACGCCTTCATGGAACTCTACGAGCGTTACAGGCGCGGCGAACGCGACATCTTCATCCGTCGCCTGTTCGCCCAGCGCGATCGTGGCGTGATCGACGAGGTCCGGCGCAAGTATCGGCGTGACCCGGAGCTGCGCGACGCGATCGACCGCTATCTCGACGGCTTCGAGCAGCTGATCGACGAGATCTCGCGGACCGACCGCGACGGCGTCATGCGCCAGATGTACCTGACGTCGGAACCGAGCAAGGTCTACGCGATCCTGTCGGATGCATCGGGCCGCACATCCTGATAGCGCGACCAGACGCCTGCAAAGCAATAGGCCGGTCCCGAGGGACCGGCCTTTTTTCATGTCTCGAAGGCGTCGTGGCGATCAGTCCCAGTGCTCGCCCGCGTCGCGCGAGGAATAATCGCCCCATGCGAGCACGATCATGAACAGCGCGAAGACCGCCACGATGATGACGACGACCAGTTGTTCTCCCCCCGACACGGCATTTCCCCCTTCTTAGCTGTTTCCGGCCAACCCGGCTTGTCGTCACGGAAAGGGAAATCCGCCGTCGTCGCCTTGATCCGGATCAAGGCGTTGGCCTGCGCAATCGAGACGTAGCTATCGCCCGCCGAGGCGATGGGCGATCCGTGCTTCGGCACGACCAATTGACCGCATTGCCCCCGTCTCGGCAGCGAGCCTCCGGCGACCGGTTCCATGAGGTCACGGGCAGAACGGTCGGACGATTAGTTGAGAAATCGGCTAAAAATGCATTCGATCCGTTAATCGTCCCGAACTGGCAACGATCGCCGCGACGTAAACAAATCGTTTCGAGAACACGGATTTTCGCTGTTTGCGACTCGATACTTTATCACTTAGGCACTAAAAATTGCCTTTTCTTCATATCAGCTCACAATTTCTCGCCGCAAATCGCCAGGCTATTCCAACTCAGCCCTTTTACGCCGGTTTAACTATTCTGATTTCGAATGCGCGCGACTTCCCGTAACGGAAACCCGCGACGGCGGCAAACAAGCAAAAATATGGAAGAGGAAACTTTGATGTCAGGCACTCGCATTAACCAGGCGGATCATGGCGGCAATTCAATCGATCGTGATCGGCGACTGAACTTCATGCAAATCAGTCCGGAGACCGGCATTCTGTTGGCCGACTTCTGGAAGTATGTCGAGCCGGCGTTGCCGCCGATCCTGGACGGCTTCTACGCCCATATCTGCTCCGTGCCGGAACTCGCCCGTAAGGTCGGCGCTGACGAACCGCGGCTGAAGCTGGCGCAAACGGCCCATTGGGGCCGCCTGTTCTCCGGCCGGTTCGACCACGCTTATATCGAGGGCGTGCGCGTCATTGGCATGATCCACAACAAGATCGACCTGGAGCCGCGTTGGTATATCGGCGGCTACAATTTCGTGCTGGCCAGGCTTTCCGCCCTCGCCATCAAGGCCTACCGCCGCAACCCGGGGAAGCTCGAGGCCGTGCTTACCGCCCTGAACGCGGCGGTGATGCTCGACATGGACTTCGCCATTTCCGTCTATCAGGAAGCGATGATTGAGGAACGCGCCGCGAGGCAGCGCAAGCTTGACGCCGCCATCGCGGATTTCGACGAGACGATGCACGGTGTCATCGCGACGGTCCGCGGCGCGGCCGAACAGATGGAGTCGACCGCCTCGACGCTGGCAAGCGGAGCCAGCCAGACTAACAACCAGGCCGCCACCGTCGCCGCCGCCGCCGAGGAAGCCACGAGCAACGTGCAGACCGTCGCCGCCGCGTCCGAGGAACTCGCCACCTCCATCGCCGAGATCGCCCGGCAGGTATCCCAGTCGACCGAGACGGCGGGTCAGGCGGTATCGGAATCCGAGCTCGCCGCCCGGCAGATCGGTGACCTGATCCAGGCGGCAGAGAAAATCGGCAACGTCGTCAACCTCATCAACGACATCGCCGCACAAACCAACCTTCTGGCCCTCAACGCCACGATCGAGGCCGCCCGCGCCGGCGAGGCCGGACGCGGGTTCGCCGTCGTCGCGGCCGAGGTGAAGACGCTGGCCGGCCAGACCGCCAGCGCCACCGGCGAGATCACCGGGCAGATATCCGGCATTCAGGACGCCACCCGGGCCGCTGAAGCGGCGATCGGCAAGATCCGCTCCACGATCTCCAGCGTGAATGAGATCGCCACCACGATCGCCTCCGCGGTCGAGGAGCAGGGAATGGCCACCCAGGAGATCGCCCGCAACGTGCAGGAAGCCGCGAGCGGCACGGGCGAGGTTTCGGCAAATATCGGTGGCGTTTCGCAGGCAGCCGAGGAAACCGGAAACGGCGCCCAGATGGTGCTCGAGGCGGTCCGAGATCTGACTACGCAGGCGGACTCCCTGCAGGCAGAGGTCGACAAGTTCTTCTCAACCGTACGGGCCGCCTGACTGGCGGCCCGTCTCGGGCATTCCTCAGATGTCGAACTTGACGCCCTGCGCCAGCGGCAGCTCGCGCGAATAGTTGATCGTATTGGTCTGCCGCCGCATGTAGCCCTTCCACGCGTCGGATCCGGATTCCCGGCCGCCACCGGTCTCCTTCTCACCACCGAAGGCGCCGCCGATCTCGGCGCCGGACGGGCCGATATTGACATTGGCGATGCCGCAATCCGATCCGACCGCCGACACGAATGTCTCCGCCTCGCGGACGTCATTAGTGAAGATACACGACGACAGGCCCTGCGGCACGTCGTTCTGCATGGCAATCGCCTCGTCCAGATCTTCGTAGGTCATGACGTAGAGGATCGGCGCGAAGGTTTCCTCGCGCACGACGTCGGTCTGACCCGGCATCTCGATGATCGCGGGGCGAACATAGGCGCCGCCGGGCACCGCATCGTTCACCGGCTCGCCGCCATGCACCGTGCCGCCGCTCTTGGCCGCGCGCGCAATCGCGTTCTGCATGCGGTCAAGCGCGGCCTGGTCGATCAGCGGGCCCACCAGCGTTCCCGCATCGAGCGGATCGCCGATCGGCGCCGAGGCATAGGCCTTCACCAGTCCTCCGACCAGTTCGTCCTTGATGCTCTGGTGCGCGATCACCCGACGCAGCGACGTGCAGCGCTGGCCGCAGGTGCCGATCGCCGAGAAGGTGATGGCACGCACGGCAAGATCGAGATCGGCGGTCGGGGCGACGATCATCGCGTTGTTACCGCCAAGCTCCAGGATCAGCTTGCCGAAACGGCCGGCGACCTTCGGCGCCACCGCCCGGCCCATACGCGTGGAGCCGGTCGCCGAAACAAGGGCGACATCCGGCGACGTCACCAAAGCCTCGCCGACCTCCACGCCACCGATCACGACCTGATGCAGGCCCTTGGGCGCCTTGCCGAACCGCGCCATCGCCTTCTCCAGGATCTTTTGGCAGGCCAGGGCCGTGAGCGGGGTCTTCTCCGACGGCTTCCAGATCACCGCGTCACCGCAGACAAGCGCCAACGTCGTGTTCCACGACCACACGGCGACGGGGAAGTTGAAGGCCGAGATAACGCCGGCGACGCCGAGCGGGTGCCAGGTCTCCATCATCCGATGGCCTGGGCGCTCCGAGGCTATCGTCAGGCCATAGAGCTGGCGCGACAGGCCGACGGCGAAGTCGCAGATATCGATCATCTCCTGGACCTCGCCCAGGCCCTCCGAGACGATCTTGCCCGCTTCCAGCGAGACGAGCGCGCCAAGCGCCTCCTTGGCCGCCCGCAGTTCCTCGCCGAGCAGACGGACGAGTTCGCCGCGCACCGGTGGCGGCACGCCGCGCCACGCGCGGAACGCCTCGTTGGCGGCGGCGATCACCTCCGCCATCTGGTCGGGAGAGGTTTCGCGCACCTCGGCGATCAGAGCCCCGTCGATGGGGGTATGGACGGCGATCGTCCCGCCGGAGATATCCGCCGGCCCCAGGCCATTGCGGGAAATGATGTCGGAATACTGGCTCACGATTACCTCCCTCGTCTTTATCGACGACGGCATAACCGATCACGGCAGTCGGGGGAATAGCGTGGCGAACAGACCGCTACAGCGTCTTGATCGTCTTCAGCGCCCCGTCGAGCATTTCGCCCTTCTCGTCCTTGAGCGCGGCCTCGATCAGCCGGCGCAGCCAGTCGGCCCCATCGTCGCGGCCGGTCAGGTCGGGCAAGGCCGACAGCACCCGGTCGAACTTGGAAAACCCGCGTTCGTGGGTGTCGCTGTAGCCTTTTATCAGACGGCGGCAGCGCAGAACCTCTACGCCGAGATCGTAGTTCGTGGCGACCGTCTCCTTGGCGCGACCGAGCCATTCCTCGATATGGGCCATTTCGGTCCCATGACGCAGCGACCGCCGCCGCATCCGGCGCAGGCCACCGAGGAAATAGAGCGTCAGGAAGCCGCGCATCGTGTCCGTGCGCACGCGCCGTCCCCTGTTGACGAAATAGTCGAGCGTGGACCTGAGACGGGACCGATTCAGGATGAAACGGCCGAGGCCGGCCGGCAGGGTGCCGGCGATCTCCTCGATGCGCGGATGCATGAACTCGGTGACCTGCATCACCTGAGCGTCGCGAACGCCCATCTCGGTCTCGACGCGCTCGAAGCGCGTGGCCCGCGTCTTCAGGTCGGCGACGCGGATAACATCGTCATAGGTCATGGCGTTGGCGAGATATTTCGCGGCCTCGACGGTGAAGCGGAAGCTTTTCGGCGCCCCGCCATTGGCCGCGTCAAACCCGTAGATCCCCTTCATCCGGTCGAGATATTCCCGCCCGTAGTCGATATCCTGATAGTCGACGACCTTTTCGAGCCCCGCCCGCATCATGTCACGGGCGTCGCGCGGGAAATCGAGGTCCAGGCTTTCCATGAAGCCGGACCAGGTCTTCAGATCCTGCTCCGGACCGGCAATGGTGTCCCCGGACGCCGCTTTCGCCACCGGCGCCTGTTCCTTGCCAAAGTCCTTCGCCCCGTCGGCGCCCTTCTCGCGAACCGCATCGTAGCCGGCGCGGAACGCCTTCAGGCTCGCCTCGCCGCGCTTGCCGCCGTCGGCCGAGACGGTCTTCTCGAAACTCTCCTTCGGGAACGGCAGAACCTCGGAGCCGGCGAGCGCGCCGAACAGGCTCGCCGAGATCACGCTGCCGTTCGCGACCGCGACCCTGTCGAGATCGGTGCCGAGGAAGCGCTTCGAGGCGGCGCGGGCCGCTTCGATGACCGGCGCGGGATCGCCGATACCCGAGCCCGGCACGATCTTCTCCATAACCGCCAGCGTGCGGTCGGTCGATGCGATCAGCGTCGTGCGATCCGGCGAGACGAAGCCGCGCTGCATCGCCCGGCCCGCCTCCATCAATTCCGCGGCGAGCACGATGTCGACGTCACCCGGCGAAGGCATCAGCGCCAGCACCGGCGTGCCCTCACATTCCCGGACCATCTCGACATAATAGATCGTCGCACCGGTGCGCTGGGCGACGCCGGGAACGGAGGTCGCCTGGGCATACCAGCCGTTGTCCTCGGCCACATGGACGATCCAGTCCGTGACCACGCCACCACCCTGCCCGCCGACCGCGAGCACGGCGATTTTGATGATCTCGTCTTTTTCCGAAACCGCTGCAGGCATTTGTCAGGCCACCTTGAATCCGAATGAGAGCCGGCCCGCGTCGCGGCGACGCTGCAGCCGTTTCCTAAAATTGGCGCGCAGGCGGCCGATGAAGCGGTCCCACCGGCGCGGATTGTGAATGACGTCGGCGCGGTAGAAGGACGGGCAGAGAACGGCCGCATCGGCCACCTCGCCGCAGTTACCGCAGGCGACGCAGGACTGGTCAATAGATGCCACCGGATCGTCGCGCAGGGGATCGTCCAGCCGCTTCACCGACAGGGACGGGCAACCCGACAGGCGCATGCAGGCGTGATCGCCCGTGCACACGTCCTCGTCGACGCCGAAGCGCGGCTTGACGGACCGTTCGCCGCCGGCGATCGCTTTGGCCAGCTTCGGCCGCTCGCGGCGCTGCCGGTTCAGCATGCATTCCGACGACGCGACGATGATCTTCGGGCCCTTCTCAGACGTCGTCAGCGCCTCGCGGAACGTGTCGCGCATCTTGGTGACGTCATAGGTCCGGTCGATGTGGCGCACCCAGGTGGCGCCGACGCCCTTCACCGCATCGGTGATCGGATGCTTGGTCGATCGGGACCGGTTGAACGCCCGCGAAGACGGGATGTCCTGCCCGCCGGTCGCCGCCGAATAGTAGTTGTCGACGATCAGGATGACGCCATCATGCTTGTTGAAGACGGCGTTGGTGACGCCGCTGCTGAGGCCGTTGTGCCAGAAGCCGCCGTCGCCCATCACCGCGATCGGCCGTTTCTTGGCCTCCACGTTGAAAGCCGAGGCCGAAGCCGGCCCCAGGCCATAGCCCATCGTGCTCGCGCCGATGTCGAAGGGCGGCATGATCGAGAACAGGTGGCAGCCGATATCGGCGGCGACGTGATGCTCGCCGAGCTCCTCCTGAACCATCTTCATCGCCGCGAAGATCGGCCGTTCCGGGCACCCGGTGCAGAATCCCGGCGGGCGCGGTGGCACCGCCTTGGACAGATCGGGCACGAGCGGGGCCTCGGGCTCGTTCGGCGCGCGATCCTTGTCCCCGAGCAGGCCGCCGGCATGGTCGCGCAGGAACTCGCGGATCGAGCTCAGCATCACCGCGCCGGTATATTCTCCGGCCATCGGGAACGGGTCCTTGCCGCGCAGTTTCGTCTCGATGCCGGCCTTGTGCAGCATCGCCCCGAACGCCTGCTCGATATGGTTCGGCTGGCCCTCCTCGATGACGAGCACGGCGTCCTTGTCCTTGGCGAACGCCAGGAATTCCTCGTCGATCAGCGGATAGGTGACGTTGAGCACGTACAGCGGCACGTCGGTATTGCCGCGGATATCGGCAAGGCCCAGCCGCTGCAGCGCGCGGATGACGCCGTTGTACATGCCGCCCTGCAGGACGATGCCGACATTGCCGCCCTTCTTGGCCTCCTTCGGCCCGAAGAACTCGTTCAGGCCGCGCTCGCGGATGAACTTCACCGCCGCCGGCCAGCGTTTGTCGATCTTTTCCTTCTCGTGCTGGAAGGAGGCGGGCGGCAGCACGATGCGGCTGATGTCGCGCTGCGGATTCTCCAGCGCCTCGGCGAGCGACATCTCGGGCTTGCGGTTGTCGCGGGCCTTGAACCGGCCGTGCACGTGGCAGGCGCGGATGCGCATCTCCAGCATCACCGGCGTGTTCGAGGCTTCCGACAGCTCGAAGCCCTCGCGCACCGATTTGACGATCATCTCGAGGTTCGGCCGGGGATCGAGCAGCCAGATCTGCGATTTCATCGCAAATGCATGGCTGCGCTCCTGCATGATGGAGGCGCCCTCGCCGTAGTCCTCGCCGACGATGATCAGGGCACCGCCGTTGACCCCGCCGGACGCCAGATTGGCGAGCGCGTCGGAGGCGACATTGGTGCCGACCGTCGACTTGAAGGTAACGGCGCCGCGGATGGGATAGTGGACCGAGGCCGCCAGCGTCGCCGCCGCGGTCGCCTCCGAGGCACTCGCCTCGAAATGCACGCCCAGCTCCGCGAGAATGTCCTGCGCGTCGGCCAGCACGTCCATCAGGTGCGAGATCGGCGCGCCCTGATACCCGCCCACGTAGCCGACGCCGCACTCGAGCAGCGCCTTGGTGACGGCGAGAATGCCCTCACCGCGGAACTCCTGGCCCTCGCCAATGCGCAACTGCTGGACTTCTTTTGCAAATGACCGCTCGGCCATGAGCTCTCCTCCTTGATTGTCGCTGCCGATTGCGCGCGGCTGCGCTCAGAAATCGTGCCGCCGTACGTTGCGCAGGACCCGTGTCAAAAGGCCGATCAGCGTCTCGTACTCGGCATCCGAAAACCCGGCGAACATGCGCTTCAGCGACTCGTACATCACGGGCCAGACCTCGCGGAACGCCTCGCGTCCCTTCTCGGTCAGGTGCAGTTCGCGGACGCGCGCGTCGCCGCGCCTGTTCCTGCGCCGAACCAGGCCGTCGCGCTCCATGCCGTCGAGCGTTCGGCTCATGGTCGACTGCTCGGTGACGGCGAACACCGCCACCTCGTTGACCGTGCTGCCCGCCATCACGGTGAGGATGGCCAGCACGCGCATCTGCAGGGTCGTCAGACCGTGCACCTTGATCTGCCCCTGCAGATCGATATTCCAGCGCGCCGAGATCCGGTTGATCAGATAGGGCGCGAAGTGGTCGAGGCCGATCTCGCCGAGCGAGGGGACACGGTCGAACCTCTCGGTCTCCTGGGTCCCCACCGGGAAATCCATCGGCTTCGCTTCCATCGCCCCGCCCTCAGCCGAGCCGCTCGGCGAGCGCGAAGCCCGAGCCGCCGCCGAGACCCGGCCCCGGATGCGTCGAGGCGCCGATCTGGTAGAGCCCCGCGATCGGTGTCTTGTGGTTCACGGTGTCGGCGAACGGCCGCCAGACGAAGAACTGGTCGATCGCGCAGGAGCCGCCATACGGATCGCCGCCGACGAGGTTCATGTTCATCGCTTCAAGGTCGGCCGGCGAGTAGCATGTTCGCGCGACGACGTTTTCCTCGAACCCTTCGATATGGGTCTTCAGGATCGCCTCGACCCGGTCGGCATAGGCCTCGCGCACGGCCTCGCTCCAGCCGCCGTCGGCGGGCACATCGATCTTGCCGGCGGCATCGCCCTTGATATGGCGCGGAGCCTCGGGCAGCTGGATCCAGATGATCCCGGCCCCCTCCGGGCAACGCGAGGGATCGAGCGCATGCGGCTGGCCGACGCAGATCGTCGGTACTTCCGGCAGCATGCCGCGCTCACATTCGTTGACCGCCTTCGACACGCCGTCCAGGCCGGGCGTCAGGTGGATGAGCGCGACCTGGTCCAGGCCCTGGCCCTTCCATTTCGGCGGGCTCTTGAGGGCGTAGTGCATCTGCATGTCGCCCTTGCCATAGCGATAGTCGTCGGCCTGGCTCTTGGCCGCCGGATCGACGGCCGCGCTCGGGATCAGCCGGTCATAGAGCTGCGTCGGTGTCACCGAGCAGATGACGCCCTGCCTGGCCTCGATCGCCTCGCCGTTGGCAAGCTTCACGCCGCTCGCGCGCCCGCCGGTGACGAGGATTTCGGCGACGTCGGCGCCCGTACGCACCTCGCCCTGCCGCTCCCTGATCAATCCCTCGAAAGCCTTCACCGCGTTCGCCGCTCCGCCCTTGGCGATCGGCGCGCCGGCGGCTTCCAGCGCGAAGGCGACGACCCGGGCCATCTCGCCGGAAAAGGCGCTTTCCGGCCCCAGGCCCGCATGCAGCACCCACGGCGCCAGCATGCCTCTGAGCAGATCGGACTTAAACCGCGTCTCCAGCCATCCCCGGCCGGGGCGAAGCCCTTCGCCGAGCCGCGCCGCGAGCCCGCGAAGTCCGCGCCGCCGCATCTCCCGGAACAGCAGCTTGAACGTGCCCCACGACCACAGCGCTCCGCCGAGCAGGCCGAACACCAGTTCGGCGTCGCGCTCGACGGCTTCCACCTCGGCGCGGTAACGGTCGCCGTCGCCCGGGCTGAGGTCGTTGAACCGGGCGACGTTCGCCGCCCGATCCGTGGTCAGAACCAGACTGCGCCCGTCCGGGGTGACGACCCCGGTCGGGCGCGACGTATGGGCGAAGTCGAGCCCGTGTCGGGCAAGATCGGCTCCGAGCTTGCCGAATGCCGGCGACGTGATGAACAGCACGAAGGTCGCCGCCATCAGGTCGTGGGTATAGCCGGGCGCGGTGATCTCGCCCGACTTGATGCAGCCACCGGCGACATCCTCGCGTTCCAGGACAAGGACCGTCTTGCCGCGCTGACCCAGCAGCGCGGCACAGACGAGGCCATTAATCCCCGACCCGACAACGATATAGTCCGGTGCGACGGCCATCTTGCCGACCCTGCCCCCGCTAACTCAGCCCTTGGGGACGAGCGCCAGCGCCCGGATCGGGCTGCCCGTGCCGCCGACGAACTTCAGCGGCGCGGCGATCAGGACGGCACCCTTCGGCGGCAGCTTGTCGAGATGGGCGAGGCTGGCGAGCCCGTAGCGGTTGTTCTTGTGCAGCAGGTTGTGCGCCGGATAGGGCGGCTCGAACCCGCCGGCCGCGCCGGCATCGGTGCCGACCGTCTCGGTGCCCCAGCCGACGATGCCTTTCGAGATGATGTACTCGACGCAGTCGACCGTCGGTCCGGGCGAATGCGGGCCGTTCTCGTCGGCGTTGAGGAACTCGTCCCGGCTGCGGTTGCGCGGCCACCAGTCGGTGCGCATCAGCACCCAGCTGCCAGCCTCGATCTCGCCGTGCTCGGCTTCCCATTCCTTGACCATGTCGGCGGTCAGCAGGAAGTCCACGTTCTCGGCCGTCTGCTTGGAGCAGTCGATGACGTTCACCGGGGCAACGAAATTCTTCACCGGGATCGTGTCGGTCTTGCCGTCCGGATGGTCCTTGCCGGTGACCCAGTGGATCGGGGCATCGAAATGCGTGCCCGAATGCTCGCCCAGCTCGTACCAGCTCCACGCCCAGAACGGACCGGCGTCGTCGTAGTGCGAGATCTCGTGCACCTTCACCTGCGGTGTCTGCTGGAAAATGTCCGGCAGCTGGATCAGCGGCGTATCCGGACCAAGCGGAACGGCAAGGTCCACGACCTCGACGGCGCCGGACACGAGCATGGAACCCAGTTTAGCGAGCGTGTCGGTAGATGACATGATTGCAAATCCTCCCGGGGTCTGCGCCCCAATTGAGCCTCGGTTTCCGTCTCGCGGGGCCTTGCCCCCGCTCGATATGTCACGGCCAGATTAGTCCGGAATTATGCATTTGCAAATGTCTAACGTTGAAATAAACTCCTCCACAACAGATGGCGACCGACACAAACGCCACGAATAAGAGCAAAATTGCCGGCCAGAGGGAGTTGATAAGGCGCATGGAATTCGACGCCGTATTCATCGGCGCGGGCCACAACGCGCTCGCCGCCGCCATACATCTGGCGACCCGCGGATGGTCTGTCGGCGTTTTCGAAAAAGGCGACAGGGCGGGCGGCGCGATTCGCACCGACGAAGTCACCCTTCCCGGCTTCCGGCACGACCTCTACGCCACCAATCTCGGGCTGTTCGCCGGCTCCGCCTTTCATGGCCAATATGGCGACCAACTGGCTAAGCACGGCCTCGCCTACGCCCCGGCCGAGCATTGCTTTGCGAGCCCGACACCGTCGGGCTCCTGGTTCGGCGTCTCCAAGGATCTGGACCAGACCGTCACGCGCGC
Organism: Microbaculum mangrovi; assembly: GCF_051390635.1. Classification (NCBI taxonomy): domain Bacteria; kingdom Pseudomonadati; phylum Pseudomonadota; class Alphaproteobacteria; order Hyphomicrobiales; family Tepidamorphaceae; genus Microbaculum; species Microbaculum mangrovi. The sequence continues at coordinate 273,693 of NZ_JBPODT010000001.1, forward strand.
CGAAAGGCTTTCCAAGGCGGATGCGGCACGCTGGCGCTCGATGCTCGCCGAGTTCGGCGGCGACGCGCCTCACCTGTTCTCCCTGCTCGGCTCGCCGATGACGGCGTCATCCCTGCTCAAGACGGGCTGGAATGCCTGGCGTGGGAAAGGCCTGGGCTGGATGCTCGACACCGCCAAGATGCTCAGTTCCTCGCCGCGAGAATTCCTCGAAGCGAACTTCGAATCCGAGGAAATCCGCGCGGCGATGGCCGCATGGGGCATGCATCTCGACTTCGGCCCCGACGTCGCCGGCGGTGCGCTGTTCCCCTACCTGGAAAGCATGGCCGACCAGAGCTTCGGCATGGTGATCGGCCAGGGCGGGGCCGATACCATGATCAAGGCGATGGTATCGCTCCTGGAATCGCTCGGCGGCACCGTGATGACGAATGCGGAAGTCACTGACATAAAACGAACTTCCGGCCGCGCCGATGCGATCGTTCTCGCCGACGGCAAGGTCGTTCGCGCCCGCAAGGCAATCGTCGCCGGCGTCATGCCGCGGGCGCTCGTCGGGACGCTTCTCGACGGCGGCACCGGCAATGCGGCATTCGATGCATCGGCACACAAATTCCGCCACGGCCCCGGAACCATGATGGTTCACCTGGCCATGTCCGATCTGCCGGACTGGTCGGCGAGCGAGGACCTGAGGCGGTTTCTCTACGTCCATCTGGCCCCGGATCTGGACATGATGGGACGGGCCTATTCCTCCGCCCTTGCGGGCGATCTGCCGGCTGAACCGCTGCTCGTCGTCGGGCAGCAGACGGCGATCGATCCCAGCCGCGCGCCGGAGGGAAAGCATACCCTTTGGGTGCAGGTGCGCGCCCTGCCAGCGAACATTCGCGGCGACGCGGCGGGCACCATCACGGATCGCGACTGGGAGGCCGTCGCCGAGCCATACGCCGACCGCGTTGTCGATATCATCGAGCGCTACGCGCCCGGCACCAAGGGCAAGATCCTTGGCCGCCATGTCGAAACGCCGGCCGATCTCGAGCGCCGCAACCCCAACCTCGTCGGCGGCGACAGCGGCGGCGGCAGCCACCATCTAAGCCAGAACTTCGTGTTCCGCCCTGTTCCGGGCTGGGCCAAGTACCGGACGCCGGTCGACAACCTCTACATGGTCGGCGCCGCCACGTGGCCCGGCGGAGGCGCAGGCGCCGGCTCCGGATTCATGCTTGCGAAAATGCTCGGTGGCGGCTGAGAATTGGGATTGGTAGCCGCTTGACCTATGCACTTGCATATCTCTAATCTTGAAACAATTGGGGAACAGTAACCGTCACCGGACCTCGGGGACAAAGTTGCGGAGTTAAACGGGCGGCCGCGGCCGCGCCGACAAGGGAGAGAAGAATGCCGCTTACAAGACGTGATCTGATGAAACGCGGCGCTGCCGGCGCCGCCCTGCTGTCCACCGGGCCCTATCTGTCGAGCGCGCTCGCACAGACGAGCGACCTGACGATCGCCTACAACGTCAACCTGCCGTCCTTTGATCCGACTGTCGGCCCGTCGGCGGTGAACCCGACGATCCAGGGCATCTACCAGTCGATCTTCGACATGTATATCGGCCAGAAGCCCGACCTGTCCTTCCAGCCGGGCATCCTGACCGACTGGGGCTGGAACGACGACCGCACCAAGGTCCATATGACCGTGCGCTCGGGCGCCACCTGGCACGACGGCTCGCCGGTCACGCCGGAAGACGTCGTGTGGTCGCTGGAGCGGGCCGGCAATCCGGAGACCGGCAACCCGATCCAGTTCGTCTGGGGCAAGATCGGCGGCTTCTCGATCGACGGCAACGTCGTAACCGCCGACGTCAAGGAGTTCGAGCCGACCCTGTTCAAGTGGATGGCCTTCCTGACCGGCTACGTCATGCCCAAGGCCTATTACGAGAAGGTCGGGGCGGACGGGTTCGAGCAGAAACCGATCGGCTCCGGTCCCTATATGGTCGAGCGCTTCGAGCGCAACGCCTACCTCGCCCTGAAGGCCCACGAGGGCTACTGGGGCGGGCCGGCGGCCTTCAAGTCGGTAATCATCAAGTTCGTGCCCGACGCCTCCAGCCGTGTCGCCGAGATCGATTCCGGCAAGAGCCAGGTCGTCTTCGACATCACCTATGACGAGTTCGACCGCCTCAAGGCGAAGCCGGGGCTGACGGGCGTCACCACCCCGACCTCCGACATCGCGATGATCTTCATCAACGACGTCGAACCGATGACCGACCGGAACGTCCGCCTCGCGGCGAGCTACGCGATCGACAAGCAATTGCTGATCGACCGCCTGCTGAACGGCTACGGCGTCAAGATCGACACCCTGCAGACGCCGGAATACGCCGCCTTCGATCCGACAACCACGGTGCCCTACGATCCGGAGAAGGCCAAGGAGCTGTTGAAGGCCAGCGGCTACTCGACCGACAACCCGGTCAATTTCAAGATCCAGACCACGCGCGGCTTCAAGCCGAAGGACTACGAGATGATCCAGGCGATCGTCGGCATGTGGCGCAAGGTCGGCATCGAGGCGGAGATCGAGGTCTACGAGATCGCCAAGCACTACGAGCTGCGCGCCGCCGACACCCTCGCCCCGGCCGCCTTCTACAACTGGGGCAACGCGATCGGCGACCCGGCCACCTCGACCGGCTTCGCCATGTTCGGCCCCTCGCCCCACTCGGTCTGGGACGGCCAAGAGATGATCGACATGATCGGCCCGCTCTGGGGCGAGCCCGACGAGGAGAAGCGCATCGCCGGCTACAGGCTGGTCGACAAGAAGATCGCCGAGGAAGGACTGTCCATTCCGCTTCTGCAGTACGTCCAGCCGATCGTCTTTTCCGACAAGGTCTCGGTCACGCCCAACGTGTCCGGCGCCGTGCTGCCCTATCTGATGAAGCCCGCCGGCTGACCAGGTAGCACTGCGGGGGCGGACATGGAGCACTGCGACATCGCATGACCGCCCTTCGCGCCATTCTGACGCGAGCTGTGATGACGGCGATCACCCTGTTCGGGGTCGCCGTCATCGTCTTCGTCGTCATCCGCATCGCCCCCGGCGATCCCATCGCGATGATGCTGCCGCCCGGCGCAAGCGATGAGGACATCGCCCGGCTCAGGGCGCTCTACGGTCTCGACAAATCCGTCGTCGAACAGTTCTTCATCTGGCTCGGCAACGTGCTGCACGGCGACTTCGGCACGTCGATCTCGATCCGCCAGCCCGTCGCCCGGATCGTGCTGAACCGGCTTCCCGCGACGCTGGAGCTGAGCTTCCTGGCGATGACGATCGCCATCGTGTTCGGCGGCTTCCTGGCATTCACCGCCACCCGGTATCGCGAAAGCCCGCTCGAGACGGGGATCGACCTCATCAACGGCATAGCCCTTTCGGTGCCGGATTTCCTGTGGGGCCTGGCGCTGATCCTGTTGCTTGGCGTCGCCTGGCCGGTCTTCGAGATCTCGGGGCGCGTTTCGCCCTCGCTCGACCTGCCCTTCGTCACCCAGTTCTATCTGATCGAGAGCATCGTCCGGCTGCGCCTCGACATCACGCTCGACCTGATCGACCACATGTTCATGCCGGCCCTCGCGCTGGCGCTGCCGCTGGCCGCCGTCATCGCCCAGCTTCTCAAGGTTTCGCTCAAGGAGACCATGAACCAGGACTACGTGATGCTGGCGCGCACCAAGGGCTTCACCGAGGGCCACGTCATCACCAACGAGGCGTTCCGCAACGCCCTGCTGCCGACGCTGACGCTGACCGGCGTCCAGCTCACGTTCCTGATCGGCGGCACCGTCATCATCGAGCGGCTGTTCTCCTACGAGGGGCTCGGCAATCTCGCCATCGACGCGGTCATCAACCGCGACCTGCCACTGATCCAGGGCATCGTGCTGTTGTTCGCCGTCATCTTCGTCGGCATCAATCTCGCGGTGGACCTGCTCTACACCCTGCTCAATCCGAGGCTGCGTCATGGCTGAGGCGGCGATCCGGCATCGCAGGCCCCTGTCGTGGCGGCTGATCCTGTCGGGCGGCTGGCTCACGATCGTCATCGTCTGCGCGGTCTTCGCGCCGCTGATCGCCCCGCACGATCCCCTCGCCCAGGACCTGTTGCTGGAACGGCTGCCACCGGTCTGGGTCTCGGGGTCGGAGCCCGGCTTTATCCTCGGCACCGACGGGCTCGGCCGCGATGTGCTCTCGCGCATCATCTACGGCGCACGCATCGCGCTGACCGTCGCCTTCGTCGCCGCCACGGCGGCGTGCGTGTTCGGCTCGTTCATGGGCCTGATCGCCGGCTACTACCGCGGCTGGGTCGACCAGATCGTCTCGCGCATCGTCGACATCTGGATGTCTTTCCCGCCGGTCCTGTTCTCGATCCTGCTGGTGGCGGTGCTCGGCACCGGTCTCCATTCGGTGATAATCGCGATCGCGGTCATCGACTGGATCCGCTTCTGCCGCGTCGTGCGCGCCGAGACGCTGGTACAGACGCGCATGGACTACATCGACAGCGCCCGGGCGGCCGGCTTCTCGCGCCTTTCCATCCTGGCGCGCGAGGTGTTCCCGAACGTGCTGCCGACCATCGTCGCCCTCCTGTCGCTGGAAATGGGCATCGCCGTCATCGTCGAGGCGATCCTGTCCTTCGTGAACCTGTCGATCTCGACCGACGACCCGACCTGGGGCGGCATGATCGCGGAAGGCCGCACCATCATCCATTTCGCCTGGTGGGTTCTGGTCTTCCCGCTGATCGCCCTGTTCCTCACCGTCCTTGCCTTCTCGCAATTCGGCGAAGGCCTCAAGGACCGCTTCGATCCGGTGCTGAGATGAGCCCTGCGATGGACGGGAACGCCTATCTCGACATCGACGATCTGAGCATCGTCCTGAAGCATCAGCCGGCGCAGCGGCTGCTGCGGTCCGTCGGGCTGCACGTCAAGCCCGGCGAGGTGCGCGGCCTCGTCGGCGAGAGCGGCGCCGGCAAGTCGATGATCGGCAAGACGATCTTCGACATCCTGCCGCGCGCCGTCGAAATCGTCGAAGGCAAGGTGACGCTCGGCGGCGAGGACCTGCTCGCGCTGCCGGAATCGGCACGGCGCAGGGTGATCGCCCGCACCTCGGCGCTGATCCCGCAGGATCCGTTGACCGCGCTCAATCCGGTGCGCCGCATCGAAAACCAGATCACCGACCGGCTGACCAAGATCCTCGGGTTCTCGAAAGCCGATGCCCGCGAGCGCGCCCGCACACTGCTCGACGAAGTGCATATCCGCGACCCCGAACGGGTGCTGAAGGCCTATCCGCACCAGCTCTCGGGCGGCATGCGCCAGCGCGTGCTGATCGCCGCCGCCTTCGCCGCCGAACCCAGGCTGATTGTCGCCGACGAGCCGACGACCGCCCTCGACGTGACGGTCCAGAAGCAGATCCTGCGGCTGATCGCCGAGATGCAGGCCCGCCATCAGACCGCGCTCCTGTTCGTCACCCACGATCTCGGCGTTGTCGCCAAGATATGCCAGAACGTCACGGTGCTCTACGGCGGCATGGTGGTCGAGGATACCGACGTGAAGGGCCTGTTCGCCAACCCGCGCCACGCCTACACCAGGGCGCTCATCGCCGCGACGCCGCGCTACGACCGGCCTGAAGAATCGCTGGTGCCGGTACCCGCCGCCGTGATCGAGGCGACGCGCGCCGAGATCGCCACGGCGGATGCGACCTGGAGGGCGGGTCGATGACGGCGCTGTTCGAGGTGGAAGGGGTCAAGATCGCCCTCCCCGATCCGAACCGGAAGACGCTGCTGGGCCAGATGCCGATGGTCGAGATCCTGCACGGCATCGACCTGACGATCGAGGAAGGCACGGTGGTCGGCGTCGTCGGCGAATCCGGCTCCGGAAAGTCGACGCTCGGGCGCGCTCTGGTGCGCCTGCTCGAACCCGTCGCAGGCTCGATCCGCTTCGCCGGCACCGACATCACCCATCTCGACGACGCGGCGTTGCGCCCCTACCGGCGCGACCTCCAGGTGATTTTCCAGGATCCCCTGTCGGCGCTCAATCCGCGGCTGACGATCGGCACCATCATCGGCCGTCCGCTGATGCTGCACGGCCTCGCCAAGGGCCGTCGCGAGGCGCGGAGACTGGCCGAGGAAGCGCTCGATCACGTCGGCCTGCCGACGGCCTTCGCCACGCGCTACCCGCATGAACTTTCGGGCGGTCAGCGCCAGCGCGTCGGCATCGCCCGCGCGATCGCGACGAAGCCGCGCTTCGTCCTGGCCGACGAGATCGTTTCCGGCCTCGACGTGTCCAGCCAGGCCCAGATCCTGACCCTGCTCGCCCAGCTCAAGGCCGAGATGAAGCTGACCATCGTCTTCATCAGCCACGACCTTTCGGTCGTCCGCCGTCTCTGTGACCGCGTGGTGGTACTGCGCCATGGCGAGGTGCTTGAAAACCGTCCGACCGGCCCGCTGTTCGAACACCCCGAGCATCCCTACACGGCGGAACTGAAAGCCGCGATCCCGCTGCCCGAGGTCGACGGCGACTGGCTCGGCGCCTGACGGGACGGCGTGTCCCATGCATTTCTCGCTTACTGACGCGAGATCGCCAGGTTGATCCCGAAAGCGATAAAAACGCTGCCGCCGAGGCGCTCCGCCCAACGCCGTGCGTGCCCGTCTTCGGTCAGCCGCCTGGTCACGGTGTCCGACAGCACGATACAAACCGCATCGGTCAGCGAAAACAGGACGTTGACCACCGCCCCCAGAGCGACGATCTGCGCCCAGAGGGGAAGCGACGCCGAACCATCCGTGAACTGCGGCAGAAAGGCCAGATAGAACAGCGCGGTCTTCGGATTCAGGACTTCCACCAGGATACTGTCCCGAAACGCCTTTCGCGCCGCCGGGAGCGCATCCGCGACCGGTCGGACCGAACGCTGTCCGGAGCCTCGGAAATACCGGATGCCGATCCAGATCAGGTAAGCCGCTCCCACAAGCTTCACCGCCAGATGGAGCGCTGGAACAGTCTTCAGCACGATTGCCAGCCCGAAGGCCGCCACCAGGATGTGAACGTAGCCGCCGATATGGAACCCGAGCGCCGAAAGCCAGCCCGCGCGCCGACCTCCAGCGACCGTTTGGGCAGCGGCATAAAACATGCCCGGACCGGGCACGCAGGCAAAAACCGCCGCTGCGACGAAGAAAGGCAAGAGCAACTCGAGCGAAGGCACCACGATCGTCCTGTCGGCTGTCCGACGATCGTACGCCGGGCCTTCAAGGCCCAATAGCCGCTGCCCGGGCGTCAAAAGGACGCCCTTTCCCGGATTTTCGCCCAACTCATCGCCCGCACGGAAACGGAATTGCGGCACGTTGACATGACGACTGATTCATGTCTCATAATACTGTCAAGAAAGCGTGCGAAACCTTCGTTCCGTCCCTCCTTGAGAGGCGATCCGGACGCGAACCTTGGCGGTCTGTCCGCGCCCCGGACGGCCGCACCAACCGGGAGGAAACTATGGGGACCTTCAGATCCGCCGCGCTTGCGGCACTAACCCTGACAATCGGCGGCCTGACGATCGGCGGCGGCCTCTCCGCCGCTCAAGCCGCCGACGACATCGTCATCGCCCACGTCTACGGCAAGACCGGGCCGCTCGAGGCCTATGCGAAGCAGTCGCATACCGGCCTGATGATGGGCCTCGAATACGCAACCGACGGAACGATGGAGATCGACGGCAAGAAGATCGTCGTCATCGAAAAGGACACGCAGCTGAAGCCGGATATCGGCAAGGCCGCTCTCGCCGAGGCCTTCGGCGACGACGACGCGGTGCTGGCGGTCGGCCCGGTTTCCTCCGGCGTCGCGCTCGCCATGGCCCCAGTCGCCGAGGAATACGAGAAGATCCTGCTGGTCGAGCCGGCCGTCGCCGATTCCATCACCGGCGAGAACTGGAACCGCTACATCTTCCGCACCGGCCGCAACTCGTCGCAGGACGCGATCTCCAACGCGGTGGCGCTCGGCAAGCCCGGCGTGAAGATCGCGACGCTTGCCCAGGACTACGCCTTCGGGCGCGACGGCGTCGCCGCCTTCAAGGAAGCGCTCAACGGCACGGGCGCCGAACTCGTCTTCGAGGAATACGTGCCGACGGATACACAGGACTTCACGGCGAGCGCCCAGCGCATCTTCGATGCCATGAAGGACCAGGACGGGCGCAAGTTCCTGTTCGTGATCTGGGCCGGCGGCAACAACCCCATCGGCAAGATCAAGGCGATGGACCCCTCCCGCTTCGGAGTGGAGATCGCGACGGGCGGCAACATCCTGGCGGCCATGAAGGCGTTCAAGGCGCTGCCCGGCATGGAAGGCGCGACCTACTACTACTACGAGATCCCGAAGAACGAGATCAACGACTGGCTGGTCAAGGAGCATCAGGCCCGCTTCAACGAGCCCCCGGACTTCTTCACCGCCGGCGGCATGGCGGCGGGAATCGCGGTCGTCGAGGCCATCAAGAAGGCCGGCTCGACCGATACCGAGGACCTGATCGCGACCATGGAAGGCATGGAATTCGAGACACCGAAGGGCAAGATGGTGTTCCGCCCGGAGGACCATCAGGCACTTCAGTCCATGTATCACTTCAAGATCAAGGTCGACCCGGACGTCGAGTGGGGCATCCCCGAGCTCGTCAAGGAGCTGACGATCGAGGACATGGACATACCGGTCCGCAACCAGTGACCTGAAATCGGCCGGGCGGCTGCCAAATACCCACCGCCCGGCCCTGTTGTCCGGTAAGCCGGTCTCCGCTTTCGCGGGAATGAGCGGCGAGCAGCGAACCTGTCCCTAGCCCGCTCATTCCCGCGAAAGCGGGGATCGGGAAGCGATTGGCACCATGCCGACAGACGAACGGCCATGACGGAACGCCCGGTACTCGAAACGACCGACCTGACGATCCGCTTCGGCGGCCATGTCGCGGTGGACGCGGTGTCCTGCGCCTTCGCGCGCGGCACCCTGACCGCGATCGTCGGGCCGAACGGGGCGGGAAAGACCACCTACTTCAACCTGATCTCGGGCCAGTTGAGGGCGAGCGCCGGCCGGGTGACGCTGAACGGCGAGGACATCACCCGCCTGTCCGTGCCCGAGCGCACCGAGCGCGGCATCGGCCGGGCCTTCCAGCTCACCAACCTGTTTCCGAACCTGACCGTCCGCGAGAACGTCCGGCTGGTCGTTCAGGCCGTCTCGGGGCGTCGCTACGATCTCTTCTCCCGCGCCGGCAGCCATGTCGAGCTGATCGAACGCGCAGAGCATGTCCTGGCCGAGGTAAAGCTGCTGGACAGCGCCGACCGCACGGTCGCCGCCCTCCCCCACGGCGACCAGCGCAAGCTGGAGGTCGCCCTGCTGATCGCCTTGAAGCCGCAGGTTCTGATGTTCGACGAACCGACCGCCGGCATGAGTGTCGACGAGGTTCCCGCGATTCTCGACCTGATCCAGGGCCTCAAGGCCGATCACGACCGCACCATATTGCTGGTCGAGCACAAGATGGACGTCATCCGGTCGCTGGCCGATCGCATTGTAGTCCTGCACAACGGCGCGCTCGTCGCCGACGGCGACCCGCAGGCGGTGATCGCCTCGCCCATCGTGCAGGAAGCCTATCTGGGCATGGAGCCGGCCGATGCGTGACCTGCTGACGCTCGAAGGCGTCCACACACACATCGCCCAGTACCACATCCTGCAGGGCGTCGACCTGACCGTCCCCGAAGGCGGGGTCGCGGTCATGCTCGGCCGCAACGGCGCCGGCAAGACGACGACGCTGCGCACGATCATGGGCCTGTGGGGCGCCTCCGCCGGCACGATCCGCTTCGACGGAACCGATATCACCAGGCTCGACACCCCGGCGATCGCCCGCCTCGGCATCGCCTACGTGCCCGAGAACATGGGCATTTTCACCGATCTGACGGTGCGCGAGAACATGATCCTGGCGGCGACCGGCGGGGCAATGGAGTCCGCCCGCCTCGACTGGATCTTCGCACTGTTTCCGCCGCTCAAGACCTTCTGGGACAAGCAGGCCGGCAACCTCTCCGGCGGGCAGAAGCAGATGTTGTCGGTCGCCCGCGCGGTGATCGAGCCGCGCCGCCTGATCCTGATCGACGAGCCGACCAAGGGCCTGGCGCCGGCAATCATCAAGTCGATGACGGCAGCACTCGCCGAACTCGCCAAGACCGACACCACGATCCTGCTCGTCGAGCAGAATTTCGCCATGGCCAGGAGCCTCGGCCAAACGGTCTCCGTCATGGACGACGGCCGTATCGTCCATTCCGGCGACATGGCCGCGCTCGCCGCCGACGCCGGCCTGCAGGAGAAACTCATGGGACTGAGCCTGGAGGCCCACCAATGAGCAACCCGCCAGCCGGCGATACCTCCATCGCCCCGAAGATCGAGCAGGCGTCCCTCGCCGAGAGGCTCGGCAATTGGGCGCCGCTCCTGCTGGTGCCGGCGCTCGCCATTGTCGGCCTTGTCGCCATCGCCAACCCGGCGACATGGATCACCCTCACCGCGGCCGGCCTGGCCATGGGCATGATGATCTTCCTCATGGCGTCCGGCCTGACGCTGGTCTTCGGCCTGATGGACGTCATCAATTTCGGCCACGGGGCCTTCATAGCCATCGGCGCCTTCGTCGGGTTCACCGTGCTCGGATACCTGTCCGGCTGGACCGACGCCGCTTCGGTCTGGCTGAACCTCGCCGCCCTGTTCCCGGCGATCCTCGTCGCCATGCTCGTCGCCGGCGGCGCGGGCTATGTCTTCGAGCGCCTCATCGTCAAGCCGGTCTACGGCCAGCACCTGAAGCAGATCCTGGTCACCATGGGCGGCCTGATCATCGTCCAGCAGCTCATTCTGGTGTTCTGGGGACCGGACGCGATCCACCTGTCGCGGCCGCAGACCCTGCGCGGATCGGTGGTGATCGGGGAGGCCGCGATCGAGAAGTACCGGCTCGTCGCCGTCGTCATCGGCCTTGCCGTTTTCGTTTGCATGCGGCTCGTGCTGAACCGCACCAAGATCGGCCTTCTGGTCCGCGCCGGGGTCGAGAACGGCGAGATGGTCGAGGCGCTGGGCTACCGTATCCAGCGGCTGTTTCTCGCCGTCTTCATCGTCGGTTCGGCGCTTGCCGGGCTCGGCGGCGTCATGTGGGGGCTCTACCAGGAGACCATCACCGCGCACATGGGCTCGGAGATCATGGTGCTGGTCTTCATCGTGGTCATCATCGGCGGCCTCGGGTCGGTCGAGGGCTGCTTCATCGGCGCGCTCCTGGTCGGCTTGCTGTCCAACTATGTCGCCTTCCTGTCGCCCAAGGTCGCCCTGGTCTCGACGATCGCGCTGATGGTCATCGTCCTGATGTGGCGGCCGCAAGGGCTCTACCCCGTCGTCAAGGCGAAGTGAGGCCGGCCATGCTCGCAAACCTCCTGTCCGGCGATACCCCCCGCAGCAGGGTGCTGACGATCGTGCTCCTGGTGATCTTCGTGTCGCTGCTGCTCGCCCCGTTCCTGTTTCCGGGCACCCGCTCGCTGGAAACGGCGGCGCGTATCTGCATCTTCGTCGTCCTGGTGGCGAGCTACGACCTGCTGCTCGGCTATACCGGCATCGTTTCCTTCGCCCACACCATGTTCTTCGGCATCGGCGCCTATGGCGCGGCGATCGCGCTGAACCATATGGGCGCGAGCTTCGGCTCGATCCTCGTCGGGGCGATCGCCGGGGCCCTGGTCGCCGCCGGACTGGCGCTGCTGATCGGGCTGTTCTCCCTGCGGGTGAAGGCGATCTTCTTCGCCATGGTGACGCTCGCCGTCGCCAGCGCTTTTCTAGTGCTGGTCTCGCAGCTCTCCGGCCTCACCGGCGGCGAGGACGGGCTCAACTACAAGATCCCGCGCGAATTCACCCCCGCCTTCAAGCTCTTGGACGACAGGCTGTTCGGCGTGCGCGTCGACGGCAAGCTGCTCGCCTACTACTTCGTCTTCTTCGTCTCGCTCGCCCTGTTCCTGCTGATGCTGCGCTTCGTCAATTCGCCCTTCGGCCGCGTGTTGCAGGCCGTCCGCGAGAACGCCTTCCGCGCCGAGGCGATCGGCTACCGGGTGGTGACCTACCGCACGCTCGCGACCGTCCTGTCGGCCATGATCGCCGCGCTCGCCGGCGTCCTGCTCGCCGTCTGGCTGCGCTATACCGGCCCGGCGACGACGCTGTCGCTGGAAATCATGGTGGACATCCTGCTGATGGTGGTGATCGGTGGCATGGGCACGATGTACGGCGCGGTCATCGGCGCGACCATCTTCATCCTCGCCCAGACCTACCTGCACGAACTGATGGCCGTCGCCTCCGACGCCACCGCGCCGGTCCCGCTGCTCTCCGCACTGCTGTCGCCGGATCGCTGGCTGCTTTGGCTCGGCCTGCTGTTCGTGCTCAGCGTCTACTTCTTCCCCACCGGGATCGTCGGCCGCCTGCGCGGCGCCGAAAGCCGGGCGGCCAAGTGAGCGGCGACAGGTGAGCGGCGCAATGCATGTCATCGAGGCCGGCGAGGGACGCCCCCTCCTGTGCCTGCACGGCTGGTCCTGCCATGGCGGCTTCTTCGGGCCACAGGTCGAGGCGTTCCGCTCGGAGGCCCGAGTCGTCACCCCCGATCTGCCGGGCCACGGACGAACCGGCCGAGACGGCCCGGCGCTGACGATCGAGGCGGCCGCCGACGCCGTCGCCGGCTATATGGCCGAGCGCGGTTTCGAGAATGTCATCGTTGTCGGCTGGTCGATGGGCGCCCATGTCGCCTACGCGATGATCGAGCGCCACGGCACGAGCCGCCTGGCCGGTCTCGTCTCCATCGACATGACGCCGAAGGTCCTGAACGACGACGCCTGGCATCTTGGCCTTAGCGACGGCCTGGACGCCGCACGCAACGTCGGCGTCCGGAAATCCATCCAAACTCACTGGCCGGAGATTGCCCCGCGCATCGCCAAGCGAATCTTCGCCCGCGGCCTGCTCGCGGACCGCGATCTGCTGGCCTTCGCGGAACAACAGATCACTGCCGCCGATCCGGCCATGCTCGCCCCGATGTGGGCCTCGCTCACCGCCCAGGACTTTCGCGACACGATCGGCCGCATCGATATTCCGGTGCTGCTGGCCCACGGCGCCCGCAGCGCCCTGTATGGGCCGGCTATGGCCCGGTGGCAGCGCGATCGCCTGCGGAACGGCCGGCTCGTCACGTTTCCGCGCTCGGGCCATGCCCCGCATCTGGAAGAGCCCGCCGCCTTCAAGGCGTTGCTGTCCGATTTCATAGCCTGAACGGTCGCCCCCACCGTGCCGGTCCCGCGCGCCGCGCCGGCCGCACCGCCGAGACGGCCGACTTGGCTAAAATCCCGAGGATCCGGTTTCCGTTTTGTTTGGACGAAAACGGTTCACTGCCCGCAATTCCGTTCAGGCAAACCGCTGCGATCCGGATCGGCGGTCACGCACGTGGCGGGCAGACGAGCGCCGGACATTCGACATCGGGGAAACCATGAGACGCCCGATCGCAACGTTTTGCGTCCTCGCCGCGGTCTTCGCCGCGTGCACGCTTTCCCCGGTTGCCGCGCAGGCGGGGGACCTGGTCGTAAAGCCCAGGAACCCGAAGACGATCTTCCGCACCCAGGACGGCGTCTACGAGCCGAGGAAGCTGAAATACCGGGTGTCGACGACGGCGGGAAAGCGGACATGGGTCCTGCGGTCCCGCAAGACCATGTTCACGGGCACTCCACCGTCCGGCAAGGCGCGGAAGCGGGCCAAGAGGGTCGTCGTCACCCCGAACGATGCCAGGATCGGCGCGCTGGCCCCGGGTAACTATGACTTGCGGCTCGTCTGGCGAGCGAAGGGCCGGGGCAACAAGCGTGTGAAACGAAATGTGTCGCTGGTCGTGGAAGGCGACGCCGCCGCCGGGCTGTCCTACTTCACCAATTCCTGCTCGGGCTGCCACGATATTGGCGTGAACAAGAACGGCCCGCGCCTTGGCGGCGTCTACGGGCGCAAGGCGGGCACGGTCCCGGGCTTCTCCTATTCGGATGCCTTGGTGGCGTATGGCGAGGTCTGGGAAGAGCGGACCCTGAACGCCTGGCTGAAGAATCCGCAGAAGCTCGTGCCGGGCGCCAATATGTACGTCCTGGTGGCCGATCCGGTCGACCGCATGAACATCATCGCCTACCTCAAGTCCGTGTCGCCCTAGCGCCCCGACGCGAAGGTCGCTGTCCGCTCAGGCCCCCACATCTTCCACATAGACAAGCGCCCGCCCCTCGCACACGCGCGTCCCGTCGGCCGTTTCGCAGACGGTCTCCAGATCGACCAGGTGCTTCTCGGGCCGAAGCTTCGTGATCGTCACCCGCGCGGTCAGCGGTTCGTCGTAAGGCGCCGGCTGCAGGAACCGCATCTCCTGCTTGAGGTAGTTGGTGCCGAAGCCCGGCAGTTCGACGCCGAGCAGAAAGGAGAACAGTGCACCGATCAGCGGTCCCGGCACATGCGAGGGCAACGTGCCGTCGTCACCGGCAAGCGCGGCGAACATTGCCCGGTCGCCGGACCTGTAGGCGCGGGTGACGCTTGCGGTCTGGCCGAGTTCCAGCATCAGACGGCCTCCCTGCGAAACAGGCATTCGCCCTGGAGCGTTACCTCGCCGTCGGCCTGGCGGGCGATCGTGACCGTCAGGCGGGACGGATCGTCCCGCATCGGCGCGATCGTAATGACCAGCGGCTCGTCGGCATAGGACGGGGCGGGAAACATCAGTGCCTGTCCGACGTGTTCTGCCTCCGGCCAGTGTCGCCTGATCAGGGCCCAGACGCGCGAATAGAGCAGCATGCCGTGCGAGACGGTGCGGCCGAAGCGAGTGCGCGCCGAGAAGTCCGGATCGACATGGATCGGATTGTCGTCGCCCGACAATTCCGCGAAGCGGTCGAAATCCGCCTGTCGCGGCGTCCAGACCTCGGTGACACCGGACGTGGCGATCGTCATGGAACCAGCTTTCTGAGCATGTGCTTCCGGATCTTGCCGGCGGCGGTGCGGGGCATGTCCGCGACCACGTGGAAGCGTTTCGGGATCTTGTAGGCGGCAAGGTGCTCGCGGCACCAGGCCGGCAGTGCCTCGATGTCGATGTCCGTGTCCGGACGGGCGATCAGGAAGGCCTCGCCTACTTCTCCCCAGCCCTCGTCGGCGACGCCGATGACGGCGGCCTCCAGAACCCCGTCAAAGGCGACGAGCACGCGTTCCACCTCGGCGGGATAGACGTTCTCGCCGCCGGAAATGTACATGTCCTTGATGCGATCGACGATGAAGTAGTACCCGTCCGCGTCGCGACGGGCGACGTCGCCGGTCTTGAGCCATCCGTCCTCAGTGAAGGCAGCCCCGGTCGCCTCGCGGTTGCCGCGATAGCCGGGCGTGACGCCGGGACCGCGAATCTGCAGTTCGCCCTCCCCCGCCCCGTCGATCACGGCGCCGTCGGCCTCGACGATACGGGTTTCGGCGAGCATCTGCGGCTTGCCGACCGAGCCGATCTTGCTTTCCGCATGGGCCGTGTCGTTGAGGAACACGGTCGGCCCGGTCTCGGTCATGCCCATGCCGTTGCACACCAGCACGCCGCGCGCCGCGAAGGTCCGGATCAAAGGCTCCGGCAGCGGCGCGCCGCCGCAGGCAAACGAGCGCACGGCCGAAAAATCGGTGTCGGCGAAGCGCTCGTGCAGCGCCATTGCCTGATAGATCGCCGGCACGCCAAAAAACGAGGTCACCTCACCACGGTCGACGAGATCGAGCACGTCGCCGGCATCGAACTTCCTCAGGACCCGGCTGCGCCCGCCCATCAGGAACAGGGGCAGCGTCGGCAGGTTGATGCCGCCGGTATGGAACAGCGGCAGGAAATTGAGCGACCAGTCGGTGGAGACGAGATCGACGGCCTGCGCATAGTTGACCGTGTTCGCCCAGGCCATCGCCGGTGTCTGGATGACGGCCTTCGGCAATCCGGTCGTTCCGGAGGTGTAGAGCAGATACCACGGATCGGCGGTCGAGACCGGCCGCCTGTCGAGAGGACCGGCCGGGCTCCCGGCGATCAGCGTTTCCAGGTCGGCCTCCGCGACGACGCCCGGCTCCATGCCGAGGCGCAGGAGTTTGCGGGCCTTGGCAAGCGCGTCGGCGACCGCCTCGAACGCACCGTCGACGGCCAGGATCGTAATATCGGCCTGTTCGACCAGCGGCAGCAATTCGGCCGGCGGCTGGCGCCAGTTGAGCGGCACCAGGATCAGCCGCGCCTTCTGGCACGCGAACAGGAAGACGAAGAAATCCGGCCGGTTGTGGCAGAGGATGCCGATCCGGTCGCCCTCCCGCGCGCCCAATGACAGCAGGCCGCGGGCAAGACGCTCCGCCCGTTCGTTGACCGCGGCAAAAGTCAGCTCCCGACCGGTCTCGTCGTCGACAAAGGCGACGTGATCGGGCGTCAGTTCGGCGCGCTTGGCGGCCATGTCGGTGACGTGAAGCAATGGTCCCTCCCTTAGGCGCGTCTTTCGTTTCCGGCGGCGTCTTCAACGCCGTTCCACGAAAGCGCGCATGCGGATCGCGACCTCGGGTCTGCCGACGAGTTCGCAGAACGTGTCCTTCTCGGCCTCGAGCCTCGCCGCGATCGCCGTCCTGCGGGTCTCGTCCCAAACGAGCCGCCGCGCCGCCGACAGGCTGTGCCTCTCCTTTGTCCGCAGCATCTCGATGGTCCGCGACACGGCCCCGTCCAGCGCGTTCGCCGCGACGACCTCGCTCGCCAGGCCGAGCGCCAGCGCCTCCGGCGCCTCGATCCGACGGTTGAGCGCCTGGATCGCCACCGCCCGGGCCGGCCCGATCCGTTCGGACAGCATCGCCGTCCAGCCGCCATCCGGCGCGAAGCCGACCTCGACATAATAGGACTGCAGGAACGCCACCTCGCTCATCAGAACGATATCTGCGGCGAGCACGAGACCGATCGCGCCTCCGGTCACCGGCCCGTTGAGGCGGGCAATCACCGGAAAGGGAAAATCGAGCAGATCGAGGATCGCGGCGTTGAGCAGCCCGACGATCCGCTCCGCATAGGCGCCGATGCCGCCGGACGTCTCGCACGATGCCAGAAAGCCGCCGATATCGCCGCCGGTGGAGAAGCTTTGCCCCGCCCCGGTCAGGACGAGCGCGAAGACATCGTGCTTGCGCGCTTCGGCGACCGCCCAGCGCAGATCCTCCAGCAGCTCGGGAATCAGGGCATTGTGCCGCTCCGGGCGGTCGAGCGTGGCGGTCGCCACCCCGTCCGCGATGTCGATGGTGACGAGCGCGGCGCGCATCGGGTCAGCGCCTCAGGCCGTTGACGATCATGTCGTGGGCGGCGTCGACGACGGCGTCGATCGGCGTCGTGTCGCCCCACACCACGGCGCGCTCGCCGAGCGTCTTGGCGATACCCATCAGCATCCAGGCGCGCACGTCCGGATCGCCAGGCCGGATCTCGCCGGCCGCGTCCGCCGCCGCGAGCGCCTCGCGGTAGCCATCGGCGAAGCTCTCGAAATAGGCACGGTACGCATCCGGATTGACGAACAGCGCCTCCTGGATGATCCGGTAGAGGTTCGGATGCGCGGAAACGAAGGTGAGGAAACCGCGCAGGCCCTCCTTCTCCGCCGACAGCCGGTCGGCCGCCTCGGCCGTCGCCGCGTTCAGGGCCTCGCGCAGAAGCCGGCCCATGTCGACGACCAGCTCGGCGAAGACCTCGTCCTTGCTCTTGAAATAGATATAAAACGTGCCCTGCGCGACACCGGCCTCGCGGGTGATGTCGGTGATCGAGGCGTCGTTGAAGCCGCGTTCGCCGATCACCTGTTCGGCCGCGCTCAGGATCGCGCGTCGGGTCGCTTCGCCTCGGGCGGTTTTCGGGGTGGCATTGGCTTCCATCGGCGGAAAACATCCAACATGACACATGGTTCATGTTTCATGATGCGCGCGGCGCGCGACCCGGTCAAGAGGCACGCATCGATTCGAGGCCGAATTCGGACCTCACATCGCGTTCATCGTCAGCAGGTCGTAGCTCGCGACCTGCTCGTCGTTCTGGTTGAACACCGCGACGTCCCAGCGCACCTCGCCGTATTCGGGATTGCGGCGCGTCTTCTGCTTCACCGTCAGCCGCACCCGGATCGCGTCGCCGGGGCTGACCGGCTTCTGGAAGCGCAGGCTGTCCAGGCCGTAGTTTGCGAGCACCGGCCCCGGATCGGGATCGACGAACAGGCCCGCGGCAAAGCTCAGCAGCAGATAGCCGTGCGCCACCCGTCCGGGGAAGAACGGGTTCGCGGCCGCCGCCGCCTCGTCCATGTGCGCATAGAAGGTGTCGCCGGTGAAATGGGCGAAGTGCTCGATGTCCTCAAGCGTGATTTCGCGCGAGGCGGTGTGCAGCGTCTCGCCGATCTGCAGGTCGCCGAACGTGCGGCGGAACGGATGGACATTGCCCTGTATTTCCCGGGAGCCGGGCACCCAGGCCTCGCCGATCGCCGTCAGCAGGTCGGGCGAGCCCTGGATCGCCGTGCGCTGCATGTAGTGCAGGACTCCGCGCACGCCGCCCATCTCCTCCCCACCACCGGCGCGGCCGGGACCGCCATGCACCATGTGCGGCAGCGGCGAGCCGTGCCCGGTCGCCTCCTTGCCGGTGTCGCGGTTGGCGAAATAGAGCCGCCCGTGCCAGGCGCCGGCACCCAGAACCACCGCGCGGGCAACCGCGGGATCATGCGTGAATACCGAGGCGACCAGGCTGCCCTGCCCGCGGTTGGCGATGGCGACCGCGTGGGCGAGATCGCGGTAGCCCATGACGGTCGACACCGGTCCGAAGGCTTCCGTCTCGTGCGTCTTGGTCGCCGCGTCCGGATCGGCGCAGCGGAACAGCATCGGCGGCACGAAGGCGCCCTTCGCCGCATCCGCCCCCTCCACAGTGAACGCGTCGGGATCCCCGAACACCCGCTCGCATTCCGAAGCGATGATCGCCGCCTTCGCCAGGACGTCGGCCTTCTGCTCGGCGCTCGCCAGCGCCCCCATCCGCGTACCTTCCGCCGCCGGATCGCCGATCACGGTCTTCGCCAGCTTGCCGGAGATCGCGTCGATCACCGCGTCGACGGTGGCATCGGGCACGACGATGCGGCGGATCGCCGTGCATTTCTGCCCGGCCTTCACCGTCATCTCGCGCACCACTTCACGCACGAAGGCATCGAATTCCGGCGACCCCGGTTCCGCGTCGGGACCGAGGATCGAGGCGTTGAGGGAATCCTGCTCGGCGACGAAGCGCACAGAGTTCTCGATCAGGTGCCTTTCGGAACGCAGCATCAGAGCGGTATGGGCCGAGCCGGTGAAGCTGACGACATCCTGGCAGCCGAGCCGCGACAACAGATCGCCGGTGCCACCGACGATGAGCTGAAACGAGCCCTCCGGGAAAATGCCGCTTTCGATCATCATCCGGAAGCAGGCCTCCGTCAGGTAGGAGGTCGCAGTAGCCGGCTTGACGATCGCCGGCACGCCGGCGAGCAGCGTCGGCGCGAGCTTTTCCAGCATCCCCCAGACGGGGAAGTTGAAGGCGTTGATGTGGACCGCGACACCCTGCAGCGGCACACAGACATGCTGGCCGAGAAACGCGCCCGAGCGCGAAAGCGGCTCGATATCGCCGTCGATATAGACGTGGGCGTCCGGCATTTCGCGCCGGCCCTTCGAGGAGAACACGAACAGCGTGCCGATGCCGCCGTCGATATCGATCAGCGCGTCGGACTTGGTCGCGCCCGTCAGGAAGGACAACGCATAGAGGCTGTCGCGCCGTTCGTTGAGATACTGGGCGAGCGCCTTCAGCTTCTCGGCGCGCTGATGGAACGTCATGGCGCGCAGCGCCGGCCCGCCGACATCGCGGGCGTAGGCGACCATGCGCGCGAAATCGAGACCGTCCGAGCCGGCCTCGGCGATCGTCTCACCGGTGACGGCGCTCGCGATCGGCCGTGTCGCGCCGGACGGCGCGACCCAACGGCCCGCGGCGAAACTCTCAAGTCGCATGATGCTCACGGGACGAAACTCCTTGTCGTTCAGGCGGCGCGCCGGGTCGTTCAGGCGACGCGCGCGGGCAGACTGGCGAAGCCGCGGAAGCGGACGCGTCCGCCGCGTACCGGTGCGCCATCCAGTTCGTAGTTCGGGAAACGCGCCAGGAACCGCCCTATGGCGGTCTTGCCTTCCAGCCGGGCAAACGCATGACCGGCGCACAAATGCGGCCCCCAGGCGAACGCGAGATGCTTGTTCGGGGTGCGCGAAATATCCATCCGGTCGGGATCGGGAAACTGCGCGGGATCGCGATTGGCGGCACCGATGCACAGCGTGATCCGCGTACCCTTCGGTAGCGCTTCGCCGCCAAGCTCCACGTCCTCGGTTGTGATGCGGTTGCCAAGCTGGTTGGAACTCTCGTAGCGCAGGAATTCCTCGACCGCGGTGCCAATCAACAACGGGTCCTCGATCAACCGTCGTTTCTCATCCGGCCATTCGGAGAGGATATGCAGGCCGTTGCCGATTAGGTTCGTCGTCGTCTCGTGACCGGCGTTCAGCAGGAATATGCAGTTCTGGACGAGTTCGACATGGGTCAGCCGTTCGTCGCCGTCGCCCTGCATCAGCCGCGTCAGCACGTCGACGCTCGGATCGCCGGGATTCTTGCGCCGGTCGGCGATGAGCCCCTCCAGATAGTCCTGGAATTCGAGCACGGCCGCGTTGCCGCGCGCCTCCTGCTGCGGCGTCAGCACCGGTTCCAGCGCGCCGAGGATCGACAGCGACCACTCGCGCAGCGGCCCGCGATCCTCGTGCGGAACGCGCAGCAGGTTGCCGATCACCTCGATCGGGATCGCCGCGGCGAAATCCTCGATCAGGTCGGCCGTGCCCTTTTCGGCCATCCGTTCGAGCAGTCCGTCGACGAGCCGGATCAGGTCCGGCTCCAGGCGCGCAATCGCCTTGGGGGTCAGGGCCCCGACGATGATCGAGCGCACGCGGGTGTGCAGAGGCGGATCGTTGAAAACCAGGCTCGTGGTGTGGTGCAGATACAGCGGGCTGTCGCCGAATTTCGGCTTGAACTCGACTTTCTTGTCTGACGAGAACCGTTTGGTATCGCGATACACCGTGACGAGATCGGCATAGCGGCTGATGAAGCAGGTGCCATCGTCGAACCGCTTGATCGGCGCGTATCTCAGCAGCGCTCGGTAGGTCGGATACGGATCCTCGGCAAACGACTTCGGCAGGTTCCACTGATCGAAACGCTCTGCCAGCGACCGTGCTTCCGCGTCATCCATCACCGCCCCCTACATGCTGTTCGGCAGCACAAGAACCAGCCAGGGCACGAACACCATCAGGGCCAGCCGCAGGATGTCGAAGGCCCAGAATGGCGTCACGCCCTTGAATATCGTCCCGGTCGAAACGTCCTCGACGACGCCGCGCAGGACGAAGACGTTGAGGCCGACCGGCGGGGTGATCAGGCTGATCTCGGTGACCACCACCACGATGATGCCGAACCAGACCGGATCGAAACCGAGGCTGATCACCAGCGGGAAGAAGATCGGCACGGTGAGCAGCAGCATCGACAGGCTTTCGAACACGCAGCCGAGCAGCAGATAGACGACCAGGATCAACAGGATCACGACCATCGGCGGAAAGCCCGCCTGGTTGACGAGTGCGAGCAGCGCCTCCGGCATGCCGGCGATGTTGACGAAGTTCGAGAAGATCCAGGCGCCGATCAGCACCGCGAACAGGCTAGCCGTCGTGTAGGAGGTTTCGAACAGAACTTCCTTCACGGCCTCGAAATTCAAGCCGCCACGCGCGAGCGCGATGAGAAATGCTCCCATCGCTCCCATGCCGGCCGCTTCGGTGGGCGAGAAGGTCAGGTGTATCGGCCAGAAGTTGAACAGCCCGTAGAGACCGCCGATCACCAGGAAGAACAGGAGCAGCACCGCCCAGACGCCGCGGACCGCCTCCAGCCGCCCCTTCCAGTCCGTTCGCTCCCCGGCCGGGCCGGCGTCGGGATTGCGCGCGACCGTGAACTTCACCGCGAAGAGGTAGAAGAGAATGCCGACCGCGCCCGGCACGATGCCGGCGATGAACAGCTTGCCGATGCTGGTCTCGGTCAGCAGGCCGTAGATGACGAGGATGACGCTTGGCGGGATCAGGATGCCGAGCGTGCCGCCCGCGGCGATCGAGGCCGTCGACAGCGAGTCGGCATATCCGAACCTTCGCATCTGCGGCATGGCGACCTTTGACATCGTCGCGGCAGTGGCCAGCGACGAGCCGCAGATCGCCGAGAAGCCGCCGCAGGCGACAATCGTCGCCATCGCCAGGCCGCCGCGTAAATGGCCCAGGAAGGCGTAGGAGACCTGATAGAGCTCGCGGCTCAACCCGCCCTTGTTGACGAGCAGGCCCATCAGGATGAACAGGGGAACGACGGAGAGACCGTAGTCCTGCGCCGTATCGATTAGCAGCCGACCCGACATCGAGATCGCACCGGCGGTACTGGTCTCGTAGGCATAGCCGACCATGCCCACCACGCCCATGGCGAAGGCGATCGGCAGGCGCAGCAGCACCAGCACGAGAACCGCGGCGAAGCCGATGAGGGATTCAACCATGGCCTAGTCCGCGCTCTTGTAGATCGTTTCGGAGTGCCGCATCGCGAGCGGCGTCACCAGCTCGATCAGACCGCGCAGAATGAGAACGACCACGGTAATGGAGGTCGCGATGGCGATGAAATATTCGATGTAAAACTGGGGTATGCCGAGATACTCGGTCAGATCGCCATAGTCGCGGGCGCGCCCGGCCAGCTTGAAGCATTGCTGTGCCGGCCAGATCAGCAGCGCGCCGCTGACGATGTCGATGACGACATTGCGCAGACGCTCCGCCGATCCGCGAAACAGACCGTCGAGCAGGTCGACGGCGATATGGCCGCCCCGTGCCGAAATGACCGGCAGCGCCGCGAAGACGATGATCGCCATGAAAATGCGCGTGAGTTCCGTCGCCGCTGCGATCGGACTGTTGAAGGCACTGCGCAGAATGACGTCGCAGAACGTCATGACCATCAGCAGGAACAGCGCCACCGCCGCAAGCCATGAAGGTAACGGGGCGAGACGGCGCCCGGCCGCGACGACGGTTTTCGCCAACAGATTCATCGGTGGGCCCTGAGCATGACGGCCCGGCGACGTGTCCCGCCGGGCCGTATGTTGGCTCTTACTTGCCGTAGCTTTTCATCGTCTCGGCAATGAAGTCGCGCGCCGCCTGTGCATCGACACCGGTCTTGGAGACCTCCTCGATCACACTGGCGGTGACCTCGTCCGCAACCGGCTGATACGCGGCGCGATCGGCGTCCGACGCCTCGTTGATCGAGTTGTTCCCGGCGTCCATGGTCGCCTGGCGGCCTTCCTGGTCAATCTCGTCCCAGACCTGGCCGATGGCGCGGCTCAGCGGCTCGCCGAATACCTTCTCCTCAAGGGCCTGCTGGATATCTTCCGGAAGGTTCTTGAACGCGTCTTCGTTCATGATGAAGGCGAACGAGCCGCGATAGAATCCGCCGGGCATCTCGTAGACGTTCTCGGCGACCTCGGTCAGCTTGAAGCCCTTGCGCGATTCCATCGGCATCACCACGCCGTCGGCGGCCTTCGAGGCGAGAGTCTCGTAGACCTTCGGCGCCGGCACCTGGATGCCGGTCGCGCCGAGCGCCGCGCCGACATCGCTGCCTACGCCGCCGGGAACGCGCAGCTTCAGGCCGTTGATCTGGTCGAGCTGGGTGACCTTCTCGTGGGTGTGCAGCTGGGCGGGGCCGTGCGTATGCAGCGCGATCAGCTTGACGCCGCGATGCTCGTCGGCCTGCTTCAGGTATTTCTCGTAGGCCTGCCAATAGGCGACCGACGCCGCCTCGGCACTGCCCTCGTATCCGGGCAGCTCGATCATCTTCGCCGTGACGAAACGGCCCGGCTGATAGCCGTGGAAAATGATGGAGAGATCGGCGGCGCCGTCCTGAACGAGGTCGAACTGCGCCGGCGGCGGCGCGATGCCCAGCTTCAGATCCGTGGTCACGCGGCCGTCGGTGGCTTCCTCGACCATCTTGGTGAAGGTCGGCCACATCTTCGCGTTGATGCCGTGCGTCGGCGGCGCCCAACTCGAAATTGTCAGGGTGTATTCAGCCGCAAAGGCACCGGCGCCCGTGAGCGCAGTGGATACGGCGAAAACGCCGGCGGCTGCCAGCTTGGAAATGACCTTCATGCGTTTCCTCCCAAGTTAACGCGATGTGCGCCGGCGTTTTTCCGCCGGTACCGCGGCACGAAACGCTTTGGCCGTATCTCGAACCCGCCATTCTTGGTGAACGGTACTGAGATCGCGTCGGCGCCGTACCTTGTCTGTTATTATTGACCGGCCGGTCGGTCTATGCAAGTTTATTTTCCCGGCAACGAACTTTGGTTTCGTATGCAACAATTGTCAACACGGCGAATTCGGCGGACAAACCGGTCGAATCGAAGACCGTGATCGCAGGAAAGGAAATGCAGGTGGGCGAGACAATTGGCGTCGAGAAACACGCCGGCTATGCGGTTGTGACCCTCAACCGGCCCGACAAGCTCAACGCGTTCAATGCCGAGATGCACCGCGAACTGCGCGCCGCGCTCGACGAACTGGGGGCCGACGACGACTGCCGGGCGATTCTGCTGACCGGGGCCGGACGTGGTTTCTGCGCCGGACAGGATCTTGGCGATCGCGACCCCTCCAAGATGGATGGCCCGCCCGATCTCGGCGCGACCCTGGAGAATTTCTACAATCCTCTCGTGCGCCGCATCCGCGCCTTGAAGAAGCCGGTCGTCTGCGCTGTCAACGGCGTCGCCGCCGGCGCAGGCGCGAATATCGCGCTCGCCTGCGACATCGTGCTGGCCGCGGAAAGCGCAAGGTTCATCCAGGCCTTCGCCCGCCTCGGCCTCGTGCCCGACGCCGGCGGCACCTGGCAGCTGCCCCGCTTGCTCGGCGAAGCCCGCGCCAAGGCGCTGGCGCTGACCGCCGAGCCCCTCCCCGCGGCCAAAGCCGCCGAGTGGGGGCTGATCTGGAAGTCGGTGGCTGACGACGCCCTGATGGACGAGGCGACGAGCCTCGTCGAAAGCCTCGCCAAGGGCCCGACCGTCGGCTACGCCCTGACCAAGCAGGCGATCCATGCCGCCGCGTCGAACGACCTCGACGCGCATCTCGATCTCGAGCGCGACCTGCAGCGCGAAGCCGGCCGCACGCCGGACTACGCCGAAGGCGTCGCCGCCTTCCTTGAGAAGCGCCCGGCGAAGTTCACGGGGCGCGGCGCATGACCATGACGCCCGAGGAGCGCGCGCGGCGCGCCGCCGACGCGATGTGGGCCGCCGACGACGCTTCGAAGTGGCTCGGTATGTCGCTCGACGACGTCGGGCCGGGATGGGCGCGGCTTTCGTTCGCGGTCGAGAAGCACCACACAAACGGCCACGACATCTGCCACGGCGGCTATATCTTCACGCTCGCGGACTCCGCCTTCGCGTTTGCCTGCAACAGCTACAACCAGCGCGCCGTCGCCCAGCACAACACCATCAGCTTCCTGGCGCCGGGCAGGCTTGGCGACAGGCTGACGGCTGTCGCCCGTGAGGTGACACTGGCGGGACGGACCGGCGTCTACGACGCCACCGTCGAGACCCAGGACGGCACCTTGATCGCGGTTTTCCGCGGCAATTCGCGGACGGTCAAGGGCACCCATTTCGACGAGCCCGACGCCGGCGGCTGAGACAGCCGCCGGCGCCGCAACAAATCATAACTGTGCCGGCGAGGCAGGCCGGCGGGAGGAAAGACATGAGGGACCTGACGCCTCGCAAGGAAGACCTGGATCCGATCGAAATTGCCTCGCGCGACGAAATCGCCGCGCTTCAGCTTGACCGCATGCGATGGTCGCTCAGGCATGCCTACGACAATGTGCCCTTCTACAAGGCCTCCTTCGACAGGGCCGGTGTGCACCCCGACGACCTGAAGACGCTCGCCGACCTCGCCAGGTTTCCCTTCACCACCAAGTCCGACCTGCGCGACAATTATCCCTTCGGCATGTTCGCCGTGCCGCGCGACCGGGTCGTCCGCATCCACGCCTCCTCTGGAACGACCGGCAAGCCGACCGTCGTCGGCTATACCGCCAGGGACATCGACACCTGGGCCGACGTCGTCGCCCGGTCGATGCGCGCCTCCGGCACCCGGCCGGGCGACATTGTCCACGTCGCGTATGGATATGGCCTGTTTACCGGGGGACTGGGCGCCCACTACGGCGCCGAGAAGCTCGGCTGCACGGTTGTGCCGGTCTCCGGCGGCATGACCGAGCGCCAGATCACCCTGATCGAGGATTTCCGCCCGACGACCATCATGGTCACGCCGTCCTACATGCTGGCGATCCTGGACGAGTACCGAAAGGCCGGCTTCGATCCGGCCGCAACCCCGCTGGAGGTCGGCATCTTCGGCGCCGAGCCCTGGACAAACGCCATGCGGTCCGAGGTCGAGGCGGCGTTCGACATGCACGCCGTCGACATCTACGGCCTGTCGGAAGTGATGGGCCCCGGCGTCGCCAACGAATGCGTCGAGGCCAAGGACGGCCTGCACGTCTGGGAAGACCACTTCTATCCGGAGGTCATCGATCCCGTGACCGGCGCGCCGGTCGCCGACGGCGAGCAGGGCGAACTGGTGTTCACGACGCTCACCAAGGAAGCCCTACCGATCATCCGCTACCGCACCCGTGACCTGACCCGGCTTCTGCCCGGCACGGCGCGAACGATGCGGCGCATGGAGAAGATCACCGGCCGCTCCGACGACATGATCATCCTGCGCGGCGTCAACGTGTTCCCGACCCAGATCGAGGAGCAGATCCTCAAGGTTCAGGGCCTGACCCCGCATTTCCAGATCGAGCTCACCAAGGACGGCCGCATGGATCGGATGACCGTTCATGTCGAAGCTGCCCCGGATGCGGCGTCGAACGAGGCCAAGGCGGCCAGCGCCCGCGAATTCGTCCATCACGTCAAGTCGGCGATCGGCGTTTCGGTCGGTGTCGACGTCACCGATCCCGGTGGCGTGGCGCGCAGCCAGGGCAAGGCCGTCCGCGTCGTGGACAACCGGCCGAAGGAGTGAACGAGCGGTGGCCCGCACCCGTGCCAAGGATCATGACGCCAAGCGCGCCGAGATCATGAGAGTTGCCGCGCGCACATTCGCCGAGGCGGGCTATCACGGCGCCTCTATGAGTGCATTGGCGCGCGAATGCGGCGTCTCCAAAGCTCTGATCTACCACTACTATTCCAGCAAGGAAGCGCTGCTCTTCAACATCATCGAGAGTCATCTGAGCGACCTTATCGCCGCCGTCGAGGCGGTCGACGACCCCAGCGCCGATCCGAAGACGCGCCTGCGGCGGCTGGTCTCTGCCCTGCTCGACGCCTACCGCGACGCGGACGCCGAACACAAGGTCCAGATCAACGCGATGTCCGCCCTGCCCGCCGACGACCAGGCCAAGCTGCGCGAACTGGAACGGCGGCTGGTGGCGATCTTTTCCGCCCCCATCCACGCGCTCAATCCGCATCTGTTCGACGGCAAGCCGCTCCTGAAGCCCGTCACCATGTCGCTGTTCGGCATGCTCAACTGGGCGTTCATGTGGTTCCGTGACAAGGGCCCGGTGAGCCGGGAGGACTATGCCCGGCTTGCAACCGACCTTCTGGTGAGCGGGGTGCGCTCACTCACCTGAGCGGCTTGCCAAGCAGGCGGCCCTCGCGGCAAATGGCGCGATGATCCAGGGCAGCGATTCCGCGACACGGTCGCTCGACGCGCTGATAGAGCGGTTCCATTCGGGCGAGCGCCTGCGCGTCTGGTCGTTCGTTATCACGGTCTTCGGCGATGCGATCGTGCCGCGCGGCGGCATGGTCGGCATGGCCGCGCTGCAGGAGCTGACCGACCGGATGCGCATTGCGCCCGGCGCTCTGCGCGCCGCGCTGTCGCGGCTCGCCAAGGACGGCTGGGTCGAGCGCCATCGCCACGGCCGCAAGAGCTATTATCGCCTGACGCCGGAAAGCGCCGCGACCTTCGCCCGTGCCGCCAGGCGCATCTATGCCGCCGGCCCGCCCGCATGGAACGGCCGGTGGACGATTGCGATCGCGCCGGAGGAAACGGCTTCCGAACGCGACGCACGCACGGCGAACCTCACCGAACGCGGGTTCGTGCGGCTGTCGAACGGGCTGTTCATCCACCCCCGCACCGGGACCGGCGAGACGACACCCGACGATCCCGGAGACCTGTTTGTCCTCGATGCCGACGCCGCGACGGTGCCCGACTGGGTACTGAGCGCCTGCTCCGACGTCGAGACCGATATCGCCTATTCCGTGCTGGGCGCGACCATCGCCCCCCTCGAGGACACGCTGGCCGAAGGCGGAACCCTGTCGCCGCTCGACGCGATGGTCGCGCGCGCCCTTTTGATCCACGAATGGCGCCGGGTCCTGCTGCGCGACGCCGATCTGCCCGCAGCACTTCGCCCCGCCGACTGGAGCGGCGAGGAAACCCGCACGCTGGTCGCCGGCCTCTATGGCCGCATCCTGGCGCCGAGCGAACGTTGGCTGGATGGTTGCGACGGCCGACCGGACGGCCCCCTCCCGCCGCCCGAGCGGGATCTGCGCGGTCGGTTCACCTAGAGCCCGAAGCTTTTATTCAACGAGTCCGCCAGTACCCACGGATCCGCTGCGTCAATCCTCCAGATAGGCGAAGGCACAGGTGGTGCTGGCGCCGATCTTGCCGTTCGGACCGCGAAACTCGACGCGGGTCACCGCCATGCGGCGACCATTGGAAAGGACGTCCACGCGGATATCGACATGGTCGCCGACCATCGGCCGCATGAAATGAACCGTCATGTCGACCGTCGTGCAGTCCCGAAAGCGGCCGTTGAGCCCCGACAGGGCCACCACCGAACAGGTATCGGCCGCGGCGGCCACCGCCTGGCCGCAGACAACGCCGCCGCCCGTTCCGCCGCCGCGGACGATCTGATCACCAGCCGGCAGCCGGAACGTCCCGCCCTGCGCATCCAGCGTCGCCACCTCGATGGCCAGCGCCCGAACCCACGGCGCGAAGACGTCCCCCAGCAGCGCCTGCCCTTCCGCGACGCCGAACCCCTGCCCCGTCTCGGTCATGAATCTGGTCCCTCTCACTCACTTGTTACGAAAACAAAGTTGATTCATGGTTTTTCGTAACATATTATAATTCTAATTCGCATGGGAGACCATCATGTACGCCCAGGGACTGATCGGCGCGGACGGCGAAACCAAGGAATCCGGAGAATTCCTCGCCGCCTTCCAGAAACGCATCGACGCCGAGGAAAAGATCGAGCCGAACGATCCGATGCCCGAGGGGTATCGCAAGACGCTCGTGCGCCAGATCGGCCAGCACGCTCATTCCGAGATAGTCGGCATGCTGCCCGAGGGCAATTGGATCACCCGCGCCCCGACGCTGCGCCGGAAGGCCGCGCTGCTCGCCAAGGTCCAGGACGAAGGCGGCCACGGTCTCTATCTCTACGCCGCCGCCGAGACGCTGGGCGTCACCCGCGAGCAGATGACCGAGGAGCTTCTGAACGGCAAGGCCAAGTATTCCTCGATCTTCAATTACCCGACCCCGACCTGGGCCGATATCGGCACCATCGGCTGGCTGGTCGACGGAGCGGCGATCATGAATCAGATCGCCTTGTGCCGCTGCTCCTATGGCCCCTATGCCCGGGCGATGATCCGCATCTGCAAGGAAGAGAGCTTCCACCAGCGCCAGGGCTACGAGATCGTCATGACCCTCGCCAAGGGCGCGCCCGAGCAGAAGGAGCTGGCGCAGGATTCGCTGAACCGCTGGTGGTGGCCGTCGCTGATGATGTTCGGCCCCTCCGACCGCGACAGCGTCCATTCCGAGCAGTCTATGGCCTGGAAGATCAAGCGCTTCTCTAACGACGAGCTGCGCGACAAGTTCATCAACGCCACCGTGCCGCAGGCCGAGTATCTCGGCCTCAAGGTTCCCGATCCGGATCTCAAGTGGAACGAGGAAAAGGGCGGCTACGACCACGGCGAGATCGACTGGGACGAATTCTGGCGCGTGGTGAAGGGGCACGGGAAGATGAACCGCGACCGCATCGCCGCCCGCCGGAAGGCCTGGGATGATGGCGCCTGGGTGCGCGAGGCAGCCCTCGCCCACGCCGAGAAGCGCCGTAACCGGCAGGATGCCGCAAGGCACGCGGCCGAGTAGGCCAAGAGCATTCCGCTCGTTTCCGCAAAAGGGGAAAGCGGGGGCAGCGAGCCGAGACCTTGCCGTATTCCGCTCACTCCCGCGCAGGCGGGAGCCCTGGGCGACACGGTGAAGCCCGAACAAGCCGCTCTGGATTCCCCGCCTTCGCGGGAATGAGCGGAGAGAGAGATGAGAGATCGGGCCGAACAACGGCCACCTCGAACGGACCAAAGGAGAACCGCCATACGGCGGTTGGAGGAAAGCCGATGAGCAACGAAATGCCGCTTTGGGAGGTCTTCATCCGCCCCCGCAACGGCTTGGCCCACCGCCACTGCGGCTCGGTCCACGCCGCCGACGAGGTCATGGCGCTGCAGGCCGCCCGCGACGTCTACACCCGCCGCGGCGAGGGCCTGTCGATCTGGGTCGTGAAATCCGACCAGATCGTCGCCTCCGATCCGCAGGCGAAGGACGAATTTTTCGAGCCGACCGCCTCGAAGGTCTACCGCCACCCGACGTTCTACGAGATCCCCGAGGAAGTGGGGAACATGTGATGTCGCACCCTGCGACGGACACCCGGGACGCCCTTCTCGAGCAGGTGCTCAGGCTCGGCGACGATTGCCTGGTCCTCGGCCACCGCGTCAGCGAATGGTGCGGCCACGCGCCGATCCTCGAAGAGGACATGGCGATGCCGAACATGGCGCTCGACCTGATCGGCCAGGCCCGCTCGCTCTACACCTATGCCGGCGAGATCGAGGGCAAGGGCCGCGGCGAGGACGAGCTCGCCTACCTGCGCGGCGACCGCGAATACAGGAACCTGCTTCTGGTCGAGCGCCCCAACGGCGACTTCGCCCACACCATGCTGCGCCAGCTCTACTACGCGGCGTTCATGGAGCCTTATTGGCGCGAGACGGCGAAGTCGACCGACGTGACGCTGGCCGGCATCGCCGGCAAGGCGGTCAAGGAGCTGGCCTATCACGTCCGCCATTCCGGCGAATGGGTGATCCGGCTGGGCGACGGCACCGAGGAGAGCGCCCGCCGCATGACCGGCGCGGTCGAAGAGCTGACCACGTACACCGACGAGATATTCCAGACCGACGCGGTCACCGACGCGCTCGCCGAGGCCGGTATCTGCCCCGATCCCGCGTCGCTGCGAGCCGAGTGGGCGCGGACGATCGACACGATCTTCGTCGACGCCAACCTGACCCGGCCGACGATCGCGTATCCGCAGTTCGGCGGCCGCACCGGCTTCCACGGCGAGGAACTCGGCCATCTCCTGTCCGATCTGCAGTACATGCAGCGCACCTATCCGGGCATGTCCTGGTAGCGGCGATGAGCGTCGTTCCCCTCGATCAGGCCGAAACGAAGCAACGGGCGTGGGACGCCGCGGCCGCCGTGCCGGATCCGGAAGTGCCCTGCGTCACGGTTGCCGATCTCGGCATCCTGCGCTCGGTCGATATCGTCGACGGCGTCGCGATCGCCAAGGTCTCGCCGACCTATTCCGGCTGCCCGGCGACGCAGTTCATAGAGTTCGCGATCGAGACGGCACTACGCGAGGCGGGCTTCGAGCCGCGCATCGAACGCGTCCTGTCGCCGGCCTGGACCACCGACTGGATTACCGAGGAAGGCAGGGAGAAGCTGCGAGAATACGGCATCGCCCCGCCGCAGAAATCCTCCAATTCGGTACGCTCCCTGTTCGGCGAGACGACCGTCACCTGCCCCCATTGCGGCTCGAGCGATACCGAGCGCATCTCGGAATTCGGCTCGACGCCGTGCAAGGCGCTGTACCGCTGCAAGAGCTGCACCGAACCCTTCGACTATTTCAAATGCATATGAGGCGACCATGCGCTTCGACTTCCACACGCTGAACGTACGCTCCGTCGACCGCCAGACGCCCGACGCCGTGGCGATCACCTTCGACCTGCCCGATTCCGTCAACGGGGCCTTCGATTTCCGACCCGGCCAGTACCTGACGCTGCGCGCCACCGTCGACGGCGAGGAGTTGCGCCGCACCTATTCGATCTGCTCGCGACCCGGCGATAATTGTCTCCGGGTCGGGGTCAAGGTCCTCGACGGGGGCAAGTTCTCGAACTGGGCCAACCGCACGCTGCAGGCCGGCGATCGCATCGAGGTAATGGAACCGGAAGGCCGATTCGGCGTCGATGTCGGCGGATCGCATGACTACCTGCTGATCGCCGCCGGCTCTGGCATAACGCCGATGCTATCGATCGCCGGCTCGGTGTTGTCGCGCGAGCCGGAAAGCCGCGTCACCCTCGTCTACGGTAACCGAACGACCAACGCGATCATGTTCCTCGAGGATCTGGAAGATCTGAAGGACACCTATCTCGATCGCTTCAACATCATTCATCTGATGAGCCGCGAGGAACAGGACGTCGACATCCTCAACGGTCGCATCGACGCCGCCAAGCTGAAGAACCTCGCCGAGCGAGGCATAATCGAGCCGACGTCCGCCGACGCCGTGCTGATCTGCGG
This sequence comes from Microbaculum mangrovi, assembly GCF_051390635.1. NCBI lineage: Bacteria > Pseudomonadati > Pseudomonadota > Alphaproteobacteria > Hyphomicrobiales > Tepidamorphaceae > Microbaculum > Microbaculum mangrovi. Next base: position 306,404 of record NZ_JBPODT010000001.1, read on the forward strand.
TCCCGGCGACCTCATCGAGAAAACCTCGCAGGCCCTCAAGGATCTCGGCGTGGCCGAAGACAGGATCCTGTTCGAGCGCTTCACCCCGGCCGACGGCCAGTCTCCCCGCAAAGCGCCCTCCGCCGCCGCCAAGGCAGCCGCCACCGAGGGTGTGCATATCGAGGCGATTCTCGACGGCCGCCGTCGCGAGTTCGACATCGCCCAGCCCGGCCAGACGGTGCTCGAAGCGGGGCTCGCCGCCGGCATCGACATCCCACATTCCTGCACCGGCGGCATGTGCTGCACCTGTCGTTGCAAGATCGTCGAGGGCTCGGGAGAGATGATCGTCAACTACTCGCTGAAGCCCTGGGAGATAGAACAGGGCTTCACGCTCGCCTGCCAGACCCGGCCGACCTCGAAGAAGCTGGTTCTCGACTTCGACGCGGTGTGAGTGAAGACAAACCCGCCGGCCCGGCAATCGTCCGGGCCGAGCAGCGATTCGATGTAATTGATCGCTGGCGACCACCGGCGCGATCGATGCATCGAACCCCGACTGCTCCGCCGATTTTTCCACGGTCCCGCTGAGAACGCAGACGGTGCCGCAGCGCCCGGCCGGCGCCCCCGGCCCTTGCCGAACCATCGCCAGCGACCGGGGCATGCGGTTGAACTGCCCAGCCCCTTGGGTTAGTGAAATTATCGATCCTGCCCTTGGTGGCAGTGCCGAAATCGGCAGAAACACAAGCGCACATACTGAGAAAGCGGACGGCATGAGCACCGAAACGGCACCCTCTTCCGATGACGCATCTTTCGTCGCGACGATCGAAGGGATCGTCTCGAAAGTCACCGGCCGGTCGGATGTAAAACTCGACGGCGATACGGCCCTGATCGACGACGAAATTCTGGATTCGCTGGATTGGTCGGTGTTTCTGCTCGATCTCGAGAAGCACTACGACATCAAGATTCCCGACGAGACCGTCGACGAACAGGGCCTGCAGACGGTCGGCAAGCTCGTCAGCTTCATTCGCAGTTCGCTGTGAGCGCCAAGCCGTTCAGACCCCGGGTTTACGGCACCCGGAATTACATTCGGGGCGTGGATTTCACGGTTCATGTCCTGAACGATATCGTTGCCGCGGAGGTGTCGCCTCTCGGTGCGATGGACCTTCGCTTTCCGCGGTTTTCGACCAAAGAAGGTCAGTTCGCCCCCCTCGATAATCCGAGTGAGGGGCGTGGATCGGCGGCAATCCTCCAGCTCGATCGCGGCGGCAGGAATACCATCCGCGCCTATACCGAAAGCGACCGAGACGCGCAGCGATCCGACGTTGATCCCGAGGCCGGTTTCAAGGGGCGTGAGCAGACCGAAGGCCAGACGGCCAAGATCGGCGGGATTTCCGGCCCGGATCTGTTCAGCGCCGCTGTTTTCCTGACGAAGAAGCTGCACGAGCGCGTCGTCGAGACGCCCGGGAAATGGATCTACACGCGCTTCCGCGCTCCATCCGCCCAGCTTATCCTCGACCTCGTGGCCGACGACGGCGAGAAGGAGCTGGAGGTCCGGATCACCGCCCTGCGCGAAAACCACTCCAGCGTCAGTGACCTCGCGGTCGACGGAACGGTCGTCGGCGAAATTTTTTTCGCGCGGATCCCCACATGACGGGCCGCACGGAACTTGCGCGGACGCCTGCCGGGAAGCCGGCCCGGCGCGAACGCGATTCCAATTCTCGCACCCCATACCGGTTTCGTGAGCCGAAACGGTGACCCTCGTATTCGACAACCTGATGTCGGCGGTCGCGTTCGTCCTGGCCTTCATGCTCGGCCATCTCGGCGCGCATCTTCTGAGGTCGGAACGGCTCGTCCTTGCAAACGCCCTTCTGTTCTCGATTGCCTTTGCGTTCATCGCGTCGATTGAAACGGCGATAACCGCGATTCTGATGGCGGCCTACGCCGCCATATTCGTGCGGCTGGACAGCCAGCGGTGGATTTCAGCCGGCGTCGTGCCGGTGACCGCCATCTTCATCGCCGGACGGATCGCGAGCGACCACAGCGATCTTTCACTTCTGTTCCTGCCGTTCATCTACATCAGAACGCTAGGCACCATCGTGTGGACGTGGCGCTATCCCAAGGAACGCTTCGCACCGCGCGACGTGTTCCTCTCGCTCCTGTTCTTTCCGACCCTGCCGATCGGTCCGATCCAGTTCGCCGATCGGATCAACGTCGCGGCCCTCTGCACACTGCCGACGACGGATGACGTGGCCCACGGCGCCAAGCGCGTGCTGATCGGTATCGCCAAGGTGGCGTGGTTCGGTCCGGAAATAACCTCGCAGCTCGGTTCACGATTCGCGGCGCTGGACGACGGCCCGTTCGGCATTCTCTTCAAGATACTCGCCCTGTGGGCGGGCCTCTTCAACATTTACATCATGTTCTCGGGCTACGTCGACGTGGCCGTCGGCCTGTGCCGCTTCGTTGGCATCCAAAGCCGTGAGAACTTCAATCGCCCCTGGATGGCGCGCACCATCCAGGAATTCTGGCAGCGCTGGCACATGAGCCTGGTCTGGGTGACCAACAATCTCGGTTACCACCCCTATGTGCGCAGGACCGGACACCGTTACCTCGGGATCGTCCTCGCCTTCACCTTCATTGGCGTCTGGCATGCCTTTACCTGGAACTACCTGCTGTGGGGCTTCGGCCACGGTGTCGCGCTGGCCATCTTCGCCTGGGCACAGCGGCATCCGCGCGTGCGTGCTATATGGGCGCGTACGCAAGGGTATCCGGCGCTGAACCTGCTCCTGCAGGGCCTGGGATGGTTCGCTACGATGACCTACGTTTCGGCGCTTTCCGATTTCGCCGCGGGAGAACTGGGATGACCTTGGACACCGCCAAACATTGGCTTTGGACAGAGGCCAAAGCCGTTCTTCTGCTCCTCCCCGTCGCCATCGCCATCCTCGTTATCCTGACGCAATGGCCGCTGTCGGACGTGGAATTCCTCTACGTGGATCTTTGACCGATGCGGTCGTTCCTCCGGCTACTGGTGGCTATTTGCCTCGTCATCGCGACGGCGCACCTGCTACGCCAGTCCGGAGCGCTGATCGATCTGAAATCGGCGCTGGAGCCGAACAGCCCCGCCTATCAGGCGAGCATTGCGCTCACCCGCAACCGGGGGACAACAAAGCCGATCGTCTTCGGAGACGACTGGTTCCGGCAACGGCTCAGGAAAACATGCGACGCCCGAACTTGGATCTATGCCAAGACCCCGCAAACCTATTTCGAGGGCCTGGCGGGCCTGGTCACCTATGCGGCGGAGCGCACGACGGGACCGATCATCGTCCAGATCGGCAACTATACCTGGTTCCCCAACCGGAAGATCCAGAACCTCAGGTTCGATTACCTGCCGGCGGTGCACGGCCTTTCCCCCGCCGAGATGTGGCAATCGACGAGACTGCTTTTCGATTTCCTCGCGGACCTGGCGCGACGCGACAACTACGGCCGGGCTATGGCCAAGGACGGCGGCTACTTTTTCGCCTCCGCCGACCTGAACGGCTTCGCTTCCCTGGTCGAGGCCGTCAAGGCGGCGGATGGCCGGATCTTCCTGGTCTCGGCGGACAAACGAGACCTCAAGGACGTTACGCCCCTGCAGGTCTCCCGACGCGACGATGCGATCTCGCTTAACCCGGACATTGGCCTGTATACGGGTATAGAGGCCTTCGTGGAGGCGACCGGCTGCGCGCCGCAGCGGGTGCCGAACGCGAAGAACTGATCGAGAGAAAACGACGACATGATCGAGACCATCACCGTCGCCCTGCCCAACTGGGTCGTCAGTGCCGAGGAAGTCGCCGAATGGACCGCTTCCGATCCACAGTTCATCCGAGAGAAGGTCGGCATCGAATCGCGGCGGTTCCTGCGCGAGGACGAGACCGGCCGCGACCTGGCGTCGACAGCCGTCCGCGACCTGCTCGACAAGACCGGTCAGGACCCCGCCGCGCTCGACTTCCTGATCACCGTGACACAGACCCCCGATTATCGCCTGCCGCACATGGGCGCACAGATTCAGGACGCTTGCGGGCTACCCACCACGATCATGGCGTTCGACATCGCGCTCGGCTGCTCGGGCTACGTGCATGCGCTGTCGATCGCCAAGGGGTTGCTGTCCACCGGGATGCGCGCCGGCCTTATCGTAACCTGCGACCCGTATTCGAAGATCATGCGGCGGCAAGACAAGGCGACCGTCACCGTGTTCGGTGACGGGGCAACCTGCAGCCTGGTATCCCGGGAAGGGATCGGCCGGCTGGGTGCCTTCGATTTCGGCACGGATGGCAGCGGCGCGGAGCACTTGTGCTACCGGGGTCCGGGGCTCGACGGCGCCCTTGCGAATTCCGGCCCGGATGGCACCGAGGCGACCCCGAGCCTCCACATGAACGGCCGCGAGATCCTCAATTTCATGATCGAACGCGTTCCCGATTCCGTGGACAGTTGCCTGCAGGGTGAAGGCCTCACCCGCGACGATGTCGACCTTTTCGTTTTCCACCAGGCGAGCCGCTACATGCTGACGCTGCTGGCCCGGCGCATGGGCCTGGATATCGCCAAGGTGCCGATATTCATCTCCGATACAGGCAACACCGTCTCCTCCACAATCCCGATCGTGTTGAACAGGCTCCAGCAGGCCGGGGAGCTTGAGGGGCGCACGGTCCTGATGTCCGGCTTCGGCGTCGGCCTGTCCTGGGGAACGACGGTGATCCGGTTCTGACCGCATGGCGCGCGACGCCCCCATCCCGGACGTTCCGAAAACGTCCTCTCCCGAGCAGGCGGACAGAGAGGCCGCGATCGAAAGGCGCGGCTATTTGATCCTCGCCTTTGTGCTCGTCGCCGCCGCGTTGACGGCATCGTTCCTGCTGCCGGACCTGCGCACCTTCCGTTACGCCTCGGAGTATCGGGACTTCGCGACACCTGCCTTTTGCGATGACCGCGACGTCGACGTGGTCTTCCTTGGAACATCGCGCATGGCGCGGGCAATCGACGGCCGGAAAATCAGCGAAGCCTTCGCGGCGCGAACCGGCCGACCGCTTTCGATTGTCGACCTGTCACAGCCCGGCCAGTCCCCGTTCGTCTGGAGACGCCTGCTTGCCGACCAGCTCGAGAACCGACGAGTGAAACTGGTCGTCGCCGAACTAGGCCGGCCGATCAAACCGCCGCGATCGACCACACTCAAGAAGATCGGGAACGTCCTGCCCACAGTTGAATTCGTGGATTATGTCGGACGAAACAAGAATGAACCCCGCGTGCAGGGCCTGCTGCCGGCGGTCCAGGCCCGGCTGGGATCCTTGGAAGCAGGCCTCGGGAACCCCTGGAGAGGATGCCCGGACGCGCTGCCCGACGACGGCGTCTACGATTCCACGCAATCGCGGTACAAGCTTCCCAAGGCTTTCAAGGATGCCGAAGGCCTGAAGAAACGCTCGAGAAATCCGGTCGACAAGATCTTCTCGGACAACGGGTACGCATTCATCAGGGAAGTCGCGGAGGCACTTACGGAGACGGCCCGCGAAAACGGCGCGCAGATTGTGTTCATGAACCTGAACGACATCACGCAGAGGACCGTCAGCCCGCAGATCAAGACGGCATTCCAGCAGAATATCGGTGCGGAGCTGGTGTCCTGGCCGAATGCCCTGAACCAGGAGTTGCGCACCGGGATGTTCTACGCGGATCCGGAACATCTCGACGAAAGCGGCTCCCGGCTCGTGGCGCCCTGGCTTGCCAAGGTGATCGACCGGCATCTGTCGGCGCGGCCCTGAAGGCCCGCGCTCGCCGACTTGCAGCAACGAGCAGCCTCCGCAATGCGCACGGGCTCGCGGAGGAGACGGGAGCTCGATCTTTTTGCGTATTCGGTTATAGACACGATCCGGGACGCACGGATTGCGGCAGCTTGCGGGATGCGTGTCCCTGACAATGGCTGCCCATTTCATGGGAGGAACGATTGATGCCGGCACTTTTCCAGACATCGGCAAGACCGGGCGACAAGCCCGCCAACGTCGCTGCGATCGAGCGCGCGGCGGCGGCCGCCGCGGCTACCGGAGCGCAGATCATCACGTTTCCCGAGCTGTACCTGACCGGCTATAACCTCGGCACGCGGCTTCGCGACCTGGCGGAACCGATCGATGGCCCGTCTGTGGCTGCCATCTCGGAAATCGCCCGCACGCATGGGATAGCGATCGTGTTGGGCATGCCGGAGCGCGATGGGGACCGCGTCTTCAACACCGCTCTTGCCGTCGATGCCACCGGTGCGGTGGCCGGGCGATACCGGAAGATCCACCTTTTCGGCGAAGACGAACCAGGCATATTCACGCCGGGCGAAGGACTGACCGTCATCAAGGTCGGACCGTTCAAGGTCGGCCTGGCGATCTGCTACGACATCGAGTTCCCGGAACTCGCGCGCGCGCTCGTGCGCGGCGGTGCGGATCTGATCGCGGTACCGACCGCGAACATGCTGCCCTATACCGAGGTGCCGACGACGGCCGTGCGCGCCCGCGCCCTGGAAAACGGGGTTGCCGTCATCTACGCGAATCTCATCGGCACCGACGGGCCGCTGACCTATACCGGGGGAAGCGCGATCGTCGGCTTTGATGGCCACGACCGCTGTCGCGCCGGGTTCGAAACCCAGGCCCTGCTCAGTTGCACGACGGAATCCGTGTTGCCATCGGCAGATCCCCATCCCCTCGCCAGCACGCAGCTTCGCGATGTCCGCCCCGAAGCGCTTTTTGTAGTCGACTAGTCGCCTCCGACCTCGGCAACGGTCCACATCCGCGCGGGTCGAACCGTGTCGATATGGTAGTCGGTGGCGGCACGGGTGAAGAATTCGCGCCCGAACCGCCGTGCGGCGCCGACGGGATCGCCCGGGTCGCGGCGGACGTCGCCGCGGGAATTGCCAAATCCGTGAATCACGCCAACGAACGTGGAGCGGGAATAACGCGCGTATTCCTGGAACTGGGTCAGCACGGCGGCGGAAACCATGGGAAAAGTTTCTTCGGAACTGATCGCCAATCCCAGACGCTTGTTCTTCATCCGCTCGATCACGTCGGCGGAGCCGGGATAGGATGCCGCGTAGTAGCAGAACATGCGGTCGAAAAACGCCTTCAACTGCGCTGACGGCCCATACCAGTAGACGGGCGTAGCAGCGATAAAACCGTCCGCGGGCAGGAACTTGTCGAGGAACACGGAGCGAAAGCCGTCGTCGATCGAGCAGTTGCCGTCGCTGGCCCGGCACTTCCGGCAATCGCGAAGAAAATCCTTCAGGAAATCGTCCGCGAACACGATGTCGGCCTCGTGACCGGCGTCACGCAGTCCTGCCGCAATCTCGCCGGCCAGAATGGCGGAATTGCCGTCACGTCGGGGGCTCGACGACAAGACGAGCGCTTTCATGTTTTTCTCCTCCAATGGACCGCGCAGCCAGTTCGCAGGGAGACCTTTGGCGCCCAAAAATGTCAAGCGCAGGCGTGAACGATTTGCGTTGCTCGGCCTAATGGGGGCATGATCGTCCAGACGATCCAACGGATCGAAACGTGTCGTGGCGGCGACGCTTCCTGCGAACGCAGTCACCGCACGCCCCGTGGATCGTACGACCCCGGGGTATCGTGTGGACCGGGGATCGCACGGCTCAAGACTGCGAACACCAACGGACAACCGGCCAGATGAGTTTGGCGGAAACGACGATCGACATGGACGCGCTGACCGCGGACGGGCGCCAGTCCGGGCCTGCCGATATCAGGCCCGTCGTCGACGCGCTCTCCGTCATTGCCGAAGCCGTCGGCCATTCGGATTTCTATTCCACCGCCCTGAAGGCCCTGGCCGGACTGTTCGGGTGTTCGCACTATGTTGCGATGCGCTATACCCAGTTTGGGAGTCCACGCTTCCTCCACCACAACTGGCTGACTGAGGAAGAAATAAGGCTCTACAACGCGGAACTTTACCGCCTCGACCCCGCCTTCGGCCTGGTGAGAAGCGGCAAGACGAGGCCCGTGTTCTCCTTCATCCAGATCGCCAACGAAAATCCGGTCAGCCTGTTCTTCAAGAACCTGGAACACATGATCCGCGTCAAGGACGAGCTCGTGTTCCTGCTGCCGGCGGCGGGCGGAATCTGGGCTGCGCTGTGCGTCGATCGCGTCAACGCCGCCTTCGGCGAAAGCGATATCGCCTTTGCCGAGATGATCCACCCCCTCGTCGACCGATTACACAGACTGCATATCGACCGCTCGCTTCTGGGGCCCCGCAGCGGCTACGGAAGCGATGCCGACCTGGCCGTTCTGGTTGCCGATCAGGACGGTCGTGTCGTGTTGAGCAATCCGGCGTGGTCCAAGTTTTTCGAAGATACAGCCCCCCTCGATCTAGCCGAGATCACGGGCGGCCATGACAGCGGCGTCCATTTCCTGCCAGCCGACGAGGTGCTCTACTGGGAGCCGCTCGACGCGACGCATGCGGTCGCGCCTCACGGGCGCATCTACATCATCGAGCACCATTCCCCCGGCGCGGTCGGCCTGAATCTCGAAAGCCTCATCGCGAACGTCCAGATGAAACACCGCCTGACGCCGCGCGAATGCGAGGTGGTGCGCCTCGTCCTCCAGGGTCGTTCCGTCGTCGACATTTCGGATCGGCTGGCCGTAAGTATCGGAACGGTCCGCAACCACAAGCAGCGCCTCTATCGAAAGCTAGGCGTCAGTTCGGAACGCGAGCTGTTCCCGCTGCTTCTGGGCCCGTTGTTCGGAGAGCCGTAGCCCCCTCTCGCGCGCACGGCCTTGAACGATCCCGCCTCAGAAAGCCATCCCCAATGGTGGAATCTTGCACCATTGCCGGTGCTCCCTGTTTGGTGCTGAACTTGTAGGTGGCAAAGCGGTCAACAAGAGCCGCGGCCCGGCCTGGTCAAAACGATTCCCAAAGGGAGAAGAAATCGATGAGCCTGAATTCCTGGTTCGGCACCCACGTAAAACCTATCGGCATTGTCGCGTCCGCATTTGCGATGTGGGCGACCACGGCAACTGCCGCCGAGACGATCAAGATCGGCGCACCGATTCCGCAGACCGGCCCCTTCGCCAGCGACGGCACGGTCATGGAAAAGGCAATCAAGCTTGCCGTCGATGATATCAACGCGAATGGCGGATTGCTCGGCCGCCAGCTGGAAATCGTCCATTTCGACATCGGGGAACTGACTCCCGACAAGCTGCAAGCCGCGGCAGTCAACCTGATCGATCGCAATGAAACGGACCTGATCATCACCGGGTACGGCGGCTTCGGTCCGGACATTCCGGCCTTCTGTCCCTACGATGTCCCGTTCATCCACGTCGATGCGTTTTCGAGCGTCGTCGATCTGATGAACAACATGAACTGCTCGAATATCTTCAACATCTCCGACATTGAAGCGGCGTATGGCCGCGTCCTGTTCGATCAAATCATGTCGCTCGGCTATGACTTCCCGAACAAGAAGCTCGCCATCGTTCATGGCCCCTACGAATGGGAATACGGATTGACCGGGGCGATGGCCGAAGCCGCCGAACCGGCCGGCTGGGAAGTGGTGTTCAACGAGGAAGTGCCCTACGAAAGCGTGCAGTGGCCACCGATCCTGAGCAAGATCCGGAACCTTGAACCCTCGCTCATCCATATCGAGCTGATCGACCCTTCGCTGACCAGCACGTTCATCCAGCAGTATCGGGAGAACCCGATCCCGGGCGCGCTCGTGAGCGTCGGCTACGCGGCCTCGATCCCCGCTTTCGGTCAAGTCGTGACCAGCGGCGACGCGGACGGCGTGCTCGGCATAACCCTGTCGGCGCACCGTCCGGGCGATCCGGCTGCGGAAGCCTTCGTCGCTGATTGGCAGAAGGCCTATGGCGAAGAGCCGCCCTACAGCATCGCCGCGGCACTCTACGACGGCGTCAACATGTGGGCCGAGGCCGTCAAGAAAGTGGGCGACCCGACGAAGCACGCCGAGATCAACGCGGCGCTGCTGGAAATGCCCTACAGCGGACTGACGGGCGTGCTGGACCTCAACGAACGGCACATGATCCCGACGAGCGACGAGACGCAGCCCTCGTTTCTGCTGCAGGCGCAGGACGGCAAGCTGAAGACCATCATGCTCGGAACAAAACACACCGGCGACTTCGTGGTTCCCGAGTTCGCCAAATAGTCGACGCGAAACCGGTGACGGCACGGCCTATCGCCTTCCACGTGCCGTCACCGTCCCACGCGACCGCCCCAGTGTACCTCCCCTCCATTCCGGGAGAGCGAGAGTGAACAGGCCTGCTCCCAACACCGCTACGCGACACGACGATCGTCTGATGTCGCTGGATCGCGTCCGTCGCTCGTTCGGCGCGCTCCGGGCGCTCGATGACGTCAGTTTCGACATCCGGCGCGGCGAAATTCTCGGCGTTGCCGGTCCGAACGGCGCGGGCAAGACGACGCTGATGAACATTTGCACGGGTGCGTTGCCCATCACCAGCGGACAGATCGTGTTCGACGGTCATCGCGTCGACCGAATGCCACCCTATCGCCGCTGCCAGATGGGAATCGCCCGCACGTTCCAGATCCCTCATATCTTTTCGTCGATGAGTGTCCGTGAAAACGTCGCCCTCGGCGCGGATTTCGGGCAGGGTCCGCGCGCGCATGGCGATCACGACGCCCACATCTCCGACGTTCTCGAGATGACCGGCCTGTCGAGCCAGGCCGATGCCTCGGTGACCGCCGCCAATCTGATCACCCGCAAGCGCATCATGCTGGCCGCCGCTCTGGCGACCCGGCCGCGCCTGGTTTTCCTGGACGAGCCGATGGCCGGGCTCAACCATGACGAGGTCGAGAGCTTCGTTGAGCTGTTTGGCGACCTTCACAACGCGCTCGACCTGACCCTGGTCATCGTGGAGCACAAGATTCGCGCGTTGGCCGCGCTGTCTCAGCGGATCCTGATCCTCAATTTCGGATCGGTTCTCACGATCGACACACCGGAAAAGGTTCTCGCCGACCAGGCCGTGATCGACATCTATCTGGGAACGCAAAACCTTGCTTAGCGTCCGCGACATCGATGTTTTCTATGGCGATTTCCACGTCTTGCACGGCGTTTCGCTGGAAGTCGAAAAAGGCGAGCTCGTCGCGGTCATCGGCGCAAATGGCCACGGAAAGAGCACGCTTCTGAAGGCAATGTGCGGCCTCGTGCCGGTCGCAAGCGGCGACATCGTCTACCAGGGCGAGAGCATTCGCGGGCTCGATGCCCCGCGGCTCGTGGCCCGCGGACTTGTCTATGTCGCCGAGGACAGACGGCTGTTCCCGGACATGACCGTCAGGGAAAACCTTCTGCTGGGCGCCTATCTCGACCGGGGCCGGAAGCGGCGCGAACAAACGCTGGCCCACGTGTTCGAGCTCTATCCCCGGCTTGCCGAGCGCCAGCGCCAGCTTGCGCGCACGCTGAGCGGCGGTGAGGCGCAGATGCTGGCACTTGGCCGCGGACTCATGTCCGCGCCGGACCTCATCGCCATTGACGAACCCTCGCTCGGGCTCGCGCCCAACCTCGTCGACTCCATGCTGCAAACCGTGCACCGGCTGAAAGAAGACGGGATGACCGTCCTGCTGGTCGAGCAGAGCCTCGCGCTGATCGAAGACGTGGTCGACCGGATTTACACGCTGGAAGAAGGCGTCCTCTCGGAAAGCCGCAAGACGGCGATGGAGAGGAGCTGAGTTATGGATCAGTACGTCGAGGTTTTCATAGGCGGGATCGCGCAGTCGGCCGTCTACTGCATCATGGCGTTCGGTCTGGCGATGGTCTACGGGACCGCGCGCATCCTCAACTTCGCACATGGCTCGCTCTACACGACCGGCGCGTATCTCGCCTGGGTGCTCACTGTCGGCGTCTTCGGTCTCCCGTTACTGGTCGCCGCACCGATCCTCATCATCCTCCTGTTCATCGCCGGCGTCGGGCTGGAGCGCGTGCTCATCCGCCCGTTCAGGGGCGGCGCGGACTGGAAGATCAACACGATGATGGTGACGCTCGGTCTCGCGTTCCTGCTGGACAACGCCAATCTGCTGATCTTCGGACCGGTGCCCCGTCCCCTGCCGACGTTCGTCGAGGGAACCGTCACGATCTTCGGAGCGGTTATTTCCTCCTACCGGGTCGCTGTATTTGGCATTGCGATCGCCATCCTCGTCGGCTTGGAGGTGTTCTTGCACACCCACCGCTTCGGTCAGGCGGTGCGCGCGGTCGCGCAGGACATGCAGGGCGCCAAGCAGGTCGGGATCGACGTCAACCAGGTCTTCGGCTTCACCTTCGGCCTGTCTGTCGTGCTGACCGGCGTCGCCGGCATGCTGCTGGGCCCGATCTTTCTCGTGTCGCCGCAGGGCGGCTGGGAGTTGTTCCTGAAGGCTTTCGTGATCGTCGTCCTCGGTGGCCTCGGCAGCACGCGCGGTGCGGTTGTCGCCGCCTTCATCCTTGGACTGATCGAGGCCTTCGTCGTCTATGAGATCGGGGCGTCGTGGACGATGCCGGTCTGGCTTCTGACGCTGCTGATCGTGCTGATGATCCGGCCGCAGGGTCTCATGGGCGTCTGGGCCAAGTGAGTTTCTGGCGATGAGCGATATAACGATGTCAACCAAGCAGCCGACCGACAATCAGACGCGCCGACGCCGACTGGCCGGGACACAAACGCTCGCCTATCTGGGCTGTGTCGCCGCGCTGGGTGTTGCCGGCTACCTGATCGACGATCCCTACATCCGCCACGTGCTGATCCTGTGCTTCTTGTGGTCGTTGGTCGTCGCCGGCTGGGACATGGTGCTGGGCTATGCCGGTATCTTCAACTACGCCCAGCTCGTCTTCTTCGCCGCCGGCGCCTATGCGGTCGGGATGCTGACCACGCAGGCTGGCGTTCCGCCTGTGGCCGCGCTCGTCATGGCCCCCGTCGTCGTCGCCGGCTTCGGCCTGCTGGTGGCGTTACCGTGCCTGCGGCTGAAGGGGGAATACGTCGCGCTCTTCACCTTCGCCATCCACCTCGCGATGCCGCCACTGATCCTCAAGGCCAAGGCATGGGGCACCGGCGGCGCGCTCGGCCTTTACGGTATCCCGCCGATCGAGATCGCCGGTATCACATTCGGTCCGCGCGATACGCTGGCCTGGTATTTCCTGACGCTGATCGTCGCGAGCGCCGCGATATACGCCGTCTATTTCATCGTCCTGCGCCAGCGCATGGGCCGCGCGTTCATGGCCCTGCGCGATTCCGAGGATTTCGCCCGCTCGCTCGGTGTCAGCGACTTCCGCTACAAGCTGCTCGCGTTCATGGTCTCGGCAGCCGTTACCGGCCTCGCCGGCGCGCTCTATGCCAACTACACCTCGGTCGTCACGCCGAAGATCCTCGGCAACGAGTTCTTCCTGCTCGCCATGGTGATGCTCGCGGTCGGCGGCATCGGCAAGTTCCCCGGTGCGGTCGCGGGCGCGTTCATCGTCACCATCGCCAACGAGCTCCTGCGCAGCGCGGGCAATACGCGCCTGCTTCTGCTCGGCCTCGTGGTCGTGCTCACGCTTCTGCTGCTGCCAAACGGCATCGTCTCGCTTCGCGACCGCGTCCTTCGTCTTCTGCCCGTCAGGAGACCCGGTTGAGACCGGCCGACCTGTCGTCGCGTTGCCCGTCCCCCTAACCGAGTCCGGCGCATGGCCGGAATCGCCCCCTGCCCCAATGCCGCGAGGAGATAACGACCATGACGGCCACTTTTGACGAAAACGCCTTTTCCGGCCTGCTCCATGCCGGCACGCACGGAACCTTCATGCGGCTCCCGTCGATGCCCGCGAAAGCGGCGGATCTCAAGGAAGCAGGGATAACCGCGGCCGTCCTGGGCTTTCCGTGGGATGCGATGTGCATCAGCCGCACGGGCGCGAACTACGGCCCGCGGACGATCCGCGACGTCAGCGACCAGTTCTCCTTCTTCAACGCCAATACCGGCGTCGACCTGAACGATCATTACAAGATGGCCGACTGCGGCGATGTTCCCGTGAATCCGGGAGCGGCCGTGCAGACGATCGACCGCGCCGAGGCGATGGTCACGGAGATCCTCGAAGGCGGCGCGATGCCCGTCACCATTGGCGGCGACCACTCGATCACCATTTCCTGCGTCCGCGCCTTCGCCAAGAAGTACAAGAAGCCCGGCCTGGTCCTGGTCGACATGCACTTCGACACGGCCGAGGCGCTGAACGGCGAAACGCTCAGCCATTGCTGCCCGATCACGCGCGCGGTCGACGCCGGCTTCGATCCCAGCCGCATCGCCATCGTTGGAACCGGCGGCTGGATGAACCCGAAGTCTGAACTCAACTACATCAAGGACAAGGGCATCACGGTCTTCCCCGCAGAGCAGATCTGGGAAGAAGGCGCCCGCGCCGTGGCACGCAAGGCGGCGGCCGTGGCGAACAACGGCGCGGACGGCGTCTACATCACCTACGACATCGATGCGGTCGACGCGGCCTACGCACCGGGAACGGGCGTGCCCGCCCCGGGCGGCATGACCTCGCGGGAGGCGATCGCCATGGCCAACGAGCTCGGCCGGATCGGCATCCACGGCTGCGACCTGGTCGAGGTGTCGCCGTCCTGGGACCACGACGGCATCACCAGCCGTCTGGCGGTCCGGCTCATCCTCGAGATGCTGGCCGGCAACGCAGAAGCCAACCGCTGACGCGCATAAGACTGCGAAGGGAGAACGCCATGGCGGCATTTTCGGAAGAGAAGCGGGCGCGCCTTCGCGCGCTCGCCGAAGGGGAATTCCTGCAGAGCAGCGATCCGGCGATCGACGCGTTTCTGCGGCGGATGGAGGCGGAGAACGCGCCCGTCTTCTCGGACGTCTATGCCGGAGACATGACGTTCTTCAATGCGCCCCGCAAGACCGATCTCGACCAGGTCGATCTGGCTCTGGTCGGGATACCGTTCGAGGCGAGCGCGCCGGTCCGGGCCGGAACGCGGCTGGGGCCACGCTCTTTCCGCGAATGGTCGAAAGTCCGCGGACCGGTTCACGACGTCTGGAAGACGATCCCGTTCGAACTGCTCAGCGTCGCCGATATCGGCGACATTTCGTTCGAGAGCCCCCACGACGTTTCCTCCTGCGTACAGACGATCCAGGAAACCTTCTCCGGTTTCCGCCGTAAGGGCATCACCCCGTTCTCGGTAGGCGGCGTCCACACGATGTCGCATCCGATCCTGACCGGTCTCGCGTCCGGCGAGGGCGTCGGCCTCGTTCAGATCGACGCCCATGCGGACACCGCGCGCGGCAGTTTCCAGGGCGATCGTCTGAACGATTGCCGGGTCTTCCTCAACGCCATGCTCGACGAGGCAATCGATCCAGAGCGGACCATCCAGATCGGCATGCGCGGGTCGCTCAGCCCGTACTGGGACTTCTCTAAGGAAGCGGGAGCGCGCATCATTCCGATGCATGAATGCTACGATCTGGGGGTCTCCGGCCTGCTGGACGAGATCCGCAGCGTCATCGGCGACGGGCCGTTCTACTTCTCCCTCGACACCGATGGCATCGACGCGACCTATCTGCCCGGGACGCAACTGCCCGAGCCGTTCGGCTTCACCACGCGGGAGGTCGTCCAGATCATTCGCGGCATGCGCGGCATGGACATCGTCGGGGCCGACATCGTCGAACTTTGCCCGCCCTACGATCCCAACGGCATTTCGGCAAACATCGCCGCGGCGCTGGGTTTCGAAATGGTATGTCTACTGGCCGAGGCGCACGTGGCGCGGAACGGCCAGACCAGAAAGACCCACTGGCGCTAGCACATCCCACATAGGCCGCGGGAGGGCATCACGCCCTCCCCGGCTTCACTTCGCCGCGGCCATCTGCTCGGCCATCACGCAGAGCAGTTCGAACATCAAAGACACCCCGAGCCAGGCAGTGGCGCCGGAAGGATCGAACGGCGGCGACACCTCGACGAGATCCGCACCGACGATGTTCACGCCCCTAAGTTCCCGCACGACCTGGATCGCCTGGAAGGAATTCGGCCCGCCGACCTCCGGCGTGCCCGTGCCCGGCGCGAAGGCCGGATCGACGAAATCGATGTCGTAGGAGACATAGGTCGGCTCCGTGCCGGCAATCGACCGGGCCTCGGCCATGACATCCTCAATGCCGCGCTTGAAGAACTCCTCGATCGCGATCACCCGGATGCCGACGGACTCCGCGAAATCGCGGTCCTCGGTGTCGTAGGCCGTTCCGCGGATGCCGATCTGGACCACGCGCCTGGGGTCGAGGAGCCCTTCCTCCACTGCGCGGCGGAACGGCGTCCCGTGCGTGTACATCGAGCCACCGAAATAGCTGTAGAACAGATCGGTGTGGCTGTCGAAATGGATCATGCCGAGCGGTCCGTCGGCGGCGAGGCCGCGCAGGATCGGCAAGGTGCACAGATGATCGCCGCCGGCGGTCAGCGGCACGATGCCGGCCTCCCGGATACGGCTATAGTACCGGGTGAAACGGTCCAGGCTGTCCTGCAGATCGGCCGGGTTCGGCGGCACGTCGCCGAGATCGGCGCAATTCACCAGCTCGAACGGCCGGACGCCGGTCGCCCCGTTGCCGGCCCGGATCATGGTCGACAGGTCGCGCAGCTGGCGCGGCCCGTGGCGGGGCCCCGCCCTGTTGGTCGTGCCGCTGTCCCACGGCGCGCCGACGAGCCCGATCCCGACCTCGGCGATACGCGGATCATCCAGGGAAACGTGCGGCAACCGCATGAAGGTCGGCACGCCGGCGAAGCGCGGCAGATCGAAGCCGGAGACCGGCTGAAAGAATGGATCGCTCAAGACAGTGTCCTCAACAGGTGGTCACGGCATAGCACTGCCGCCATTGATGCCATAGCACTGGCCGGTCACGAAGCGCGCCCCGTCCCCGGCGAGATAGAGGGCCAGCGCGGCAATTTCCTCGGGCGCGGCGAAACGGGCAAGCGGAATGTCGAGATCCCGCGCCAGTGCCTCGGGGCTCATGGTCGCCGGGCTCGTCATGTCGGTATCCACTGGCCCGGGCGCGATGGCGTTGACGAGAATATGCGGGGCAAATTCCGTCGCGAAGGTGCGGGTCAGAGCGACGATGCCGCCCTTCGACGCACTGTAGGCCGCCATTCCTTCGCGACCGAGGAAGGCAAGGTCGGATGCCAGATTGATGATGCGGGCGGGCGACGCACCCGCCGGCCGATCGAGCATGAGCCGCGCCGCCTCGCGGCCGACAAGAAACGTACCGCGCAGGTTGACCGCCACGACACGATCGAAATCGGCGGCACTTGTCTCCAGGATCGGGGCTTCGCGCAGAATGCCGGCGTTGTTGACGGCGATATCGAGGGTACGGAACCGCGCGGCGACCTCAGCTAGCATGGCGACGACGTCGTCCTCGCGCGAAACATCGGCCTCGAACGCGAAACTTTTGGAGCTCAAAGTCTGGAGGTCCGCGAGTGTTTCGGCGGCCCGTTCATCACCGTGATGGCAGATCGCAACACTGGCGCCCTCTCGGGCAAGGGCCAGCGCAATGGCGCGGCCGATGCCGCGACTGCCACCGGTGACGAGCGCCGTCCGGCCGGCCAGGGTCCCGGTCATGCCATCACCTCGCCCCGGTCCACATTGATCGCCTGGCCGGTGATGTTGGCCGCGTCATCGGAGGCGAGAAAGAGGTACAACGAAGCCACGTCGGCCGGTTCCATCAACCCGCCGATTGCCTGCCCGGCGACGATCTCCCCGAGCAGCGCGTCCTCATCCGCTCCGGTTTGTGCCGCCATCGCCGCGAGCGAGCGCATCGATGCCTCGGTACGGACCCAGCCCGGGCATACGGCGTTCACCGTGATCCGACGCGCGCCAAGCTCGCGCGCCCAGACCCGGGTCATACCGATAAGCGCGTGTTTCGAGCCCACGTAAGCCGAGAAGTCCGGCACCGCGGTCTTGCCCCAGATCGAGGCGGTGACGATGATCCGGCCGCCCTCGGCGATCCGCGAAGCGAGTATCCGGGTCACGTTGTTGGTACCGGCTACGTTGATCGCCATCACCCGGGCAAAGGCATCATCGATGGACGAATCCGGTTCGGCGAGCGGCGTGGGCCGCTCGAGGCCGGCATTGTTGATCAGGATATCCAGTTCGCCCATGTCGGCCAGCGCTGCGACAACCGACGCCCGGTCGGAGATATCGCAGACGATGGCGGAAACGGGGCGCGCCGCTATCGCCGACAGGCGCTCGGCGGCGGAGCGAACCGCGTCGTCCTCCGCGAGCACGACCAGATCGGCGCCGGTCGTCGCAAAGGCCTCGGCCACCGCGAATCCGATGCCGCGACTTGCGCCGGTTACGAGCACGCGCTTGCCGGCAAAATCGAAACGCACGCCCATCAGTCGCGCTCGGACAAGTCTTCGCGCACCGCAGCGGGTGCTGACCAGACGCCGGGATCAACGTCCGGAACGCCCTTCGCGGGGATCTTTTCTGTCAGGGAATCCCGATGTCCCGGGCACATGGCCCGAAGACCGGCCTTGGCCAATTCATGCATTGCGAGATCGTTGCCTTCGTTGAGAAACAAGCGCTTCTTGGATTCTGCCTTGAACCATACGGATTCGCCAGACGCTGCGGCGGGTCGCGCACTCTATCGCAAGAGCCCGCCGCAGGCGTCCCCTATCGCGTAGAAGTCGCAGGAATAGCGGCTGGTTCAACGCCTCAAGCACACACGCTTCATCTGGAACGAGACGCTTGGGACCGTTTCGTTGCTGTCGCCGTGGACGATGCGACGGCAACCGGCAAAGCCCTCCCAATTGGTTATCGCCTTTCAGGAACTTCATCGCGGATCGTTTTCCGGCTACTCTTCGCGATCGAAAGCGATCCCTTCCGTGAGAGGGTGGATGCAGGTCCGGTCATGGACGGCTTTGCCGTGAAGCAACGCCACGCAACGGCCACGCGCGGGAAACGAGCGAAGGCGCGACGCTCCGCCTTCACGCGGGCTGTCTCCACGGTTCCCGCGGCGTTGGGTCTGACCGCCGGACTGATACTGGTGGCCTGGCTTTGGCCAATTCTGGACGCGGTGCCGACGCGGATCGATGAACCCGTTCGCCGAGACCCGACGATCGTATTGCTGGCCGCGGACGGCGAACCGTTCGCCGAGTTCGGCCCACATCGCCAGTCGCCGGTCACGAGGGAAGATCTCCCGGACCATTTCATCGATGCTCTGCTGAGCATCGAGGACCGTAGCTTCTACCAGCATTTCGGGATCGACCCCTTCGGGATGCTGCGCGCCGGGCTTCGCAACGCGCGCGCCGGACAGGTCGTCGAGGGCGGCAGCACGATCACGCAGCAACTGGCCAAGATCGATTTCCTCGGCGGCGAGCAGAGCTTCGAAAGGAAGATGCGGGAGGTCATCCTGGCCCTGCGGCTGGAAGCGGCCTACAGCAAGGACGAGATCCTGCTGCGCTATCTCAATCATGCCTATTTCGGCGGCGGGACCATCGGTCTGGCCGCAGCGTCCGACCGCTATTTCGGTAAGAAACCGCGTGACCTCGGCGTCCGCGAGTCCGCCGTTCTGGCGGGATTGATCCGCGCCCCCTCCCTCTTGAACCCGCAGTCGTCCGTTGAGCGGGCAACCGAACGGGCAGACGTGGTGCTGACCGCCATGGTCGATGCCGGAAAGCTCACGCGGCAGGCAGCCGATGCAGCCCGACGGGAGCCGCTTTCGATCCGCTCGGCCGGTTCGGACCCGGACCCCGGCGTCTGGTTTGCCCAGTGGGCCATCTCCACCCTTCGATACGAGGGAAAGGAGGACATGTCCGTCCGAACGACATTCGATCCGCAACTGCAATCCGTCGCCGACACGGCCGTGCGGGACGCCTTCGCCAGCGCGCGCGCGAAAGGGGCCGGAGTCTCTCAGATCGCGTTGGTCGCGATGCGTCGCGACGGTGCGGTTCTGTCGATGGTGGGCGGACTGGATCCGGGCAAGACGCAGTTCAATCGCGCCTACCAGGCCCGGCGGCAGCCGGGGTCCGCGTTCAAGCTCTTCGTCTATCTGGCCGGCCTGCGCCTCGGCTATCGTCCCGACGACATCGTGATGGACATGCCGGTCGACATAGATGGCTGGTTGCCGAAGAACTACAATGGGCGGTACTACGGATATATCTCGTTGTCGGAGGCCTTCGCGCGGTCCGTCAACACGATCGCGGCCCGTTTGGGCAACGCGGTGGGCACCAGCGCGATCATTCTCGCGGCCCGCGACCTCGGCATCGACGCGGACCTGAACGCGGTCGGAAGTCTTGCGCTTGGAACCTCCGGTGTGACGCTTCTGGATCTGACCGGCGCCTACGCGTCCGTTGCCGCGGGTGTGATGGCGGTCGAGCCTTACGGCCTCGAGACAAACGCCATGAAGAAACAGCGCCCCCGGCTAGACCACCGCGGCGAACTTCTGGAAATGCTTCGAATGGTCGTCGACCAGGGGACCGGCCGTCGCGCCGCCCTGCATCAGCCCGTCGCGGGAAAGACGGGCACGAGCCAGTCGTACCGGGACGCCTGGTTCGTCGGATTTGCTGGCGATCTGGTGGTCGGCGTCTGGGTTGGCAATGACGACGAAACCCCGATGCACGGTATCACCGGGGGCTCGCTACCGGCCCAGATCTCCCATGACTTCATGGAAAAGGCCTTGCCGTTGATGCCCGCTGCCCCGACCGTCGCGCAATCCGACCCCGCCGCGCCAGAGACGTCGGGCGGCTTCTTCGTCAAGGAAACCGGAAAGGCCGGCGACGGATTTTTCGAAGTCGCGGATCAGCCGCTGTTCTTCAGGGAACAATGAGGGGCTGATCGGTCCATCGCGGATTAAGGGCGCGCGAATATTTCTGCAGACAGCGCCAGAAGCCCAGCCGCGCCCAAATTGGCGAACCGGGCTACCCCTGCCTCCACAGCATCTCGGACTGTAAGTAGCGCCGAATGTCGGTAACGAACGAAATATGGACAACAGCGCAGGCCGCGATGGCGGGCACCAGAAACAGGACATTCGGCCCGGGCAGCAATATGCCATCCATCGTCGTGCCAAACGGCTCCCACGAGCGAACGAGCGGGATCGCCAGCAATAGAACGGAGAGATGGGATATCAGGAACAGGGCGATCCGGTTCCGGCTTCGGAACGCCCAGAGACCGGCGAGATATCCACACAGGCAGAAGACGACGATGCCGTAGCCGTTCGGCCCGAAAATCAACTCAAGCAGATAGAAAAGCTCGCGGTTCGGCTGGACCAGTTCGAGATTCACGAACCACAACAGATAGCTCGACGGAAAAAATCCGAGCAGCACCATCGATGCCGCGATCGCCGTCAACCATGCAAAGGCAGCGACGGGAGCCAATAGGAGTATGGGGTGCGTACTTCTGATCACTCCGAATTGATGCCGAAAATGCGTTAACGTTATCTTGCTGATTGCTGCCTTTGCCGGCGCGAGGCGCGATAGAATTCCTTTCGGAAGGCACCCCAAAAAACCGACGGTAGGCGGCCAATGGTCAGGGAGCGGGGGAAGTAGGTTTGTTGCGCGCGCGCGTCGTCGTAGCTGTTTTGTTGGGTCTCGGTCTGACATGCGTATCTGCGCGCGCGGATAACCCGTTTATCACCAGAAACCCCGTCTACAACTGGAATGGACTTTGGTGGGGCGCCCACTTGGGTGCCCAATGGGGAGAGCTCATTGCTGAGCCGGCCTCCGGTTCCGGATACGAAGACGCCCGTTTTTCGGGCGGGATCGGGATCGGCTACGACAGGGAATTCAGCCGCGTCGTCTTCGGCGTCTCCGCAGATACGGACTTCGCGTCGTGGAGCGCCGGCGGGCGCATGTACCTTCCCGCCGTCAGCCCGTCATTGCTGTCACCACAGTTGACCGTGCGCAGCGAGATGGAATGGTTCACGACGGTGCGCGCGCGCATCGGCGTGCGGTTCGATCGCGCCTTGCCCTATATCACCGGCGGTCTGGCGCTCGCCAAGATAACCACCTCCGCCCAATCCGTCGCGACCACGGGCCCGTTCGCCTTCGCTCCCGTCACGTCCGATTCCTGGGAGGCCGGCTACACCATCGGCGCGGGCCTGGAATATCGGTTGACCGAGCACGACACGCTTGGCGTCGAGTATCTCTACTATCAGATACAGGGGCCTGATCTCGTTGTCGTCCCGCAGAACTGGCGCCTCGACAACAAGATTCGCGGGCATATCGTGCGCGCGACGTTCAGATACACGTTCTAGACGCTCACCGCACACTAGACGCTCACCGAACGACGACGGACGCTCCGATCGGAACGCGGTTGTACAGGTCGATCGCGTCCGTGTTGCTCAACCGAAAACACCCCGAGGTGACGGCCGCGCCGACGGCCTCGTTGTCGTTCGTGCCGTGAATGCGGTAAAGCGTGTCGCGCCCGTTCTGGTATAGATACAGCGCACGCGCACCGAGCGGATTGTGCGGACCAGGCGGAACGAACTCCGGCAGACCCGGCTTGCGCGCCCGCATCTCGGCCGGCGGTCGCCACGCCGGCCATTCCTGTTTCGCCCCGACCCGTGCGACACCTGTCCAGCCGAAGCCCTCGCGCCCGACCCCGATGGCATACCGGTAGGCCCGGCCGCCGGGCAGCACCAGGTACAGGGCGCGCTCGCCGGTTTCGACGACGACAGACCCCGCGGCGATATCCTGTGTGTAGGCAACGTCCTGCCGGCTGGTCGGGCCCAGCGTGCGGGGCACGCTCCATTGCTGCCCCTGCGCGGCGACGTCGTATGACCAGTTCAGCACCATCCCGAGAGCCAGAACGACTGGCGCAAGGGCGCTCACGATCGTTTGAACCATGATGATCTGCTCTTCTTTGCTGCAACATGGGGTTCGAGCCATGCTTCGAACTCCTTGACCACCCCGGACCGGGCGCCGAGGTCGCGCCAGAGAAGCCCGCGATTCAGCGCTTCAGACGCGAGCGCCCAGTCCTCCGGCAGGAAAGTCAGCTGCGAGGTCGTGAACACCGACTTCATCTCGGTTTTCGACAGGTCCTTGGAAAACAGGCCGCTCCGCACCTTGTTGACGACGACGTTCAGACGTTCGGCGGATACTCCGCCCCCCTCTGCGGCAGCGTAGAGGTCGCGGGCGAAACGCAACGCCGGGATCGTCGCTTCCGTCACCACCGTCACCAGATCCGAGGCGTTGAGCACGCCCTGTCGCCACGGCGCGTCGTGCGAGGGTAGATCGATCACCGTCGTCGGATAGCGATAAGCCGCGATATCGAGCAGGCGGAAAATGAACTCGTCCGCCCCAGGCCACCATTCCAGATGCGGGCAGCGAAGGGAGAGCACGGCGAAGCCGGCAGCGTGCTCGCGCTTGATGATATCGAGCAGCTCCAGGTCGATCCGTTCGGGATGCTGAACGAGTTCGCCTACATCGAACTCCGAACCGGCAAGATCGAGATAGGTTCCGGCTGCGGCCCGCGTGAAGTCGAGGTCGACGAGGCACGTTTCGATGCTTCCGGCGCGTTTTCGGGATTTCGCCGCCGACGCCGCCGCGGCGATCGACAGCGACGTGGCACCGGCGCCTCCGACCGCCGGCACGAACGCCAACACGCGGTTCTGGCCATGGCGCACGGTCTGGACCTGCGCGGCGACGGCTTCGAGAAGCTGTCGGTTGTCGATCGGGTGTTTGAGCCAATCGGACGCACTGAGCTGAACGACCCGGCGCAGGCCTTCGGCGGACATGTCTCCCGAAAGGACGATCCGCGGCGCGTCCCCTGTTCCGCGAAGCACGTCTGCCAGCTGCGGATTGTCGAGAACCTCGCCGTCGCCGACATCGATGAGGACAAGATCCGCATATGTGGATCCCGCGCTGCCGGGACCCGTATCGCCGATATCGAGGTCGATGACCTCGTAGGCGGGAACGGCCGACAGGCGCGACCTCAGAGCTTGCCGCACATCGGCGCTTTGCGAAATCACCACTATGATGCGCCGATCCGGCGCGGGTCCCGGTCCCATGTGCGAATTCACCGTTAGTATGTCGTCGAGAGATCTTCACCGGTAATGGTACCGGTCATTGGCGGAATCTCCATCTGCCCGAGGCCAAGGAGTCCGGCGAGGAAGAAGAAATTGAAAGTCAGGTCCTGCAATTGCACACGGATCGTCGGAACGGGACCACCTGGACGGGCGGCGTAGCCGAGGCCGCTGTAAGTGTACTCGACCACGACGTTTGCAGGCCCCAGCGATGGGTTCCTCTGGAAGACGTCGCACATGCCCCGCGCGCCCGCGCCGAAAGGGGGACCACAAACACCATCGGCACCGAAGACGATGCGGTTCATGTTTGCGGCACTGAACGTTCCACCGCCTGTACACGACGATGTCGCGCCGTTGCAGCGCACGGAATACCCGGCACTTGGGTCACCCGGAGTGACTCCTGTGTTCAAGCCGTCGACGACCGCGGTCAGATTGCTTGCCACGGGATTGGACACGGCGGCGAGCCGCGCGCCGACCTGCACCGCCTTGGACGCCTGGTTCCACTGATAGAGCGCGTATCCGAAGTCCACGAATCCGAGCGTCACCAGGAAAAGCAGCACGATGACCAAAGTCATTTCGACCATCGTGGCGCCCTCGTTTTCTGCAAGGAAGGCGCGCGCACGGCGGTTCACCATCCGATCACCCGCTGCTCGTGGGCGACGCGAATGTCGATGGGACTGGTGACGATTCCAAGGTTCTGCAGAAAAGCCAGCAGCCCGCCGCCGGTATAGGAATAAGTGGTCTCCACGCGGACGACCTGGATCGTCGCCCCGCCGCGATAGAGCTTGTTTCCGGCGCCGTCGTCGTTGGAAAAAGGCACATAGGTGACAGAGATGTCGCCGACGTCCAAACCCGCCACTCTGGCAGTACCGCCGGCCGGGTCGCCGTAGACTGCGATGTTGATCGCTTTCGCCTCGCTGCATTCAGCAAGCGTGCACCGCGACAGATATCGCGCGGCATCGCGGACGCCGGTTTCCACGAGCATCTTCTGATAGAAAAGACTGCCGAACTCGAAGACGCCCGCGCAAAGGACGAGCAGGAACGGCAGGAGGACCGTCATTTCGACGAGTGCGGCGCCGCGCCGGTCCGCCGCGAAATCGAAAACCCGTTGTGGAACGCCTGCTCTCCGCATGGCGATTCACCGGAAAAGCTGCACGTCGTCGCGCGCGAAATTCAACAGCGAGCCCTGCCCCTGCGCACTGTTGATATCGACCAGCTCCACGAAGATATCGTCGTCCGGGCCAGTGGGCAGCGGCTCGGTCAGAAAGAAGCTGGCGAATGTTTCCACCGGAAGAGGCGGCGCGGAACTCCCGTTGATCGGTCCGTAGAGGGTCTCGAGTTCCTTGCAGTTGAGAACCGCACCATAGATAAGTCGCCGATCCGGCGTGTCGTTGAGCGTGCCTCCGCCGTAACACTGAGGTCCACCGACCTCTCCGCCGACCGACGCCTCACTGTTCAGCGACAAATCAGCCTTTTCGGCGAGATAGACCTCGTAACGCGTCGGCCTGCTTGCAGCCGTATCCGCCCATGTCGATCCTGCCGGGAAACTGCTCGACGGATGATTTGTGGTCCAATATGTCGTGAGATCCCAATCGCCGTCGCCAAGCCTTCCGCCAGCATCGCCACCGAGCGTCGTGCACGATCCCGAATAGAAGCAGCCGTCCCGCGGCAGCCCCATGAAGCCGTTCTCGACCGTCTCCGGTTCCGGATTGCAGGCCCCGTTCGCGCCGTTTCCGTCCTTGTATCCTTTCCGCACCGTTTTGGCGGGTCGATAGGTCGGGTTGTTCTTGGCCGAATTGAAAGACCCCTCATAGATGTCGAATCGAACGTTGATCGCCTGTCTAACGGACGCGATGTACCCTGTATGCAATTCCACGCCGCGCGCAGAGAAACAGGCGTTGGGATGCACGCGCGCGATCGATTCCCGCAGAGCGTCTGCGCCTCTCCCGTCAGGCGGCTGAAGGAACCCGTAGTTGCCGGGGAAGTTCTGCGCTTCGCCTCCCCCCTGTTTTCTAAGCTGGATCAGCCGACGCCGCAGGCTGCGCGTGTTCACGACCGTTTCCAGCGAAGGTTCGGAAACACCGGGCGTGGTTTCGTAAGGGTTGCAGATGTAGATCGGCGTGAAATCGCACACGACAGAGCCGTAACCGGCGACGGCGCTTGCCGAATAGTTCTGGGTATTCGCACCGCCCAGGAACGAGGCGGGAAAGATCGAGGTGATCTGCGTCGGATTGATCCTGACTTCGGCGAAACGGGCGTCTGTCGCCTCGGTCGCGCAATCCACGACAAAACCGGCCGGGATTGGCGTGTCATCGTTGGCCGGAAGATTATTCAGGTACCGTACGGCGACATCGCCGCGGGCCAGCGTGTGCAAGCCCAGGTCGGACAAGTTGTGGGTGTTGGAAAGCAGATTGTCGATCGCGCGGTCGGCACGTATGCACGCATCGCCCGTGCCATCCAACTCCGCCGCCGCGGCGAGCGCGAACGCATCCGCGCCCTTCTGCAGGTCGTAGTGAAGGTTGTAGACCCGCGACGCATCGACGGCGAGCAGGGCGAAACCGATCAGGGCCGGCAGGGTCACCGTCACGAAGATGAGGGCGGAACCGTCCTGGGAACGGGCGAAGCGTTTGAACATCGCACCTCTCGCTCGGCGTGGCCCTCTAGTTGTTGATATTCACGTTGACGACGGACTGCTGCTGTTTCGGATCCGGCGGGTTGGTGTACCGCTCGGTCACCGTCTCGATCCGCTTTCCGCTACCGCCTGTCAGCGCGCGGCGGGACGCCGGCGGCCAGGGATCGATCGTCTGGACCGCTATGTTCGTGTTCTGGGCGTCGGGCGCCGCGAACGTCACATAGTCGCTGTGGTTGAGATAGTCGGCGCAGCCGCCGAGCGTGGCACCGACCACGAGCAGCGCCGCGACGGAAGGCCAACGAAGTCTAGTATTTTGTGTAGGCATTATACTGTCCCGGCGGTAGCTCGATGATGTGGCCGAAGGGACCGACGACGCCGGCGCCCTCTTCGAAGCTGCGCAGCATCTTGTCGTTCACCTCCAACATGCCGAGCGCGAAGAACTCGGGATCGTTCGAGGGGCGCGCCGAGTCCAGCGGCGTCTTGAGCGGTTCGCCCGGCTTGGCCGGCCTCACAAGGTGCGGCGTGACGATGATCACGAGATCGGTTTCTTGCTTAAGGAAAGACGAGGACCGGAACAAGGCGCCGAGCACCGGCAATTGTCCCAGCCAGGGCACCTGTTCCTGCGTCCTTACGCTGTCGCTCTGCAGGAGGCCCGCGATGGCGAAGCTCTGCCCGTCGTTCAACTCGACCGTCGTTTGCGCATTCCGGACGATAAAGGCAGGCACCTCGATGTCCTGGGTACGGATCGCGTTGGTGAAGTCCACCTGGCTGACCTCTGGCGCCAGTCGCAGGTTGATCGTGCCGTCATCGAGCACGACCGGGGTAAACTGCAGCAACACACCATACTTCTTGAACTCGATACTGATGGTGTTGTCGTCCTGAGCGACCGGTATGGGAACTTCACCGCCGGCAAGGAACTGTGCCGTCTCGCCGGACAGCGCGGTCAGGTTCGGTTCGGCCAGCCGCCGCGCCAGGCCCTTGTCCTCGAGCGCCTGGATCAGAACATCGGCAATGACCCCCTCATCCAGCACGCGCGCCACAAAGGTGCCGAACGGAACCGCACTGCCGATGAAAGGACTGATGACCTGGGCCAAAGGCACGCCGTCGTTGTCGATCCTGGTCGGGGGAAAGAACCGGCCGGTGCGCAGGCCGAGACCGGTGTCGCGATCGCGCACGCTCCAGCTCACGCCGAGGTCGCGGCCGGCGTCGCGCCTGGCCTCGATAAACCTTACTTCAAGCAGTACCTGCTGGGCGTTGAGCACGCGGATCGAGTTGATGACCGGGTCCGCGGTGTATTGCTGCGCGATATCCAGCACCTTCTGCAGGGTCAGCCCGTCCGGAACGCTGCCGCTCAGCCGCAAACGGCCGTTCACCGACTGCACCAGAACCTGTGAATTGGGCGCCGCCTGCCGTAGCGCCGAGCTGAGGTCGCGCGTGTCCACGCCGACCTCGATGTCGATCACGCCGATCAGGCCGCTCTGGCGGTCGTAGACGGCCACGTTGGTGCGGCCGGGCTTCTTGCCCAGGATGTAGAGCGAGCGGTCGGTGAGCGGCAGCACGTCGGCGATTTCCTTGTCGCCCACGAGGATGTCGCCGACCTCCTCGGTCGTGCGGATGGTGCTCGACTGGCCGTAGGGCACCATGATCTCGCTGGCCCCGCCCTCGGAGAAGTCGACGAGGCGGTCGGCCAGCGCCCGGCTGCCCCACATCCCGCCGCCCCACATGCCGCCGCCCGACAGGAAGACGACCAGCGCGGCGACGAACAGGACCGCCCTTGGCATCCGAGCGATGCCGGCCGTCCTGCTCACTTTTTCTGCTAGCCCCCCCATATCCATGAGACCCTGCTTTGCTGCCTTAGTTGTCCATAGGGTTGCGCAGAACATCCGCGCACAGAACCCAGCGATCCCCATCCACAAGCGATTTCGGAAAGGTGGTGTAGTCCAGCGACACCCTCGTCAGGCGTATACGTCTTTCCACGAAGCGCGCGCCTGGCTAACGCTTTTGGACTACGCCGAACTGCTCCACCGGCTTCCGATCGACTAGCGTTCCTTCTGCACCTGGTATTCCGACCGTTCCATTCCGCGAATGACGCCGACGGTGGCGAAGCTCGGCCGCAGCACCGACTTTTCGGCCTCGTCTTCCTCTGCTTCGACGAACGGTCCGCCGGTGCCGAGATCGCCGATGGTCACCCTGCGCGTCGTTTCGCCCGTATCCGAAAGCACGTTGCGCAGCGCCAGCGACAGTTGCCCGACATTGGCGGCCAGCGTCAGCTTCTGCGCCTGCTCCGTACCGACTTCGACCGTCACCGCCTTCGCCACCTGCGGATCGTCGGTGCGGTCGTCGGCGACCTGGTCGATCGCCAGCACCTTGATGTTCTGCAACAGCACGTCGATGTAGGCCTTGCGCGATTCGTCCGACGGGTTGCGATCCTGACGCGTCAGCATGATGTCGACGCGGTCGCCCGGAAGCACGAAGCCGGCGACGCCGAGAACGTCGTTGACGCGGATCGTCACCGCCTTCTTGCCCTCGGCCAGAACCGCCGAGAGCGTGGCGCGCTGGCCGGGGCCCGTCACCTTCCATTCGAGCACGGGCTCGTTGGCCTCGAGCGCGGTGATGACGTAGCGATCGCCGCTTTCCAGCAGCTCTTCCTTGCGCATGAAGGCGCCGTTCGGACGCGCGCCGGACGGCCAGGGAATCTGCTTGAGGTTATCGGGCTGCAGCCGGTCGCCGAAGCGCAGCGCCGTGGCCGCGACGACGACGGTATCGGTCGGAGAGAGGGTCGCCTCGGCCGAGGTCGTGAACTGGCTACGCTGGGTGTCCAGCCAGACCTTGGTCACAACCACCGCGCCGATGCCGAAGACGACGGCGAGGCCCAGCATCAGGAGCGAGTTGCCACGCATTACCTGTCTCCATACTCCGTCCGCGCCCTACCTGTACTGAGGCGAGCAATGCCATTTCGAAGGAATTGTGCCGCAAACCGAGAGTTTGCCGATTTGTGGCCGCCGCATAAGCAACACGGCGGCCACAAAGATTGTCGGCTAGACCATCAAGACCAACCTGCCGATTGCAGAGCGGTCTGGAGAGCCGTCCACTGGTTCCCGAGATAGCCACCGATAATCACTACCGTGGCAATCACACCAACTGTGATGATGCCCAGCAGGACCGTGTATTCGATCATCGCGGCGCCGTCTTCCTCATCGCGGAAACGCCTGACGATTTCCAAAGCCTTACGCATGTCTTCCTCCATTCGAAAGCTCGGACACGCCCCCGTCTCAACCACGATCAACCGTTGGCTGCGCCGGGCCTGTCCCCAAGTAAAAGCCTAATGGAATGTTAATCGGCGTGTCAAAGCGGGTTTTTAAAAGATATTTCCTATAGTTAACAAGGACAGCATCTTAATAAATAGCGCGATCACCTCCCGTTTTACCGTGGATAACACTTTCGAAGTAGACCAAATACGCCTTTTGACGTAATCAATACATTTCCACATGCAGTCTGAATTAAGCATCTTCGCAATCTCACACCCAAATCGACTTGCCAGGCAATTGCTGCCAACCCGATCGGCCGCTATCGTCGCCTCGTAATTTAGGCGAAACAGTTCTCACCCTATGGTTGCAGACATGCTGGGACGTTTCAGTCGCACGAGACAGGGCCCGGAGGCGGATGGTTCCGCCGATGGTTCTCTGGCGGTCCTTCCCGCCATCGACGGCGAGGCAAGACGCGAACCGACGCTCGCGCCAACGCCGGCGCGGGAGGCAAACCAGACCAAATCAGCCCAAGCCAGCGCAACGCAGGCCAGCGATCGCTATCTGGCGACCAAGGTGGCGCTGCATCGTCACCTGATCGACCAGATCAACCTCGGCGTGCTGGACCGCATCGGGCGCGAGGAACTGGCCGGCGAAATCCGCCCGTTCGTGCGCGAATATGTCCGCGAGCAGTCGGTGGTCGTCAACGCGCGCGAACTGGAGCAGCTCGTCTCGGATGTCGCCGACGAGATGCTTGGCCTCGGCCCCATCGAACCGCTGCTGAAGGACGACAACGTCACGGACGTGCTGATCAACACGCACCGCCAGGTCTATATCGAGCGGTTCGGCCAGCTCGAACTGACGCCGATCCGGTTCAAGGACGAAGCGCACCTCATTCGCATCATCAACAAGATTGTCTCCGCCGTCGGGCGGCGCGTGGACGAATCCGCCCCGATGGTGGATGCCCGCCTACCCGACGGCTCGCGCTTCAACGCGGCGATCAAGCCGGTCGCCGTCGACGGGCCGCTCGTATCGATCCGCAAGTTCTCCCGGCATCCGTATTCCCTCGAGAAGCTTCTGGAATTCGGAAGCATTCGCCCCGCGATGATCGAGCTCGTGACCGCCGCGGTCCAGGGGCGGATCTCGGTTCTGGTCTCCGGCGGCACCGGCTCTGGCAAGACGACGATGCTCAACGCCCTGTCTGCCCATATCTCGCACAAGGAACGCCTCGTCACGATCGAGGATGCGGCCGAGCTTCAGCTTCAGCAGCCCCATGTCGGCCGCCTGGAGACGCGCCCGCCGAATGTCGAGGGGCGCGGCGAGATCCGCCAGCGCGAACTCGTCAAGAACGCGCTGCGGATGCGCCCGGACCGGATCATCGTCGGCGAGGTGCGCGGCGAAGAGGCCTTCGACATGCTGCAGGCCATGAATACCGGCCACGAAGGCTCGATGACGACCATTCACGCCAACGCGCCGCGAGACGCCCTGTCGCGGCTGGAGCAGATGGTCGGCATGGCCGGAATGCCGATGGACCAGCGTTCGATACGCGGTCAGATCGCGTCCGCCATCCGCCTCGTCATCCAGGTCCAAAGGCTGTCCGACGGCGGGCGCCGCATCATCAGCGTCAGCGAGATCACCGGCATGGAAGGCGACGTCGTCCAGATGCAGGAGATATTCAAGTTCGTGAAGAAGGCGGTGGACGAAGACGGGCGGATCGTCGGCGAGTTCCGCGCCACCGGTATCCGTCCGCGCTTCCTCGACGAGATCGCCGCCCTCGGCTTCCACGTCTCGCGTGACAGCTTCGATCCGTCGCGGGCCCTGTGATGTTCGGCGCGCAGTCCCTCACCTATCTCGTCTACTTCATGGTGCTCGCCAGCGCCATTCTGGCGGTCGAGGGGCTGTATCTGGCTTATAGCCGCCGCCGCGCGCGGCGCGGGACCGTCAATCGCCGCCTCGGACTGATGCGGAATAGCGGCGACAGCCGCAATGTTCTTGAGGAGTTGCGCAAGGAGCGCGGGCTGACCGCCGAAGGCGACTACACCCTGCCCTGGCTGGCGCTGAACCGCCTGTTCCTGCAATCGGGGATCCGCGGCAGCTTCGCCAGCTTCATCGGTATGTTCCTGATCGCCGGCATATCGCTCGCCATCATCGTGTTCATGATCGACCGCTCGGTGCTGCTGTCGCTGATGACCGGCGCCGCCGTCGGGTTCGCCCTTCCGGCCATGGTGCTGGTCCGGATGCGCAGCCGCCGGCGGGCGCGTTTCGCCGAACAGCTTCCCGACGCACTGGACATCATCGTGCGCAGCCTTCGGGCCGGGCACCCGACCCCCGTTTCCCTGGCGCTTGCCGGGCGCGAACTGCCCGATCCGATCGGCAGCGAGTTCGGGATCGTCGCCGACGAACTGACCTATGGCCTCGACCTCGAGACCACGATGCGTAACCTGCTGGAACGCGTCGGCCTGGACGAGCTTCGGCTCGTCGTGGTTTCGCTCGCGATCCACGGTCGAACCGGCGGAAATCTGGCCGAAATATTATCTAACCTGGCAAAAGTCATCCGCGAACGCTTCAAGCTTCGCCGGAAGATCCGGGCTATCTCCTCCGAAGGCCGCTGGTCCGCGATCAGTCTCTCGTTGTTTCCGTTCGGCCTGTTCGTCGTCATCAATCTGATCGCCCCGACCTATTTCGGCGACATCTGGGATCACTGGATCGTGTCGCCGCTGATCTTCGGCATGCTCACGCTGATGGCCGTGGGCGACTTCATCATGTACCGCATGGTCAATTTCGATTTCTAGGATGGCGCACCGATGATCGACCAGATCGGCACTCGGTTATCCGCCGTCCTGACCGGCGCCGGCGGGGAATGGGTCCTTCTGGCGCTGGCATTCGCGGCGGCGGTGGCAACCTTCCTGTTCGCCGCCTTCCTGGTCCTGCCGCGGTTCGAGACGCGGCGGCGCGTTCGCGAGCAACTGCTGCGGCGGAACATTCCAACGCATGCCCTTCTGGCCGGCCAGGAGGAAGAGCGCGCACGGGCCCTGCTGCCGCTGACCGACTATTACGCCGCAATCGAGGAAAACGCCGAGCCGGATTCCATCCGCGCCCGCCTGCATAGGGCCGGCTTCTACGGCCCCAATGGCCCGACGGTTTTCCATCTGATCCGCGTCGGCCTCTGGGCCGGCGCCTTCGCCGTCGGATTCGCGGCCGGGCGTATCTTCTTTCCCGGCTTCCCGGTCGCTTTCCTGTTCATTCTGACGTTTACCTACTCGCTGCTGTTCCTGATCCTGCCGAATTTCGTGCTCGACCACATGGGACGCAGCCGGGAACTCGCCTATCGGCGCGCCTTTCCCGATTTCATGGACATGATGGTGGTGTGCACCGAGGCGGGTCTCGGCCTCGAGGCTGCGACGGAAG
The DNA here is from genome assembly GCF_051390635.1 of Microbaculum mangrovi. Lineage (NCBI taxonomy): Bacteria > Pseudomonadati > Pseudomonadota > Alphaproteobacteria > Hyphomicrobiales > Tepidamorphaceae > Microbaculum > Microbaculum mangrovi. The sequence goes on from NZ_JBPODT010000001.1 coordinate 339,632, forward strand.
AGGTATCCGAGGAACTGGCCTCGACCAACAGTGCGCTGGGGCTACACCTAAAGGTCATGACGCTCGAAATGCGGGCCGGACGCACGATGCGCGAAGCCTTGCACAATCTTTCCCGGCGCATAAACATCGAAGAGGCGCGGGCGCTGGCTGTCCTGTTCCAACAGTCGGAAGAGCTCGGCACCAGCCTGAACGAGGCGCTGCGGGTCTACAGCGCCGAGATGCGCGACAAGCGGATGATGTCGGCGGAGGAGAAGGCGAACGCCCTGCCGGTGAAGATGGTGTTTCCCTTGGGGTTCTGCGTCTTCCCGGTCATTCTCGTGATGGTGCTCGCCCCCGTCTTCATCCGCATGAGCGGCGTCTTTTTCTAGGGTTTCGAAAACAAGGGGGACTCCGACAATGAAAAGCCGCGCAGCCCAGATCGGCCTTCTGATCGGCCTGATGACGCTCGCCGGGTGCCAGAGCGACGGAGGGGGCATCGGCGACTTCTCCTCCTTCGCCAATCCCGAAAGCGGGCTGCAACCGGCCCCGCCGCCCAAGTTCTACCCCGACGACCAGGTGCTCCAGGTCGCGAAGGTGGAATTCGCGCAGGGCAACTACGGCAACGCGCAGCACTATTTCCAGCGCTCCGTCGAGGTGATGCCGAACGACGCCGAAGCCTGGCTCGGCCTCGCCGCCTCCTATGATCGCCTGCGCCGGTTCGATCTCGCCGACCGCGCCTACCGGGAGGCCGGCCGGTATATCGGCAACACGGTGGTCTACCTGAACAACCGCGGCTACTCCTACCTGCTGCGCGGCGACCTCGTGCGCGCGCGCCAGGATTTCCTCAAGGCCTACGAGCTCGAACCGGCGAACCCGACCGTCGCCAACAACCTCGCCATGCTGCGCGACAGCGTTTCGTATCCGCGCAGGACGTGACGCGTGGACTGGATGGCGGCCGGGGAGTTGGCAGTTGTCGCCGCGGCGGCCGTGTTGCTCGCCAGGATCGCCCGGTCTGATTTCACGACGCTGAAGATCCGCAATCGCGACCTCGTTCTGCTGCTCGCGCTCCTTCCGCTCTGGCTGCTGGCGGGGGCCCGCCCGGCGCTGCCGCACCTCGCGGTAGGCGCGGCGCTGTTCGCGATGACGTTGCTGTTCTGGCTCGCCGGAAAACTCGGCGCCGGCGACGTCAAGCTCTTCGGCATCGCCGGCGCGTTCGCGGGCCCCGGCGGGGCCCTGCTGTTCTCAGTCACCCTGCTGGCCGGAGCGATCCTGATGCTTGCGATCTACCGCAATTCCTGGCTCGTCCTCGGCACCGGAGCGCCCTGGTCGGCGCGGCTGGTGGAACTGGTGGAGAGCCGGAAGGTGCCCTACGGCGTCGCCATCTCCGCCGCGCTGGCGGTCACGATGCTAGCGGCCGTCATCCGATAGTCCGCCGCCAGGTCCGGCGGTCACTCCAGCGGCCCGGGAGCCGGCCATCCTGGCCTTCAGCGCGCGGCTGGCCCTGCGGTCCTCGGCGATCTGCCCGGCGGCGGCGGCGAGATACCACACGGCCAGCGCCCACAGCACGAAGACGAGCCCGAGTTCCGGGCTCGTGATCACCTGGGTGAAGATGAATACCGCCGCGAAGGACTTCACTGCTTACCCCCGGTTGCAGGAGCAAAACCATACAGTCTGCTTCGCCTGCGCTCAACCCGTCCGGCCCATCCCTCTCGCCGGCGGCCGGCGTGCGGCGTTAACCATACGCACATACTTTGCCGGCATTGTATTGCGCGAGGTGCGGCGTACCGAGATCGCGATCCGGGGGACGGTCGCGAGAGCACCTTGGCCCGCCCCGGCGGCCCATCCTCCCAGACGCCGGGGCGGGGTCTTCCGACCCCGCGGACCGTATTACGCGACCGGCGCGGTGTCCCCGAGCCGGCGCAGCGGCATGCCGGCCGTGACGTTGTCCTCGATTGCGTCGAGGTTCCGGCCCTTGGTCTCCGGCAGCCAGATCATCGAGATCGCCAGCGCGACGCCGCAGACAGCGGCGAAGAAGAAGAACACGCCCGACAGGCCGATGACGGAAACGCCGGTGAGGAAGAACAGCGCGACGAGCGCGTTGAACAGCCAGCTCGTCGCCGACGCCGCCGCGATTCCCGTTTCCCGGATCTGCGAGGGAACGAGTTCCGACATCAGGACATAGGGCAGCGGACCGAGGCTGATCGCGAACGCGGCGATATAGACGCACAAGCCGACGAGGCCGAGCATCGGATAATCCTGCGTCTGCGCCGCCACGACGCCGAGCAGCCCGACGATCATCGCCAGCGATCCGACGATCGCCAGAGGACGACGGCCGAGCCTGTCGACGGTCGCGATCGCGACCACGGTGGCGGCGACGTTGATGACCCCGAGGCCGAACGTGGCCCCGAGCGCCGCAAGGCCCGGGGTGAAGCCGAGCTCGATGAAGATCGTCGGCGCGTAGTAGAGAATGCCGTCGATTCCGCTGAGGTTCTGCAGGATGAACATCCCGCAGCACAGCAGCAGAACCGCGACGACGGTCCGGTTCCGCAGGAGCGCGCCAAGCGTATCGAGGCCCGCCGCACCATTTGCGCCGGGCTCCCCGGCGAGCGCGGACTCCATTTGCGGCTGATGCAGGAAGCCGAGTTTCGCCGCCGCGGACGCCGCGTCCCTCCCCCGCCCGGCCGCATCGAGCCAGATCGGGCTTTCCGGAACGCTCGTCAGAGCCAGAATGCCGACAACCGCGATGATGCCGCCGCCACCGATCGCCGATGCCCAGCGCGTGGGATCCTCCAGCGCCAGGGGAACCGCATAGGCGGCGAGAATGCCCAGCGTCACCGCCAGCTGAAACAGCGATACGACGCTGCCGCGGTGGCGCGCGGGCGTCGCTTCCGCCGCGTACATCGGCCCGACCATGGACGACAGGCCGACCGCAAGGCCGATAAGGACGCGCGCGCCGACGAGCCACGATAGGCCCGGATGAAACAATGTGAGACCATAGCCGGCGATGGCCAGCGCGAACGCGATCAAGAGCGCCACGCGCCGCCCCAGGAAGCGCGCGGCCGGCCCCGCAACGACCGCGCCGACGAAGCAGAAGAACACCAGCGAAACGGTGAAGTACTCTTTGCCGGACGTGTCGAGATCGAATTCCCGGGCGATCTCGTCCAGCCAACCGGCGATACTCGCGGTGCTGTAGCCGAACAGCAGGCCGCAACAGGCCGTCAGCAGGGCGACGCGGGCAAGGGCGAAAGCGAGCAAACCGTCGTCGGGCTCGGACCGCCGCGTCATGTCACCGCCATGGCGTGCTGCTTTTCGATGTCTTCCAGGGTGACGCCTTTGGTCTCCGGCGCATAGCGCCAAGCATAGACGGCGCCGATCGTGCAGAACGCGCAGAAGATGGCGAATGTCGCGGCTGCCCCGAAATTAAGGACGACGACGGGAAACAGGAACACCACGAGGAAGTTGCAGGACCAGTTGGCGACCGACGCCATGGCCATGCCCTTGCTGCGCAGGGCAAGTGGAAACAGCTCCGACATATAGAGCCAGGGCAGCGGTCCAAGGCTGATCGCGAAGAAGGCGATATAGGCAAACAGGCCCACAAGAGCCACCGGCGCCAGCGGCGGCGTGGATTCCATCATGGTCACGGCGATGACGGCGAGGCTGATCGCGGTGCCGATGAAACCGATGATGAACAACGGCCTGCGACCGAACTTGTCAACGGCGTACATGGCGACGATCGTCATCAGGACGTTGACGACGCCGACACCGACGGTCGCGGCGAGTTGCGTCGTGATGCCATCGAAGCCAGCATGCCCCATGATCGTCGGGGCATAGTAGATGATCGCGTTGATGCCGCTGACCTGCTGCAGCAAAAAGGCGGCGATCGTGAAGAACACGATGGGCCTCACCTCGGCGGACAAAAACGCACGCCATCCGGTCGAATGCGTTTCGACGGAGTGGGAGTGGACGATGGCGTCGACGATGCGGCGCGTTTCTTTGTCCGAGAGATGGGGCTGGATCGCCGCGATCACGTCATGCGCTTCCCCGACCCGGCCGCGCATGGCCAGCCAGCGCGGGCTTTCCGGCGCCCGCAGGATTCCGAACAGGCAGATCAACGCCGGGACGGCACCCAGGCCGAGCATCCAACGCCACGCCCCGAGCGGATCGAGCGCATAGCTCAGGAGGTACGACACCAGAATTCCGACCGTGATCATGAGCTGGAAGGCGGAGACGATCGCGCCGCGATGGCGCGCCGGCGCGAGTTCGGCCAGGAACATCGGCGCGGCCATCGCGGACGAACCGATCGCGATGCCGAGTATCAGGCGCGCGAAGATCAGCATCCATTCATCGTGGGAAAGACCGCTGGCGATGGCACCGATGGCGAACAGGACCGAGCACAGGAACAGCACCATTCGCCGGCCGAGCCTGTCGGCGAAGGCAGCCGCCACGATCGCACCGGCGACGGCACCCAGGGGCACCGACGCCGTCAGGAAGCCTTCCTCGCCGGCCGAGATGTCGAACACCTGGGTGATATGCGGCAAGGCACCCGCGATCACGCCCTCGTCGAACCCGAAAAGCAGACCGAACAACGCCGCGAGCGCGACAAGATAGATAAGCATCCCCAACCTCCGTCCTGGCTGTTCTAATCAGCGAGACGGGCGAGAACGCCCTCGGCATGCCGCAGCGACCAGGCGGTGATCGTCAGGTAGCTGTTCGCCGATCCCTGCGAGGGCCACACGGCGGAGTCTGCGACGGAAAGGTTGGGCAGCGTCCAGAACCGGCCGAAGGTGTCGGTGACACCGACGCCAGGCTCCTCGGACATGCGCAACCCGCCGATCTCGTGCAGCGCCGCGCCGGGCGGGTTGATCTGGCTGCGCACGAGGTCGCCTTCGATGGCGTCCGCCACGTCCGGCAGGAAGGCCTGCATCTCGTCGAGGATGCGCAGGTCAGTAGCGGTCCGGTCGTTGAGAACGACGTATTTCCCCAGCGAGTCCGGCCCGTCGCTCTGCACGCCCGTCAGCTTCACTTCGTTGTGCTCGGCGGCATCGCCGACACCGAAACAGTAGGCGAGCAGGTAAAGCCCCTGCGGATCGCAATCGAGCCACACCGTCGCATGGTATGGGCTGTACCAGGTCTCGTTGAACGGCCCCTGGATCTGCATGTGGAAGGGCCGCGTCTCCGTCGGCGGAATGAAGGCATAGATCGGCGCGTTCAGCGGTTCCCTCAGCTTGAAAAGCCCCTGGATGAACAGGTGGTCCGCGATGTGGGTGCCGACATGGGGATGCAGATCCTTCAGTCCGGACGCCAGTGCCAGACGCGTCGACTGAATGGCGCCGCCGGCAAGGACGTACTGGCGCGCGACGATACGGAACCGCCGGTTTTCGTGCGTTTCCTTGGCGATCAGTCCGGTGACTTCGCTGCCGTTGTGGTCCACGCGCTCGGCAATGGTGTCGGGGACGACGACGATCCGTCCGCGCGTCACCTCGCGGGCCAGAAGACCGCTGCGCAGCAGCCGGTCGATGGCACAGTCGAAGCCCCGGGGCACATAGCCGTTACGGGGTTCCTGCGTATCGATCCCGAGATAGGCGTGCTCGGCGTCGATCCCGGCCTTCTCGCACCGCCGCAGGAGCGTGTCCTGCGCTTCGCCTCGGAAGAACGGCGGCCGCTTGGCGCTGCGACCGGACACGTGCATCAGCCGTTCCGCGGTCTGATAGTACGGCTCGAAGTCATCGTAGCTGAACGGCCAGTGCGCGAAGTCCCATTCGGAGAAGCGCGGCGTGCAGCCGCCCCAGAACAGCGTGCGGCCGCCGACGGCCGACCAGGCATCGTTGTTCAGCGGCGAGGCTACGCCTTCCTGGTAGTGTTCGCGATCCGACCATGCCGTCCGGTACCGCACCAGATTGTGGATCTGCGGCGTGATATCGCCGCGGCTGCGGAACGGCGTCGATCCGACGTGGCTGGGAAGGACGAAGGGACCGGCCTCCAGGATCACCACCGAAAGGCCGTTCTGGGCAAGCTCGATGGCGGTGGTGACGCCGGCCGTCCCCGAGCCGACCACCAGCGCGTCGATATTCGTTGTCGCCTTGGCGATGGAAAAGGGGTCTGCAGCAAGAATTGACGTGAGTGTCGACACGATTCCTCCCGGGGTATCAGCGATTGAAAAGGCCGTTGGCGACTTTCTGAAAAGCCAGAATGAGGTCTCCGACATCCTCGTCGCTGAGCTTCGACGCGATGGACAGGAGCGCGGAGCGGTCGTGCATGTCGTCGCAGACCGGCAGGTTTCCGCGGTCGTAGGAAATCCCCGCCGCGAACGCGTTCGCGGGATGGGTCCACGGAAACCCGTCGCGCGCGTTCGATCGCTTGTGCGTCAGGCTCGGAATGTTGAAATACCAGTGCAGGCCCCATTCGCGCATGGTCAGGCAGCTCAGCGAGCCCTCGGGCCCCCGGATACCTTCCGCCCTCAGCGCATCGACGAACTTCGTGCAGATCTCGGAGTTGGCGAATGTGGTGATCAGGAAGGGACCGCTATCGCCCTTGGGATCGGGAACGGTGCGAAACGTCAGTTCGGGAATGTCCGACAGCGCTTCGCGGATCCGCCACTTGGCGTCGCGCATGGCACCGGTGATCGTCTGCAGCTTGCGCGACTGCGCCAGAGCCATCGCGCCGGCGAGGTCGGACATGCGTGCGCCGATGCCCCACAGCTGGCAGGTTTCGTCGGACGTATCCAGCCGACCGGCGGCATTGCGGGCGTATCCGAGATCGTGCAACGCGACGATGCGGCGGAACAGGCCGTCGTCGTCGCTGACCACCATGCCGCCGTCGCCGGACGTCATGTTCTTGTTCAGCTGAAAACTGAAGGTGGCGATATCGCCGAACCGACCGACTGGCGTGCCGTCCAGACTGGCGCCCGCCGCCTGGGCGCAATCCTCGATCAGCGGAACGCCGTGCTTGCGGGCGATTTCGGATATCCGCCGAACATGTCCCGGCGCGCCGCTCATGTGCACCAGCAGAATGGCGCGGCTGCGCGGATTGATCTTCGCTTCCAGGTCGTCCGGATCCATGCAGAACGTCGCGTCGATGTCGACGAGCCGCGGGATCGCGCCGTTGCGGACGATCGCGGAGATGCAGCTCACCCACATGTAGCCGGCGACCAGCACTTCGTCGCCCGGACCGATCTCCAGGGCGGAAAGCGCGATGGTCAGGGCCGCCGTTCCCGACGACACGGCCAGCGCGTGACGGTGCCCGAAGCGCTCGCACCATTCGGCCTCCAGCGTTTTGACCATGTACTGCGGGTCCGGGCCGTAGAAACGGAACGGGCTTTGCGCGCGAACGACCCGATCGACCAGTTCGCGCTCTTCCTCTCCGATCCAGTGCGCGCCGGGAAGCTCCCACGGCAGCGGGGCGGTTCGAACCGGCGTACCACCGTCGATTGCCAGTCGGTTGGCGCGTGCGGATGGGGGCGAACCGTTCACGGCGTGTCTCCTTATTTCGGGGCCGCCGGCGAATTGCCGCTCCGCCGCAAGGCAGGCCCTTGTTTTGTCCTCCCCCGGTCGACGGGGCTCGACGCGAGGCCAGCGAAACGCCGCTGGTCTCGTTCCGTCACAACAGCCTTGGCCGGAATGCCGGGCCGCAAGGTCGCGCACCCGATTTCACGAGGCGGCGCGAATACTGTCCGGGAAAATGTTAAGGAGGTCTGTGCCCGGCGAAGAAAATCGAGCCGCGACGATCGATTGCCCCCGGTGGACCGGCAACGGTCAGCGTCGGCGATCGCCACGCCGGAGGCGAACCGGGAACATAAACGTCAAACCGGCTTCAAACCGGCACGCGAGAGTCCGCGTCGGTGACTGCTAAGGTATTGTGAGGAATGGTGGGCGCACACGGACTCGAACCGTGGACCCGCTGATTAAGAGTAAGTGCAACCTACCCATTTATTTCCTTCACAATTACATTGCCTTACAAAATTAATCTCGTAATATCAATATATTATAGAAAGACAGCAATCGACACGCAAAGCCAGCAGTGCGCTTCGAATACGCATTTCTGTGCGGACACAATGCGGACACGACTGATATGGCGCAGCGCATCACTGAGAGTCTTGTTAGGGCTCTTCCAGGACCGACAACGGGCAACACAATCACCTACGACACCGATGTGAAGGGATTCGGGATCCGGGTCACAGCGGCGGGGGCAAAAGCCTTCGTGCTGAACTACCGCGTGGGAGGCCGGGAACGCAGACTGACCATAGGCAGCTATCCAGACTGGTCAGCAGCGGCGGCGCGCGATGAAGCCAAAAAACTGAAGCGGGAGATTGATCGGGGCGAAGACCCAATGGCGCAGCGCCAGGAAGACCGCGCCGCACTGACCGTTGCCGAGCTGTGCCACCTGTACATCGACAAGCGCGTCTCAAAGAAACGCCCCAAGACGCAACGCGATGATTTGGCCATCATCAAAACCATCATCCTGCCGAGATGGGGTAAGCAGAAGGCCGCCTCGATCCGCTACCAGGACACCGAAGCCCTTCACAGTGAGATCTCCGCAAGAGCCCCGTACAGGGCCAATCGGGTCCTTGCCCTCCTCTCCAACATGTACGCCTTCGCCATAATGCTGGGAGTGACAAGCGAGAATCCGACGAAACACATCGAGCGCAATCCCGAGAACCCGCGCCATCGATATCTCAACGGCGAAGAACTCGGGCGTCTGGTCCAGGTGCTAATCGAGCACCCCAACCAACAGGTCTGCAACGCCATCCGCCTCCTATTGCTTACAGGCGCGCGCAAGGGAGAAGTGCTATCCGCCACATGGGATCAGTTCGATCTCGAGATTGGCTATTGGGTGAAGCCTGCCGCCTCCGTGAAACAGGCTCGCCTGCACCGCGTGCCGCTCTCCGAACCTGCCCTGGAGTTGTTGCGGGAAATGCGGGCGGCAAACCCAGAGAGCAAGTTCCTTTTCCCAGGGAACGATCCAGAAAAGCCGATAGCCGACATCAAGAAGAGCTGGGCCGCCATCCGAGCAAAGGCACAGCTCGACGACGTCCGCCTCCACGACCTCCGCCATACGTATGCCTCGCACCTTGCTTCGGCTGGGAACTCGCTCCCCGTCATTGGTGCCCTGCTGGGGCATACCCAGGCTCAGACCACACAGCGCTACGCCCATCTCCTCGATGACCCTCTGAAAAAAGCAACGGAAGCCATTGGATCGCTAATCGATAATTTTAAGAATTAGATATGTTGTATTCGAGTTAGAACGCCATTAGATCTCTGTTATACTTTATTTGTACATAATTTATTCTTGACTATCCCGCCAAGACCCTCGTAATCATGTAATCCAAGCGCCACAACAGGCCTTTCACGCTGATTTGTGGACAGCAGTTACATGAAGGATATCGAAGATGAACGGCTCTAAACTTCCGTCTGATCGCGGCGATGTCCACGGTCTAGACGATATCCTTGACCGCGAAGGGGCAGCTGATCTCCTAGGCGTCAGTGCGCGAACTCTCGATCGGTGGCACGCGCTCCGAATAGGCCCCCCGCGTATTCGGATGGGCAGTCAACTGGTGCGCTATCGCCGCTCATCGATTCTCGAGTGGCTTTCAGACCAGGAAGTTGCCGGGCCGCGTCTAGTCGAGAACCCGACCGCAAGAGGGCGTTGACCACAATGACTCTCGAGCAACTCGCCTCTGCTCTCGGCGGAGATTTGAACGGCCGCTGGATCAATATTCCAGGGCCAGGCCACAGCAAGACAGACCGGTCCCTGGGTTTCAGCCTCGAAAAAGCGGCTCCCGCTGGGATTCGAACTCATAGCTTCGCAGGCGACGACGAAGAAAGGTGCCGCGAGCACATCCTAGGGCTGCTTGAAGGGAAGCCTTCAGTGCAATTTTTCAACGGAACAGCCCCGGAAACTGATGAGCAACGCGAGCGGAAAAAGGTCAGTGCACTTGACATCTGGCACCAATCAACAGCGCAACAAGGGACTCAGGTCGAAACCTATCTGAGGGCTCGCGGCTGTCCACTGTCCCAGCATCATATTGAAGCCGACGCCATTCGCTTTCACCCAGCCTGTCCGTTCGGCACGTTGCGCGTTCCGGCCATGATCGGATTGATGCGAAACCCCGAAACTAACCAGCCGACAGGCATTCATCGCACGGCACTTCGCGACGACGGGCGCGGCAAACGAAACATGCCGGATGGTTCGTCCCCCAAACGCATGCTGGGCATTGCGAAGGGAGCTGTCGTGAAGCTCCAAATCGAAGCGCCCCGGATGGGAATTGCTGAGGGAATCGAGACCGCACTCAGCGCAAGCTTGCTCTTCGACCAACCTGTATGGGCAGCTCTCTCCACTAATGGAATCCGCAACTTTCCGCTTCTGAAGCCTCTGCAGTTTCTGAGCATTTTCGCGGATAACGACGAAGCTGGACTCGCGGCTTCTAAAGAATGCGCGAGGCGTTATGCATTGGCCGGCATCAACGGAAGCATCTGCGCGCCGTTAGAACGTGGTGCCGACTGGAACAATTTTTCGCGAGAAGGAATCCCAGACAATGCCAGTTAAAGTAACGAAGAAGATAAAGCCCAATGATCCGGCCGCAAAGGTCATTGCGTTTTCCGATTTTGGACTTCCGAACGACACCTCAGACCCACCGATTTGGCTCGATCTTTGTCAAAAGACAAAGGACAAGCCTAATAGCAATTTGGCCAACGCCATGATCGCGCTGCGTATCGACCCGGCTCTCGCGGGCGCAATCGCGTTCGATGAGATGGCTGGGTTGTCCATGCTAATGAAGCCGCTGCCAAAACAAAATATAAGTGAATTTGCTGCCCGTCCGCTAAAAGACGAAGATGTGACCGCCATCAGAGAATTCCTTCAGTTGTGTGGCTTAAAATCAATATCGAAGGCGACAGCGCACGACGCAGTTGATTTTGTCGCGGCACAAAATAGTTTCCATCCGCTGAGGAAACAATTGAACGAATTAGTTTGGGATGGCGTTTCGAGAGTCGATTCCTGGCTTTCCGTTTATCTTGGCTGCGCGAATTCAGTTTATGTTTCCGCCGTTGGCAGAATGTTCTTGATATCGATGATCGCTCGGGTTTTTGAGCCCGGATGCAAAGCTGACTATATGCTCGTGCTCGAAGGACCTCAGGGAATTGGGAAGTCTACGGCGTGTGCAATACTTGGTGGTGACTGGTTTTCAGATAATTTACCCGACGTCACAGGTGGAAAAGATGTCAAGCAGCACTTGAAGGGCAAATGGCTAATCGAAATCGCTGAGATGTCGGCAATGAGTAAGGCTGAAAGTTCCCATCTCAAAGCTTTTTTAACAACGCGAATAGACCAATACCGTCCGAGTTACGCTCGCAAACCAATTGAACAACCGCGCCAATGCATCTTTATCGGGACTACAAATCTCTCCGAATACCTCCGCGATGAAACTGGTGGAAGGCGTTTCTGGCCAGTTTGTGTTGGGAAAATTCAAATCGAAAAGCTCGAAAAAGACAGAGACAAGCTTTTCGCGGAAGCATTAGAATTATACAGGCAAGGTCACAAATGGCATCCGAATCGAGAGTTTGAGCGAAAATATATACTTCCGGAACAAGAAGCACGTTTTGAGGCTGATACCTGGGAAGACACAATTAAAGAATATCTGCTAAAAAACGAGTTCGACAAAATAAAAATTGGGCTGATATTGGCTAACGCCCTCCAGATAGATACGCAAAATCGAAGCACCAGAAACGAAAGACGTGTTAGAGCGATTCTTCAGAAAATTGGTTGGAAAAAGGAATCGAAAAAAGACGCTGAAGGGAACTTCTGGTGGGTTAGACATAAATGAATGCGCAGAAGTTCACAGGTAGCCCGGATGACACGGATGACACGGATGACTTTTTCGATATTAGACGGAGAAAATAACACTGGCAGAAAAGCCAGCTAGGACTCATTTGGCGACGCAGATACTGCGCGTATGCAGTCGACCATAGGATTCGCTCGTCACTCAGAGCCCGGTAATTTAGCGCAAAAAAGTAGCGGTCCCTTGTGCATAGTCGTCGCTGTCGCGCAGGCCAGTCTCACAATGATGAGATAAATTCCCTCAAATTGTCTGGTGCCCGCCCGCAAAGCATGCTGCAGATCCCGCCATCACGATTCACTACATCCATAGCCCTGACCCGAGGTATCTGAGTGGGCGACGATCTAGAGAATCATAACGCATTAAGAATTCAATCCACTAAAAAGTCATCCGTGTCATCCGTGTCATCCGTGTCATCCGTTTTTGAAATTTCTGATCACTTCAGTTCACAAAATTCACGGCCCCGCCCTGCTAGATCATCATCTGGATTGATAATGAAAAACGTTCGGCAACAATTGCGCTATAGGCGCTCGCCCGTTCTCAATCGTGTACTGCCAAGGCGCGGGAAGTAACTGGTAGCCGGCGCGCCGCACTTCTCGACAAAGCCGATGCCGGGAAATGGAATATGCATGCCGGCGGTCGTCAATCTATGGAATCGCACTCAGTGTCACGGCGATCAGGGAAGTGAAGATAATTTCACAGCGCGATACTACCTGGAAACTGTTTGAATCGAGCTTTTGCCGCCATCGAAAAGGCAGCACGAATACGCGACCCAAGCGTAAACAGATCCAGCACTCCCCCACTGGAATCTGAATGCAGCGCGCAAACACTCTGCGTTTCCTATGGAGAGGTTCTTAAAAGCAAAATACGATCCAGCCGCCCGAGCCACTTTGAGCTGGAATCATAGCTGGCGCCGCTCGTATTGCGCAGTCTACAGGCTGTGGCTAAGCGCGATTGTGACTGGGCTAGCGCCGTCAACATTTATCGCGAATTACTCTAAGAGACGGGCCTTCCGTCGCCCGAGGAACTTCAGCAGGGACAAACTCAAAAATGCGAGCTAAGCGACTGCCCTCTCTTCCCAATCTTCGTCCTCAGTTGTTTCATGCCGCGCGTTGATTCAATAAACAGCAGGCCCAGTTCCTTTTGAGGTTCCCGCAATTAAAGACGCTCATTATTTTAAAAAATGGAATTTGAAAGCATCAATCACCAAATAATTTATTTTGCATATTTTTAAACATATCCTCCATTTGAACCCTCTCAATTTTCGGGTCTTTCACTTGTAAATACTCGGCACCAGAAAATCTATCCCCCCCCCCTTTTCTATTGAGAGGGGGTTCAAGACTTTCAATTAGTAATGCCTCCATTGTATCTATAACAACAGACTGTGACCAATGTGGGCTATCATCGGAGAGTTGCCCTTTCTCATCTACGGACCGAAGCCCGAACCACGAAAATCTATTCCAGCGCCCGCCGAGACGATCCGAAATATGAGTACGCAAGCGCACTCCGAGACCGTCAGCAGAGCGACCGACGTAAATAACGCGCTCCCTGTCGTGCAGAAGATAAACACCAATCTGCTCCGAAAAATTCACTTTCTCAGCGCCTAAACCCTGCCTTCCGAATAACGATGGTCTAGCAGATTTCCAATAAACAAACTCTCTTTGCCAGAACATCCCGAAAGAACGAAGCGCTCCAGCCTCTTTTTCTTCTTCTGCGGCCTCTAATGATGTTGTTAAATCACTTTTTTCTTTTGCCGACTCTTTTAAGGTGTATTCCCCTCTGCCAATCCTCAAATACGGTGAGTTGTCCCCCTTCAGAGAAACACTAAGGTGGGACGCAACTGTAGAGGCAGGTGTGGCCCCTACTTTTTTCCTCAGCCCTTGGGATACTATCCGGTCAGCAATTTCAGAGTAATGTAGCGCGCCATCTGCCTCTTTCAGTACTTGATTGATTGCGTCTTCCCAAGCCATTTCTCCTCTTGACATATCGACTCCTAGTCGCAGTTTCGTTAAATATACTTCAAGATAGTTTCTGCTGATTTTCCTTCGTTTTTGACAGCCGGGCTTCCCCATTTGGATCGCTAACGGTAAGTTTGCTGCAGTGGGTAGCGGCGATCAAGTTGAATGACCGCCCACACCGGTTGGGCGGACGGCCTCCCAAAAGCGAGAACGCAAGCCCACAGGCGTCAAGTGCCGCAAAGATGGCTATACAGCCGTGTTCCGGACAAGCCCCTCTCATCGCCAGCGCTGCGTGCCGACGATTTAGTGCTGGTCCCGATCATGCGGAATCGGCCTCGACAGGGGGGGGGCGCCGCGCAAACCTTCGATCAGCGCAACGATACGTGCGAACACCTGCCGAGGTAGCGCCGTCTCAGTCAGGCGGATCTAGAGGCTCCCTTGCCCCCCAAGGACATTTCTGGAGACAGCCATTCGTTCCGTCTCAAAGGGGGTACTGCCGAGGGGATTCAAAAGGCAATAGCTCCAGCAATTCAATGCCTTAGTTATTACGAGGTTGGGAGGCCCCGCGAAGGCCCTAAATGTGGAAAAGCCGAATCTGTCCTATGAGGACACCGGGGGACATACCAGCTCCTTTGGAAGGACATTTCCTGTCGCCGGGAGAGACATCACCAAAGGTGTCGGATACTACTCGTTCCGGGATTGGCATGCCTCATCGAGAGAGACATCTTCATCGAATGAGAGCCAGATGCGCAATTCTAGGGATGAGATAAAGGCGCTGGCTCGTTGGAAGACATACGAGGGAGGTGCAATTTTGAAGGTCGCCGCTAGGAAACTGTTTTTTGTTCTCTCTGGCCTCCTGTTCGTTGCGATTTCTCATGCTGCTTTCGGTCAGGAATTTAGCGTCATTGGAGACGGCCGGTTTGCCGAAATGACGGGTGCAATCGAAATTGATGCGGACAAAGAATTTTCCGCGTTTCTTAATTCTAATCCAAACGTAATCGGAATCCGTTTGAACAGTCCTGGGGGAATAGTTGTGAACGCCATCGCGATGGCGGAAGAAATATCTAAAAGGCGGCTGAGCACTTTTATCGCGGAAGACCAATCCTGCGCATCTGCATGCGCTATTCTGTTTTTCGCTGGCTATGATCGGTTGGTGAAAGGTCGGTTAGGAGTCCACCAAATGGATGATGGCGGACGAGGCGACGCATCAACGTTGCAATTTGTTCTCGCTGAGCAACTCGATGCCTTCCAACGGTTTGGCGTGCCTTGGACCGTTACACACTACATGCTGACGACTCCGCCGTGGGAAATGCGTTGGCTTAGTGATGATGATATTGAAAACTTGGCTCTAAATCGCGATCTGCCCGGCGACGCTTCGGAATTCGCACTCGCACAACCCGCTCCTAAAAGTCGTTCGGAGCAGTTTATATTTAGCGATTATCCGCCACATGAACATTTCACGGGACAACCTCGTCTGCCCGACTTTTCTGGTCGCGATTCCGACTACCGAATGTACCGCACTCGCATCCGAGAAGGTGCTGCGCGGGGCGTGAATTTCGCCGGCCACTACTCAATCGTTGAAATCGGGTGCGGTACATCTTGTCGCTTCGCATTCGTGGTGGACCTTCGGACAGGAGAGGTGGGGTCGTTTCCGCATGGAGGCGAAGAGAATTACCAAATGAAATTGCTCTACTCGCCAGATAGCAGACTGTTAAAGGTCCGTTGGATGGGCGACATAAATAGCGAGACTTGTACGGAGCAGGACATGCTCGTCGAAGGACTTAGGTGGCAGATTCTTGATAAGCGACCCGCTCCGATCATCAACGGGTTTTGCGACTACTGAGTGTTCGCACTCAGCGGGACGACGGCGAGCAAAGCCGCAATGCGTAGGTAACCGAGCCTCCGCCGACTGCACTTAGTCAAAGCAGGATGATACATTCGACGCAATGCTGGCTGACCGCCGACGAAGTTCCGAAAGTAGGCTCTCAAGTGTTTGCTAAGTTATACGGTGGTGAAAAAAAGCCGATGCCGCTTCGATGCTTGGACGAACATGGTCGGAGTATTCAATCATTTGATTTGACACCCGAGCAATGGCAGTTGCTTCGTTCGAGGAACAAATGCGTAGCGCACCTGCGGATGCCCTGCTGCGATTCCAAAGTCACCCTCAAATCGTCAAAACGCGGGACCCAGTTTTTTGCGCACAAGGCCCGCGGAATGTGCGCGACAGCGCCCGAGGGTGAAGTGCACCTTCGACTGAAGGCAGCAGCGGTTAGGATTGCCCGTGCCAATGGTTGGACAGCAGAGACAGAAGTTACCGGTTCGACACCTTCGGGAAAAACTTGGAGGGCGGACGTCCTCGCTCAAAGAAAGCACTTCAAGGTCGCGATAGAAATCCAATGGTCTAGTCAAACAAACGAGGAAATTCTCGAGAGACAGTCACGGTACAAAGCCTCCGGTGTTCGCGGCCTTTGGCTCGTTCGCCATCCCGGATTTCCAATCACGCACTATCTACCGGCTGCGTATATTCGCGGAGACGTGAACAGCAGATTTGAGGCGTGGATCCCAGGCTGTCCGGGAATGGGAGCGCGACATCGGTCCGATCCAAGTGATCTGCACCAAACATTGGAAATGGAGGAGTTCCTAGCGGCGGCATTCACTGGGCGATTGAAGTTCGGGATCCCCTTAAATGCCCCGGCAATCGTCTCGATCAGAGGAACATTTATTGACTGCTGGAAATGCCAAGCGCGCACACGGAAGATAACCACAATCGATGTAACGTTTGGACCAAACGAGTGCAGTTTCACTATACCCGAGCTTGGGGAAAACCCAGAACTCGTTGGAGAGGTACTGCAGCAATTGCCGAGTGGTCTAGGAATCGGAACGATCAAGCCCCGTTATAGCAAGACGCAGGAGCGGCGATACATCAGCAATGGCTGCATACGTTGCGATAGCCTTCAGGGCGAGTTCTACAACAACGATGGTTGGGAGAGCGAGGCACTTCTCTGCGAGTTCCCGATCCGTCTTTCTTCCCTTTGGAAGCATGCAATACTTGAGCAGTGGGAAGATGAAGGGTGCTGGAGTGTATATGACAGTCCCATTCCTATGAAATAAAACTCCTTCAGTATCAATCACCTAGGCCCTCGATTCAGTCGATCCGACGATCTATGGTTCCTCCTTCAGCCTCTGGGTCACCTTGCGCTGGTTCGGCCAAGATTGGCTGCAGTGGCGTTGCAGTCGGATCAAAATGACGCCTGCGTCTACGTTGATGAAAAGCTTCGGAAAATCCGACTATGGTCGCCTTGCGGAATCGACTGCTGGGGGTTTTGCTTGTCCGAATAAAACTGCCAAATCGTCAACTGCCCACTCACAATACACAATCCCCTTGCCACCGCCCGAACGATACCGTCATCATTTGGAGCCAGGCGGACATTCTTCAGAGAGGGAGAGAGAGCTCAACAGTTCGCGATTAGAAGTATGTGGTTGGGAAAGAGTCTAAATTTCGCTATTAAGCTGGAAGATTCTATGATTTATCCTGGTGATACTGCGAGTTTAAGTGAAATAATCGAATTGGCTGAAGAATTCCGCCTCGCGGCAAATACTCTTGTGACGAGTGGCCGAAAAGGAAAACCTCTAAGCCGTGCTCCTGGTCGGTTAGTGGCAATACACGCGATTGAGTTGTTTTTGAACGCCTATCTTTTACACATTGGCCAGTCCGCTCAATCGATAAGAGGCATGCAGCATGATCTAAAAATACGGGTGGACGCTGCCGCCGAAAACGGGCTTGTTCTGCGGAAACGAACTAAGGCGCATATTTCGAGCTTGGCAGCTAATAGGGAGTATCTGGTATCTCGCTACGGGCCAGAAATGACGACCAGCCTTTCTCAAATCAACCGACTAATGGCGACGCTTGAGGAGATAGCTACAAAGGTTTTGGCTGCAGCCGTGTTGGCTGAACAGTCCCAAAAATAAGCCCGATTTAGATCGAATATTTTGGCATGAACATTGGCGCGTTTTGATCTTGCTGAGCCGTCATATTCCTTTTCATAGAAGTCACTTAGGTTACGCTATTTAGTGGGTCAGACGATCTCTGGCTCCCCCTTGAACCTCAAGGAGGAGATCAGATGAACGGACCCGATGTACTCGCCAATTTACGTGAAGCTCTGGCACAGGAGCTTCAGGCCTACGCTCCCCCGAACATGCAGCCCCTGGACATATCGCCGTGGCTCGCAATGGCACTTCTGCAGAAGGCTGTCCGGCGCGGAGAGCGGGACTTCGCATTGCAGGCTGCGGCTACCCTTCTTCTCCGCTCCCCAGATCGTTTTTGGCGGCGCTGCGGTGTGATCGCGTTTGAAGACGTCGGCGTTGCCGATCTCGATACCGTAGCCCTGGTCACCGCCGCACTTAGCTGCAAGACATTCCGGGCCAAGCTCAGCGGAGAATGGGTGGTGGGGAGCTATGTGGTCGAACGGCTCGTTGAAGCGCAGAAGTGCCGAGCGGCAGATGACCTGCTGCTGGTCGCAGAACGGCACCCTGCCTACGAGCAAAGCAGGCTCCGCCTCACCTACCAAACAACGTCAGAGCTGCTTTGGATTGTGGTCGGCTCGGGGGATCTGGCAGAGCGGGCGTTGGCTTTGTGGAATGCCATCGGCACTGACCGCTGTCCTTCGAACCACCTACGAGCACGAAAGGGAAACCCGCACGCTGTTTTCGATGAACTGTGCGAGGCGGGATACCCCCACCAGATCGTAGAGATCGCGCGGGAGGGCTTCCGACGAACGGGGCAAGTGTTGTGTGCCTTCCTCCCGCTTCTCGTCGCAATGAACCACGGCGGGGTAGCAGTCGTCGAGGATGACCAGTTTCCCCCAGAAACAATGTACGGGGACCTACCGAGCTGGGCGCTCGACATGTACTCGCGTGAGGGGCTACAGGCGCTGACACACTTCCTGGAAGGCGATAGTGCGACAGCACGATGGGTGCGGAAACACATCCCATCAGCTCAACGCGTGAAGTTCCTCGGCAACATCCTATTCGCGGTCGAAGGCGGTCTCATGCGACGGCGGATAAACTGGCCGCTGGCCAACAAGCTGCGGAGACAAGTGGACGTGGAGTGCCAGGGTCAACACTGCCCTAACGCCTCCCAAATCATCGCCCTGCTTCGTGCCGATATCTCGATCCTGAACGAGGTGCGTCGCGATGTTTTCTAACACTCTAACTCGCGATAACCCTCTCTTATCGCGACCCAAAATGGGTGACCTCCAAGGAAGCAAAGGTTGTGAAATTAATTTCACCCACGTCTTGCCAGACGGGGTAGCCAGTTACGTCCGCGACAGCCTCGCTGCCAACACGCGAAGAGCCTACCTCTCCGACTTGGCGCATTTCGAAGCCTGGGGAGGAACAATCCCTGCCCCCGATACAATGGTCGCCGACTACCTGGCACAGCACTGTGAGGCGCTAAGCGTCGCCACATTGTCGCGGCGTCTGGCTTCGATTGCGAAGGCCCACTGCGCCCGAGGTCTGCCAAGCCCCACGAAGTCAGAGCTGGTGAAGGCTACGCTTAGGGGCATCAAACGCCAGAAAGGCACAGCTCAGAAGGAAGCAAAGCCGCTGCTGCGGGATGACCTGTTCCAGGTGCTCGCTGCGATGGGCAATGATGCGAAGAGCATCCGTGATCGCGTCCTCCTGCTGATCGGATTTGCCGGTGGCTTCCGGCGCTCTGAGCTGGTCGGGCTAGACGTGGAAGACATCGAGCACGTCCGCCAGGGAATTGTCGTCACGCTGCGACGGTCGAAGACCGATCAACTCGGGCAAGGACGGAAGATCGGGATCCCACTCGGGCGAATGAGATGGTGCCCGGTCACCGCACTCGATGAGTGGCTCACACGATGCGGGATCGAGACCGGGCCTATCTTCCAGCGCATAAACCGACATGGCCACATACAGATGGATCGGCTCTCAGGTGAGGCTGTTGCCCTCGTCATTCGAGAGCGCCTCAAAGCGGCTGGCTTCGATCCCACCGGCTACTCAGGCCATAGCCTCCGAGCAGGTTTCGCCACCAGTGCCGCCCAAGCTGGGGTATCGTCCTGGAAGATCAGAGCTCAGACCGGTCATGCCTCAGACGCCATGCTGGCTCGATACATTCGGGACGGCGAACTGTTCAGCGATAACGCGGCGGGCGCTTTGCTTTAGTAATCAGCCAAACGCCCATGCGATCACACTGTCCTGAATCTCGGCCGGGCTTGAATTTGGGATCGGGTAAGCCCGCTTAAATCGGCTGAAATTGGTGGGAATTTGACGGCGGACGCATGGTATTCTGCGAACTACTTCAATCGCCAAGCCATTGATGACAATAAAGTATCCAACCGATACATCTAGGACGCGCTAATAGTAAAGTCGGGCTACCGGATGGCTACCCATTTCGAACCAGATTTCGCTGTAGCCGAGGCGCGCACGAATGCCAACCATTGGTGATGTGCTAAACGAAGCGTAGTCGGCAGAATACCCCTCCCCCATATGAAAAGGCAGGTAAGGGGATGGGGGCGTCTTCGCTAGGGACCCTTGAAACACAGAGCCGAAAAAAATCCAACCAGTAAAAGATGGCACTGGAACTGCGCTCAGTCCCTGATCCAATCAGTCATGAAGGGCTTTCCGCAGCGCGTCCGGCGCATCTGCGTAGTACAAGACCTGAACCTTGGTCGCCACTTCGTCCGATAGGTCGAACATCTCTCTACGGCTGGAAACCGGAACGAGCACCGCATCAGCTCCCTTCTCCATAGCCAGTTCCACCACATCAATCGGATTGTGAATTTGTTCGATCGAACCGCCTAAGGTAATTCCGCCCGCGATTGCTAGCCCGCCCTTCAAGGGCTTGCCGAGCAGCCCTGAGCAAAGCGCGGCTAAGACGGCTACGCCAAGTTGCTCGCCACTCTTCGCGGCATCAAACGAGCGAAGTTGTACTGCAAACTCATGCTCCCGCGGGTTCCGCTCGCCAACAAGCTCGCGCGAGCGCGCATAAAGGTTCTGTTCTGCGATTCGAACACTCTCCCTAAAGGGCCCCGGAGGAGACTGATTGAGAATCCTTACACCCCCTCCAGGACTCTCGGTGACCTCAATGCGAAAGAGACCGGAGCCCTCATCTTGCCCACCTGGACTGATCGCCCATACCTGCCCCGCCGGTAGGGGGTCGTAGCCAATGCTGTCTTCGCTTTGGAGTTCGGGAGTCGAAACGAACTTCTCGACCCCGTCCAGGCCCATCACGTAACTAAACTGGGTGTTCCGGAACTCGGCGGACCCAATGCGTTTTTGTTGCTCCTTTACGCGACGGCGCACTTCAAGGGCGAGACGCACGGCCCATTCTAAATCCGCATCCGGCACGGCCATCGCGGCGTCCGGATAGATCAACTTAAGCAAGCCGGAGACCGTCTTGTTCACAGCGTTCTGGTCGCGTCCGGATAGCGCGCCGCCAAAATGAACGCGGCCGGCCAGCACATTCACGCGGCTCTGCGCACGCAGCCGCGAAAAGCATTCAGCGAGGACATCGCTCACTAGGCCAAACTGGTCGGTGAAGAGCGCCTTGCTGACTTTCGGAACATCCCATCCAGGCAAATAGCAGTGTATACGGTCCATGAAGGCGGTATCGTTCCGCATCTCGGGAGGCATCGGGCCGAAGAGTTGGCCGACGCGTTGCTGATGTTGGACGTCGACTTCGAAGTTTCCGAGCATCACGATGCTCCCCTCCGCACGTATGCTCTCGCGACCGCGCGAGAATTCTCCCGACTCCATGTATCCTTTCATAATGTTCACGCCGTCCTTCTGATCGAAGGAGATGCCCGATACCTCATCGAAACACACGACGTCATACTGGCAAACCAAGCCGCGCTGTCCGTTCGACATGTTGACAAACATGCGCGCCACGGTCGCCTTCCCACCTGAGACCAAATGGGCGTAAGGCGATACCTGTTGAAATAGATGGCTCTTGCCGGTACCGCGCGGGCCAAGCTCGACCATGTTGTAGTTGGATTCCACGAAGGGAACCATGCGGAGAAATATAGCGTCCCTAGCGCGCTGACTGAGTTTCTCTGGCTCTAGACCCACGCTGCGCAGGAGGAAATCCTTCCACTCAGACGTAGTCAGCTGGGCGCGCCCGGCTGCGATTTTGTCGAGGATATCCCGTGTGGAGAGCTGGATCTCCCGCAAGCTCATTACCTCGAATGGCCGCCCGCCTTTCTCCTGCGCGATGCTGGCATCGTAGCCGAGCTCGATCTCGGCATAGAAACCACCGGTCAGCATTCGCTCGTGGTCGTGGACGATTTTGTCTGCAATCCGAACATCATTGAGGCGCAGGCTCGGTAGGGTCGCCAGGTAGCTGTCGGTCTTCGCGTCCAATCTGGCTGTTACAATGTCGATAATGCGGACCGACCCACGGTCACGGGCCCTGGATTTAAACAGCTCCTCCTCGCCGGCGCGCACCGTCCTGTCTGACAGCTGCGACTGGACCATATGGAGACCTTCCTCGATCTCTTCAGGCTCAGTGCTTGCACAGTACCGCCCGAGCATGAACTCGACGACGTAGGTTGGCACTGGGAACTGACCGCGGAACCTTCGTACCAGGTCTTTTCGAACGATATGGCCCGGGAAAGCAGCCGCAGCTTTGCGATCCAATTCGTCAAGCGCGATCACGTCACTCCCCTCCTACGGTCAAGATGCTTTGGGCGAGCACCCGTCCGTCGTCATCGAGCACCACCAAACAGGCGGGCTCGCGTTCGTGTTCGTCGCTGACCAGGAAGGAGGTGCGCCCCTTCTCGTCCAGCACGCGCCCCCCTTTGATCAATGTTGGGCCGCTGGTTTCAGCTCCAAGCCGGAGATCGACATGCAGGTCACCCCCGCCCCTAACTTCCACTCGAAGGCGCAGCCCCTCCCAGGCCGCGCGGACTATAGAGATATCCTGCCGAACGCGTGACCCAGCAACATCCAACACCGGCACGACACACTCCTGGGGGCTGATCCCCCCATGCGCATACTCGTATCCGGCATAGAAGGAACGCGCTCCCGTTGCCGTTGCGATCGACACCTCATCATTCCAAGTCCATGGCACTTGGAGATAAGACGTGTGCGCTTTCGGTTTCACCAATGCGCATCGAGTACGCTTTCCATTCGGCTCGACAAGGCCCACGTCCAACGCGGCCGAGGGCAGCCCTCCGGGCATTAGTAACCAGCCATGGTCGGTCACAACCCGGATACTTCGGCCAGAGCGCGCCAATTGGAGGATCCGATCGACTACGTCGCGGATGCCCGCTAGAAGACGATCTGCAAGACGGGAGCCGAGCGCATGGCCTTCCTCATCAAAACGACCGGTTTCCGCCCAGAGTTTTCCATCTGGAAGCATCGCAGTATCCGTCTCCCATCCCTCAGCCTGCATCAGCTTGTATAGAATGGGCTTGGTGGCGGGTTTCCCGTCAGAAGAGACGGGTAAGACATCGGTAGTGGTCGATGGGCCACTCAGCATCGAGGCTGCCGGCGATACCAGTGGCTTGCAGGTCGCTGTGACAGTGGGGAACCCCGACCATGCCCAGCCTAGTTTGGCGGTCACCCCCTCTTTCTCGAGCAGAACGACCAACTCGCGAGCCAAATCCATACGCAGCCCGTCAACGAATAGGATCGTCGTGTCTGTCGGCTTCGACGAGTTGGCCGATGCCAACTTCACCTTGCCGGTGCGAACCAGCTCTTGAAGCGAGATGGCACTTTCCTCTAGCCAAGGAAGATAGATCGTGTGCAAAGCCGCAGTGACGGCGAGCCGGTCCAGCTCGCGGGGAGCAGCTGCGAGCGCAGACATCGCCGCCCAATCGATTGCCGCCCCTTCGGCGGCATAGGCCTCGGCCAAAGCGGCCCCGTCATGGCTCGGCAGAGATTTTCCTTTGGCCACGATCGCCAGGCAAGCAAGTGCCTGGGCTAAGGGCGCCCTACCGCGCTTTGCCCATACGGTATCCCGCCGCCAGCCGTGTTCCATCTCCAACGCTTCAATGCGCTGGCACCCATCTTCCGGCGAAAGGTCGGCGAGCTTTTCGAGTTCGTCCCGCAGCTTGGTCTCAGCTTGAGCATTCAACCTCGGATAGGCGCCTCGGTTCTCAGAATGATCGAACAGCGACGCCGGCTCTTCGAGCTCCAAATAGCCAACCACTGCGGAGTAACCGGTGGACGCGGCGAAGCGCGACCAAATCTCGGCCCATCGGCCTTCGCGCTTTGCCAAACGCTTGATGGCATCCTGGCGCGACAACTTGCGCGGATCGAACTTCAATTCCTTCTCGGCGATATTTGCGAACGCGGCGAAACGGCCGGCATCAGCGGTTTCCGATAGTGCACCATCGATCCAGTCGAGCATGTCAGCTGCAAGGTCCGGCGCCAACAGTGTGTTCAGTTGATCGGCGTCCCAGCGTTTGCCCTTCAACTCCTCAACCGGTCGCGTGCAAAACTTCAGGGCAGCGTGAGAGAGTGCCTCTCGCGTTGCTGCATCTTCGGCGAAGTTGAGCTTCAATGGCCCACGCTCGGCAGATAGGAAGCCGCGTAGGGTCCAGTCCTTTCCGTTTACGTGGCCGAAGAGAGATCCGGCTACCGTGTACCAGACCAGGGGCTGCAATAGATGCGGACAGTCCTCAGCCCCCTTCAGCGTGTCGCGCGCAATGCCCGGCAGGTAGATGATCGGTGTCGCGTCCTCGGGCCAGTTGACGCGCTCGATCGCCCCGACGGTCGCCGCTCTGATCCAGACAGCCGGCCCCGTGCGCGTCGTTAGGTCAAAATCGCCATATGTCAGCAACTCCGGCAAGCGTTCCCGCAGTGCCGGTATTAGCGGTAGGAAGTCATTGTTGGCATCGCACCAAACCACTGCCACGGGTGGCGCCTCGGCCGCCGCATTGTAGCTCGCCGCGTCCCGCAAGGCCGCGACGAGGGCATCGAGCGGCGTCGTCATCGCTCGGCGGCCTCGAACTGAAGTGCAACACCTTCGGGGCCGTGCGCTACCAGTGCCATAAGCATTCGGTCGCACTGACGGATTAGCTCGGGATCGCGATTGGGGCGGAACGGAACCTTCCCGCCATGGAATAGATTATTCCTTACTGTCTTTACGCAGTCGATTACAAACGCCCAGTCGTCCCGGGGCTCGACTGGTCTCCATTCGTAACGATCAGTCTGCTTGTTCGGTGGGCGGTCCCAGACATACTGACATTCCGCCTTGAGACCGTCGGGAAGTGGCCGCCCTTTCATCACCGCTTTCAGGGCACGCCAAGACGGCTGATAGGCGCCGTGCAGGACTACCCCGAATCCCCCGGTCTTCATGGCGAACTCAAAACGCGCGAAGTCGAGGAAGAAGCGCAGCAACAAGTTCCTAAGCTCTTCCTCTTGCGGCCAGCCCACCCAACCGTTCACTTCGCCGCCTCCGCGGGGTTCGCAATGGCTTCCCGCGCAGCATGCTTTTCATCTAGCGTGGTGTGGTGGTCGTTGCGGCGCTCGCCCTTGAAGACCGGATACCAAGGAGCCGACGGCACGTCCTTGCCACGGTCTTTGTCCTTCAAGATCTTTGACAGCTCGTGGGTCAGCACGCCAGCCTTGATAAAGGGGCGGATATTCTGGCGCAAACCATCATCCAGGTCCGGGTCCCAGCCCAAAGGCTGCTGAGCAAGAGACTTCCAGCGAACAAAGATGTCGTAGGGTTTCTCCCCCTCCAGAACCTTCTCCAGCACCTGTTGCAGCTCACGACCCTTTTCGTACCTGAGCGTATTGCCCTCAGCCTTCGCGCGAGCTAGCCAGTCGCCGAGGAGGGTATATGTAAGCTTGCGTAGCGCCGCTTGGTCGAAACGATGGTAGTGCACAAAGACCGAAAAGCCGTCCTTCAAGCCGTCGGTTATGTGCCACAGGAACGGCCGTTGACCAAAGAGTGTACAGTGCTGTCGGAAGGCTCGGTCTGACAACCATGCCTCAAGCGAATCATCTTTGAACGCTTTCTTGTCGAGGGTCTCATCGGCTTCCGCGACAAGACGGCGTTCCAATGCGTCCGACCAGTTCGTATCGAAGGCCGTGGCAAGGTAGGTCCGTAAGCGGCCCGCCAGAGGCTTTTCGCTAGCAACTGCCGGAACGCCGAGTAGCCCATCATTGTCTCCTTTAGGCAGCTTCTCTGATCTAGCTAGCCAACCTTTCGCTTCATTCGAAAGGCGCATGTCGACATCCGATTCAGCAGGCCACCGATACCCGCACAGCCTCGCAAGCGCTACATGAACTGCCAGTCCTGCCGTTACCTTTGCCGGATGGCCGTGAAATAGCCACTGAGTCGGATCGTCCGAATATGGTTCTGGAAGACCTTGAGGATATTCCTGCTTCGCAATATTTGTCCAATATTCCAAATCGAATGGCACTTTTGCTAATGTTAGATTCGTCACCTTTAAAGCGCGATCTATTTCTCTAACTCGTTTGCAGTACTCATCGGAAGAAACATATGCCCAAATAGCGGCTCGGTGTTCATCGCTATGGGGGATGATTGTTGCGGCACTCTCACTAAAAGGCGTCCCTTCATAGAGGCATGCGCCGAGGTCGCCCATTTGATTGACCCGTACGCCCAGCTGCCCCCACGCTTCCTTACCCTTCATGAGCGCACTTGGATTGCAAAGAAACTTTTCTCCATCTCTTCCAAAATGAAGAGCTGCGCTCATTCCACCATATAAGGCTGTTTCATTTGCAGTTTCTTGGAACAGTGCCCAGTCATTAAAATCTTGGATTTCCCAAAATCTTCTCAAGGATTTTGCAATATCACCAACGGTCAATCCTTTGAATGATCGAGCATGTTTTTCAAGTAAATCATTTGTTTCGATTTCCAATACGCCAATTCGTTGATCCGGGGCTTCCCAAGTTTTCTTCTGTGATAGGATTTTAAGATCGCAATCTATTATGAATTTTTCTTTTGCTTTGGCGCTTGGGGCGCTACTAGCATCGAAACCAGAATAACAAGCTGTATCGCTAGGCAATTTGTTGCTTGCCGTGAAAAGCAAAACATTTACCACCTCTCCGCTGATTGTTTCGAAAGCGCCAGGTCCCAAAATACCTATTGCATTAATCGCCATGTTTTTAAGAATTGATTGCCGAAATTTTTTATAAACTCCCAGGTAAATCCAGTTCTGAGGGGTTAAGGCCGAAATTGTTCCGCCATTTTCCGCTAGTTCTTTCATGCGAGCCAACATGGCAGTAGCCAGGTCCGCTTTAGCGTTTTCAAAGCGACGCTCTATATGAGCCGAGAGTACTGGAGCTTGTTTTCCTCTCCCAAGGTACGGCACGTTGGTTAATTGAAGAACGTAGCGCCTATGCAACAGCCCCGCCGCATCAGCCATGCCACGAGCCGCTATCACACCTTCCGATTTCTCTGGTTCAGCCTCGCGCGCTTTTTCTAGAAGAGGCCCAAGAAGTCGCTCAATTTCACCCATCTTTTCAGCTTCGAAAAGATCACCTCCTGATGGTTCGATCAGTGTGCCTAGTGATGGTGCCTGAACGAAAAGGTCATAAAGAGCAGCTAAAGCATATTCTAGCTCCGGGTCTCCCTCACCAAGCGCGACAAAGTCCCGTTCAGGTAAGGGAGGAGGGGCACCCACCCAAGCGACGTGAGGCAGCGGCAACGATTGCCACCCGCCGATTCTCCAAGCGGTAAGCGCTACTGCAAAAACGGCGATTTGCACACAACGGCCGTCAATCTCTAGCCCATAAAGATTATCTTTTAGCGCAGCCGAGACAGCTTCGGCCGCGTTGACCCGTTCCTCCGCCTGCCTGAGCGCCGCGAGGATTGATAGCGCCTCGGTTAAAAAATGTCCGGACCCGCAACACGGGTCGAGCATGGTTATTGCCTTGGCCTCATCTGGCCAGCCAGAGAAGGTTCCTGCCGCCGGAAGCCAGGGGCCATCCTTGGTCTCGCGCACGAAACGAAGCATGTCAAAATTGTAATTGGGCAGCGAACAGGCAGCGCGTAACGCATTCTCGTCAGCCGCCTTTTCCGCCAGGGTTGGATTTGCCGCAAGTACCTTGCCTGCCCACCAAGCCCCCAGCGTGTTATGCAGCAGGAAGCGCACCATGTAGGGTTCAGTAAACAGCTGCGTGACGGCGGGCAGCTCGTCCGCCCCGATTTTCACACCCGACGTGTTTACCGCATCCTTCTCTGCCGCGCGCCAGAACTGATAAGTCCAGCCAAGGCTGTCCTCGGCCTGAAACACCTCGGTATCGAGCGCCGTGACCAGTTGGTGCAGTTTCTGCGTGTGCACGGGATCTAGTTGGAGCGCGAGGACGGGATCGTCGATCCGGAAGACTGCCGGCAACATGGCGGCCGCATAGCGCTCTGCGATCGCCCAGGGGTCCGTCAGCCCCTCGGCCTCGGCCAGCTCTCGGCAATCCTCCAGCGAAACGGGAACGTCGTATTCCGGGTTCCGCAGCAGCCCGCGCTCCGCCAAGAACCGTGCAAAGAGCATCCGGTGCCAATGGGCGTAGCCTGCCGCCTCAACCAGCCGCCTCGTCTCCTGCGTGTCGTCCGACTTGTCTAAGATGTCGCCCATAGCCCGGGCATGGGCGCGCAAGCGGCGGCGCAGTTCCTTCTCGTCGTCATTTAGATACGAGGGGGCCTTGCCGTCTGCGACCCCGAGGCGACGGATGCCATCCCGCGCGCCGTCTTCGGCAACGATGCGGGCTTCTTTCACCGTCTTTTCAAGGGTACGGCGCAGAGAGGTGGTGAGGTAGTGATTACTCATGATGTTATACTTTCGGGATCACTGGGCCCTCGGCGAGCGCCTCGGCGATCCTTGCCCGCACTTTGGCGAGCCATTCGTCCAAATCCGCTTCGGACTTCACCATCGCGCCGGGCAGCGAGACAGTTCGGGCCTCGGGTACGAGGACAGCGGCTGCAGCCACAAGCGCATCGTCGATACGGGTGGGCAACGCCTTGGCCATGTTCTCCCACTCGGACAGGCCATGCTGGGAGAGTGCCTCTGCGATGGCCTGAGGCGTATCCACCGCAGGTTTCGTGACCATCAGCAAACCGCTTTCCTCGCGGATGCTGTGCTTCTGCTCCGGAGACAGCTTGTTCCAGGTCGGGTCGTTGCCTAGTCGCTCCTCACCCCTTTCCCAAGCAGCTTCCCAGGCTGCATGCGCGGCATTGAGCTTGCCGCGCAAGGTGTCGGAAGCCGCGCCGACCAATGGCGGAACAGGATCCGGATCAGCCAGTAATCGACGGCCGGTGCGGATGCTCTCCAGATCCGCTTCCTGGTCTGAGGCGCCCAAGCGAACCAGCCTCTCCGCAAGATGCCAGTTTGGCAGCCGCGCAACGATCTTCTCGCCCGCAGCCTTCCACTCTTTGAGCTTGGCGCGCAGCGATGTCGCATCGGTCGCCAACGCGGCCAGCAGGTCGTTGCCCGTCAGGCCTTTATAAGTTGCGAGGTTCGGAACGGTTTCGGGTGAAGGCGCTGGAGCCTCGCCACCTGAGCCCTGCGCTGTACTCTCCAATCGGTCGAGCAAGGCTGAAAGCGCCAGTTGCTCCTGATTGTTTTCGAATGAAATGCCTGTTTCTGTCAGCAGACCCCGTACCGGCATCCGCTGTGCGATAGTGATGATCGTTGTCTCCGCACGGAATGTGCAGGTACCGATTTTTTGGCGCGGCATGTCGGGAAGCGAGGCCGGCTTGCCGTCGTCTCCGGTGACGCGAAGAAGACCAGCATTCGCCAACACGATAAGCGCGCCGTCCACTGTGTCCTGCGACCAGCCATATGGTGGGTTGGTGAATTTAGACCGCAGGTCGGAGCCCTTCCGGCCAGCGCCGAGATCGGCGAGCAGTGCCTTGCAAACGGGATGACTCTCGGGTGCTCCGGTGTGATCGACCGCTTTCATGGCGTCCGGATCCTTACGAACCGCACGGTCGCGCACCTTGTCCCAACCCGGATGATCCCCGTCGGCGAACTGCGGGTACAGACGTGCAAGAGCGTTGGTCGCAGCTTCTTTGACTGCGTCGGCGGGAGCGCCGCTAATCAATTTTCCGCCTGCCTGGACGATGCGCGATTGCGCCACGGCTTCGCGAATAATCTCCTTCGCACCGCTCTGCGCCTTGTTGGCCCGAGACTGCATTGCAGATTGCGCCTCGCGCCCCGTATCGGTCTGCGGCACTCCGCGGAGCTGGAGAACGTTTTCGGCAGCACGCCAAGTCGTGAGCGCCGTTGTCAATTCGTTGTCACGCGATGGATGCCGCGGGACGAGAAGATGCACCGTGGCGTCGGACGTCGATGCTGCGGCGATTTCCTTCTCAACCGATGCGAGGTCTTCGCTCCAACCATTGTGCAAGCGAAGCGCAATTCCGTCAGCGGGCGCCTTATCATCAGGCTGCAAACGATGAATGCGGCGTTGTTGGCGGCTGGCCCCATGTGGGACACTGGAGGCGCCGGCCAATGCGGTTTCGATCGCTCCGTCAAGCAGGTCGCGGCGTGTTCGCGAAAGACCAGATTGATCCGCAAGGATCGATTTTTCCTCGTTCCGATAGGCAGCTTCCCACTCCGCACTCTCTTTTGTTTGGAGCCGCCAATCGTTACCGACCGGGATCACCGCGCCGTCCGCTTGGAGCTCACGCAACAACTCCGGAACTTCCCGGCGAAGATCATCCTCGCCGCCGAGATTTACAATGAGCAAATCGGCAATGGTTTCTGGTTGTGCACGAACGCCATGCTGGTCTGCATCAGGTGCGATACGCCCCAGCATATAGACGAGCATCAGGATACGAGCCTTCAGCTTGTCTCGATCGCTCCCCCCATTAAGCGCTTCGATCCTATTGCGTGTCTCTCCAGGTAAGAGCCCAGCATTATATGCTTCTGTCGCGAACCGGCCGTATAGGAAATCAACAGGAACGGCGTACCCAAGAGGCTTGTCACCGTAAGCGCGGGCCGCGTCGAGCGTAGTCCTGAGCTGGCCGCGTAGCGTGCCACCTAACCCGGTTCGGTCGAGCTCACGAAGGATGCGCTCCCAGACCCGACGGCGGGAGGGCAGCAACGGCCAATCGAGGACGGCGTCGTCGTCGTCGTGAACCGTATGCGCCAGGCGGCTGCCGTGAAGCTGGCGGCTGATCTCACCTGCGTTCGCGCTCAACATATCACGGATATCTTTCTCAGCTCCGGCCTTCTTGCGCAGCACAGTCTTACGGATCACGGAATCGACATCCGCTTCACCCAATGCGATTTGGATCGGGAAACGATCGAGCAGTTTCTGAAGATTCTGGACGTCGCTTAAAGCCTGCTGTCCTGTTGCAACTAGCAGAACTCGATTGTCGAAGCGCCCGGCTAGGCGTTCCGCGATGGTTTGAATCTTCAATGTAAGGCTGGGATCCTGACGAATGAACTGCTGGACCTCGTCGAGAACTACGAGGGTTAGTGGCAGCTCTTTGCGGCCCAACATCAACGCCTGGCGAGCGATTGTTTCCAGCAAATCGACCGTAACTGGTGGAGGCTCGGGGAACTGCGATTGAAGCAGTCCGCTCAGGTCCATTGTGGAATTTGCAAGGTCGGGTTTTGCCTTCAGAACGGCAGCCCCGAACCGAGGGGACAAAATGAAGTTGCGAATGTCTGTCTGGAACTTCTCACCCAACTCATTGCGAACCGGCTCTAGAATATCGAGGCTGTCCAACCAAAGCGCTACTTGAGCAGCGCGCAGGTCGCTCGGGAGGCCGACAGCCCGCAGGATGATACCAAGCGTCGCCTCGGCTGGATCGGAGGGACCTTGCCCGAGCGTGTCCCCTGCAGCCACCGCTCCGCCCACTCTGTTGGCAGCTATTCGAAACTCTTTAAGCGGAGCCGCGACATCTTGAGGTAGGTGTGAAATGAGCCCCTCCGCTGTGGCACCGTCATCAAACTCCAGATTTGTCCACAAGGCGGCCAGCATACTGGCCAGGTGAGACTTGCCCGAACCGTAGAAGCCCGAAATCCAAACAGCTGGGGCTCCTCCTCCTTTGCCGATTGATCCAAGAAAGCCCTCGAGTATGCGCGCCAGGCCATTTGCGTAGGCTCCATCGCAGACAAAGGTCGATAGCTCTCCGCGAAGCGTATCCATCGCCTCCGGGCCTGGTGGAAACGAGATCTTCGCGACGCCCTGATTCGCTAGCCGATAAGTCGCCGGATCGGTTTGGAACACTTCGCGATTGAGCATCTGCTTCGCCTCAGATTGTATGTTCTGGAGGTATGGGAATCGCGTGATAGTTCCACCCATCGCGCGCATCCAGCAGCCGATAAACTCCGCCGGCATGTTTGCCGGGGAAGCCGACCAACAACCGACCCGGAATCACGTCGGCAATTCTGCTGATTAAAGTCGACACCCGAGCGACTCCGAATAGTGCGCCACATCCGTCGACCGCCAGCACATCGTTTGAAGAACACGCTGCCAATGCCCTCTTCATTTCGGCCACGAGTTCGTCTTCGATGTCCGGGAGCAGGCCGCGCAGCTCTTTAGGCTGTTGGATCAGCGCATCGAAAAATTCGTGAGTAGCAATCCACCGGCCGAACCACGGTGCCAGATCAATGCTGTGCCAACCATGTCCCGCCTTTTGGGTTGCATGCTCGAATTCACCCAAACGGCCTGTAAATCGGCGCTGCAAAACCTTCTCATACCAGACCATCCAGACGCGACCTGCTGGCGGGGTATCCGACGCCCAGGGTAGGTTTACGTGCTTGATGTATGCAGCGAGAATGTCGTCAAACGTATTCAAGCTGTCGCACCCCTAGCGTAGCTGACATAGGTTGCCGAATGGAGATCTCCGTAACATCACCGGCTGAGCGGACCCGCGCCAAGCCTTGCGCCTCGGCGCGACGAAGCTGGTCCAAAGCTTGCTCAGGTGAGAGGTCGAGCACCTGCATCCAGACAGAGCCGAGGACTGCCGGGCCCCCGAAGCCGGCAACTGTTGCCAGTAGCGCTGCTAGCGCGACTGCTGCTGGCGTCGGAGATACACGCTGGCGATACTTCTTCACTGTCCCTTTAAGGTGCCCGCTCTGCGTCCAGGTGGCGGCGCAATTCTGAGCCATTGAACGGATCATCTTCTCGCTGAACCGATCAGGATGGGCATCGGCAAGCGCCTCTTCAAAGGAGACGCGCTCTAGTCGTTGTCCATACGACGCTTCTAGGATTACGTTTGCTGTCGACCGCAGCATCGGATCACGTGCCAGCGAGACGAGGAGTGCAAGTAGCGGCCGCCCGTCGGCGTCGACCTTCCAAAGACCAAAGAGCGCTTGGGTAAGCGGCGGCTGCTCTATGAGTCCGTATAGTGAGGACAAATGTCTAAACGTGAGTCGTCGCGTATTGGCGGTCTTTTTGCCTAAAGCGTTCTCGTCAATTGCCGCTTGTTTCATCTCGTCGGCCGCTGCACGCTGAGTAGCAAGGAGCGCCTCGATCTCCTGCAGCATCATCGTCTTGGATTGATGTGCGCCGCCTCCAGTGAGCCGAAATCCGAAAGCAACGGTCCTTGACTGATCTTCCGGAGCGCCGAACCAGAATACTTCTGCCAACTCTGATCCCCCCTCCCCAGCACATCCATTTGTGTCCTTGCCCACAGCACTTTACGTCATCAGCTTCTAGCCTAGCACCGTCGAGCGAACACCGGGTTGCAAACAATTCCGTCTAATCGATGTTGTGATGGTTCGTTGTTTCGGCAGGCACGGGCCACTACGGTCCCCATGGTGACAGGGAGAGTCAAGTCGCACACCTTACTGGGGCCGGCGCGAACGTCTATGATTGCCACTCACCGTCTCCCCCTTGGCGTCAACAACGTTACGTTAGGCCCACTCTTACCCTCAGGGGTCATCAACTCGGTGTTCCTGATGCGCCTAAGGCTCGGCAGATCGCATACAGAGCGGGACCATTCCCACACTGGCACCAGAATCTCGGTTCGAATTGAATTTGGGTGCCAGGCAAGACGCTTAAAACGCCCCCTCACGTCCGATAAAATTCCGGACACATCGCGGACACAAGCTATCAATCCGCAACGATCATTTTGCTAAGTCATTGAAAAGAATGGTGGGCGCACACGGACTCGAACCGTGGACCCGCTGATTAAGAGTCAGCTGCTCTACCAACTGAGCTATGCGCCCGCCGAAAAAGCGGAGAATGCGGCCGAGACGCCGCGAGGTCCGTTGGCGGGATATAACAACGTAAACCGCCCGCGTCCAGATACCCTGGCACGTTTTCCCCACCGGTCCTTAACGGGCGTCACGATGGCTCGATGAAGACCGACATCGATCGCAAGTCCCGCTCGGCCGCGCCGTTGGCACGTCGACCGGCTGCCCCTCGCCGAAGCCGGAATGATCGCGCTCAACGCCCCGTATCGGACGCTCACTCGGAACGCTTCACGCCGGTGACCATCGCACGCGCCAGGTTTTCCCTGTGCACGACACTCGCCAGCGCCACCCCGACCAGGTGCAGAATGATCAGCACCAGCGTGATGTTCACCAGCACCTCGTGCGGCTCCTTGTACGGCGAGCGGTAGCGGAACTCCTGCCCGGCGGCCAGGGCCGCCTCGCGCGCGGCGACGACATCCGCATTGCCCAGCCAGGCCGCCAGGGGCCCGGCATTGTCCGTGTCTGCCAGCGTCATCATGCCGGTGACGCTGATGGCCGCGAGGAAGACCAGCAGCGCGACGGTCATGGCGCCGCCGGCCGGGCTATGGCCGACGTAGCGCGGCGCCTTTCGCCGTATGAGCCCGGCCAGATAGGCGAACGCCCGGCCCGGTCCGGTGACGAAATCGGAAAAGCGGGCGCGCGGCGAGCCGACGAAGCCCCAGACGACGCGCACCACCACCAGTCCGGCGACGGCATAGCCCGCCCAGGTGTGCAGCCACAACGGATCGCCCTCGGTGACGTATCCGATGATGAAGGCAATGACGAGAAGCCAGTGAATGATCCGCACCAGCGGATCCCATACGCGAACCATTTGAGCGGCCATGGGCGGCGTCTCCGTTCCTCACGAATATCCGTGGGAGCGTATCCGCATCCGTCGCGACGCCACAGTGATCTTGGTCAAGGGAAACTGTCGCAATTTGTAAGCGAGGGGACTTATGCCCCCTCGCCCGAAGTATCTGCGCCCGCAAAGCCGGGCCTGAAGCGTCTGTGCCCGACTGTCCGGGACGACGCGACCCGTCAGCCCGCCTGGGCGTGCAGCCGGTCGCGCTTCGCCAGGAACTTGCTCAGCGCATGCACGTAGGCGCGCGCCGAGGCCGTCAGGGTGTCGGGATCGGCGCCGCGGCCGGAGAACTCGCGGCCATCGCGCTCGAGCCGGACCGAGACCTCGGCCTGCGCGTCGGTGCCCTCGGTGACGGCATGGACCTGATACAGCGCCAGCTTGGCCTGATGCGGCACCAGCGCCTGGATCGCGTTGAAGATCGCGTCCACCGGGCCGTTGCCGGTCGCCTCGCGCGTATGCCGTTCGCCGTCGACGCTGAGCGTCAGCGTCGCCTTCTGCGGCCCGCCGGTGCCGGCGATCACGGTCAGCGCCTCGACCTTGATGCGGTCATGCGCGGCGCCAATGCCCTCGTCCACCAGAGCCTCGATGTCCTCGTCATAGACGTGCTTCTTGCGGTCGGCGAGATCCTTGAACCGCTTGAAGGCGTCCTGGAAGGCATTGTCGCCCAGGTCGTAGCCCAGCTCCTTCAGCTTCTCGACGAAGGCGTGGCGGCCCGAATGCTTGCCCATCACCAGCGACGTCGCTTTCACGCCGACCGATTCCGGCGTCATGATCTCGTAGGTCTGGGTGTGCTTCAGCATGCCGTCCTGATGGATGCCGGACTCGTGCGCGAACGCGTTCCGGCCGACGATCGCCTTGTTGTACTGGACCGGGAACGAGGTCACCGCCGCCACCAACTTGGAGGCGCGCGTCAGCATCGTGGCGTCGATGCCGGTCGTATACGGCAGCACGTCGCGACGCGTGTTGATCGCCATCACGATCTCCTCCAGCGCCGCGTTGCCGGCCCGCTCGCCGATGCCGTTGATGGTGCATTCGATCTGCCGTGCCCCGCCCTTCAGGCCGGCCAGCGAGTTGGCGACTGCCATGCCGAGGTCGTTGTGGCAATGGACCGAGAACACGGCCTTGTCGGCATTCGGCACGGTCTCGCGCACCGCGCGGAACAGCTCGGTGTATTCCTCGGGCGTCGTGTAACCGACCGTGTCGGGGATGTTGATGGTGGTGGCGCCCGCGTTGATCGCGCCTTCGACGCAGCGGCACAGGAACTCGAACTCCGTGCGGGTGCCGTCCTCGGCACTCCACTCCACGTCCTCGACATGGTTGCGCGCCCGGGTGACCGACGCGATCACCGCCTCCAGCACCGCCTCCGGCTCCATCTGCAGCTTGTGCTTCATATGGATCGGCGAGGTGGAGATGAAGGTGTGGATGCGCGGCCGGGCGGCGACCTTCACCGCCTCGGCGCAACGGTCGATATCCTTGAAGGCCGCGCGCGACAGGCCGGCGATCACCGCCATCTTCGACCGCCGCGCGATCTCCTGGACGCTCTCGAAATCACCCTGGCTCGCGATCGGGAAGCCGGCCTCGATGATGTCGACGCCCATGCCGTTGAGGAGTTCGGCCACCTCCAGCTTCTCCTCGAAGGTCATCGAGGCGCCGGGGCACTGCTCGCCGTCGCGCAAGGTGGTGTCGAAGATGACGACGCGGTCGCTGTCGGACTGCGATACGCCGCCGTTACCATGTTCCGTGGTCATTGATGTAGTCCTTCTCGATACGTACGGCCCCCCGGGGTTGCTCCTTGGGGCCTGGGCGCAGGTTACCGGTATCGCTCCCCTGAGTGCCTGCCCGCACGCGCGGGCCGCCGGCTCTCAGGGGCCGGTAAGGAGAAGGAGCGCGATAAGGTCGCGGGTCGCCGGGCACGCGTCGGCGCGAGGCGCACAGGCCCCGTTCATACCGATGACGTCCCGTTCAAACATAGCGAAACCCTGTCGTTCCCGCCGTGTGAGGCAATGGTGCAGCCGGAGCGTTAACGATTGCTTTCGATCTCGAGCCGCAACCCGCCTTATGTAAACGAGCGGCCAGAATGAGGCAAGCGGCTTGAAATCGCGTCTATCCGAACGCGATCACCGCGAAGACGATGGCGAGCCAGCTGGTGACCAGCGTCCACGGACCGAGGCGGGCCAGGTTGGCGGCCGCGGCCGCGACGCCGCGGCGCGCCCGCCGCATCTCGATCCGGATCGCCACGCCGACGAGCGTCAGCGCCACGACGAACACCATCTTGACGGTGAACGCCCAGCCGAGCCCGGAAAAGCCACCGTATTTCAGCAGGCCGAGCGCGATCCCGGTGAGCCACAGCAGGGCGAGCGACACCATCGCGGCATCGCTGATCCGCGGTGGCAGGGTGCGCAGCACCGCCGCCTCCTCGGGCCCGCTCGCCGCGATCCGGCGCGCGATCAGAAACGCGACGAAGGAACCGCCGGCGCCGACGACGAAGCTCAGGTAGTGGACGATGAGCAGCGTCGTGACCATCGGCTTCCCCTACACGTCTATGGTGCCCTCGGAGACGACGACGGCGCCGCCACCGATCCGCACCGCATGCAGATCGCCCTCGACATCGATCTCGAGCTCGACGAGGCTCGGCCGCCCCATGAAATAGCCCTGTTCGATGCAATAGCGATGCTGGCCGCCGGGCGGCTGGTCGAAACGCTTTATGACGCCTGCGAACGCCGCGACGGCGCCACCGGTCGCCGGGTCCTCCTCCACGCCGAGGCCGGGGGCGAACATGCGGGCGTGGAAGTCGTTCCCGTTGGAGAAGGTCTCGCGGGTATAGGTATAGACCGCGCCCGACGCGAAGGCCTTGGAAAACACGCGGCGATCGATGCGGCAGCGCTTCAGGACCGCGAGATCGCGAACGGGAACGAAATCGAAGTCGACCCCCGCCGACCAGCGGCTTGGCTTGTGGTTCTCGAAGCCGACCTCGGATTGCGCCAGGCCGAGCGCGGCGGCGGCAAGCTCCGCATCGATCTTGGTCTCGAGTGGCTCCGGCTTCTTCGGAATGTCGAATTCGGCGAACGACGTGCCGTTCTTCAAGACAACGCCGACGCGCACGATGCCGATCTTGCATTCCAGCACGACGATGCCGTCCTGCTCCTTGCCCGCCTCCGGCGCACCCCAGCGCTTGCGCGCCAGGATGACCGAGGTGCCGACGATCGGATGGCCTGCGAACGGCAGCTCCGTTCCCGGCGTGAAGATCCGCGCCCTGGCGGTGTGTGCCGGGTTCTCCGGCGGCAGCAGGAACACGGTCTCCGACAGGTTGAACTCGCGGGCGATCTTCTGCATCGCCTCACCGTCGAGGCCTTCGCAATCATGCACCACGGCGAGCGGATTGCCGGCAAGCGGCTTGTCGGTGAAAACGTCGAGGACGTGATAGGCGCGTTTCACGGGATTTCGGCTCTCGAACTGTTGAACCCGGCGGGAGCCGCCCTTTAGCACGAACGCCGGCGCAGCGGTAGGCTGGCCCATCAATCGGGCCGCGTTCAGTCGAGCTGTTTGACCAGACGCGGCAGCATCCGCCCCGAAATGGATCCCGACGGCGCCTCGCCGACCCGCACGGCGCCCATTGTCCTGTAGAAGCCTTCCGCGTGAGGGTCGGAATCGACGCCGATTACGTCCAGTCCCGCCGCACGCGCGATCTCTTCGGCTTTCGTCCAGAGCACACGGCCGACGCCGCGGCCCATCGCGGACGGATCGACGAAGCACAGAAAGACCTCGGCGTGTCGATCCTCCAGCAGCACCTCCAGGACGCCGGCGGGCCTGCCCCCGATCTCGACGACCCACAGTTCCCCGGTCTCGATGCGCCGCGACTGCACCGTCAGCTCGTCCCGGCATGCCTCGATGAAGGCCTCGTCGTAGCCCCAATGCGCCTTGGCGCGCAGAACCAGATCGGTCAGCAGCCCAGCTTCATCGACGCGGGCGCGACGGATATGCGGCTCGTCCAGCATGCGAGCGAGCCTATCGGAAGCGCCTGAATCGGGCCATTAAAACACCGCTGTAAAGACTTGAGGAGACTCGCGATCTACCGCCTTGAGCCGGAGCGCAAAGTCGTTGAATCAGTTTCTCAAGTCGCCCCCATAATTAGCCCAAAGAAAAGGGCCGGCGTTTCCGCCGGCCCTCGAAACGATCCGAACGCGCTAGGCGATCAGTTCTTTTCCTTGTCCACGAGCTGGTTCGCCTTGATCCAAGGCATCATGCCGCGCAGCTTCTCGCCGACTTCCTCGATCGGATGGGCGTCGTTCATGCGCCGCGTCGCCTTGAACATCGGCTGGCCGGCCTTGCACTCGCGGATCCATTCCGAGGTGAAGGCGCCGGTCTGAATGTCCTTCAGCACCCGGCGCATCTCGGCCTTGGTCTCGTCGGTCACGATGCGCGGGCCGGAGGCGTATTCGCCGAACTCGGCGGTATTGGAAATCGAGTAGTTCATGTTGGCGATGCCGCCCTCGTAGATGAGGTCGACGATCAGCTTCACCTCGTGCAGGCACTCGAAATAGGCCATCTCCGGCGCGTAGCCGGCCTCGACCAGCGTCTCGAAGCCGCCGCGGATCAGCTCGACCAGACCGCC
Source organism: Microbaculum mangrovi (assembly GCF_051390635.1). Taxonomy (NCBI): domain Bacteria; kingdom Pseudomonadati; phylum Pseudomonadota; class Alphaproteobacteria; order Hyphomicrobiales; family Tepidamorphaceae; genus Microbaculum; species Microbaculum mangrovi. The sequence continues at coordinate 378,999 of NZ_JBPODT010000001.1, forward strand.
GCACAGGACGACCTGCTCGCCGAACAGGTCGGTCTCGCACTCTTCCTTGAAAGTGGTCTCGATGATGCCCGAGCGGCCACCGCCGATCGCCGAGGCGTAGGACAGGCAGATGTCGTGCGAGTTGCCCGACGCGTCCTGCGAAATCGCCATCAGGCACGGCACGCCGCCGCCCTTGACGTATTCGCCGCGCACGGTGTGGCCCGGGCCCTTCGGCGCGATCATGATGACGTCGATGGTCGGCTTCGGCTCGATCAGGTTATAATGGATGTTCAGGCCGTGGGCGAAGGCGATCGCCGCGCCGTCGCGGATGTTCGGCTCGATGTGGTCCTGCCAGATGTCGGCCTGCAGCTCGTCGGGCGTGCACATCATCATCATGTCGGCCCAAGCGGCGGCCTCGGCGACGGACTTGACCTCGATGCCTTCGGCCTCGGCCTTCTTCGCCGAGGCGGATCCGGGACGCAGGGCCACGCACAGGTCCTTTACGCCGGAATCGCGAAGGTTCAGCGCATGGGCATGGCCCTGGCTGCCGTAGCCGACGACGGCGACCTTCTTGCCCTTGATCAGATTGAGATCGGCATCACGATCGTAGTAGACGCGCATGGAATTGCTTCTCCTTGGGAATCCGTGTGAATGACGCGGGGAGACCTTGGATCGCCCCGCGCAGGAAAGGGTCGGCAGGGGTTTTAGCGTCGGCGACGGCGTGTTGGAAGAGAAAAGCGGCGTAATGCGTAGGAAGACGAGCGAGCCATGAGCGAAACGCATGGCGATTCCGGTGCCCATCGCACCCGTATCATGGGAATCCTGAACGTCACGCCGGACTCCTTTTCCGACGGTGGACGGTTCGAGGCGCTCGACACGGCCGTCGCCCAGGCCCTGCAGATGGCCGAAGCGGGCGCCGATATCGTCGATATCGGCGGCGAGTCGACCCGGCCCGGCTACGAGCCGATCGACGCCGCGAGCGAACGCGCCCGCGTGCTCCCGGTGATCGAGGCCGTCGCGCCGCGCCTCGCCGTCCCGATTTCCATCGACACCCGCAAGGCCGAGGTCGCGGCCGCCGCGATCCGGGCCGGCGCGACGATGGTCAACGACATCTGGGGCCTGCAGCGCGACGACGCGATCGCCCGCGTGGCGGCGGACGCGGATGCCGATGTCGTCGCCATGCACAATCGCGACGAGATCGACGCCACGATCGACATCGTCGACGATATCCGCCGGTTCTTCGACCGGTCGATCGCGATCGCAAGGCAAGCCGGCGTGCGCGACGAAAAGCTGATCCTCGATCCCGGCATCGGCTTCGGAAAGACGCTCGAGCAGAACCTCGCGGCCGTGAAACGGCTTCCCGAGATCAAGGCGCTCGGCTTTCGCGTCCTGCTCGGGGTCTCCCGCAAGTCCTCCATCGGCCGCATCCTCGACAAGCCGGTCGAGGAGCGGCTGATCGGCACCGTCGCCATGAACGTGTGGGCGATGCGCGACGGCGTCGACATCATCCGGGTCCACGACGTCGCCGAGCATGTCGACGCCCGCGAGATCGTCAGCGCGATCGAGGATGTCTGACATGAGCGACCGTATCTTCTTCCGCGGCATCGTCCTGTTCGGCCGCCATGGCCTGTTCGAGGAGGAGGAGCGGCTCGGCCAGCGATTCGAGATCGATCTCGACTGCCAGGTCGACCTGTCGAGGCCCGGAAGATCGGACCATTTCGGCGACACGATCGACTACGGACGCGTCTACGAGACGGTGCGCGCGATCGTCGAGGACGAGCGCTTCAAGCTGATCGAGGCCCTGGCGGAACGGATCGCCGACAGCCTGCTGGCCTCGTTCGAGCAACTGGAGGCCGTCCGGGTGGAGATACGCAAGCCGTCGGCCCCGATTCCCGGGGTCTTCGAGACGGTCGGCATCGAAATCCACCGCGACCGAAAGCGACCATGACGGAAGTCGGATTCAGCCTCGGCAGCAACATCGGCGACAAGACCGGCCATCTGACCCGCGCGCTCGAGGCCCTGTTCGCCGGCCCGGACCTCGCCTTTGCCGCGTGCTCCTCGTTCTACAAGACCGCGCCCTGGGGCTACGCCGACCAGGACTGGTTCGTGAACCTCTGCGTCGTCGGGCAGACCAGCCTGCCGCCGGAACGCCTGCTCGCCCTTTGCAAGCACGTGGAGCAGGTCGTCGGCCGCCAGGACACGTTCCGCTGGGGGCCGCGCGTCATCGACGTCGACATCCTCTATTACGGCGGCGATGAGATTTCCGAACCGGGCCTGGCGATCCCGCACAGGGAACTGTTCAACCGCGGCTTCGTGCTGGTCCCGCTCGCCGAGATTCGGCCCGACCTGGTGCTCTCCGGCCGCGCGATCGGCGAGGCCGCGACGCGCTTCGCCGACGAGGCGATGGAGATCGTCGCCCCGCCCTGGGCACCGGCGGGACGGTAGGTCTCACCGGACGATGGTAATCCGCTCCGCCGCCCGCGTGATCGCCGTATAGAGCCAGCGCTCGCGGGTATCCTTGAAGGCGAAGCTCTCGTCGAACAGCACCACGTCGTCCCATTGCGAGCCCTGCGCCTTGTGGACGGTCAGCGCGTATCCGTAGTCGAATTCGTCGGAATTGCGCCGCTGTGCCCACGGAACTTCCTCAGCGGATTCGAACAGCGCCTTCAGAACGCGGATCTTGACGATATTCGCGTAGGGCCCCTCGTCCTCGGCCCGCACCATCATCGACAGCGCCTGCGCCTTGCCGCGCCCGACCGACATCACCTGCCACAGGCTGCCGTTCAGTAGCCCCTTCTCGGAGTTGTTGCGCAGGCACACCAGCTTGTCGCCGGCGGCCGGCAGCGGGCCCTCGAACCCCTTGAGCTGGCGGATGCGTTGATTGTAGCGCCGCCGGGTGCGATTGATCCCGAGCAGCACCTGGTCTGCGTCGAGCACCCGGTCGCTATCGATGTCGCCGCGACCGATCACCCGGCTGTCGCCATAGGCACCGTAGTCGAGCGTGCCGCCCTCGCGAACGATCTGGGCGAGTTGGATGATCGGATTGTCGCGCGCCTGCCGGTGAATATCGGTCAGCATCGCATCGGGTTCGTGGTCGGTGAAGAAACCGCCGCCGGAGACGGGCGGCAGCTGGCCGGGATCGCCGAGCACCAGGACCGGCGTGCCGAAGCTCAGCAGGTCGCGGCCGAGCGCCTCGTCGACCATCGAGCATTCGTCGACGATGACGAGCTTCGCCTTCGCGACCGGGCTGGTGCGATTGAGCGAAAACGTTGGATTGACTTGGGTTTTCCCGCTCTCTTCGTCCTCGACCACCTCCTCGCCGCGCGGCCGGTAGATCAGCGAATGCAGGGTCCGCGCGCTCTCGCAGCCGCGCGCGCGCATGACCTGCGCGGCCTTGCCGGTGAAGGCGGCGAACAGCACGTCGCCGTCGAGCCCCTGGGCGAAGTGCTGGGCGAGCATGGTCTTGCCGGTTCCGGCAAAGCCGAACAGGCGGAACACCTGCGGTCCCGGGGCCTTCAGCCACCGCGACACCGCCATCAGGGCATCATCCTGTTCGGGCGAGAGTTTCAAGACAAACGGGTCCGTGAATCACTTCCTGGCCGACCCAATCTACACCATCCGCCGCCAGGTTCGGCCCCCGGGGGGCGCCTGCGCGCAGGCGTCGCATTGCTGCAGGTCCGGGTCGGCTATCCGGTCGGTTCGGTCGCCGGGAGGTCGGCTACCGCGGTGCTCCAGTCGGGTCTGGCATGGGCTGCCCAATAGGCCGCGATCAGATCGCGCGTGACCGGCCCCGGACGCCCGTCGCCGACCGGGCTTCCGTCGAGCGAGGTCACCGGCATGATGCCGCCGGCGGTCGAGGTGGCGAAGATCTCGTCGGCGGCGCGCAGCTCGTTGAGCGGCACCGCGCGGGTCTCGGTCGCGATGCCGGCCTCGGCCAGCAGCTCGAGCGCGCTCAGCCGGGTGATGCCGTGCAGCACGCCGGCGGCCGGGGTCGCGACGCGGCCGTCCCTGACGGCGAAGATGTTGAAGCCGGGGCCCTCGGTGACGTTCCCCGCGTCATCGGGCAGCACGACGGTGCCCGCCCCCTTGTCGTAGGCCTCGTAAAGCCCCATCACGAGATCGAGCCAGTGGTAGTTCTTCACCGTGGGGTCGACCGACGCGGCCCCGATGCGCTGCGTCCGCGCCACGGCCACCGCCAGCCCGGCCTCGCGCTCCTGTGGCCTGAGGATCCAGCCGAACGGGATGGCGAAGGCGAAGAAGCGGTTTACGGCGTCGCGCGGGTCGCGGCTGAAGGTGGGGGAGACGCCGCGGGTGATCACCATCTCCACATAGGCGTCCTCTAGCCCTGACCGGCGCACGCACTCGGCGAGGATCGCGGCGACCGCGTCGCGGCTGTGGGGAACGGCGAGTTTCAGCGTCTCGGCGGAGGCGAAGAAACGGTCGAGATGCCTGTCGAGCCGGAAGAACCGGCCCTTCCAGACATGGACGACGTCGTAGGTGGCGTCGGAGCGCAGGAAACCCCAGTCGAGGACCGAGATCCTGGCGTCCTCTATCGCGCAGAAGCGCCCGTCGAAAAAGGCGCAGCCGGGCGGATAGCCGGTCACATCGCCTCCGGCCCGCGCTGGATGGCGGCGACGCCGGTGCGCGCCACCTCGACGAGGCCGAGCGGCTGCATGATCGAGATGAACTGCTGGATCTTGGAGATCCGCCCGGTGATCTCGAAGACGAAATGGTCGGTCGTGGCGTCGATCACCTGGGCGCGGTAGGCATCGGCCAGGCGCAGCGCCTCGACCCGGAGATCGCCCTTGCCGGCCACCTTGACCAGCGCCAGTTCGCGCTCGATCGGGGGGCCGCCGGCGGTCAGGTCCACGACCCGGTGCACCGGCACCAGCCGCTCGAGCTGATGGCGGATCTGCTCGATCACCATCGGCGTGCCGGTGGTCACGATGGTGATCCGCGACAGGTGCTTCTCGTGTTCGGTCTCCGACACGGTGAGCGAGTCGATGTTGTAGCCGCGGCCGGAGAACAGGCCGATGACGCGGGCGAGAACGCCCGGCTCGTTGTCGACAAGCACCGAAAGCGTGTGCTGCTCGACGGTCGGAACAGTCTGGAGCATGGTTCTTCCTCTTGAAACTCAGGCGGCCGTGATCGCCGGCTCGTCGACCTCGTCGTGGTCGAGCACCCAGGATTCCTGCACGCCGGCGTCCTTCCACTCCAGGAAGGCCGGCAGCGACAGAACGGCATTCATATAGGCGCCGACCTCATCGTCGACGGGGATCGCATAGGTCTCGAAGCGCGTCACCACCGGCGCGAACATCGCGTCCGCGGCGCTGAACGCCCCGAACAGGAACGGCCCTTCGTCGCGATAGCGGCGGCGGCAGTCCGCCCATACCTGCTGGATGCGCACGGCATCGCGGGTCACGTCGGCGCCCCGGTCCCGGTAGGCGAACCGCTTGCGCAGGTTCATCGGGCACGCCGACCGGATCGCGGTGAAGCCGGAATGCATCTCGCACGCGATCGAGCGCGCCAGCGCCCGCGCCGCCGGACGTTCCGGCCACAGGCGCTTCTCCGGAAACCTCTCGGCCAGATATTCCAGGATCGCCAGCGAATCCCAGATGGTCAGGTCGCCGTCCTTGAGGACGGGCACCTTGCCCCCCGGCGACTGGGCGAGGATCCGCGTCTTGGTGTCCGGCTGATCGAGCGGGATCAGCACCTCCTCGAAGGGGATCTCGAAATGGCGCATGGCCAGCCACGGCCTGAGCGACCAGGACGAGTAGTTCTTGTTACCGATTACCAGCGTCAGCATGACAGAGCCGTTCCATCTTCACGCGGGAGCCGCCCCCTGCCCTCGTCATCCCGGCCGGCGCGAAGGCGGCGGTCCGGGATGCCGGCGCACGGGCGCGTGCCAGCCCGCCTCACACGAGCATCGCGCCTTCCTTGTCGATCGCCTTGGCCACCGCCTCGTCGTCGACCTCGGCACCGAGCAACATCTCGTTGTGCGCCTTGCCCGAGGGGATCATCGGGAAGCAGTTGGCGAGCGCGGCGACGCGACAGTCGAAGATGACCGGCCGCTTCACCTTGATCATCTCCTCGATCGCCCCGTCGAGATCGGCCGGCTTGTCGACCCGCAGGCCGACGGCGCCATAGGCTTCGGCGAGCCGCACGAAGTCCGGCAGGGACTCGTTGTAGGAATGCGAGATGCGGTTGCCGTGCAGCAGCTGCTGCCACTGGCGCACCATGCCCATGTACTGGTTGTTGAGGATGAAGATCTTCACCGGAAGCTCGTACTGAACCGCCGTCGATATCTCCTGCATGGTCATTAGCACCGAGGCATCGCCGGCGATGTCGATGACCAGCGAATCCGGATGGGCGATCTGCACGCCCAGCGTCGCCGGCAGGCCGTAGCCCATGGTGCCGAGGCCACCCGACGTCATCCAGCGGTTCGGCTCGTCGAACCTGTAGAACTGCGCCGCCCACATCTGGTGCTGGCCGACTTCGGTGGTGATATAGGTGTCCCGGTCCTTGGTCAGCTCGTAGAGCCGCTGGATCGCGTATTGCGGCATGATGACGTCTTCGTTCGGCGTGTAGCGCAGGCTGTCCCGCGCCCGCCAGGCGTCGATCTGCTTCCACCACTCGGCCATCGCGGCCTTGTCGGGCTGGGCGGAATTGGCCCGCCAGATCCGGATCATGTCCTCGAGCACATAGCCGACGTCGCCGACGATCGGCACGTCCGCCCTGACGTTCTTGTTGATCGACGAGGGATCGATGTCGATGTGGATCTTCGTGGCATTCGGCGCGAACGCGTCGAGACGGCCGGTGATGCGGTCGTCGAAGCGCGCGCCGACGCAGACCATGACGTCGCAGCCGTGCATCGTCATGTTGGCCTCGTAGGTGCCATGCATGCCCAGCATGCCCAGCCACTGCTGGTCGGAGGCCGGATAGGCGCCGAGCCCCATCAGCGTCGAGGTGATCGGGAAACCGGTCATGTGCACCAGTTCGCGCAGGAGCTGGCTCGCCTCGGGACCGGAATTGATGACGCCACCGCCGGTATAGAAGATCGGCTTCTTGGCGTTCGCCATCAGGTCGACGGCCGTGCGGATCGCGTCCAGGTCTCCCTTCAGCCGCGGCTTGTAGGTGCGGTGCTCGATGTTCTTCGGCCCGACATACTCGCCAAGCGACAGCTGCACGTCCTTCGGGATATCGACCACGACCGGGCCGGGACGGCCGCTCTTGGCGATATAGAAGGCCTCGTGGATGACGCGGGCCAGATCGTTGACGTCCTTCACCAGCCAGTTGTGCTTGGTGCACGGCCGGGTGATGCCGACGGTGTCGCATTCCTGGAAGGCGTCGTTGCCGATCAGGTGCGTCGCCACCTGGCCCGAGATGCAGACCATCGGGATCGAGTCCATCAGCGCGTCGGTCAGCCCGGTGACGGCATTGGTCGCGCCGGGGCCGGAGGTGACGAGGACCACGCCGACCTTGCCGGTCGAGCGGGCATAGCCTTCCGCCGCATGCGTCGCGCCCTGCTCGTGGCGCACGAGTACGTGCTGGAGGTCATCCTGCTGGAAGATCGCGTCGTAGATCGGAAGGACCGCCCCGCCGGGATAGCCGAAGATGAATTCGACACCCTGATCCTTCAGGGCCTTCAGGACGATCTCTGCGCCGTTCAATGGCTCATTCCGGGGTTCGCTCATGGCGAAATTCCTCTTCCTCGCACGCTCGCGCCCGGGCTTTCTCCCTAAAAGCGCGCATTCAGGCAATAAAAAAGGCCCTCGAGGGGCCTGGGGTGCGCACCGGCGTTCGCGACGGTTATCGGGCCGTCACGTCCGTGGTGCGCTGTCTTACGATAAGGATGTTGCCGGTCACACCGGGTCTCCATCACCAAAGTTGCGCGCGCAAGGTAGTCGCGGTGCCGCACTGCGTCAAGCGGGTTGGCGGCAATCGGGGCTGTTTACGCGCCGGGACGCTGCCTCGCCCGCCCCCTCAATTTAGTTGACTTGTTATCCAACCACCGTTGTTATGCCGCCTAATTCCGAGATCGGACCGCGCATCGAATAGAAGCACGGAACCGATAGCAACTTGCGCGGAAGTCCTTCCGCGTTCCAGGGAAGGAGTTTCGCTATGCCGTTTGCCGCCGTTTCCCGGGTGCTCCGCACGGTCCTTGCTCATGCCGCCCTTGTTCCTGCCGGGGTCGCCCTGGCGATCGCCGGGCCTGCATTGGCCGGCCCGATGTCGATCAGCGTCGAGAGCTCGCTCAATCCCTCGACCTACGGTCAGAAGGTCACCTTCACGGCTCGGCTCGACGGCGGCGGCCCCACCGGCTCGGTGACGTTCAAGGACGGGGCGAAAACGCTCGGCACCGGCACGCTCAGCCTGCTCGACGCCACCACATCGCTCGGAATAATGGCAAACCACACCTGCGCGTTGACCGCCGCGGGCGGAGTCGAATGCTGGGGCGTCAATACCTACGGCCAGCTCGGCAACGGCAATCTGGGTGTCCACGCCGCCACGCCCGTCCCGGTCGTCGGCCTTGAAAGCGGCGTCGTCGCCGTTTCCGTGGGCTTTTACAATTCCTGCGCCCTGACCGGGACCGGCACCGTCAAATGCTGGGGCAGGAACGAGTCCGGTCAGCTCGCCGACGGCACGACGAACGACAGCGACGAACCCGTCGATATCCCCGGTCTTCCCGACGATATCACGGCCGTCAGCGTCGGCGGCTCCCATATCTGCGCGCTGACCGATGGGGGCGCCGCCTGGTGCTGGGGCCGCAACGACGGCGGCCAAGTCGGCAACGACACCGTGGTCGACGTCCCGGTCCCGGTCACGGTTCAAGGGCTGTCCAGCGGCGTCGCCACCATCGCGGCCGGGTTCGGACATACCTGCGCCATTACCGAGACGGGCACCGCCAAGTGCTGGGGCGCCAATGGGAACGGTAAGCTCGGCGACGGCACCACTACGCCCCGCCAGACCCCTGTCGATGTCGACGGGCTGCCGGGTCCGGTCTCCGTCATCAGCCTGCAGCAGAACCACACCTGCGCCGTGACGCAGTCCGGCGCCGCCTGGTGCTGGGGCTACGGCAACGAGGGCGAGCTCGGCAACGGCGCCAACGGCAACAGCGCATCCCCGGTCCCCGTCAGCGGACTGGGCGCCGGTGTCGCCACGATCGAGGTCGGTTGGGCCCACACCTGCGCCGCGACCGAAGCCGGAGCGACCTTCTGCTGGGGCTACAACAATGCCGGCCAGCTCGGCGACGGCAATGCGCCCGCCCAGGCCAACACGCCGCAGGCCGTTTCCGGTCTGTCGAACGTCGTGACCCTCGCGGCGGGCCAGTACCACACCTGCGCCGTGACCGCGGACGGCGCTGTCAGGTGCTGGGGCGACAACGCCAACGGAAAGCTCGGCGACGGCAACAATCCGACCGACAGCGAAACGCCGGTCCAGGTCGCCGGCTTCGGCGCCGGTGCCGCGTTGGTTCCGGCCCGGGCCGAGCTCAAGACCCGCGACGTGCGCGGCGGCAAGCGCCCCATCACGGTTCACTACGGCGGCGACAGCGGGAACGACGCCTCGGTCTCCTCCGCCCTCACGCAGGTCGTGCGGAAGGGAAAGTCGAAGACGAAGGCCGCGGTCCTGCCGCGCGAGCCGGATACCGAGACCCAGATCCGCCTGAGGGTTCGCGTGAAGGCGGTGTCGCCGGCCAGGGGCCGCCCCGCCGGCAAGCTGACCGTGCGCGACGGCAGCCGCAAGATCGGCACCTTCAAGGTCCGCCGCGGCCGGGCGAATGTCCGGCTGGGCACCCTGGATCAGGGCAGGCACGCCCTGAAGATGCTCTTCCGCGGCAATCGCGACTGGAAGCGCAGCCGGGTGAAGAAGACCGTGACCGTGACCGCGCGTGGATCGGATACCACATCGCCGTGGTTCTAGGCGCCGCGCAAGCGGCCAGTTGGGGCGGCCGGCCGGAGAGGCCGGCCCCAGCGATCGCCGGAGCGATCGCCTCACGCTCTGGTTGACAATCTTCCCTTACGTCGCTTTATGCTGGTGGCATTCGCCGGTACCACATACGGATTCGGCGGATGATCGGAATGCGGGGGAAATGCCTTCCGCGGGTTCAGGAAGGAGTTCCCCGATGCGGTTTGCCGCCGTTGCCGGTTTCGTTCGTGCGTCTTTCCCCCTCTCCAGGATCGCCCTCGCGATTGCAGCCCTCGCGGGGCTGTCCATCGGCCCCGTGCTTGCCGCCCCTGCGCTTGCGGGATCCTCGCCGACCGCGCTGACCAGCACGCCCAATCCCTCGACCGTTGGCCAGACGGTGACCTTCAGCGCCCGGGTCAATGGCGGCGCGCCGACCGGGACGGTGACGCTCAAGGATGGATCGAAGGTGCTGGGCAGCGGCACCCTGCGCTTTCGGTCTGATCCACGCACCATCAGCACGGGCAGCACCTTTACATGCGCGCTGACCGTTGCCGGCGGCGTCAGATGCTGGGGCGACAACAGCAGCGGCCAGATCGGCGACGGCAACGCACCGAACAACGCCCACGTACCCATGGCGGTCGTCGGCCTCGCCAGCGGTGTCACCGCCATCGACGCGGGCTTCCACAGCGCCTGCGCCGTCACCGCCGCCGGCACCGTCAAATGCTGGGGCGACAACAGCAGCGGCCAGCTCGGCGACGGCAACGCGCCGAACGACAGCGACGAACCCGTCGACGTTCTCGGCCTTCCCGCCGGGATCGTCGCGGTCGCGGTGAGCTTCCAACATGCGTGCGCGCTGACCGATGGTGGCGCCGTCTGGTGCTGGGGCGGGAACATGTTCGGTCAGCTCGGCGACGGCAACATGGGGGTCGACAGCGCGAGCCCCGTGCCCGTTCAGGGGCTGTCCAGCGGTGTCGTCGCCATCGCCACCGGGCCACAATCCACCTGCGCCATCACCGAGACAGGCGCCGCCAGGTGCTGGGGCAGCAATGTTCACGGCAAGCTCGGCGACGGCACGCAGACGAACCGCGACACGCCGGTCGATGTCATAGGACTGCCGGGCCCCGTCGCGGCCATCAAGCCGGCCAATAATCATACCTGTGCTGTCACCAAGGCAGGCGCCGCCTGGTGCTGGGGTGACGGCACGAGCGGCGAACTCGGTAATGGCGACAACGCCAACAGCAACGCGCCGGTGGCGGTCATCGGGCTCGGCAGCGGCGTCGCCGCGATCGATACCGCCTGGGGCTACAGCTGCGCCGCGACGGACGCCGGCACCGCATTCTGCTGGGGCAATAACACCTACGGGCAGCTCGGCAATGGCGGTGCTCCGATCGCCACCAACACACCGGTGCCGGTCATTGGCTTTGCCGGCAGCACCGCCGCCCTTGCCGGCGGCAGCTTTCACAGCTGCGCGCTGACCAGGAGCAGCGCGGTGAAGTGCTGGGGCAACGACAATTGGGGACAACTCGGCGACGGCAACGCGCCGACCGACAGCGACATCCCGGTCGACGTTGTCGGCTTCGGCCACGGCACGGCCCTCGTCCGGGCCGAGGCGACGATCTCGACCACGAAACTGAGGGGCGGCAAACGCCGCATCACCGCCCAGTACGGCAGCGACGGCGTCTACGATGCCACCGCCTTTCCGCCCCTGACGCAGGTCGTGCGGAAGGGCAAGACCGCGACGAAGATCGCGGTCAGGCCAGGCAAGCCGAACGCAAGGAGCCTCGTCCGCCTGAAGGTCCGGGTTAAGGCACTGTCGCCGGCCAGGGGCCACCCCGCCGGCAGGCTGATCGTGCGCGACGGCCGCCACAAGGTCGGCACGTTCAAGGTGCGCCGCGGCCGGGCGAACGTGCGTCTGGGCGCCCTGGAGCCGGGCAGGCACGCCCTGAAGACGATCTTCCGTGGCAACGGCAACTGGAAGCCGAGCCGCGCGAAGACGTCCGTCACGATCCCGAAGCCGCAGCTGGGCCGTTAGGCGCGCGTGAACGGTTCCCGCCGGTTGGCGACCAGGACGTCGGCGAGCCCCTCCCCCGGCGCCAGCCGCTCCCAGTCCGCCATCTGGTGACGGAACCAGGTGAACTGCCGCTTGGCATATTGCCGGGTCTCGGCCCTGGTCCGCTCGGCGGCCTCCTCGAGCGCGATCTCGCCGCGAAGATGGCCGATCAGCGGACGCAGGCCATGGGCGCGGTAGCCGGGCAGATCCGGTTCTAGGTCCATGTCCATGACGGCGCGCACCTCGTCCAGCACGCCGGCCGCCAGCATGGCCCCGAAACGGGCGTCGATCCGGGCGCGCAGCCAGTCCCGGTCCGGCCACAGCACCAGCCGCCGCGCCGACCGCGGATCGAGCAGCGGCGCCGCGGCCGGCTCCTTCTGCCAGTCCGACAGCGGCCGTCCGGTCGCCGCCAGCACCTCCAGCGCGCGCACGATGCGCTGCGGATCGCGCGGCGAAATGCGGCTGGCGGTCTCCCGGTCGCGCACGGCGAGCTCGGCATGCAGCGCCTCGGCGCCCTCCGCATCGAGCCGGCCGCGGACGAACGCCCGCACCGCTTCGGGGATGTCCGGGATCGGCGACAGCCCTTCGGTCAGCGCCTTGAAGTAAAGGCCGGTGCCGCCGACGACGATCGGTATGCCGCCCCCGGCCCATGTCTCGCGTAGCGCGGCCGCGACGTCCTGGAGCCAGCGGCCGACCGAATAGGGCGTCTGGATCGGGACGTGCCCATACAGGCGGTGCGGCACGCGGCTCTCCTCCTCCCGGCTCGGCCGGGCGGTGAGGATGCGCAGCTCCCCGTAGACCTGCATCGAGTCGGCGTTTATGACGGTAGCCGCGCGGTGTCCGGCGAGGCGCTCGGCGATCTCGAGCGCCAGCGCCGACTTGCCGCTGGCCGTCGGCCCGGCGATCAGCACCGCGCCGGTTTCCCGCTCAACAACAGGTTTTTCGCGACCGTTCATGTCCCACGTCGTCGTTCTGATCTCCGATCCCGCCACCCCCGCCGTGACGCCCGAGCTGGCGGACACCGTCCGCGCCAGCGTCGACGGCGCCGCGCCGCGGTGGCTGATGCAGGCGGTTGCCTGCGACATAGCATTGCCGCAGGCGGTTGCCGAACCGAAATCGCTGGAGGCCCGCCTGCGCGACGGCCTGGGCGGCGCGCCCGTCGACGTCGCCGTGCTGCCGGCGGACGGCCGGCGCAAGAAACTGCTCATCGCCGACATGGACTCCACCATCATCGGCCAGGAATGCATCGACGAGCTGGCCGACCTGGTCGGCCTCAAGCAGCATGTCGCCGCGATCACCGAGCGGGCCATGCGCGGCGAGATCGCGTTCGAGCCGGCGCTGCGCGAGCGCGTCGCGCTGTTGAAGGGCATCGAGATCGCCACCCTCGACCGCCTGATCGCGGAACGCATCACCGTCAATCCCGGCGCCGCGGCGCTGGTTGCCACCATGCGCGCCAACGGCGCCTATGCCGCGCTGGTCTCCGGCGGATTCACCTTCTTCACCGAGCAGATCGCCGCCCGCGTCGGCTTCGACGAGACCCGTGCCAACGAGCTCATGGTCGACGGCGACCGGCTGATCGGTGTGGTGCGCGAGCCGATCCTCGGCCGCGACGCCAAGCGCCAGGCGCTCGAAGAGCTCACCGAGCGGCTCGGCATCGCCGGCGACGCGTCGCTGGCCGTCGGCGACGGCGCCAACGACCTCGCCATGCTGGATGCTGCCGGTCTCGGCGTCGCCTACCGGGCCAAGCCCGCCGTCGCCGAAATCGCCGACGTGCGCATCGACCACGGCGACCTCACCGCGCTTCTGTTCCTGCAGGGTTACCGGGCCAGCGAATTCCGCGCCTGAAACGGAACGCCTGACGCAAAGCGCCTTAGTCGACCTGCCTGAATCGAAAACGGCGGGCCGTTTCCGACCCGCCGTCCGCATTCTTCCGATGAAGCCCGGTCAGTCCTCGAAGGGCACGACCACGAAGCGCAGCTCGCCGGCCGGATTGGCAACCAGCAGCAGCGCCGACTTGCGGCCCTTGTCCTTCAGCTTGCCGAGCTCGTCCTGGACCTGTTCGGCCGAGGCGATCTTCTCCTGCGCCACCTCGACGATCACGTCGCCGGCGCGGATCTGCCGCTCGGCGGCGGGGCCCGAGGGATCGACCTCGGTGACGACGGCGCCGGCGATCGACACGTCGACCTGATAGCGCTCGCGCAGTTCGTCGTTGAGGTCCGACAGGTCGAGCCCGAGGGCGCTCACGGTGGTGCTCTTCGGCCCGTCCGGCTCCGCCTCGTCCTGCGCGTCCTCGAGCGCGGCGAGCTTCTCGCCCTCCTCGAGACGGCCGACGGTGACCTTTAGGATCTGCTCCTCGCCCTTGCGCAACACCTTGACGTCGACTTCCTTGCCGATCTCCGTGTCGGCGACCACGCGCGGCAGTTCGCGCATCTCGTCGATGGGCTTGCCGTCGAACTCCAGGATGACGTCGCCGGTCTCGAGTCCGCCGTCCTCGGCCGGTCCGTCCTCGCTGACGCCGGCGACGAGCGCGCCCATCGCCGCGTCCATGCCGAGGCTCTCGGCGATGTCGTCGGTCACCGTCTGGATACGCACGCCCAGCCAGCCGCGCCGGGTCTCGCCATACTCGATGAGCTGGCCGATGACGTTCTTGGCCAAATTGGCGGGGACGGCGAAACCGATTCCGATCGAGCCGCCCGACGGCGAGATGATCGCCGTGTTGATGCCGACGACCTTGCCGTCCATGTCGAACAGCGGCCCGCCGGAATTGCCCCGGTTGATCGACGCGTCCGTCTGGATGAAGGAGTCGTAGGGCCCCGCGTTGATGTCGCGGTTGCGCGCCGAGACGATGCCGGCCGTCACCGTTCCGCCGAGGCCGAACGGATTGCCGATCGCCAGCACCCAGTCGCCGACCCGCAGCGATTCGGAATCACCGAAGGTCACCGCCTTCAGCGGCTCCGGCGGCTGGACCCGCAGGACGGCCACATCGGTCTTCTCGTCGAAGCCGATCAGTTCGGCGGGAAGCTTGGAGCCGTCGTTGAAATTGACGACGATCTCGTCGGCCTTGGCGATCACGTGATTGTTGGTGACGATGATGCCGTCCTCTGAGATGACGAAGCCCGAGCCGAGGGAATTCACCCGCCGCGGCCGGTCTTCCTCCTCGTTGTCGCCCTTGCGGTCGAAGAACTCGTCGAAGAACTCCTCGAAGGGCGAGCCTTCCGGCACGTTCGGCATCGGCAGGCCGCGCGATCCCGACACGCGTTGCGTCGTCGAGATGTTCACGACCGCGTCGATCAGCGAGTCCGACAGATCGGCGAACGAATCCGGCGCGCCTTTCGCACGGGCGTCGCCAATGCCGCCAATCGCGGCGGTGCCAATCAGGGTCGCCGCCAACGCGACGGCCCCCAGACGCCCGATCCCGCGCCCGATCCGGCGCCCCAACTTACGGGGAAACGACCGTTGCTCAACCGCCATGTGTAAGCCTCCGATTACCTGCAAGGGGCAACGCCGATGCGCTCTGGCACCGGCGCCGGCCGTTGTTTGGAACAGACTATACTACCGGCAGGCGACCCGGCCGGTAGTCACGCATTCGTGTGCGCCCGGCCCGTAGGCGGTCAGCCCCGGACCAGCCAGACCAGCAACAGGCCGAAGACCGCGGCTGCAAGACCGCCGGCGCGGAGCGTCGAATCGGGCGTGGCGAGCGCACTCGCCAGCATCCGCTTCAAGCCGGACGGAAATGCGGCGTAGATCACGCCTTCTATTACCAGCACCAGCCCGAGCGCGACGACCAGATCGCTCATTGAGCGGGCGTGCTCGTCGCGGCCCCCCCGTCAGGCGCCCGCGTTCCATCGCCCGGATCTGCCGAGCCCTGCGCGGACCCGAAGTACCGGAAGAACTCCGAATCCGGCGACAGCACGAAGCGGGTGTCCTGCTTGGTCAACGCCTCGTCGTAGGCGAGCATCGACCGGTAGAAGGCGAAGAAGTCCCGGTCCTTGCCGTAGGCATCCGCGAAGATCGCACTGCGTTCCGCGTCGCCGTCGCCTCGAACCTGCTCGGATTCGCGGTTCGCCTCGGCGACGATGACCGTGGCGTCGCGATCGGCGCGCGAGCGAACCCGGCGGGCTTCCTCCTCGCCTTCGGCCCGGATCTGCGCGGCTTCCTGCTGACGCTCGGTCTGCATGCGCCGGAAGATCGCCTCGGAGTTGGCCTGGGGCAGATCGGCGCGGCGGATACGCACGTCGATGACGGTGATCCCCAGGCTCTGTGCCTGGCGGTTGGTCTGGTCGGTAATCTGGTTCATCAGTTGCTGCCGCTGATCGCGCACAACCGCGACGAAACTGGCATCGCCGAGCACGCGCCGGACGGCGGAGTTGAGGAACGAGGCCAACCGCGAGTCCGCCACCTCGATCGATCCGGCCGCCTGGAAGAATTTCAGGGCGTCGGTGATCCGGTAGCGCGCGAAGGCATCGACCACGAGACGCTTCTGGTCCGATGCGATGACCTCCTGGGCCGGCGAGTCGAGCGCCAGGATGCGCTTGTCGATGAGCACCACACGGTCGGCGAGCGGCACCTTCCAGTGCAACCCGGGCTCGGTGATGATCCGCTGCGGCTCGCCGAAGCGCAGGATCAACGCCTGCTGCGTCTGGTACACGGTGAACGCCGACGCATAGAGTGTGGCCAGACCGATGGCGATCAGGACGAGAAATCCGATGAGGAACGAGCGTCTCATTGTGCGGCTCCCGAACTGCTGTTCACTCTGGGCGTAGATCGGTTCAACTGATCGAGAGGCAGGTACGGGACGACCCCGCTGCCGGCGTCGCCATCGATGATGACCTTGTCCGTCTGGCCAAGCACCCGCTCCATCGTCTCCAGGAACATGCGCTGGCGCGTCACGTAGGGCGCCTTGCGGTATTCCTCGTAGACCTTGCTGAAGCGATCGGCCTGACCGCGCGCCTCGTTGATGGTGCGCTGGCGATAGGCTTCCGCCGCCTGGGTGATCTGGGCGGCCTGACCGCGCGCCTCCGGCACGATCCGGTTGGCGTAGGCCTGGGCCTCGTTGCGCAACCGCTCCTGGTCGGCGCGGGCGGCCTGCACGTCGCGGAACGCGTCGATGACCTGCGCCGGCGGGTCGACCTTCTGCAGCTGGACCTGGGTGATCAGAATGCCGGCCTTGTAGGAATCGAGCGTCTGCTGGATCAGCTCCAGAACGTCCTGCTCGGTGATGGCTCGCGCCTGGGTCAGAACCGGCTGCAGCTGGCTGCGACCGATGACCTCGCGCATGGCGCTTTCGGCCACCGCTTTCACGGTCGACTCCGGATTCTCGATGTTGAACAGGTAATCGGAGGCGTTGTTGATGAGCCAGAACACCGACACGTCGACGTCGATGATGTTCTCGTCGCCGGTCAGGATCAGGCTTTCCTCCGGTACGTCACGCGTCGTCGTGGAGCGTCCGTCCTCGAGCAGGCGCATGCCGATGTCGATGCGGTTGACCTTCGTCACCTTCGGCGTCAGCACGGTCTCGATCGGATAGGGAAGATGGTAGTGCAGGCCCGGCTCGGTCTGCGCGACGAACTTGCCGAAGCGCAGCACCACGCCCTGCTCGTCGGTCTCCACGACGTAGACGCCGCTGAAGCCCCATAGCGCGACCAGCACCAGCAGGATCAGGGCAAGCCCCTTGCCGCCCAAGGAACCGCCAGGCATGACCGATTTCAACCGGTCCTGGCTGCGTCGGAGGATTTCCTCGAGATCCGGTGGCTGTCCGCCTGTTCCACCGCCGCTCGGCGGGCTGCCCCAGGGGCCCCCGCTTCCTCCGCGCCAGCCACCGCCGCTGCCGCCGCCTTGATTACTCCAGGGCATGAATGCTCCTTGTCGGAATTGTGCCGGTCTCCGGCGTTTCGTTCGTTGCCGGGGTTATATGTCAGGGTTCCCGGCCTTTCAACGAAAGTCGGATTTCCGGCAGACGTGGGTTCCGCCGGCAAAAAAGTCAACGGTCGGACGGCTTTCTCAGAAAATCACCACCGAACGGATCGATTCACCCGCGTGCATCAGGTCGAAACCCTTGTTTATGTCCTGAAGCGGCATGGTGTGGGTGATCATCGGATCGATCTCGATCTTACCGTCCATGTACCACTCGACGATCTTCGGCACATCGGTGCGGCCGCGTGCCCCGCCGAAGGCCGTGCCCTTCCACACCCGCCCGGTGACGAGCTGGAACGGACGGGTGGCGATCTCCGCCCCCGCCGGCGCCACGCCGATGACGATCGACTGGCCCCAGCCGCGATGGGCGCATTCGAGCGCCTGGCGCATCACCGTCACGTTGCCGGTGCAGTCGAACGTGTAGTCGGCGCCGCCGATCTGGTCGGCGCCGCGCTTGGTCAGGTCGACCAGATACGGCACCAGGTCGCCGCCGATCTCGCTCGGGTTGACGAAATGGGTCATGCCGAATCGCTCGCCCCATTCCTTCTTGGAATTGTTGAGGTCGACGCCGATGATCATGTCGGCGCCGGCGAGCCTGAGGCCCTGGATGACGTTGAGGCCGATGCCGCCGAGGCCGAACACGACGGCGGTGGCGCCTTCCTCGACCTTGGCCGTGTTGATCACCGCGCCGATGCCGGTGGTGACGCCGCAGCCGATGTAGCAGACCTTGTCGAACGGCGCGTCCTCGCGGATCTTCGCCAGCGCGATCTCCGGCAGCACCGTGAAGTTCGAGAACGTCGACGTGCCCATGTAGTGGAACAGCGGCTTGCCATCGAGCGCGAACCGCGACGAGCCGTCGGGCATCAGGCCCTGGCCCTGGGTGGCGCGGATGGCCGTGCACAGATTGGTCTTCTGCGACAGGCAGGACGGGCACTCGCGGCATTCCGGCGTATAGAGCGGGATGACGTGGTCGCCCGTCTTGAGGCTCTTCACGCCCGCCCCCACGTCGACGACGACGCCCGCGCCCTCGTGGCCGAGGATCGCCGGGAACAGGCCCTCCGGATCGGCGCCCGAAAGCGTGAACTCGTCGGTGTGGCAGATGCCGGTCGCCTTGATCTCGACCAGGACCTCGCCCTCCCTCGGGCCCTCTAGGTCCACTTCGGCGATTTCGAGCGGCTTACCGGCCTCGAAGGCCACAGCGGCGCGAGATTTCATACCTGTGATCTCCTTTTCAAAACAAACAGCGGCACCTGTAGTCCGCAGCGTGAATACCCGACAAAGGGGCCGAATGCCTAGCTGTACTGCCCGGGCGCCAGCGTCTTGGCGATTTCCAGCAAGATTTCGGACATCGCCTCCACCAACTGCCCCGAGACTACGGGGATCGTATCAGGAGGACCATCCCAGTTCACGGTGACGCAGAACGTGACCGGGGTTCCGCAGACGATCATCTGGCCGGGCAGACATAGAGCATTGAATTCCAGCCACTCGATGCTGCCGCCCTTGGCGTAGGCCGCCGTATCGGCGGGAACGACGCGCGAGATGGCATCCGCCGTGGCCTGGATTCTCTTGAACTCCGTCAGCGTCGCCGGGCTTTTGAAGAATTCGCCGGAAAGAGCCCGCGTATAGTACTCGACGAAGTCATCTGCCGACCCCTTCATCGTCTCGCGGCCGTTGTCCGGGGACCGGGGAAAGCCGAACAGCTTGTCCTGCATGATCGCCTTCATGCCCCGCCATCCCTTGTCGACGCCGTAGGGCGCTCCGGCGAGATAGGAGAACAAGAGCCGGGTGGATCCCGGAAACCTGATGGATTTCAGACCCATGCGCCTGATCAGCCTGCGAACCCGATTCGGGCCGACGCTCTTCAGGATGGCATCGGTTGCCGTATTGTCGCTGTGCGTGATCATCGCCTCGAGCAGCGAGCGGGCCGTCGCCTCTCCCCTCAAATTCAGAAAAACCGGGCTGCTGAGGGAACGGATTTTATTGTTGACCGGCAGCAAGTCCGATTCCGACTTCTTGCCGCGCTCCACGTCCTGGAGGAACTTCAGAAGGAAGAATGTCTTGACCGCGCTGCCGACGAACATCGGAACATCCGAGCGGTATGCAGCATTGAAAATGGTGCCGTTCGTTCCGACCTCGAATTTGTAGCTCGACGTGCCGGGCAGTTGGGCGATCTTTTGCAACGGCTCGTCGATATTGAACCTCAGACGTCGCTCCGCCGCCGCTGGCAGGGTCATAACCCCAAGAGCCGCCGGGACTGACAAACCAAGTACGCCGCGTCGATCCATCATTTTTATTTTCCTGTCATAATTGTTCTCGTCGCTATCCGGATCGATTAGCCCCCCCGGACAGGCCACCGAATTTGGCCGTTTAGGCCTAACCTAGTGTGAACAAGCCATCCGGCCGTCGCGCATTGTCCGGACCCGGTTCCGGCAGCCCACAAAAAGTGCCTTTCAAATGACCCGCTCGTAGACCACGAAGGTCATCGGCGCGGAATCCTTTTCGCCCCGCACCGGCCCCTCGCGGGAAACCTCGTGCCAGAGCCTCGGATCGATGACCGGGAAATAGGCGTCGCCGTCGGGCGTCCCGGCGACCTCGGTGACATAAAGTCGCTCCGCCCGGCCGATCGCCTCCTCGTAGATCTGCGCGCCGCCGATGATGAAGATCTCGTCGAGCCCGCGGTCGCGGGCGAAATCCCCGGCCAGGCCCACCGCCTCGCCCAGCGAATAGGCGACGTGGATCTGATCGGAGGCGATCTCGGTGCCGCGCGTGACCACGATGTTGTCGCGTCCCGGCAGCGGCCGGCCGATCGAGTCGAAGGTCTTGCGGCCCATGACGACCGGCTTGCCTATCGTCAACGCCTTGAAGTGCCGCAGGTCCGTCGGCAGCCGCCACGGCAGCCCGTTGTCGCGCCCGATGACGCGGTTCTCGGCCATGGCGACGATAATCGAAAGTCGAATGGTCATTCCACTTGCCCCGCCAGCCGGTCCAGCGCCTCGCCGCTGAGCCGGAAGACCGTCCACTCGTCCATCGCCTCGGCGCCGAGCGAGCGGTAGACGTCGATCGCCGCCTCGTTCCAGTCGAGCACCCACCATTCGAGCCGGCCCAGCCCCTCCTCGACGCAGCGCCGGGCGAGGCGGGCGAGCAGCGCCTTGCCTATCCCCTTGCCCCGGAACCCGGGCTTCACGAACAGGTCTTCCAGGTAGATGCCGTGCTGCCCGCGGAAGGTCGAGAAATTGTAGAACCACAGCGCGAAGCCGGCCGGCTCGCCCTCCCACTCGGCGATGTCGCAGAAGGCGCGCGGCATCGGCCCGAACAGCGCCCGGTCGATGCGCTGCTCGCTCGCGGTCACCTCGTCTCCGAGCTTCTCGAACTCGGCGAGTTCCCGGATGAAGGACAGCACCAGCCCCGCCTCGCCGGGCCAGGCGGGACGGATGGCGATACGGCCGTCGCGTCCGGGCTTATCGGTTTTTGGCATGGTCCCCCGCGACCGTCTTCAATGCGTCACCGTCTTGGACATGAGGTTGATGACGATGACCCCCGCCATGATCAGGGCGATCCCCAGCATCGCCCAGAAATCCGGGACCTGCCGGTACAGGACCGCCCCGACAATGGCGACGAGCACCACGCCGAGGCCGGACCAGATCGCATAGGTCACGCCCACCGGCATGACCTTGAGCGTCAGGGCTAGGAAATAGAACGCGATCGCATAGCCGACGATGACGACGATCGACGGCACAAGCACCGTGAAGCCGTTCGAGGCCTTGAGCGCCGACGTCGCGATGACTTCCGCGATGATGGCGACAATCAGATGCACCAGATGGATCGGCATGCGTGCTCCGGAAAAATGCCGTGGGGCGGCCTAGACGGCCACCTCGGCCTTGATGTGCGGGTGCGGGTCGTAGCCTTCCAGCGCGAAATCCTCGTAGACGAAGCCGAAGATGTCGGTGACGGCCGGATTGATGTGCATCGTCGGCAGGCGGCGCGGCGCGCGCGAAAGCTGCAGCCGGGCCTGCTCGATATGGTTCGAATACAGATGCGCGTCGCCGAGCGTGTGCACGAAGTCGCCGGGCTTCAGACCTGTTACCTGCGCCACCATCATGGTGAGCAGCGCATAGGAGGCGATGTTGAACGGCACGCCGAGGAACACGTCGGCGGAACGCTGATAGAGCTGGCACGACAGTTTGCCGTCGCCCACCCAGAACTGGAACAGGCAGTGGCACGGCGGCAGCGCCATCTTCTCCACGTCGGCCGGGTTCCAGGCGGTGACGATCAGGCGGCGCGAATCCGGATTGGAGCGGATCTGCGCGACCACCTGCGAAATCTGGTCGATCGTCCCTCCGTCCTGCGTCGGCCACGAGCGCCACTGGTGGCCGTAGACCGGACCGAGATCGCCGTTCTCGTCGGCCCATTCGTCCCAGATCCTGACGCCGTGCGCCTTCAGATAGGCGATGTTGGTATCACCCTTCAGGAACCAGAGCAGTTCGTGGACGATCGACTTCAGATGCAGCTTCTTGGTCGTCACCATGGGGAAGCCCTCGGCGAGATCGTAGCGCATCTGATGGCCGAACACGCTGAGCGTGCCCGTGCCGGTGCGGTCGTCCTTTCTCAGGCCATCATCCAGGATGCGGCGCAGCAGGTCTTGGTATTGGCGCATGGCGGTTTCCAGTCTCGGCGCTCCAGTCTACGCGATTCCGCCGCCGCGTTCAGCGGTGGCCGCCCCCGAACGGGCACGGGACCGGATTCTCCGGAAGAATCGCGGGAACCCGGCGTATTCTCTTGCGCATGTGTCCCGTGTCGCGGCGCTATTGCCGGACTATCGGCTCCGGCGATTATCCGCTACGAATGGGACATGCCCGAAATACGCACAAATCGGCGGCTCGCGGCCATTCTGGTAGCCGACGTCGTCGGCTATTCCCGCATGATGGGGGTCGACGAGGCCGGCACGCTCGAAGCGCTCAAGCGCCATCGCGAGACCCTGTTCGATCCGACGGTCGCGGAGAACAACGGGCGGGTGGTCAAGCTCGTTGGCGACGGCACCCTGGTCGAGTTCGCCAGCGCGCTCGACGCGGTGCGGTGCGCGCTGGCCATCCAGCGCGCGGTCAAGGCGGCGGCCGGGTCCAACGGCGACGGCATCGTCCTGCGGATTGGCGTCAATCTGGGCGATGTCATCATCGAGGGCGACGACATCTACGGCGACGGCGTCAATATCGCCGCGCGCCTGGAATCCCTGGCGGAGCCCGGCGGCGTGTGCATCTCCTCGATCGTCAACGAAAGCGTCCAGGGCAGGATCGACGTCACCTTCAGCGACTGCGGCGAGGTGAGCGCCAAGAACATCGACCGCCCCATCCGCACATGGAAATGGCATCCCGACGGCGACGGGGCGGCCGCCCAGCCGGATCGGCAGACGCCCGAACCGGCGCAAAAGTCCAATGGCCGGGCCTCGATCGCGGTGCTGCCGTTCGACAACATGTCCGGCGATCCCGAGCAGGAGTATTTTTCCGACGGCATCTCCGAGGACATCATCACCGACCTGTCGAAGGTCGCCGGCCTGATCGTGATCGCGCGGAACTCGAGCTTCGCCTACAAGGGCCGGAGCATCGACATCCGCACGGTCGCCCGCGAACTCGGCGTGAAGTCGGTGCTGGAAGGCTCGATCCGCCGGGCCGGCAACCGGGTGCGCATTAACGCCCAGCTCATCGACGCGGCCAACGGCGCGCACCTGTGGGCGGAGCGCTACGACCGCGACCTGATCGACATCTTCGAGCTTCAGGACGAGGTGACGCGGATGATCGTCGACGCGCTGAAGGTGAAGCTGAGCGCATCCGAATCCGCCCGCCTGTCCGGCGAAGCGACGACGAGCGTGGAGGCGCATGATCTGGTCCTGCGCGCCCGCGCCCTTCTGCACGGCGCGGCCAAGGACGCCGCGATCTTCCGCCGCGCCGTCGCCATGCTCGAGGGCGCCATCGCGCTCGATCCCGACTACGGCGAATCCTACGGCGGGATGGCGATGGCCTATCTCTACGACTTCCAGAACCGCTGGAGCGACGAACCCGATCGATCGCTGGAGACCGCGATGCGCTATGCCGACCAGGCGGTCGAAAAGGCGCCGAACGATCCCTACTGCCACTACGTGGCCTCGGTCGCCGCCGGGTTCTCGAAGGACTACGACCGGTCCGAAGTCGAGGTCGAGAAGGCGCTCGCGCTAAGCCCCAACTTCGCGCCGGCCATCAACTCCAAGGGCGTCCGCCACATCTTCGGCGGGCAACCGGACGCGGCCGTCCCGGAGATCGAGCGCGCCCTGCGCCTGGATCCGGCGAACGGCCACAGCTACCTGCATTTCCTGGGCCTCGCCCACCTGTTGTCCGGCAAGTACGAAACCGCCGCCGCCGAACTGCGCGCCCGCATTCTGCAGGTTCCCGAAACCGACATGTCGCGCGCCTATCTGGCCGCCACGCTCGGCCACCTCGGCGAGATCGACGAGGCGCGGCGGGTCTGGGGCGAGTTGAAGGCGATCAACCCGGGCTATTCGTTCGACGCCCATGTCGGCCGGCTGCCGTTCCAGCGGCCCGAATATACCCAGCCGATCCGCGAGGGCCTGGCGAAGGCGGGCCTTCTCGGCTGATCGGCGCCGGATAGCCTGCGGCCGCGGGCATCTGGACCTCGGCAGCGGGATCGGGTCTGCTGTCGTTCATGGCAAGGGCGGCAAAGAAGCAAGGCGCCAAGACCGCCGGGGGAACCGCCGCGAAGGCGGCGCGGAAACCCGCGACGGACAAGACTGCGCGCGCGACGGGGAAGACCGAATCCCCCCGCGCCGCCCGGTGGCGCAAGCGCAAGGCGCAGCTCATCCGCCTCTACGAGGGAACCGACAAGCGGGCGAGCCGGTTCCGCTATGGTCTTCTGGTCTTCGATCTGGCGCTGATCGCGTTCTTCATCCTGACGACGCCGCTGCACAATCCGCCGTGGATCATCGTGCTCGACATCATCATCGTGATCCCGATCACGCTCGACTTCGTGGCGCGCCTCTGGATCTCCCGGAGCAAGTCGGCCTACCTGCTCCAGATCACGTCGATCGCCGACGTGCTGATCATCGTTTCGCTGCTATTGCCGCTGTTCTTCGAGAACCTGGCCTTCCTGCGGGTGCTGCGCTCGCTGCGGCTGCTGCGTTCCCATCACGTCATGCGGGATTTGCGGCGCGACGTGCCGTTCGTGCGGCGCAACGAGGAGGTGCTGCACAGCCTGATCAATCTCGCCGTCTTCGTGTTCACGATCACCGCGCTGGTCTACGTCCTGGAGGACGAGATCAATCCGCAGATCAGCAATTATCTGGACGCGCTCTATTTCACGGTGACGACGCTGACGACGACGGGGTTCGGCGACATCACCCTTCAGGACCGCAACGGCCGCCTGCTGTCGATCGTCATCATGGTGGTCGGCGTGGCCCTGTTTTTGCGCCTGGTGCAGACGGTCTTCCGGCCCAACAAGGTCCGCTACACCTGCCCCGACTGCGGCCTGACGCTGCACGATCCCGACGCGATCCACTGCAAGCATTGCGGCCGGCTGATCAACATCGAGACCGAAGGGATGACATGAAGCCGGCTGACCGTGTCGCAGCGCTGCCAGACCTCGGGATCGGCGGCCTGTTCGCCGACTTTCAGGTGAATGATGTCCTCGCTCGCCAGCACCATCCGCACGGTCGTGCCGGCGGCCGTCTCGCCGTCGGGAACCTCGTAGGAAAAGGCGTGGCGGCTGTAGTCGCCGATCGCCTCCGTGCCGCCCGGCGTGGTGATGGCGGGACCGTGGATTTCCATGATCCGGCCGTCGGCGGCGCACCAGGTCCCGTCGATCGCGTCCGCCCGCGCCGGACCGGCAAAAAACACCGCCAGCGCGGCCGCGCCCAACACGGTACCAAGGAAGGCGGATCGATCCATCGTTCTCTCCCCGGTGACAGGCCCCGGTCGCAAGACCAGTCGGCAGCATCCACCACCGCGACCGCGCGGCCAACTCAAATCGCGTTGAAGTCGCCGCCGCGTCCCTTGCCCCCGGCAAACCGCGCCGCGCCGCCGATGCCCTCGGCCTTCAGGGCCGGCAGCCCGCCCTCGAACTCCCGGCGCAGCGCCGCCCGCATGTCCATGTCCCACTGGGCATAGGCCGACGCCCGGTCGGCCCGCAGGCACATCTGGGGAAATCGCGCGATCTCGTGGGCCAGGTCCTCCGCCGCCGCGCGCGCCTGTCCGGGCGGCACCACCCGGTCGCACAGGCCGATGCGCAGCGCCTCGTCGGCCGCCACCTTTCGCCCGGTCAGGATCAGGTCCATGGCCCGGCCCATGCCGACGAGGCGCGGCAGGCGTATCGTGCCGCCATCGATCAGCGGCACCCCCCAGCGGCGGCAGTAGACGCCGAAATAGGCATCCTCCTCCATCACCCGCATGTCGCACCACAGCGCCAGCTCCATGCCACCTGCGACCGCCGGGCCGGAAACCGCGGCGATCACCGGCTTGGACAGCTGCATGCGCGTCGGTCCCATCGGCCCGCGCGGATCGCCCGTCGGATCGCCCACGCGATCATCTGACGGTGTTTCGGAGAACGAAAGCTCGCCGATCTCGGCGGCCCCGCCGGCGGCGTGCTTCAGGTCGAAACCGGCGCAGAACGTGCCGCCCGCGCCCCAGAACACCGCGACGGAGGCCGTTTCATCCGCCTCGAAGGCGCCGAAGGCCGCGGCCAGCGCCTCCGCCGTATCGGGATCGACGGCGTTGCGCGCCTGCGGCCGGGTCAGGACGACGGTCCAGACCCCGCCGTCGCGCTCGATCGTCACGCTCATGGCTCAATTCCCCCGTTTTTGGCGATCCGATTATCCCGTTTCGCTTTTCCGGTCGGGCGTGCGCCTTTTCACGGCCCGATTCCGTCCCTATATTGGGTTCGTCGGCGCAAGCCGACTATGGCGATAAACCGCCGTCGGAATAAACCCATCGGACCCGGGGGCAGTACCCGGCGCCTCCACCAGAACCGATCGAACCGGATGTCGGTCGGCTGTGGCGGGGGCGAAACAGGATCGACGAGGGCGTAAAGGGCGGACTTTCGCTCGGCATGGTACCACCGTATCGGGCCATCTTTATAGTTGCCAACGACAACTATGCTCCGGTTGCTCAGGCCGCGTAAGGCGGTTTGAAACACCGATCCAAGCCCTGACGGGTTAGCTCCGTCAGGCGGGGTTCGGAGGCACCTGGCAACAGAAGCCTCCACTTAATTTCACGGCCGCGCTGACGGCCGTATTCGTTGTAAAGCGGGATTTCGACGGGGGGCTACCAGGGCAGGCAATGGCGCAGGATCTCATTCGCTACGATCTGCTGACCCAGGACGCGCTTCGCGGCGTCGTGCGCACCGTGCTCGCCGACGTCGCCAAGAACGGCCTTCCCGGCGACCATCACTTCTTCATCGGCTTCTCGACCACCGCGCCGGGCGTGCGCGTCTCCAACCGGCTGCGCGAAAGCTATCCGGAAGAGATGACCGTCGTGCTGCAGCACCAGTTCTGGGACCTCGAGGTCACCGACTCCGGCTTTTCCGTGAGCCTGTCCTTCAACGGCATCCCCGAGCGCCTGGTGGTGCCCTACTCCGCCATCAAGGGCTTCCTCGATCCAAGCGTCCAGTTCGGCCTGCAGTTCGAAACCAGCCTGCCGGAGGAAGCCAACGACGCCGGCGAGGCGATAGAGGCGACCGAGACCACGGCTCCGGCGGCGACCGAGCCCGCGCCGTCCCCCGCCAAGCCGGCCAGGCGGAAGAAAGACAAGGCCGCGCCTGCCGCGGAAGCGGCTGAGGACACCCCCGATACCGGGACCGAGCCGGAGGAAACCCAGGGTGCCGAGGTCGTCAGCCTCGACACGTTCCGCAAGAAGAACTGACGGCTCCGTCAAGCCGCATCGCCCCAGCCGCATCGCCCCAGCCGCATAGCCGTGCCGGGCTTACGCCCTAAAATCCGTACAATCGATACGTTTTGCGGCCCCGGGCGAATTCCGATGTCCGGCAAGGCGTGCTAGAAGGCCGGCGAAATTCCTTCATCAATCGCCTGAGGACACCAAGAATGTCGTCGACTCGCACCGAAACCGATTCCTTCGGCCCGCTCGAAGTTCCCGCCGATCGCTACTGGGGCGCCCAGACCCAGCGTTCGCTCGGCAACTTCAAGATCTCGGGAGAGCGCATGTCGCCGGCCGTCGTCCGCGCGCTGGGCATCATCAAGAAGGCCGCCGCGGAGACCAACGAGGAGCAGGACAACCTCGACCCGAAGATCGCCAAGGCGATTTCCGAGGCCGCCCAGGAGGTGATCGACGGCAAGCTGACGGACCATTTCCCGCTCGTCGTCTGGCAGACCGGCTCGGGCACCCAGTCGAACATGAACGCCAACGAGGTGATCTCGAACCGCGCGATCGAGCTGCTCGGCGGCACCTTGGGGTCGAAGACCCCGGTCCATCCGAACGACCACGTCAACCGTGGCCAGTCCTCCAATGACACCTTCCCCACCGCCATGCACATCGCCGCGGCCGAGGAGTTCAACCGATCGCTGATCCCGGCGCTGCAGCACCTGCATGCCGCGCTCGACAGGAAGGCGAAGGAATTCAAGGACATCATCAAGATCGGCCGCACCCACACGCAGGACGCCACGCCGCTGACGCTCGGTCAGGAGTTCTCGGGCTACGCCGCGCAGGTGGAACTCGGCATCCGCCGCGTGAAGGAGGGCCTCGACGGCCTCTACGACCTCGCCCAGGGCGGCACGGCGGTGGGCACCGGCCTCAACACCAAGAAGGGCTTCGCGGAGAAATTCGCCGCCAAGGTCGCCGCGATCACCAGCCTTCCCTTCCGTACCGCGCCCAACAAGTTCGAGGCGCTGGCCGCCCATGACGCGTATGTCTACGCCCACGGCGCCCTGAACACGGTGGCGACCTCGCTGTTCAAGATCGCCAATGACATCCGCCTCCTCGGCTCCGGTCCGCGCTCCGGCCTCGGCGAGCTGATCCTGCCGGAGAACGAGCCCGGCTCATCGATCATGCCCGGCAAGGTCAACCCGACCCAGTGCGAGGCGATGACGATGGCCTGCTGCCAGGTGTTCGGCAACCAGTCCACCATCACCTTCGCCGGCAGCCAGGGCCACTTCGAGCTCAACGTCTACAAGCCGGTCATGGCCAACGCGATGATGCAGTCGATCCGGCTGATCGCGGATGCTTCGATCTCCTTCACCGACAACTGCGTCGTCGACATCAAGGCCGACGAGAAACGCATCCGGGAGCTTATGGAACGCTCGCTGATGCTGGTCACCGCCCTCGCCCCGACGATCGGCTACGACAAGGCGACCGAAGTGGCGAAGACGGCGCACAAGAACGGAACGACGCTGCGCGAGGAGGCCACCCGTCTCGGCTATGTGACGGAGGCCGAGTTCGACGAGATCGTCCGGCCGGAGAAGATGGTGCATCCGGACTGATCGGGGCGCCAGCACCCGTCGCACCCGTGGCATTGGATTGGACGGCAGGAGGCCCGATGGCCGAAATCGTCAATCTGAACAAGGCCCGCAAGAAGAAGGCCCGCGCCGAAAAGCAGGCGCGGGCCACCGAGAACCGGGCGAAATTCGGACGCCGCAAGGCGGACAGGGAGCTCGACAAGGCGCGCGCCGACAAGGCTGACCGCGATCTCGCCGGCCATCGCCTGGACGACGAGGAAGGCGAATGAGCGCCCGGGGATCAGCCGACGAACGCAAGCACTCGGTCACCGTCGCCGGCCACCGCACCAGCGTTTCCCTCGAGGACGAGTTCTGGCAGGCGCTCGGCGACATCGCCGGCGAACGCGGCATATCGGCGTCGAGCCTGATTGCCGAGATCGACGAAAGCCGCGGCCCGCGCGGCCTGTCGTCGGCGATCCGCGTTCATGTCCTCGCCTATTTTCGCGGCAGGCGCGATCCGGGACGAACCTAGCGGAAGACCCTGTCGTCCGGTTCCACCGGATTTTCCACGACCGGGTCCGGCGTCTCACGGATGATCGTCTGCGGCGGCACGATCTGGGTGGGCCCGGGCTGAAGTGGCCCGATCTGGGGCTGGCCCGGCTGCGGCAAGATCACCAACGGTGCACCGAGCGGGGGCGCCGGCGTTCCGGGCACGGGAGGCGTGCCAGGCACGGGGGCTGTTGCCGGCGGCTGAGGCGCGACCGGCTCGCGCGCGATAATGCCTCCGACCGGCAAGTCGCCGTCCCGCGCCGAGGGAACCTCGCGCAGGATCTCCTCGATACGGCGCTGCAGTTCGGACGTATCCTCGATCCCGACAGGTCCGCCGTTCGACTCCAGCTGCGGCAGCGGCGCCTGCGGCTGGGGAGGCGCCTGCACCGCAGGTTGCTGCACGGGCGGCGGCTGGGTGGGCGGCGGCTGGGTGGGCGGCGGCTGGGTGGGCGGTTGCGCCTGCTCCACGGCCCGACGGCGCGCCTCTTCCTCGGCCCGTCGCCTGGCTTCCTCGGCGGCCGCTGCTTCCGCTGCTTCCGCTGCCCGGCGCCTAGCCTCCTCCGCGGCCGCCTCTTCCGCTGCCCGGCGCGCCCTCTCCTGCGCTTCCGCCCGGGCCTTCTCGGCGGCCGCCGCGGCGTCCTGCTCCAGCCGTCGCTCGCGGTCCTGGCTCTCGCGGTCCTGGCGCGCCCGCTCCTCGCCCTGGCGGATCAGTTCGCGGCCGAGCTTCTGCCGCTCGAGGATTTCCGATTGCAGCTTCTCCAGCCGTTCGACTTCCTGCTCGAAGGCGCGCACGGTCAGGTAGCCGAGCAGCGGGCTGACGTCGATCTGACGCGTCGGCGCGTCGATCGGCCCGGCGAACACGACGCCGACCTCGCGGCTGCGTCCGCCTTCCTCCCCGGCGTCGGTCTTCAACGTCCATTCGGAATCGAGCCCGAGCACGGGCAGGTCGACCGTTGCCGAAGCGAACGACGTCAGCGCCTCGGCGTCGATGCGGATCGTGCTCGCCCGCAGGATGCCGGAGGTGATCGAGAACGCGCCTTCCAGCGTATCGAACGGCAGGCTGCCGGAATCCAGGTGGGCCGCGAAGGTCTCGCGAACCCGCTCCTCCGTGAGATCGAGCCCGGCGTCGGCGGCGCTGACGATCTGGTCGAAGGCATTCGGGTTGAACCGCCGCAGCGCGCCGTTGGTGACCCGGAAAGAGCCGGTCCCCGAAAGCGACGACACGATGGCGCCAAGGCTGCGGCCGCGCCCGTCGAATTCGACGCCGGCGGATACGGCACCGGTCGCGACCGCCCTGCCGCGCTCCTTCCACGCGATTTCCTCCAGGCGCCCGTCGACGAGCTCGGCCCGGCCGGACAGCACCGCGACGCCGTCGGCCTCGGTCAGGTCGAACCCGGCGGTCAGGCGCCCGCCGACCAGGTCGCCCCGCAGGGTCTCGAGCGACACGCGCCGCGCGTCGAAGCTGAAGGTCGTTTCCGCCCCCTTCAGCGCCAGACCGTCGAACAGCGTGAATACCGGCGTTTGAAGATCGATCCGGCCGCGCCAGCCCGGCTTCCTCGCCGGGATCAGCGCCATGGACGGCCACGCGGGATCGCCGTACGCGGCGTCCGGGAACTGCACGGCGTCGGTGCCGACCAGCGATCCGAGCAGCCAGGCGAGATCGATACGGGCGGTTTCGAGGCTACCGCCGACGATCCGCTCCGCGCCGCCCAGATCGACCGTCAGCGCGCCGGTGATCGGATCCCCGCCATGTCCGATCGTCAGCCCCGACATCCGCCAGATGTCGTCCGTCACCGACAGGGTGCCGTCGATCCGCAGTCCCGTGGCGCCGTCCGGCGGCAGGGCGATGCCGGCGAGCGCAAGCATCGCCTCCGCATCGGCGATTCCGATCCCGATTTCCGCCGAGATCTCCTTGCCGCCGGCGCGCGGCAAGCGCGCGCTTCCCTCGGCGCTGCCGTCGATGCCGATTCCGGCCGTTTCCAGCGTGAAGGTCACCGCATCGTGCGGCCGGCCCTTCGCCGTCAGCGACACCCGGCCCGGGACGGCGCCGGCCTCCGTCGCGATCAGGCCGATCTGCCGGGCAAGTCCGGCCCCGTCCGGATTGGCCGCGTCGACGGACACGGTGATCGCCGCCGCGCCGAGATCGTCCATGGCCCCGTCATAGCCGAAACTGCCGTCGAGCCGGCTGCCGTCGAGCGTGCCGGCAAGCGTCAGCGTGCCCCTGCTGCCCGTCTCCGTGCGCGTCGCCGACAGATCGATCGTAACATCGGCGGGAACCAGGGATTGCGCCCGTTCAGCCAGGGCATCGGCGAGCACGGGCAGCTCCAGCGCACGCAGCGCCGCGACGACGCCGGTCAGGGACCGGGCCGAAACCTCGAGACCGAGATTGCCGTCGGGCGTCTTCGCAAAGCTCAGGATCTCGCCGCCGCCGGCCAGCCTTGCCCCACCGATATCGCCGACCTCCAGCCGGTCGAAGCGCATGTCGCCTTCCGAGACCCGGCCGGAGACCAGCACGTCAAGCGCCTGGATCGTGTCCACCGCCAGATTGCCGACGCCGAGCTGCAGCTCCAGGTCGACCCCCGACAGAAGCGCCTCGATCGCGCCGGCCACCGTGATCTCGTCGCGCAGGGGCCGCGCCCCGCGCTTGCTGAGGTCCAGCTCGTCCGCACTCAGCGACAGCGCCACCGCCCCGCGCGATCCGGAGGTGGGCGCGCGGTAGCCGATCGAGCCCTCGATGCGCGAGTCGCCGGTGCGCACCTCGGCGCGGTCGAAGGTCATGCCGGCGCCGTCTATCCGCAGCTGCCCGGATGCGTCCAGGTCGCCGGCGGGAATGGCAAAACCGGGCAGCCGCGCCTCCGGCCCGAACACCCAATTGGCGAAGACCGTCGCCTGATCGGTCGACAGCCGCGCGGCGCCGTCGAATACCGGCGCATCGCCGCCGAAGCCGATGGTGCCGGCCAGCCCGAGGCTGGTGCGCCCCGGGGCCGATACCGTCGCCCGCTCGACCGACCACGTCGCCTCGTCGACCTCCAGGTCTATGGACAGGCCCTCGAGCAGCCCGCCGGAGAGCACGGTCGACTCCACGTCGAGGGCGAGATGCCCGGGCAGCGGAAAGATGTCCGGATCGAGCAGCGCGCCGAGCCTGGCGATCGCCTGGTTCGGGCTGACCGGACTGTCCGGCCCGGCTCCGAACGCCCGGTCGAGATCGACCTGCCGCGCCGAGATCACCGCGTCGAAACGGGGGTCTGCGCCCAGCCGGACGTTGGCCGCGCCGGCGAGCGACACGTTCTGCGTCTCGGTCCCGAGCCGGACCGACAGGTCCTCCAGCACCAGCTGCTCGGCGGACGCGGTCAGCCGGCCGTCCATCCGCCAAGTCGCGGTATCCGGGTCCGGCGCCGGGCGTTCCATGATCAGCCGCCCGTCGAAGGCCAGCACATCCTCGATTCGCAGGAGCGCGCCGTCGAGCTCCACGGCCATCGGCCTGGCGGCCGGCAGGATCGACGCCTTGATCCGCATGCCGCTGCCATCGTCCGTCACGCGGCCCGTCGCGACCCTGACCGTGTAGCGCTCGCCGTCCAGGACGCCGCCACCCTCCACCTTGACCGGCCCGCGCAGCGACGTCGCCGATCCGCTCAGATTGACGCCCGTCAGCGTCTGCGTCTTGCCCGAGCGCGCGTCCTCGACGGCGAACTGGCCCTCGACGATCTCGAAGCGCTTGATGGCGACGCGGTCGGGATCGACCGGCGGCGTCAGGTCGCCGGCCTCGCCCCAGGCGATGCGGCCCGCCCCGTCGACACGCAGTGCCGCACGGGGCCGCTCGAGGATGAGGTCGGTGATGTCCAGCCTGCCGCTCAGAAGCGGCGTCAGGGCGGCGCGCACGTCGAGGCGCTCGATGCCCTCGCCGGACCCCGGCTCGCCGATCCGCACGCTGTCGGCGATCAGGCTGGGGAACGGCACGATGCGGACGTTCAGATCGCCCTCGAAAACGACCGGCCGGCCGATCATCTCGGTGGCGCGCGTCTCGAAATAGGTCCGGTAGCTCGACCAGTCGATGAAGAACGGCGCGCCGAACGCCGCGATCAGGATGAGCGCGACGGCAATTCCAAGCGATAGCAGGAACGAATTCACCTGGCCGTATCCCGTTTTCCGACAGCGAAGACACGGTTCCGCCGCAAAGGCGACATCGCGCCTCCTCTTGCCTCTAAACGGCTACTATATGCGGACAATTTTCCCAGGGTTCAGAATATTCAGTGGATCGAGCGCCTTTTTGATGGTCTTCATCACGTCGACGGCGCCGCCGAGTTCCGCTTCGAGATACTTTGTCTTGCCGTGACCGACACCGTGCTCGCCGGTGCAGGTCCCGTCCATGGCGATGGCGCGCTCGACCAGCGTCCCCATGAACTCCTCGACGCGCGCGACCTCGGCCTTGTCGTCCATGTCGACCATCACCGAGACGTGGAAATTGCCGTCGCCGACATGCCCGACGATCGGTGCCACCAGCCCGAGCCGGTCGATATCGGCCTTGGTCGCCAGGATGCACTCGGCGAGGCGCGAGATCGGCACGCACACGTCGGTGGCGACGCCATCGACCCCGGGCCGGAGGTACAGGTCGGCGAAATAGGCATCATGCCGCGCCTGCCACAGCGTCGCCCGCACGTCGGGGTCTTCGGCCCATTCGAACGGGCCGCCGCCGAAATCCTCCGCGATCTGGCCGAACAGCTCGGACTGCTCCTTCACGCCGGCCTCGGTGCCGTGGAACTCCAGGAACAGCGTGGGAACCTCGCTCAGCTCCAGCTTGGAATAGGCGTTGGAGGCGCGCACCTGCAAATCGTCGAGCAACTCGATCCTGGCGACCGGGATGCCCGACTGGATGGTCGCGATCACCGCGTTGCACGCGTCTTCCAGCGTCTGGAACGGGCAGACACCACCGGCGACGGCCTCGGGAATGCCGTGCAGTTTCAACGTGATCTCGGTGACGATGCCGAGCGTGCCTTCCGAGCCGACGAGCAGCCTGGTCAGGTCGTAGCCCGCCGAGGACTTCTTCGCCCGCGTGCCGGTATGGATGACCGAACCGTCGGCCATCACCGCCTTCAGCGCCAGCACGTTGTCTTTCATGGTGCCGTAGCGCACGGCGTTGGTGCCGGACGCGCGCGTGCCGACCATGCCGCCGATGCTGGCGTCCGCGCCGGGATCGATCGGGAAGAACAGCCCGGTGGCCCGCAGTTCCTCGTTAAGCCGCTTGCGGGTGACGCCGGGCTGGACCACGCAGTCGAGGTCCTCGGCATGGACGTCGAGCACCTGGTCCATCTGGCTGAGATCGATCGATATGCCGCCATACGGCGCGTTTACCTGGCCTTCGAGCGACGTTCCCGTGCCGAAGGGGATGATCGGAACGCGATGTTCGGCGCAGATCTTGACCACCTCGACCACGTCCTCGGTCGACTGCGCGAAGACGACGGCGTCCGGGGGCATGTTGTCATGCCAGGTGGTGGTGTGTCCGTGCTGCTTACGCACCGCCTGCGCCGTGCTCAGCCGGTTATGGAACCGGCCGGACAGCGCCGCCAGAGCCGCGCCGAGATCGCCGGCCTGCCTCACGCCCCACTGCGCAGTACCCGTCATTCGCGCCCTTTCACCCGATTTCGCGGGTTTTCACGCCCACCGCACTCTTCCATGCGGGGCGAAAACCGTTAATGTTCGCCGCACACTAGCAGAATGCCCCGGTTCGCAAAACGGCATTGCCAGGCTGAACCGCGGCACAATGGACCGAATGATGCTCGATCTCCCAGCCGACACCACGATACCCGCCCCGTTCGTCTCGACGGTCATGACCGTCCAGCCGGACTGGATCGACTACAACGGCCACCTGAACATGGCCTACTATCATGTCCTGTTCGACCGCGGCATCGACCAGGCGGTCTTGTTGCTCGGCCTGAGCGAGGACTACATGAAGACCCGCCAGGCATCCTTTTTCACCGTCGAGGCGCATGTCTGCTACCTCCGTGAGATCGGGCTGGACGATCCGGTCCAGGTCCGCCTGCGACTGCTCGACCACGACGGCAAGCGCGCCCATTTCTTCGAGGAACTGGTGCATGCCGAGGAGGGCTGGACCGCCGCCACGCTGGAGCAGATGTCGCTGCATGTCGACATGAGCGCGAGAAAGGCGTCCCGGTGGCCGGACGACGTGCTGGAACGCCTTCAGGCGATGCAGGCCGCCCATGCCGGGCTGCCGGTCCCGCCGCAGGTCGGCCGGGTGATGAAGGTCAGGCGCTAGGCCATCAGGCGAGGCCGCTCGTCTCGCGTTCCGGCCTGGCGCGCTCGATCCCCGCCCGCTTCAGCGTACGGTCGAGCAGCTGCTCGTAGATCGGCCGCCCGCCGAGCCATTCCGCCGTGACGTTGGCGACCAGACACGTCACCAAGACCGGCAGCAGGATCTCGTAGGCGCCGGTGAGCTCCAGCGTCAGCACAACCCCGACCAGCGGCGCGCGGACGGACGCGGTGAACAGTCCGCCCATCGCGGCAACCGCAAGAGCGACGGAGATCGGCCCGAAGCCCGGCAGAACCGTGCCGAGCACGCCGCCGAAGGCCAGACCCGCGCAGGCCGCAAGCGTCAGGATCGGCGCGAAGATGCCGCCGGGCACGCCGGACGAATAGCTCGCCACGGAGGTGATCAGGCGCACCGCGACGATGGCGAGCAGCAGAAACGCCCCGTTCTTCGCCGCGACCAGATCGAGGATGAGCTCCTCGTGGCCCATCGTCGCCTCGGGCAGCACGATGACCAGGGCCCCGATCACGAGCCCGACGCCGAGCGGCATCGCGTGGGGCGCGCGCGCGCCGATGGCGGCGGCGAGATTAAGGCCCCTGAGGACCAGGAAATTGAACAGGACGCCGAGCGCGCCGATGACCAGGCCGAGCCCGAGGAAGGCGGCCAGGCTCCAGAGCGGCACGGCGGCCACCGCGATATCGAGATCCGGCCCGACCCCGGCGATGTCCTCGGTCACGAACGCCGACAGGACGCACGCGATGGTGACGCCCATGTAGGTCTTGAAGGTGTAGGGAAATTGCCGGCGCGTCTCCTCGATGACGAACAGCACGGAGGCGAGCGGCGCGTTGAAGGCGGCCGCGAGCCCCGCCGCGGCGCCGGCGGCGATCAGCCCGTTACGTTCCAGCTTGCCCAGTTTGCGCCAGTCCGACACCGCCGCCGCGATGGATGCGCCGATATGGATGGTGGGTCCCTCGCGCCCCAGCACGAGACCGGAGGACAGCGACAGCACGCCGGCGACGAATTTGACCGGCAACACCCTGCGCCAGCGGAGCGGCCGCAGGCCTTCCAGCGCGCCCTCGACCTCCTGAACGCCGCTTCCGGCGGCCTCCGGCGCGTATCGGCGCACGATCGCCGCCGACAACAAGGTCATCAGGGCCGTGACGATCGCCGCCAGCACGACCGCGAGCACGCCCTTGCCGACCTGGTCGACCAGCAGCCGCGGCCAGGTCATCAGCGCGTCGACGGACAGATGCAGCGCGGTGCCGCCGGCGCCGGCGCCGATGCCGACCAGGGCGGCAAGCAGAAAGAAACGCCCCTCCGCGCCCCGCGTTTCGCCTTGCTTCTTCGCCACCCCGCCGTCCCCTGCCCGAACACGCGCGCCGCCCGTGGACGCGGATACAGGCCGCAAACATTACCCGACTCGACACACCCGCCAAGCACGGGCGGTTTCCGGACCGGGGCCGGTCCCTGCCCGCCTCGTGCGTCGCGCCGACGCGAATTTCCCGAAACGGCGCTCCGATCCAACCCTTTTGAGGATTACCGGCCACGGTCTCGCACGAATCCGCATAGCAGCGTATGTCTTGAAAATCGAAAACGAATATCGGCGGGAAATTTGGCCGGATGATCGGTCTGTTGCGTCGCGGTATCGGTTTGGTTGGCGACTGGATCGCCCCGAATGTGCGCGTCTTCATCGGCTCACGCCAGCCGGTCGTCTGGCTGACGGCAATCGTCGTCGGCATCGCGGCGGCCGTCGGCGCCATCGTCTTCCGGCTCGGCATCGCCGTCTTCCAGCTGCCCTGGCTCGGCACCATGAGCGAGCACGTCGTCACGGCCGCCCGCGCCGCGCCCTGGTGGATGGTGCTGCTCGCCCCCGCCGCCGGCGGCCTGATCGTCGGGCTGATCCTCCAGTATTTCATGCCCGGAAAGCGCGTCGAGGTCGTCGCCGACGTCATCGAGGCGCGCGCCCTGCCCTCCCACCAGTTGACCATGCGCGTCGGCCTCGGCAGCGCCTTCATCTCCGCGCTGTCGCTGGGCAGCGGGGCCAGTGCCGGCCGCGAGGGCCCCGTCGTCCATCTCGGCGCGACGATCGCCGCGGCGCTCACGCGCCTGCTCAGCCTGCCGATGGCGGCGCGGCGCACCCTGCTCGGCTGCGGCGTCGCCGCGGCGATCTCGGCCTCGTTCAACGCGCCGATCGCCGGCGTCCTGTTCGCCCACGAGGTCATCCTCGGCCATTTCGCGCCCACCGCCTTCGTGCCGATCGTCATCGCCTCGACGGTCGCCGCCGTCATCTCGCGCACCTGGTTCGGCGATTTTCCCGCTTTCGTCGTGCCGCACTATCAGGTCACGTCCTACTGGGAGGTGCCGGCCTTCGCGCTGCTGGGCCTGACCTGCGGGCTCGTCGCGATCCTGTTCCAGTTCGGCCTGATCGGCACCGACTGGCTGGCCCGCCGCACGCCGATGCCGCTGGTCCTGCGCCCGGTCGTCGGCGGCCTGGCGGTCGGCGCCATCGGCCTGGCCTTTCCCGAGATCCTCGGCGTCGGCTACGAGGCGACCGATCTCGCGCTGCGGCATCAGCTGCCGCTGACGATCATGCTTTCGCTGATCGTCGTGAAGACCGCAGCGACCGCCATCACGCTGGCCAGCCGATTCGGCGGCGGCATCTTCTCGCCCTCGCTCTATCTCGGCGCCATGACCGGCGGCGCCTTCGGCCTGATCGCCGCCAGCGCGTTCCCGGACATGGCCTCCAGCCATGGTCTCTACGCCATCCTTGGCATGGGCGCGGTCGCCGGCGCGGTGCTGGGCGCGCCGATCTCGACGACGCTGATCGTGTTCGAGCTCACCGGCGGCTACGCGCTCTCCATCGCGCTGCTTCTGACCGTCTCCATCGCCAACGGCTTCAACCGGGCGATCCACGGCCGTTCCTATTTCCAGTGGCAGCTGGAAAGCCGCGGCCTGTTCCTG
Organism: Microbaculum mangrovi; assembly: GCF_051390635.1. NCBI lineage: Bacteria > Pseudomonadati > Pseudomonadota > Alphaproteobacteria > Hyphomicrobiales > Tepidamorphaceae > Microbaculum > Microbaculum mangrovi. The sequence goes on from NZ_JBPODT010000001.1 coordinate 418,041, forward strand.
ACCGAGGGCGCCCACCGGCGCATCGTCCGCAACGTCCGCGTGTCGGACTTCATGCGCCCGCTCGCTTCCGGTGAAACGCCGCAACCGATCGAAGCCGAGGAAACGCCGAGCCTCAGGGCCGACGACATCCTCGAAGTCGCCCTGCGCCGCTTCGACGAGACCGGAAACCCGCACCTTCCGGTCGTATCCCGCACCGAGCCGCCCATGGTGATCGGCTGGGCCCACCAGATCGATGCCCTGGAACGGTTCTCCAAGGAACTGGTGGAAGCCAATGTCGAGGAGCACCGGTAGCGGAATTCCGATCGAACATGATTCCGTCGCCGATCGGTGCTAGAGCCGGGGGGACCGGACAACCGACGGACAAGAGGGCAGCCATGGGCCAGATGATCACGCTTACCGCAGAGGACGGCTTCGAGCTTGGCGCCTACCGCGCCGACCCGGCGGGAAGGCCTCGCGGCGGAGTGGTCGTCGTGCAGGAGATCTTCGGCGTCAACACGCACATCCGCGCCGTCTGCGACCGCTATGCGGCGCTCGGCTACGCGGCGGTCGCGCCGGCCCTGTTCGACCGCCAGCAGCGCGGCTTCGAGAGCGGCTACACGCCCGAGGAGGTCGAGACGGCGCGGAAATTCCTCGCCGACATCGATGTCGACGCCATGCTGCGCGACACCAAGGCCGCCATCGGCGCGCTGTCCGGCGCCGGCAAGGTCGGCGTGGTCGGCTATTGCCTCGGCGGCTCGATCGCCTTCCTCGCGGCCACCCGCCTGAACCGCATCGCCGCCGCCGTCGGCTACTACGGCGGCCGCATCACCGCCCATGCCGACGAGACGCCCAAGGTACCGACCCAGCTCCACTACGGCGAGACCGACCAGTCGATCCCGATGCGCGACGTCGAGACGGTGATCGCCAAGCGGCCGGACTGCGACATCCGCGTCTATCCGGCCGGGCACGGCTTTTCCTGCGACGAGCGGGCGAGCTTTGATCCCGGCAGCACGGTGATCGCCTGGGGCCGCACCCTGCGCTGGTTCGACGAGCATCTGGCCCGCTGACCCGCAAACGCCGCTTATCCGCGCAAAAGCCGGAGCGAGTGGAAATCGGCGCCCTCTCTCTGGTAATAGGGCCCCGGAAACACCACCTATAGGAACGACCTCATTGACCGCCAATTCCACCGGCGGACTACACTTCGGCGCGCGGTTCCCTTATGGTCCGCGCGCTTTTTTCCTGTAATCGCCCTGACCAGCCGATGACCGACACCCTAGACGCCACGTCCGCGCAAGCCGCCCGCCCCGCTGCCGGCATCAAGCCCTATGAGGCGCGCCGCACCTTCGCGATCATCTCGCATCCGGACGCCGGCAAGACGACGCTGACCGAAAAGCTGCTGTTCGCCTCCGGCGCGATCCGCCAGGCCGGCCAGGTGCGCGCCCGCGGCGAGCAGCGCCGCACCCGCTCCGACTGGATGGAGATCGAGCAGAAGCGCGGCATCTCGGTGTCGTCCTCGGTGATGACCTTCGAGCGCGACGGGCTGACCTTCAACCTGCTCGATACGCCCGGCCACTCGGATTTCTCCGAAGATACCTACCGCACGCTGACGGCGGTCGATTCCGCCGTCATGGTGATCGACGCCGCCAAGGGCATCGAGAGCCAGACCCTGAAGCTGTTCGAGGTCTGCCGTCTCAGGGACATCCCGATCATCACCTTCGTCAACAAGATCGACCGCGAGGGACGCGATCCGCTGGAAATCCTCGACGAGATCGCCGATACGCTGGCGCTCGATGTCGTTCCGGTTGTCTGGCCGCTCGGCATGGGCGTCGATTTCCAGGGCTGCGTCGATCTCGGCCAGCACCGGCTGATCGGCAAGGACGGCTCGCCGGGTCGTACAATCGCGGGCGATATCGACGCGCTCTCCGAGGACTCCGAGCTGATGGCCAATCCGCACGCGGCCAACGCGATCGAGAACCTCCAGCTCGCCAGCGCGGCCCTGCCGGACTTCGACGTCGAGGCCTACCGTGGCGGCCACATGACGCCGGTCTTCTTCGGCTCGGCGCTGAAAGCGATCGCGGTGCCCGAGCTGCTGCGCGCGATCGGCGACTGGGCGCCCGCCCCGCGCCCGCAGCCGGCCGATCCCGAGCCGATCTCGGCGGCCGCAGACGACGTGACCGGCTTCGTGTTCAAGGTCCAGGCCAACATGGACAAGAACCACCGCGACCGCATCGCCTTCCTGCGGCTGTGCTCGGGCACCTTCAAGCGCGGCATGAAGCTTCGGAACGTGCGCGCCGGCCGCGATCTCGCCGTGTCCAACCCGATGTTCTTCTTCGCCCAGGACCGCGAGACCGCCGACGAGGCGGTCGCCGGCGACGTCATCGGCATCCCGAACCACGGCACCCTGAGCGTCGGCGACACGCTGACCGAAGGCAAGGCCGTCAAGGTCACCGGCATCCCGAACTTCGCGCCCGAGATCATCCGCCGCGTGCGCCTGGCGGACGCCATGAAAGCCAAGCAGCTGGCCAAGGCACTGAACGATCTGGCCGAGGAAGGCGTCACCCAGGTCTACCGCCCGATGATCGGCGCCGACTGGATCGTCGGCGTCGTCGGCCCGCTGCAGCTCGACGTGCTGGCCACCCGTGTCGAGAACGAATACGGCGTGCCGATCGCCTTCGAGAGCATGAGCTACGACACCGCCCGCTGGGTCGCCAGCGACGACACCAAGACGCTGAAGGACTTCATCGCCGCGAACCGCTCGACCATGGGCGAGGACCGGCACGGATCGCCCGTCTTCTTCGCTAATTCCAGATGGGCGCTCGACCGCGCGGCGAAGAACTATCCCGACATCCGGTTCCTCGCGACCCGCGAGATGGGGTGAGGCGCGGTCGGTGCTGAAGGCACCGACGCAACGCAGCGCGTTTCGAGCGCCGAACGCCGGAGGCCACGCGGCCGACGGCCGGGCAGCAACGGGCACCCGACGAACCGGTGGCATGGGGCACCCAAAGCCGGATATTTCAGCAACAGCCACCGCCCGGCGCCCACGACGCCGGGTCGGAAAAAATAATCTTGTCGGATACCCATCAGGGGGCTTGTCCGCCGCCCTCGTCCATACGTATAGGATCTTTGTTATCCGGCGTCACACATCGGTAAAGCGATCCGACCGGTCACCTCCGAGCAATCGGAACCGCGCGGTCGCCACTTCGTGCAAGCCAACGCGTACAGTCGGCCAATTAAGGCACATCGTCGCTTATGAGAATGATCGTCATCTTGCTGGCTGCAAGCCTCGCTGCCGCATGCGAGGGGCCCAAGCCGTCCTATACGCAACTTGGCACGCAACTCGGCGCGTCCCCGGACATGATCGAGGCACAAGGCCCGCAATCCGGGGATAACGCCGCCGCAACGGCGGAGGGCAGCGAGGGCGACACGGCGTCCCCGCAGGAGATGGCGGACGCGGCCCCGCCTCAGGCGTCCCCCGCTTCCGCACCCGCACCAGCAGCGGCAAAGCCGCAGCACATCGAACTGACGGCGATGCGCATCGATCCGAACCCGTCCGTCGGCGCCAGCGTTCCGGTTTCCCTGTCCTACTCCGGCAGCCATGCGCCGGACGTGAAGCGCGTCTGCTTCCTGTGGTCCGGCGACGGCCCCTATTGCTGGGACTTCCTGAGCGTCGACGCGAAGGCCGGGCAGATAAACACCAGCCTCACGATGAAGGAGGCGAAGGCCTACACGATCGCGGGCTACGTGGAGTACCAGACGGCCGGCCGGCTCTATAAGAGCAACACGCTGTCGGCCCCGGTCGCGGCGCATCCATAGCCTAGCTGACCGCACCGGCATCCGCCGCCTGCCGTTGCGGCAGACGGACCAATGCGATCGTCCTGTGACAGCGTGCCCGTTGGCGGGGACGATCAAGGTCCGCTAATCTGTCGCCAACCCTGTCGGATGCGCATGTCGGATGCGCATGAAGTGGGCTTTTCGGATGCGAACGTCGATGATCCTTTCGGCTCTTGTGGTCCTGGCCCTGATGACGGCCCTCGTGGAGGGCCCGGCGCGCGCGCAAGAGGCACAACCCGAGGCCTGCCCCGACGTTCCGCCGACGTCCGCCGGCGACGACGCAGCCGGGGCTGCGGTCTTCGATGCCTATTGCGGGCGCTGCCACGAGGCGAACAAGCTCGCCGGGGCCTATTTCGCGGGCACCGGCGGCGAAACCGCCGTCGCGCGGCAGGCCGAGCTTGCCGCGTTTCTCGACCGCCACAGCGCCTGCCCGCAGCGCGATCACGAGGCTCTCGCCAACTGGATGCGGCGCCGCTCCGGCGCCCCGTAGCCCGCACCCCGCGACGCGGACGCGCCGCGACGCCGGCCCGCTCGCGGCCGGACATCGGCGGCTGACCGGACGGCGTCGCCCGGATCTGGTATACTTCGATCATCATGAACAAGCGCCCCTATCGGATGCGGAAGCGCGCCGAAAGCCAGGCCGAGACGCGGCGGAAGATCATCGAGGCGACGATCGCGCTGCATCAGACCAAAGGCCCGGCGGCGACCAGCATGGCCGACGTCGCCAAGAAGGCCGGCGTGGGCAAGGTCACGGTTTATCGCCACTTCCCCGACGAGCCGACGCTGTCGCGGGCCTGCTCGGGCCTCTATTTCGAGCGCCACCCCGTCCCCGATCCCGAAGCCTGGCGGCGGATCGCCGATCCGCGGAAACGGCTGCGCCACGGGCTGGGCGAGGCCTACGCCTATCACGCCGAGACGCATGAGATGATGGGCCACGTCCTGGCCGACGCGCGCGACCATCCGGTCATGCGGCCCTACCACGCCCTGTGGGCGAGTGCGGCCGAGATCATCCTGGAAGCCTGGCTGCCGCGCGACGACGAGAAAGCCCTCCGCGCCGGCCTCGTCATGGCGCTCACCTTCGAGACATGGCGCGCGCTGGTGAAGGAACAGGGCCTGAGCCAGGATCAGGCGGTCGCGCTGATGGAAAGGCTGATGTGCGACTGCGAAGAGTAGGGGAACAAACCCGCCAATTCCCCTCCCCACCGCCATTTCGCGCTACAGTCTCTTGAGCCCGAATCAGGAACACGCCATATCCATCCGATGGCCGAACGCCACACCGACTCCATGCATGACACACCAGCCCCCCGCCCCGGCGGCATCGCCGCGCGGGCGCGCGCGGCCGCGGGTCCCGCCTATCTCCAGGGGCTGAACCCCGAGCAATCGCGCGCGGTGGAGACGCTGGAGGGCGCGGTGCTGGTGCTCGCCGGCGCGGGCACCGGCAAGACGCGGGTGCTGACCACGCGGATCGCCCACATCCTCACCCAGGGCCTTGCCCGCCCCGGCCAGATCCTCGCCGTCACCTTCACCAACAAGGCGGCGCGCGAGATGAAGGAGCGCATCGGCAAGCTGATCGGCGAATCCGTCGAGGGCATGCCCTGGCTCGGCACCTTCCACTCGATCTGCGTGAAGATCCTGCGCAACCACGCCGAGGCCGTCGACCTCAAGCGCGACTTCACCATCCTCGACACCGACGACCAGATCCGCCTCTTGAAGCAGGTGATCCAGGCCGCCGACCTCGACGAGAAGCGCTGGCCGGCGCGCCAGCTCGCCGCCTCCATCGACCGCTGGAAGAACCGCGCGCTCACCCCCGACAAGGTGCCCTCGGGCGACGCCTACGCCTTCGCCGGCATGGGCGACGAGCTCTACAAGACCTATCAGGCGCGGCTGAAGACCCTCAACGCGGTGGATTTCGGGGACCTTCTCCTGGAGGTCATCCGGCTGTTCCGCGAAAACCCGGACATCCTGGCGAGCTATCAGGACCGCTTCCGCTACATGCTGGTCGACGAGTACCAGGACACCAACGTCGCCCAGTATCTGTGGCTGCGCCTGCTGGCCCAGAAGGACGAGCCGAACCTGTGCTGCGTCGGCGACGACGACCAGTCGATCTACGGCTGGCGCGGCGCCGAGGTGGACAACATCCTGCGCTTCGAGACCGATTTCCCCGGCGCCGTGGTGATCCGGCTGGAGCAGAACTACCGCTCGACGTCGAACATCCTCGAGGCCGCCTCGCACCTGATCGCCCACAACGAGGGCCGGCTCGGCAAGACCCTGCACACCAAGGGCGACGCCGGCGACAAGGTGACCGTCACCTGCGCCTGGGATTCCGAGGAGGAGGCCCGGCTGATCGGCGACGAGATCGAGCGGCTGCAGCGCGACGGGGAATCGCTCGACGACATGGCGATCCTGGTGCGCGCGTCGTTCCAGATGCGCGAATTCGAGGACCGCTTCGTCACGCTGGGCCTGCCCTACCGCGTCATCGGCGGCCCGCGCTTCTACGAGCGCGCCGAGATCCGCGACGCCGTGGCCTATCTGCGCGCCACCATGCAGCCGGCCGACGACCTCGCCTTCGAGCGCATCGTCAACACGCCGCGCCGCGGCATCGGCGACGCCACGGTGCGCACCATCCACGACGTGGCGCGGGCGCGCGGCATCCCGATGATGCAGGCGGCGCTGGAGCTGACCGAATCCGAGGAGCTGAAGGCCAAGGCGCGCAACAGCCTGCGCAGCCTGATGGAATCCTTCGCGCGCTGGCGCGGCCAGCTCGACGCCCTGCCCCAGGCGGAGCTCGCCGCGATCATCCTCGAGGAATCCGGCTACACCGAGATGTGGCAGCGCGAGCGCTCGGCCGACGCGCCGGGCCGGCTGGAGAACCTGAAGGAACTGCTGCGCTCCATGGAGGAGTTCGAGTCCATGCTCGGCTTCCTCGAGCATATCTCGCTGGTGATGGACACCGAATCCGGCGACGACGGGGAGAAGGTCAGCCTGATGACCCTCCACGCCGCCAAGGGCCTGGAATTCGGCACCGTCTTCCTGCCCGGCTGGGAGGAAGGCCTGTTCCCGCATCAGCGTTCGCTGGACGAGAGCGGCCGCGCCGGCCTGGAGGAGGAGCGCCGCCTCGCCTATGTCGGCATCACGCGGGCCAAGCGCCGCGCCGCGCTCTTTTTCGCCACCAACCGCCGCATCCACGGCCTGTGGCAGTCGACGGCGGCCTCGCGCTTCCTCGACGAACTGCCGGAGAAGAATGTCGAGGTGGTCGACACCGGCTCGCTGAGGACGAGCGGCGGCGGCTACGGGGGCGGCTACGGCAACAGCCGCTTCGACGAGCGCGAGCCCTTCGCCTCGACCTATTCGACCCCCGGCTGGCAGCGGGCGCAGAAGAACCGGGAGCGTACGGCGAACAGCAATCCGTGGAAGGAACCGCCGATGCTGGAGGGCGAGGTGCTCGCCCGCTCGACCGGCACCGACTCCGGCTATTCCGTCGGCGAGCGCGTCTTCCATCAGAAGTTCGGCTACGGCCGCATCACCTCGGTCGACGGCAACAAGCTGACCGTGAAGTTCGACCATTCGGGCCCGAAGCGGGTGCTCGACAGCTTCGTCGAGAAGCACTGAGGCGATCGGCCCGGCCTAGCCGGGCGCGAACGTCTCAAGCCACTGCCAAGCCCGCGCGAGCTCGATCGCGATCCTGATCGCGGCGCCGACGAATATCAGCCCCAGCACCCAAACCCGGTTGATGCTCGCCGCGAAATAGAGGGTCCTGGCGTCCTCGCGAAGGGCCTCTTGCCTGTCGGGAGACGAAGCCGGGTCGAGGCCGGATTCCTCCATGAGCGACCGCAGGCTGCCGCCAGGAAGCCTAGACGTTTCGACCGTAGCCCCGACTGCCTCTGATCGAAGATCAGCCGGACACCGTCGCGATCAGGAGGACTGCGGCGTCTCCACGTTTTCCAGCCGCTGCGCCCGCGCGATCCGCCGCGACGACACGACCAGGGCGACGACGAACAGTCCCGTCATCAGCAGGATGATGGTCGGCGCCGGCGCGCTGTCGATGAAGAAGCTGAGATAGACGCCGGTGAACGACGCGCCGGCGGCGATGAGCACCGCCGCCACCAGCATCGTCCCGAAGCTGCGGGTGATCAGGAACGCGATGGCGCCCGGCGCGATCAGCATGCCGATCGCCAGGATGATGCCGACGGCCTTGAGGGCGCCGACGATGGTCAGCGACAGGATCGACAACAGGCCGTAGTGCAACAGGCGTACCGGCAGTCCGATGGTGCGCGCCTGCGCCGGATCGAAGGCGTGCAGCAGCAGGTCGCGCCACTTCACCGCGATGATCGCCGTCACCACCAGCGCGATGACACCGGATTCCACGAGGTCGGCGGGGCCGACGCCCAGCATGTCGCCGAACAGGATGTGATCGAGATGCACATCCGACTGGACCTTCGTGTAGAGCACGATGCCGAGCCCGAACATGCCGGAGAACACCACGCCCATCACCGTGTCCTGCTTGATGCGGCTGTTCTCCTTCAGGAAGCCGGTCAGGAGCGCGCAGGTCATGCCGGCCGCGAAGGCCCCGATGGCGAGCGGGATCGCCAGGATGTAGGCGATCACGACACCGGGCAGGATCGCGTGGGCAATGGCGTCGCCCATCAGCGACCAGCCCTTCAGCACCAGGAAGCACGACAGCAGCGCCGCCGGCACCGCGACCAGAACGGAGATCATCAGCGCATCGCGCATGAACGCGAACTGGAACGGCTGGACGAGGGTCTCGATCAGGCTCATTGCGCCGCCTCCGCTTCGCGTTCCAGCGCCGGCTCCGCAAGCCGGCCCGCCTTGAGCGCCTCGGCCGCGCGCCGCCGCGCCGCCAGCATCCCGTGCTTGGGCGCCAGGAAGAACGCCGTCAGGAAGATCAGCGTCTGCAGGCAGATGATGATGCCGCCGGTCGCCCCGTCGAGGAAATAGCTCGCATAGGCGCCAAGGAAGCTGGTCGCGGCCCCGATCGCGATGCTGAGCAGGATGAGCCTCGGAAACCGGTCGGTGAGCAGATAGGCCGTCGCGCCGGGCGTCACCACCATGGCGATCACCAGGAAGGCGCCCACGGTCTGCAGCGCCGCCACGGTGCAGGCCGACAGCAGGGTGAAGAACACGATCTTTAGCAGCGTCGGCCGCAATCCGACGGAGCGGGCATGGGTCTCGTCGAAGAAGGTCACCATCAGGTCCTTCCACTTCGCCGCCAGCACCGCGAGCGAGACGAAGCCGATGATGGCGAGCTGCAGCGTATCCCCGGGCGTGATCGCCAGGATGTTGCCGAGCACGATGGTCTGGATGTTCACCGATGTCGGCGACAGCGACACCATGAACAGCCCGAGCCCGAAGAAGGAGGTGAAGATCAGGCCTATGATGGTGTCCTCCTTCAGCCGCGTGCGCTGGTTGAGGAACAGCATGGCGCCGGCGGCCAGCCCGCCCGACAGGAACGCGCCGAGCGAGAACGGCAGGCCGAGCATGTAGGCGCCGGCGACGCCGGGCACGATCGAATGGGACAGGGCGTCGCCGATCAGCGACCAGCCCTTGAGCATCAGATAGGCCGACAGGAAGGCGCAGACCGCGCCGACCAGCGCGCTGACCCACATGGCGTTGACCATGTAGCCGTAGGAAAAGGGTTCCAGCAGCGTCGCCATCATGGTGCCGGTCCGCGTTTTCCGGCCCGGCCCAAATTCCGGTCCGCCGTCCGGGCATCGTCGTCGTCGCCGTAGAAGACCAGCGGCCGCTCGTCGTCGGTCAGGACGGTCAGGCGCCGGTCGTCGGCGTCCTCGTGCAGGTCCGTGCCGCCCAGCACGAAATGGCGCAGCACGCCGCCGAAGGTCTTTTCCAGATTGGCCTGCGTGAAGATCCGCTCGGTCGGGCCGTGGGCGAGCACCGTTCCCTTGAGCAGCACAGTACGGTCGCAGAACTCCGGCACGCTGCCCAGGTTGTGGGTGGAGACCAGCATCACCCGGCCCTCCTCCCGCAGCGACCGCAGCAGGGCGACGATGGCCTCCTCGGTCTTCACGTCGACGCCGGTGAACGGCTCGTCGAGCAGGATGACCTGCCCGTCCTGGGCGAGCGCGCGGGCCAGGAACACGCGCTTCTTCTGGCCGCCGGACAGTTCGCCGATCTGGCGCTTGCGGAAGTCGCTCATGCCGACCCGCGCCAGTGCGTCCTCCACCGCCGCGTGATCGGCGGCGCGGGGAATGCGCAGCATGTTCATGTGGCCGTAGCGGCCCATCATCACCACGTCCTCGACGAGCACGGGGAAGCTCCAGTCGACCTCCTCGGCCTGCGGCACGTAGGCGACGACGTTGGCCTTCAGCGCCGCGTCGACCGACTGGCCGAGGATGGAGATCGAGCCCCTGGCGACGCGCACGAAGCCCATGATCGCCTTGAACAGGGTCGACTTGCCGCTGCCGTTGACGCCGACGAGCGCGGTGATCGTGCCGACAGGCGTGTCGAAGGTCGCGTCGCGCAGGGCCGTGTGGCCGTTGCGGTAGGTGACGGTCACGTCCTTCACCGACAGTCCCGACCCTGCATCCATGGACGCAACGTCGGCGCGATGGCCGCGCTGGTCGTTCATTCGGCGAGCCCCCTGACGATCGTATCGGAGGTCACCTTCAGGAGATCGATGTAGGTCGGCACCGGCCCGTCCGCCTCGCTGAGCGAGTCCACGTACAGAATGCCACCATAGGCCGCTCCCGTCTCGCGGGCGACCTGCCGGGCCGGATCGGCCGACACGGTGCTTTCCGAGAACACGACGGGAATGTCGTTGTCGCGAACCAGGTCGATCACCTTGCGCACCTGTTGCGGCGTGCCTTGCTGATCGGCGTTGATCGGCCAAAGGAAGGCTTCCTTGAGTGCGAAGTCCCGCGCCAGGTAGCTGAACGCGCCCTCGCTCGTCACCAGCCAGCGCCGGTTGTCGGGGATCGCCGCGATCTTGTCGCGGATCGGACCGATCGCCTGGGTGACCCGCGCCTTGTAGGCCTCGGCGTTGGCCTTGTAGGTCTCCGCGTTGTCGGGATCGTGCTCCACGAAGGCGTCGCGGATGTTGTCGATGTAGATCAGCGCGGTGTCCGGCGACATCCATGCATGCGGATTGGGTTTGCCCGAATACGGCCCCTGGCCGATGCTCATCGGCTCGATGCCCTCCGACACCACCGCGCCGGGAACATCCTCGAGGTTGCGGAAGAACTTCTCGAACCACAGTTCGAGATTCAGGCCGTTCCAGAACACGAGCTGGGCGTCCTGCGCCTTGAGGATGTCGCGCGGCGTCGGCTGGTAATTGTGGATCTCCGCGCCCGGCTTGGTGATCGACTCCACGATCGCCGCGTCGCCGGCGACGTTGCGCGCCATGTCGGCGATGACGGTGAAGGTGGTGACCGCCTTGAACTTGTCCTGCGACACGGCCGGCACCGCCCAGACCGCGAGCGCCATCGCCAACCCAGTCGCGATGCCCGCGAGTCTCCTGCCCCCGAAGGTGCCTGCCATATCGATCGATCTCCGTGTTGCGAATGACTTGCAATACGTTATCGACGGAGAATGGAAATGCAACTCATTCGCAACAAAAAATTCGATACGGCCCCTCAGCGGGTCGGGCGCGCAGGCAGGCAATACGGATTGTTGGGGGTATGGGCGGCACCCGCGCGTACACGCACGGACACGCCGAAACGAAGTCCGGGCCAATCTCAGGCTCCGGGCCTGCGCGCGGACGTCAGACCGCGTTGAAGCTTTCCACCAGGCTACCCGCGATCAGGCTCCAGCCGTCCACCAGCACGAAGAAGATCAGCTTGAAGGGCAGCGAGATGATCACCGGAGGCAGCATCATCATGCCCATCGACATCAGGATCGAGGCGACCACCATGTCGATGACGATGAACGGCACGAAGATCAGGAAGCCGATCTCGAAGGCGCGACGCAGCTCCGAGATCATGAAGGCGGGCACCAGCACGCGCAGCTCGATGTCGTCGGGCGTGGCCGGACGCTCGGCGCCGGCCATGTTCACGAAAAGCTCCAGGTCCTTCTCGCGCACCTGGGCCAGCATGAAGGTGCGGAACGGCGCGACCGAACGGGTGAACGCCTCAGACGGCTCGATCTGCTGGTTGATCATCGGCTCGATGCCGTCCTGGTAGGCGGTCTGGAACGCCGGCGCCATGACGAAGGCGGTGAGGAACAATGCCAGGGAGATGATCACCGAGTTGGGCGGCGCCGTCTGCAGGCCGATGGCGGTGCGCAGCAGCGACAGCACCACGACGATGCGCGTGAAGGACGTCACCATCACCAGGATCGACGGAGCCAGGCTCAGGACCGTGATCAGCGCGACGAGCTGGACCGCCCGCTCGGTCAGGCCGACGCCCTCGCCGAGATCGATGTTGATGGACTGCGCCGCCGCGGTTGCTGGCAGGAGTGCCAGGACCGCGACCGTCAGGACCGCGACGGCCAGCATCGCGACAACCGGGATCGCGACCGGCAGGCGGACTCCGCCCGGGACCGCCACACCGTTCACGGTGCGCCGGTGCAGCGCAAACCGGCGCATGGTCAGGTGTCCCGCTTCAGGATCTCGTCGTAGATGCTGATGTCTTTCGCCGTCTTCGTCTCGGTCTCGTCGTCGGACTGGTCCGAGTCGGACGTGGCCGGCGCCAGATTGAGTTCCGCGGCAACGGCGGCAGCCAGATCGAAGTCCGGCTCCCGCTTCGGCGGCGGTGGCGCCGATCCGGCGGCTTCGCCCGAAGCGGAGGGAGACGGAGGCGGCGGGGCGGCCGGAGATGGAGCGGCCGGACGCGCGGGCGCCCCGGTCGCGGCAGCCCCGGTCGCCGCGGCGGTGCCGGACGGCATCAGCGGGCGCTTCAGCGCGGCCTCCAGGCGCTGCGCCATTTCCTCGAGCTGAGCATCGCGCCCCTGCCCGGCACCGGCCGGCTTGGCGTCACCGGGCGCGGACGCCGGGGACGGCGCTGAAGCCGGAGACGAGGCGGACGCCGGAGACGGGGCGGACGCTGGAGACGGTGCCGCGGGGGGTGGTGGCGAGGGCTTCGCTATGACCTGTTCCGGCGCTTTCGACGGTCCGGACGGTGACGACTCGGACCGCGGCGGCACGGACCGCGGCGGCACGGAAGGCCCAGGCGCCGAAGCCGGCTGCGGGGATGACGGCTGCGCGCTTGGTGGCTGCGGGGCGGATGGCTGGGGGGCAGCGGGCGGCGGTGCCGAAGGTGACGGCGCGGCCGACGTGCGTGCGATGGACTGCGGGACCGGCTCGGGACGGGACGGTGGCGGTGACGGCTCCCTGGGCGCGGCGGGCTTCGCCGCCGACGGCGCAGGCTGTGCTGCGGGAGGGGACGCAGAGGGAGGAGGCGCTGCGGGAGGAGGCGCTGCGGGAGGAGGCGGGGGCGCGATCACACTCGGCTGGGGCGACGGTTGGGCCGCGGACGGTTTGGCAGCAGGTGCCGGGCTCGCCGGGGCTTGGCTGGCAGGTGCCTGGACCGCAGGCGTTTGGACTGCCGGGGCCGGCGAAGGCCTGGGCGACTGAGGTGGCGGTGCGGAGGGCACCTGCGCGGAAGGAGCCGGCGCGGAGGGGACCGGCGCGGGACGCTCACCCACAGGCGGACGCACCGGTGTCGCCGGCCGCGGTGGCGGCGCGGCCGGGCGCGGCGGGACCGGCGGTTCGACGGCGCGCATCGGCCGCGTAGTTTGCGTGTCGGACAGGCGCGGCGGCACGCTGGGTTCGGCACGCGCCGACCGCAACGGTGCTTCCCGCAACGGTGCTTCCGGGCCGCGCGGTGCCGGCCTTGCGGGTTCCGACGCTTCCATGCGCACGCGCTCGGCGGCGTGCGCCACGGACCGCTCGCTGATGCCCGCTTCCACCACCACGTCGGCGGGACCGCCGATCAGGATCAGATGCTCGACATCGTCGCGGCGCACCAGCACCAGCCGCCGCTTGGCATCGACGTGGGTCGCGTCCACCACGGCCAGCCGGTCCTGCTTGGCGCGCAGGGCCCCGCCGAATCCGCCCCGCCCCGCCGCGACGCGACGGATGATCCACGCGGTCACCGCGATCAGCAGCAGCACGAAGACGAAGGCGATGATGAATCTCGCCGGCAGTCCCAGCTGGACCCCTAAAAGGTTCTCGAGAAACTCCATCAGACGTGCCTCCTGCGTCCGCCGCGTACACGGAACTCGTTAACGTTCGTCGGCAGAATTTGCCGGGATCAAGGCTAACAAAAAGTTAACACATTAGGCCAGAAGCGCCGGAATCCCGTCTTTCCGCCCGTTCGGGTCCTGAACAAGCGGTTAACGGAATTAACATCCCATTAACCATAGCCCCGGCAATGTGTGCCCATTCTACGACGACATGGCAAGCTGGAAAGGAGCAATCGTGTCGATCGCCGAGCTCCCGATTTTCTCAGCCCTCAAGTCGAAGATGTCCTGGCTGCAGGCCCGCCAGACCATCCTTGCGGCGAATGTCGCCAACGCCGACACCCCCGGCTATCGCGCAAACGATGTCGAAACGTTCGTCGTTCCCGGCGTCAATCGCGTGCCCACGCCGGGTCGCATCGCCCCGGTCGCCACGCATTCCCTGCACCTCGCCGGGTTCGCCGGTTCGGCGTCGCCATGGGGTCAGGACGACAAGGATACCTTCGAGGTCACGCCATCCAGAAACTCGGTGGTTCTGGAGGAAGAGATGATGAAGATCGCCGAGACCCAGCTCGACTACCAGATGGCCACCGGGCTCTACGCGCGCGGCATCGGCCTGTTGAAAACCGCGCTCGGGCGCCGCGCCTGAAGGGGATAGCTGCCGATGGACCTGATGAAGAGCCTCAAGATCGCCGCCGCCGGCCTCCGCGCCCAGTCGAGTCGGATGCGCATCGTGTCCGAGAATCTGGCGAACGTCGATTCGACCGCCCGCACGCCCGGCGGCGATCCCTATCGCCGGCAAATCCCCACCTTCAAGGCCGATTTCGACCGCGAACTCGGCGCCCACATCGTCAAGCCGGGGCGCGTGCGCGAGGACATGAGCGACTTCTCGATCCGCTACGAGCCCGGCCACCCGGCCGCCGACGGCAAGGGTTACGTGAAGACCGCCAACGTCAGTTCCCTGGTCGAGATCATGGACATGCGCGAGGCCCAGCGCAGCTACGAAGCCAACCTGAACATCGTCCGCTCGGCCCGCACGATGATCCAGCGCACGCTGGACATCCTGCGCGCCTGAGCCGCGCCTACCCCCAGTCGAGAGGAGAGCACGCATGACCCCGGCAGCAGCAATCAAGGCCTATGCCGCCGCGGCCGACGCCGCGATGACGAAGGCGCCCGGCACTGAAAAGACGGCCGGAATGCCGGATTTCGGAGAGATGCTCGGCACCGCCATGGCCAACGTGGTCGATTCGGGCCGCGCCGCCGAACAGACCAGCGTCGCGGCGCTGACCGGCGGCACCGATCCGGTCAATGTCGTCACCGCCGTCGCCGAGACCGAACTGGCGCTCGAGACGATGGTCTCGATCCGCGACAAGGTGATCTCGGCCTACGAGGAAATTCTCAGGATGCCGATCTGACCGCCGCCGGCTTGCGGATAGACCGCAGGCTGCCGGCCGGATGACATGGGCCGCCGATTGACAAGGGCCGATTGACACGGGCCGACTGATAAGGGTGGATTGAGCGAATGAATGGTGCGGAAGTCCTCGATATCGCCCGCGACGGCGTCTGGACGCTGATCAAGGTGTCGAGCCCGTTGATGCTCGTCGGGCTGGTCGTCGGCCTCGTCGTGGCGCTGTTCCAGGCCCTGACCCAGATCCAGGAGATGACGCTGGTCTTCGTGCCGAAGATCATCGCGATGTTCCTGGCGCTCATCGTCACCCTGCCCTTCATGAGCGAGGCGCTGGGCAGTTTCATGGTCCGGATCGCCGAGCATATAGTAGCCGGCTGAGGGCGATCGCGCCCCAAGCGAAGCGCCCTGCGACCCCTCCGATGCAGATCGAGCTCCTCCCCGGCGTCGCCTTCGTCTTCATGCTGATCTTCGCCCGTGTCGGCACGATGCTGATGCTGATGCCGGCCCTGGGCGAATCCTCGTTTCCCGCCCGCCTCCGGCTCGTGTTCGCGCTGGCGCTGGCGCTGGTGCTCTATCCCGTCGTCGGCCCGGACTATCCCCCGGTGCCGGCGGATTTCGGCACCATCCTCAGGCTGCTGATCATCGAATTCGCGATCGGCTTCCTGATCGGCCTCACCACCCGCTTCATCACATTCTGCCTGCAGGTCGCCGGCTCCACGATCGCCTTCCAGATCGGCCTCGGCTTCGCCCAGAACGTCGATCCGACCCAGGGGATCCAGGGCGCGCTGTTCGCCAGCTTCCTGTCGATGCTCGGCATCGCGCTGATCTTCGCCGCCGACCTGCACTATCTGTTTCTCGGCGCCATCCGCGACAGCTACGTCCTGTTCCGCCCCGGCGCCCCTCTGCCCGTCCGCGACGCGGCGCTGATCGCACTGGAGACCTTCGCCGGCACCTTCAAGGTCGGCGTCCAGATGGCCGCCCCCTTCATCGCCTTCGGCCTGATCTTCTATCTCGGCCTCGGCGTGCTCTCCCGCCTGATGCCGCAGATCCAGATCTTTTTCGTCGCCATGCCGGCCAACATCCTGATCGGCTTCCTGCTGCTGGCCCTCGTGCTGGGCAGCACCATGGCGTGGTTCCTCGAGCATGTGGCGGGCTCCGTCGAGCCCTTCCTGCTGCGCTAGCCCGACGGGACCGCCATGGCCGAAGAACAGGACCAGTCGGAACGCACGGAAGACCCGACAGACCGAAAACTGGAGGAGGCGCACAAGCGTGGCGACGTCACCAAGAGCCAGGAGGTCAACACCTGGTTCGTGCTGACCGGTGCGACTTTGGTGTTGCTCATCTTCGGCCATTCCATGACGGCGAGCCTGACCGAGGCCTTCGCCGGCCTGCTCGCCAATCTCAACCAGATCCCGATGGACAGCCACGGCCTGCGCAACGTCTTCGTACGGGTGACGCTGGCCAGCCTCGCGGCGATCGGCCTGCCCCTGTTCGTGCTGATGCTCGCCGCCTTCGCCGGCAACGCCATCCAGCACAAGTTCGTCTGGTCGCTCGACCCGGTGAAGCCCAAGGCCTCCAAGGTCTCGCCGATCGCGGGCTTCAAGCGGCTGTTCTCGCCGCAGAGCCTCGTCAATTTCGCCAAGGGCCTGGCCAAGCTCGCCATCGTCTCGGGCGTCATGTTCGCCATCGCCTGGCCGGAGCGCGACCGCCTCGACAGCCTGATGAGCATGGACCCCGCCATGCTGATGTCGACGGTCCAGGAAATGGCGCTCAAGCTGCTTGCCGGCGTCATCGCGGTGATGACGGTGGTCGCGGCCCTCGACTACGCCTGGCAGCGGCACAGCTGGTTCAAGCGCCAGCGCATGTCGATGAAGGAGCTGAAGGACGAGTTCAAGCAGGCCGAAGGCGACCCGATGGTGCGCGCCAAGATCCGCCAGGTTCGCGCCGAGCGTGGCCGCCAGCGCATGATGGCGCAGGTGCCGCAGGCCACAGTGGTGATCACCAACCCGACCCACTATGCCGTGGCGCTCAAATACGAGAAGGGCATGGCGGCCCCTGTCTGCGTGGCCAAGGGTGTCGACCGGGTCGCGCTGAGCATCCGCGAAATCGCCAAGGCGCACGACGTCCCCGTCATCGAGAATCCGCCGCTCGCCCGCTCGCTGCACGCCGCAGTCGACGTCGACGAGACGATCCAGCCCGATCATTACAAGGCGGTTGCGGAAATCATCGGCTACGTTATGCAGATGAAAGCCAAGTCCGCATGGCGGTCGAATCAGGACACCATGCGATAGACTTGGTGCGTGATTGCCCCAATCCGGCCAGATGGGACCGTCAGATTGAGCAGACCGTATCGTTGCTGGCCGCAGGCCTGCCGTTCTGCAAGTCCGGCCCCGGCCCGAGCGATGGCCTGAAGGGATGACCGAAACGCGACTTGATCCGCCGGCGAGCGACACCGAGCCCGAGAAGCCCGAGAAGGAAGGGTCGATCGGCGTCGTGATTCTGCTCGCCATGGCGCTGATCACCATCGCCGTGGCGCTGGCGCTGATGGGCCGCGAGGAAGCGCGCCCGGTGGTGCTGGGCCTGCTCGCCTTCCTCGCCGTCGTCGGCGTCTTCTCCCTGTTCGCCGCGTCCGTCGGTCTTGTGCGCTTTTCCGACAAGCGTCGCGCCGACGGTTTCGGCGAGATAATCGCCGAGGACGTGCCGGAAGGCATGCTGGTCACCGGCCGCGGCGGCCGCATCCTGTTCGCGAACGCCGCTTATATGCGCCTGACCGACGCCGAACGGGCCGCCGACGTGCGCGGCGTCGAACGCGCGTTCGCCGGCGACGCGGAGGCCTCCGAGGCGATTTTCCGCCTGTCCCAGGCCGCCGCCGCCGGCCGCCGCGCCGAGGAAGAGGTGCGCATCGAGCGCGCCGCGCCCGACGGCGAGGGCCGGCGCGCCACCTGGTACCGCATCCGCGTGCAGCCGCTCGCCAGCCGCGGCAAGCGCGACCTGCTGTGGCAGGTCGCCGACATCACCCACGACCGCGTCCGCCAGGAGGACGTGTTCCGCGAACTGCAGCGGGCGATCGACAATCTCGATCACGCGCCTGCCGGCTTCTTCTCCGCCGATTCGGCCGGTCGCATCCGCTACGTGAACGCCACCCTGGCCGGCTGGCTCGGCTACGATATCGCCGAGACCGAAACGGCTTCGCTCACGCTCGACCGGATCATGTCGGGCGACTCCGCCGCCCTCGTCCACAACATGGAGCCGGCGCCGGGTGAAGTGCGGGTCGAGACCATCGACCTGGATCTGGTGCGCCGGGACGGCCGCACCCTGCCGGTGCGCCTGCTGCACCGCGTCGCCTTCGACCAGGCCGGCAATCCCGGCACCTCGCGCACCATCGTGCTCAACCGCAGCGCCGGCGCGGGCGATGTCGCCGAGACCCTGCGCGCCGCCGAGGTGCGGTTTGCCCGCTTCTTCAACAACACGCCGCTGGCGATCGCGACCGTCGACCGCAACGGCCGCATCGAGCGCACCAACGCCGCCTTCGCCCGCCTGTTCGCGGGCAAGGACCGCAGCGTGCGCAACATCGCCGATTGCGTCGGCGAACGCGACCGCGAGGCCCTGCTCGACACGCTCGACGCCGCGTTCTCGGGCCAGGCCGAGCTGAAGCCCGTCGACGCGCCCGTGGCCGGCGACGCAGTGCGCATCTCCCGGTTCTACGCCAGCCCCGTCGAGGATGGCGACGGCGAGGCCGCGATCGTTTACGCCCTGGACATCACCGAGCAGAAGGCGCTGGAGGCCCAGTTCGCGCAGGGCCAGAAGATGCAGGCCGTGGGCCAGCTCGCCGGCGGCATCGCCCACGATTTCAACAACGTGCTGACGGCGATCATCGGCTTTTCCGACCTGCTGCTGGCCAATCACCGGCCGACCGATCCCTCGTTCAACGACATCATGAACATCAAGCACAACGCCAACCGGGCCGCCGGCCTGGTGCGGCAGCTGCTTGCCTTCTCGCGCCGCCAGACGCTGAGGCCGCAGGTCCTCAAGCTCGCCGACGTGATGTCCGCCGACATGCAGGTCCTGCTCGCCCGCCTGCTCGGCGCCAAGGTCGAGCTCAACCTCGACCAGGCCCGCGACCTGTGGCTGATCAGGGCCGACGTCAACCAGCTCGAGCAGGTGATCATCAACCTCGCCGTGAACGCCCGCGACGCCATGCCCGAGGGCGGCAAGCTGACGATCCGGACCCGCAACGACGGCCGCGACGAGCCGATGACCAGCGGCGACGCCACCATGCCGGCCGGCGAGTACGTCCTGCTTGAGGTCGAAGACACCGGCACCGGCATGCCGCCGGAGGTCATGGCCAAGATCTTCGATCCGTTCTTCACCACCAAGGAGGTCGGCAAGGGCACCGGCCTCGGCCTGTCGACCGTCTATGGCATCATCAAGCAGACCGGCGGCTTCATCTTCGCCGACTCCACGCCCGGCAAGGGCACGTGTTTCCGCATCTACCTGCCCCGTCACATGCCCACCGCGGAGGAAGCGGCGCCGAAGCGCGAAGCGGTCGCCGAGGCGCCCAGGGACCTGACCGGACGCGGGACGATCCTGCTGGTCGAGGACGAGGAAGCGGTCCGCGCCTTCGCCGCCCGGGCGCTCGCCTCGCGCGGATACACCGTGCTCGAGGCCGACACCGGCGTGGCCGCGCTCGAGATCATGGACAGCCACGAGGGCACGGTCGATCTGGTCGTCTCCGACGTGGTGATGCCGGAAATGGACGGACCGACGCTGCTGAAGGAAGTGCGCAAGCGCAATCCCAAGCTGAAGGTGATCTTCGTCTCCGGCTATGCCGAGGACGCCTTCGCCAAGAACCTGGAGGGCGGCGAGCAGTTCCACTTCCTGCCCAAGCCGTTCAACCTGAAGGAACTCGCGGCCACCGTTAAGGAGGTGATGTCGGCGTGACCGGCCCCCGAACGAGACGCAAGGCACCTGCGCTCGACGGAATCCTCGAGACGGCGCTCTATGTCGACGATCTCGATATCGCCAGGGCCTTCTACGCCGACACGATGGCGTTCGCGGAAATCTTCAAGGACGCGCGGATGGCCGCCTTCGATGTCGGCGACGACCGGGTGCTGCTGCTCTTCAAGCGGGGCGCGAGCGCGGTCGAGGCGCGGATGCCGGGCGGCGTAATCCCGCCGCACGACGGTTCCGGCCCGATCCACATCGCCTTCGCCGTCTCCGCCCGCAGCCTGGCCGCCTGGGAACGGCATCTCGCCGCCGGCGGCGTCGAGATCGAGAGCACCGTAGACTGGCCCGACAAGCGCGGCCGCAGCCTCTATTTCCGCGATCCCGATGGCCATCTGCTGGAACTCGCCCCGCGCCGGCTCTGGACGCGCAAGTAGAGACCGGTCCAGACAGTCGCCAGGTCGAAAGGCCTGTCATACCGAAACGCTTAATGGTTAAGCTGTTCCTGCGGGCGGGTGACTGCGCACATTCCGTGTCCCGGGGGGAGGAACATGGCTCTGTTCTGGCGCATCTGGTTCGCGGTGACGATCGCAAACCTGATTGTGCTCACGATTTTCGTCACTTTGGCGACACTTCAGTTCGGTAATATCAATTCCGGTCTGGTCGGCGACCGTCTGGTCGTCCTGGCCGACAGCACCGCGGCGCCGTTCAGGGCCGCGGCAAAGATCGGGCTGCCGCTCTCGAGCGTCCGCAATGCCGAAGCGCTTCTGGAACGGGCGCGACAATCCGATGATTCCATCCAGGCGATCCACGTTTTCGACGCGGACGGCCGAATCATCAAGTCGACCGCGGTCCCGGCTCCCGCCGCCATACCTCCCGAGGGCCTTGCTGCGAGGGCCGCCGCGAACGGCGCGCCGTGGCACCGCGAAACCGCCGATGGTTTCCTGAGCAGCATCGACATCCGGTCGACCACCGGCACCACCGTCGGTGGCATCCTGATCGTCTATCCCGGCGGCGGAAATATCACGCAGATCCTGGCGATGGCGGCAGAGCTCGGCCTTGCCGCCCTCGGCGTGATGATCATCGCCGCCGGGCTCAGCGGCATCTTGATGCGCTTCGGGCTGCGCAGGCAGATCGCGCTGTTCGATGGCATCGACAGGACGTTCACCGGTTTCGAGCGAAACGCGTGGCGCAGCGCCGCCGGAGGTGTCGTCGAACCCGTCGCGGACGATACCAACGAACTGCTGTCCCTGCTCGACACGGCCGAAGCGCGATATCGCGCGGTCGGACAATCGCTCGGCGACGAAAAAGACGGCGCGCCATGAGAGTGCGCGCCCTCGATCGCGAAGGACTGCGCTCCCGCTTGAGCTGGGTGCTGGCGACGACCGTCATGGTGTCCGTGCTGGTGGTCGGCATCATCTGCATCCGTTCCTTCGACAGGGCCGTCGAACCGGAGCTGCTCAACAGGACGCGCCTGATAGGGTCGATCGTCCGCAACGAGATCCAGCGTGTCCTCGATCTGGGAATCCCCTTCGATGCGATCGTCGGGCTGGACCAGCATCTCTCCGGCATTCTCACCAAGTTCAATGAGGTGCAGGGCATCGCCATCATTTCGGCCTCGGGACAGACACTGGCCGCGGTCGCACGCCCATTGCCCCCCGCCGTGTTCCAGAACGCTCTCATCGATCAGGTCATTACGCTTCGGGAAACGACGTTCGAGTTGCCGATCCTGGAGGGCAACGAACTGGTCGGCAGGATCAAGGTCGAGACCAGCCCACTCTTCGTCCAGACCCGGCTGCGTGAGGTTCTCCTCGATGTGATGGTGGTGGCGCTCGTCGCCACGCTGCTGGCGCTGGAACTCGCGCTGGCGATCGCCACCGGTTCGGTCGGTAAGCCGTTCGACCGGGTATTCCGTCTCCTGGTCGAGCAGTCACGGAGCGATTTCCGGCACAGCGTTCGCGCCGGCGGTCTCGGCGCGCTCGGCCGCGCCGCCGCCCGCCTCAACGATCACGCCACGGACCTGGCGCAGCGGCAGGCATCCCTGCCGCTGGCGCTGCGGACGACCGCGATGGCGGGCGCCGGCGTGAAGATCGCCATGGCGCGCGCCGAACGATTGAGACTGTCGGATATCGGCGATATCCGGCTTGCGCTGTTCCTGTTCTCCGTCGCCACGGAAATCAGCGCCGCGTTCCTGCCGCTCTACGCTCGGAATGCCGGCAGGCCCGATTGGCTGAGCGCCGATCTGGCCGCGGCCGCACCCCTGGTTCTCTACCTGGTTGCGCTGGCGGCTTTGTCGCCGTTCGCGGGCTCCCTGGCGCAACGCTTCGGCGCGCGCCGGCTGTTCCTGGGATCGGTCCCGCCTGTCGTCGTGGCGCTTGCCGGGATGGCGGTCAGCGACAGCCTGATCGAGATCACGTTTTGGCGCGGGGTCACGGCGATCTTCTACGCCACCGCGACCATCTCCTGCCAGGAATACGCCATTCGCGCCGCCGACGCGCTGGGAAACACACGGTCTGTCGGCGCGTTCGTGGTGGTCGTCTATGCAGGCGTATTCTGCGGATCGGCGCTCGGCGGCCTCATAGCGGGCCGCCTGGGGTTCTCCCTCGCCTTCGCGACCGGTGCGCTCTTCGCGGCATTTTCCGGCGTCCTTGGATATTTCATGATGCGCGGGCGGGCCGGGGATCCGCATATCGGGGACACGCGCCGCCCGCAGGACACGCCACGGCGCCCTCGGCTCGGCGCCCGCTATCTGGCGCTTCTTCTTGGTGTTGCCGTTCCGATGAACGCGGCCACCGCGATCCTCATTTGGTACCTCACGCCCCTCACGCTTGCCGACGCCGGCTACGGCTCTGCCGACATCGCGCGTGTTGTCATGCTCTACTATCTGGCGGTCGTGCTGTTCGGGCCCACGGTCGCCCGCCTGTCGGACACCCGGCTCGGCTCGGTGCCGTTCATTCTGACGGGAACGCTGGCATCGGCGGCCGCGCTCCTGTCCCTGACGGTTTGGGACGGCTTCTGGGCAATCACGCTGGCCGTGGCCGGCCTGGGCGTCGGTCACACGCTCATCCGGGCACCGCTCTACAGCCAGGCGATCGCGATGACAGCCGGCTCGGGCATGGCCCTCAGCGTCCTGAGGCTTGTCGAACGGGTCGGCGCGATCATCGGACTGGGGGCGAGCGCATTGCTGCTTGGCGACATGGGCGCCGCGACCAGCATACGCGCGCTGGGCATTGCGGTGATTTGCGGTATGGTTCTCTACGCTGTCTTAGAAGCCGTCGAGAGAAGGCGGCCTGGGGCCTAGGGAGATCAATCGTATGCGCATAGTCGTGGCAACGGTGGCGGCTTGCTTGTTGTTCACGGCGCCGGCTGCGGCGGCCCAGTTCAACGTGATGATTGCGACCTGGCGCGGCTGCGAGGAGGCCTGCCAGGGGTTTCAGGACTACCTGACCGAAAAGGGGGTCGACGCGGCCTTCATCCTGCGCGACGCGGATCAGAAGAAGGAAATCCTGCCGGACATTCTCGCCGAGGCGCGCGCGGAACAAGTCGATCTCATCCTGTCATGGGGCACCACGGTCACCCGCGGTATCGCGGGGACGCTTTCCGAGCTTGGCGACGCCGCCTTCAATCACGACATCCCGCAGGTCTTCACGATCGTCGCCGATCCTGTCGGGGCCGGCATAATCGAGTCCCTGGACAGTACCGGCCGGCCGAACGTCACGGGAACCTATAACCGCGTGCCGGAAGACGTGAACATCCAGACGATCCGTGCATACCTTCCCGACTTCGAGCACCTCGGACTGATGTATAGCGCCAGTGAAAAGAACTCCGTTCTGAAACGCGACGAAATCGCCGGACTGAGCAAGGAACTGGGCTTTGCGTTTACCGCCGTCGAGCTTCCGGCCGGCGGGGACGGCGAACCCCGGATCGAGGACATCGCGCCGAAAGTCGCCGAGCTGAAGGCCGCCGGCGTCGACTTCATCTATCTGGGTTCATCGTCGTTCTTGCGTGAGAACGGAGGCGCCGTGACGGGAGCGGCGATGCAGAACGGGATTCCGGTGCTCAGCCCGTACGAATCGCTGGTGCGCGACTCCGAAGCGCTGATTTCCGTCGCGCCGCGCTACTACGAGGTCGGGCGTCTTGCCGGAGAACAGGCGGAAAAAATACTCGTCGGCGGGGCCCAGGCCGGTGACCTGCCGGTTGCCCGCATGACGAACTTCGCAATCGTCATCAACATGGACGTCGCCAAGAAGCTTAAGCGCTTCCCCCCTATCGACCTGTTGCAGGTCGCCGAGACCGTTCCGTAAGCGACCGGTTCTCGCGATTGCGCCATCGCTCGTCGCGGAAGCGCGGCGGCCAAATCTCCCGCGGGCCCCGGGATTGCTCCACTCGGCAAGATGTTCCCATTGTGTTCTTGGAACAAACCGGGTACATTCTGCGCAACCGGATCGCATTCGCTCTGGTGAATCACGAGCCCCTTGTGGAATAAGGAGTGGGACCGATGGCTGTATCTCCGCTGCGCGTCGTTGAAGGAGTCGGAATGGACAAGAACAAGGCGCTCGAAGCCGCGCTCGGACAGATCGAACGCCACTTCGGCAAGGGTTCGATCATGCGGCTCGGCCAGGACGGCAAGGTCGTCGAGATCGCCTCGATCCCGACCGGCTCGCTCGGCCTGGACATCGCACTTGGCATCGGCGGCCTGCCGCGCGGCCGCGTTGTCGAGATCTACGGGCCGGAATCCTCCGGCAAGACAACGCTGGCGCTGCACACGGTCGCCGAAGCCCAGAAGCGCGGCGGCATCTGCGCCTTCATCGACGCCGAGCACGCCCTCGATCCCACCTATGCCAAGAAGCTCGGCGTCGGCGTCGACGACCTGCTGATTTCCCAGCCCGACACCGGCGAACAGGCGCTCGAGATCGCCGACACGCTGGTGCGCTCCGGCGCGATCGACGTTCTCGTCATCGACTCCGTCGCCGCGCTGACCCCGCGCGCCGAGCTGGAAGGCGAGATGGGCGACTCCCTGCCCGGCATGCAGGCCCGCCTGATGAGCCAGGCGCTCAGGAAGCTGACCAGCTCGATTTCCCGCTCCAACACCATGGTCATCTTCATCAACCAGATCCGCATGAAGATCGGCGTGATGTTCGGCAGCCCGGAGACCACCACCGGCGGCAACGCGCTCAAGTTCTATGCCTCCGTCCGCCTCGACATCCGCCGCATCGGCGCGATCAAGGACCGCGACGAGGTCGTCGGCAACCAGACCCGGGTGAAGGTGGTGAAGAACAAGCTCGCCCCGCCCTTCCGCGAGATCGAGTTCGACATCATGTACGGCGAGGGTATCTCCAAGACCGGCGAACTGCTCGACCTCGGCGTCAAGGCCGGCGTCGTCGAGAAGTCCGGCGCCTGGTTCTCCTACGATAGCCAGCGCCTCGGCCAGGGCCGGGAGAACTCCAAGCAATTCCTGCGCGACAACACCGAGATCGCCAACCAGATCGAGACGGCGATCCGCCAAAATGCGGGCCTTTCGGTCTCCCTGGCCAGCAAATCCAGTAAGTCCGGCAACGACGGGGCCGACGACGACGGCGACGCCGCGCTGGAGGCCTGACCAGCCACGCACCATCGCAAATCCTTGCCGGGACGGCGCGTCGCCTTGTGCGACGCGCCGTTTCGCTTATGTGATCCGGTGGACAGCCTGCGGGCCCGTCGCTAAAACCACGCGCGGCCGTCCAGTTTGGCCGCACCGGCGGGATCGGCCCGCCGCCCCGACACTTTCAGTGCAGGGCCTTTTCCAGTGCAAGACAGGTGTACCGCCCGATGACCGGCGTCAACGAGATCCGCACCGCGTTCCTCGACTATTTCAACCGGAACGGCCACGAAATCGTCGCCTCGAGCCCGCTCGTGCCGCGCAACGATCCGACGCTAATGTTCACCAACGCCGGCATGGTGCAGTTCAAGAACGTCTTTACCGGCGCCGAGCACCGGCCCTACTCCCGCGCGGTGACGGCCCAGAAGTGCGTGCGCGCCGGCGGCAAGCACAATGATCTCGACAATGTCGGCTACACCGCCCGGCACCACACCTTCTTCGAGATGCTCGGCAATTTCTCGTTCGGCGACTACTTCAAGGATCTCGCCATCGAGCTCGCCTGGAACCTCGTCACCCGCGAGTTCGGCCTCGACAGGGATCGCCTGCTCGTCACCGTCTACGCCGAGGATGATGAGGCGCACGACCTGTGGAAGAAGATCGCCGGCCTGTCCGACGACAAGATCATCCGAATTCCCACGAGCGACAATTTCTGGGCGATGGGCGAGACCGGCCCCTGCGGCCCCTGCTCCGAAATCTTTTTCGACCACGGCCCCCATATCCCCGGCGGCCCCCCCGGCAGCCCGGATGAGGATGGGGATCGGTTTATTGAGATCTGGAACCTCGTGTTCATGCAGTTCGAGCAGGTCACGCCGGACGAGCGCGTGTCCCTGCCCCGGCCCTCGATCGACACCGGCATGGGGCTGGAGCGCATCGCCGCGGTGCTGCAGGGCACCCACGACAACTACGAGATCGACCTGTTCCGCCACCTGATCGCGGCCTCCGTCGAACTCACCGGCGTACCGGCCGAGGGCGCGCACGGGCCGAGCCACCGCGTCATCGCCGACCACCTGCGCGCCGCCGCCTTCCTGATCGCCGACGGCGTGCTGCCTTCCAACGAAGGCCGCGGCTACGTCCTGCGCCGCATCATGCGCCGCGCCATGCGCCACGCCGAGCTGCTCGGCGTCCGCGAGCCGCTGTTGTGGCGCCTGGTCCCCGTCCTCGTCGCCGAGATGGGCCGCGCCTACCCCGAGCTCGTCCGCGCCGAGCCGCTGGTCACCGAGACGCTGAAGCTGGAGGAGACCCGCTTCCGCAAGACGCTGGCGCGCGGCCTCGACCTGCTCAACGAGGCGACCGCGGGCATGGCCGCCGGCGCCGAGCTCGCCGGCGAGACCGCCTTCAAGCTCTACGACACCTACGGTTTCCCGCTCGATCTCACCCAGGACGCGCTGAAGTCGCGCGGCATCGCCGTCGACACCGCCGGCTTCGACACCGCCATGGCGCGCCAGCGCGCCGAGGCGCGCGCCGCCTGGGCCGGCTCCGGCGAGGCGGCCACCGAGACCGTCTGGTTCGCCCTGCGCGACCGGGTCGGCGCCACCGAGTTCCTCGGCTACGACACCGAGACCGCCGAGGGCGTCGTCACCGCGCTGTTGAAGGACGGCCGCGAGGTCTCGCGCCTGGAGGCCGGCGACGAGGGCATCGTCATCCTCAACCAGACCCCCTTCTACGCCGAATCCGGCGGCCAGGTCGGCGATGCCGGCGTCATGCGCGGCCCCGACGCCGGCCCCGACGCTGCCGGCCCCGCCTCGACAAACGCGCGCGCCGTCTTCCGCGTCACCGACACCCAGAAGAAGCTGCACGCGATCTGGGCCCATGTCGGCCGGCTGGAGGCCGGCGCGCTGGAGATCGGCCAGCCGCTGGAGCTCGCCGTCGACCACGCCCGCCGCGCCGCGGTGCGCGCCAACCATTCGGCGACCCACCTGCTGCATGCCGCGCTGCGCCAGGTGCTGGGCGATCACGTCGCCCAGAAAGGCTCGCTGGTCGCGCCCGACCGGCTGCGCTTCGACTTCTCCCATCCCAAGCCCGTCGAGGCCGCCGAGATCGAGACCATCGCCGATCTCGCCAACGACGTGATCCTGCAGAACGACGCGGTCGTCACCCGCGTCATGGATGTCGACGAGGCGATCGAGTCCGGCGCCATGGCGCTGTTCGGCGAGAAATACGGCGACGAGGTCCGCGTCGTCTCGATGGGCAATCCTCCGGAGGGCCAGCCTTCGGAGGGTACGTCAGGCTCAAAGGGATCGGGGGCGAATGCCCCCTGGTCGGTGGAGCTGTGCGGCGGCACGCATGTGCGCCGCACCGGCGATATCGGCCTGGTGGCGATCGTCGGCGAGGGCGCGGTGGCCGCCGGCGTGCGCCGGCTGGAGGCGCTGACGGGCGATGCCGCCCGCCACTATCTCAGCCGCCAGGACCAGCGCCTGCGGTCCGTCGCCGCCGAGTTGCGGGTATCGCCCGACGAGGTCGAGGAGCGGCTGAAAAGCCTGCTCGACGAGCGCAAGACGCTGGAGCGCGAGCTTGGCCAGGCCCGCCGCAAGCTCGCCATGGGCGGCGGCAGCGGTGGTGCCGGCCCGGAGATCGTCACCGTCGGCGAGACGAAGTTCCTCGGCCGCGCGGTTCAGGGCGTCCAGCCCAAGGACCTGCGTCCGCTCGCCGACGCGGCAAAGACGCAGATCGGCTCGGGCGTCGTCGCCATCGTCGGCGTCACCGAGGACGGCAAGGCCGGCCTCGTCGTCGGCGTCACGGATGATCTGACGGATACGATCAGCGCCGTGGATCTGGTGCGCGTCGGCGCCGAGGCGCTGGGCGGCAAGGGCGGCGGCGGCCGCCCCGACATGGCCCAGGCCGGCGGACCCGAGGGGTCCAAGGCCCAAGCGGCGCTTGAGGCGATTGGTGGGGTCTTAGGGGAACGCGCAACGAAATAACCGCGCCTACTAGTGCATCCGGCACTGCCTTAATGGGCGATCAAGGAGTTACGGACCACCGCCGCACAGGAGCAAGTGGGGCACTATCCTGTGCCCGGTGCCAATGCTAAAGCACTGTTCGCAGAATAATCCACTTCGCGAGTCAGCGAGGGTCTTGTGAATTACACACCCGTCAAGGAAATCGGTCGCGGTGGCTTCGGTATCGTTCACGAGGTGCTGGGCGACGACGGCAATAGATACGCACTAAAAGTCCTAAACCCCGCTGCATTTCAGCAGCAGGATCATGCAATGTTATTCCGTCGTTTTGAGCGGGAAGTCCGTTATCAGCAGATGGTGGATCACCCTAATGTAGTTCCGGTATTGGCGCACAATCTAACTGCCAAACCACCGTCGTTCGTCATGCCGCTCGCAGCTGGCAGCTTAAAGGACGACTTGGAAGCAGATAGAACGCTCTGCGGTGCACCGAAGAAACCACTGTTCGATATTCTTGCGGGCCTTGAGGCGTTGCATCGGCGCGGGCTACGTCACCGCGACTTGAAACCAGCAAACGTCCTCAAGTTCCCCCAGGACAATGGCTCGGTCCTATATAGCATATCTGACTTGGGGCTAACGACGCCCGGCGTCGGACAAACCTCAACACTCACCGGCTCAAACATGGCGGGCGGAACGCCGATGTACCGGGCACCAGAATGCGCGAATAACTTCCGGCGAGCCACGGAACAAGCTGACATCTATTCCTTTGGGGCAATTCTACACGATATTTTCGGCGGTGGCGTCGGCCGGGTCCCTCATGCCGAGTTGACCGTAGCGGGCGCGCTGAAACCCATCGTCGAGAAATGCACAAAGGCACAACCACGCAGGCGTTACGCATCTATCGCGGCGCTTCGCGAGGATCTTTTCAACGTTCTAGATAACACAGCGATCCAGTTCTTCTCGCAAGAAGAAGAAGACGTTATCCAAGTTCTTAAAGAAAACAATGACCTTAATGACGAAGAATGGGACCGTGTATTCAATTTAATTGACGACAATGCAGATAAAGGAATATCCAATAGAAATATAATGCGCATATTATCACTCAATCATATTCACTCTATACACAATAGTTCACCAGATATGCTCCATGGCCTAGGAGAGATATATTCTGAATACGCAATATCCGATCAATTTGAATTTAATTACTGTGATATAATCTCTGACAAGGCACAAGTTTTCTTCGATCTTGGCGATCTGAGCCTCAAGGCAAAAATCGCACTCGCTATGCTTCAACTTGGAACGAGCCATAATCGATGGCGCGTCGAATGGCAGTTCATTCGAATGGCGGGGCATGACTGCGACCCGGCTCTTGCCGACCGCATCAGAATGGAAGTCGTCGCGCGTGATTTGCCATTTGAGGATTGGATGCATCATATCGAAGCTTCAATCGACGTGAAACCAGACCGACTTCATCCGACGCTTCAAACCTTACTGGCCGGCGCGGGATGAAGTTCAAGTCGTGCAGCATTATCGGGCCGAAGGGTGAAAATCAGGATGCCATTCTGCTTCCTTTCGAAGCAGGGGGCTGCACCTGGTGTGCGATTGCGGATGGCGTTGGATCATCCGCGCTAGGCGGCTTGGCTGCGCGGACAAGTCTCCAGACCTTGCGAGAGGTGAACAACCGATATTCTATGGCCAAGGTATTTTCAATTATTCGACAAAAACTCGCCGACGTCGCACGCGACCAGGAGGTTGAAAAACCGATTAGCACGACGCTCTCGGTACTACGCATCTGTGGCAACCGTGCTATTGTCGGCCACGTCGGAGATACGCGGATTTCCCACTACCGTGGCTCGGGCGTCATCGCGCGTACTAAAGACCAGACGGAAGTCCAGAAGCTCTTGGATGATGGCGTCCTGACAAAGCACCAAGCTGCCCGCTACCCTCGGCGAAATGTACTTCTCTCCGCTATGTCTTCCACGCGGGACTACGATCTGCACGAGCAGGATTTTACCGTCCAGAAAGGCGATCGTATTCTTCTAACGAGCGACGGCTTCCACAATAAGTTATTGCGCAGGCGCATCGCACAACTATCTTCGTCGAACCCTATGTTCGACGACTTCTGGGCGGCGCTGCAGGATGATTTGTCTACCGAAAAACTGGATGACGACGCGTCATGTCTCGCGATCGAGATAGAGTGACGACGCGTAAATTGCGAGACCGTCAATCTCCAATATGAAGGCGCGCAAAGCTCCTTGCCTCGTTTGAAAACTCATCCTATCCAAAGAACTATAACATTCAAGGAATAGAAATAGATCACGTTCATTGTTCGATACTGGACGATTAACTGACCTTGCCGCCACGCCCGAATCTTGTGGCTAGCGCGCTTCTTAGCAAATACCAGCGGACTCACCTTGAACTGCGTTTAGGAATAAATTCCTTGCCCACCGTGCCGCTCCTCTGGTAGACTGCCAGCACACTCGACACCTGCGCCTGCAATCCGCGCGCCGCCGGCGGCAACCAGCCCGGCAGCGTTTTTGCGTGTGCGCCTGTCGCCACGAGCCAACGTAACCATCGTCATCCCGGACGCCGGGCAGCGGCTATCCGGGATCGGGGAAACCCGGCGCGTGCGGGGGCTCTCCGATCCCGGCTCGCGCGTCGCTTGGCCGGGATGACGACGGATCGGGTGTGCGCGACTGCCGCACGCCCCCGGCCACACCACAAGCCTTCACCGCTCCCCGGCGGGGAGAGGTCGCGCCAAAGGCGCAGGTGAGGGGGGAAGGCGCGGTCCGCTTGGACGGACGAAACGCAAATGCGTTTCGAGCGACGAACGCCCGGCAAGGACGCAACGGCGGCGAGCCCGGCGGCGTTTCTGCGTCCGGGCCTGACACCTCCGGCCCCCGCCTGCGCGGGAATGCGCGGTGTGTGTGGCGCGGCCGTCCTCCAGCCGCTCACCCCCGCCTTCGCCGGGGTCCAGGCCGGCGCACGCCGCCCTCTGCGTCGTCATCCCGGCCGCAACGCAGTGGAGAGCCGGGATCGGCGAGCCCCTGCGCTGTCCGTGGCGCTCCGATCCCGGATCGCGGCGAGACATCGGATGGTTCCGATGTCTCATCCTCATGCGGACATCGGAAACATCCGATGTCGCGGGCCGCGTCCGGGATGACGAAGCAGAGGCCGGGCCCGCCTGGTTCGGGACACGAGTGTCCGGGACACGAGTGTCCGAGACGCGAGCGTCCGGGACGCGCCTCACCATGAGGGTTTCACTCCGAGTGTCTCCTCATCCTGAGGAGGTCGCGACAGCGACCGTCTCCCCCGGGTCCGCGCAGGCGCGGCCCGAGGACAGGCTCCGGATCGAGGCCCCTTCCCCCTCGCACGTCATGCCCGGGCTTGACCCGGGCATCTCGTTGTTTGGGGCACGCCGCCTGAGATTGCCGGGTCAAGCCCGGCAATGACGTGGATGGCGTGGGGGCGGTCTGTTCCCGTCGCGCCGCCACCCCCTTCCCGTCCACTCCAACACCGGAGTCCACCATGCCCCACCTGCCCGAGGACCGGCTGGCGCTGGTCCGCAAGCTCTACGAGGCCAGCGAACTGACCATCGCCGAGATCGCCATTCTCGCCGAGGTGTCGGAATCCGCGATCTACCAGCGCGCCCGCCGCGAACAGTGGGCGACCGCGCGCCGGCCCGGCGTCAGCCCGCGCCGGCAGAAGCGGCGCCCAGCCCTGGCCCCGACGCCCGCGCTGCAGGCGCTGGCCGGCGAGGCCGGGACCGGGCTGCCCGGGGGAGACCCGCGTCAGGCCGGTGCCCCGCCGCCGGCCGGCGACGACGACATCGACCGCGCGGCGACGGCCGGGCGCCTGTGGCGGGCGATCGACCGGCACCTGCGCGACCTGCACGCGCAGGACGCGGCCGCCGACACGATCCGCGCCGCGCAGAACCTGGCCGCCCTCGCCCGCACCCTGCAGACGCTGGTCGACGTGGAGCGCGGGCTGCAGCGCGACCGCGGGCCGCTTGCCCCGCCGCTGGACGAGGGGCCGGTGGACATCGACGAGTTCCGCAACGAGATCGCCCGGCGGATCGAAAACCTGTGCCGCGAGGCAGACGACTGACCGGGGCCCGCGTCCGCCCTGAGAGGCATGTTT
Organism: Microbaculum mangrovi; assembly: GCF_051390635.1. Taxonomy (NCBI): domain Bacteria; kingdom Pseudomonadati; phylum Pseudomonadota; class Alphaproteobacteria; order Hyphomicrobiales; family Tepidamorphaceae; genus Microbaculum; species Microbaculum mangrovi. The sequence continues at coordinate 451,021 of NZ_JBPODT010000001.1, forward strand.
TTCTTCGCCGGCTTCGCAAAATGCGTGTATGGTTTCCGGGGGGACACGCAGGCCGCAACAGGCTTGCACCGGGCAGGCCGGCAGGCTGCGCTGAGGCCCCCGTGAAGGGAGGTTCACCATGGCAAGGTTCATCGTGACGGGCTGCTACACGCCGGCGGCGATCAAGGGCATGATGTCCAAGCCCAGCGATCGCGAGGCCGCCGCCAAGGCCATCACCAAGGCGGCGGGCGGCAAGCTCGAGGCGTTTCACATCACCACGGGGCCGACCGACTTCTCCATGACCGTGTCGATCGACGACGTGACGTCGCTGATGGCCGGCCTGATGGCGGCCGGCGGGGCCGGGGCGGTCACCAACGTCCAGACCATCCGCGCCTTCTCCTCGTCCGAGTTCACCGAGATGCAGAAGAAGGCCGGCAAGTTCGCCGCCTCCTACAAGGCGCCCGGCTGACCGCGCGCCGCGGCCGGGGCGCGCGATGCGCGCCCCGGACCTACGTCACAGCTTGCCTACGTCACAGCTTGCCTACGGCACAGCTCGCTTGCGTCACAGCTTGCCTTCGTCGCCCGCAAACGACACCCCGGCGACCTGGCCGTCGTTGGAGACCAGGCATTTCCACGGCGCGCGCTGCGCCCCCACACCGATCATCACCAGCGAATTGGCCTCGGAGAACTCCGTACTGAGCACGGCGACGTCGGCTTCGCCCGTCTCCTGCCGGACGGCGGCGAGGCAGGCATCGATCGCCGCGTCCGAGACCTCGGAGGCGGTGGTGTCACCACTGGTGGTGTCACCACTAGCGGCAGTGCCGCTGGCCGTACCGCTGGCGGGGGCCTGGGTCGCCGGCGCTTCAGCCGCCGGGGCCTGCGTGGTTGGGGCCTGCGTGGCCGGGGCTTCAGGCGCCGGGGCCTCGGTCTTGGCCGGTTCCGACTGGCTCGTCGGGGCGGTCTGTTCGGATTTTTCCTCCTCCTCGGAACAGGCCGCGACGCCGATCAGGAGGACGACGGACAGGATGCTGAGGACACGGTTCATGGCTTACCTCGCTGTTGCGTCATGGTCGGTTCGACCGCCGTGGTCCGGCCGCGCCGGCGCGGCGTCTCAGCCTCCGAAAATCACCGCATCGGGAATTTCGTAGCGCTCGTCACCGACGCTGATCCTATTGAGATCGCTTTGTTTTTCCGATCCGACCGCGGGATAGCCGTCGGCCTGGCTGGTATCCGCGCTGACGAACCGGCCGCGGGCGAAGAACAGCGCCCGCCGGGTTCCGTCGGGCCGCGTCACGACGACCGTGGCGTCTCCGCCGCCGGACCGGGCGACGCCGAAATCGCACTGCCCCATGGGCTGGCCCGGATATCGGGCACAGGGGATCCGGCCGGTCGCGTCGAAATCGCCCTGTCCCGCCCGAAGCGATGACTCGTCCTCCCCCGTCGCCACCGCGCCGTCCGGTCCCGTCGCGGGCTTGAGGTAGTCGGCCGCGACGAAGCCGCGCGGGCCGCCGCCGAATTCCTGAACGTCGCACCAGGCACGTCCCTGCACGCTCCGGCATCCGAGGTTGCTGAGGATCGTGCCGAGGGCGTAGCGGGCGATGATGCGCGCCGTCGTGGACGGTTCTTCCCGCAGGTTCAGCGCCTGCGCCACCCCGGTGACTTCCCAGTTGCGCGGCCCCCCGTCTTCCGGTGCCGCAGGCACATCGGTGGCGGGCACACCGGTGGCGGGCATTGCGGTGGTGGTGGGCGCCGCCCCCTCGGCCAGGAAGCGCGCCGCGACGAAGCCCTCCATGCCGTCCCAGGCCACGCGGCACCAGCGCCTGTGCGTCGCCGCCTCCCGCTCGGCAGGCGTCGCCTTTTCCCATTCGGCGAAGCTGAGGCCGCCCTGGCAGCCGAGATTACGCACCCCGTCGGCATCCGGCGGGATGGCGCCGATCCGCTCGGCATCGGCATCCGGCGCGGCGCGGATATTGAGCACATCGTCGGCGGCGACGTTCACCACACGGAAGAAATCCGGGCCGTCCGCCTCGCCAAACGCGGATTGAAAGCTCGCCGCGACGAATAAAAGGCAGGCAAAAAGCACGGTTCGCATTGACGTCCCCTGTTCGGATGCGCCGCCCGCCCGGTTAGCGGGACGATCGGCATAAGTCGCTCGGTCCCGGTTCCGGCACCGTGTTGATGTGATCGGGCGAAATTATGATCCACCTAACCAATTCCGCAACGAGACGTTGCATTCGCGCCGCCTGTGCCCGGTTGGTGAACGCGACCGTCCCCCCGGGCCGCGATCCGTCCAGGCCGCGATCCGTCCAGCCCGCGATCCGGCCCGGATCGGTCCGCCAGCCACGTGCAGACCGAACCGCCGATGCTCGCAAGCCAGACCCAGGCGGACGACCTGCCGCCCCCGAATCTGGTTTCGCCCTTCGGACAGGCCTTTGCCGCGTCTCCGGGTCAAACGCCAGCGCCAAAGGCGCGACGCGGTACGATCGCAACGATTTCCATCGGCACCTCCGGTCAGCGTCGCCGTCCGTGCGCTCCCGCCACGTTTCACCATCGCCGGACGCGCCGTTTCCGCCCGCGGGAACGGTTTTCCATCGCCGGAGCGCGCAGGAGCAGGATTTTTCCCCGCCGCGCCGAACTTTGGTGCGGCATGCTTGGGGTTCGGCGCGCCCGCTCCCTATTTTCGTATGCAGATCAAGCCCCTGGTCGAACCGCCGGTGATGCAACTGGCGCGGCCACGGCAAGGAAGGCATACGAAATGGCAGACATCGTCGAACTCGAACGGGGCATCTTCGTCGCCTCGCAGCTCCGCGAGGCGGATTTCGATCAGCTGCCCGCGATGGGCGTGCGCGCCGTCGTCGCCAACCGCCCGGACGGCGAGGCCGCCGACCAGCTTCCGCGCGCCCGGGCGCATGCGGCGGCCCGGCGCAACGGCCTGCACTTCCACTATCACCCCGTCGCCAGCGTCGATATCGCCGAGGACGAGCCGGTCGCGGTCTTCCGCGCGCTGATGCACGGCCTCGGCGGGCCGGTGCTGTTCTATTGCGGCACGGGCACCCGCGCCGCCCTCCTGTGGGCCCAGGCCTCTATCGCCCGCCTCGGCGTCGAGCGGACGATCAATGTCGCCGCGCGGGCCGGGGTCGATCTCGCCCCCTACCGCGACCTGCTGGAGGAGCGCGCCGCGACCGAACGGGCCGCGACAATCACCCCCCTGCCGTCCCGACTGTCCGCGACACCGGCCACGCCCGCGTCCGCATCCCCGGCGCGCGCGCCGCAGCTTCGCCTCGCCGAAGCCGTCTAGGGCGGCCTCTCCCCCGACCGCCTCTACCGGCGTATTCCCCGTCGGCGCCCGAGTTCCCCCGGACACGTCGGGCCGGGGCGTCGGGCCGGGGCGTCGGGTCGGGACTTCGCGCCGGACCGGATTACCGGCTATATGTCTCCTGTACGGGATTCGTACCGCCGCGCTTGATGCCGGCGGCCGACAGGGGGAGTACGGTTGGAAGATCAGGCCTGGCTCAGCGACGCGCTCGTATTCCTGATCGTCGCCGGCGTCGTCGTACCGGTGTTCCACCGCTTCCGTCTCGGCACCGTGCTCGGCTTCATCGTCGCCGGCGTCGTGGTCGGCCCGTTCGGGCTCGGCCGCTTCCAGTTCGATTTCCCGCTGATCGGCTTCATCGTCCTTGAAGATCCGCATCGGGTCGAGCCATTCGCCGAACTGGGGGTCGTGTTCCTGCTGTTCGTGCTCGGCCTGGAGATGTCGTTCGCGCGCCTGTGGGAGATGAAGCGGTACGTGCTCGGCGTCGGCACCGTGCAGGTCGTCGCCACCACCGTTTTGATCGGCGCTATCGTCGCGCTTCTCGGTCAGCCGGGACCGGTGGCGCTGGCCGTCGGGCTGGCGCTGGCGCTGTCGTCGACGGCGATCGTCATGCAGCTTCTCGTCGAGGAGCGCCGCCTGGCCACCACCACCGGGCGCGTGTCGCTGTCGGTGCTGCTGATGCAGGACATGATGGTGGTGCCCGCGCTGATCATCGTGTCGCTGCTCGCCGCCTCCGGGCCCGGCGGCTCCGGCGTGGCGAGCTGGAGCGAGATCGGCGTCGCGATGATCGAGGCGTTTCTGGTCGTCGCCGCCATCGTCCTGTTCGGCCGCTACGTGCTGCGCCCGCTCCTGCGCCAGGCCGCGCTCACCGGCATCCGCGAACTAATCATGGCGATGGTGCTGTTCACCGTCGTTGCCGCGGCGATCGGCACCGAAGCCGCGGGCCTGTCGCCCGCGCTCGGCGCCTTCCTCGCCGGCCTGCTGCTGGCCGAAAGCGAATACCGCCACCAGATCGAAGTCGACATCGAGCCGTTCAAGGGGCTGCTGCTCGGCCTGTTCTTCATCACCGTCGGCATGAGCATCGACCTTGCCGTCGTGGCCAAGTTCATCGTCTGGCTGATCCCCGCCGTCATCGGCCTGATCGCGCTGAAGGCCGCCGTCACGTTCCTGACCGCCCGCGTCTTCGGCGTGTCGCTGCATTCGGCCGCCGAGACCGCGATCATGCTCGCCCAGGCCGGCGAATTCGGCTTCGTCGTCTTCGCGCTCGCCCGGTCCAGCGGCATCCTGTCGGTGGAGACCACACAATTCCTCATCGTCGTGATCGGCCTGTCGATGGCCGTGACGCCGTTCCTCTCGCGCATCTCCGTCGCCGTGTCGCGCCGCGTCGAGGAAATCGAGCAGAAAGGTGCCGCCTCGCCCGGGAAAGAGATCGAGGGGCTGGAAGGACACGTGGTGATCGGCGGCTTCGGCCGGGTCGGGCGCACCATCGCCCGGGTGCTCGAATCCGAGAACGTACCCTACGTCGCCATCGACCAGAACGCCCGCCTTGTCGGACGCGAACGCCAGTCCGGACGCCATATCTTCTTCGGCGACGCCGGCCGCGAGGAAATCCTCGACCGCGCCGGCGCCGACCGCGCGCGCGCCTTCATCGTCACCGTCGACTCGCCGCGCAACGCCGAGCACATGGTACAGGCCGCCTGCCGGCGCCGGCCCAACGCGCCGGTCTATGCGCGCGCGCGCGACACCGACCACGCCAGGGCGCTGGCGAAGCTCGGGGCCGAGGTCGTGGTGCCCGAGGCCGTGGAGGGCAGCCTCAGGCTGGCGGGGCGCATACTGTCCGGTTTGGGATGGCCCGACGAGGCGGTCTCACGCCGCATCGACCAGGAACGGGAGCGCGAGCTGGTGCAGCTCGAAAGCGGGAAGGAGTAGGACCGATGCGGGGCTGGTTGGCGGCGCTGTTCGCTGCAATCGGCGAGACCAAACGTCGCTCGCACCCGCGCGGCAAGGGCCCCTCCGCGCGCCGGGTCGCCTTCGAGATCATCGAGGAAGGCCCCTCCGACCGCATCCTGCCGTCGGTGGTCGACGCGTTCCTGGTCACGCTCATCGCCGTCAACGTCGTCGCCGTCTGCCTGGAGACGGTTCCCTCCATCTACGACAGATACGCCTCGCTGTTCATCGGCATCGAGATCGTGTCGGTGGCGATCTTCACCGTCGAATACGCCATACGCCTGTGGGTCGCGCCCGAGCACATGCCCTATAGCGGCATGAAGCCCAATATCGCCCGGCTGCGCTACGCGCTCACGCCTTACGCAATCATAGACCTGCTGGCCATCTTGCCCTTCTATCTGACGTTCATGATGCCGTGGGACCTGCGCCTGTTGCGCGTTTTCCGGCTGGTCCGGTTCTTCAAGCTCGCGCGCTATTCGACCGGCCTGCGCAGCCTCGGCCGCGCCGTCCGGTCGGAGTGGCGGGCCCTCACCGCCTGCCTGATCATCATGGCCGGCCTCATTCTCGTCGCCGGCGCCCTGATGTACGCCGCCGAGCACACGGCCCAGCCGGACGTGTTCGGCTCGATCCCGCAGGGCTTGTGGTGGGCCGTCGTGACGCTGACCACGGTCGGCTATGGCGACGTGGTGCCGGTCACGGTCGGCGGCAAGATGCTCGGCGGCGTCGTCATGCTGTTCGGGCTCGCCATGTTCGCGCTGCCGATCGGCATCGTCGCCACCGCCTTCGCCCAGGAGGTTCATCGCCGCGAGTTCGTCGTCACCTGGAGCATGGTCGCCCGCGTGCCGCTGTTCTCCATCCTGGACGCCTCCGAGATCGCCGACATCATGACGCTGCTGAAGGCCCAGACCGTTCCGCCCGGCGGCACCATCACCCGGCGCGGCGAGCCGGCGGAAGCGATGTATTTCATCGCCAGCGGCGAGGTCCAGCTGAGACTCAAGGACGAGACCGTGCGCCTGGGCGCCGGCGACTTCTTCGGCGAGGTGGCGGTGCTTCGGAAATCCCGGCGCTCGGCGACCGTCACCGCCGTGACCCGCGTCAACCTGCTGATGCTCTCCGCCGACGATTTCCGCACGCTCATGGACCGGCGCCCCGACATCGCCGAAAGCATCAAGACGATCGCAGCGGAGCGGATCGGCAAGGAACGCGTGGTGCGCGGCGGTGACCTCATTTCCGAGGAGCTCGAACTCGCCGAGGACGCGGAAGACGGCAAAAAGTCCTGATTGGCCGCTACGGCACGGCCCTCTGCGCTTTATCATCCCACCGATTCGGAATGTGCGGCTGGAGAGAGCAGTTATGGCGGGACGGGCGGGGGCTTTGCGGCACCGGATAAATACGATCCTCGAGCGCGAGGATCCCAACGACGTGGCCGCGAAGATCGTCTTGCGGATCATCGTCGCCGCCATCATCGTCAATGTCGGCGCCGCGGTCCTGTATACCGACGCCCGCTTCGCCAGCCTGTTCCCCTACGACCTGCGCGTCATCGAGGCGGTCTCGCTCCTCGTCTTCTCCGTCGAATACGTCGCCCGCCTGTGGTCGTGCGTCGAGAGCCCGCATTATCGCGGACTGCCCGCCTGGAAGGCGCGACTGCGCTACGCGACCTCGCCGGGCGGGATCATCGACCTCATCGCGCTCCTGCCCTTCGTCGCCATCCACCTGTTCGATGCCGACATGCGCAGCCTGGCGATCCTGCGCCTGCTGCGCTTCTTCAAGCTCGCCCGCTATTCGCCCGGCCTGGCCTCGGTGATCGAGGCGCTGCGTGCCGAACGCCACGGCCTCGTCGCCTGCCTTGTGCTGCTGGCCGGGTCCATCCTGGTCTCCGCGTCGGCGATCTATGCCGCGGAAAGCGGCGCCCAGCCCGACAAGTTCGGGTCCATCCCCGAATCCATGTGGTGGGCCGTCGTCACCGTCACGACGGTCGGCTACGGCGACGTCGTGCCGGTCACCACGCTCGGACGGGTCATCGGCGGCGTCACCATGGTCGCGGGCATCTTCATGCTCGCCCTGCCGGTCGGCATCTTCGCCACCGCCTTCATCGAGGTGATCCGCCGGCGCGCCTTCGTGGTGACCTGGGGCATGGTCGCCCGCCTGCCGGTGTTCGCCGCCCTGGACGCGGCGACGCTCGCAGAGATCGTGCCGCGGCTGCGGGCCCGCAGCGTCGACGCCGGCGAGATCATCGTGCCGCGCGGCGAGGTTCCGCGCGCGATCTTCTTCATCGTCTCCGGCCTGGTCGAGGTCGACACCGGCGGCCGGCGCGAGCGGCTCGGCGAAAGCGGGTACTTCGGCGAGATCCATGCGACCCGCATCACCCAGGTCGATGCCCGCGTGCGGGCCGTCGAGGCGACCCAGCTCCTGGTCCTGACCGGCGACGACATCGACGACGTCTCCGCCGCGCACGCCGAGGTCGGCGACCGGCTGGCGACCGTCGCGACCTATTCGGTGATGTGAGCCCAACGGTGTGAGCCTGCCGATCTGACCCCGCCGATCTGACCTCGTCGGGCGAGCCACGCCGCAAACAAAAAGGGCGCGGAAGACCGCGCCCTTTCGTATTCGTGTCGGACGACGGCTCAGGCCATCGCCGTCTGCAGGTTCTCGTCGACCTTGTCGAGGAAGCCGGTCGTCGTCAGCCACTTCTGGTCGGGGCCCACGAGCAGCGCCAGGTCCTTGGTCATGAAGCCGGATTCGACGGTGTCGACGCAGACCGTCTCCAGCGTCGACGCGAACTTGGCCAGCGCGGCGTTGTCGTCGAGCTTGGCGCGGTGCGCCAGGCCGCGCGTCCACGCGAAGATCGAGGCGATCGAGTTGGTCGAGGTCTCCTGACCGGCCTGGTGCTGGCGGTAGTGGCGCGTCACGGTGCCATGCGCGGCCTCCGCTTCCACCGTACGGCCGTCCGGCGACATCAGCACCGACGTCATCAGGCCGAGCGAGCCGAAGCCCTGGGCCACCGTGTCCGACTGCACGTCGCCGTCGTAGTTCTTGCAGGCCCAGACGTAGCCGCCCGACCATTTCATCGCCGCGGCGACCATGTCGTCGATCAGGCGGTGCTCGTAGGTGATGCCCTTGGCGTCGAACTTGTCCTTGAACTCGGCGTCGAAGACCTCCTGGAAGATGTCTTTGAAGCGCCCGTCATAGGCCTTCATGATCGTGTTCTTGGTCGACAGGTACAGCGGATAGTCGCGGTTCAGCGCGTAGTTCATCGAGGCGCGCGCGAAGTCGCGGATCGATTCGTCGAGGTTGTACATGGCCATCGCCACGCCGGAGCCCGGCGACTGGAACACCTCGTGCTCGATCACCTCGCCGTTTTCGCCCTCGAACTTGACCGTGAGCTTGCCCTTGCCGGGGAACTTGAAGTCGGTGGCGCGGTACTGGTCGCCGAAGGCGTGACGGCCGATGATGATCGGCTTGGTCCAGCCCGGCACCAGGCGCGGCACGTTCTGGCAGATGATCGGCTCGCGGAAGATGACGCCGCCCAGGATGTTGCGGATGGTGCCGTTCGGCGAGCGGTACATGCGCTTCAGGCCGAATTCCTCGACACGCGCCTCGTCCGGCGTGATCGTGGCGCACTTGACGCCGACGCCGTACTGCTTGATCGCCTCCGCCGCGTCGACGGTCACCTGGTCGTCGGTCTCGTCGCGGTGCTCGATGCCGAGGTCGTAGTATTTCAGATCGATATCCAGATAGGGATGGATCAGCTTGTCCTTGATGAGCTGCCAGATGATCCGGGTCATCTCGTCGCCATCGAGTTCGACCACCGGATTTTCGACCTTGATCTTCGCCATGAAACGGGCCTTTCGCGTCGCTAACGGTATGGAATGGGAAGCCGGCACCTGCGCGAAAGCGCCGCCGGCACGAATGTCGCGGCCCCTATAGCACCCCCGTCCGCGACTTTGAAGCCGACCCTTGGACGGAGACGCTCCGATCCCGTCAAAAATGCCCCCCGCATAGGCCGCAACCCCATCATCCTGCCCGGAACGGCCTTGAGGCGCGCGGAGCGCTCGCCCCTCGACTTCGTGGCCGCTGATCCTGTATCCGACGGGCCGGACAACAACCGACCGGAAGCCCCGTGACCGCATCGCCTGCCCCCGTCGTCATCCTCGTCGCCCCGCAACTGGGCGAAAACATCGGCATGGTCGCCCGCGCCATGGCGAATTTCGGCCTATCCGAGCTGCGCCTGGTCAACCCGCGGGACGGCTGGCCGAGCGAAAAGGCGCTCTCCGCCGCCTCCGGCGCCGATTGGGTGGTCGAGGGCGCGCGGGTCCACGGGTCGACGGCCGAGGCCATCGCCGATCTCGGCGTGGTGCTCGCCACCACCGCGCGCCCGCGCGAGATGGCCAAGCCGGTGCTCGATCCGCAGGCCGCCGCCGAACGGCTGGCCGGGCGCATCGACGCGGGCGAGAAGGCCGGCATCCTGTTCGGCGGCGAGCGCGCCGGGCTCGACAACGACGACGTGGCACTCGCCGACGCCGTCATCACCTTCCCCACCGCTCCGGAGTTCGCCTCCCTGAACCTCGCCCAGTCGGTGCTGCTGACGGGCTACGAATGGTTCCGCACGCGCGGGCTGGAAGGCGGCCGGCCGCGCCAGGCCGTTCCGCCGCTGGCGCCCAAGGCCGACATGCAGCGCCTGTTCGAGCATCTGGAAGGTGAGCTCGACGCCGCCGGTTTCCTGTTTCCGCCCGAAAAACGCCCCACCATGGTGCGCAACCTGCGCACGATCTTCCTCAAGGCCGATCTCACCGACCAGGAGGTCCGCTCCCTGCGCGGGGTCATCAGGGCGCTGAGCGAGCTGAAGAAACGGCGCGGAACCGATACGAACTAGGCCATGACGCACATCGTCGTCTTCGATTCCGGCCTCGGTGGCCTGTCTGTCCTGAAGGAGGTGCGCCGCGCCCGCCCCGGCGCAGACATCACCTATGTCGCCGATACCGGCGGCTTTCCCTATGGCGCCCTGTCGGAACAGGACGTGGTCCGCCGCGTGCTGGCCACGTTCGCAGGGGTCGCCGCGCGCCGCGCGCCGGATCTCGCGGTCATCGCCTGCAACACCGCCTCGACGCTGGTGCTGCCGTTCCTGCGCGCCAGCCACCCGTTTCCCTTCGTCGGCACGGTGCCGGCGATCAAGCCCGCCGCCGCGAGCACGAAAACCGGCCTCGTCAGTGTCCTGGCGACGCCGGGCACGGTGAAACGCGACTATACCCAGGCCCTGATCGCCACCTACGCCGCCGATATCGACGTCACGCTGGTCGGCGCCACCGGCCTTGCCACGCTGGCCGAGGCGGCCATGCGCGGCGAACCGGTCGACGAACAGGCGATCCGCGCCGAGATCGCCCCCGCCTTCGTCGAAAAGGGCGGTGAACGGACCGACACGGTGGTCCTCGCCTGCACCCACTATCCGCTCGTCCTGAACCACCTCGAGCGCCTGGCGCCCTGGCCGGTCGCCTGGATCGACCCGGCGCCGGCGATCGCCCGGCGGGTCGCCAGCCTGCTCGCCGATCGCCCGGACCAGCCGACAGCCGGCCAGACCGTCGTGCTGTTCACCGCGATGCCCGGCAACGCGGAAGCGATGACGACGCTCCTGAACCGCTTCGCGCTCTCATCGCCCGAAGCGCTGGCCCTACGGGTCTGATCGCCACGGGTCTGATCGCCGGGTCCGGTCGCCGGGTCCGGTCGCCGGGTCTGGTCGCGGGGCCCGGTCGCCAGCACGGCCCCGTCGCGCCCGCCCTCGGCGATTCCTTGACTCCGGGCCCGATGGTGCTAGGAGATTACGAGCAAACGGCGCCCGGCCCTCAAAATAGAACAATGCTTATCCGGCCGATATTCCAATAGATCCGCAAGCATATCTGGAACCAATACAGCGACCCGCACAATGAATTGGACAGAAGAAAGAAGAACCGGATGCAATGCGGCACGACATCGTGCCGCAGCCCAGTGCCGTGTCTGTCCCGATCGCCGTCCCCCCAGCAAGAGCCGTCCCCTCCGCAAGAGCGCCCGCCCGTCCGGGCCGCGGACCTAGGCTTTCGCGATGCGCAGGCTCCTGTCGCGGCTGGTCCGCACCAAGACGCCCGGGAAGCAAGAGAAGTCACCCCCGCCCGCACACCTGCGGGCGACGGTCCGGCGACACCTGACCTTCTATCCGGACCTGAACGTCGTCTATTTCCGGAACGCCAAATGCGGGACGTCGACCTTCCTCAAGACGCTCTGGACCGCGACTGACCGCAGGCTTGGAACCACCACGTTCGTGGAGGATGTCCGCGACCACGAAAACGCGCCGGCGCAAACCATTCGACAGGGCAACCTGCGGGTCCCGGATCCCGACGTCGTCCTGAACGCGGCGCACTTCACGGTGGTCCGTCATCCGCTGGTGCGGCTGGTGTCCGGCTACATCGAGAAGGTCAACCGGCCGCCGAAGCACGTCTGGCAGCTGTTCTGCGCCCGCCACGGGCTGCCGCTTGACGCGCAGATATCGTTTCCCGAGTTCGTCGAGCTGATCGCCGCCGATGACCCGCAGATGGTCGACAGGCACTTCCGGCCCCAGTCGATCAACATCGCGTGGGGCTATGTCCCCTATTCCCATATCGGCCAGCTCGAGGCCCTGGACCAGACGGCCCGGTTCCTGGCGGCGCACGACGTGCCCTCCGTTCTCGCCCACCGCCCCCACGCGACCGGCGCCGCGGAGCGCCTGCGCGGCTATCTCGGCGACCCGACGGTCCTGAAACGGGCGGTCGATTTCTTCGAGGCGGACTTCGAGACGCTCAACTATGCCCCGAGCCTCGAAAACCTTCTTCCCCTCAGCCCGATCGAGCCCCCCGAGGCGGACATCGGGCCGCTGCGCGCCATCCTCGCCATGGATGCGCGCCAATCGGCACCGGTGTGACCGCCGGCCGCCGTTTGACACAGGCCCCGCACACCTATATTTAACGGCGCGCGCGGGCTGTTGGGTCCGCGTATTTCTTTCCGCTTCCGTGGTTTCGGGGATTTCCTCCGGTGCCTGTCAGCCGTGCGAGCGGCAGAGGAGGAGCGGTTCATACTCGAACTGAACGCCCTTTCGAAGATACAGAGGTTACAAACACGATGTCGAAGCGCATCCAGGCAAAGCACAAGATCGATCGCCGCATGGGCGAGAACATCTGGGGCCGCCCGAAAAGCCCGGTCAACCGGCGCGAATATGGCCCCGGCGAACACGGCCAGCGCCGCCGTGGCAAGACGTCCGACTACGGCCTGCAGCTCAAGGCCAAGCAGAAGCTCAAGGGCTACTACGCCAACATTTCCGAGAAGCAGTTCCGCCGCATCTACGACGAAGCCCAGCGGCTGCGGGGCGACTCCTCCGAGAACCTGATCGGCCTGCTCGAGCGCCGTCTCGACGCGGTGGTCTACCGCGCCAAGTTCGTGCCGACCGTGTTCGCGGCCCGTCAGTTCATCAGCCACGGCCACGTCAAGGTCAACGGCCGCCGCGCCAACATCCCGTCCATGCGCCTGAAGGTCGGCGACGTGGTCGAGGTGCGCGACAAGTCGAAGCAGCTCGCCCTGGTCCTCGAGGCCATCGACAGCCCCGAGCGCGACATTCCGGAATATCTCGACGTCGATCACAAGAAGCTGACGGCGTCGATCTCCCGTGTGCCGGCCCTCTCCGAGGTGCCCTATCCGGTGATGATGGAACCGAACCTGGTCATCGAGTTCTACTCGCGCTGATCGTTCGGTCCTTAACCGAATCGCAGGGCCGCCCCATCGGGGCGGCCTTATGCGTTTCAGGACACCTTGTGGACGTCCAGAAGCCGCGCGGCGACGATCGACAGCACAGCCGATATGGCGAAGAACCAGATGCCCGGCAGCGCCGCGGCATCGGCCAGTCCCGAGCGCTTGACCGCGAAGACGACGAGCGCGAGCAGCACCACGTCGAGCATCGACCAGCGCCCGAAGATCCCGGCAAGGCGCGCCGCCCCCGCCCAGCCGTTCCGGCCGAGCGCGCGTCCGACTGCGATGCGTGCGAGCACGAGCAGCTTCAGCCCAGGAAACACAACGGAAAAGGCGCCGATCACGACGCCGAGGAAGTACTCGCCCTCGTCGAGCAGCGCGACCGTGACGCCGAGCAGCGAATGCTCCTCGGACAGGAAGAAGAACCGGTAGAACTGCAGGCTCGGCAGGGTCAGCCCGAGCACCAGGCAGACGGCCGCGGCCGCGACGACGCCGAGCGGCAGCCAGCGTCGCAGGTTTCCGCCTTCGCCGGCGGTTTCGTCAGGCAGTGTCCCGGCCATCGCTGCTCATCGTCGATTGAACGCCCCTATCCGCGCGAGCGGCATAGCAGTATGAGAGGCGGATTCCTATTCGCTGGCTCGCCGGTTCAGGTTGGAGGTTCGCCATTTACAGGGTCCGCATACCGGTCAGAAACGAGGCCGAGGCCGCAGTCCTCACGGATGCGCTCAGCTACGCGCTGGAGCCCGAGACCAACGCCGTCTCCATGATGGAGGCCGAAAAGGGCTGGCTCGGCGAGGCCTACTACACGGACACGCCGGACGAGGCGACGCTGCGCACCGTGATGGTCAATGCGCTCGGCAAGGGCGCGGCCAAATACAAGATCACGATCGAGGCGCTCGCCGACCGCAACTGGGTCAAGGAGAGCCTGGAGGCCCTCCCCCCGATCCGTGCCGGCCGCTTCGCCGTGTTCGGCAATCACGACCGCCACCGCATTCCTGCGAACGCCATCCCCATCGAAATCGAGGCCGGCCAGGCCTTCGGCACCGGCCATCACGGCACCACGCTCGGCTGCCTGATGGCGCTGGACCGGCTGTTGAAGCGGCGGCGCTTCTTTCGGCCCCTCGATATCGGCACCGGAACCGGCATCCTCGCGATCGCGCATGCCAAGGCCGCGCGCATCGCCGTGATGGCGACCGACATCGACCCGCTGGCGGTCACGGTGACGAAGGAGAACGCGGTCAAGAACGGCGTCGGCGGGCTGATCAAGGCGTTCACCGCCAACGGCGTCGACACCGCCGCCGTGCGCCAGGGCGCGCCTTACGATTTGGTTTTCGCCAACATCCTGGCCAAGCCGCTGGTCAAGCTCGCGCCGCAGGTCCGGCCGCTGGTCGCGCCCGGCGGCATCGTCATCCTGTCGGGTCTGCTGGTCGGCCAGCGCCGCGAGGTGGAAGCGGCCTGGCGGGCGCAGGGCTGCGTGCCGCTGTTCCGCATCGCCCGCGACGGCTGGGCGACCCTGGCGCTGGAGGCGCGGTAGCGCCCGGCCTGATCGGGGACCTTCCGGATAAAGAAATCCCCGGTCCGGGGACGCCGGACCGGGGATCGCAAGGTCAGGAGGAAATCTGCTGTCGACCGGTCAGTCGGTCGCGCCCGAATGCCAGCGGGCGAGTTCTTCGCGGGTAAGCCCCATGTTCTTCAGCGACTCGTCGCTGTAGGACCAGAGCGCACGCGCCGTCAGGCGCCGCGCCTCGGCCTCGCGGGCCTTCACCATGTGGTCGAACATGCGCCGGAGCACACTGCGGCGCTGCCGCGGCTCTACAGCGATGTGAGTGGGGGCAAAAATCGTCGTGGCCATCACAACCTCCTCGGCTGGAACTGAATTCGGTGCCGTTTCGAGAAGGAAGGTAAGCTACCCTGACCTTTTTAGAAGCCCGATCGCTACATGACAGGCCTGCATATTTCGCATGCGCAAAAATTTTGCTGCACTGCAAAATACTCAGGCATCCGGACGCCGAAAACGCGCACATTGTGCGCATATCGTCGTCCGAGAATCGCGATTGATCCGCCGATCCTCACCAATTAGTTAAGAGCGATGTTCCAGACCTTCGACGATGGTGCCGATCCAAGCCACGGTGCAGAGCGTCTGGCCCGACTCAGGGCCGAGCTCGAGCGGCGCGGCCTCGACGGCTTTCTGATCCCCCGTTCCGACGAGCATCAGGGCGAGTACGTGCCGCCCGGCGCCGAGCGGCTGAAATGGCTCACCGGCTTCTCCGGCTCCGCCGGCCTGGCCGTGGTGCTGAAGCACGCCGCGGCGATCTTCGTCGACGGCCGCTACACCCTGCAGGTCCGCGACCAGGTCGACACCGGCGCCTTCGAGCCGCTGCACCTGATCGATCCGGGCTGGCACGCCTGGCTGGAGGAGCAGCTGCAGGCCGGCGCGACGCTCGGTTACGACCCCTGGCTGCATACCGTCGCCGGTATCCGCAGGCTCGAGAAGATCGCCGAGAAGACCGGCGCCACGCTGGTGCCGACACCGGACAATCCGGTCGACGCCATCTGGACCGACCGGCCGGGCCCGCCGCTTGGCCAGGTCGTCGTGCACCCGCTCGACGTCGCCGGCCGTTCCGCCGCCGACAAGCTCGCCGATGTCCAGAAGACGCTGGCGAAGGCGCGGGCCGGCGCGACCGTGCTGACCCAGCCCGATTCGATCGCCTGGCTCCTCAACATCCGCGGCTCCGACGTGCAGCACACGCCGCTGCCGCTGTCCTTCGCCGTCGTTCCCGCCGAGGGACGGCCGACGCTGCTGATCGATTCGCGCAAGCTCACCAACACCTCGCGCGCCCATATCGAGGACGTCGCCGACATCGCCGAGCCGTCGGAATTCGGACCGGCGCTCGACGAGGCGGCGGGCGGCCAGGGCGCCATTCGCCTCGACCCGGCGACCACGGCGCGCTGGATCGCCGACCGGATCGAGGCGGCGGGCGGGCGCACAGTCGACGGCGACGATCCCTGCACCCTGCCCAAGGCGACCAAGAACGCGGCCGAGATCGCCGGCGCGCGCGCCGCCCACCTGCGCGACGGCGCCGCCGTCAGCCGCTTCCTCGCCTGGCTCGACCGCGAGGCGGCATCCGGCGGCGTCGACGAGATCGCCGCGGCCACGGCGCTGGAAGGCTTCCGCGCGGCCACGGGCCAGCTCAAGGAAATCTCCTTCGACACCATCTCGGGGGCCGGCCCCAACGGCGCCATCGTCCACTATCGCGTCACCACCGACACCAACCGGCCGCTGGAGCCGAATTCGCTCTATCTGGTCGATTCCGGCGCGCAATATGTCGACGGCACCACCGACATCACCCGCACGGTGGCGATCGGGGCGCCGACAGCCGACATGCGCCGCCATTTCACGCTGGTGCTCAAGGGCCACATCGCCATCGCCACGGCGCGGTTTCCTGAGGGCACGAGCGGCGCACAGATCGACACGCTCGCCCGCTACCCGCTGTGGCAGGCCGGCCTCGACTTCGACCACGGCACGGGCCACGGCGTCGGCAGCTTCCTGTCGGTGCACGAGGGCCCGCAGCGCATCGCCAAGACCGGCACCGTACCGTTCCGCCCCGGCATGATCGTGTCCAACGAGCCCGGTTACTACCGCACCGGCCACTACGGCATCCGCATCGAGAACCTGGAGCTGGTGAAGCCGCCCGAGCCGGTGCCCGGCGGCGAGAAGGCGCTTCTGTCCTTCGAGACGCTGACGCTCGCCCCGATCGACCGGCGGCTGGTCGACGTCGCGTTGCTGAGCGAGGCGGAAAAGGCGTGGCTGAACGCCTACCACGCCCGCGTCCGGGCCGAGATCGGGCCGCAGCTCGACGGCGACGACAGGGCATGGCTGGAGGCCGCGACGGCACCGCTCTGAGCCCCTCCGTCAGTGCCCGTTGCCCCGGTGGTCATGCCCGGAATACGGCCGGGTCGCGGGCGCTGAGCGCCGTTCACCCCAGGTTCTGCCGGGTCCAGTCGACGATGGTCTTGGCCGGCATGGCGCCGGCGGTGCGGGCGACCGGCCGGCCGCCGCGGAACAGGATCAGCGCGGGAATGCCGCTGACGCCGAGCTGGCGGGCGATCTCGCCTTCCTCGTCGGCGTTGAGCTTCAACAGCCGCACGTCGGGCTCCAGCTCTGCCGCCGCCGCCTCGAAGTTCGGCGCCATCGACCGGCACGGGCCGCACCACGGCGCCCACACGTCGACAAGCACCGCGATGTCGTTGGACGCGATGTGGCGCTGGAAGGCGGCACCGTCGACGTTGAGCGGCTTTGCGGCGAACAGCGGCGCCTTGCAGGAGCCGCAGCGCGCCGCCTTGGCCGGCTTGTCCTCGGGAAGGCGGTTGGTCGCCCCGCAGCCGGGGCAGACCACATGACGGCTGGCGCTCACTTGACCTCCTTGAGCTTGGTGATGTTCAGGCGCTCGAGCATGAACTTCTCGTAGAACGGCTCGGCGGTGCCGCGCCGGATCTTGTGCAGGAAGAACTTCTCGAACGCGATCTTGGCGAAGTGCACCCACTTGCCCTTCGACGCCCAGTTGACGTTGCGCGGCGGGATCTGCGGCTGGGCGACGAAGGCGACGCCGGAATCGCCGAAATCGGCCAGGCACACCGCGTTCCACGTCGCCTGCGTCTCCGGCGCCTGGCCCTTGAGCAGCGCGCCGATATTGTGCGCCGTCGCCGTCACCATGGATTCGATCATGAAGCCGGTCTTCGGCACGCCGCAGGGCACCGGCGTCGGCCCCGTCGGCGGGATCGCCACGCAGACGCCGACGCTGAAGATGTTGGGATAGGCCGGATTGCGCTGGTGCTCGTCGACCAGGATGAAGCCGCGCGGATTGGTGAGGCCCTCGATGTCCTTCACCGCCGGCACGCCGCGGAAGGCCGGCAGCATCATCGCATAGCCGAAGGGCAGCTCGTGGGTGGCCTTCGGCGAACCGTCCTCGTTGACCTCCTCGACGACCATCTTGCCGTCCTCGACCGTCTTCACCTTGGCGTTGGTGATCCACTTGATGTGGTGCTCGCGCATCTCGCTTTCGAGCAGGCCCTTGGTGTCGCCGACGCCGTCGAGGCCGAGATGGCCGATATAGGGCTCGGAGGTGACGAAGGTCATCGGCACCTTGTCGCGGATCTTGCGGCGGCGCAGCTCGGTGTCGAGGATGAAGGCGAACTCGTAGGCCGGGCCGAAGCAGGAGGCGCCCTGCACCGCGCCAACCACGATCGGCGCCGGGGCCTCCACGAAGGCCTGGAACGCGTCATAGGCCCTGGAGGCGTGATCGACGTGGCAGATCGACTGGGTGTTGCCCTCCGGTCCCAGCCCCTCGATCTCGTCGAACGCCAGGTCCGGACCGGTTGCGATGACGAGATAGTCGTAGGTGACCGAGTTGCCGTCCTCGAGCTCGATCCGGTTTTCCTTTGGATGCACCCGTTTCGCGCCCGCCCCGACATACTCGATCTTCTTGCGCTGCATGATGTCGGGCAGGCTGATCTCGATGTCCGACTGCTTGCGCCACCCCACGGCCACCCAGGGGTTGGAGGGCACGAAGTGATAGGTCGGCCCCTGCCCGATCAGGATGACCTTGTCTTCCTGCCGCATCTGGGGGATCAGCTCGTAGGCCATCAGCACGCCGCTGAGGCCCGCACCGAGAACGACTACGTTTGCCATCTGCCTGTTTCCTGCCTTTGGCGGCCGTCCTCCCAGCGTCACCGGACGCTCCGGCCGACTGCCCCACGATTATGCTCTCGAATAAACATATTCCAAATCTTGAATATATACAATTGCGACAAAAGTGCTTGGCCGCCTCATCACTACTAGCGCGGGCCAGGCCGGGCGCGCATTGCGAAATGGCAATGTCTCGAGAGCCCTTCGGCTCCGGACGGCATTAGCGGTGTCGGGACGTTTCAGGCCGGCGCCGGCCCCGGGGGCATCAGGCGGCATCCGGCGCGCGGGTCAGTACAGCACGGCCCGGAGGATCACCACGGAGACGACGCCGATGACGATCGCCGCGAGCTGCGGCAGCCGGAGCGCGGCGACGACCGTGATCGCCGCGGCGGCCGTCTCCGCCGGCCCTGTGGCCAGTATGGCGGGGGTGATCACGGCGGCGAGCACCGCGCCGGGCACCGCTTCCAGCGCAGCCCGCGCCCGGCCGGACACGACCAGCCGGCGGATCACCAGCCAGCCGCCGATCCGGCTCCCGTAGGTGACGAACGCCATGCCCGCGATCGCGGCAAGCGCCAGCGGATCGATCTGAAGCGCGTCCAGCGTCATTCGACCGTCTCCGTCACCGCTTCGTCCGCGGGGCCGATGACAGCGCCGGCGAGCGCCCCGGCAACGCCGCCGGCGGCAATGAACCAGGGGCCTTCGAAGCTCAGGTACACGAGCGCGGCGACAATCGCGCTGGCGGCTATGGCGACGCCGGTGCGCGGCCCCTGCCAGAGGCCGACCAGCAGGGTCAGGAAGATCGCCGGAAACGCGAAATCGGCGCCGTATCGCGCCGGGTCGCCGATAAGGCCGCCGAGCGCCGCGCCGAGCCCGGTCCAGCCGATCCAGTTGACGTAGAGGATCAGGCCCATGGTCAGGAAATAGGTCGCGGACAGTTTCGTGCGGGCGGCCCGGCGCTCGGCCAGCGCCCAGGTCTCGTCGACCATGGTGAACAGCGCGATCAGGCTCGTGCCGGTGCCGAAGTGCCCGATCTTTCCGGCGAGCGAGGCCCCCATCAGCAGATGCCGCAGATTGATCATCAGCGCGGTGACGGTGAGCAGCAGCCACGGCACCGGCTCGCGCCAGATGTCGACGGCGACGAACTGGGCGCTGCCGGCGAACACCGTCGCGCTCATCAGCACCATCTCGGGCACGCTGATGCCCTTCTGCGCCGCGAGCGCGCCGAGCAGGAGCGCGAAGGGAACGACGGCGACGGCGGCCGGCAGGACGTCGATCGCGCCGTCGCGCATTTCCGCCAAGGTCTCAGGCCCGGTCTCAGGCCCGGTCTCAGGCCCGGTCTCAGGTCGGGTCTCAGGCCGCATCCTTGCCCGCGATATCCAGGGCCGCGGCGCGGAATCGGGCGGGCGTCACCCCGACGCGCGCCTTGAACGCCCGTGTCAGATGGCTCTGGTCCGCGAAGCCGCAGTCGAGCGCGACCGCGCCCGGCGTCCGGCCGCCGGCGAGCAGACCGCGCGCCGCCTTGATGCGCCGGTCGGCGAGCCAGGCATAGGGCGTCAGGCCGGTTTCCTTGCGGAACGCGCGGATCAGGTGGAAGCGGCTGACGCCGGCGACGCCGGCAAGCGTCGGCAGGTCGATCGACTCGGCATAATGGGCGTCGAGATAGTCCTGCGCCCGCCGCACCGGCCCCCGCTCCGTGCCGACCGGGGCGGGATCGCCGAGGCGGGCGTGGCGCGACAGGATCATCGCCATTACCGAGACGAAGCGTTCGTCGCTGTAGAGCAGATCGCTGCCGCCCAGCCCCTTGTGGGCGGCCACGAAGCGCGCCGTCCCGTCGGGGTCGTTGACGACCGGCTCGGGGAAGAACGGCGTCGCGCACGTCTCGCGGCCGGTCAGCTCGCGGGCGATCTCGCGGAGAAGGTCGACGCTCGGATAGGACATTCGGTAGGCATATCCGTCTCCGTACGGCTCTCCGTCGTGCACATCGCCGGGATGGACGAAGCACAGGTCGCCGGGGCGGCCGTAGCGGCGCTCGCCGCGCAGCACGAAGGTCTCGCAGCCCGCCACGATCGCGCCGACGACATAGGTGTCGTGCGTGTGCGGGGCATAGCGGTGGGAAAAGAACCGGGCGGCCAGGCATTCCAGGCCGCCGTAGCGGGGCGCACGCCAGTAGCGTGCGCTGTCGCCCGCGTCGAGACCGCGCTCGGACAGCGCCGTCATCTGGTCTTTCACGTCCATGGCACGGAGACTAGCAGCCCCGCGCCTGTGCGTCTTGAACGAGATTGCGCCCCTTCGAGGGGGGCGCGGAGCGGTGGAACGGGCGCCGGACCTCAGTTCCCCGCCAGCAGCACCGACAGCGTCCAGGGCATGTCGTCGCTGACCGCGACGATATCGTCGATCCGCCAGGCGCCATCCTCCATGACGAGCAGGTAGCGGAACTGACGCAGCTGGCCGAAATTCAGAAGGCCCACCGCCACCTCGGCCTTGGCTCCGGAAATCTCGGGCGTGCCGATTTCGATGCCGGTGATATCGAAATCCTGCGCATCGACGAAGACGTCGAAATCGAGGTTGCCGATGCCGTCGCGGTCGATACGGGCGTCCTCCTCGGCAAGCAGCGCCCGCAGCCGCGCGGAGAAGCGCTCGCGCAGTGCCGGGTCGGAGGGCGAGATGCCGAGGCCGCCGTCTTCATAGCTGGAGTAGATCTCGCCGACGACGGCGTCCGGCCCCTGTTGCGCGAACGCCGAAGGCGCGGCGACCAGGATCGCGATGCACAGGAAGACTTGAGCGAATACTTGAGAGAAACTGCGCATGACACCCCCAGAAGCAGCAGAACCAAAGCAACACAGCCTATACGACCACCACTGTTGCACGGGAGTGGAGGCGCGAACAGCCGTTCTTGCCGATCCAGTGAACAAAGCCTTGAGGGAAAAACAAAATTAACCGGCTTCGACCAGATCGAACCAGGCGTTCTCGTCGATGACCTCGATGTCCAGTTCGGCGGCCTTCTTCAGCTTGGACCCGGCGCCCGGCCCGGCGACGACGAGATCGGTCTTTGCCGAGACCGAGCTGGCCACCTTGGCGCCGTAGCGCTCGGCCATCGCCTTGGCCTCGTCCCGGGTGAGCCGCTCCAGCGAACCGGTGAACACAACGGTCTTGCCGGCTACGGGAGACTCGGTCGCCTGCGGTACCTGCGCCTCCTTCGGCGTCACCTCGGCCAGCAGCGCGTCGATCTGGTCCTCGTTGCGCGGCTCGGCGAAGAACTCGACCAGCGCGTCGGCCACCGTCTCGCCGATCCCCTCGATCGACAGGAGATACTGGTAGGCCTCGCTGTCCGCCCCCTCGCCCGCCGCCTTCATCGCTTGTCGGAACGCCTCGAAGGTTCCGTAGTGACGGGCAAGCAGCTTGGCCGTCGTCTCGCCGACATGGCGGATGCCGAGCGCGTAGATGAACCGGTGCAGGTCGATGTCGCGGCGCGTGTCGATTGCCGCGAACAGGTTGCGGACCGACGTCGACCCCCAGCCCTCGCGATCCTTCAACCGCTTCAGCGACTGCGCGTCGCGCGCCTGCAGCGTGAAGATGTCGGCCGGCTTCTCGACCAGCCCGTCCTCGAAGAACGCGGCGACCTGCTTCGCCCCCAGTCCCTCGATGTCGAAGGCGTTGCGCGAGACGAAATGGATCAGCTTCTCGACCGCCTGCGCCGGACAGACCAGCGAGCCGGTGCAGCGCCGGATCACGTCCTCCTTGCCGGTGCGCGGGTTGACCTCGCGCACCGCGTGGCTGCCGCAGACCGGGCAGGTGTGCGGAAACGCGTAGGGCTCGGCGTCCTTGGGCCGTTTCTCGAAGACAACGCCGAGGATCTGCGGAATCACGTCTCCGGCTCGCTGCAGGATTACCGTGTCGCCGATGCGCACGTCCTTGCGGGCGATCTCGTCCTCGTTGTGCAGGGTGGCGTTGCGCACCACCACGCCGCCGACCGTGACCGGCGTCAGCTTGGCGACGGGGGTCAGCGCACCGGTGCGGCCAACCTGGATCTCGATATCCTCGAGCACCGTCATCGCCTTCTCGGCGGGAAACTTGTGCGCGATCGCCCAGCGCGGGCTGCGCGAGACGAAGCCGAGCCGGCGCTGCCAGTCGAGCCGGTCGACCTTGTAGACCACGCCGTCGATGTCGTAGCCGAGGCCCGCCCGGGTCTCCTCGATCTCGCGATAGAACGCCATGATCTCGGCGACCGAGTTCACCTGGCGCATCAGCGGATTGGTCGGCAGGCCCCAGTCGCGGAACGATTGATAGACGCCCCACTGGCTGTCGGACGGCAGCGCGCCGGCCTCGCCCCAGGCATAGGCGAAGAACTTCAGCGGCCGCGCGGCGGTGACGCGCGGGTCGAGCTGGCGCAGCGACCCGGCCGCCGCGTTGCGCGGATTGGCGAACACCGGCTTGCCGTCCGCCTCCTGGCGCGCGTTCAGCGCCTCGAAGTCGGCATGGCTCATATAGACCTCGCCGCGCACCTCGAAGACGTCGCCGAAGCCGTCGCCCTTCAGCCGCCTGGGGATGTCGGGAATGGTGGCGACGTTGGCGGTGACGTCCTCGCCCTCCTCGCCATCGCCGCGCGTGGCGGCCTGTACGAAGACGCCGTTCTCGTAGCGCAGCGACGCCGACAGGCCGTCGATCTTCGGCTCCGCGGTGAAGGCGATCGCCGTGTCGCCATCGAGCTTGAGGAACCGGCGGATGCGATCGACGAACCCGGCCACGTCCTCCTCGTCGAAGGCGTTGTCGAGCGACAGCATCGGCACCTTGTGCCGGACCTTGGCGAATTTCTCCGACGGCGCGGCGCCAACCCGCAGCGACGGACTGTCGGGTCGGACGAGCGTGGGGAACGCGGCCTCGATGGCGGCATTGCGCTGGCGCAGCGCGTCATAGGCGGCATCCGAGATCGACGGCTGGTCGTCCTGGTAGTACCGCCGGTCGTGCTCGCCGATTTCCTTGGCCAGGCGCTCGAGTTCCGCGGCCGCGTCCTCGGCCGTCAGGTCCGAAACCGGCGTCTTCTCCAGCCCAGCCATGCTCACTCCGTTCCCGCCAGAAGACGGCCCGCGGCCGCCCGTGCCTCCTCGGTGACCGTCGCCCCGGCCAGCATCCGCGCGATCTCCTCGCGCCGGTGCGGCGGATCGAGCGGTTCGACCCGGGTGACGACGTCGGTGCCCCGTTTCGGCGATTCCTTGCGGATCAGCAAATGCCGGTGCGCGCGGGCGGCGACCTGCGGCGCGTGGGTGACGGTCAGTACCTGAACCCGGTCGGCGAGCCGCTGCAGCCGCACCCCGATCGCATCCGACACGGCCCCGCCGACGGCGGTGTCGATCTCGTCGAAGACCAGCGTCGGCGCGCTGCCCTTGTCGGCGAGCGCGACCTTCAGGGCGAGCAGGAAGCGCGACAGTTCGCCGCCCGAGGCAACCTTCAGAAGCGGCCCCGGATGCGTGCCCGGATTGGTCTGCACCCAGAATTCGACGCGGTCGCGCCCGTCCGGACCGCCCCCATCGTCGTCGGTCTCGATACGGGTTTCGAAGGCGGCCCGCTCCAGCTTCAGCGGCGCCAGCTCGGCCATCACCGCCTTGTCGAGCGCCTTGGCCGCCTTCAGCCGTTTCTCCGTCAGTTTCGCCGCCGCCTTGTCATAGGCGTCACCGGCCGCTCTCGCCGCCGCTTCGAGCGCGCCCAGGCGCTCCTCGCCGGTCTCCATGTCGGATAACGCGGCACGCATGCGCTCGCGCAGGCCCGGCAGGTCGTCGACGCCGCACTGGTGCTTGCGTGCCGCCGCCCGGAGCGCGAACAGGCGCTCCTCGGTGGTCTCGAGCTCGCGCGGATCGAAGGCGATCGCGTGTTGCGCCTGCTCGACCGCCGCGCGCGCCTCCTCGATCGACTCGATGGCCGCCGTCATCGCCGCGACCACCGGATCGAGCAGGTCCGGCAGGTCGCCGGCGCGCCGTTCGAGCCGCCTCAGCGCCGCCGACATCAGCGGCACCGGCGAGGTGTGGCCCGCGACCGCCTCGCTCGCCTCCGTCAATTCGTCGGCGAGCTTCTCGGCCTGCATCATCACCTGCCGGCGTTCGGCCAGATGCGCCTCCTCGCCGGTCTCCGGCGCCAGCATATCGAGCTCTTCCAGCGCGTGGGCGAGATAGTCGCGCTCCGACGTCGACTTCTCCAGCGCCGCGCGCGCGTCCCTGAGCGCCGCCTCCGCCGCCCGCCAGGCGCCGTGGGCTCTCGCCGTCGCCGTGACCTCGGCTTCGAGGTCGCCAAAGCTGTCGAGCAGTTGCCGGTGGACCGAGGGATCGACCAGGGCCCGGTCGTCGTGCTGGCCGTGGATCTCGACGAGGCACGCCCCGACCGATTTCAGCAGTTGCACGCCCGCGGGCTGGTCGTTGATGAAGGCGCGGGTACGGCCGTCTGCGGCCTGCTGCCGGCGCAATATGATGTCGCCGTCCGCCTCGATGCCGTGGTCGGCGAGGATCTCGCGGGCGGGGTGGCGCGGCCCCGCGTCGAAAACGGCCGTGACCTGTCCCCGTTCGGCGCCGCGGCGCACGAGCGCGGCGTCGCCGCGCCCGCCGAGCGCCAGGGACAGGGAATCCAGAAGGATCGACTTGCCGGCGCCGGTCTCGCCGGTGAGCGCGCTCAGCCCCGCGTCGAACGTGATGTCGAGCTTGTCGATGATGACGATGTCGCGGATCGAGAGGGCGACGAGCATCGCCCGCTCACAGCGTACCGGAGGCCTTGCGGAACACCTGGCTCAACCACGACCCCTCGTTCTCCTGCGGCTGGTAGCCGCCCTTCGAAAGGAGCGCGTAGGAATCCTTGTACCAGGAGCTGTCCGGGTAGTTGTGGCCGAGGATGGCCGCCGCCGTCTGCGCCTCGGAAATCAGCCCGAGCGCGTAATAGGATTCGGTCAGCCGGTGCAGCGCTTCTTCCACGTGCCGTGTCGTCTGGTAGTCGGATACGACCGTCTTGAAACGGTTGATCGAGGCCAGGTATTGACGCTTGGACAGATAGTAGCGGCCGACGTCCATCTCCTTGCCGGCGAGCTGGTCGCGCGCCACCTCGAGCTTGCCGCGCGCCTCCACCGCATATTCGGATTCGGGATACTTCTCGATCAGCTCGCGATAGGCCACGGCGGCCTTCTCCGAGCGCGCCTGGTCGCGGCCGATGTCGACGATCTGGTTGTAGTAGGATTCGGCGACCAGATACTGGGCGTACGCCGCGTCATCGCTGCCCGGATAGAGAGTGACATAGCGCTTCGCCGCGGTGATCGCATCGGTATAGCGCTTCGCTTCGTAATTCGTGTAGGCCGACATGATCAGCGACTTGCGGGCCCACTCCGAATAGGGATGGATCCGCTCGACCTCGGAGAACTTTTCCGCCGCCGCCCTGAACGAGCCGGAATTGGAAAGCACCAGCCCCTCGTTGTAGAGGGACTCCGCCGGCTCCTCTTCGATGACGGCGAACTCGTCCTCGTCCTTGCCGAACAGGCTCTGGCAGGCGGTAACCGACAGGCCGAGGACTACCAGCGCGGCAAACCGCAGCGCCCTAGACCTCGTCGTCGTGTTCCCGGTGTCGCGCGTCGCGCGGAATGTCATGTCAGGCAAACGCTTACTCGTCATAGGATCGATCATAGCAATGCGCATCGGACGCCCGACGCACTCGGCGGCGGACTTTAGCCCAACGCCGTTTCCCAAGCCAGTTTGGCTGACCTCCGAATTGAGCGAATTTGTGGCGGCACCGGTAGCGAGGCGGTATCGGCGCAAAACCGCGTCCGGTTTCCGGCCGGAAGTCGGTAGGCGGGGACGGCCCGAACGGGCCTCAGCGCATCGGCTGGGCGGGGGCGTGATTCGGCAGGCAGGCCATACGGCACGCCTGCCCGTCCTGCGCCCGGGCCTCGAGCACGGCGGACAGGCTGGCGATGAACGCGGCGACCAGCACGATACGGAACAGGAACAACATGTCGCACCTCTGGCGGCGGACTATGGGTGCGGCGCGCAGGCGCCGCAAGCGCCGGAATGGGGCGATCACACAACGTCGTTACCCGCCGATTAGAAAAACCCGGCGAGTACCGATGCCGCTGTAAACCGGTAGGAAATCGGGCCGTCAGGAGACGTCAGGGCCGAACGCGGCGGCCGGGACCATGGCGCCCACCTGTGCCTGGCCGGCATCGCGGCGCACGGTGGCGGTCGACCATTCCCAGGCGCTGTCGTCGGACAGCAGGGCCTCGACCATGGCGGAGTTCAGCTTGTGACCACCGCGATAGCTGCGGTAGTGGCCGAGGATCGGCGCGCCGGCCAGCGTCAGGTCGCCGATGGCGTCCAGCACCTTGTGGCGCACGAATTCATCGGCGAAGCGCAGGCCTTCGGGGTTGACCACCTGGTCGTCGCCGATCACCACGGTGTTCTCCAGCGACGCGCCCAGCGCGTAGCCGTTGGCCCAGAGCTGCTCGACGCTCGACATGAAGCCAAAGGTGCGGGCGCGGGCCAGATCGCGGGCGAAGTCGCCCGAATCGGCGTCATAGACATAGGCCTGACGGCCGATCACGGTGTCGGCGAAGTCGATCTCGACCTCGACGCGACGACGGTCGCTCGGCAGGAACTCGCCGATGGCGTCGCCGATCCGCACCGTCACCGGCTTGAGAACCTTGATGTAGCGGCGCTGTGCCGACTGCTTGCGCAGGCCGGCCTGCTTGATGGCTTCGCAGAAGGCTTCCGCGCTGCCGTCCATGATCGGCACTTCGTCGCCGTCGATCTCGACGATCACGTTGTCGATGCCCAGGCCGCTCAGCGACGCCAGCAGATGCTCGACGGTGCCGATGGAGCCGGCCGTCTCGCTGCCGAGCACCGTGCTCAGCGCCGTGCCGACGACATAACGGTGCGACGCCGGCACTTCGATGTCGGCGGTGCCTTCGCTCGAATTCTTGAGGAAGATGATTCCGGTATCGGGCCCTGCGGGATGAAAGGTTACCGTGGAGCCGGCTCCGCTGTGTACACCGACTCCACTAAGCGATACGCGCTCTTTTATCGTCGTCTGCGACTGAGCTTTCATAGTCCCGCGCTTTACTGGCCCGAATGCGCCGCCCCCGCGACTGCTGTCATTCAGGCATTACGTCCAACACTGCAGGATCGCTTGTCTCGCTGTCCCGGCGGCACGAACATGTCGTCCGGCTACGGGCCGCGCATTGCGATGTCCTGCTGGCTGAACCCCCTATGTCCGCCCACATTTGTACCGGCGCGCCCCCGGCGGGCCAAATCACGCTTTTTTACCGTCTGTTACGCGAATAGCTCGCTTTGTAACAAAAAGGTGCCCGGCAGCTCGCGCCGCCGGGCCCTCAGCATCGTTGCAATCCCGTTCAACTGGCCCGCTCAGTTGGCCTGGCGGCGCAGAAATGCTGGGATTTCGTACTGATCGTCGTCGATCGAGGACGGCCGCCGCGGCGCGTTGGCGACCTGGGGAGCGTGCTTGGGCTGCTCCGGATGCGCCGGCCGCTGGGGCCGCCGGGCATATTCCGAAACCGGCTCCTCGTCCGCGTGCGGAACAACCATCGGCTGCTGGACCGTTCCGGATTCCTCCGAATCCTCGCGACGGCCGAGGCCGACGGAGGCGAGTCGCTGCAGCAGGCCCGGACGACGGCTCTCGTGTGCGCCATGATCGCCGGACCCCGATTTCGCCCGCATTTCCTTCTGGGCGATCAGCGGGAAGTCCTCGATGCGCGGCATCCGCGGCTGACGGCGCTCGGGATGCGAGGCGACCGGCGGAACGAACGGATCGCCGTACCCGGCATGGGTGTCTTCGGCGACAGGCGCCTCGACGGGCTGCATCGCCGGTGCCGCGGGCGGCTCCATACGGCTGATCTGCACGCCGGGATCGCGCGCCGCCATCGGGGCCGGCGCGGGCGCCGGTGCGGGAGCGGGCTGGTACACTGCCTCCTGCGCTTCGGGAGCCAGGGCGGCCTGCACCGCGGCCTCAGCGGCTTCCGTCGCCGCCGCGACCTGCTCGTGGGCCGGGGCCGGAGCCGGGATCTGGGCCTGAGCCGGAACCTGGGCCGGCGCGGCCTCCTGCGCCTTGCGGGCCCGCAGCCGCTCGGTGAGCGCGGTGATCGTGTCCTCTGCGGTACGCTCCATGACGGTGCCGACCTGATCGATGCCCGTCGCCACGACCGAAACCCGGATGATGCCCTCGAGGCTCTCGTCGAAGGTGGCGCCGAGGATGATGTTGGCGTCCGGGTCGACCTCCTCGCGGATGCGGGTCGCCGCCTCGTCGACTTCGAACAGCGTCAGGTCGTTGCCGCCGGTGATCGAGATCAGCAGGCCGCGCGCGCCCCGCATCGAGCTCTCGTCGAGCAGCGGATTGGCGATCGCGGCTTCGGCGGCCTGGATCGCCCGCTGATCGCCGGAGGCCTCGCCCGTGCCCATCATCGCCTTGCCCATGGCGCGCATGACGGCGCGCACGTCGGCGAAGTCGAGGTTGATGAGGCCTTCCTTGACCATCAGGTCGGTGATGCAGGCAACGCCCGAATACAGCACCTCGTCGGCCATGCCGAAGGCTTCGGAGAACGTCGTCCGCTCGTTGGCGATGCGGAACAGGTTCTGGTTCGGGATGACGATCAGGGTGTCGACGTGCTGCTGCAGCGACTCGATGCCGGCGTTGGCGACGGCCATGCGGCGCTTGCCCTCGAAGTCGAACGGCTTGGTGACGACGCCGACGGTAAGGATGCCCATGTCGCGGGCCGCCTGGGCGATGACCGGCGCCGCGCCCGTGCCGGTGCCGCCGCCCATGCCGGCGGTGATGAACACCATGTGCGAGCCGCCGAGATGGTCGTTTATCTCGTCGATCGTCTCTTCCGCCGCCGCGCGGCCGACTTCCGGCTGCGACCCGGCGCCGAGGCCCTCGGTGATCGCCACGCCCATCTGCACGATACGCTCGGCCGACGACATGGTCAGCGCCTGCGAGTCGGTGTTGGCGACGACGAACTCGACCCCCTTGAGGCCGGATTCGATCATGTTGTTGACGGCGTTGCCGCCGGCGCCTCCGACACCGAAAACGGTGATCTTCGGCTTCAGTTCGGTAAGATCCGGCATCTTGAGGTTGATCGTCATGGAACCCTCGCGTCCTTTACTAGTGTCCGTTGCGCCCGACCCCCGGGCAACTCAATCCACGCCTGCCGCCCCGCGGCCCCAGGTACGTCTCTAGAAACTTTCCCTGATCCAGTTTCCCACCCGGGCGAAATATCCGTCGCCGGCCGTGGCCGCGCCGAGCCGCCCGCCCGAGCGGTCGTGTCGTTCGATTCCCGCAAGCTGCGGATAGACCAGCAGGCCCACGGTCGTGGCAAACGCCGGGCCGCGGCCCGATTCCGGCAGGCCCGAGACCCCCAGCGGCCGGCCCATGCGCACCTGCAGGCCGGTGATCCGCTCGGCCAGGTCCGTGACGCCGGGCAACTGGCTGGCGCCGCCCGTCAGCACCGCGCGCTGGCCGGCGAGCGCGCTGAACGGGGTGGCCCGCAGCCTGTCTCGCACCAGCTCGAGGATCTCCTCGACGCGCGGCCGGATGATTTCCGTGACGACCGACCGCGGCACTTGGTTGGCGCCGGGATAGTCGCCCTCGCCCACCATCGGCACCGAGATCATGTCGCGGTGGTCGAGGCCGGAGCCGATGGCCGAGCCGTACAGCGTCTTGATGCGCTCCGCCGCCTCGATCGAGGTCGACAGGCCGCGCGCCAGATCCATGGTCACGTGATGGCCGCCGATGGCGATGGCGTCGGCGCAGACGAAACGGCCATAGGCGAACACGCCGAAGGTGGTGGTGCCGCCGCCCATGTCGATGCAGGCGGAGCCCAGCTCCAGCTCGTCGGCGGTCAGCGCCGCCAGGCCCGCGGCGTAGGGGCTCGCCACGACGGCCTCGACGTGCAGATGGCTGCGCTCCACGCACAGGACGAGGTTGCGCACGGGCGCGGCCTGCGCGGTGACCAGATGCATGTCGATGCCCAGTTCGCGGCCAACCATGCCGCGCGGATCGGAAATCCCCCCGGCCTGATCGAGCGAGAAGGCGATCGGTAGCGAATGCAAGACGACGCGGTCCGGCTGCACGGTGTGGGTCCGGCCCGCCTCGAGGACGCGGTGGATATCGGTGTCGCTGACGGAGTCGCCCGATACGGTGACGCGGGCGGCGTAGTGATCGCTTTCGAGCCGGCCGGACGAGACGTTGACGAGAACGCTCTCGACCGTCACGCCGGCCATGCGCTCGGCGGCATCGACGGCGAGGCGCACCGCGCGCTCGGCCTGCTCCATGTCGGTGATGGCGCCGCGCTTCACGCCGGTAGCGCGCTGGTGGCCGACGCCGACCACCTCGATCGAGTGGGTGCGGCCGGCAAGCTCGGATTCGGGACGCTGCGGACGCAGCCGCGCGATCAGGCAGCAGATCTTGCACGAGCCGATGTCGAGGATGGCGATCGTCTGTCCGCGGCCCGGCGGCAACGGACGGGCGCGCGGCAGCCAGTGGTTGCTACGTCCGCTCACGTGTCCTGCCCTTTCCGGCGTCCCGATGCGCCCTTTGATTTCGTGGCCGCCTTGCGCTGCACCGCCGCCTGGTCGGACAGCCTGACGACGACGCGATCGGCGAGGCGCAGGTCGACCAGCACGATGTCGCGGGCCATCAGCCCCTGCTTGGCGGTCAGGGTGTCGAGTTCGCTCAGCGCCGCGTCGGCGTTCTTTTCCGGCAGGCGGACCTCGACGCCGTTGTCGAGCATCAGGTTCCAGCGCCGGTCGGCGACGCGCACCGCGGCGCGCAGGCGCGTGGCGACGGAAGGATGCGGCGCCACCAGCGCCATCAGCTCGCCGGCCCGCTTGTTGGCGCCGGCGCCGACGACGAGCGGAAGGCTGGCGAAACGCTCGTCGGCAAGTTCGCCGATAACCTCGCCGTCGCGGTCGATCAGCGAGACGATGCCGGTGAGCTGCCACAGCGCGTAGGGCTCGCGCTCGACCAGATCGATACGCAGCGTGCCGGGGAACAGCTTCTGGACGGTCGCGCTCTTCACCCAGGCGATATCCGACAGGCGCTTGCGCGCCCAGTGGGCGTTGAACGTGAGCAGCGAGGTCGCGTCGCCGATCTCCAGCGCCCGCAGGACGTCGCCCTCGCCGACTTCCCTGTGGCCGGTGATGACGACGGACTGGATGCCGAAACCGGCCTTCGCGGTGACGTAGTCGGCGGCAACAAAGACGCTGCGCCGGACATCGCCCATATGGTCGCCGGCGATGGCGCCGAAGGCACCGGTCGCCGCGAACAGGGCGGCGACGCCGTAGAGGCCGGCCCGGCTGGGGATGCGGATGTCGTCGAGCGGGCCGATCAGGCGCGCGAACGCACCCGTGCGTGCGCGGCGGCGCGGCACCGTCTCGTGCAGGCGGGATTCGACGCTCCGCCGCCGGCCGTCCGGGCCGCCGCGGGACTGTCTTCCCATCAGATGTCGCAGGCTGTCGCCTAGCGATTGCACGATGCGTCCTCCACCATCCAACGCACGAGATCTCCAAAAGAGTGGCCCGCATGGGCCGCCATTTCAGGCACAAGGGACGTCTCGGTCATGCCCGGCTGGGTGTTGACCTCGAGACACACGAGGCCCGTCGTACCCTCGGCCCGGTCGTCGTAGCGAAAGTCCGCCCGGCTCACGCCGCGACAGCCGAGCGCCCTATGCGCCTTCAACGCCAGCTTCTGCACTTCTTGGTAAACATTCGGTTTAATTTCGGCCGGCAGCACATGTTTCGACCCGCCCGGAACGTACTTCGCGGCGTAGTCGTAGAAGCCCTGGGTGGGCACCACGTCGATGACGCCGAGGGCCACGTTCCCCATGACGGCGCAGGTTAATTCCTTGCCCGCGACGTAGCGTTCGGCGAGCACGTGGTCGCCGTATTTCCAGTCGGAAGAAAAAAGTTCCTGCGGCGGGTGCGCCTGGTCCTCGCGGACGATGAAAACGCCGACGCTGGAGCCCTCGGCCTCCGGTTTCAGCACGTAGGGCGGCGGGAACACATGTGATTCGGCCGCCGTCAGCCGGTGCACCACCTTGCCGTCGGCGATCGGAATGCCGGCGGCCTTGAAGATCGTGCGCGAGTGCGCCTTGTGCATGGCAAGGGCCGAGGCGAGCACGCCGGAATGGGTATAGGGGAGCCCCATGATCTCGAGCATCCCCTGCACCGTGCCGTCCTCGCCGTAGGGCCCGTGCAGGGCGTTGAAGACGACGTCCGGCTTCACCTCGGCGAGCCGGATCGCGAGATCGCGGTCCACGTCGATATAGGTGACCTTGTAGCCTTCGCCTTCGAGGGCCGCGCCGCACGCCTTGCCCGAGGCGAGGCTGACCTCGCGCTCCGCCGACCATCCCCCCAACAGAACCGCGACATGCTTGGTCATACTCGATTTCCCCTGTGCCGGTTCGTCGAAGTCCGGTTGTTTCCTACCACCAGGACCACCGCTGTATTCGGCCTCGTGCCCCGGACTAGATCCGGGCCCCAATCGGACGTCGCCGCCTGCGGCAACGTTCGGGAAAAACGTGCCTTCGGCAGATCGTCACGCTGGGTTCCGGATCGCATTCCGCTCACGGGCGTTCGCTGCATTTGTCCGCAACACGCGGTCCGTGAAACGGCACGTTGCTGCATCACGCCGGCACTCCGATCCGCTTGATTTCCCACTGGAGCTCGACGCCGCTCGTTTCCTTGACCCGCGCGCGCACTGTCTCGCCGAGCGTCTCGATGTCGGCGGCGGTGGCGTCGCCCGTGTTGATCAGGAAGTTGCAGTGCTTCTCCGAGACCTGCGCGCCGCCGACCGTGAGGCCGCGGCAGCCGGCCGCGTCGATCAGTTCCCACGACTTTCCGCCCGGCGGGTTCTTGAAGGTCGAGCCGCCGGTGCGGCTCTTGATCGGCTGCGAGGCCTCGCGCCGCTCGGTGATCGAGTCCATCTCGGCGGCGATCTCCTCGGGATCGCCGTCGCGGCCTTGGAACAGGGCTTCGGTGAAAATCCAGTTTCCGGGCGCGCCGGAATGGCGGTAGGTCATGCCCAGATCCCTGGCCGGCACCACATGGATGGTGCCCTGCCTGTCGACGGCGCGGACCTCGATCAGCACGTCGACGGTCTCGCCGCCATAGGCACCGCCGTTCATCCGCAACGCGCCGCCGATCGAGCCCGGGATGCCCCGGAAAAAGGCGAGGCCGGCAATGCCGGCGTCGGCAGCCGCGCGGGCGACCTTCACGTCCGGAACCGCGGTCCCCGCCCGCACGCGGAACCCGTCCTCGACGGTGATGCGGGAAAAGCCCCGGCCGAGCCGGATGACGACGCCCGGCACGCCGCCGTCGCGCACGATCATGTTGGAGCACAGCCCGATCACCGTGACCGGCAGGTCGGGATCGACGTGCTTCAGGAAATAGGCGAGATCGGCCTCGTCCTCGGGCGTGAACAGCACCTGCGCCGGCCCGCCGACGCGGAACCATGTGATCGGCGCGAGCTCCGCATTGGCGGTCAGCCGGCCGCGCAGCTCCGGCAGACGGGCGCGCAGGTCGGCCGTGATGTCCGCGAAACTCATGCGGAAACTCCTTCGGGATTGGTCTTGAGTTGCTGCGGCAGCGCATGCGCCCACTGGGTGATCGAGCCGGCGCCGAGGAAGATCACCAGGTCGCCCGGCCGGGCGATCGCCGCGATCTCCGCCGCCAGCACGTCCGGCCCGGCGAGTGCCCGCGCGTCGGTGTGGCCGCGCGCCCGGATCGCGGCGACCAGCGCATCGCGGTCCGCGCCTTCGATCGGGTCCTCGCCGGCGGCGTAGACGTCGGCGACATAGAGGGTGTCGGCCTCGCCGAAGCAGCCGGCGAACTGGTCGAACAGGTCGGACAGCCGCGTGTAGCGGTGCGGCTGCATGATCGCGATGACGCGGCCAGGTTTTTTGGATTCTGGCCCGGTCGAGTCCTCGACGGCCCCGCGCGCGGCCTTCAGCACCGCCGCGATCTCGACGGGATGATGGCCGTAGTCGTCGTAGATGCGCACGCCGTTCCACTCGCCGGTGAAGGTGAAGCGGCGCTTCACGCCCTCGAAGCCGGCGAGCGCCGCGACGATCGCCTCGCCGGCGATGCCGATGCGCCGCGCGATGGCGATGGCCCCGGTGGCGTTGAGCGCATTGTGATGGCCGGGCATCGGCAGGCGGATATCGCTGATCCGGTCGATCGCGCCGGAGACGCGGTCCGTTATCTCCACCGAGAACCGCGTCCCGCCGCTGTCATGGCTGAAATCGACCAGCCGCGCGTCGGCGTCCGCGCTCTCGCCATAGGTGACGACGGTGCGGTCGGTGATGCCGCCGGCGACCGCGCGCACGGTCGGGTGGTCGATGCACAGTGCCGCAAAGCCGTAGAACGGCAGGTTCATCACGAAGTCGCGGAAGCCCTGCTTCAGCGCGTCGAAGCTGTGCCAGTGGTCCAGGTGCTCGGCGTCGATATTGGAGACGAGCGCGATCTCGTTCGGGTACTTCAGAAACGTCCCGTCGGACTCGTCCGCCTCGATGATGAACCAGTCGCTCTGGCCCAGCCTGGCGTTGGTGCCCCAGGCGTTGATGATGCCGCCGTTGACGACGGTCGGATCGTAGCCGGCGCCCTCGAGCAGCGTCGCCATGATCGTCGTCGTCGTGGTCTTGCCGTGCGTGCCGGCAAGCGAGATACCGCGTTTGCCGCGCATCAGCTCGGCCAGCATCTCGGCGCGGCGGATCACCGGGATGTGCCGCGCCCGCGCCGCGACCAGCTCCGGATTGTCCGGCTTCACCGCCGTCGAGATCACCACGACCGCCGCCGGGCCAACGTTCTCGGCCGCATGGCCGACCGTGACGGTGACGCCCCTGGACCGCAGCCGTTCGACATTGGCGGACTCGGCCTGGTCACTGCCCTGCACCGTGTAGCCGAGATCGGCCAGCAGCTCGGCGATGCCGCTCATGCCGATGCCGCCGATGCCGACGAAATGGATGGGGCCGGTCTCGCGCGGCGGTCTCATGCGGTCGCTCCCTTGAGCTCCGGCGGGACCGCCCGGCCCTCCGCCAGCGCCTCGACGACGTCGGCCAGCGTGTCGGCGGCGTGCGGATTGCCGACCTTCCTGGCGGCGTCGGCGGCGACGGCGAGCATCTCCGGATGGTCCATGCGGCTCGTCAGCTCCTCGGCGAACCGGTGCGGCGTGAACGCCGGCTGCGGCATCAGCCAGCCGCCCTTGGCCTGCGCCAGCGCGGTGGCGTTGAGAAGCTGGTCGTTGTCGATGGCGTGCGGCAGCGGCACCAGCATGCCCGGCCGGCCGATGACGGCGAGCTCGGCCACCGTGCTGGCGCCGGAGCGCGACACGACGAGATGGGCATCGGCGATGCGCCTGGGCAGATCGGGAAAGAACGGCGCCAGTTCCGCGGTCACGCCGATCGCCTCGTAGCCGAAGCGCACCCGCTCCATGTCCTCCTCGCGGCACTGCTGAACCAGCCTGAGCCGGCTGCGGTGCGCCTCGTCGAGGCGGGCGATGGCGCCGGGCACCACGTCGGAGAAGATGCGCGCGCCCTGGCTGCCGCCGAACACGAGCAGGCGGAACTCGCCGCCCGCCTCGGGCGGATCGTAGGGCGTCGCCGCCTCGACCACGGCCGCGCGCACCGGCGCGCCGGTGCGGACCGCCTTGTGGGCGTTCTTCTCGCCCAGCATGTGCACCTTCGGGAAGCTGGTCGCGACAGCGTCGACCCGGTCGGCGAGCATCCGGTTGGCCCGGCCCATCACCGCGTTCTGGTCGTGGATGATGGTCCGCACCCCGCGCAGCGACGCGGCGATCACCGGGCTCACGGTCGGGTAGCCGCCGAAGCCGACGACGACGCGGGGCTTGAGCCTGCTGATCAGGAACCACGCCCGCATCACGCCGATGCCGAGCACGAATGCCGTCTTCGCGTAGGTCAGGATATTGCCGCCGCGCACCGTGGTGGCGGGGATGATGTGCATTTTCTGCGCCGGGAACTTGCCGCCGTAGCGGTCGCCGCGCTCGTCGGTGACGAGATCGACCCGCCAGCCGCGCGAAATCAGCACTTCCGCCAGCGCCTGCGCCGGGAACAGGTGGCCGCCGGTGCCGCCGGCCGAGAGCAGGATCAGGCCCTTTTCGCCACTCATGCCGGCCGCGCCCCCGCGTGCATCCCGGGATGCCGCTGATGCGGCGCGGGCAGGTCGTAGAGCACCGGTTCGGTCTGCGGCCGCCGGCGGGTCAGGCCGAGCACCATGCCCATGCCGTAGGCCAGCGACAGGATCGAGGAGCCGCCATAGGAGACGAACGGCAGCGTCATTCCCTTGGCCGGCATCAGTTGCAGGTTGACCGCCATGTTGATCACCGACTGCAGCCCGAACAGCACGATCAGGCCGGTGACCGCGAGCTTCACGAACGGATCGCTCTCCTTGAGCGCCTGCGTCAGTCCGCGCAGCACGATGAAGGCGAAGGCGGCGACGATGATCAGGCAGACGAGGATGCCGAATTCCTCCGCCGTCACCGCAAAGATGAAGTCGGTATGGGAGTCCGGCAGGCTCTGCTTCACCGTGCCCTCGCCCGGCCCGCGCCCGAGCCAGCCGCCGCGCACGAAGGACTCGATCGCCGTGTCGATCTGGAAGGTGTCGCCGGATTCGGGATCGAGGAACCGGTCGATGCGCCCGCGCACGTGCGGCACGAAGGTATAGGCGGTGACGAGGCCGCCGACGCCGAGGCCGCCCAGCGTCACGATCCACAGCCACGACATGCCGGCGGCGAAGAACAGCGCGCCCCAGACCAGCACCGCGAGCATGGTCTGGCCGAAGTCGGGCTGCGGCACCAGCAGGCCGACGAAGGCGGAGAGCAGCAGGATGGCCATCAGGTTGCCGGGCATGTCGGGTCGTTTCATCCGCTCGGAGAACGCCCAGGCGACCAGCACGACGAAGGCCGGCTTGACGAATTCGGACGGTTGCAGGGCGATGCCGCCGATCGAGATCCAGCGCCGCGCGCCCTTCACCTCCGGCCCGATCCACAGCGTCAGCGCCATCAGGACGATACCGACCGCGAAGACGACGAGTGCCGAGCGCCGGATCCGGCGCGGGCTCATCATCGACACGCCGATCATCACCGCGATCGCCGGCACCACGAACATGGCGTGGCGCTTGACGAAGTGGAAATAGTCGAGGCCCAGCCGCTGGGCGACGGGCGGGCTCGCCGCCAGGGACAGCACGAGGCCGCCGAGGATCAGCGCCAGGATCGCGCCAAGCAGCACCCGGTCGACGGTCCACCACCAGCGCGCGATCAGGCGCTCGTCGGTACGCGAGAACATCAGGCGGCCTCCCTTGATTTCAGCGTCACCCCGTCGAGCCCGGCGACGAGCCTGCGGAACGCATCGCCGCGCGCCTCGAAGTCGGCGAACTGGTCGAACGAGGCACAGGCCGGCGCGAGCAGCACCACGGGCTCGGCGGCATTGGACGTATCGTTCGCGGCGGCCTCGGCGGCGGCGGCGACGGCGGTCGCAAGATCGCCGCTCAGCTCGTGCGGCACCTGGTTGCCGAGCGTCACGGCGAAGTCTTCGGCGGCTTCCCCGATCAGGAACGCGCGCTTAACCCGTGGAAACAGCTCCTTCAGCGGCGCGATGCCGCCGGATTTCGCCCGTCCGCCGGCGATCCAGTAGATAGACTCGAAGCTTGCCAGCGCCCGCGCGGCGGCATCCGCGTTGGTCGCCTTGGAATCGTTGACGAACAGCACCTTGCCGCGCCGGCCGATCTCCTCCATGCGGTGGACGAGGCCGGGGAAGCTTTCGAGCCCCTCTCCGATCTGCGCCGGGTCGAGCCCGACGGCGAGCGCGGCGGCGACGGCGGCGACAGCGTTCTGCGCGTTGTGCTCGCCGCGCAGCGCGCCGATGCCCGAAAGATCGGCGATCGCGGTTTCGGCGCTGCCCGAGGCCGACAGGATCGTCGTGCCGCGCACGAAGACGCCGACGCCCAGCTTCTCGCGCGCAGAGACCCGGACCACCCGGTCGCCGTTGGCGTCCGCCGCATCGGCGATGCCGCGCGTCCAGTCGTCGTCGACCGCGATGACGACCGTCTCCGCCTTCTCGGCGATCCGCGCCTTCACGGCGGCGTAGTGTTCGAGTGTGCCGTGCCGGTCGAGATGGTCGGGCGTGACGTTCAGGAGGATGCCGACGGTCGGCGCCAGCGTCGGCGTCAGGTCGATCTGATAGGACGACAGTTCCAGCACATAGGCGCGATCGTCACCGAACGGCTCGAGCCCGAGCACGGCGGTGCCGATATTGCCGCCGACCGAGACCGCGCGCCCGGCGCTGCCAATCAGGTGTCCGACCAGCGCCGTCGTCGTCGACTTGCCGTTGGTGCCGGTGATCGCGACGACCGCGGACGCCGGATCGCGGGCGGCCCGCTCGCGGAAGAAAAGCTCGGTGTCGCCGATGATCTCGACGCCGGCCGCCCTGGCCTTCTCCACCGTCCAGTGGGGAACCGGATGGGTCAGCGGCACGCCGGGCGACAGCACCAGCGCATCGAAGCCGCGCCAGTCCATCTCCCGGAGGTCGCGCACCGGGAACCCCTGCTCGCGCGCCTGGTCGACGCGCGGCGCGGCATCGTCCCACGCCGCCACCCGCGCCCCGCCCGCCATCAGCGCGCGCACGGCGTCGAGACCCGACCGCGCCAGTCCGAAGACGGCGACGCTGCGACCCTCGAATGTGGTGACCGGAATCATGCCTCCTACCTCAGCTTGAGCGTCGACAGCCCGATCAGGGCCAGCACGAAGGCGATGATCCAGAAGCGCACGACGACCTGCGGCTCCTTCCAGCCGAGCTGTTCGAAATGGTGATGGATCGGCGCCATGCGGAAGACCCGCCGCCCGGTGAGCTTGAACGACACCACCTGGACGATGACCGACACGGCCTCGAGCACGAACAGGCCGCCGACGATCGCCAGCACGATCTCGTGCTTGATGGCGACCGAAACCGATCCGAGCATGCCGCCGAGCGCCAGCGATCCGGTGTCGCCCATGAAGATCGAGGCCGGCGGCGCGTTGAACCAAAGGAACCCGAGCCCCGCGCCGATCAGCGCGCCGCACAGCACCGCCAGTTCGCCGGTGCCGGGCACGAAATGAATCTGCAGGTAGTCGGAAAAGACCGCGTTACCAATGAGATACGAGAAGACGCCGAAGGTGCCCGCGGCGATCATCACCGGCACGATGGCAAGCCCGTCGAGGCCGTCGGTCAGGTTCACCGCATTGCCGGCGCCGACGATGATGAAGGCGCCGAAGGGAACGAAGAACCAGCCGAGATTGATGACGAAGTCCTTGAAGAACGGGAAGGCGAGCGAGGTCGAGAACGGCTGCGCGCCGATGCGCGACACCGCGTAGACGGCCAGTCCCGCGATGATGAATTCGAGCGCCAGCCGCTGCCGTCCGCCAAAGCCGGAGGCAGACGACCGCGTCACCTTGAGATAGTCGTCGTAGAGCCCGATCAGGCCGAAGCAGACGGTGACGAACAGCACCGTCCAGACATAGGGGTTGGTGAGGCTGCCCCACAAGAGCGTCGCCACCAGGAACCCGGTCATGATCATCAGGCCGCCCATGGTCGGCGTGCCCTGCTTGGCGATCAGGTGCGATTGCGGCCCGTCCTCGCGGATCGGCTGTCCCCGCCCCTGGCGCACGCGCAGGGAGCGGATGATCGCCGGCCCGAACAGGAACACGAAGATCAGCGCCGTCATCATCGCCGCCCCGGTGCGGAACGTGATGTAGCGGAAAACGTTGAACAGCGGCACCGTGTCGCCGTAGTTGGCCAGAAGCTCGAACATCTGTCAGTCCGTCCCCCTCGTGCGCGTCACGCGTCCGCCGCTTCGGCGGGCGCGAAATGCTCGCGCAGGGCTTCGACCACCGGTCCCATCCGGCTGCCCAAGGACCCCTTCACCATCACCACGTCGCCGGCCCGGACCTCGTCCGTGAGCGCGGCGACCAATCCCGTCGATTCCCGTGCGTAGCGACCGTGCCGCACGTCCGGCACCGCCTCGTACAACGCCTTCATGTGCGGTCCGGAGGCGAACAGGAGGTCGACCGAGGCATCTGCCAGCGGACCGGCGAGCTCCCGATGCAGCGCTTCGGACGCCTCTCCGAGCTCCAGCATGTCGCCGAGAACGGCGATGCGCCGGCCGCGGAACCCCGGCTCGGTCTGCGCCAGCAGCCCCAGCGCGGCCCGCATCGAGGCCGGATTGGCGTTGTAGCTTTCGTCGATCACGGTGATATCGCCGTCCTTGTCATGAAGCTGGAAGCGCGCGCCCCGTCCCTTCGGCGCCCGCATGTCGGCGAGCGACAGCGCGGCGAGCGCCAGGTCGCCGCCGGCGAGCTTCACCGCGCCGAGCACCGCCAGGCTGTTGCCGACCAGATGCCGGCCCGGCGCGCCGAACTTGTAGGTGACCTCGGACCCGAGGACGTTGGCGGACACGCAGGAGCACTCGGCATGCAGCGCGACGCGCTGCAGATGCACGTCGCAGCCGGCCTTCTCGCCGAACGACACGATGCGGATGCCCGCTGTCCGCGCCTTCCCGGCGAGCCGGTCGAACTGGGCATTGTCGGCGTTGAGCAGGACGCAGCCGTCCGGCTCGATGCCTTCGACGATCTCGCCCTTGGCGTCGGCGATCTTCTCGATCGCGCCGAAGAACTCCAGATGCACCGGCTCGACGGTGGTGACGATGGCGATCTGCGGGCGCACCTGACGCACCAGCGCGGCGATCTCGCCGGGTGCGTTCATGCCCAGTTCGAAGACGCCGAATTCGGTGTCCGCCGGCATGCGCGCGAGCGTCAGCGGCACGCCCCAGTGGTTGTTGTAGGAGGCAGCCGAGGCGTGGGTGCGGCCCGAGCGCGACAGCGCCAGCCTGAGCGCCTCCTTGGTGCCGGTCTTGCCGACGCTGCCGGTGATGGCGATGATTCGGGCGGTGGAGCGCGCCCGCGCCGCCTGGCCAAGCCTGCGCAGCGCCTCGAGCACGTCCGGCACGATCACCAGCGGTCCCGCCGCCGGATCGAACCGTGGCGCGTGCGCCTCGTCGATCACCGCGACGGCAGCGCCCTTCGCAAGCGCGCCGGCGACGAAATCGTGACCGTCGCGGCTGTCGCCGAGAATGGCGAAGAACGCATCGCCCGGCTCCAGCGTGCGGCTGTCGATGGAGATGCCGGTGACGGCACCGAAACCGGCGCCGGCGCTGCCATCAGCGGGCCGCCCGCCGGTGCCCGCGAGAAAATCGTCAGC
The DNA here is from genome assembly GCF_051390635.1 of Microbaculum mangrovi. Classification (NCBI taxonomy): domain Bacteria; kingdom Pseudomonadati; phylum Pseudomonadota; class Alphaproteobacteria; order Hyphomicrobiales; family Tepidamorphaceae; genus Microbaculum; species Microbaculum mangrovi. Next base: position 492,964 of record NZ_JBPODT010000001.1, read on the forward strand.
GGTCCAAAGAACGCTCATGCCACCGCCTCCCGGGCGAGCGCGCTCGCCACCACCTCGTGATCGGAAAACGGCAAGATCGTCGATCCGACTGTCTGGCCGGTCTCATGGCCCTTGCCGGCGACAAGCAGGATGTCGCCCGGCTCCAGCGCGTGCACGGCGGTCTCGATGGCCTTGCGGCGGTCGCCGATCTCGATTGCGCCCGGTGCCTGCGCCAGGATGGCGGCACGGATGGCCGCGGGGTCTTCCGAGCGCGGATTGTCGTCGGTGACGTAGACCGTGTCCGCGTTGTCGACCGAAGCCTGGCCCATCAGCGGCCTCTTGCCGACGTCGCGGTCGCCGCCGGCGCCCACGACGATCGCGAGCCGGCCCGTGGCAAAGGGCCGTAACGCCTGCAGCGCGTTGACGATGGCGTCGGGCTTGTGGGCGTAGTCGATGAAGATCAGCGCCCCGGCCCGTGTCTGTCCGGCGAGTTCGAGACGTCCCTTGGCGCCCTCCAGCGTTTCCAGCGCCCCGAGCGCCGTATCGGCCGGCGTGCCGGTCGCGATCGCCAGTCCCGCCGAGACGAGCGCGTTGGAGACCTGGAAGCCGCCGACGAGGGGCAGCAGCACCTCGCGCTCGCCGCTTCCCGCGTCGAGCCTGAGTCGCTGGCGGAAGCCCTCGGGCGTCGCCGAGATCAAGCGGATCGCATCGCCCGCCGCGCCGACGCCAAGCACGTCGAGCCCGCACCGCCTGGCGACCGCGACGACGCGCGCCGATTCCGGCCGGTCTGCATCGACCACCGCCGCCGCGCCGGCCGGCAGCAGCTCGTCGAACAGCCGCAGCTTGGCGGCGAAATACGCCTCGACCGTGGGGTGATAGTCCATGTGGTCGCGGCCGAGATTGGTGAAGGCGCCGGCGGCGAAGCGCACGCCGTCGAGGCGGCGCTGATCGAGGCCGTGGCTGGAGGCTTCGAGCGCCAGATGGGTGACGCCGTCGCGCGCGAGCTCGGCCAGCAGCGCATGCAGCGCCACCGGGTCCGGTGTCGTCAGCGAGCCGTATTCGGTCTTCTTCGGCGAGACGACGCCGATGGTGCCCAGGCTCGCCGCCTGCCGGCCGGCGGCAGCGAAGATCTGCCGCGTGAACGAGGCGACCGAGGTCTTGCCGCTGGTGCCGGTCACCGCGACCACCGTCTCCGGCTGGGCGCCGGACAGGCGCGCGGCGGCAAGCGCCAGCGCCCGGCGCGGATCGGCCGCCCGGATCACGGGAATATCGACGTCGAGCACGGCGTCGCGCGCGGCCACGACCGCGACGGCACCGGCCCCCGCGGCGTCGCGGGCGAAGCGCGCGCCATCCGTCCGGCTGCCGGAAAGCGCCGCGAACACATAGCCGGGCCGCACCGTCCGGCTGTCGGCGGTGAGCCCGGTTGTCTCGATGGCGCGCCAGGCGTCCGGGTAACTGTCGACGTCGGCTAGAAGGGCATGAAGCTCCATGAAATCGGCCGGTTTCTGGTCATGTGCGAAGTCGTGTGCGTAGTCGTTTTCATTGTTGATGCGCGTCTTCTCAATAGGACACGCTGAGCAGTTCGTTCGGGTCGGCCGGCGCCATGTCCGGGACGACGCCGAGGATGGGGGCGATCCGGGCGATGATGTTTCGCGCCGTCGGCGCGACGTTCCAGCCCGAGGTACGGTAGCCGTGGGTTTCCTTGATGCCTTGCGGTTCGTCCAGCATGACGAAGACAAGGTATTTCGGATCGGTCGTCGGGAAGGTGCTGAGGAAAGTCGTCAAAACCTTGTTGCCCGAATAGCGTCCGTTGACGACCTTTTCCGCCGTCCCGGTCTTGCCGCCGACGTGATAGCCGGGCACGTCCGCCTTCTTCGCCGTGCCTTCTACCACGTTGAGGCGCATCAGGTAGCGCATCTTGTCGCTGGTCTGCGGCTCGATCACCCGGCGCGCCAGCTTGCGCGCGTCCGCCGCCGAACGCGGCAGGAAGGTCGGCGGGATCAGCTGTCCGCCGTTGACGAGCGCCGCGCCCGCCTCCACCGCCTGCAGCGGCGCGATCGACATGCCGTGCCCGAAGGCGATCGTCATGGTGTTCACCTCTTTCCAGCGTTGCGGGATGATGGGAGCGCCGGATTCGGGCAGTTCGGTGGTCAGACGTTCGAAAAAGCCGAGTTTCTTCAGGAATGCCTGGTGGCCGGGCACGCCGACGGCGAGCGCCATCCGCGCCGTGCCGATGTTGGAGGAATGAATATAGATGTCCTCCACGGTCATGATGCGGTTCTGGGCGTGGTAGTCGCCGATGGTGTTCCTGCCGACCCGGATCGGGGAGCGCGCGTCGAAGGTCGTGTTGACGCCGATCCGGCCGGTATCGAGCGCCATCGCGGTGGTGAACGCCTTGAACGCCGAGCCCAGCTCGTAGACGCCGGTCGTCATGCGGTTGATACGGTCGGGCTGCAGCGCCTCGGCCGGCCGCTCCGGATCGAAATCGGGCAGCGACACCAGCGCCACCAGCTCGCCGGTATGCACGTCCATGATCGCCCCGGCCGCCGCCGTGGCCTTGAACTTGTCCATTGACGCCAGCAGTTCGTCGCGCATGGCGTGCTGGGCGCGCAGGTCGATCGTCAGCTTCACCGGCTCCAGCGCGGCGTTGCGGGCCAGCCCCGCCTCATGCAGCGCGCCGAGCCAGCTGGAATCGAGATACTTCTCGAAGCCGGCGATGCCCTGGTTGTCGATGTTGACGTATCCGAGCACGTGCGAGGTGATGGCGCCGGCCGGATAGACGCGCTTGTTCTCCTCCAGGAACCCGACACCGGCGATGCCGAGGCCGAACAGGCTGGATTTCTGCGTCGGGGTGATCTCGCGCTTGACCCAGACGAACTGCTTGCCGCTGGTCAGCTTGGCGCGCAGGTCGCCGGCGTCGAGCTCCGGGAACACCGAGGTGATGTCCTCGATCGTCTCGTCGACATCGATGATCTTCGTCGGTTCCGCATAGACCGACGGCACGTTGATGTCGGTCGCCAGAACGTTGCCGGCCCGGTCGAGAATGTCGGGGCGGGCGTGGCTCACCTGCTGGCCGGGATCGAGATAGACCACCCGCGACTCCGGCGTCATCGTGGCCAGCATCATCAGCCGCCCGCCGATCACCAGGTAGATCGCGGAGAACGCGACCATCGCCAGCATCAGGCGGTTGCGCATCTGCCTGTCGCCCGCCTGTCTGTCGCGCCCGGCGGGCTTCGCCGCCTCGAAGCGCTGCTCCGCGGGTCTGGACCGGAAAAGACGCGGCATACGCATTACTGGACCGTCCTGTCGTCACCGCCGGCGAAACCGCCGATCGTGTTGTTGGCACCCGAGGGATCGATATCGAGCGGCCGCATCGGCAGGTGCTCGACAATGGAGATCTGCTCGACGTCGAGCCGGTTGAGGTCGAGATAGCGGTCCGACAGCTCCTGGATCCGGCTCGGCTGGTCGAGATAGTTCCACTCCGCCCGCAGCACCGAGATCATCTCGCGCTCGTCGTCGATATCCGCGCGCAGCTCGGAAATCTGGCGGGCAAGCTGCTGGGACTCGCCCTTGAAGCGATAGAGCCCGACGGCGGCGGCGACGATCAGCAGGACGGCCAACAGACTGACTAACCGGGTCATCACGCCCTTCCTCCATGTCCCTGGCCCCGGGACGGGTCCGCCAGGCGCGGCACGCCGAGGGCGGCGGGATCGATCGGCCGCGCCGGCGCGCCGGTACGTTCCGCCCCGCGCAACCGCGCCGACCGCGCCCGCGGATTGGCGGCGATCTCCTCTTCCGACGCGCCCACCGGGTGGCGCGTGATCAGCTTGAACGTCGGCGCCTCGGCGCGGACCTCCGGCATGTGCCGCGAGCCGCGCTGAACCTGGCTGCGCTCGGCCAGGAACCGCTTGACGATGCGGTCTTCCAGCGAATGGAAGCTGACCACCGCCAGGCGCCCGCCCTCCTTCAGTATCCGCTCGGCGGCGGCAAGCCCTTCGGCCAGTTCCGAGAGTTCGCCGTTCACATGGATCCGCAGGGCCTGGAAGGTGCGCGTGGCCGGATGCTTGCCGTCGCGCAACGGTCCCACCGCGCGGGCGACGATCTCGGCCAGTTCGCCGGTCGTCGCGATCGGCGTGTCGGCCCGCGCCCGGCCGATGGCGCGCGCCACCGCCCGAGACTTGCGCTCCTCGCCGAGCGTGAAGATCAGCCGGGCGAGATCGCCCTCCGCCATCGTGTTGACGATATCCGCCGCGCTCGGGCCATCGCCGCCCATGCGCATGTCGAGCGGACCGTCCTGTATGAACGAGAAGCCGCGCTCGGGCGTGTCGATCTGCATCGAGGAGACGCCGACGTCGAGCGCGACGCCGTCCGCGGCCTCCACGCCCGCGCCCGCCGCGAGCCGGTCGAGCTCGGAGAACCGCCCCTCGACGAGGCCGAGCCGGCCGCGATAGTCCGCCACCATCGCCTGCCCGGCCCGGATGGCGCTCGGATCGCGGTCGATGGCGATGACGCGGCAGTCGGCGGCGTCGAGAATGCCGCGCGTATAGCCGCCGGCGCCGAAGGTACCGTCGATATAGATGCCGCCCGGCTTCGGGGCGATCACATCGAGAACATCGGAAAGGAGAACCGGAATGTGGCGGGCCGGTCCGCCAGCGGTATCCTCAGAAGGTCCACCGCGACCCGCCATCATTCCGTCACTCCACTCGGGCCGCTCCCCGACATTGGGCCTCTCGGGGGCATGCCACTCAGCAATTGCTTCAACTCGCGCACTTTGGACCTGGCCTCTTCCTGGCGCGCGGCGAAGCGTTCCGGCTCCCAGAGCTGGAACTTGTGCCCGAGCCCCACGAACGCGACACGGTCTTCGATCTGTGCCCAGTCCTTGAGGCGTTCGGAGAGAACGATACGGCCTTCCGCGTCGAGCTTGAGGGTCTCGCTGTCGCCGTACAGAGACGTCGACAGGAGATCGTGCTCGTCGGAGTACCGGGGCATGCTGTCGAGCAGCCCGTTGATCTCCTCCACCAGCCGGCTCCCCCCGGCGTCGAGCGCCGACAATCCGAGAGCCGGATAGACATAGACACCGTCGAAACCGTCCCGCGCGAGTGTCGCCCGGAAGGTTGCCGGAACCGAGACGCGCCCCTTGGAGTCGATCCTGTTCGTGAAGGATGACACGAACCGGTCCATGGAGCTTCCCGCCTCCCGGCTTTACGCAAAAAAGACCCGCCCGACATTGGGCACCGACCCGGGCCTGAAACCGCTGCTGGGGCTGACGCAGCCATTCCCGGAAAACCACCCCGCGGCGCCGCCACGCCACAAGTCGGACGGACTTGCTGGAGCTTGTTCCGTGAGCCGTGCCGCGCCCCTGCGGCCTGGGTATCCCGAACCACTGGCTTGGGATGATTTGGGATACCATGGGCAGACATGGGGGTCAATTCACAAACCCGGTTCTAGGGCGATCGAATCGTTAACCTTGCCGGAGTGTTACCGACACGCATTAAGAACCGGTTGATTCAGCCGGATAATTTATTAATCGATTGAATATGAAGGGAATTCTTGGCTAACAGGAACCGGGGAACGACGCGGAAACCGCGCCTCTCACTCCGGCTGTCGTTGTCGGCCCCGTTCCGGCGATCCATGGCCACCGCCCGTGCGACGCGAGCGGCGGCTGGGGATATGGGTGCCCGGAACACGTCCGGGCATTAAAGACGAGCATGTCGCCCGCCCCATACCACTTAAAAAGTGTGCGATGCGGCCAAACGCAATCTATAAGAGAGCGACGTAACCTCTACACATTGGGGACCGCCATGACACTCCGCGAATTTGCACGCTCGATGCGGGAGACAATTCAACAAATCAAGGACCGCGGCCACCCTACCATCGAGGTCGATCATTTGATCGACTATCTGAACAAGATCGAGCGGTCAGACGATGCAGAACCAAGCGCAACCGAATTGAAACGTTATGACGCTGTCCTCCAGCAGCATGTCGAAGACCAGAAGCATGCGAATGCTCAATCTCTGGAGATGTTCAGGTCAGTGATTGTAGCCGGCCAGAACGCGAACCGGAGCATGGTTCTCATCAACGGCGGCGCCTCTGTCGCAATACTTGCCTTCTTAGGTCACCTTGCCCAAATCGGATCCACCGACATACCGAAATTCGCCAACGGTCTAGCATTTTTTGTCGGCGGCACCTTGCTCGCCGGTCTGGTATCCGGCGGCACGTATCTTTCGCAATGGCTCTTCGGACACAATAAGATCCGTACCGGAAATTTGATCAATTGGATCGTTATCATAATGGGTATCGGTGCGTACGTTACCTTCGCGGGCGGAGCCTGGATTACGTACGACGGTTTTATTGTGAACCCGCCTAGCGCAGGCCCGGCCCGATTGAACGATTAGGGTCTGCCCGAAAACGCACCGTCTCCGGAGAAGGGAAATTTGCCAGCTGGCCTGTAAGCCGGGTTCTGTACGACGGACCTGGGCCCGTGTGACGACCATTCATCTGGGACGCCCGTTGCCGGACGCCTCGTGCAACCAACCCGGACGGCGGCGCGGAGAACGCCTGGCCCGTATCCGAAGACACGCGCCGTGCCATCCCTATTCGGTCTTGCTCCCGGTGGGGTTTGCCGTGCCGCTTCCGTTGCCGGCCGCGCGGTGCGCTCTTACCGCACCCTTTCACCCTTACCGCTCGCCCGTCTCCGGGCGGATCAGCGGCGGTCTGCTCTCTGTGGCACTTTCCCTAGGGTCGCCCCCGCCGGGCGTTACCCGGCACCGTTTCTCCATGGAGCCCGGACTTTCCTCCCCCTTGCGGGAGCGGCCGTCCGGCCAGCTGGCAATGGGCAAGATAAGGGGGTTGCGAGGCAAAAGGTCAAGGGCGCGATGACGACAACCGCCGGCCCCCGGCCATAGGCCGTCGGCCATGCGGGCGGGGCGAAACGAATGCCGCCCTAGTCCAGCACCACGCCGCGGCTGGTGAAGGCGAAGGCCTGCGTCCCGCGCGCGCCCACCATGACGGCCTCGAACAGCGGCGGCGTCACCGCCGTCTCGGACGACCACTCGACGACGACGTTGGCGCCGACGTCGCCGCTGAAATCCTGCTGCCGGATCAGGATCTGCGCCGAGCCGAACGGCCCCAGCGTCGTCGGGCCGTCGAGCAGGTCCCGGATCTGCTTGCCGTCGCTGTCGTAGTAGACGGACGACCTGATCGTGATCGGCGCCGCCTGATCGAGATTGCGGAAGCTCAGTGTCACCGCGACGTCGAACCGCTCGGTCGAGACGAAGCCGATCGCCGAATAGACCGGCACGTAGACGGTCTGCCCGGTCGACGTCGCCTCCTGCGCGCTCGCCGTGCCCCCTGTCAGGACTGCGGCGGCGAATGCCGCCAGGAGCAATGACGACACCAGGGACGACACCACGGACGACAGGCGAACAAAAGATCGATTGAACCAGGACATTTCGCCGTTTCTCCGTCGCGCTTCACGCTCGGGCGCACTTTCACCGGAGTCGCCCGCCAGGCGCAAACGATTTGAGGCGGCGCAAACGGTTTGCGGCACCGGGCGGCGCCCCCTATCCGGGTCGCGGCGGGCCTTCCGCCGCCCCTCGCGTTCACAACGTCCGCAAGACGGCGTTGCGATAGGCCTCGTCGATCCGTTTGCGGGCGAGCCGCAGGCAAACCATGTCCTCGTCGAGGGATTTGAGGCGCGACTCCGCCCGGCGCAGGAGCCTGATCGACAGCATCGGAAATTCGTTGAGCAAGGCGACGAACGTCGCCCGATCGATCTCCGCGATCACGCAGGGCGTTAGCGTGCGCACGCTCGCCGTCCCCGGCACGCCGTGAAGCGCCGCGAATTCGCCGAAGCAGGAGACCGCTTCGAGGCGCCGCAGAGAGATGATCTCGCCCGAGCCGTCGCGCCGATGCACGTCGACCTCGCCTTCCGCCAGCACAAACACCCCGTGCAATGCCCCGCACTCCGCGTCGATCACCAACGTGTCGGCCTCGACGCGGTCCCAGCGGCACACGGCATCAAGACGCGCAGCCACGTCGCGCGGAAAGTCGTGAAAAGGATCGATCATCTCAAAGGTCCGGGTTATCAGGTCACCGCCGCGGATGGCTGTCACCAGCGGGTCGGTTCAAGGGGCCACGCTCCGGAGTCCTCGCCGAAGCCGATGACAGTTTTATGACCTTTATGACGCGAAACCGTGGCGAACGTCGCTACGGAGTCAGGTCGCCCAGCCGTCGCGCGGCCGCCGGTGCGTGGCCGCGACGCGCGAGACCTCCTCGTAGATGCCGGTGAGCAGGTTCAGGGTCCGCGTCGCATCCGCCAGCCGATCCGCGAAACCGGGCACGCTCTCGATCGCGGCGATCAGCAGCGCCCGGCGGATCTCGGCGAACGTCTCGGTCACCTCGTGGCCGAGCGGCGTCACCGAATAGCTGACCCCGGTGCGCGCCGTGCCGGATCGCTCGACGAGGCCGGCGGCGATCAGCTTGCGCAGGCTGTACTGGATATTGGGGATGTCGTCGCGGTTCATCAGCCGCGCCAGCTCCTTCACGCTCTTCGGCCGGTCGTTCATGCGGATGACATGCAGAAGCGCGTTTTCTGGGCCGCTCGCGGCGAAATCGATGCAGCCGGCCAGGCACTCCGACTGCCAGCGCCCGAAGGACTCGAAGGTCCGCATCACCGCGAACTCGAGCTCGGTCATATCCACCTCGGCCGGCGTCTCGGCGAGATGCCAGCGCCGGTCGAAGCCCGCCTGCTCGGCCGCGGCCTGCTTGCCCGTCATCTCGCGTTTGCCTGAGGTCTCGCGCTTGCGCGCCATGGTCTGCCGCCTCCCCTGATCGTGTCGCAAGACGATAGCGATCGGGACGCTTGTCACCAAATCGATTTTTAAATAGACTTTTTATTTGAAAATTAAACTGAATAAATCGAGGAAACCCATGTCGACCAGAACCAATCCGATGTTCGCCGAGAAACGCTTCAAGCTCGGCACCTTTTCCTCCAACTGCTCGAGCGGCATGAGCGTCACCAAGGTGCCGGAGCGCTGGGACAATTCTTTCGACAACAACATCAAGCTCGCCAAGCTGCTCGACGACGCCGGCATCGACTTCATGCTGCCGATCGCCCGCTGGATCGGCTATGGCGGCGAGACCGATTTCCACGGCAGCGTGCTCGAGACCATGACCTGGGCCGCCGGCCTGCTCGCCAAGACCGAGAACATCGCCGTCTTCGCCACCATCCACACCGCCGCCAACAATCCCGTCGTCGTCGCCAAGCAGATCGCCACCATCGACCAGCTCAGCCACGGCCGCGCCGGCCTGAACATCGTCGCCGGCTGGAACAAGCCGGAATACGACGCCCTCGGCCTCACCCTGCCCGACGACCACGAGACCCGTTACGGCTATGCCCAGGAATGGTTCGACATCGTCCAGAAGCTGTGGACCTCGACCGAGCGCTTCGACTGGAACGGCGACTACTTCAAGCTCAAGGGCGTCAAGGGCGATCCCCGCCCGGTCGACGGCCGCCCGCCGATCATCAACGCCGCCGGCTCGCCGCAGGGCCGCGACTTCGCCACCGAGAACGCCAACTTCCTGTTCACGCCGGCGATCGATCTCGACCGCTCGAAGGAGGAGATCGGCGAACTCAAGACCCAGGCGGACGCAAAAGGGCGCGAGGTCGACGTGCTGACCTTCTCGCACGTCGTCTGCCGCCCGACCGAGGAAGAAGCGAAGACCTACGCCGAATACTTCGCCCGCGAGAACGCCGACTGGGATGCCGTCGACAACCTGGTGAACCTCCAGTTCGCCCACGCCCACTCCTTCCCGCACGATCTGCTGGCGCTGATCCGCGACCGCATGGCGATGGGCCACGGCGGCTTCCCGCTGATCGGCACGCCGGAGCAGGTCGCCAACGGCATCCTGCAGCTCGTCGACGCGGGCTTCGGCGGCACCACCCTGTCCTTCGTCGACTATGTCGAGGAGTTCCCCTACTTCCGCGACACGGTCCTGCCGATCCTGAAGGAAAAGGGCATCCGCTGACGCCCGCGAACCGGGGCGGCCGGATATCCCGCCGCCCCGCCCGTTCCAAGACGCCAGCCTGTTCTGAAACGCCAGCCTGTTCCGAAACGACGGAGGTGCCCATGCATGCCGTCCTGCCCCGCGCGGCGGATCTGTCCGATCCGCTCGCCGAGGATTTCCGCCTTGCCATGCGCCGGCTCGCCGGCCATGTCGCGATCGTCGCGGCCGGCGCCGGCGACACGCTCACCGGCATGACGGTGACCTCGGTCGCCTCGCTGTCGGTCACGCCGCCGGCCGTCACCGTCTCGGTCGCCAAGACCGCCTCGCTGCACGCTCTGCTTGGCGAGGGCAGCCATTTCGGCGTCAGCGGCCTGACACACAGCCATCGCGACCTTGCCGACCGCTTCGCCGGACGGCACGGGCTGAGCGGGCCCCAGCGCTTCGCCGCCGGCAACTGGCGCGGTCTCGACGGGGGCGCGCCGACGCTGGCCGACGCGGCCTTCGCGCTACGATGCACCATCGAACGGATCGTCGACTGGCACACCCATTCGATCGTCGTCGGCCGGGTCGACGGCGTTGCCGTGGGCCCCGGCGACGGGGCCGACTGCGGCGGGCTCGTCTACCGCAATGGCAGCTACGCCGTGACCGATATCCTCGCATGAGCGACGATCCCCGCCCCCTGTTCGAGCCGGTGGCGTTCGGCGACCTGACCCTGCCGAACCGCGTCGTCATGGCGCCGATGACCCGCAATCGCGCCGGGCCCGGCAACGCGCCCGGCCCGCTGACGGCGACCTACTACGCCCAGCGCGCCTCGGCCGGCCTCATCGTCACCGAGGCGACGCAGGTGAGCCCGCACGGCCAGAGCTATCCGGCGACGCCCGGCCTGCACGCGCAAGACCAGATCGAGGGCTGGCGCGCCGTGGTCGACGCGGTGCATGCGGCCGGCGGCCGGATCGTCGCGCAGCTCTGCCATGGCGGGCGCATCTCCCACCCCGCCTTCCAGCCGGGCGGCGCCCGCCCGGTCGCCCCGTCGGCCATCGCGCCGGCCGGACACATCTACGGGCCGGACTGGAGCAAGCGCGCCTACGAGGTTCCGGTGGCGCTCGACCGCCTCGGCATCGAGGCGATCGTGCGCGACTTCGCCACCGCCGCCGCGAACGCGCGCGCGGCCGGCTTCGACGGCATCGAGATCCACGCCGGCAACGGCTATCTGGTCGACCAGTTCCTGCGCGACGGTTCGAACCGCCGCGACGACGCCTATGGCGGCCCGCCGGAGCGGCGCGCGCGGTTCCTGGCCGAGGTGGTGGAGGCCGTCGCGGACCGTGTCGGCGGGGCCCGCCTGGGCGTCCGCTTCTCGCCCTGGAACGGCTACAACGACATGGCCGACAGCGCGCCCGAGCGGCTATTCCCGATCGCCGGCAAGTCGGTCGCGCCGTTCGGCCTCGCCTATGTCCACGTGGTCGAGCCGGTCGGCACGGCCACGTCGATCGCCCGCAGGATCGCCGATGCGGCGGCAACGAAGCTGATCGTCAACGGCGGCTACGACGCGGCGACGGCGGCCTGTGCCGTCGGATCGGGGGACGCGGACGCGGTGGCCTTCGCCAAGCCCTTCATCGCCAATCCCGACCTGGCCGCGCGCATCGCCGCCGGCCGGCCGTTTGCCGAGGCCGACAAGGCGACGATCTACGGCGGCGGCGCCAGGGGCTACACCGACTATCCCGACTATCCCGGCGACGACGGCGCATAGCACCGGACGCAGCAAGACAAATGAAAAACGGGGCCCAAAGGCCCCGTTCCGGTCGTCACCATCGGTGAAACGACGTGGCCGCGGGCGTCAGGCCCACTTGCCGGCCATGTGGCGCTTCACCTTGGCGCAATAGCCGACCGCGACCCGCGACATGCGCTTGGCGTAGTGGCCGCCCTGGTAGCGCATGATCGTGCCGCAGGTGTCGCCGCCGGCCCGCTTGTAGGCGCCGGCCAGGTACTTCATGCCCCAGCGCAGATTGGTCTCGGGATCGTAGAGCGCCTTGGTGGAGCCTGAGAAGCCCATGCCGCGCGCGGTCTGCGGCTTGATCTGCATCAGGCCGACCTCGCCGGCACGGCCGCGTGCGCCCGGCCTGTAGTTGGACTCCACCCGCACGACCGCCAGTGCCAGCGCCACGGGCACGCCGTTGGCCTTAGCATGCTTCGCGATCTGCGCGTGATAGGGACGCGCCGACGTGGCCGCGGCCGCTTTCGCTTCCGGCTCCGTCTTGCCGGCGGACGGCGAGCCGGCCCCGACCGGCGTCGACGCCGCGTCGGCACGGCCATAGCGCGCGCCGGCCGCATTCGTCGACAGCCGGAAGGTCTTCGTTCCGGTCGAACCGGTGAAGCCCATAGCGGTGGTTTTCTTCGTCGTCGTGCCCGCGACCTTGCCGGCACGAATCTCGGTGGCATCGTCGTACCCGGCGAACGACTCGGCGCTGGCGAGACCCGGGGCCATGCCCACGCTCACCGCGATGCCAAGTCCGGCCAGTCCGCTTGCCAAACGGATATATTTTGTCATGCGTGTAATCCCCGCACTTGTTTCAATGTTCAACGCCCCAGCGCCGCAGACGCCGCTAAAGGGCGAATACGGCAAGAACCGGCGTCAAATACGGCAATTACGGGGAGTTTTTACGATCTTACACTTATTTACATTAATGACCAAAAGGCTGATCACGGATTATTACAAAAGGTTACATGAAGCGAGTCTACCCGAAAGGGCGTAACCAAATCGAAGGGTATACAAGAAAAAACTGCTTAACATGAATCGGGAGGCCAATGAATTGCTTACGGCTACTTAATCGATTCGGCAACAATATAGCGCTATTTCTACGCGGAAACCAAAGGCGCCAACAGGTTCAAACGCCGCTGCGGATCACCCCGTCGGCAGCGCGGCACGCAATCTGGCCAGCGTCTCGCGCGTCGAGGGATCGGCAACGCCGTCGACCAGGGCCGGCCGGAAATGGCGCTGGAACGCCGCCACGACGGTTTCCGTCTCGCCGTCATAGGCCTCCCCCGGTGCGAGCCCGTAGCCATAGGCCGACAGGTTGTGCCGCAGCGCCGCGACGGCATCCCCCGCATCCCCCGGCCCGAGCGATGGCCCAAGCGCCGGCCCGGATGTCACGGGCGCCGGCTCGACCCAGTGGCCGATGCCGGCTGCATGCAGGCGCCGCCAGGGAAAGCGCTCGCCGGGATCGGTCTTGCGATCCGGCGCCACGTCGGAATGGCCGAGCACGCGGTACGCCGGGATCGGGTGGCGCGACAGGATGTCGGCGCACAGCGCGATCACCGCGGCGATCTGGACGTCGGGAAAGTCGCGGTAGCCGAACTCGTGCCCCGGATTGACGATCTCGATGCCGACTGAGCGGGCGTTGATGTCGCGCGCGCCCGCCCAGCACGCCACGCCGGCATGCCAGGCCCGCCGCGCCTCGGGCACCAGGCGCACGATCCGCCCGTCCTCGTCGACCACCCAATGGCAGCTCACCTTCGCGGTGCGGTCGCACAGCCGCTCCAGCGCCGCCTCGGCCGTCCGCATCCCGGTGTAGTGCAGCAGCAGGATATCGACCCGCCCCCCCGCCGGGCGGGCGTCATGGTTGGGGCTCTCGCGGGTTTCGAACGCCACGGTCATCGCCGGATCCTACGGCTCACAGGCCCCGCTCGGCCAGCTCCGGGGCGCGTCGCCCGCGGCCCTCGCGCACGGTGATGATCAGCACACCCGCGAGCGTCATCGCGCCGCCGAGCACCATCCGCCAGGTGATGACGTCGCCGAGGAAGTAGGCGCCGCCCGCCGCGCCGAGGATCGGGGCGAGCAGCATGAACGGCGCCGTCAGCCCCACCTCGTGCCGCTGCATGATCCAGTAGTAGGCGGCATGGCCGATCAGGCTGGTGCCGAACACCACCCAAGCGAGGCCGGCGATCACGCCCCAGCCGAAATCGACGGTCGTGACAATGCCGAGCGGCGCGCCTTCGAGGATGAACGAGGCGGCCATCAGCGGCGGCCAGGCGAACAGCGCGATCCAGGCCTGCATCGAATAGACCGGCACCCCGCGCACGCGCCGCATGAAGATCGTGCCGACCGCCATCATGAAGGCGGCGAAGATGACCATCATCAGCGCGTCGCCATACTGGAACACGGCCGGGTCGAGCCCGACGACGAGCACGCCGGCGAACGAGATGGCGAGCGCCGCGATGCGCCAGACGCCCAGCCGCTCGTGCAGGACCAGGACGGACAGCAGCGTCGCGAACGGCGCGCCGAGCTGGACGGCGATCGCGACCGGGGCGACGTCGGCGGCCATCGCCAGCCCCTGGATCATGAACCCGAAGTTCAGCGACCCGGTGAACAGCGAGATCAGCAGGACATTCAGCATCTGGCCCTTGTGCCAGCGCAGGAACCGGATCAGCAGGATCGAGACGATCAGGAAGCGCAGCCCCATGAACAGCAGCGGCGGGATCTCGGCCACCGCGATCTTGCTGATGACGAAGCTGCCGCCCCACGCGATCTGCATCGCCAGCAGCACGATAATGTCGACCATCGACAGGCCGGGGGCGGGCGCGGCGACGCTGTCGCGATGCCCCGTTTCGGCCGTCACCGGCCGCGCTCCCGCTGGATCGCCTCGTAGGCGCCGTTGATCTTGGCCAGCTTGTCGGTGGCTATCCTGACGAATTCCTCGGGCAGGCCGCGCGAGATCGCCCGGTCGGGATGGTGCTCGGCGACGAGCTTGCGATAGGCGGCCTTCACTTCCGCGTCGCTGGCGGAGCGCTCGAGGCCGAGGACGACATAGGGGTCCTCGCCGTCCGGGCGGATGTGGCGGGCGCTGATGCGGGCGAAGTCGGCCTCGCTGAAGCCGAAGATCGCCGCGACGTTCTGGAGATACTCCAGCTCGCGCTCGTGCACCGCCCCGTCCGCCGTGGCGACGTGGAACAGGCCGTCGACCACGTCCTCCAGAATGTCGGGCTGGTTGGCGAACAGGCCGGCGAGCTGGCGGGCATAGGCCTGGTAGCCGTCCACCGAGCGGTTCGCCAGGTCGAAGACGCGGGCGACGTTGCCGGCCTCATCCTCCGGCACGTCGAAGACCTGCCGGAAGGCGCGCACCTCTTCCTCGGTGACCACGCCGTCGGCCTTGGCCATCTTGGCGGCGAGCGCGATGACGCCGATCGTGAAGGCGAGCTGCGCCTGCTGCGGCGACGGCGCCGACCGGCCGCGGTCGAACATCATGTGCCCGGCGACCGCCCCGATCAGCGCGCCAAGGGGACCCCCGAGCGCCAGCCCCGCGGCCGCACCGCCGATTTTCCCCCATATGCTCATGGCCATGACTTTAAGGCAGTCGTCACGCCGAAGCGATGCCCGGTTTCGGGCAACTCGGTCTTGAGCCCCGCGCGCAACGCATGCCATACCGGGCGGGCTCCCGCCGGGGGAAGATCATGGATACGAGCAAACCGAAGGGATGCGAACCGTATGCCGGGTACGCTGAGAAAGGAAATCCAGCTCGTCGTCGGCTGGGCATCGGTCGTTCTGGTCCTGATGTTCGGCAGCACCATGATGGCGCAGGAGGCGTTGGCGGTCCGGGTCGGCCTCTTCGTCTGGCTGTTCGGCGTGATCATGTGGGGCGCGTTCACCGTCGTCCGCCACGCCGAGGAACTAGCCCACAGGGTCGGTGAGCCCTATGGCACGCTGGTGCTGACCATGTCGGTCACCATCATCGAGGTCTCGTTCATCGTCGTGGTGATGCTGTCGAGCGACGCGGATTCGACGCTGGCCCGCGACACGATCTTCGCCGTCGTCATGATCACCCTGAACGGCATCGCCGGCCTGTGCATCCTGCTCGGCGGCCTGCGCCACAACGAGCAAACCTACAACCTCAATGGCGCCCGCGCGTTTCTCTCGGTCATCATGCCTTTGTCGGTGATCGTCCTGATCCTGCCCAACTTCACGACCTCGACCAGCGGGCCGACGCTCTCGACCGTGCAGGCGATCATTTTCGGCACCCTGACGCTGCTGCTCTATGGCATCTTCCTGGCGATCCAGACCATACGACACACCAGTTTCTTCACCGATCAGCCCGCCACGACCTCACCTCCCCAGGCGGTCGCCGACTCCGAAACCGTGGACGAACCGGCCTTCGTGCCGGAGGTCGAGGAACAGGCCCACGGAGACCGGACCTCGGCGCTCTATCACGCCGTCCTGTTGCTCGCCGCGCTGCTGCCCGTTGTCTTCCTGACCGAGGAACTGGCCCACCTCGTCGAGGACGGCATCGCCGCCGCCGGCCTGCCGGCCGCCGTCGCGGGCGTGCTCGTCGCCATCCTGGTGCTGTCGCCGGAAGCCATGGGCGCCTTGCGCTCCGCCGTCTCCAACCAGCTGCAGCGCGCGGTCAACATCGCGCTCGGCTCGGCGCTGGCGACCATCGGCCTCACGGTGCCGGCGGTCCTCCTGATCGGCACCCTGTCGGACCGGCACATCGTGTTCGGCCTGCCGGCGGAAGAGATGGTGTTGCTGACGCTGACGCTGGTCGTCGCCTCGCTCACCTTCAACGGCCCGCGCACCAACATCCTGCAGGGCGCCGTTCACCTTGTGATGTTCGTCGTCTACGCGGTGCTGCTGTTCAATCCCTAAGCGGGTTCGCCCCGAATGGGTTCGCCCCCAACCGGCTCACTTTGAGCGGGTTTGCAATAGGCAGGTTCTTGCGCCGCGTCCTCGCCGGTGTCCGTCGAGTCGATGAGCTGCTTCAGCCGCTGGATCTCCACGCTCTGTTCGGCGGCGATCTCCACGTACTGGCGCAGCCAGTCGGCCAGTGTCCGGCATGTTCTGATCAACTCGGCACGGTCGCGCCGTGCGACCGATTCGGAATCGACCAACGCCGAGACTGTGGACAATACGGCCCTGTGCTGACTTTCCATTCGTTCCGCTCCACGGTCCAGCCCCGAGAAGCCACAAATCAATAATACGGCCGGACGGAAATAAATTCGACGGCAAAGTGTTTCGAGGCGAAAATCGCTTCTAAATCAATCCCGATCGCCGCCGGCTTCGGTGCAGGATCGCCCCCCGAGACGCGGGGAATCAGAATTATTGATTCGCCAAAACGGCGTTTCGACGCTGTGATACTCCCTCTCGCAACGGACCCGTCCAGGTTCGGACCAGCCACGCAGTTCGCGGAGCGACCGGTCATGCCGATCTCCAGGGCATTGCTGGGCTATGCCCTCGGTTTTATCGGCGTCATCATCTTCGGCGCGACCCTGCCGGTGACGCGGCTGGCGGTCGAATCGCTCGACCCCTGGTTCGTCACCACCGCCCGGGCCATGTTCGCCGGCCTGCTCGCCGCGGCCATCCTGCTCGTGCTGCGCCGGCGATTTCCCGGCCGTCATCTGGCCGCCCTTTTGACCATCGCCGTCTTCGTCGTGTTCGGCTTTCCGCTGACGATGGCGCTCGCCATGCAACTGGTTCCCGCGGCGCATGGCGGCGTCGTACTTGGCATCCTGCCGCTGGCGACCGCCGCCTCCGCGACCCTGATCGCCGGCGAACGCCCCTCCCCCGCCTTCTGGATGTGGAGCACGATCGGCGCGGCGATCGTCGTCGTCTTCGCCCTGCGCGACGGCGGCCTGGCGCTCCAGGGCGGCGACCTGCTGCTGCTCGCCGCCACCGTCTGCGCCGCCATCGGCTACACCGTGTCCGCGCGCCTCGCCCGCATCATGCCGGGCTGGGAAGTGATCTCCTGGGTCGTCGTGCTGTCGTTGCCGGTCACGATCGTCGCGACCTGGTGGCTGTGGCCCGCGGATACCGCGGCCGTGCCGATCGACGCCTGGATCGCCCTCGGCTATCTCGCCGCCTTCAGCCAGTTCCTCGGCTTCTTCGCCTGGAATGTCGGGCTGGCGATCG
Organism: Microbaculum mangrovi; assembly: GCF_051390635.1. NCBI lineage: Bacteria > Pseudomonadati > Pseudomonadota > Alphaproteobacteria > Hyphomicrobiales > Tepidamorphaceae > Microbaculum > Microbaculum mangrovi. Next base: position 510,845 of record NZ_JBPODT010000001.1, read on the forward strand.
GCGGCATCTCCCGGGTCGGCCAGGTGCAGCTGCTGCAGACCTTCGTAACCCTGATCATCGCCGCGCTCCTGCTCGGCGAGCACATCGACCTCGCCACGATCCTGTTCGCCGTGGCCGTCGTCGTGGTGGTTGCCCTGGGAGGGCACGCGAGGATCGGCACGCGCAACGAAGCCGGCGCGACCTGAGGGCCCGGTGCCGGGCCAAGCATGCCTTGCCTGGCATGCCGGGCATGCCGGTCCAGGCATACTGTCACACCCCCTTTAATTTCGGATGCGGCGACCTACGTCTCCTGCGTGTCCCACCGCAACAACAGGAGCGGGGATACTGCCATGAAAAACTCGCATCCCCTGGCCCTCGGCATAGCGATAGGCGTGCTGTGGGCCATCTATGTCTTCGTGGTCGGCATTACGGCGATATACGGCTGGGGCGATGTCCTGGTCGGGGTTCTGGCCTCGCTTTACATCGGCTACGGCCCGTCGCTCGCAGGCGCGATCATCGGGGCGATCTGGGCGTTCGTCGACGGCTTCATCGCCGGCATCGTCATCGCCTGGGTGTACAACTTCGTGGCTTCCGGACGCTTTGCCCCCGAGGGTCACGGACCCGAGGGTCACGGGACCGCCACGTCGCATCCCTCCGGCGCCTGAGAGCGCCTGAGGCCCCGCCGCAGGTCGGCACCGCCGAAACCGCGGCACTGCGCCGTCGCCCCTCCCGCCGCGGCGGCGCCATTCTTTGCCTGAATCCTGTATTCTTTGCCTGGCCCCTGTCCGCGCGTCCTATAGCGACGCCGCCGAACGGGCCGCCTGATCGTAGTGGCCCGACAAGACGCGCAGGAGCGCGGCGTTGTCGCTCAGGAGATCGGGCGCGAAGCCGACCCCCTTCACCGCCCGCACCAGCAGCGCCTCGCGGACCTCGTGATAGCGCTGCACCGCGCCCTCGCCCTTGGCGGTGATCTCGACGGTCTTCTCCTTACCGGCCCGTCCGCTTTTGACGAGCCCCTGCGCCTCGAGCTTGCGCACCGCGTAGGTGACGAGGTGGGTGTCCTCGACATTGAGCACCAGGCAGATGTCGGCGAGCTTCTTCGACCGGGCGCGATGGGCGACCGAATGCAGCACCATCACGTCGAGTGCCGACAGCCCGCTGATGCCGGCCGCCTCGATGCAACGCACCATCCACCGATGGAAGGCATGGGACGCGAGAATGAGGCCGAATTCGAACTCCGACAGACTCGCCATGCCCCCGGCGGCCAGATGCGCCGAGGAGACGATCGGTCCGGGTTCCCAGGTGGATGTCTGCTCGGCTTCCTGGCCGGATTTCGGGCCTGATTTCGTTGGCGATTTGGGCGGGGACTTCGGAGCCGGCTCCCGAGCGGCCGCCTGCTTCACCGTTCTCGACTTGCCGCGACCGGCCATGACCATTCCCTCGGAGCGTGGATTTCATCGACAATTTATCGACAAATCGTTGACGTTGGCAAGGGGCGGAGGGTATTGAATTGGAAAGGGAGCCGATGTCCGATCCCTGTCATGCCCGCGCAGGCGGGCATCCAGTATCCGCCCGGCAAAGCGATCCGCGTCAGATCGCCACCGGCACGGGATACCGGATCATCCGCCTTCGCGGATGATGACGCCGGGGGAACGAGGACGAGGAAGAGGACCAGACACCATGTCGGGCAAGTGGGATTTCTGGATCGACCGCGGCGGCACCTTCACCGATATCGTCGCCCGCGCCCCGGATGGCGCGATCGTCGCCCACAAGCTTCTGTCTGAAAATCCGGAGGCCTATCGCGACGCCGCGATCCAGGGCATCCGCGACCTGCTGGCCGTCGACGCGGGCGCCCCGATCCCGTCCGATCGGATCAACGCGGTGAAGATGGGAACGACGGTCGCGACCAATGCGCTGCTCGAGCGCAAGGGCGATCGCACGGCACTGGTCATCACCCGGGGCTTCCGCGACGCGCTGGAGATCGGCTACCAGGCCCGGCCCCGGCTGTTCGACCGGCACATCGTCAAACCTGAACTGCTTTATGAAGCCGTCGTGGAACTGGACGAGCGGATTTCCGTCAACGGGGACAAGCTCTTGCCGCTCGACCTTGAATCGGCCCGGCAGGCACTTGAATCGGTTTATCAGGACGGAATCCGCGCCTGCGCCATCGTGCTGATGCACGGCTACCGCTACCACGAGCACGAGCGGCAGGTGGCCGCGCTGGCCCGCGAGATCGGCTTCACCCAGGTGTCGGTGTCGCACGAGGTCTCGCCGCTGATGAAGCTCGTCGGCCGCGGCGACACCACCGTCGTCGACGCCTATCTCTCGCCGATCCTGCGCCGGTATGTGAACCAGGTGGCGGGAGAGCTGTCCGGGGCCGACGGCGCTGCGACCGCGCCCTTCGAGACGCACCCTGCGGGCGCTCCCCGGGACGAGGTCGAAGCCGGGACCTCCACCCCTCATCCTGAGGAGGCGCGAAGCGCCGTCTCGAAGGATGGCCACCCACACGCCCCGCGACTGATGTTCATGCAGTCGCATGGCGGCCTCACCGCCGCCGACCTGTTCCAGGGCAAGGACGCGATCCTGTCGGGCCCCGCCGGTGGCGTGGTCGGCGCCGTCGAGACGAGCCGCATGGCCGGCTTCGACCGGATCATCGGCTTCGACATGGGCGGCACCTCGACGGACGTCTCGCACTATGACGGCGCGTTCGAGCGCACCTTCGAGACCGAGGTGGCGGGCGTGCGGATGCGCGCGCCGATGATGCGCATCCATACGGTGGCCGCCGGCGGCGGCTCGATCCTCCACTACGACGGATCGCGCTTCCGCGTCGGCCCGGATTCGGCCGGCGCCAATCCCGGCCCGGCGTGCTACCGGCGCGGCGGCCCGCTGGCGGTGACCGACGCCAACGTCATGCTCGGAAAGATCAGCCCGGACTTCTTTCCGGCGATCTTCGGCCCCGGCCGCGACCGGCCGCTCGACGTCGAGGCGGTGCGCGCGGCCTTCGCCGAGCTTGCCGCCAAGATCGGCGACGGCCGCTCGCCCGAGGAGGTGGCCGAGGGCTTCCTGCGCATCGCCGTCGAGAACATGGCGAACGCCATCAAGAAGATCTCGGTCGAGCGCGGCTACGACGTCACCGAATACGCCCTGACCTGCTTCGGCGGCGCCGGCGGCCAGCACGCCTGCCTGATCGCCGACACGCTCGGCATGAAGACGGTGCTGATCCATCCCCTCGCCGGCATCCTGTCGGCCTACGGCATGGGGCTCGCCGACATCCGCGCCAACCGCCAGCAGGCGATCGAACGGCCGCTCGGCGACGAGGCCATGGCCGAGGTGCGCGCCGTCGCCGGCCGGCTGACACTGGAGAACGTCGCGGAACTGGAGTCCCAGGGCATCCCCGAGCCCGAAACCAGGACCTTCGCCCGCGCCCATCTGCGCTATGCCGGCACCGATACGCCGCTCGTCGTCGATCTCGATTTACCGGCCGCGATGACCGCCGCCTTCGAGGCCGCCCACCGCCAGCAGTTCGGCTTCGTGACGCCACAGAAGGCGATCATGGTCGAGGCGGTGGAAGTGGAGACCGCCGGCGGCGGCGCCCGTCGCGACGAACCCGACCATCCAACGACCGAGACGACGCCCGAGACGACGCCCGAGCCGATCGCCGGGACCCGCCTGTTTTCGCACGGTGACTGGCACGACGCCCCCGTCTACCGGCGCGAAACCTTGCAGCCCGGCCAGACCGTCGACGGCCCGGCCCTGATCGTCGAGGCCCACAACACCACCGTCCTCGAGCCCGGCTGGCAGGCCGAGATCACGCCGAAGCTGCATCTGGTCATGCGCCGCGTCGTCGCCCTGCCCCGGCGCGTCGCCATCGGCACCGACGCCGATCCGGTGATGCTCGAGGTGTTCAACAACCTGTTCATGTCGATCGCCGAGCAGATGGGCGTGACGCTGGAGAAGACCGCCTATTCGGTCAACATCAAGGAACGCCTGGACTTTTCCTGCGCGGTCTTCGCCGCGGACGGCTCGCTGATCGCCAACGCGCCGCACATGCCGGTGCACCTGGGCTCGATGGATCGCTCGGTGATGGCGGTGATCGAGCAGAACCCCGACATCGCGCCCGGCGACGTCTTCGTGCTCAACGCGCCCTACAACGGCGGCACGCACCTGCCCGACATCACGGTTGTCACGCCCGTGTTCGATGTCGGGGAGACCTCTCCCTCGTCATCCCGGACGGCCGAACGTGGGGGAGGCGAGATCCTCTTCTGGATCGCCTCGCGCGGCCATCATGCCGATGTCGGCGGCAAGGCGCCCGGCTCGATGACGCCGCGCGCCACCTCGATCGAGGAGGAAGGCGTCGTCATCGACAACTTCAAGCTGGTCGACCGCGGCACCTTCCGGGAAGACGCGCTGCGCGCGCTTCTGACCTCCGGTCCGTGGCCCTGCCGCAACCCGGACCAGAACGTCGCCGACCTGCGCGCCCAGATCGCCGCCAACGAGAAGGGCGTCGCCGAGCTTCGGAAGATGGTCGCCCATTTCGGCCTCGACGTGGTGCACGCCTACATGCAGCACGTGCAGGACAATGCCGAGGAAAGCGTGCGCCGGGTGATCGACGCCCTGCACGACTGCGAATTCGCATACGAGATGGACCAGGGCACGATGATCAGGGTCGCGATTACCGTCGACAAGGCGAAGCGCGAGGCGACCGTCGACTTCACCGGCACCTCGCCGCAGCAGCCGACCAATTTCAACGCGCCGCACCCGGTGACGCGCGCCGCGGTGCTCTATGTCTTCCGCTGCATGGTCGACGACGAGATCCCGATGAACGCGGGTTGCCTGAAGCCGATCAACATCGTCATCCCCGACGATTGCATGCTGGCGCCGAAGTTTCCCGCCGCCGTCGTCGCCGGCAATGTCGAGGTGAGCCAGGCCGTCACCGACACGCTGTTCGGCGCGCTCGGGGCGCAGGCGGCCGCGCAGGGGACAATGAACAACTTCAACTTCGGCAACGCGACGTACCAGTACTACGAGACGATCTGCGGCGGCTCAGGCGCCGGCCCCGGCTTCGACGGCACCTCGGCCGTCCACACCCACATGACCAACACCCGCCTCACCGACCCGGAGATCCTCGAGTTCCGCTATCCGGTGATCCTGGAGGATTTCCACGTCCGCCGCGGCTCGGGCGGCCGGGGCAAGTGGACCGGCGGCGACGGCACCCTGCGCACGATCCGCTTCCTGGAGACGATGGACGTCTCGCTGCTGACCGGTCACCGCCGGGTTCCGCCCTTCGGCCTGGAAGGCGGCGCGCCCGGCGAGTGCGGCGAGAACCTGGTGCGCCGCCTCGACGGCACGCTGGAGACGCTGGAAGGCTGCGACCAGACCGTCTGCGAGGCCGGCGAGGCGATCGTCATCAAGACGCCGAGCGGCGGTGGTTATGGCAAACCGACGGATTGAGCGTGCCAGACGACGATGCTGTGGCGCGGCGCTGCGGTACAGCCTCGTGGCCTTCGCAGCCCCGAGAACCCAGGCGTCCTAGCGCCGCGGGAACAGGCTGCTCGCGGTCATCAAGACGAGGGTGATCAGGACCATGAACGCCGCGGCGATGGCCGGGATGATGATGCCCGGATAGCCGAACACAACGCCTGCGAAGATCCACAGCATGATCATGTTGAGCATGAACCAGACGCGCGACTCGTCCGTGCCCTGCACGGCGTCGCGGAGCATCCAGCCCAAAAGCGGAATCGCGTAGATCATTCGAAGCAGCATCGCGTCGTAGCCTTCCTCTTGCACTGTCGCGACGGGATGGCCTCGTTGCGGACCGTTGACTTGGGTCCCGTCGCGTTGCCGTACATAGATAGGCACGCGCCGCGTCAGGGAACGCGGCAGAAGGTCACGGCAGCGGCTATAACCGGGCTACCGGCCGATCCAGGACATCCGACGCTCGTAGAAGGCCTGCACCACCATGAGCAGCAGCACCATGGCGACGTAGTAGATCAGCGCGGCGAGGTAGAACTCGGCGTACTTGTAGGTGAAGGCGACCGCCTGCTGCGTCACGGTCATCAGCTCGCGCAGCGAGATCACCGAAGCGATCGACGTCGCCTTCAGCAGCGTGATGAACTCGTTGACGGTCGGCGGCAGGGCGACACGCATCGCCTGGGGAACCTGGATCAGGAAGAAGATCTGCAGCCGGTTGAAGCCGAGCGCCTTGCCGGCGTCGACCTGGCCGTGGTGGACGGCGCCGAGCGCGGCGCGGTTGATCTCCACCTGATAGGCCGCCTCGGTGAGCGCGAGCCCGATCAACGCCGCCAGGAACGGCGTGAACCACTGTTCGCGGAAGATGGGGCTTAGCTGCGGAAGCCCGTTCCAGATGATCAGCAGCAGCAGCAGGATCGGCACGGCGCGGAACAGGGTCACGTAGACCTTGGTCGCGGCCTTGAGCGTCCTGTTCGTGCCGCGCAGCGCGATCGCCATCGGCAGGGACAGCGCGATGGCGACCGCGTGGGCCAGGACCGTGAGGGCGAGCGCGATAGCCGCCCCCTTGAAAAGCGAGGCCGAGAAAAGCGCCGAGACGAAGGCGGACCAGTCGAAAGCCATTTCGTTTCGCTCCCGGCGCTTCGGCTCGCCCGGCCTGACCGGTTACTGGCCGATCCCGTCCAGCGCGTCGGCGGGAATCCGCCACGTCTCCGCGATCGCCTTCAGACGGCCCGAAGATACAAGCTCGGCCACCGCCGCCTCAACGGCCGCCTGATCGCTCGCCGGCTCCTTGCGGAAATAGGCCGCGTACTGCTCCTTGTTGGGATCGGAGAAGATGACCTTCAGTTCGCCCGGCTTCTGCAGGTCGCGGAAGGCGAACTCGGAGTCAAGCGTGATGCCGCCCGTTACGCGTCCGAGCAACACCTGCTGGACCACGTCGGTGCCCTTCGGATAGGCCTGCACGTCGATCTCCGCCTTGCCGGCCGTTTTCAGCGCCGCGTTCACGTCGGCGACGATCTTCTCGTAGATCGAGCCGGACTGGTAGGACAGTGTCTTGCCGCTGAAGTCCTCGTAGCTGGAGAACGCGCCGTCCGCGTCCGACCGGCCGACGACCACGCTGCCGGTCTTCAGATACGGCACGCCGTTGAAGCTCTCCAGCCGTTCCGGCTTCAGCGTAGCACCACTGATCATCATGTCGCAGCGCTTGGCATCGAGCGCCGGCAGCAGGCCGGAGAAATCCAGGGTGACGATCTGCGGCTCCACCTTCCACGTCTCGGCGAGCGCGGTGATCACGTCGACGTCGAAGCCGACCGGCTGATTGGCGTCGGCGTTTTCCATGTACTCCATCGGCGGAAACGTCGGATCGAGACATACGAGCAGTTTTCCGCCCGAGACGAAGCTCGGCGCCGTCTCTGCCCCCGCCCCTGCAGGCGCCGCCGTGGCGAGCGCGGACAGTGCCACAAGTCCGATGAGGATATTCAGTCCATTCCTGCGCATATTACCAACCTCTGGATCGTTGTTATGGATGCGGTTTGGAAACGGTCAGGTCCACTCCTCCGGAAGGTCGGAGCGGAACGTGGAAGGGGCCGGCGCCTCGCGGTACTCGACGCCGGGCAGGACGCACAGCATCTCGAACAGGAGGTTGGCCGCGATCAGCGCCGTATTGCCGGAGGTGTCGTACATCGGCGCGACCTCTACGAGATCGCACCCGACGATGTCGAGACCGCGCAGACCGCGAATGATCTCAAGCGCTTGGATGAGACTGAGCCCGCCCGGTTCGACCGCGCCGGTACCGGGCCCGAACGCGGGGTCGAGGCTGTCGATGTCGAAGGACAGGTAGACCGGCTTGCCGGCGAGCCGCTTGCGGATCTCCTCCATCAGCGGCTCCAGCGAGCGGTGCCAGCAGCGCTCCGCGGGAACCACCCAGAAGCCCTGTTTGCGCGCCCAGTCGAGGTCGTCGGCGTGATAGCCGCTGCCGCGCAGGCCGATCTGCACCACGCTGCGGTTGTCGAAAAGCCCCTCTTCGGTGGCGCGGCGGAACTGCGAGCCGTGCGATATGCGCTCGCCGAACATCAGATCGTTCATGTCGGCGTGGGCATCCACATGGACGAACGCGACCGGCCCGTAGCGCTTAGCCATCGCCCTGAGGATCGGCAGCGACAGCGTATGGTCGCCGCCCATCGCCAGCGGTCGGCAGCCGGCCTGGACGATGCCGTCGAAATGCGCCTCGATATTCCCGACCGCGCGTTCGAGGCTGTAGGGGTTGGTCGCGACGTCACCGAGGTCCGCGACCGACAGGGAATCGAAGGGTGCCGCCCGTGTGGCCAGATTATAGGGGCGAACCATCACGCTCTCGTTGCGGATCTGCCGCGGTCCGAACCGGGTTCCGGACCGGTTCGACGTACCGATATCGAGCGGCACGCCGACGAAGCCGGCGTCGAGGCCCGACGGATCGGGGATCAGCGGCAGACGCATCATCGTGGTGACGCCGCAGAACCGCGGCATGTCGTTGCCGCTCAGAGGCTGATGATGCTGCTTGGTAGTGGTGGCTTCGCCCATGCGTTTCTCCTTATGCGGAAAGACTGATGAGACGGCTGTGCTCTATCCATAGCGGTCTGAAAAATGTTACTTTCAAATTCACAAATGTGATTGCACTTACATTGGGCTAGACGGGCGTGAATATAGCCGATGTCGATCTGCGCCTGCTGCGCGTGTTCATGACCATCGTCCGGTCCGGCGGCTTCACGCAGGCCCAGGCGGTGCTGAACCTCAGCCAGTCGACGATCTCCAACCACGTGAAGTCGCTGGAGGCGCGTCTCGGCGTCCGCCTGTGCGACCGCGGCCGCACCGGCTTCCGGCTCACCCGCGAGGGGCGCAGGATCTTCGAGGCGGCGGAACGGCTGCTGCATTCCATCGAGGCGTTCCGTACCGAAGCCCTCGCCCTCAAGGGCGAGCTCGCCGGCGAGATCCGCATCGGCATCGTCGACAGCACGATCGGCGACCAGTCCTCGCCGATCGTCAGGACCCTGTCGCGCTTCGTCGCGCTGGGTCCCGATATCCGGCCGTACCTGACGATTTCCGATCCGCCGAGCCTGGGCATGGAAGTGGCCCGCGACGGGCTCGACGTCGCGATCGGCGTATTCCCCAGCCCGATCGCCTCGCTGACGCGCCAGCCCTTCTACGACGAGCCGCAGGGCTTCTATTGCGGCGAGGGCCATCCGTTTTTTGACAGGCCCGAGGCCGTGACCATCGAGGAGATCCGCGCCGCCCCCGTGATCAGCCGGTCCTACTGGCAACTCGCCGATCTGGAGCGGCTGGAGATGCACGAGTTCGGCGCCATGGCGAATACGATGGAGGCGGCGCTGGCGCTGATCCTGACCGGCGGCTTCGTCGGGTTTCTGCCCAATCATCTCGCCGACCCGTTCGAGCGGCGCGGTGCCCTGCGGCGGCTGCTCTCGGAGCGGCTGAGCTATGACGCCAACATCGTCGTCATCAGCCGCAAGGGCCACGAGAAACAGCCCCTGCTCCAAGCCTTTCTCGAGTGCTGCGCGGCGGAAAACCGCGCGCGGGCCACCGCCGCCCGCTAGGCCCTGATCTCCCCGTACGCCCCGAGGCACCAGAGCTCGGTCAGCAGGTCGGCGACGGCGGCCTCGTCGTCGGCGAAATCGTCCAGCGCCGGGTCCTTGCGCAGGTAGAGCTGGGTCAGGAATTCATCGATCATGCCGCCCAATGCATAGGCGACAGGCAACAGCTCGGCCGGGGGCTGCGCACGCCCACCGAAACCGCCCGCCCGGCGCTTGGCGATCGAGGCGGCCATGCGCATGTTCCACTGCCAGTTCAATTCCTGCAGCGATTTGCTGACCGCGGTTTCCTCGCCACCCAGATCGAACAGGCAGCGCATCAACGGGGCGTTGGCGCGGAACACCCGGGTATAGATCAGCGTCGCCCCGCGCACCCGTTCCCGCGACCCCGGGTCACCCTCCCGCGCGCCTTCCAGCCGGTCTCGCACGAACGCGGCGAAGGCCTCGATTAGCGCTTCGGTCGCAGCCCGGATATCGGCGAAGTAGCGATAGAAGGTGCCGTGCGCGACGCCGGCGTTGGCGGTGACGACCGCGACCTTCAGCGCACTGCGCGCCACGCCCGACTGCAGCTCGGCCGCCACGCTTGCCAGGAGCTTCAGCCGCGTCCGCTCCGGCTTGCGCAGGTCCTCGGCCTGCGCCCTGGCCAGCAGGACCGCGGTGAAGTCCTGCATCGCCTCGTCGTCCGCGCCCCCCTTGGAATAGGCCGGGGCATAGGGCGTTTTCATCCCGGAACCCTCAAAATATCCGCCATTGACTCCAGCCTTCCATCGATCAAAAATGATACTGATATCACTATCGCTAATTGAGGCGAAAATCAATGCTGGTCGACCGCGCGGACTTCGCCGATCTCTCCGATCTCGCCGCTCACCGCCAGCGGCTGTGGGAAGTCCAGCGCGACTACGTCGCTGCGCAATCGCCGCTGCATCGGCGTGCCTGGGGCAAGACGTTCCCGCCGAAATCGCTCGACGGCCTGGCCGACCTGCCGTTCACGACCAAGGAGATGCTGCGCGCCAGCCAGCGCGATCATCCCCCCTTCGGCGACTACCTCGCCGGCGACGAGACGATGGTCGCCCGGGTCCACCGCACCTCCGGCACGACGGGCACGGCGATGAACCTGGCGCTGTCCCGGCGCGACGCGCACGAAACCGCCGTGGTCGGCGGCCGCGCGCAGGCGGCAAGCGGCCTCGGCCCGGGCCACCGCGTCGTCCACTGCCTGAACTACCGGCTCTGGATGGGCGGCTTCACCGACCACACCACCCTGGAGGAGACCGGCGCCACCGTCGTCCCCTTCGGCGTCGGCGAGACGCAGCTGCTGATCCGCACCATCCGCGACCTAGGCATCACCGCGATCTCCTGCACGCCCTCCTACCCGGCCGTGCTCGAACGGGTGATCGCCGAGCACTTCCCGGAGCTGAAGCCTCGCGACCTCGGGCTCAAGCTCGGCCTGTTCGGCGGCGAAGCCGGCCTCGACAACGCCGATTTCCGCGACCGCCTGGAGAAGACGTGGGGCTTTAGGGTACGCAACGCCAATTACGGCGTCTCCGACGTGTTCTGCAATTTCGCCGGCCAGACCGAGCGCGACACCGACCTGCATTTCATGGCGCTCGACATCCTCCACCCCGAGCTTGTGGAGCCGGCGACCGGAGATTCCCTGCCCTGGGCCGACGGTACGCGGGGCGAACTGGTGCTCACCCACGTGAGCCGGCAGTGCCAGCCGCTGGTGCGCTTCCGCACCGGCGACATCGTCGTGCTGACGGGAACGGACACGGCCGCCTGCGGGCGCACCGCGCCGCGCTTCCGCGTCGTCGGCCGGTCAGATGACATGGTGGTGGTGCGCGGCATCAACGCCTTCCCCACCCAGGTCGCAGCCGTCATCAACCAGTTCGCCGACCTGTCGGGCGAATACCGGATCGTCCTCGATGGCCCCGGTCCCTACGACGTGCTGCCGGTGGAAGCCGAGGTCGCGGACGGCGGCACGATCGAGGCCGCGCTGGCCTTATCGCTCGAACAGCGCATCAAGCAGGCGCTCGGCATCACCGCCAGGGTCGCCCTTCTTCCCTTCCATGCCCTGCCCCGCACCGAGGGCAAGACGCGCCGCGTCATTCGAAAGGACACGCCATGAGCCTCGCCACCGCGAACGGCACCGTGCTCGCCGAAGATATCGGCGACGGCGTTCGCCGGATATCGCTTAACCGGCCGGACCGCCTCAACGCCATCGTGCCGGACTTGCTCGACGATCTGGTCGAGGCGGTCACCGCTGCCGACGCCGACGAGGCCATCCGCGCCATCGTGCTGACCGGCGAGGGCCGCGCCTTCTGCTCCGGCGACGACCTCAAGGACTTCGACGCCCAGGTCTCCGACGTGCCCGGCACCACCGCCTATATCGAGCGCATCCAGGATGTGACACGCGCGATGGTGCTCGGAAACACGCCCGTCATCGGCGCGATCCGCGGCTGGGCCGTCGGCGGCGGCCTCGAATGGGTTATCAACTGCGATTTCGCCGTTGCCGCGGAGGGCACGCGCTTCTTCTTCCCGGAGATATCCTGGGGCGTCTTCGTCACCGGCGGCATCACCGACATCCTGCCGCGCATGGTCGGCCTGCAGAAGGCGCGCGAAATGATCCTGTTCGGCGAGAAGTTCGACGCGACCCAGGCGAAGGACTGGGGCATGCTGCGCGACGTCGTGCCGGACGACCAGCTGATGCCGCGCGCGTTGGACCTGGCGAGACGGATCGCGGCCCTGCCCGCCGGGCCCGTCCGCGACCTGCGCCGCAGCCTCGCCCGCCCGGACGGCGCCGGCCTGCGTCAGGCCCTGAAGGCGGAGACGGAGGCGACGGTTCGCGGCTTCCTCGATCCCGAGACGGCGAAGCGCGTCGCCGGATTCGGATGAGCCGACCGCCCGGCCGCTAAAGCACCGGATTCAGGTAGTTCAGGATCGCCTGCATCCGCAGCATCACCTTGCGGATGACATGGGTGGCGTTGGCGCTATCGGTGTAGATCGCCGCCGTACCGACCGCGCCGGGCCGCAACCGCGCCAGCGCCTCGGGATCGTCGAAGGCGATACGGACATAGAACGGCTCGGCCGAAACCTGCGTGGGTGTCGGGATCGTTCCGCCGATGACGGCCTGGCCCTGCGAGGCCACCTCGATGATCGCGTCGACCGTGCCGGTGACGATCTCGCCCGGCAGCGTCTTGAACGCGATCTCGACCGGCTGCCCGACCTTCACGTGCCGAAGGTATATCTGGTTGATCTGCGTCACGACGCGCTTCGTCGTGGTGTCGATGAACACCATGGCCGGCTGGAACGGCGCGCTGGTGACCCTCTGTCCGGGACGCAGCGCCAGAAATGTCACGTAGCCGTCGGACGGCGCGCGGACCGTCGTTTCGTCGAGATTCCATTCCGCCGCCTGCAATTCGGCCCTGAGCAGATCGACCTCGGTCTGGGTCTGCTCGACCTGGAACCGCGTGCCCGCATCGCGGGAGGCAAGCTGGCGGTATTGCTGCAACCGCAAGGTCTGGAACGACAGTTGCGCCCGTTTCGCGTCGGCGGTGGCCTGAAAGACCGTCGGATCGAGCTGGAACAGCACGTCCCCTTGCTTGAGCGGCACGTTCGGCTCCACCGGCACCTCCGTCACCACGCCGCTCACGTTCGGGATGATCTGCACCGAGTAGGTCATCGTCCGCGCCGGGCCGGCCGGCGCCCCCCATTGCATGGGAATGAACAGGACGACGAACAGCAGAACGATCCAGACGATCGTCGAAAGCCAGGTGCCGGGCTTGTTCGGCAGGACCTTCAGCTTCACCAGAATGGCAAGCAGCGCGACATAGACGAGCGTGAGAAAGGCGATCATTGGTCGGCCTCCGCCGTCTTGCCCGTTGGCGGCTTACCCGCCGCTTTCTTTCGTGCCGCTGTCTTGCCTGCCGATGTCTTGCCCGCCGATGACTTTTCCGCCGCAGTCTTGCCTGCTGGCGGCTTGGCCGCCGCAGTCATGCCTGCCGACGTACTGTCTGCTGGCGGCTCAGCCACTACCGCCTTGTCGGCTTCCGGCGTGCCGCCGACCTGCGCCGGCTCGGACCTGTAGAACGCCCAAACGAGGGCCAGCGGCCAGAAGATGCCGCCGAACAACGCCCCCAGCCAGCCGGCCACGTTCACCGCATCGGCCTGCGGATGCTGGCGCGCCCGCGCGATCCGACCGGGCAGCATGGCCAGCACGAACCAGATCACGAGTGCCGCGATCAACAGCACGCCCAGCACGATCCAGGCAAAGATGTCGAGACCGCTCATGCCCCCTCGCGAAACTGTCCCCTCGGCGAAGCCGGTCCTACGGAGTGTACCAGATCGGCGAGGTGTAGGCTCGCTCCTGACCGGTCGTTTCGGCCCCCTCGGGGATCTCTACCCCGAAGCGGAACGCATCGTAGACCACCCAGCGCGGCGTCGGGATCTCGAGAACCCGCGCGTAGTAGAAGGCCGATTGCGCCGGATCGAAATCGGGGTCGGTCCACACCGTTCCCAGTTCGGACGCGCCGATCGTGTTGGTCCAGTTCGCCGCCGCGATATCGACCGTGTTGCCCACCGCCGGCAATACGCCGTTCGCGTCGGGCTCGCGCCCCGGCGACCAGGCGACGTCATAGACCCGCTCGTGGGTTTCGCCGTCGGCGTCGATCCAGCCCTTGACGATCTGGATGCGGTCGAGATTGGCGCCGATCGGGTCGCGCAGCGCATAGACCATGAACGTCGGGGCGCCATCGCCGTCGCGCGGGCGAAGGTCCTCGCCCATCGGCACGCCCTTCTCGTAGCCGCGGAAGGCCGGCTGGCGGCTGTTCATGTCGGCGTCCTCGAAGTTCCACCCGCCGAAGAAGCGCACGATCATGCGCGGTCCCGTCGTCGCGTAGACCTCCTTGCGCGCCATCGCATCCCAGATCGCGGTGCGCGTATTCTCCGTCGCCCACACCCCGGTATAGCCCGAGGCGACGAGCTGATAGTCCTCGTAGACGCCAAGGTCGGTCTCGATGAAGGCATGCCCCATGCGCTGCGGCGACGGCTCCACGTTGGTCGCCTTGCCGAAGAAGTTGTCCTCCTCGATCGCGGTCAGCGATGTATGGGCATCGGTCGAGCCGACCGCCCCGAACTTGTAGGGATTGGTCCCGAGCGTCTGCTTCAGCGCCAGGCCGTTCTTCAGTGCCTCGCGGGCATACTCGAACTGAAGCATGTCCTGGGTCTTGGCCTGGGTCAGGTCGAGGTTGCCGACATCCCAGGTCTCGTAGTCGGCGAAGGTGTCGTCGGGCGACAGGAACGGGTGCGCCTCGCCATCGCCCTTGATCTGGGTCCATTCGTAGAGCGGCTCCCACTTGCCGCGCGCCTCGACATAGGCCGCGTCGATGGCCCGGCCGGTGTACTGGGCGTCGACCGGGAACATCAGGCCGTTCGACAGGTTGCCGTTATGAGCGATCGCCAGCGCCGATCCCCCAGTATTCTCCTCGTAGGTCTCGAGCCACTTGTAAAGCTCCAGCGGGTCGGTCGAGCCGACCGGCGGCTGCGTGACCATGGGCACGACCTGTAGCGCGCGATTGGCATTGTCGCGCAGCAGTACGTTGCGGTGCAGGTTGTTGCCGGCCACCAGTGACGTCCACTCGAAGCCGATGATCGTCGTGAACCGGCCCGGCTCGTTGTAGCGCTCGGCGGCATCCACCACCCGCTCCCAGACGGACGCATAGGTCTTCGCGCCGGGCGAGTAGTGATCGAGCATGCCTTCCGGCATGGTTCCCTGCGAAAAATTGGTGATCAGGTCGATCGCGGCCGCGGCGGCGGTCTGTCCACCGGTCTGCAGGGCCTCGTACCACTCCTTGCCCTTGTCGTAGGCGAGAATATTCGGCGCGCCCTCGGCGAGGTCCTCGGCAAAGCCCATCGCGTCGGAATGATCGGCGATCACCAGCCAGTCGAGCGGTCGCGACAGTTTCGCCGGCTGGCCCGAGGAGGCCGTCACCTGTTCGCCGCGGGCGAACCGGTAGGCCTCGTCCAGTCCGAGGATATTGCCGAACAGCCCCGCATCCGCGGACAGCCGGGTGTGCAGGTGCGTATCGCCCCAGAAAACCTGATCCGGAAAGCTGCGCTCCGCGTAGGGAGAGTAGGCTTTTCCGGGATAGAGACCGGATAGGGACTCTTCGGAAGGGATGATCTGGGCCGTTGCCGGAACGGCAAAACCCAATGCGATCAACGCGCTGAAGACAAGGTGGCGCTTCATGGTGATCTCCTCCCTTAGTGGGGTCGCTCCAACGCCAAAATAGTTTTGCTTCAAATTCGCCGACTACACTTATTAGACATCGACCGGCGGAAAGCTTCAACTCGCAAAAGGGTTTTATTTGCTCGGATCTGCCCACTGCATCGACTTGCGTCGCCCTGTCGGCGCCCTATAGCTGAAGCCGGATTCCTGACCGCAAACTGTCTGACACGCTGTTGTTACGAGGAGAGGATCCATGAAATATTTCGCACTCGCGGCGCTCGCCCTGGCCCTCGTGCTTCCCGACCTTGCCCTGGCGCAGGGGCCTGGCAGCTACGCCCGCCGCACCGGTCCCTACGGCGGGGCCATCCAGCTGACCGCGAACTATGTGGCACGCGACACCTGTCAGGCGGCCCTGTCCGCCCGGCGCGGCGCGCCGGCCGGCCAGACCGTCGAGACGTTCACGATTCCCGTCACCATCATTATCGGCCCGAATCCCAAGGGCTGCGGCGACAGCCGCGTGGTGACGCGGATCATGACCGTCGGCGGACCGGGCGATCGTCCGCTGATCCAGATCTTCTTCGTCGATCCCTCCGGGCGGATTCTGAAGGTCGAAAAGGTCGCGAGTTGAGGCCCGGCGCGCCGCCAACGCGTATGGCAAAAAATAAGACGCGCCATGCGCCCGGACGTCAGCGCGTAACCGGCCAGGACGTGTGCAGATCGTCGATCACGTAGAGATGCGCGTGGCGGCGCCCGCTTCCCTGATATTCGCGCAGATGCGGATGATCCGGATCGAGCTCGGCATGCGTGTGCTCGATCTCGTCGGGGTCGTGCGCCGGCCATAGCACGACCGAAAGACCGGCGCCGAGAAGCGTCAGGACGCCGAGTACGGTCAGGGTGACGGGCGCGCCGGCAATCACGCCCAGCCAGCCGGCGATCGGATAGGTCACGAGCCAGCAGGCATGCGACAGCGCGAACTGGGCGGCGAACACCGCGGGCCGATCGGCGGGCTGCGCCGAGCGGCGCAAAAGGCGCCCCGTCGGCGTCAGGACCGCGGAATAGGCGAGCCCGGCCACCGCCCAGACCGCCAGAAGAACCGGCCACATGCCGGTATCGACCGTCGTAATGATCCACGCGAACCCGAGCAGGAGCGCGCCCAGAAACACCGCCGCCGGCACCATCACCGCCCGGTCCGGCGTCCGGTCGAGCACCCTCGGCAAGGCCAGGGCCGCAATCATCGAGCCGCCGCCGAAACACGCCATCGCCAATGCCACGTCGTCGTCCGTGCGGCCCAGCCAGCCGCGCACCAGCACGACCGTGTTGACGATCACCATGGCGCCGGCGGCCGCCGCCGACAGGTTGAGGGCGAGAAGCCCGCGCAGCCGCGGCGTCGCGAGATAGATCCGGATGCCGCGCGTGATGGTGTCGTAGAGTCCCTTGCCGCTGTCCGTCGGAAGCGGCTGCGGCAGCCGCACCGAGATCACCAGCACCGCCGCGGCGAGGAACCCGAAGACCGTTCCGCCGAACAGCCAGTGAAAGTCGATCACGGTCAGAAGCACGGCCGCGAGCATCGGGCTCAGCAGGTTTTCCAGGTCATAGGCGAGGCGCGACAGCGACAGCGCCCGCGTATAGTCCTTCTCCGCCGGCAGAACGTCGGGAATGGTCGCCTGGAAGGTCGGTGTGAAGGCCGCGGACGCCGACTGGAGGAAGAAGATCAGCACATAGATGTGCCAGATCTCGGAAACGAAGGGCAGCAGCAACGCCACGCCAGCGCGCGCCAGGCTCATCGCGACCAGAAAGGCGCGCCGCGGCAGCCGGCTGGCATAGGCACCGACGATCGGCGAGACGCCGACATAGGCGATCATCTTGATGGCCAGCGCCGTCCCCAGCACCGCCCCGGCCTCCTCGCCCGCCAGATCGTAGGCGAGCAGCGCCAGCGCGACCGTGAGCAGGCCGGTGCCGATGAGGGCGATGACCTGGGCGGCGAAGAGGTGGCGGTAGGTGCGATCGGCGAGGACGGTGAGCATGGCCGGACGCTACCACGCAGCCTTCCGTGGCTTAAGGCGACAAAACGCCCATAGGCCCTAGCGATGAACGAAGATGGCCTCGGTGAGCGCGGCTAGGCGGTGGATTCAGCGATCCGCGCGCGCCTGGCTGCCTGACCGGCGACGAGGCGGACCCGGCGCGGGGCGGCCGCCCAGATGCAGGCGGCCGAGACCAGGCTCATCGCCAGGCACAGCAGGAAGGCCGGGTTGTAGGACCCGGTGGCATCGTAGATCACCCCGGTGATCCACGGGCCGACGCCCGCGCCGATGTTTCCGCACACGGTCATCACCGAGAAGATCGTGGCGAACCGCCTGCCGGCGAAGATCTCCGCCGGCACCGCGCCGAACAGGGACGCCAGCCCGTAGCCCGCGAGCCCCTGCCCCGCGACCATCACGTAGACGAGCCAGTGCGTCGGGCTCTCGCCGAGCGCGATCAGCGCGACGTAGGACACGGCGAAGCCGAGACAGGCGATCGTCCAGCCCCACTCCCGCCCGATCCGGTCCGACAGCGCGCCGACGCCGATCTGCCCGCCGATGCCGAACAGGCCGACAAGGCCGAGCGCGAAGGCCGCCTCGGTCGCCCCGAAGCCGATGTCCAGCAGATAGCGGGTCTGATGCACCTGCACCGAATACCAGGCGAACAGGCCGGCGAAATAGCCCGCCGAGATCCACCAGAACCGCCCCGTGGCGAGTGCCTTGGGCAGGGTCCATTCGGTCTCGGCCCAGGCCCGATCCACCACGGTGTCGACGGGTTTCGCGGTGGTCCCGTCCTTGAGCCGCTGCGCGCCGCCATCCGGCTCGAGCCCGACATCGCCGGGGGCGCGGCGCTGCAACAATGCGTTCAGTGGAATGATGACGACGGCGATCGCGATGGCGATCGCCAGGCAGGCCGCGCGCCAACCCGCCGTTTCGATGTAGCCCTGCGTCAACGGCAGCAACACGATCGCCCCCACGCCGACGCCGGCAAAGGCGATGCCGATCGCGAGGCCCCGTCTGCGCACGAACCAGTTGGGCAGGAACATCGAGTGGCCGATATAGCTCATGCCGACCGAGGCCCCGACCACCATAAGCCCGAGGCTGAGATAGAGCATGACCGGCGTCGCGATCCACGTCGCCGCGACGAAGCCGGCGGCCACGATCGTCGCCCCCACCGGGATGACGACGCGCGGTCCGGCCCGGTCCATCAACACGCCGAACAGCGGGGCGAACCCGGTCGCGGCCAGAAAGCCGATTGTAAAGGCGCCCGCCGTCTCGCCGCGCTGCCAGCCGAACTCGTCGAGGATCGGCGGATACAGCAGCGAGAATGCCGTGCGGGCGTTGACCGAAATCGCCATCGTCACGAAGGCGACGGCGACGACCACCCAGCCATAGAAGAACGGTACGCGCAGTGGCGGTGAGGACGACGACATTGCGACCGAACTTGAAGGCCCCGGAGCGCGAAGTCTCGACGATTATCGCGGGCGGGGCAAGCATCTGCGCGGCGATCGTGCAACCCGGGGGCGGGCGGCAAGCGCGGGCCCTGCCGGGTGCGCGTTATGGGCCAACGCGGCATCCGAGTTATCGGAGGCCCCGACCCTCGCTACGACAGGGATCGTGTCACGACGCGGGAATACTCTCGCGGCGCCATTCCGGTCCATCGGCGGAACGCCCGGGTAAAGTGCGCCGCATCCGAGTAGCCGAGCAGGAATGCGATCTCGATCGCGCTGTGCTCACGAGAGCGGACGAGTTTCAAGGCCTCTGTTCGGCGCGTGTCATCGAGGATTTCCTCGAAAGCAAACCCCCAGTTCCGCAGTCTTCTCTGCAGGGTCCGCTTGCTGACATTCAGCTTAGCCGCAACGGTCGGGAGATTGGCGCGCTCGTATGGCAGAAGCTTTCGGATGAGCGCCCCCACCTGTTCGGCGGTTTCCGGGGGCTCGTCCGCCCCCCGACCATTCGGCTCGGCCGGGACGTCGAGGCGCATGCCGAGCAATTCCCGATCGACGACGATGGCATCGGTGTCGCAGCCGAACGTCAGACGCTCCCCATGCGTTTCCTCGAGGCAATCCGCCCCGATCGAGTACGGTATCGAGAAATGCACCCCGACCGCTTCGGGCACGTTCGCCAGAAGCGCGATTTTTCGGAGAACAGCGAGCGTTCCCATCAGGTGTTGGCGCGGATCGGCCTCAAGGCGTCCGCGATAGGCGAACCTGAGTTGCGCCTCATCGCGAGAAACCAGCACCTGGAGGTTCGAGCCCCGGTGCAAAAGCCCCACGCCCTTGATCGCAACGGAGAAGGCGTCGGCGACGGTTTCCGCACCTTCGATGGTCTGGCCCCAGACGCCGAATTCGGCGAGTTGGAACGATTTGCCTATCCTCGAAGCGAAGAACGGATCGCCGGAAACCGCGGCGACCTCCTGACTGAGCGCAAAGCAGAGGGCCCGCGGAATCCAACGATCCCCGTCCAGAAGCCTCGCTGGCGAGAGGCCTGCGCGCCTGAAAATCTCGACGGGCGAGATGCCGCACTTTCGGAGTTCCGCAGCAATATGCAGCAAGGTTCTGGGATTGTGCGCGAACTCGTCGTTCGACATCGATCAACCGTCCATTGGCACCAAATGGCAAGAAAGGCGGCTTTTCAGTTGATAATATTTATTCGATCGAAAAGAGTCCAAGATGATCCGGCCTCGCCCCCGGCAGGGCGCGCGTGCCCGCTTCGCCTGACGCGAGAGGAGCAAACGACGAAAGAGATGCGCACGGGTCGACTGCCGTCCCTTTCGAAGAAGATCGACGAACCATCGAAGCGGACCAGACGCCGGTATGGAACAGAAAGCACCGTGACGTGAGCACGCTGCTCAACGCAATCCACAAGGGAGAGCACCATGAGAATTCTTCGCCGGACCAGCCTTCTGGTCTTCACTCTCGTCGTCCTCGCGCTTCCCGCCGCTCCGTCCTACGCGCAGGATTGCAACGCGATGGTCGCTCAGATCGACGAACTGCTGAAGACCGTCGAGCTGACGGATGCCGAGAAGGAACAGGTCTACCGGCTCCGTGATCAGGGAATGGAACACAGCTCCCAAGCGGACACGGACTGCAGCGAGCCGCTGAGCGAGGCCCTGCAGATCCTCCAGAGCAAATAGCCCCCGAGCAAACAGGCGGCCCGGAGCAGATTCGCGGTCCACAGCAAATGCGCGACATAGAGGAGAACCGACGAATTCTCTGATCGATCCGCTTCGGATCGTGTTGTCGATCGCTGGCCCGCCGGCACGGCGACGGCGGGCCATTCTGGTGGACGGCCGGCGAATAGCAACAACCGACGCCCAAACCGACAGAGAAGCGACAGCGAACGGCCGAACGGATAAGCTGCCGCTAACATCGGATACTGGAGATTACGATGCGACCGTATTGGACGAGCTTGCTGGGTTCGATCCCAGTTGTTGTTTGCCTTTCCATGGCGACTCCGGTTCTTGCCGCCGAACAGCAGTCCTATACAGATTTCGGCGCGCCGGACGCGACGATGTCGATCGACGGATTGCAGCTTCCGCCGCCGGACCTGCCGTTCGGGGGCGTCATCAAGGACGACGCCCTGCAATCGACGCCGTGGTGGTCGCCACGCGTGATGCCGCCGAAAGGTGCGCCGAACGTCCTGCTAATCATCACCGACGATGCCGGGTTCGCCGTGCCGAGCACGTTCGGTGGCGTCATCCCGACACCCGCTCTCGACCGCATCGCCAACGAGGGACTGCGCTACACGCGCATGTTCTCCACGGCGCTGTGTTCGCCCACGCGCGCGGCCCTGATCACCGGCCGCAACCATCACTCGGCCGGCTTCGGCGTCATCTCAGAGCAGTCGACGGGCTTCTCCGGCTACAACAGCATTATCGACAAGGACAAGGCGACGATCGGCCGGATCCTGCTCGACAACGGCTACAACACATCGTGGTTCGGAAAGGATCACAATACGCCCGCGTTCGAGGCGAGCCAATCGGGTCCCTTCGACCAGTGGCCGACCGGAATGGGCTTTGAGTATTTCTACGGCTTCGTCGGCGGCGACGCCAACCAGTGGCAGCCGAACCTGTTCCGCAACACCACTCAGATCTATCCCTTCAAGGGCAAGGAAGGCGAATGGAACCTGGTCACCGCGATGGCCGACGACGCCATCGACTGGATGACGCGGATGCACCAGACCGATCCGAGCAAGCCGTTCTTCATCAAGTACGCCCCCGGCGCGACCCACGCGCCGCATCATCCGACCAAGGAGTGGGTCGACAAGATCCACGACATGCACCTGTTCGACGACGGCTGGAACACGCTGCGCGAGACGATCTTCGCCAACCAGAAGCGGCTCGGCGTGATTCCCGAGGACGCCCAGCTGTCGGCTTGGCCGGACAAGGTTCTGAAGAAGTGGGACGATCTGACGGCCGAGGAAAAGAAGCTCTTCATCCGCCAGGTCGAGGTCTTCGCCGCCTACGCCGCCTACAGCGACCACGAGATCGGGCGCGTCATCCAGGCCGTCGAGGACCTGGGCGTTCTCGACAACACCCTCATCATCTACATCAACGGCGATAACGGAACCAGCGCCGAAGGCGGTCCGCTCGGCACGCCCAACGAGGTCGCTTTCTTCAACGGCATCAACATGATGCCGGTCGAGACCCAGATGAAATGGTATGACGTGTGGGGCACCGAGGAGACCTACAACCACATGTCGGCCGGCTGGTCCTGGGCCTTCGACACGCCGTTCTCCTGGTTCAAGCAGAACGCCTCCAAGCTTGGCGGCATCAACCAGAACATGGCCGTCTCCTGGCCGGCGCGCATCAAGGACAAGGGCGGCATCCGGCATCAGTTCACGCATGTCATCGACGTGATGCCGACCATCCTCGAGGTCGCCGGCATCCCGGCTCCGGCGGTGGTGGACGGCATTCCGCAGAAGCCGGTCGAAGGCACCAGCTTCGCCTACACCTTCGACGAGGCGAACGCCGACGTCCCGTCCCGTCATCAAACCCAGTACTTCGAGATGATGGGTCAGTGGGCGCTGTACAACGACGGCTGGTTCCTCTCGACCGAGGTCAACCGGGCGCCCTGGGAGGCATTCGGACCGGCGAACCCGGATCCGCTCAACAACCAGGTGCTCGAGCTCTACAATCTAGACTCGGACTTTTCCCAGACCGCCAACGTCGCCGACCAGCATCCCGACAAGGTGAAGGAGCTGAAGGCGATGTTCATCGCGGAGGCCCAGAAATACCAGGTGTTCCCGATGGACGCCTCGGTCGCCGCCCGCATCGTCGCGCCGCGCCCGAACATCACCGCCGGGCGGACGGAGTTCGTCTACACCAGACCGATGATCGGCCTGCCGCAAGGCGACTCGCCGTTGCTGCTGAACACCTCCTACACCGTCACCGCCGAGATCGAGGTGCCCGAGGGCGGCGCCGAGGGCATGATCCTGACCTCCGGCGGCCGCTTCGCGGGCTACGGATTCTACCTCTTGAAGGGCAAGCCGGTGTTCCTCTGGAACCTGGTCGATCTCGAACGGATCAAGTGGGAAGGCCAGGAGGCGCTCACGCCTGGCAAGCACACGGTGGAGTTCGACTTCCAGTATGACGGACTCGGTACCGGGACGCTCGCCTACAACGACTTCAGCGGCGTCGGCCGATCCGGAACCGGCACGCTGAAGGTCGACGGAAAGGCGGTCGATACCAAGAAGATGGAGAAGACCTTGCCCATGATCCTCCAATGGGACGAGAGCTTCGACGTCGGATCCGACACGCTCACCGGCGTGAACGACGCGGACTACACGCCGCCGTTTGCGTTGACCGCCAAGCTCGACAAGCTGACGATCAAAATGGACCGTCCGGTACTGACCGAGGACGACAGGAAAAAGCTCGAAGCGGCGATGAAACGCGCCTCGGACGCGAACTAGTCCCGTCGGCGTAGCAAGCTAAACGGACGGGAGCCCGCCGGGTCGCCGCGTTTCATCGAGCGGGCTATCGTGCCGGCGGCGGTATCGTTCGTCCCGGCATCGGCGCGCCGGCGTCTCGCACGCCGGCGCTGTCATCGCCCGCGAACGACAGGTCTGTCACCACGCCGTCGTTGGACGCCACACAGCGCCAGGGCGCGCGCCGCGGGCCGACGCCGACCATCACCGTCGAATCGGCCTGCGAGACCGCGTTGCCGAGAACGGCGATGGCGCGGTGCCCACCGGCCTGCCGGCGAACCGCATCCATGCAGGCCCGCTCCACCAGACTGCCGGAGTTGGAACCGGCACCGGAGGCCGAGCTCGGGGGCGAGCTGGTCACGCGCACCGGGATCATCCGCCGGGTGCCGCGCACGGTATAGGCGCGATCGACCTCGCAGGCCGCCCGGGTGCCGTCGGCATAGAGATAAACGAGCGCATCGCCGGTGCGCCCGACATCACGACTGGTCACCCGTACCCGATCCCTGTCAATTCCGAGCGTTTCGGCCAGTTCGTCGGCGCAGGCCTGTTCCTGCCCCGGCGTGCCCCTGGTTTGACGCGTCCGAGACATGATCCGCGCCGGACCGATCTCGGCGAACTGCAGGTCGCGCGCCACGGGTTCGAGCAGAATTTCGTTCGCCACATAACGCACCGGCGGGGCCAGGGGCGGCGCCACCCTCGCCGGGACGACCATGACCTGGCCGGGCCGCACCGTCGCCATGTCCCGCACGGACGGATTGGATAGGAACAGGGCGTGCTGGGTGATGCCGCACCGCCACGCGAGGTCGTCGAGCGCCTCGTTCTCACGCACGATCGCCCGATTGCCGCAAGGACTCGCGGCAGAGAGGCCCACATGGGTCGGCAAATGGATCAATGCGCCAGTGCCGATGTCGCCGCCGTTGGTGATCTGCGGGTTGGCGTCGAGCAAGGCCTCGACCGTCACGCGGCACGCGCGGGCAAGTCCGTCGATCGTCTGGCCTTGCATCAGGTGGGTATAGGACCCGCAGCCGGAGTGCGGAGCCTGCCGCGCGGACGGCACCAGGTCATAGCGATGGCCGCCGGCCGGCACCCGGGTCGGCGCGGTACGGGCCGTGGTCTCGGACAGCGGATGCAGCTCCATCGCGGCGATACCGACCGCCAGGTTCAGTCCGGAATTGCCGCCGACGCGCAACGGCTGCAGCGTTACAGCACGGCGCGGACCGCCGACGAGGCCGCGCCCCTCGCCGTCCTCCTCCATGGTGGCGCCGGATTCCGCTCGCGCGTAGATTCCGGTCAGCGCACCGGATGGCCCGTCGGTTCTGTCCGCGACCACGCTCCAGGCGATCACGCCGGCGCCGGTGGCGCCCAGATTGCGCCCCACCGCGCGCAGGCGACCGCCATAGGCTTCCGTCAGGCCGTTCGCCTTATGAAACACGCAATACAGGTCGCGCGGCGAACTGAGGATCAGCGAGAATCCGCCGCTGTCCTCGCAGGTCAGCATGCCGGCCTCCACCCACGCCTCCGCTTGCTGTGGCGGTCCGATCAGACCGGCCACAGCGATGGCGGCGAAGATGGTTCTCTTCGAGAATGAGAGCATCCGTTTCCCTGACGTGTCGCTGGGGTCGAAACGGCTCCCCCGAGACCTCGAGTACGCTTCAGGGCCTTACGAGCGTCCTTCGCTGCCCGTGTAGATGACCTCGGTCACCCGGCCGCCGGAGACCAGGCAACGCCACGGCGCCTGCGCCGCCGGGAACCCGACCATGACCTGCGTCGCCGCCTGCGAGAATTCGCTATTGATGACCCCGACGCCCGACGCGTTGGTCTGCTGCTGCACCGCCTTGACGCAAAGGTCTTCCGCGACCGCGTTCGGTCCGCTCGGCGCGCGCGTCGGCCCGTTCGCGGTCATCGCGGCGCTCGACGCCGTCGGCGCCGTTGACGGATCGGAATTGCACCCGGCGAGTGCCAGAACGACCGGCACCGCGGCCACTAAGAACTTTCTCATTTCACCTTCCTCTTGTCGGTCCTGGTTCCAACACCCCTGAAGCGCCCCTCAGGCGAGGTCAAGACATGATAACGAAATCCTGCCCGGATCGCGTGTCGGGATGTAGCGGCGCCTCTGTCAGGATCATGACGAGGCCCGGATGCATCCGCTTGCGCATCCGGGCGACGAATTCGTCGCTCGTGCGCAGCCGCGTAATCGCCGTTTCCTCCGCCGAGACCGGCCCGTCGCCGGGCTGATGGCTGATCGCCTGCCAATGCAGCCCCCGCGCCCCACTGTCCGGGCCGCGCAGCACGAACACGTGGTTGCCGATCGCACGGCTCCCATCGATCGAGAGTTCGCCTTCCATCAGGACGTTTCCGTTTTCCAGCAGCATGATCCGCCGTTCGCGCGACGACGCGATGACCGAGGTGATGGGCGCGGTCTCTGATTCGATCCAGTCCTTTGGATGCTTCTTGTCCTCCAGCGCGGCTTCCACGTTCTCGAACTCGTGTTCGGCATAGCCGCTCAGCACCATGCCCGGGTGCTTCAGCTCCCACGGATCGGTGCTCTTGCCGGAGATGATGACCGGCGTGCCGAGATGGGTGACCTCGAAAAGGTTCTCGGAGAACGCCAGTGGCAGCCGCACGCAGCCGTGCGACGCGGGATATCCGGGCAGATTGCCGGCATGCAGCGCGATGCCAGACCACGTCAGCCGGTTCATGTTGGGCATCGGCGCGTTGTTGTAGGTCGACGAGCGGTGGTGCTTGTCTTTTTGCAGCACCACGAACACGCCGGTCGGCGTCGAATGGCCGGGCTTTCCGGTGGAGCAGGTCGAGACGGCGATGCGCACGCCGTTGCGATAGACATGGACGAGCTGCTCGGGAATCGAGACGACCACGGCAACCGGCCCGGTCGGCTGCCGGTCCGGATGCCAGGTGAAGTCGCCGGGCTTCAGCTCGCTGATGTCCTTGAGCTGCTCCGCAAAAACCTCGAACCCCAGCGCGGACATGCCCGCGACGCCGGCGCCGAGGACGAAATGACGTCGGTCGATCGTCATCATCGCCTGTCTCCCGGTCCTTCAGCGGCAATCACATGATGGCCATCGAGACCATGAACGGCACGGTCTCGTTGCTGTCGCGGGCATTGCCCATCAGATAGACGCGGATCGTGTAGTCACCGTCGGATGTCAGCTTGATGCTGGCGTTCTCGCCGTCGATCGAACCGTTGTAGATCGCCACCCCGTCGCTGCCCGGCGGCAGGATGTTGAAGTAGGCGTTGCCCTCCGTGATCAGCGAGACCGACATGGTCTGCCCGGCGCGCGCGCCGAGTACGTAGTCCTTGTATTCGTCGCCTGTGACCGTGCCTTCGACGGCGGCATTGTCGTTGCCGGGCGAAAACCGCACCTCCTCCCGCGATTGCGCCGCGGCAGGCCCTGCAAGGCTCGCCGCGAGAACGAGGAACGCGAAAACGGCCACGGCACGAGAGAAAACACGCATCATGATCACCCCTCCATCGAATTCGACGGCACAGCCCGGGTCCGGGCCGATCATGTCCGCCAACGGATCGGAAACGATCCCGTCGACGTTTACGCCCCCGTCCCGCGACCGGATCACGCTGACGGCTGGAAGCCGGCGGCGCCAGCCGGTGTACGGTCCGTCTTTTTAATTGCCGGAGGTTTCCGGTCCAGCGGAATTTTTAGGCAACGAACAATTCCGGACCCGCCTTCGGCCGCATCCAGCGGCGGCAATCCTCACCAGTCGGCGCCAGGACCATTGGCTGGCCCAATGCCGGCGCAACCGCCCGCCGCAGCCGCCGAAATTAGGGCCGACAACCGTGCCCCCGCTATTTGCAGTAGCGATAGCTGTTGTCGGCGTTGTGCCGGGCCAGATCGAGATGGAAGTGATCGTAATGTTGCCGGTCCCCGTTCGGGCCGATCACGGTGGTGAACGTCTTGCAGGCGCCGGAATGGGCTTCCCGCAGGAATACGCGATCCTGCGGGCTTCCGCGCCAGCCGTCCTCGACGGTGACGGTGCGCCCGTCGGAGAGCTTGAAGGCGGCGATGTCGATGGCGTTGCCGAAGGAATGCTCGGAGACCTTGCCATAGGCCTTGCTGTTGCGCGTGCGGCAGGAATAGGACGAGAGCACCTGGATTTCGCGCACATAGGCGCCGTAGGTGCGCGCCGCCGCCGGTTCCACCACGTGATAGAGCCAGCCGTCGAGGGCCGACGTCAGCGGGCAGTTGAGCGTCGCGCTGCTCGATAAGCCGACATAGCCCGACAGTGCCGCCGACACCTTCAGCGGATACCAGACGCCGCAGGCGCCCTTGTCGTTGATCCGGTTCAGGCGCTGGACGAACGCGCTCGGCTCGTAGCCGCCCTTGGCCAGGCAGATGGCCTCGGCGTCCTTGCGCCAGGCCTGGTCGCGCCACGAATAGAGCGACCGGTCGGCGCAGCCGAACAGGAAAACGAGCGAAAACACGAATAAGACGGCGGTCATGCGATTCATGCCGCCGATCATTCGAATTTGAGGCAAATGCCACGTAAACAGACACGGTTAATTTGGCCTTAACCGGCCCGGCCCGCGCTGCGCCTGCGGCAAGGGGACTTGCGGGCCCGCAGCCCGCACGGTATCTAACTGCCTTATTCTGCTACACAGGTTAGTTCTATGACATTTTCCTGGACGCAGCGACAGTTCGTCGGCGGCGCCTTGTGCCTCGATTTCGCGAATACGGTCTTCTACGCCAACGACGCCGAGCGCCGTGGCGATCGCCTGCGTCACGCAAGCGACATCGCGAGCTGGCTGGAGGCGGCCTGTCGGTTCGGCGCGGCCGGTTGCTACGCGCCGATGCTGGCGGTTGCCGCTGATGCGTTCGACGTCGCCGCGGTCGCCGACATGCTGACACTGCGCCAAGCAGTTGACGATTTGTTCCGCGCCGTCGCAATCGAGCATGCGCCATCGTCGCTCGCCATGCGGCGCGTGCTTTTCGAACTTGGCAGCGCCCTGTCGCAGACGGAAATCGCCACCGGCCCGGACGGCCTGTTTCCGACCCTTGCGGCGTCCCGACCGCAGACACCGGTCACCGCGCGCGCCGCGATCGCCCATTCGGCCATCGCGCTATCCGCCTCTCCTCTGTCCGGCCGATTGAAGACCTGCCCGAACTGCAGCTGGATCTTCGTCGATCGCTCGCGGAACGCCAGCCGCCTGTGGTGCGACATGCTCACCTGCGGCAACCGGGCCAAGGCCCGCCGCTACCACGAGGTGCATCGCGAGCCCGCGAAGACCTGACTCGCAAAACCGATTTTGACGGTTATAATACACGGCCTCGTGTCCGGATGGCCCCATGCTTCGACGTCTCGCAATCCTGATCGGTCTGGCGGTTTCGCTCGCTGCCTGCGAGGAGACGACCGGCGACTATGTGACGGTCACCGGCGGCGGCTTCCTGTTCAACTACCGGCTGGCCGAGGCGACCTACGGCCTCGTCGCCACCGCCCGCCGCACCGTGCCACCGGGGACCGTGTTCATCGCCGATTTCGAGAACCCGGAGGGAGGCCCGCCGCTGACCGTGGAACTGGTCTCCCGCGAGAAACAACGCCGCTTCGCCCTGAATTCGCCACCGATCAAGAACGTCGTCGCCGACACGCCATACAC
Source organism: Microbaculum mangrovi (assembly GCF_051390635.1). NCBI lineage: Bacteria > Pseudomonadati > Pseudomonadota > Alphaproteobacteria > Hyphomicrobiales > Tepidamorphaceae > Microbaculum > Microbaculum mangrovi. The sequence goes on from NZ_JBPODT010000001.1 coordinate 540,167, forward strand.
CGTGACGCTGACGCTCAAGACGCCCGAGGGCGCGGTCATCGAGACCCACGAGACGACCTACACCTCCAAGATCGGCTCCAGTGTCCTGCCGGAAAAGCCGCTCACGATCGGCCCGGGCTACACCAAGAACCCGGACCTGAAGGAGTAGGCGAACGCCCGCTGCCCCCGCCTACTGGCAGAAGGTCGTCTGTCCGCCCTTGCCGCGCGGCTGAAGATCCAGGTGAAAATGGTCGCGATGATACTCGTCGCCGTCGGGACCGATCACGGTCGTGAACGGCCCGCAGGCCTTCTCGTGCACCGCGCGCAGGAACTCTCCGTCCGGCCCCTCGTCGGCCCAGCTTTCCGCCACGGAGATCGACCGCCCGTCGGCGAGCACGAAAGCGGCAATGTCGACGGCGTTGGCGAAACCGTGCTCGCTCTGCTTGGCGCCGTCCAGGCCGTTGCGCGGCCGGCAGACATAGGACCCGGCGATGCGCAAACCCACGATATCGCTGTCGAGGGTATCCTTCGCCGCTGGCTCGATGACCTCCTCGACGAACGTATCGAGCCGGTCGACCATGGCGCAGTTGAGTTCGGCTTCCGGCGTCAGCTCTACCGCGCGCTCGCTGCCCACCGAGGAGACCGCATAGATGGCCCGCACGAGGCAACCGGAAAGATCCTCGACCGGCTTGAGCGGCCGCCCGGAGACGCGCCCCTCCTCGATCGCCGCGCAGGCGGGCGACATCGCGTCGCCGGCGAAGACAGGTGGCCCCTGCGGCGGCCCAGTCCGGACAGGTGGTGGCGGGGGTGGCGGCGGGGCCGCGTCGACAGCCTCGCCTTCCGTCGTCGCCGAGGTCGGCTCTTTCTTGTCATCGCCGGAGACGTTGGCGTCGCCCGTGGCCGGCGTCACGGCCGAAGCAGCCGGTTTCTCGGCGGGAACTGGCACCTCCGCGCCCGTGGGCTCGGCCTCGGGAGCCGCTTCCGGCTTTGCCTCGGGCAACGGAACGCCTGGCGAGGCGGCTGATTCGGCGGCCGCTGGCTTCTGCCGCGGCTGTGGCGTCGGCGGCGGTTTCGGCGCCTCGGCCTCCGGCTCGGCGGCGGCAAGACGCGGCTTCTCGCGCGGCAGCGGAACCCCGGCCTCGGCCGGCTTGGTCTCGGCAGGCTTTGTCTCGGCAGGCTTTGTCTCGGCAGGCTTTGTCTCGGCAGGCTTTGCCTCCGGGAGGGGCGTCGCGACCGTCTCCGGCCTCTGCCTCGGCAACGGCACCAAATCGCCCGTTTCCGTTGCTGCCGTAACGGCAGTAACGGCGCCGAATATCAGCGCCGAGGCAACAATTGGCTCGAGTACGCGAAGTTTCATGGCATATGTGCCGTCGCCGATTTGCCTTGCGTGCTAAGAGGATGCCCGTATTCCTCCACAGCTTCTAGCGAAATCGACAGGCGATATTGCAGCGCAGCGACGAAACCGCTTCGTGGATCGGCCCGCTCAGGCTAATATTTTGGTACTGGGGGAAGCCAAGGGAGCGGGACCATGACCATTGCAAGGCAGGTTCAATTGGTCGTCGCAGGCGCGGCGTTCCTGTTCGTAGCGGCGATCGTGTTCGGGGCGATTTGACACCCGACCCCTTTCTCACTGGTATTGCGTAGAGACGCCTGAATGGAAGCCGGCCCCTCTCGTATTCGAGGGGCCGGGTATCAGGCCGCTTTTGCTTTCGCTTTCGGCTGATACGCAAGCACCGGCGCCAGCCAGCGCTCGGTCTCCTCGACGCTCCAGTTCTTGCGCACCGCGTAATCCTCCACCTGATCGCGCTCGATCTTGCCGAGGCCGAAATAGCGCGCATCCGGGTGCGAGAAGTAGATTCCGGACACCGACGAGGCGGGCAGCATCGCGCACGACTCCGTCAGTTCGACGCCCGTCGCCGCCTCCGCATCGAGAAGGTGGAACAGCGTGCGCTTCTCGGTGTGATCGGGCTGGGCGGGATAGCCCGGCGCCGGGCGGATGCCGCGGTAGTTCTCCGAGATCAGCTCCTCGTTGGTCAGCGTCTCGTCGGGCGCATAGCCCCAGAATTCTTTGCGTACCCGCGCGTGCATGTGCTCGGCGAAGGCCTCGGCGAGACGGTCCGACAACGCCTGGAACAGGATCTTCGAGTAGTCGTCGTTGGCCCGCTCGAACCGCTGCACCGTCGCATCCTGCTTGTGGCCGGCGGTGACGATGAAGCCGCCGACATGGTCGGCAAGGCCGGTGCCGCGCGGCGCGACGAAATCGGAAAGCGCCACGTTCGCCCGGTCCGAGCTGCGCCGCGACATCTGCTGGCGCAGCGTATGCAGCGTGGCCAGCGGCGTCTGCCGCGTCTCGTCGGTGAACAGGGCGATGTCGTCGCCCTCGGCGTTCGCCGGCCAGAAGCCGATGACGGCACGCGCCTCCAGGAGGTCTTCCTCGATGATCTTGCGCAGCATCGCCTGCGCGTCGTCAAAGAGCTGGCGCGCGGCCTCGCCCTGGCGCGGATCGTCGAGGATTTCCGGATACCGCCCGGACAGTTCCCAGGTCTGGAAGAACGGCGTCCAGTCGATGCACGCGGCGAGCGTCTCCAGGTCGTAGGCCGTGAACGACTTGGTGCCGAGAAAACCGGGCTTCGGCGGCTGGTAGTCCGACCAGTCGATCGCCAGCCTGTTGGCGCGCGCGTCTTCAAGCGAGAGCCGAACCTTGTTGTCCTGGGCGCGCGAGTGCCCCTCGGCGATCCTGGCGTAGTCGGCGCGCGTCTCCGCGTAGAGCCGCGCCCTGCTCTCCGGCGACAGCAGCGTCGAGACGACTCCGACGGCGCGGCTCGCATCGGTGACGTAGATCGCCTGGCCGGTATGGTAGTGCGGGTTCACCTTGACTGCGGTATGCACCTTGCTGGTCGTCGCCCCGCCGATCAGCAGCGGCAGATCGAAGCCCTGGCGCTCCATCTCGGCAGCCACGTTGCACATCTCGTCGAGCGACGGCGTGATCAGGCCCGACAGCCCGATCAGGTCCGCGCCCTCGGCGCGCGCCGTCTCCAGGATCTTCTGCGCCGGCACCATCACGCCCAGGTCGACCACCTGGTAGTTGTTGCACTGGAGCACGACGCCGACGATGTTCTTGCCGATGTCGTGGACGTCGCCCTTCACCGTCGCCATGACGATCTTGCCGGCCGGCGGACGGCTGCCGCCCGCCTCCTTCTCCTCTTCCATGAACGGCTCGAGATAGGCGACCGCCCGTTTCATCACCCGCGCCGATTTCACCACCTGCGGCAGGAACATCCGGCCCGAGCCGAACAGGTCGCCGACGACGTTCATGCCGGACATCAGCGGGCCCTCGATCACCTCGAGCGGACGGCTGGCGGCCTGTCGGGCCTCCTCCACGTCCTCTTCGATGAAGTCGGCGATGCCGGCGACGAGACCGTGCTCGATGCGCTTGTCGACCGGCAGCGAGCGCCATTCGAGCGTCTTTTCCTCCCGCGCCTCGCTACCGTTGCCCAGCCACCTGGACGCCGAGTCCACCAGGCGCTCGGTCGCATCCGGGCGCCGGTTCAGCACCACGTCCTCGCAGAGCTCGCGCAGCTCCGGATCGATCTCGTCGTAGACGCCGAGCTGCCCGGCATTGACGATCGACATGCCCAGCCCCGCCTTGATGGCGTGGTAGAGGAACACCGAGTGCATCGCCTCGCGGACCGGCTCGTTGCCGCGGAACGAGAACGACAGGTTCGACAGGCCGCCGGAGACCTGCGCGTGCGGCAGGTTCGAGCGGATCCACCGCGTCGCCTCGATGAAATCGACGCCGTAGTTGTCGTGCTCGGCGATGCCGGTGGCGACCGCGAAGATGTTCGGGTCGATGATGATGTCTTCCGGATCGAAACCCGCCTTCTCGACCAGCAGCCGGTAGGAGCGCTCGGCGATCTCCGTCTTGCGCGCCAGCGTGTCGGCCTGGCCGGCATCGTCGAAGGCCATCACCACCACGGCGGCGCCGTAGCGGCGCACCTTCTCGGCGTGCTCCAGAAAGGCGGCCTCACCCTCTTTCAGCGAGATCGAATTGACCACCGGCTTGCCCTGCACGCATTTCAGGCCGGCCTCGATCACCGACCATTTCGACGAGTCGATCATGATCGGCACGCGGGCGATATCCGGTTCGGCGGCGACCAGATTGAGGAACGTCGTCATCGCCTCTTCTGATTCCAGAAGCCCCTCGTCCATGTTGACGTCGATGATCTGCGCGCCGTTCTCGACCTGCTGGCGGGCGACTTCGAGGGCCGTGGCGTAGTCGTCCTCCTTGATCAGCTTGCGGAAGCGCGCCGACCCGGTGACGTTTGTGCGCTCGCCGATGTTCACGAAATTGGTCTCGGTGGTGAGCGTGAACGGCTCCAGCCCCGACAGCTTCATGAACGGATTGGCTTCCGCGATGCGCCGCGGCGGATGGCTCGACACCGCCTCGCGGATCTCGGCGATGTGCTCCGGCGTCGTGCCGCAGCAGCCGCCGACGACGTTGAGCAGGCCGGCCTCGGCGAACTCGCCGAGCAGCGCGGCGGTTTCCTTCGGCCCCTCGTCATAGCCGCCGAAGGCGTTCGGCAGGCCGGCGTTCGGATAGGCGCAGACGAGCGTATCGGCCACGCGCGATATCTCGGCCAGATGCGGGCGCAGTTCCTTGGCGCCGAGGGCGCAGTTGAGACCGATGGTGAAGGGCCGCGCATGGCGCACCGAATACCAGAACGCCGTCGGCGTTTGCCCGGACAGGGTACGGCCGGAAAGATCGGTGATCGTGCCGGAAATCAGGATCGGCAGCCGGCGCCCGATCTCGGCAAACACCGTTTCCAGCGCAAAGATAGCGGCCTTGGCGTTCAGCGTGTCGAATATCGTCTCGATCAGGATCAGGTCCGATCCGCCCTCGATCAGCGCCCGCGTCGCCTCGGCATAGACCTCGGCGAGCTGGTCGAAGGTGACGGCGCGATACCCCGGATCGGCGACGTCGGGCGAGATCGAAGCGGTCCGGTTGGTCGGGCCCAGCGTGCCCGCCACGTAGCGCGGCCGGCCGTCCTTCCGCGCCGCCTGGTCGGCGGCCGCGCGGGCAAGCCGCGCGCCGTCCCGGTTGATCTCGGCAACCAGGCTCTCCGCGCCGTAGTCGGCCTGCGCGATCGCGTTGGCGTTGAACGTATTGGTCGAGACGATGTCGCTGCCGGCCTCGAAATAGGCCTGGTGGATGTCGCGGATCGCCTCAGGCTGCGACAGGTTCAGGATGTCGTTGTTGCCCGCCAGCGGCTTGGTCCAGCCGGCCAGCCGCTTGCCGCGGAATCCGGCCTCGTCGAGCTCGAGCGTCTGGATCTGCGTGCCCATCGCCCCATCGAGCAGGAGGATTCGGTCGGCGGCGAGACGGCGCAACGCGCGCTCGGTCTCGGACTGGTACTCTGACATTACTGGCCTCTTGCTTTGGTTCGGTCGGACGGCGCTCAGGCCGCCTCTTTTGTCAAGGGACGCATGCCGAGCATGTGGCACGTCGCGTAGACGAGCTCGGCCCGGTTGAGCGTGTAGAAATGAAAATCGGTGACCCCGTTTGCCGTGAGGTCGAGCACCTGATCGGCGACGACGGAGGCGGCGACCAGCCGGCGCGTGTCCGGATCCTCGTCGAGCCCGTCGAAATGGGCCGCGAACCAGTCCGGGATCTCCGCGCCGCACTGCCCGGCGAAACGGGCCGCCTGGGCGAACTTGGTGACCGGCAGGATGCCGGGGATCACCGGGATGTCGACGCCGCGTTTCTGGAGCCGGTCGCGGTAGCGGTAGAAATGCGCGTTATCGAAGAAGAACTGGGTAATCGCCCGGGTCGCTCCGGCATCGACCTTGGCCTTCAGCACGTCGATATCGGCGTCGAAGTCGCGCGATTCCGGATGCTTCTCCGGGTAGGCGGCGACGGAAACCTCGAAGTCGCCGGCCCGCCTGATCGCCGCGACCAGACCGGCCGTCGTCTGAAACCCCTGGGGATGCGGCACGTAGGCCCCGCCGACGCCGTCCACCGGATCGCCACGCAGGGCCACGATGTGGCGCACGCCGATGTTCTGGTAGGCGAAGATCACATCCTCCAGGGCGGCCCGGCTCGCGTCGACGCAGGTCAGGTGCGCCGCCGGCTCCACATTGGACTCACGGCGAATGCGGCCGACGATCTGATGCGTGCGATCGCGCGTCGAGCCGCCGGCGCCGTAGGTCACCGACACGAATTTCGGCCCGAACGGCACCAGCCGCTGGAACGTGTTCCACAGGGAGGCCTCCATCTCCGCCGACTTCGGCGGAAAGAATTCGAAGGACACCGACAGGCTTGGTGAAACCTGTCGCGTTGGGGGTAACGACACAGCCATCAGGCCGCCTCCTCGGAAACGCCGCGGCGGACGCGGCTGTCGGTGTCCTTGCCCAGCCATATCGAAACCGTGAGCCGGCCGACCTCGGCGATGTCGACGTCGTCCGGTGGGAAATCGATGTGACTGGCAAGCTCGATGCCCGCCGCCTTCATCCACTCGGCGATCTGCTCGCGCGAGAATCCGAGGCGGCGGTGCGCCTGATCGGCGCGCAGAAACTCAAGCCCGTGCGGGGCAAAATCTATGATCAGCAGCCGGCCGCCGGGCTTCAGCAGATAGGTTGCCTCCTCGATCGCCCGATCGGGGTCGTCGAGATAGTGCAGCACCTGATGGATGATCACGAGATCGGCCGAACCGTCCTCGATCGGCGGGCTGTATATGTCGCCCTGGCGCACCTGGCAGTTGCGCAGGCCCTCGCGTTCGAGCCGCGAGCGGGCGTAGGACAGCATGTCGTGCGAGACGTCGATGCCGATGCCGCTCTCGATATGCGGCGCCAGCAGCTCGAGCATGCGGCCCGTGCCGGTGCCCAGATCGACCACGAGGTCGAGCGGCGTGTCGCCGACAAGCTTCAGCACGCCCGCCTCGATCTCCCGCTCGTTGGCATGCAGCGAGCGGATCTGGTCCCAGTGGCCGGCGTGTTGCCGAAAATAGGCGGTCGCCTCCTCGAGGCGCGCGCGGCGCACGGCCTCGAGCCGCGTCCGGTCGCGGACCATGACCGGATCGGACCGGTTCAGCCGATCGACGAGATCGCGCGACAATTCGGCCGCCGGACTGGAATCGGCGAGCCGGAAGAAGGCCCACGCCCCCTCCGCATAGCGCCGCACGAGACCGGCTTCGACGAGGAGCTTGAGATGCCGGCTGATGCGCGGCTGGCTCTGGCCGAGGATGTCGGTCAGATCCTTCACGCTGCGCTCACCCTCCGCCAACAGCGCCAGGATGCGCAGCCGGGTCGGTTCTCCGGCGGCGCGCAGGGCGGTCAGCATGTTCTCGGCCGAGATCGGCAGCATCGGGCTCTCCATTCGGCGAATAGCGATATAAAGATATCTTTATACTGTCAACTCCTTATGAAGACAGCAAGTACCGTACGATCCGCACATGATCCGCCCTGTGTCGAAAACCGCTCGGCCAGCAAAAACTTTGCTGGAAACCGCCGCGAGCATCGCTAAAACGGCAAGCACCATGCCCGAGCTCACCTATATCGGCCGGATTCGCACGCCTTGGACACGCGCGGAGGATTGCCCGCGCAACGCCATGGAAACCGACGTGGTCTGCCGGGTGGAGGTCGACGCCCCCTATCGGGCCGGTCTCGCCTCGCTCAAGACCTGCACCCACGCCATCCTGCTCTACTGGCTCGACCGCGCCCCGCGCGACGTGGTGACCCTCACGCCGCCGAGCGACACCGTCACCCACGGCGTCTTCGCCCTGCGCGCGCCCGGCCGTCCGAACCCGATCGGCCTGGCCGTCGTCGATATCGTCGCGGTCGAGGAAGACGGACTGACGGTACGCCATGTCGACTGCTTCGACGGCACGCCGCTGCTCGACATCAAGCCCTATTTCGCCTCGGTCGACTCCAAGCCCGACGCCCGCGTCGGCTGGCACGAGACGCGGGCAAAGCCGCTGCCCCCGCAGGGCGGGCGATCGAAAGAAAGCTGACGACCGGAAACGAACCGGCGGCGACGCCGGCCGCGTCACCCTCCCCGCTTGCCGAACCGCTCCAGCGCCGCGCGGAAATCCTCCGACAGCCAGGTCAGCGCGTGCTGGTCCATGTCGGTGGCGCTCGCCATGAGATCGAGGCCGTGGGCGGTGGCATCGATCTGGCGCTTGACCATCCGCGTCGCCGTGGCCGGCCGGCTAGCCAGCGTCGCCGCTATCTCCAACGCCGCGTCGAGCGCGTCCCCGTCTCCGGCGATTTGGTCGGCGAAACCGAGGCGCAGCGCCTCCCCGGCGTTCCATTCCTCGCCGATCAGCAGCAGCCGCCGCGTCGCCTGCGCCCCGACGAGCGCGACCAGGCGCGGAACCGAATGCCAGCCCATGTTGACGCCGACGGCGACCTCCGGCGCGCCGAACCGGGCGCCCTTTCCCGCCACGCGGAAATCGCACATCGCGGCCAGCGCCATCCCGCCGCCCAGGCACGGGCCCTCGACCGCCGCGACGGTCGGGACCTCGATCCCGGCCCAGGCCCGCGCCATGCGCGGCCCGTGCCCGGCGAACGCCCGCAGCTCCGCAAGCCCCATGTCGTCGAGGCGGGCGAAGGCCGGATCGCGCAGGTCCATGCCGGCGGAGAAGACATCCGCCGAGCCTGTCAGGATCACCGCGGCGAGGTCCGTGTCGGTCTCCAAGCTGCGCGCCGCCTCGGTCAGCGCGTCCATGATGGCGAAGGACAGCGCGTTGGCACGGCCCTTCCGGTCGAATTTGACGATGGCGACCCGGTCGCGGCGTTCGACGGAAACGGCGTCATGCGGCATGGCGGTCCTCAGGGCATGGCGAGATCGACAGCGGGAGCAGCCGCCGACGCGAGCGTCACGGTCGTCTTCGCCGAACAGAAACGGCCCAGCAGATCGGTGAGATCGGTGACGGCCGCATCGAGATCGCCCCAGCCGTTGGCCTGAACGGTGACGACGGCACGGCTCGTCTCGGGCGAGACCAGCGAGCGCTGGTCCTGGCGCCAGTTCCAGCGCCGGCACAGCACCTTTTCGGCGTCGGCGTAGACGACCTCGCCGGGCTTCGGCGGATCGTTCATCTGACCTCCGGCGTCGTCCGCGCCCATGTCGAGGAAGCTGTCGTCCGGTCGCGAATAGCGGAAGGCGAGATCGCCGGCGACCCTGTCCAGATCGTCGGCGCCGAGCGGAAAGACATGGGCCAGAGACACGGTGTTGTAGCAGTCGACGAACGGGTTGATCGCCGGCAGCGGCCGGTCCGCCATCGCGTTCTTGACGAGGCGCTCGACGGCGGAGCGATAGCTTGTCTTCTTGATGCCGAAGGCCCGATAGGCCTTGCGCCAGGCAGTGACGCCGGGGATTTCGGACAGCTCCAGCCCCGCCCAGCGGGCGCGCACTGCTGCCTCCCGCTCGCCGATCAGCGCGTCCAGCGCCGAAGGCCGGCTAGCGGGAATGGCGAGATCCGTCGCCACCACGGCGGCGACACGGAAATCGGGAAAGTCGGCGGCGATGTCCGAGATGTCGAGGCGCATGGCGCCGTGATGCCGGATTTCGGCCCGATTGTCACGGGCCGGCGCGCGAGGGACGTCCGGAGCGCGCCCCGTCAATCCCGCACCTGCTCACGCCGGCCGTGCGAACCGCTGCCGTGCCTCCTCGACCCGCTCGCGGCAATGACAGCCCTCGAGGTGATCGTTGACCAGGCCCATTGCCTGCATGAACGAGTAGACCGTCGTCGGCCCGACAAAGCTCCAGCCGCGCCGCTTCAGTTCTTTCGACAGGGCGGTCGATTCCGCCGTCTTCGCCATCTTCGACAGCGTCGCGTGATCGCATGTCTCCGGCCGATCCTTCGCAGCCGGCTCGAAGCGCCAGACGAAGCCGGCGATGGAGCCCGCCTCCGCCCTCAGGTCCAGCGCCCGCCGGGCGTTGTTGATGACGGATTCGATCTTGCCGCGATGGCGCACGATGCCGGCGTCGCCGAGCAGCCGCGCCACGTCGTCCTCGCCGAAGCCGGCGACCGTCTCGATGTCGAAATCCGCGAAGGCTTTGCGGAAGTTCTCCCGCTTGCGCAGGATCGTGATCCACGACAGCCCCGACTGGAAGCCCTCCAGGCACAGCTTTTCGAACAGCAGCCGGTCGTCGGCGGCGGGCCGCCCCCACTCGCGGTCGTGGTAGTCGACATAAAGCGGATCGGCGCCGGGCCACCAGCACGACACCACCCCGTCCTCGCGGCGCATCAGGCCGGCTGCAACAGCGTTTTCCATGATGCGATAGGACCGGATATCCGCCCCGGCGTCAAGAACAAAATGAGAACATTATCATGCCGTCTCCGGCCGCCGCGCGAGCGCCAGCAAGACGCCCGCGCCGATCAGCGCCGTCCCGGAGACGCGGTTCACCCAGCGCATCCGTGCCGCCGTCCCGGCCAGCCGGCCCACATGGCCGCCGGCAAACGCATAGACCCCGATCGAGATCGCCTCGAAGGCGATGAAGGCCGCGCCCATCAGCGCGATCTGGGTGATGTAGTCGCCGCCCGGCGTCAGGAACTGCGGGAAGAAGGCGGTGAAGGTGACGATCGCCTTCGGGTTCGTCGCCGCCACCAGGAATTCGCGGCCGGCCAGGCGCCCGACCGGCTCGCGTGCGGCGGCATTGGCCAGCGCGGCGATGTCGACGGGCGCACGCACCATCTTGACGCCGAGCCAGACGAGGTAGGCGGCGCCGACCCATTTCAGCGCGGAGAAGAAGATTTCAGAGGCCGACAGCACCACGCCGAGGCCGACGGCCACCAGCGCGATCATCAGCGCAAAGGCCGGCAGCCGTCCCAGCGCGGCGACGAAGGCATGGCCGAAGCCGAAGCGCGCCGCGTTACCCAGCGCCACCATGTTGTTGGGGCCGGGATAGATGTTGATCGCGAAGCAGGCGGGCACGAACAGGAGCCAGATATCGAGCGGCATGGCGGATCCTCCAGGGACCCGGCATGACTAACGTGGCGCGCGGCGGCTCCGCAATCCGGTTTCCCGCGCCCCGGCCATGCTCGCGCGCGTCCCCTGGCCGAGTATCCGCCCTAGCCGAGTGTCTCCTTGAAGAAATCGATGGTCCGCTGCCAGGCGAGCGCGGCCGCCGCCTCGTCGTAGCGCGCCGCCGAGGTGTCGTTGTTGAAGGCGTGGTTGACGCCCTCGTAGGTATACATCGCGTAGTCGACGCCGGCCGCGTCCAGCGCCGCCCGGAAGTCCGGGATACCCGCGTTGATTCGGTCGTCCAGCCCGGCATAGTGCAGGAGCAGCCGCACCTTGATCCTCGGCACGTCGGCGGCGTCGGGCACACGCCCGTAATAGGCGACGGCGGCGGCCAGGTCCGGCGCATTGACCGCAAGCTCGTTGACCATGGCGCCGCCCCAGCAGAAGCCCACCGCGCCGACCTTGCCGTTGGTCTCGGAACTGCCGGCGAGGTAGCGGACCGCGCCGAGGCCGATGTCGAGCACGGTCGTACCGGTCAGGCCGGATATCATCGACCGCGCCTGGTCCTCGTCGGACGGCGTGCCGCCGCTGGTCGACAGGAAATCGGGCGCCAGCGCCACGAAACCGGCCAGCGCGGCGCGCCGCGCCACGTCGCGGATATGCTCGTTCTGGCCCCGGTTCTCGTGCACCACGACGATGCCCGGCAGCGGCCCTGCCTTGTCCGCCGGCATCGCCAGATAGCCGCTCGCCTGCCCGGCCGCGGTCTCGAACGTGACAGTCCGCGTTGTCAGCCGCTCGTCATCGGCCGCGACGATCGCCGCCTTCGCCGAATTCGCCGCCAGCATCGGCGCGATCGCGGCCGCCGCAGCCGACGATCCGGCGAGTTTCGTCAGCTTTTCCATGAAGCCGCGCCGGTCGAGCGTCAGGTGTGTGTACTCGTCATAGGCCGCGATCATTGCCCGGTTGATCGGAGTCGTGCTCGTTGGCGTCGTCCCGTCTTCGTTCATCGCATATCCTCCCTGCCGGTTCGCGGCGTCCTCCACTCTTGAGCTACCTAGCGCGCGCTGTCCGTCCGGCCACGGCGCCGGTTCGGTCCGCTTGTCACCGGCGCTACGGGTTCGCCGCCGGCCGCCGCATCGTGACGGCGGACAGGGCGACGGCCAGCCAGCCGGCCAGCATGACGACCCCGCCGGCCGGTGCCGCCATGAAGAAGAGCCGCCCGTAGGCGAGCGCCCGCATTCCGACATCGGTGGAAAACAGCGCCGCGCCGGCAAACAGCAGCAACGCGGCCACACGCAGCACGACGTGGCGCGGCGCGAACAGCGCGAGCGCCAGCAGCGCCGGCGCATGGGCCAGGCAGATCGTCGCGACCGCATCCAGCATCCGGGGGTCGCTGCCCACATGCGAACTCGCCGCGGCCGCCGTGACACCGGCAAAGCCGAGAATTCCGGCACCAACCAGGGCCGACCTGTTCACGCCAACCTGTTCCGTCATGGGTGTTCCCCCGTACCCGATGCGCCCCGGCGGCGTCCGTCAGGATGCCGCGTCGATCGTGGCCGGCAATGCCGTCCCGCTGTTCAATGACTGATACACCACGCAGTCGCGTTCGGTAAGCGACACAAGCTGATCCATCGTGTCCGGCGGAACGACGACGCTCATCAATCCCGCCGAACCCACACAGGCAATTCCGTCCTGTACGGGTCACCCCACGGAATAGCGCCGACTTACAAAATTTGATAAGCTGATTAAGTTCGAACCGCGTCCACAAGGAGGGCGCTAGCGCTAGCAAGGGAATTTTCAGTCATGACAAAGATTATTGGCACGACCGGCCTTTTGGCCGCCGCGATGGTAATGACCGGCGGATTTGCCTTACCTTTCGCGCTACCCGGAGACGCCTCCGCCCAGACCGCCACCAATCTTGTATGCCGGGGCTGCGTCGACACCCGAGACATCCGCAACAAGGCGGTAACGTCCAAGAAAATCAGGAACGGGCAGGTCAAACCGATCGACCTTCACAGAAGTGCGAAGCCCGCGGCGGCCAACTTCAGCAGCGTCAACGGTGAAGACGCCGGCACTCTTCCGACGACCGATACCGTCGTTGCCCAGGTCACCATGGAGCTTCCGGCCCCCGGCGTCGTTATCGCGAATGCCGGCGGCTGGGCCGTATTCAACGACAACCCTTCAAGCATTCTGTGCGCGATCAGTAAAACGCCTACGACCTCTGGCCAACCCTTTATCATCGCGCAGAACCACAACGAGGCGAACGCGCGCCGGATGCCGACGCCCGTGACACGTGGCTTCGTGGAGGACACCGCCGGCAGCCACACCTACTATTTCGTCTGCCGCACGCATCTGGGAAGCTCGGGCCATAACGATGCTATGCTGACGACTGTTTACGTTCCGCAGCTTTCCGGCCCTGTTCCCGCATCGGCGTCGGCCGAAGGGGCGGCAGGCAGCTCTGTGGACTGACGTCCGTCCGCCCGGATTTCTCCGGCGGAGCAATGCATCAGTGATATCGACCGGTTCGCCGGTTCGGATCGCAACAAGGGCCAGGTCTCGACAACCTGGCCCTTTGTTCTTGGGTCACGCCGGACCAACGCCTCACAGCAGCGGGCTGACAAGCCGGAACGTGTTGTCGATGAAGCGCTCGCGGAACGGGCGCGCGGCCCAGGCGTCGGCGTCCAGCGGGTCGGAATCGGCGATGTACTGATGCTGCAGGTGGCGTAGCCGCTCGGTGAACTCGCTGCCATAGACGAACAGCGATACCTCGAAGTTCAGCCACAGGCTGCGCATGTCGAGATTGACGGTGCCGAACATCGCGATCTCGCCGTCGACCGTGATCGACTTTGTGTGCAGCAGACCGTCCCGGTAGAAGCGGATTTCCACGCCCATGCCGAAAAGCTCGTCGAAGTAGGTGCGGCTGGCGTGGCGCGACAGGAAGGAGTCGATCTTCTCCGGCAGGACGAGGACGACCTTCACCCCCCGCCCGGCCGCCCCGCGCAGCGCCCGCAGCAAAGCCTCGTCGGGCACGAAATAGGGCGTCGTCAGGACCAGTTCCTTCCGCGCCGCGTTGATCAGCGCGAGCAGCATCAGAAGCAGTCCGTCGTCTGTCTCGCCCGGGCCCGAGGCGATTACCTGGATGTCGGTGTCGCCCTTCGGCGCCGCGAGGTCCAGCTTGGAATCGCGGATCAGGTCGTCGATGGAGGCCGCAACCTCCATCGCCCAGTCGCCGACCACGACGGCCGCCAGCAGCGTCACCGCCCGGCCCTCGACCCGCACCATCGCGTCGATCCACTCGCCGACGCCCGCGTCCTGCTTGAAAAAGCGCGGATCGACGAGGTTCATGCTGCCGGTCCAGCCGACCTTGCCGTCGATCACGACGATCTTGCGATGCAGCCTGAGATCGGTGCGCCCGAAGATCGCCCGCCAGGGGCCGACGGGCAGTGCCGGCAGCACCTCGATGCCGGCCGCCGTCATCTCCGTGGGCTGACGCCCCTTCCACCACGGCCGCCCGCCGAGCGCGTCGACCAGGACGCGGCAGGTCACGCCGCGCGCCACCGCCCGCTTCAGCGCCTCCAGGACGAGATCGGCGTCCCCGCCCTGGTTCCAGATGTAGAACTCCATCAGCACGCTCGTCTCGGCCGCGTCGATGTCGGCGGCGATCGCGTGCAGGATCTCGTTCGGTTTGGAATGAAGCGTCAGCTCGGAACCGGCGATCGCCGAAGCCCCGGCGATCGACTGGCCGAGCCGATGGATACCGGCGGCTTTCGGGTCGTGGCGCGACCAGTCGACCGCGGCTCTGCCGTCGCGCACCAGCCGCTCGCTCAGGCGATGCATGTCGGCGCGCAGATGGCCGAGCTCGGCCGCGCGCCGGCCGCCCGTGCGCCGCTCCCCGATCAGCAGATAGATCGCCGCGCCGCCGAACGGCACGGCGAACACCAGGAAGAGCCAGGCGAGCGCTACGCCGGTCGCCGGCCGCTTCATGATCACGCGCACGGCGATCACCGCCACCAGCGTCATGTGCAGGATGGCCGTGTAGGTCAGCGACTGGGCGAGGAAAGCGACGGTCGACTGGGCGATCATCGCCGGCGCGCTCCGCAGCCGGTATGGGGAAAGGATTCGCTCACGGCGCACAGATTCCGTCGCCGACGGCACTTATGCAAGGCCGAATGCGGCGCTGAAGAGCCGTAAGGGTCACGCCCCGCCGCCAGGCATCCGATCCGCCACCACACCGATGGACGCCCCTAGCCCGCCTTGTCGATCCGGGTGGCCAGCTTCAGCTCGATGAGCTCGTCGGGCGTGAAATAGAACAATTCGTCCTTCGGTGTTTCCATCGCATGGATCCAAACGCGCGGATCGACGCCCATCTCCATGAGGAACCGCTGGCACTCGGCCGAGACGGCCTGCGCGTTATCCATGCCCGAGGCCGGGGTACCGGCCGCCTCGTCGGCGGCGAACACGCGGTGCACGCCGATCGAGGCGGTCGGTGCGGCCACCCGTTCCCTGCCGCCGGCGAAAACCAGCGGGCAGGACGAGGCGCAATAGCTGCCGGGCCCGATCTCGGTGTTGAAGCCCGCCTCGCGGATCAGCGTGGCGATTACCAGCGCATCGGCGACCGAGCCGCCCGGCGAATTGAGTACCACGGTGTCGATATAGCCGCCGCGTCTCTCGATTTCCTCGGCGAAACGGCGGGCCGAGCCCGGCTCTATCGCGCCGTCGAACAGGAGCTTGCCGCCGTCGACCAGCTCGAACGTCGCCGGGTTGCGCAGCGTCGCCGCCGTCTTCGGGTCGGTGACGACCGGCCCGGTCTTGCCCTCGCGGATCGACGGCAGATAAGGCACGTCGTCGGGGGCCATGAGCCCCGGAAACACCGGATCTGCGTCCGTCGGGATCTGCTTCTGCAGGTCGGCGAGATCGAGGCCGAGCACCACGAACGTGGCGACCAGAAGCCCGCGGAACGACCACAGCAGGACGTGCTCGTCCGGCCGGCCGTTCAGCCAGCGCCGGAATCGGCCCTCGGGCTCGCGGATATGCGCGTTCTCACTCAATCCTTCTTCTCCGGCCGCCCCCCGAACGGCGTGGTGGTGAACGGCGTGACCACACCGACGGGCACCGGCGTGTCGGCGTCCCAGCCTTTCGCCGGCGGGGCCAGCGGCAGCTCCGGCTCGTCCACTCTCTCCGGCACGCCCTGCGGCACCGCCTTCGCCTTGCGGCCCTCGTCCTCCACCTCGCGCAGGATGCGCATGGCGGTCAGCAGGTCGGCGGCCGACATGGTGGAGGCGCCGGCGGCCGGCTCGCCCTCGCGGCGAATGCCGGCATGGACGACACACAGGATCAGCACCAGCACCGCCGGCAGCAGGTCGATGGAGATGGCCCCTGCCCAGCTCGGTAGGAAGTCGGGGGCGTAGCGCAGCACCGCTTCCGCCGTCGTCAGCGGCTCGAAGCGCTCCGGCCGCACCGGCTGCGTCGACAGGATCTGCTCGGCGGCGGCGGCAAGCTGTTCGGACTGCGCCGCGACGGCGGCCTCGACATTGCCGACGACCACGCTCTGGCGCTCGGCGAGATCGGCGCTACCGCCGTCGGCGATCGGGGCGATGAAGCCGCGGGCGAGATCCTCCGCCGCCCGCTTCACCGCCGGCGCGACCGAGGTCTGTTGCAGCGACGCGATGACGCCCATCAGGGCCATGGATTCGCCGGCGAAGGCGTCCGCGCGCGGATTGATCGGCCCGCGCGCCGAAACCAGTTCGCGCATGCGCGCGATGTGCTTGCCCCCCTGCTCGTAGAGCTGGTTCACGCGGCCCGCCGACGCTTCCACCTCATCGCCGAGCTGGTCGATCTGCCGCGACATCTGGGTCAGGAGCTGCACCACGGTGCCGGACCCGGAAGTGCCGGTCAGCGAGCCCTGCCGCCGCTCGTCCTCGGCGAGCTGGGCGAAGCGCAGCGAGGCCATCTGGATGTCGGGCAGCAGGCTCTGTGCCGACAACGCGTTGGTATGGGCCTGGTCGAGATCGGTGACGAAGGTCTCGAGCTTGTTGGCGAGATGCTGCTCCAGTGCCGCCGAGCCCGCCAGCGCCGCCGCATTCAGCCACGACGACATGGCCACGATCATCACCGATCCGAGCCCCATGGCGATAAACAGCAACAGCCGGCTCACGCCGTCTCGCACATGCGGCATGAAGCGCATCAGGAACGACCAGAACGCGTAGATGCCGACCGAGACGGCCGCCGAATAGATGATTGCGGCGAAAAACACGAGCATCGCCGAGCCGTCGAGCAGCTCGCGCACGCCCAGATAGGTGTAGACTCCGCTCGCCAGCGCCAGGACGGCGAGCGTCAGTCTGGTGGTTAGATCAAGACTGGAGACTGCCTGACGCAGCATGACGGCCAACCCCTCGCCCGCAAGAACGGGTTTCCCTCCGACGCCGCATCATTAACAGAGGTTAATGGTGCCAGATTGTGGCGGCCCGCGCGAGGGAGGCGTCACGGCATGGTTAACTGTGGAAAGTTAGGTTCCGGGCCCGGCCCCAGGCCCCTCCGGTGAACCTGCCCCAGGACCTGCAGTACGGGCCCGTCCGGCGCGCGAAACCAGCGGGCCGTAGCGTAAGACAAAGCCGCAGAACGCCAGGATCCAGACTGCCGCTGCGGCGATCAGCAGTTCGGATCTGGCGGCGTCGATCATCCCCGCCAGGACACGCAGGATCGCGGCCGCCGCCACGCCGGCGTAGATCGCCACGGTCGCCCGATCGGCGACGAGCGCCAGGCCCGCATGGCCGAGCGCTCCGCGCGTCATCACCGCCAGCGTCATCAGGCCAATTGCCCCCGTCATCCACAGATGCACCGCGGTACCGGTCGCCAGGACGTCGGGCCTCAGGATCGAGATTCCGACCGCCAGGAACCCCATCGGCACGAAGGCATAGGCCGCGTGCAGCACAAACAGCAGCGGCTCCGCCCGTGTCCGCAGCCCGGCCCAGCGCGACAGGCGCACGGTGTGGGCGAGGCCCGCGACACCCAGTGCCGCCCCGCTCGCCGCCGCCGCCGGCGCGACGACCCAGGCGCCGAGCGCACCGGCGGTGAGAAGCAGCGTCGCGGTGTCGAACCGGCCGTAGGGCGCCGGCCCGGGACCGGTCCCGAGGGCCGCGAGCCAGTCGCGCGTGAAGCGCGGCACGATACGCCCGCCGATCATCGCGATGAGACCGACCACCGCCGCCAGCCCGAGACGCAGGAACCGGTCGGGCGCACCGGTCGCGATCGCCTCCGCGTGGAAGCCGGCATTGGCGACCGCGATCACCGCCACCAGTCCGACCGTCTTGAGGTTACGCCAGTTCCGCCCCATTACGATCTCGCGCAGGATTACAAATCCAAGGGCAACCAGGAACAGGCTGTCGGTCGCCGCCGCCGCGGTGGCGCCGGTCGTCCCGCCACCGGCGGCGAGCGCCAGGCGGCCGGCGAGCCACAAGGCGAACAGCGCGACCAGCACCGGCTCCGCGACGGGCGGACGGGACGCCCAGTTCGGAACCGCCGTCAGCAGGAAACCGGCGACGACGGCGCCGACATAGCCGAACAGCATCTCGTGGGCATGCCAGGAGACCGGCCCGTGGAGCGGGCCGTGGCTGCCTGCGAGCATCGCGGAACCGAGGCCGGCGTCAAAATTCAGGGGACCGCCGGCATCCGCCAGCGCACCGACCGAGAGCGCCATCGCCAGCGCCGCCCATGCCGCCCCGCCAAGGAAAAACAGACGATCCGCCGGCCGCCGACCGGCGCTGAAGAAGGATGTTCTGTCCGGCGACGTCCTGTCGGCCATGCGATTGTCCCGCCTCGCGCGGGATCAATACAGCCGGCGGCCTGTCGTCCAATGCGACCAATGGTCTGTGCTGCAATCCGCAGCGGGCAATCACTCCCCCGCGAGGAACCGTGCGTGCAGCGCCTCAGCCTCGTCCGCCCGCGCCCGTAGCGCCGTATCCTTGTCGAGCGACGCCACCAGCGCCGCCGCAATCTCCCGCTTGACGGTGTCGCGCAGGGGATTGGGCATCGACCGGAAGCCGAACCGGCGTTTGCGCGATCGCGTCGTCTCCGCGCTCTGGAAGTCCGTGCCGAAACGCGCGTTCACCGCCTCGATGACGTCGGCAATGTCGCCCGTGGCCTGTTCGAACGGGACGACGACCATCGCTCCACGAAGGGGCAGCAGCGGGCGATAGAACCCGGTCCACCAGCGCAGGGCGCCCTCGAAATCCGGCCCGTTCTCGATCAGCACACCGCCCGCGATCCCCGCGCCCTCGCGCTGCGCACCGCCGGCCGGGTCGGCCTCGCCCGCGGCCCGCCGTTGGCGCGCCTCCTCCAGCATGGCCAGCAGCGAGACGACGGCATCGCGCGGCGGGCGGACGAGCGCGACCGCCGGAATGCCCCAGTCGGCGGCGCGGATGAGCTGGGCGGCGTGGTGCTTGTGATGGGCGATGGCGACCGGCCGGCTCTGGCGCAGCCGGAAATGGGTCACGGTGGTGGAATTGGCCGAGCGCGGAAAGCCCTCGATGACGATGTCGGTGTCGCGGCCGACGCAGAGCCGGTCGTGGGTGCCGGTCAGCCGGCGCAGGCCGAAATAGAGTCTTGGCCGCGCCGAGGCCGCCAGGACCGCGCGATGACGCAGCCGTCCGAACCCGCTCATCGGCTCACCATCCCTCTCGATACACCCGACGATACGGCCGACTGGATAGCCGTGCGGAAAACCGGGCGCAAGGAAGCGGGCACCGGCCCCCGCCACATCCGTTCATGCATCTGCCGGTCCGGCATGGTGAATACCGGCCACCCCGTCCGCACGTAGAGCCGCCACGATCGAAGGCGCGGCCGAAATCCTCTGGTCATTACTTGAATTGCGCGACGTCGACAAGCCAAACCTCGGAATCCCCAAGGATCAGATTAGTTAAAAACCTAGTCTTTCGCCTCACGAAATCCACAGACCTTCCGGGTTACTCATCGCCCCGCCGGATAATGGCAGGCCAACCTGCCGCGTACCGGACAGAGGGAAGGTTAGTCATGTTCGCGTATGCCCATCTCTTGATGGCGTGCGTCGGCGGCTTTCTACTTCTCGCCGCCACGAACGCCACCCCGGCGTGGGCCTCGACGACGATCATCGTCTGCAAGGGCTGCGTCATTGTCCCGGATCCGGACGAGTGCCTCGGCTGCGTCGTCGTCTCCGATCCGCCGACCATAACCGAGACCTGTCGCGGCTGCCGGTGGGCCGAGACGGTTGCCCGGCGGCCACGGCCGATCCGCGCGGCCCCCGCCCCCGACGAAAAGGCGCCCCACGAAGCCGCAGCCAATGATACGGCGCCCGACGAGACATCGTCCGACGGCGCGCGCGCCTATGGCCCGTTCGCGTCCGGCCCCCACGCGGAGGCCTGGCGTGCGGCGGCGATCCCCAGTCCGGCGGCGTCCGGCACGGAACCCGCCCCGGCGACCGTTCTCGCGGCGCTGGCCGTCCCGTCAGGCGACAGCCCACCCAGCGACCGCCCGCCTGATCTCGGCCCGTCTGATCTCGCCCCACCAGGTCTTGTTCCGGCCGACCTCGGTCCGTTCGCCGACAGCCCCTATGCCGGCGCCCGGCCGGCGGTGGCCGCCGCGCTCGCCGCCATGCGGCTCGATCGGGACATCGCGCGCGAGCGCCGGTGCCTTGCGACAGCGATCTATTTCGAGGCGCGCGGCGAACCGGCCAGCGGCCAGCGCGCGGTCGCCCAGGTCGTGCTCAACCGGGTGTCGGACCGCCGCTATCCCGCGACCGTATGCGACGTGGTGTTCCAGAACCAGGAGCGGCAGAACCGCTGCCAGTTCTCCTTCGCCTGCGACGGTCGGCCGGAAGATATCGTCGACCAGCGCGCCTGGAGGCGCGCCCTGCTGCTCGCAGGCGAGGCGCTGATGGGGCGCTATTTCGACGGCGCGATCGGCGCGGCGACGCACTATCACGCGACGAGCGTCGAGCCGACCTGGAGCCGCCACCTCTTCCGGATCGCCCGGATCGGCGCGCACGTGTTCTACCAGACCGGACAGCGCAGCCAGCAAACGCATTGACAGGCCGGGGCTCGTGCCCGGCCGCCCGAATGGCGCGCCGCTAGCGTGTGGCTTCGGCGACGATTTCGGTCAGCAGCGTGTCGACGGCGGAAAGCGCCTTCATCGAGGCTTCCGACACCGCCGTCCCGGGCCGGCGGTAGCCGACATGGATCGTGCCCGGCGATGCGGCAAGCTCGTAGACGACGATCGAATAGGGGCAATAGCCGACGTTTCGCGGATCGGCGGCGATCATCGCCTGCGACAGGCGGGCGGAGCAGAACTGGAACCATTCCGCCTGGGCCAGCACCGTCGCGCCGCCCGTGGCCTCCGACGTGCGCTCCAGCATCTTGGACAGGAAGCCGTGGTAGTCGACCACCAGCCCGCGGTTGACGATGGCGTCCTCGACCGCGAGCGTGACGTCGCCGAAGTCGCCCTGGACCGTCTGGTAGACAAGATCGCCGGCATCTTCAGCCATAACCGGCGCATCCGAACCCCGCGCACCGAGGCCGGCGACCATCACCGCGCCAACGACCAGCGCCGCGGCAAATCCGTTCCTGAACGTCATGGCGTCTCTCCCTTTGGCTTTGCCATCCCTGCCGGGCCTGGCCCGGCGCGCCTCTTGCCAAGGGTCTCTCGAAGCCCGCGATCTGCTCCCGCTCGCGGCCTGAAACGGCCCGCGCGGTTCCGGCTACCGCGAAATTAAAGCCCGGCGCGGTGTCCGCGGCATTGCGGTGTGTCAAGCCGTGTCACTGACCACGGCATGTCGCCCCCGGTGACCGGTTGCCCCAGAGAACGGGTGCCTTTGAGCGAAGGGGTCACTTGGGGCGACGGGTTGACCCGGGGCCGGATGGTCGTCAGGGTCCGGACACATGTCCCAGGATACGTCGAATGCGCCGCAACAGCGGCCGGCCAACCGGCCGGAAGCCCCTGTGCGGATGAACGGCGGGCGCGTCCGCCCGCGCCTCGCCTTCGTTTTCGTCGCCGTGGCGCTGGCCGCACTGGCCCTGGCACCCGATCTCAAGGCGTTCCGCTACGCCTCCAAGTACAAGGCCTATGCGGCGTCGGTCTTCTGCCGCGACGGAGACCTCGATGTTCTCTTCCTCGGGTCCTCGCGCATGGCCCGCGCGGTCAACGCGCCGGAGATCGCCGATGCCTACACGGACCTGACCGGCGAGCCCATCTCGATCGCCGACATGGCCAGGCCCGGATTGTCGGCCTTCGTCTGGAACCGGCTGCTCGCCGATCAGCTCGAACGGCGCGACGTCGGGCTGGTGATCGCCGAACTCAGCCGGTCGATGAAACCGCCGACGGCGAGAAACCTGGGAAAGCTCGGCAACGTCCTGCCGAACGAAGACTATGTCCGCACGGCGCTGCGCAACGAGCGGGCGGGCTTTCCCCTGAACCTTCTGCTGGCCGCCGAGGCGCGCCTCGGATCCCTCGAAGCCGGCCTCGGAAATTTGTGGATGGGATGCGGAGCCGCCCGGGCAAGTGCGCTCCACGACACGACCGTGGCCCGCCGGACGAAGGCGAGCGACGCCCTGCGACCAGGCAGGATCGGTCCCGCGCGGACCAACCGCGTCGACCGCGAGATCGATACCGAGGCGTTCGCCTATATGGCCGAGATCGCCCGCGATCTGGTCGCCCAGGCCCACCGCCACGACACCCGTATCGTCTTTGTGAACCTCAACAGCCTCCTGGAAAAGCCGGTTGGCGCACAGGCACGCAAGACGTTCAGGAACCGCGTCGGCGCCGAGCTGAAACCCCTGCCGCCGAAACTGAACCAGGCGCTCCGGGCGGACATGATGTACGCCGACACCCAGCATCTCGACGAGACCGGCGCCGCCCTCCTCGCCCCGTGGCTCGCGGCGATCATAGACGAGCAGCTTTCGGCCGCCCCCCAAGGACAGGGAAGCGGACAGGGCCGCGGACAGGCCCAAGAACAGGGGCAGGGATAGGACCGGGACAGGTGCCTGTGTCGCTCGCCGGCGAAAGCCGCGTCGGCGGATTGCCTGCCGCGGTCAGTCCGCCAGGCCGGCCTGGCGCAGGCTCTCCACGATGTGGCCGAGCACGGCTCGATCCTTGTAGGGCTGGCTTTGCGCGTACCGGTCTATCGAGAATGCCGGGTCTGCGGCGAGGATCTGCCCGGCGGCCGCCCGGGCCGCCTTCGGCATCGCGCAATAGCCGTAGTCGCAACACAGGGTCACCAGCACGTCGATATTGTCCGGGAACAACCGCGCGGCCTCGTTGGCGACGGAAATCGACGCCTTGACCTGATCGTTGTCGCGCAGCGACGCGGCCAGGTTGTCGATCATCCAGGGCGGGAAGGTCCTGGCGAGCTTCATCGCCTCCTTCATGCGCGCGATCGAGCCGCCCGGATTGCCGCAATAGCGCAGGACCTCGGCAAGCAGGCCGTTCGACAACGGGCAACTCGGCCGCCGCGAGAGCGCCTCCACGCACAGGGCCATCGCCGCCTCGTGCCGGCGCCGATGCAGCTCGACATAGCCCAGGACGACGTGCCCGAGACCCTCCGAATCGCCCAACTCCACGGCCCGGCGGGCATAGTCCGCCGCCTTTTCCAGCGACGCCTGCGGGTCGGCGGACCATCCGAACCGGGCGTCCCGCCAGTGCGTCATCGCGATCATGCCCACGCAGGTCGCCAGATCCGGCTCCACGCGCTCCACGGTCTCGAGCAGTTGCCGCGCTTTCGAGGTGTTGTCCCTGTCACCCCGATAGAGATGGCTGACGCCGCGGTGCAGATACTCCCGCACCGACGGGTCCGAGGTCGCCTCGAAGAGGATCCGCCCCACGTCGCCAGCGCGCAGCGTGACATCCAGCGCATTCACGATCTCGCGGGCGATTTCGTCCTGCAGGCGGAACACATCGTCGAGGACGCGATCGTAGGTCTCGCCCCACACCACTTCGCGCGCCCGGGTATCGGTCAGTTCGACGATGACGCGGACGCGGTCACCCGCGCGCTGGACGGCCGCGCCGACCACGTATCGCACGTCGATCTGGTGGCCCACGTCGACGGCGGAATAGGCCTGCCCCCGATAGTCCTCCACGGCGCCCGTATGCAGCAGGAAGAAGCCGGGCAGCTTGATCAGTACGGAATGCAGGCTGAGCCGCAGCCCCTCCGCCAGCGCGCCCTCCTCCGCGCCACCAAGGTCGCGAAACGGCATCACCACGATGGAAAGCCGCTTGAACTTGTCGAAATCGAACGCGGCGCCGGCTTCCTTCGACGAGACCGCCGCGGCCCTGCCATTCGGATGCGCCTCGGCATCGTCCAGCAGCGCATAGGCGCGAACCGGCCGCTCGATGTTCTTCAGCCTGAGCTCGCCCAGGTCGACGAAATCGAGCGCCAGCTTGCCGGCGATCTGATCGTGCACCGCCGCGCTGACGCAGAGGCTGCCCGGTTCGGCCGTGGCCTCCAGCCTGGCTGCCACGTTGACGCCATCGCCGAGCAGGTCGTCGCCCTGAACGACGACATCGCCGACATTGATGCCGATGCGGAACTCGAGACGGCGATCGGTCGGCACGTCGGCATTGCGGGCGGCGATCTCCCGCTGCATCGCGGCGGCGCAGCGCACCGCGTCGACCGCGCTGGCGAACTCGATCAGAAGGCTGTCGCCGGCGGTGTTGGCGATCCGCCCGCCATGCCGGCGAAGCAGCGGCTCGATGATCCCGGCACGATAGGTCCGCAGGGTCGCGATGGTGCCGTCTTCGTCCGCCCCGACAAGCCGCGCGTATCCCACGACGTCGGCGGACACGATGGCCGCCAGCCTGCGTCCCGTGCTCTTCGACATGCCGTCATTTTAGACGGTTTACAATCGACGAGCCACACGATTGCGGATGCCGGCGCTCGGCGACTGGCGGATGGTACGCGGCAATCGGCGGAGAACCGGCGCGGCCCCACGCGACCTCAGAGCACCAAGCAAGGCCACAACCGGCCTCCGCCACGCCCCGCAATCATAAGTTGAATAAATCGCATGACGACGTAGAGGGCACTTTATGTTGCAACCACGGAACGATACGTGCTCTGATTGTGCATATGCTTGGGGGGACAGCATGCGATCAGTAGTATTTATTGTCGCCGCCGGTGCGGTGCTATCAGCGACAGGCTGTGCGAAACGTGCCGACCAGATCTCGGCATCATATGTGTCGCCAATCGCCTACCAAAACTACACCTGCGAGCAGATCGCTCAGGAGTCGCTTCGCATTTCAGCGCGAGCACAACAGGTAGCCGGCACACAGGACAAGAAGGCGAGCCGGGATGCCGTGGCGATGGGCGTCGGAATTGTGATTTTTTGGCCGGCCCTTTTCGCAATCAACGGTGACGATCAACAAACGGCGGAACTCGCGCGCCTGAGAGGCGAAATGGAGGCTCTGGAACAGGCCTCAATCCAGAAGAACTGCAATATAACCTTCGAATCCGAGCCAGCCGACCGGACTAGCTAATCAGCAGAACAGCGCACTCAAGCGCGGGCCGCACTTTCTCGCAGGAACGCAAGGTTGGAGCGGAAAGGCCTTTCGTGGCTCCGAGGGGCCGGCGCCGAAGATCACGAAACCCGGTCTACTCCAACCTCCGCCACGTCCTTGCCGGCCTTGCCCTGGCAATCCCCGGGCGTACAAAACGAAATGCCCGGGTCGGGCCCGGGCATGACGTCGAAACACAAGTGTTCAGCGAAAGGTCACAACCACGGCCGCTGCTCGGCTTCCTGCGTCTCGAAGCGGCCGATCTTGGCTTCCTTCTCCAGCGTCAGGCCGATGTCGTCGAGGCCGTTGAGCAGGCAGTGCTTGCGGAAGGGATCGACGTCGAAATTGATCGTGCCGCCATCGGGGCCGGTGATGGTCTGGCTCTCCAGATCGACCGTGATGGTGGCGTTGGCGCCGCGGCTGGCGTCGTCGAGGAGCTTGTCGATCTCCTCCTGCGGCAGCTTGATCAGGAGCATGCCGTTCTTGAATGAGTTGTTGAAGAAGATATCGCCGAAGGACGGCGCGATGACGCAGCGGATGCCGAAATCCTGCAGCGCCCAGGGGGCGTGCTCGCGGCTCGAGCCGCAGCCGAAATTATCGCCGGCGATCAGGATCTTGGCGTTGCGATAGGCCGGCTTGTTGAGCACGAAGTCCGGGTTCTCGCTGCCGTCCTCGTTGAAGCGGCGCTCGGAGAACAGCCCCTTGCCGAGCCCCGTGCGCTCGATCGTCTTCAGATACTGCTTCGGGATGATCAAGTCGGTGTCGACATTGACGATCGGCAGCGGCGCGGCGACGCCGGTGAGCGTGGTGAACTTGTCCATGGGGCCTTTAAAGCGTCCGTTCGCTTGAAGTCTGATGAAGGTTCGCCCTGTTTTGGGGCGGCGCGACCGGGAAATCAAGCCCCGTGCCCGCGTTTGCCCGTTGCCCGGTGACCGGCCTGCCCCTCCTGCATCATTGCCGGGCCCGACCCGGCAATCTGGGGACGGCGACCCGAGACGCCCGAATCCGATCCGGGAATGACCGGGACGCGCGGCAAGGACGAGGAAGTAACCGGAGCGCCGCCCGGCCGCCTAGCGCATCGTGCGCTGGGTGTTGCCGCTGCCCGAGCCCGAGCCCGACACCTGGATCGGCGACGACTTCGGCGCGGTCGAACCGGCATAGCAGGCCTTGATCGCGGCGCAGCGGTCGGTCCGGTCGGCGTGGTCGGGGCTCTTCGACTTGTGCGGGAAGATGCGGCACACCTGCTCGATGTCGGCGGGCCGGAGCCAGCCCTCCGCCTTGCCGCGCTTGGCGGCATAGCAGTCGGCGCGAGCCTCGCCCGGGCCGTAGAGCTGGTGGGAGCATTCGTGGGTATAGACGAACAGGCGGGTGGCCGCCGACAGCCGGTCTAGCCGGACCGGGTTGAGCACGATGAACGCGCCGATCGAGGCGCCGTAGTCGCCGAGATCCGCGGTGAGGATGGTACGGGTGCGCCCGCAGGCCGGAACCCGGCCGCCAAGCTCGTAGTCGCCGGCCTCGTAGAGCGTGCCGCGCAGGACGATCTCGTCGCCCGCGCCATCGCTGTCGTCGGCATGGGCAGGCGCGATGCCGGTTGCCGCCATCGCAAGTCCCGCAACCACAAATCCCGCAACCAGTCCGAACAAGCGCCGCATCGCGTTCTTATTACCCTAATTCGGGTGGCCCGGGCGGACCCGGACCGTGCCTCCACGCCACGACCATAGCAACCCGTCGGCGCCGGTTGGAAGTGGAATCACGGTCTCTCAAGCCGAAAATTTGGGCAGCGCCGCGCCGGGCGACGGCAAGCCGCGGAAACGCAAACGGGCCGGGGATTTCTCCCCGGCCCATCGCGATTCTTACGCTGAAATGACCGAAATCAGGCCAGATCGAAGCGGTCGGCGTTCATCACCTTGGCCCAGGCCGCCACGAAGTCGTTGATGAACTTCTCCTTGGCGTCGTCCTGTGCGTAGACCTCGGCATAGGCGCGCAGGATCGAGTTGGACCCGAACACGAGATCCAGGCGCGTCGCGGTCCACTTGACCGCGTCGGTCTTGCGGTCGCGGATCTCGTAGATGCCGTTGTCCGCCGGAACCCACTTGCTGGCCATGTCGGTCAGGTTGACGAAGAAGTCGTTCGTCAGGGCGCCTTCGCGATCGGTGAACACGCCGTGCTTGGTGCCGCCATGGTTGGTGCCCAGAACGCGCATGCCGCCGACCAGAACGGTCATTTCCGGCGCGGTCAGGCCCATGAGCTGGGTGCGGTCGAGCATCAGCTCTTCCGCGCTGACGACATAGTCCTTCTTCAGCCAATTGCGGTAGCCATCGTGGATCGGCTCCAGCACATCGAAGGATTCCGCGTCGGTCATCTCGTCGGTGGCATCGCCACGGCCCGGAGAGAACGGCACGGTGACGGCGTGGCCGGCGGCCTTCGCGGCCTGCTCGACGCCGACATTGCCAGCGAGCACGATGACGTCGGCGATGCTGGCGCCGGCTTCCTTCGCGATTGGCTCGAGAACCGACAGCACCTTGGACAGGCGCGCCGGCTCGTTGCCTTCCCAGTCCTTCTGCGGGGCCAGGCGGATGCGGGCACCATTCGCGCCGCCGCGCATGTCGGACCCGCGATAGGTGCGGGCGCTGTCCCAGGCGGTGGCGACCATCTCGGCGACGCTCAGGCCGCTCGCGGCGATCTTCGCCTTCACCGCGTCCACGTCATAGTCGGTGGCGCCGGCCGGGATCGGATCCTGCCAGACCAGATCTTCCGCCGGAACGTCCGGGCCGACATAGCGCGCCTTCGGCCCCATGTCGCGGTGGGTCAGCTTGAACCAGGCGCGGGCGAAGGTGTCCTTGAAGTACTCGGGATCCGCCATGAACTTTTCGCAGATCGCCTTGTAGGCCGGATCGAACCGCATCGCCATGTCGGCATCGGTCATGATCGGGTTGTGGCGGATCGAGGGATCGCTGGCATCGACCGGCTTATCCTCTTCCTTGATGCCGATCGGCTCCCACTGCCAGGCGCCGGCGGGGGATTTCTGCAGCCACCAGTCATAGCCGAACAGCAGCTTGAAGTAGCCCATGTCGAACTGGGTCGGATGGGTCGTCCAGGCGCCCTCGATGCCGGAGCTCACCGCGCGGCTTGCCAGCCCGTTCTGCTCGGCGTTGGCCCAGCCCAGGCCCTGCATCTCGGGGCCGGCGGCCTCCGGAACCGGGCCAAGGGCCGCCGCATCGCCGTTGCCGTGGGTCTTGCCGACCGTGTGGCCACCGGCGGTGAGAGCGGCGGTTTCCTCGTCGTTCATCGCCATGCGCGCGAAGGTCTCGCGCACCTGGGCGGCGGTCTTCAGCGGGTCGGGCTTGCCGTTCACCCCTTCCGGGTTCACGTAGATCAGGCCCATCTGCACGGCCGCCAGCGGGTTTTCCATCGTCGCGGGATCGTCGACGCTGCTATAGCGTTCGTCGCTCGGCGCCAGCCATTCCTTCTCGGCGCCCCAGTAGGTGTCCTTCTCGGGGTGCCAGATGTCCTCGCGGCCGAAACCGAAGCCGAAGGTCTTCAGGCCCATGGATTCGTAGGCGACGTTGCCGGCCAGGATGATCAGATCGGCCCAGGAGATCCGGTTGCCGTATTTCTTCTTGATCGGCCACAGCAGACGGCGGGCCTTGTCGAGGCTGACGTTGTCCGGCCAGGAGTTCAGGGGCGCGAAGCGCTGGTTGCCGGTGCCGCCGCCGCCACGGCCGTCGGCCAGGCGGTAGGAGCCGGCCGCGTGCCAGGCCATGCGGATCATCAGGCCGCCGTAGTGGCCCCAGTCGGCCGGCCACCACTCCTGGCTGTCGGTCATCAGCGCGTGCATGTCCTTCTTCAGCGCCTCGACGTCCAGTTTCTTCAGCTCTTCGCGGTAGTCGAAGTCCTTGCCCAGCGGATTGGTCTTGGTGTCGTGCTGGTGCAGGATGTCCAGATTGAGCGCATTCGGCCACCAGTCCACGTTCGACTGTCCGACCTCGGTAATCGCGCCGTGCATTACCGGGCAGCCGCCCTTCTTTTCGACCTTCGCATCCATGTCTCTCTCCGTGTTCTGCGATCTTATTCGCGTTGATCCGTATCGAACGATTGTGACGCCCGGGCGTCGCCGCCGACGAAATCCCGGGTCCCTCGCCTCCAACCGCCAGGATCGAATCCCGGCGATCAGCGTCCGCATCGATTTTGAAGCGTTCTAAACTGATATTGACCCACGAGGCCAATCAGCGCAAATTAGTTTTGCATTCGATTTCATAAGGCAGGCTTATATTGCCGACCCTGAAGCAGCTCAAGTACCTCGACGCGCTGGCCCGCGAGCGGAACTATGCCCGCGCCGCGTCATCCTGCCACATCAGCCAGCCGGCGTTGTCGATGCAGATCAAGGAGCTCGAAGCCGAGCTCGGCCTCGTCCTGGTCGAGCGCGGCCGCGGCACCTTCGCCATGACCGAGGCCGGCGAGGAAATCGTCCGACGCGCCCGGTCGATCCTGCGGGCGACCGACGACCTGGTCGACTATGCCCGCCATGCCGACCGGCCGCTGTCGGGCACCTTGCGATTCGGCGTCATTCCCACGATCGCGCCCTACCTGCTGCCACGCGCGTTGCCGCTGATCCGGGCGCGCTTCCCGGACATCGCGCTCGAACTGCGCGAGGCCCAGACCGCAGACGTTGTGGACGACCTGTCGCGCGGCGTGCTCGATCTCGTGCTGCTGTCGCCGCCGATCGACGCACCGGATATCGAGACCTTCCACATGTTCGACGACCGCTTCCTGCTCGTCACCCAGGCCGACGCCACGCTGGACGAGCGAAAGCGCATCGACATATCGAGTATCAGCGGGCGCCGCCTGCTCCTGCTGTCTGAAGGCCATTGCCTGCGCGAGCAGGCGCTGAGCGTCTGCCGCACGGCCGACCGGGACACACTCGGCGAGCTCGGCGCGACCAGCCTGACGACCATCGTCCAGATGGTCGCCAACGGCTTCGGCGCCACGCTGCTGCCGGAAATGGCCATCGAGGCGGAAATACGCGACGATCGGACCGCGCTTTTGCGGTTCCGCGACCCGGAACCGAGCCGGAAGATCGGGCTGGCCTGGCGGCGTACCTCGGCCCGCAAGCAGGACTTTGTCGCGATCGGCGAGGCATTGAGCGAACTCGCCCCGGCCGCCTGACCTCACTCGGCGAAGGCAAGCGTCGGCAGGTCCACGACGGTGGCGCCGCCATCCACGGTGACGATCGAGCCGTTCATCATCGCCGCCTCGTCGCTGGCGATGAAGCAGATGACGTTGGACACCTCGTCCGGGGTCGCCGGCCGGCCAAGCGGCACGTCCCGGGTCACCAGGCGATAGGCCTCCTCCACCGAGGACAGTCCGCGCTCGCTGACCAGCATCTGCATTTCCTCGCTTGCCATGGCGGTGGCGACCCAGCCCGGGCAGACGGTGTTGGTGCGCACCCCCTTGCGGCCGTAGTCGCGGGCAAGCGATTTCCCCAGCCCGATGACCGCGTGCTTCATCGTCACGTAGCCGGCGGCGTCCGGAGCGGCGAAAAGCCCCGCGATCGACGAGACGATGACGATGTTGCCCTGCCTGTCGGTCAGGTCGGGCAGGCATTCGCGGGCGCAAACGAAGGCGGTATCGAGATTGGCCCGAGCCGCGTCCGCCCAGATTTCGTCGGTCATCGTCACGGTCGGGCCGATGCCATGACCGCCAGCATTGGCGACCAGGATGTCGATCGGCCCGTGGCTGTCGCGGATGCGCGAGATCGCGGCACGAACGCTTTGCGTGTCGGCGGCATCGCCGGCAACGACCAGGCCGCCGACCTGATCGGCGACCGCCTCGAGCGGCTCGCGCCGCCGCCCCATCAGCGCAACCCGCGCGCCTTCGGATGCCATCCTGCGCGCAACAGCCGCGCCGATGCCCGTGCCCCCGCCGGTGATCAGAACCGATTTCCCTGAAAAGCGCATCGGTTCCCTCCCATTCGGCGTGACGACGTCAGTGGTAGCCTTCGCCGGGTCGCACCTTGCCGCGGAACGTCCAGTACACGAACGCCGTGTACGCGAGGATGATCGGCAGCATGAAGAGCGTCCCGATCAGCGTGAAGATCTGACTCGCCGGCACGGCCGCCGCCTGCCAGACGGTGACGCTCGGCGGCACCATCAGCGGGAAGGTCGAGATCGCAAGGCCGAGATACGACAGCAGGAACAGGCCGAGCGTCGCCAGGAACGGCGTCGCCGTGTGGTTGCGCTCGAGCGCGGTCCACAGCAGCAGCGCCAGCCCGGCCGTCACGAGTGGCACCGGCCACAGATAGTAGATGTTCGGCGTGGAGAACCAGCGCTCGCCGATCCGGTCGATGGCATACGGCGTCCACAGGCTCACGAGCGCGATGAACGCCAGCACGATCAGCAGAATCGTGCGCGCCTGGCGCCGGCCGCGCTCGGCGACCTCGCCCTCGGTGCGCATGATCAGCCATGTCGCGCCCAGCAGCGCGTAGCCGCAGACCAGGCCGACGCCGCACATCAGCGAGAACGGGGTCAGCCAGTCGAACGGACCACCGGCGAAGGCGCCGTTCTCGACCTTGATGCCCTGGATCAGCCCGCCGAGGATCAGCCCCTGGCAGAAGGCCGCCACCGTGGAGCCGGCCGCGAACGCGAAGTCCCAATGCCCGTGCCTGGGCTTGGCCACGAAGCGGAATTCGAACGACACGCCCCGAAATATCAACGCCAGGAGCATGATGATGACCGGCAGGTAGAGCGCCGGCATGATGATGGAATAGGCCTTGGGGAACGCGACCCAAAGGCCGCCGCCGCCGAGAATCAGCCAGGTCTCGTTGCCGTCCCAGAATGGCGCGACGGAATTCATCATCTGGTCACGCTCGGCTTCCTTGCGGGCGAAGGGAAACAGGATGCCGATCCCCAGGTCGAATCCGTCGAGAATGACGTACATGGCCACGGCGGTGGCGATCAGGCCGGCCCAGACCACCGGAAGATAGAAGTCCAAGGTCAGGTCCATCTAGGGTCTCCCGCCGCCATAGGCTTCGCGGCCGCCGGGGCCGACCGCCGCCAGCGTCCGGCTTGGCCCGGCCTCCTCGTCCTCCCGCGACACGTCGACGGGACCGCGCACCAGCAGCCGGTTCATGTAGTAGATGCCGTACGAGAACACGACACCGTAGACCACCACGAACAGGATCAGGCTGGTCAGCACCACGCCCGCGGAGACCGGAGACGCCGCGTCCGCCGTCCTAAGGATTCCGGTGGCCACCCACGGCTGGCGGCCCACCTCGGTGACGATCCATCCCGCCAGCACCGCGATGAAGCCCGCCGGCCACATCCACGAGGCGATCCTGAGGAACGCCCGGTTGGTCTCAAGCCGGCCCCGCAACCACAGGATTCCGCCCGTCCAGGCGACGAAGATCATCAGGAACCCGAGGCCGACCATGATCCGGAACCCGAAGAACGGGCCCCACAGCGGCGGCCGGTCCTCGGGCGGGAATGCCTTGAGGCCCGGATAGGAGCCCGTCAGCGAATGGGTGACGATCAGGCTGCCGAGATAGGGGACGGCAATCTCGTAGTCGTTCTTCTCCCCCGCCTCGTCGGGCCAGGCGAACAGGACCAGCGGCACCGGCCCGGGGGCATTGGCATCCCAATGCGCTTCGATCGCGGCGAGCTTGGCCGGCTGGTGTTCGCGCACCGACAGGCCGCTCATGTCGCCGATGACCGCCTGCAGCGGCGCCAGTACGATCGCCATGCCGAGCCCCATCTTCAGCATGATGCCGGCATAGGGCTTGTGCTTGCCCATCAGCATGTAGCGCGCCCCGATCGCCAGCACCACGAACGAGGTGGTGAGGTAGGCGGCGGTCAGCATGTGGGCCAGGCGCAACGGGAATGTCGGCGAGAAGATGATCTTCAGCCAGTCATCGGGATAGGCGATGCCGTCGCGGATGACGTGACCGGTGGGAACCTGCATCCAGCTGTTGGCCGACAGGATCCAGAAGGCCGAGATCGAGGTTCCCACGGCGACGCACACGGCGGCGAAGACATGCAACCAGGGCGGCACGCGGTTCCAGCCGAACAGCATGATCCCGAGGAAGGTCGCTTCCAGGAAGAAGGCGGTCAGCACCTCGTAGCCGATCAGCGGCGCGACGACGTTGCCGACGACGTCCGAGAACCGGCTCCAGTTGGTGCCGAACTGGTAGGACAGCACCAGCCCGGAGACGACGCCCATGGCGAACGAGACCGCGAACACCTTGGTCCAGAACCGGGCGAGTTCGCGATAGCGTTCTTCGCCGGTGCGCCGCCACACCACCAGCAGCGTGGCGATCCAGGCCGAAAGCCCGATCGTGAAGCTCGGGAAAATGATGTGGAATGCGACGGTGAACCCGAACTGGATCCGCGCGAGCAAGACCGGGTCGAAATCCATTGCGGAGTACCTCGCGGAGCTTTCGGCGATTCGGTCGAAAGCTTAGCACGCGACCGGGTGATTTTCAGATGACGGCGGCGCGGTCTGCCGCGTCAGATCTTCGCAAGTGTCCACACGACGATTTCGGTGGCGACAGTTTCGAACGCGCCGTTCATGGCCGCGACCATGCTTTCCACCGAACCGTCGGCGACCGGCTGGCGCGCCTCGAAGGTCTTCGAGGCGACGACGCGGCCCGACTGGTCCCCGACGATCCGCACGTTGATCGCCACGATCGCCGTGTTGGTTTCGGCGTCGACGTGGAAATCGCGCAGATCGGTGACCAGGCCGACATCGCTGACCACGGCGCTGCCGGGAACGCCGACCGAGCGGACCCTGTCGGTGTTCTGGAAGGCGTCGATCAGCCGCGCCTGGACGAGCTTCGGCGCCCGGTCGCTCCATTGCGCCTTACCCAGATAGGTGATTTGCGTCGGCGCCGGCCTGACGACGATCCGCTCGCTGTCCAGCGCCCCCACGACGGTCGGCTCGGTGACCGCGAACTGCACCGCCGTCGACCCGATATTGGCGGGAAAGCGGGTCGGCGCGGTAAGATCGTAGGTGGCCGGCGCGGGTTTCGCCGCGAGCGCGCAGCCGCCGACCAAGGCAGCCAGCGCCAGTACGACACCTTGTCGCCACGCACTCAGCACGAAATCCCCCTGCCCCCTGCTTCCCTGTCCAACTGCTTTGTCGGATCAAACACTAGAAACGCCGGCCCGGATTGTATTCGGGCACCGCCGAACGTCCAGTCAGAAAACCCGCCGGATTCTGCTCGAGATTGGACAATGCGCGATCGATATTCGACATCGTCCGCCGTCCCTCGGACATGAAAGCCTGGAAATCCTTCAGGCCACCGACGCCATAGCGCTGCACGTCCGCGGTAATCGTGTCGAGCCGCGAATTGAGGTTGTCGGCAAGCTCGCGGAACGATTTCGCCGCCTCGTTGATGTTGCCGATCATGCTCTGGCCCTTCTCGTCGCCGAGCATGCCGTCGACCTTCGCCATCAGCCCGTCGAGCCGCGCCGAGGCCTTGCGGAACTCCGCCGCCGTGGCGGTGGCGTCGTCGATGAACTGGGAGATTTCCTGGTCCTTGCCGGCGATCGTTGCCGTGACCTTGTCGAAATTCTCGACCGTGCGCGAGATCGCCGCCGGATCGACCGCGGCAACCACCTTCTTCACGTCCTCGGCGACGCCGCTGAGCTGCTCGGTGAACTTGTTGATTCGCTCCGCCGCCTGGCCCGCATTCTCCGCGAGCACGGTCACCTTGTCGGAATTGGCCGCAAGCGCGTCGGCGAACGTGCGCACGTCGCCGACGATCGCCCGCACCTCGTCCGGCTTGATCGCCTCGACCACCGTGTTGAGGTTGTCGGCCAGGACCTCGATACGGGCGCCGACCTCGTTGATCCGTTTGGCCGCCCCGCTGGCGTCCTCGATGAAGCTCGCGACCTTGTCCGAGTTCTGCGCCAGTGCGTGCGAGAACGTCTGGATGTTGCTGACCGTGTTGGTAATGGCCGTCTCGTTGTTGGCGATCAGCGAATTGATGCGGGTCGCCACCGAATCGACCTTGGTCAGAAGCGACTTCGCCCCTTCCAGCAGGTCCTGGAAGGTCGATTTCTCGGCATAGATGATCGGCGGTTCCTCGGATGCGCCCCAGGCATCCCTGAGCGGGCGCGCGTCGGCCTTGCTGGTCTTGAGCTGGACGAAACCGACACCGGTGATGCCGGTGAACTGCAGCTGCGCGGTGGTGTCGACGTTGATCGGATAGCTCGGGTCGATCTGGATCAGCGCCACGACCTGCGCCGGATCGTCGGCTGCCACCGAAAGGCTGACCACGTCACCGGCCTTGATGCCGTTGTAGAGGACGGAGCTGCCCTTGTTCAGGCCGGTCACCTCGTCGGAGAAGACGACGCGGTACTGGACCCGGCCCGATGAATCGCCATAGGCCCCGATCCAGTAGATGAATCCGAACGCGCCCGCGATCACCGCGAGCGTGAAAAAACCGACGATAAGTGGGCTGGATCGGATTTCCATACCCGCCGCTAACTCCGACTTATCCTGGCGGCAACGCCGCGTGCCCGCTTGCCGCGGAAATACTCCTGAATCCAGGGATCCGGGTTCTCGATCACCGTCTTCAGATCCCCCGCCACAAGAATGCGCTTGTTGCCGAGGGCCGCAACCCGATCGCAAATCGAAAACAGGCTATCGAGGTCGTGGGTTACCATGAAAACCGTCAGACCTAAAGTGTCGCGCAGTTTCGAGATCAGATCGTCGAATTCCGCCGCGCCGATCGGATCGAGACCCGATGTCGGCTCGTCAAGGAAGACGAGATCGGGATCAAGCGCAAGGGCGCGGGCGAGCGCGGCGCGCTTGATCATGCCGCCGGACAGCTCTGAGGGATACTTGTCGGCCGCGTCAGGCCGCAGGCCCACCATGCCGATCTTCAGCTCGGCGAGCTCGTCCATCAGCGATTGCGGCAGGTGCAGATGCTCGCGCATCGGCACCTGGATGTTCTGCTTCACCGTCAGCGACGAGAACAGCGCGCCCTGCTGGAACAGGATGCCCCAGCGCCGCTCGACGGCGCGACGCTCCTCCCGGCTCGCCGTGTCGATGTCCACGCCAAACATCTCGACGGAGCCGGCGCGGCGCGGCAGAAGCCCGATCAGCGTGCGCAACAGCACCGACTTGCCGGTGCCCGATCCGCCGACCACGCCGAGGACCTCGCCGCGATAGATGTCGATGTCGAGGCCGTCCAGGATGTTGGCCTCGCTGAAGCCGACGGTGATCCCGCGCGCGCGGATGATCACGTCGGCGGGTTTCCCGGGTCCGTCGGCGACAGGCCGTTCCATTTGTCCCACCTCGGCCATCAGTAGTCGATCGCCGCGAAGAACATGGCGAACATGCCATCGAGCACGATGACCATGAAGATCGCCTTCACCACCGAAGCGGTCGTCTGGCGACCCAGTGATTCGGCGCTGCCCTTCACCTGCAGGCCCTCCAGGCAGGCGATCATGCCGATCACCAGCGCCATGAACGGCGCCTTGATCAGGCCGACCATGAAGGTGTTTATCTCCACCGCGCTGCGCAGGTACGGGATGAAGCTGGCCGGCGGCATGTCGATATAGATCCAGGCGACCAGCCCCGCCCCCGTCAGCGCCGAGATGTCGGCGACGAAGGTCAGGAGCGGCAGCGCCATCACCAGCGCGATCAGGCGCGGCACGATCAGCACCTCGACGGGATCGAGGGCCAGCGTTTTCAGTGCGTCGATTTCCTCGCGCATCTTCATGGAGCCTATTTCGGCCGTGATCGCGCTGCCCGACCGGCCCGCCACCATGATCGCGGTGAGCAGCAGGCCGATCTCGCGCAACACCAGGATACCGGCCAGATCGATCGACAGGATCTCGGCGCCGAACTGGCGCAGCTGATAGGCGCCCTGCTGTTCGATGATGCCGCCGATCAGGAACGAGATCAGCGCGATGATCGGCACCGCGCGCACGCACATGTATTCCAGATGATAGGTGATCGAGGTCAGCCGGAACCGCCAGGGGCGGACCAGGAAACCCAGCATGATCACCATGGAGGCGCCGAGCAGCTCCGTCAGCCGGGTGAGATCGCGCCCCGATTCGATCACCGCCTCGCCGGTGTCGCGGACCAGCTGCAGCACCATCGGCGACCGTTCGCGTGGCGGCACCGGCTTGTGCTCGGCCTTCTCCACCTCCCCGATCAGGATCTCGCGCGCCGGCCCGACGCCGGTGTAGGCGACCTCGATGCCGGCGCCCATCAGGCTGCGGGCGGTGCGGTGGATAAGCCACGCGCCGGCGGTGTCGAACCGGTCGATTCCGGACAGGTCGATCGAAACCCGGCGCACGCCGGCGGGCAGTTTCGCCGCCTGGCTGATCTCACCGTCGAGCCTCTCCGACTCGACGACGGTCCAGTTCCCCGCCGCGGAAAAAACGAGCGAATCGCCGGAACCCGTAACGATTATCGCCGGACGCTGGTCCATATCGTCAGATTGCCCACCCTCTGCGAGCGGACGCTTGCGTCAGCCCGCTGGCCTTCCATAATACGGCGCATCTTGATGGCCGCTGACCTTGGCAGCAACCCCCCGGCAGCGATCCCCGTAAGCGAAACGACTCTTCACCCTTCAGGATCTAGATAGCATGGAAATCGCGCGTCCCTACCTGCTGTTCCTCGGCGACGTCCACGACGATCTGGCCGCCAAAACCGCCTATGGCATCGTCGACTGGCGCCGCGACTGGTGCGTCGGCCAATTGCGCCTGCCCGGCTGCAACGCGGATGCGGAGCTGCCGGAGACCGACATCCAGGGCGCCGTCGAAGCCGGCGCGAAGACCATGATCGTCGGCGTCGTCAACCCCGGCGGCGTCCTTCCCGACCACTGGGTCGAGACGATCGTCGCCGCGCTCGATGCCGGCATGGACGTGGCCAGCGGCCTGCACATGCGGCTCGGCGAGGTCGAGGCCATCGCCGAAGCGGCCGCGCGCAACGGCCGCCAGCTCTTCGACGTGCGCCACAGCTCCCAGCGTTTCGCCACGGGCAAGGGCACCAAACGCCAGGGGCTGCGGCTCCTGACGGTTGGAACCGACTGCTCGGTCGGCAAGAAATACGCCGCGCTGGCGCTCGAGAAGGGCATGCGCGGTCGCGGCCTCAACGCCGACTTCCGCGCCACCGGCCAGACCGGCATCTTCATCTCGGGTCGCGGCGTTTCCGTCGACGCGGTGGTGGCCGACTTCATCTCCGGCGCCGCCGAATGGCTGACGCCCGCCAACGAGCCCGATCACTGGGACGTCGTCGAGGGCCAGGGCTCGCTGTTCCACCCCTCTTTCGCCGGTGTCAGCCTCGGCCTGCTGCATGGCGCCCAGCCGGATGCCTTCGTCGTCTGCCACGAGCCGACCCGCACCCAGATGCGCAACGTCCAGCACCCGATCCCGATGATCCGCGAGGTCATCGACGCCACCGTCTATTGCGGCAAGCTGACCAACCCCGCGATCATCTGCGTCGGCATCGCGGTCAACACCGAGAAGCTCGACGAGGCCGAGGCCAAGGCCCTGTGCAAGGAGATCGCGATCGAACACGGCGTTCCCACGACCGATCCCGTGCGATTCGGCGTCGAGGGCATCGTCGAACGCATGATCAGGGAGTTCCACGCGCAATGAAGGGCGATCTCACGGTCTCAGTCGAATCCTGGCCGATCGCCGGCGGCTTCACGATTTCCCGCGGCACCAAGACCGAGGCGACCGTCGTGGTCGCCGAGATACGGACGGGCGCCCATCTCGGCCGCGGCGAATGCCTTCCCTATGCCCGCTACGGCGAAACCGTCGAGGGCATCCGTGACGAGATCGCCGGCCTCGCCCACACGGTCGCCCACGGTCTGAGCCGCGAGGAACTGGCGGAAATCCTGCCGGCCGGGGCGGCGCGCAACGCGCTCGATTGCGCCCTCTGGGACCTGGAAGCCAAGGAAAAGGGCAAGAGCGTTCGCGAACTCGCGGGCCTTACAGAGCCGAAACCGCTGGTGACCGCCTATACGCTGAGCCTCGGAACGCCGGACTCGATGCGCGAGGCCGCGCGGAAGGCCGCCCACCGCGAGCTTCTGAAGGTCAAGCTGGGTGGCGACGGCGATGCCGAACGGATCGCTGCCGTGCGCGAGGGGGCGCCGGACTCGCGCCTGATCGTCGACGCCAACGAGGGCTGGTCTCCGGCCGATATCGAGTCGCTGCTGGCGGCCTGCGCCGACGCCCGCGTCGAGTTGGTCGAACAGCCGCTTCCCGCCGATGCGGACGAGGTCCTGGCCGATATCGACCGGCCGATTACGGTCTGCGCCGACGAAAGCATTCATGACCGCGCCAGCCTTACCGGACTGTCGACGCGCTATGATGCGATCAACATCAAGCTCGACAAGACCGGCGGCCTGACGGAGGCGCTCGCCCTGTCGAATGCCGCCCGCCAGGCGGGCATGAAGGTCATGGTTGGGTGTATGCTGGCGACCTCGCTTGCCATGGCCCCGGCGATGCTCGTCGCCCAGGGCGCCGAATGGGTCGATCTCGACGGCCCGCTCCTGCTCGCCCGCGACCGCCAGCCCGGCCTGCGCTACGAGGACAGCCTGGTCTTCCCCCCCGAACCGGGGCTGTGGGGGTGAGGGACGATCCGCGCTAGCGGATGAAACGCATTGCGTTTCAAGTCCCGAGCGCGCGAGGCCCAAAGCCGAGCGCCGGAAAGGCGATCCGTCGCTAGCGGATGAAACGCATCGCGTTTCAAGTCCCGAACGCGCGAGGCCCAAAGCCGAGCGCCGGAAAGGCGATCCGCGCTAGCGGATGAAACGCATTGCGTTTCAAGTCCCGAACGCGCGAGGCCCAAAGCCGAGCGCCGGAAAGGCGATCCGCGCTAGTGGATGAAACGCATTGCGTTTCAAGTCCCGAATGCGCGAGGCCCAAAGCCGAGCGCCGGAAAGGCGATCCGCGCTGGCTGGCAACGTCGTCACCGGCATCGCTCCGAGACGAACGACCATGGAAATCGCGAGAATCACGCTAGTCTGCGTGGCGGAAAGGCCGCGAGATTCGATCCACGGCGGTCGATAGGGACGTTACAGGCCGAGTATCAGAATCAGGGTCGTGCAGTAGAGCGACAGGCTCCAGATGAAGCGCTTCCGGTCCATGACAACGACACCGCGGGCAGCCATCCATGACGACATCCGATGACAAGCCGGACGTGCCGGACAAGCCGTCCGTGCCGGCCACCAGATCGGGCGCGGGACGGGAAATAGCCCACGTCCTGGATCCGGACTACGAGGCAATTCTCGCCGCGGTGACGGAAACCGCGCGCGGTCGCTGGTTCCTCGACGAATATGCCCGCCGCAACCGCACCGCCGACACCCGCGCGCTGCTCTCCGCGCTGCAACGCCTGGAAAAATCGATCGCCCGTCCGGCGGCACAAGCGCCCGCGCCAGAGCTGGACGCGATTGCGCGGGAGCTCGAAGGCCTCAGGGACATCGTCGGCCGCGCCCGCGTCGAGATCGCGGCGGTGCCTCGCTACAACGAAGACGGCGCGCTGCGCCGCAGCGCCGACGGCGTCGACTTCGTGAGCGAGTCCGAATGCGGCAAGTCGGCTGCCCTTCAGGCGCACGAGGCCGCCGAGCGCATCCAGGAGACCGTCTGGAGCCTTCGCGAAAGGCAGGTTTCCGCCGAGCTTTGCGACATGATCGACCGCCACGCGGTCGATATCCAGGCCGCTTGCCGGGACGTCACCGTCGCGTTCAAGGGCATGGACACGATGGGCCGCGCCCTGCGCCAGCTCGACATCGGGATCGCCGGCCTCCTCGATACGGTCTCCCTGCAAGCCGAACCGCAGGCGGAGCCGGACACGCCCGACATCTTCGCCGAGGACCCGGCCGTCGGCCGCTTCCTGGAAGACGTCGAGGATATCGAGATCGTCGATGTGACCGAGGTCGAATGGCACGCCGACGACGGCCTGGACGAGCCCGCGCAGCCGCCGCCCGAACGTCCTGGCGGCACCATGGCCGCTCAAGCCGGCGACCTGGCGTTCGACGACGCCGATCCGGCCGCGCCGGCAGGCAGCACGGACCACGGCGAACATGCCGACCTGGAGGCCCCCGCCCCGGAGGGGCCCGCCGCCCCGGAAGTACCCGCCGCCCTGGAAGTACCCGGCGCCCCGGAGGGGCCCGCGGCCCCCATCGCGGAAGACCCCGCTTTGTCGGAACCGGCCGAAGGCGGACACGGCGCGTCACCTGGGACGGGCGTCGGCAACGTCCAGACGATACCCGCTCAGCCCGGCCCGAAGGCGCACGGGCGCACCGACCCGCCGGCCGATCTGACCGGACTGACCTTCGATCAGAAGATGATCCTCTTCAGCTAGGGCCCGGGGCCCGCCGGCCGGATGCTCACGAGACGCCGACGGCGCGGGCGAACACGGTCGGATCGGCGTTGCCGCCGGACAGCACGACCGCGATCGTCCTGCCCTTCGTCTCGACCTTGCCCGACAGGACGGCGGCGAGCGCCACCGCGCCGCCCGGCTCCACCACCAGCTTCAGTTCGCGCCAGGCGAAGGCCACCGCCGCCAGCGCCTCGTCGTCGCTGACCGCGAGGCCGCCGGCAACGCGCGACCGGTTGACCTCGAAGGTCAGCGCGCCGGGCTGGTTGGCGAGCAGCGAATCGCAGATCGAGCCGGATTTCTCCGGGTTGCGTTCGCGATGGCCCGACCGGAACGAGCGGGCGTGGTCGTCGAACCCTTCCGGCTCCACGGTGATCACGGACGTCGACGGCGACAGGCTCTTCACCGCCAGCGACACGCCCGCCGTCAGGCCGCCGCCGCCGCAGGGGACAAGGACGGTGTCCGGCTCGAAGCCCATCTCGCCGGCCTGGCCGACGATCTCGATGCCGGTGGTCCCCTGCCCGCAGATCACGCCGGCGTCGTCATAGGGCGCGACGAACACGCCGCCGGTCTCCGCCACGACGTCGGCGGCGATCGCGTCGCGGTCGCCCGTCGCCCGGTCGTAGGGCACGACGCGCGCGCCGTAGGACTCGGTGCGCTCGCGTTTCAGGCGCGGCGCGTCCTCCGGCATGATGATCGTCGCCGGCACCCCGAACAGGGCGGCCGCGGCGGCGACGCCCTGCGCGTGGTTGCCCGACGAGCACGTGACGATGCCCTGCTCGCGCTGCGCGCTGTCGAGGCCGGCAATGGCGTTATAGGCGCCGCGGAACTTGAACGATCCCGTCCGCTGCAGCGTTTCCGGCTTCAGCAGCACCGTTCCGCCGGTCAGTGCGTCGAGCACCGGCGAGCGGATCAGCGGCGTCTTGATGGCAACGCCCGCAAGCCGCTCGGCGGCGGTCTGGAGATCGTCGAAGGACGGTATCGATGTGATGCCCGGGTTCATGGCCGATGGCTCCGTGCAGGCCCCGACCGGGAGCCTACACCAACGCGCTCGGGCGGCAAGCCGCCCCTGTAGCCCTCTCGGCAAGCCGCCTCGGTGGGCCGCCTCAGCAAGCCCCCTCAACAAGCCTCGGCCAGCGATCCGTTGGCGGCCTCGATCCGGTCGACGAAGGCCGCCGCGCTCTTACTCCAGTTGAAGTCGAGCGCGCGGGCGCGGCAGGCCTCGCGCGGGATGTCGAGCGCGGCAAGGGCGGCGGCCCTGAGATCCTCGTCCAGGACCCCGGCCCCGGACTCGCCGATCACGTCGATCGGCCCCAGAACCGGGAAGGCGGCGACCGGCACGCCGCACCCCATCGCCTCGATGGAGACGAGGCCGAGCGTATCGGTGCGGCTCGGGAACACGAACACGTCGGCGGCCCGGTAGAGCTTCACCAGGTCCTCGCCGAGATGCACGCCGAGGAATTTCGCGTCCGGGTAGCGCCGTTCCAGCTCGGCGCGCTGCGGCCCGTCGCCGACAACCACCTTGGTCCCCGGAAGATCGAGCGCCAGGAACCTGTCGATGGTCTTCTCCACCGCGATACGGCCGACATACAGGAAGATCGGTCCGGGGAACCCGAGCCGCGCCGGCTCGCCGGGGCAGAAGACGTCGGTGTCGATGGCGCGCGGCCAGATCGCCGTCTTGGTGAAGCCGCGCCGCTTGAGCTCGTCGGCCAGCCGCGGCGTGGAGACCAGCGTCGCCCGGCCGGCGTTGTGG
The DNA here is from genome assembly GCF_051390635.1 of Microbaculum mangrovi. NCBI lineage: Bacteria > Pseudomonadati > Pseudomonadota > Alphaproteobacteria > Hyphomicrobiales > Tepidamorphaceae > Microbaculum > Microbaculum mangrovi. The sequence goes on from NZ_JBPODT010000001.1 coordinate 583,713, forward strand.
AAGCGGCGCAGCCACGCATAGGCGAGATCGGGCGACACCGGCAGGCGCCGCGCCAGATATTCGGGGAACCGCGTGTGGAAGCTCGTCGTGAAGCCGATGCCCTCGCGCCGGCACCAGCGCCGCGCCGCCATGCCGATCGGCCCTTCGGTGGGAATATGGACGTAGTCGGCATCCGCCGCCGCGATCCGGCGGCCGACCTCGCCGGGCGCGCACAACGCCAGCTTGATCTCGCTGTAGGTCGGCAGCGGCAAGGTCGGGAAGCCCTCCGGCGAAACGACCGCGATCTCCAGCCCGAAGGCCGGCGTTTCCCGGCGCAGCCGATCGAGCACCCGGACCACGCCGTTGACCTGCGGATGCCAGGCATCGGTGGCGAGAACGAGACGTTTCATGGATGACGCCGCAGCATGGACCATACCTCAGGCCGCCGCCTGCTCGGTGCCGATCTCGGCGGCGGTCATGGTGCCGAGGACGACCGGCCAGTGGATGATCTCCAGGGTGCCGTCCTCGCGCTCGGCGAGCGCCGTGCAGCTTTCCACCCAGTCGCCGCAGTTGAGGTAGCGCACGCCGTCCATCATGCGGTCGGCGGGATGATGGATGTGGCCGCAGACGACGCCGTGGACGTCGATGCTCGCGGCTTCCGCCGCCAGCGCCTGCTCGAACTCGCCGATGAAGTTGACGGCGTTCTTCACCTTCAGCTTCAGCCAGGCCGACAGCGACCAGTACGGGAAGCCGAGTTTCCGCCGCACGTAATTGAAGTGGGTGTTGCAGGTCAGCGCGAAGGCGTAGCCGACATCGCCGAGCATCGCCAGCCAGCGGGCATAGCGGACCACCACGTCGAATTCGTCGCCATGGATGACCAGCAGCTTCTCGTCGTTGGCGGTCGTGTGGATGGCCCGGCGCATCACCTCGATGCCGCCGAAACGGGTGCCGATATATTCGCGCAGGAATTCGTCGTGGTTGCCGGGCACATAGATCAGCCGGGTGCCCTTGCGCCCCTTGCGCAGCAGCTTCTGAATGACGTCGTTGTGCTGCTGCGGCCAGTACCAGGTGCGCTTCAGGCGCCAGAAGTCGATGATGTCGCCGACCAGATAGATCGTCTCGGCGTCATGGTGCTTGAGGAAGTCGAGGAACAGTTCTGCCTGGAAACCCTTGGTTCCCAGGTGCAGATCAGAGATGAATAGGCTCCGGTAGGTCCTGGCCTTGAGCTGCCGGCTCACGGTAACACTCGCCCCGTTCTCGTCGCCCCACTAGCTTGCCGCACCAATAATATGATTCACTTGGCATGATTATGACGGGGCGTCACCGTATCGCAATATAGCGGAAATCCGGAGTTCGTGAAATCCGCAGCTCCCCGCATACCCCCTTGCGACCGGTTCCGACATGGCCGAAAACCCCCGGGAACGAAAAACAGGAAGGATTGCGGCATGGATTTGGGTATTGCGGGCAAGCGCGCCATCGTCTGCGCCTCGAGCCGGGGACTCGGACGCGCCTGCGCCGAGGCGCTGGCGGAAGCGGGATGCGAGGTCGTCATAAACGGTGTCGATCGCGAACGTCTGGAGCGCGTCGCCGGCGAAATCGCGCAAGCCACGGGCGCCACGGTGGTCCCGGTGGCCGGCGACGTCAGCCTGCCCGAAACCCAGGCAGCCCTGCTCGCCGCCTGCGCGGATCCCGACATCCTGGTCAACAACAATGGCGGCCCGCCCCTGAAGGATTTCCGCGAGCTCGACCGCGAGGCGATGCTGAAGGGCACGGTCATGAACATGGTCACGCCGATCGAGCTGATTCAGAAGGTGATCGATCCGATGGCCGAGCGCGGCTTCGGGCGCATCGTCAACATCACCTCGTCCTCGGTGCTGGCCCCGATTCCCGGCCTCGATCTGTCGAGCGGCGCCCGCGCCGGCCTCACCGCCTTCGTCTCCGGCGTCGCCCGCAAGGTCGCCGACCGCGGCGTCACCATCAACAACCTGCTGCCGGGCATGTTCGACACCGACCGGCTGCGCTCAACCCACGGCCCGCGCGCCACCGCGGCGGGCAAGTCCGTCGACGAGATCGCCGCCCAGCGCATGGCGACGATTCCCGCCGGCCGCTTCGGCGATCCCGCCGAGTTCGGACAGACCTGCGCGTTCCTGTGCTCGGTCCACGCCGGCTACATGACCGGCCGCAACATCCTGCTCGACGGTGGCTATTTCGACGGAACGTGGTAGCGGCGCAGGTCCTGCCTTGCTCCGCTCAGGCCGCGAGATGATCCATCAGGATCATCCCACCGAGCCCGACCAGGGCGATGCCGCCGACGACCTCGGCGGCTCTGCCGACGCGCTGGCCGAGGAATCCGCCCGCATAGGTGCCGATGGCGGTCATCGCCATCGTCGTCAGGCCGACGGCGATCACCACGACGACGATCTGCACGTCCAGTAGGGCCAGCGAAACGCCCACCGCCATCGCGTCGATGGAGGTGCCGACGGCGGTGGCGAACACGGTCCATCCGGTCCGCCGCGAGGCGCCGGACGGCCCGGCGCCTGGCCCAGCGCTTGGCGCAGTGGCCGGCCGCGCGAGCGCGTGGAACACCATCCGCCCGCCCACGCCGGCGAGCAGGCCGAACGCGATCCAGTGATCGATGGCGCTGATGTATCGGTGGGCGACCAGGCCGAGGCCCCAGCCGATCAGCGGCGCGACCGCTTCCACGCCGCCGAAGATCGCGCTGGTGCGCAGAACGCGCGTCCAGCCGGACCGGGCGCCCGGCAACGCGCCCGGCGTCGCCCCCTGCCCGAGGCTCGCGACGAAGGCGTCGATGGACATCCCGATGGCGAGTATGCCGATGGAGATCGGGGACATGGAAGGCTCCGGACGGTGGTGGAAGGCTGGCGGCGGGAACTGCCCCCGCCGACATAGGGAAATTCTCAAAAACGTCAACAAAAACAATGCGCTAGCTATTGATACTTATTATCATTCAAACGGCGACCGCCGATCGGAACCGCGCCATCGGGATCGCGGCACGTCCCGCCGCTTGCGCACCGTCGCTCCGGTGCTACTGTTTAACCGATTGAATAACGCCGGGCGGCGCTTTCCCGACCGTCGTCGCGGCGATGGCCGCGTCCATCCGGCGGACCGATGGGAGGGCGACGATGAAGGCGCATCTGGTCGGCAGCGGCATCGCCTCGCTCGCCGCGGCCGCCTATCTCATCAAGGACGGCGGCTGCCTCGCCAACAACATCACCGTCTACGAAGCGGGCCCGTCGCTGGGCGGCGCAATGGCGATGTCCGGCGGGCCGGACACGGGCTACGTGCTGCCGACCGGCCGCGTCTTCGAACGGGAATACCGCTGCGCCTTCGAGCTGTTCTCCCTCGTCCCCTCCGCCAGCGACCCGCAGCGGTCCATCCAGGACGAGATCCTGGAGTTCAACGAACGCTACGGATACGACGACCGCCTGCGCATCGTCGACCGCGACGGGGCCGTCGTTCATTCCGACCGCTTCGGCCTCAGCGTCCGCAACCGGGCCGACATGCTCAAGCTCGCACTGACGCCCGAGCCGTTCCTGGACGGCAAGTCGGTCTCTGATTTCTTCACCGACGACTTCTTCGAGACCGAGTTCTGGATCCTCTGGACCACCCTGATGAACGCGCTGCCGCAGCACAGCGCTATCGAGTTCAGACGGTTCATGTACCGGTTCCTGCACATCCTGCCGGAACTGTCGACGATGAAGACGATCCTGCGGACGCGGTACAACCAGTACGACGCGATCATAGGTCCGATCACCGACTGGCTGCGGAAGCAGGGCGTGACCTTTCTCACCGGCGCGACGGTGACGGACGTCGAGTTCAAGTCGTCGCCGGCCGAGATCACCGCCAACTGGCTGGAATACCGCTACGACGGCAAGGATCTGAAGGTCGAGATCGGCGAGCAGGACGTGGTCCTGGTGACCAACGGCTCCCAGGTCTCCGACATGGCCGTCGGCTCCATGTCGCGACCGCCCGAACTGGCGCTCGCCGACAACTACTGGGCGCTGTGGAAACGGCTGGCGCTCGGCCGACCGGAGTTCGGCCGGCCGCAGACCTTCTTCGGCGCCGCGCACGTGCCCGACACCAAGTGGTTCACCTACACGGTCACCACCAGGGACGCGACGTTCTTCGAGCTGATGACGGCGCTGACCGGCAGCGAGCCCGGGCGCGGCGGCCTGCTGACGTTCAAGGACTCCAACTGGCTGATCACGGTGGCGATCTTCCACCAGCCCGAATTCCTGAACCAGCCCGCCGACGTCATGGCCTGGTGGGGCTACGCGCTCTACCCGGACAGGGTCGGCAATTTCGTCGAGAAGCCGATGACGGCCTGCAACGGCGCGGAGATCCTGGAGGAGACGCTTCGCCACGCCGGCTTCGGCGATCACGTCGAGACGATCGTCGGCACCTCGACCTGCATTCCCTGCCTCCTGCCCTACGCCGGCAGCGTCTGGATGGCGCGCACGCATGGCGACCGGCCGGCGGTCGTTCCAGAGGGATCGACGAATTTCGGCTTCATCGGGCAGTTCTGCGAGATCCCCGACGAGGCCGCCTTCACCATGGAATACGCGGTACGCTCCGCCAGGCTCGCGGTCGCGACCCTGCTGCGTCTCGACGACAGGCCGCCGCCGATCTACCAGGCCCATCACGACCCGGCCGTGCTCGAACGGGTGATCGGCGTTCTGTCCTGACGCCGCCTGTACCGGCAGCGAAAAGCACATTTTCCGACGCAAGGGCACGTTAGCGGGCCGGAACGCCGACCTGCTGCTTGCGGCGGGCGGGCCGATCACCGATGATCCGGCCCGATTTTCACAAAAGACCACGTCTTAAGAGGAATACACCTATGAAACTCGTCCGCTTCGGCCCCTCGGGCAGCGAAAAGCCCGGTATCGTCGCCGCCGACGGCTCGATCCGCGACCTGTCTTCGGTGGTCGACGACATTTCCGGCGCCGTGCTGTCGCCGGCCGGGCTCGACCGCCTGCGCGCTGTCGACCCGACGACGCTGCCCGCCGCGCCCGCCGGCGCGCGCTTCGGTTCCTGCGTGCCGATGCCCCACAACTTCCTCGCCGTCGGCCTGAACTATGCCGACCATGCCGCCGAATCCGGCATGCCGATCCCCAAGGAACCGATCCTGTTCAACAAGGCGCCGACCTCGATCTGCGGCCCCGACGACGACGTCGTGCTGCTGAAGGATTCGGCCAAGTCGGACTGGGAGGTCGAGCTCGCCTTCGTCATCGGCACCGAGGCCTTCAACGTGCCGGCCGAGAAGGCGCTCGACCACGTCGCCGGCTACTGCATCTGCAACGACGTCTCCGAACGCTTCTGGCAGCTCGAGAGCACCGGCCAGTGGGTCAAGGGCAAGAGCGGCCCGACCTACGGTCCGGTCGGCCCCTGGCTGGTGACCGGCGACGAGATCGCCGACCCGCAGGCGCTGGCGATGACCCTCGACCTCAACGGCAATCGCATGCAGACCGGCTCGACCGAGACCATGATCTTCGGCGTCGTCGAGCTGATCGCCTACATTTCGCGCTTCATGAAGCTGGTGCCCGGCGACATCGTCACCACCGGCACCCCGCCCGGCGTCGGCATGGGCATGAAGCCGCCGGTCTTCCTGAAGGCCGGCGACGAGATGGTTCTCACCGTCGAGGGCCTCGGCCAGCAGCGCCAGAAGGTTGTTGCCGCCTAACCGACGGCCTCCGGCCCCTCCACGTCATGCCCGGGCTCGACCCGGGCATCTCGTGCCATACGCCCGGGATCGCCGGGTCACGCCCGGCAATGACGAGACGGGGCAGGCCAGCGGCTCCGCCGTGCCGCTTCCGCCGTGCCGCCCAGGAAAGCGGGTCTCCGGGCCCCGCCCCTGGCATTAGTCCGCGGCGCGGGGTGGCGAGCGGGACGTGTCCCCTACGCCACCCGGCCCGTCAGATACGGCCCGGTCGACAGTTCCGACCAACCGCCGAGCTGCGTCACAGCCGACGCATAGGACTCGGCGATCTTCGCGGTCTGCGGCGATTGCGCGGCCAGATCGGCGACGACGGCCGTGGCCGCCTTCTTCGCCGCCTCGATCACCACGGGCGGCCAGCGCGTGAACGTGACGTGGTCGGTCTTGCGCAGTTTCCGGACCGCGGCGCCGTTCATCCAGTCGGCTTCCGCCAGCCCCGCCGACGCCTCCGCCGCGCAGGCCGTGGCGACGATCGCGCGCAGGTCCGGATCGAGCCTATCGAGCGCCGCCGTCGACACCAGCGCCTCGCCCGTGCCGTTCGGCTTGTTGAAGCTCGGCCACAGGTAGTACGGCGCGACCCGGTCGAAGCCGAGCGCGACATCGGAGAACGGGCCGAGGAACTCGACCGCGTCGACGACGCCCGATTCCAGCGCGCCGAAGATCTCGCCGGGCGGGATCGCCACCGCGTTCATCTTCAGTCGCCGGAACACCTCGCCCCCGAGGCCGGCCGACCGGATGTTGAGACCGGCGAGATCGTTGAGCGTCTTCACCGGCCGCTTGAACCAGCCGCCCATCTGGAACCCGGTGTTGCCGGCCATGAACGGCTTAACCCCAAACGGCGCGTAGAGCTCGTCCCACAGCGCCTGCCCGCCGCCATGGTCGACCCAGGCGACGTGCTCCGGCGGCGTCAGGCCGAACGGCACGGTGGTGAAGAACACCGCGCCGGGCACCTTGCCCTGCCAGAAGAACGCGGCGGTGTGGCCCATCTCGGCGACGCCCTGCGACACCGCGTCGAACACGCCGAAGGCCGGCACCAGCTCGCCCGCGGCGAAGAGGTCGACGGTCAGTCGCCCGCCGCTCAGGCTCGCGATCCGCTCGGCAAGGCGCGCCGCGCTGACGCCCGGCCCCGGCAGGTTCGCCGGCCAGGAGGTCGCCATCTTCCATTTGACGAGCCCCTGCGAGAGGGCGGGTGTCGAAAGCGTGACGGCGGCGCCGGCGGTGGCCGCCCCGGCCGCGACCACGCCCGCGGCGCCGAGCGCCTGGCGGCGCGTGAAGGTCTGTTTCGTCATGGTTGCACTCCAGTCCTGGCGCCCCACACGGCATGGAAGTGGTGGACCGGCCCGTGGCCGTGGCCGATGGAAATCCGGTCCGCCGCCTTGAGCGCGTCCGTGAGATAGGCCTTTGCCCCCTCGACGGCGTGTTCCAGCGTCAGACCGCGCGCGAGGCCGGCGGCGATGGCCGACGACAGCGTGCAGCCCGTGCCGTGCGTGTTCTCGGTGGCAATCCGCGGCGCGGCCAGGCGCGTGACGCCCTCGCCCGTCACCAGCAGGTCGACCGACTCCGCGCCGGTGCCGTGCCCGCCCTTCATCAGCACGGCCTTCGGTCCGAGCCCGAGCAGGCGCTCGCCCTGGTCGCGCATCTCATCCTCGGTGGCCGCCTCTTCGCAGTCGAGGAGCCGGGCCGCCTCGGGCAGGTTGGGCGTGATGACGAGCGCCATCGGGATCAGGTCCGCGCGCAGGACGGCGATCGCCTCCTCGCGCAACAGCACGTCGCCGCTCTGGGCAACCATCACCGGATCAAGCACGATGGTCTCGACTTTGTGGGCGGCAAGGCCGTCGGCGACGGCGCGGATCGTGTCGGGCAGGCTCAGCATGCCGATCTTCACCGCGTCGACGGCGAGGTCGGAGAACACCGCGTCGATCTGCGCGCGCACGAACTCCGGCGGCACATCGTGGATGCCCGTCACCCCGCGGGTGTTCTGCGCGGTCAGCGCCGCGATCACCGAGGCGCCGTAGACGCCGAGCGCCGAGAAGGTCTTGAGATCGGCCTGGATGCCGGCGCCGCCGCCGGAATCCGAGCCCGCGATGGTGACCGCGATCGCCGTCATCTGGATTGCCCCGCTGAAACCGCCGTATCGACCGTGGCCCTCAGGGCGCGCGCGGCCGCTTCCGGATCGTCGGCCATGAAGATCGCCGAGATGATAGCCACGCCGTCCGCGCCGGCCCCGATCACCGGGGGAACGCGCTCTTCGGTGATGCCGGCGATGGCGCACACCGGCATGTCGGCCTTGCGGGCGCGCACGCGCGCCACGAGCGCCGTGAGCCCGTCGATGCCGACCGGCGGATCGGGATTGTCCTTGCTCTCGGTCTCGAACACGCCGCCGATGGCGACGTAGTCGATCGCCCCGATCGGCGCGGCGTCGACATGCGCCGCGTTCTTGATCGTCAGCCCGATGATCGCATTGGGGCCGAGCTGGCGGCGGGCATCGCGCGCGTCCATGTCGTCCTGGCCCAGATGCACGCCTTCGGCTTCGGCCGCCAGCGCCACGTCGACCCGGTCGTTGATCAGCAGCGGAACGCCGGTGCCGCGCAGGGCGGCGTGGATCGCCCGCGCCTCGGTCACGAAATCCCGTGTCGATCCGGTCTTGTCGCGAAGCTGGATCAGCGTCGTGCCGCCCCTGGCCGCGGCGGCGGCCAGGCCGGCGAGATCGCGGCCGGCCGCGCGGGCGGGATCGACGAGGCCGTAGAGTCTGAGATCGAGCGGTATCATGAAATCCTCGTAGAAGCGCCGATGTCCTCCGGCGTCAGCCGGTTCAGCGCGTCGATGAACAAAGGTGAGAAGGTGCCCGGTCCGGCCGCATCGGCGCCGGCCCGCTCGGCGGCGGCGGAGACCAAGGCGAGGCAGGCGGCCGCCGCGACGACGGCATCGTGTTCCACGGCGAGGAACCCGGCCATCAGCGCCCCGGTGGCGCAGCCGGTGGCGGTCACCAGCGTCGTCAGCGGATGCCCTCCGGCAACGCGGACCGCCCTGCTCCCGTCGGTGACGTAATCGACGTCGCCCGTGCGCGCGACGGTCGACAGCGACGACAGCGCGTAGGCATCGGCGCTCGCCTCGTCCCCGGCGGTAGCGTCCCCGGCGATATCGTCTGCACCAGTTCCGGTAAGGGCGGCGAGCTCGGGCCGGTTCAGGCGGATTACCGTCGGTTCGGCCGCGGCGAGCCGCCTGGCCAGCGCGAGCCGGACCGGCGACCGCTCGACGAACACCGGATCGAGCACCCATGGCGTGCCGGCCTCCGTCGCCACCTCGACGGCCGCGTCGATCGCCGCCTGGCGCTGCGGGTCGAGCGTACCCAGGTTGACGAGCAGCGCATCGGCGCCGGCGACGAAATCGGGCACCTCTTCCGGGTTCACCGTCATCGAGGGAACGGCGCCGGCGGCGAGCAGCACGTTGGCGGTGAGCGTCACCGCCGCCGCGTTGGTGATGCAATGGACGCGCGGCCGGCGCGCGCGCAGCCGCGAGACAGCGCCGACGATGCCGTTCGGATCGATGGAGAAAGCCGTCATCGCAGGTGTCCCCGAAGCAGGCAACCCTGAAGCAGGCAACCCTGAAGCAGGCGTCCCTGAAACAGGCGTCCCTGAAAGCGCCGCGCGGCAATGACGAATGAGGAGAAAAGATCTGCGTTCGGCTTCATCCCATATCCCTCCGCCGGCATAATCCGGATCAGGTTCAATGGGTTGGCGAACCGCCTCTCAGTCCCCTAGGGACACCCCAATGAGATCGTGCTAGTCACGTAGCGGACATACGGGGCACTTTCAAGAGCCGACATAGGGGCCAGGGCTCGCATCAGGGGCCAACACCAGGGAATACGCATGAGCGGGATCGACTACGAGGCGGAATACAACAACCGGGCACGGGTCCCCGGGCATCCGGCGATCATCGAGGGCTGGGCGGCCGACGCGGCGGCCTTCCGCGAGGCCGCGGCGATGGAGGCCGATTTCGCCTACGGGCCCGCCGCCCGCAACCGCATCGACCTGTTCTTCCCCGCCGACGAAAGCCGGGTCGAGCGCCTGGTGATGTTCATCCATGGCGGCTACTGGCAGGGCCTCGACAAGAGCTTCTTCAGCCACTTGGCCGCCGGCGCCGTCGCCCACGGCGTCGCCGTGGCGGTTCCCGGCTACACCCTGTGTCCGGACGTCGGCATCGGCGACATCGTCGAGGAGATGCGGCTGGCGACCCGCGTGCTGTTCGACCGCTTCCGCGTGCCCGTGGCGGTTTCCGGCCACTCGGCCGGCGGACACCTCGCCGCCGCCCTGCTGGCGACCGACTGGGGCGCCAGCGGGCCGGCCGTGCCCGGCGCCCAGCCGATCTCGGGCCTGTTCGAGCTCGAACCGCTCATCCACACGAATCTGAACGCGGCGCTCCGGCTCGACGCGGCGGAAGCCGCCCGCCAGAGCCCGCTGTTCTGGCCGGCGCCCGCTGGCCGCCGCCTGCACGCCTGGGTCGGCGGCGAGGAAAGCGGCGAGTTCCTGCGCCAGAGCCGGGTGATCGCCGAGGAATGGGCGGCCGCCGGCGTCGAAACCGCCTGGCACGCCGTCGACGGCGCCAACCACTTCACCGTCATCGCCCCGCTCGCCGATCCCGACAGCGCGATGACGCGCGATCTGGTCGACCTGGCCACCCCGGCATAGTCGCGCGGGCTTGCCGCCGGCCCGCGCTTCTGGTCACATCCATCCGACTCATCCGGAGATGCCAATGATCCCCTTCTTCGTCCAGATCAAATGCCACCTCGGCCGTTCCTACGAGGTCGCCAACCAGATCGCCGACGCGGAGATCGCCTCGGAAATCTATTCGACCGCGGGCGACTACGACCTGTTGGTGAAGTTCTATGTCGACGCCGGAACCGACATCGGCCATTTCGTCAACGAAAAGGTCCAGTGCTTCGAAGGCATCCGCGACACCTACACGATCATCACCTTCAAGGCGTTCTGAGGCAGGCTCTAGACCGGCGGCGGTGCAGCCTTGCGTTGGCGCTCCCGCTTGATGCCGAGCTGGTGCTCGCGCCAGATGACGAACAGCCCGGCGCCGATGACGACCGCGGAGCCGACCAGGACGATCGGATAGGGCACCTCGCCGAACACCAGGAAGCCGATCAGCAGCGACCAGATCATCGCGGTGTAGTCGAACGGCGCGATCACCGAGACCGGGGCGTAGCGATAGGCGAGCGTGAGCAGGATCTGGCCGACGCCGCCCACGGTCCCGATCGCCACCAGCAGAAGCGCCGTGCGGCCGTCGGGAACGACCCAGCCGAACGGCAGCGTGAGCAGGGAGAACAGCGTGGCGGTGACGCTGAAGTAGAAGACGATCGCCGCCGTCGTCTCGGTTCCCGTCAGTTGCCGCACCTGGATCATCGCCAGCGCCGTCAGCGCCGCCCCGGCGAACCCGATCACCGCCCCGATCGCCGCGTCGTCGGCGGCCGAGAGCCCGCTGCCGAGATGCGGCGACAGGATCAGGATCACGCCGAGGAAGCCGATCCCGACGGCCGACCAGCGCAACAGCCCGACCGTCTCGCCGAGCATCACGGTGGCCAGCGCCAGCGTCAGCAGCGGCGCCACGAACCAGATCGCGGTCATGTCCGGCAGCGGCAGATAGCTCAGGCCGACGAAATACCCGGCCATCGCGGCCGCCCCGAACGCGCCGCGCAGCATGTGGCCCTTGAACCGGCGCGTCTTGAGCGCAAACGGGAACTCGCGCCGGAACGCCATCCAGACCACCAGCGGCGGCAGCGCGAAGAAGCTGCGCGCGAACATGAGCTCGCCGATCGGAACGGAGGTGGTGAGATATTTCACCATCGCCGCCATGACGACGAGGACCATCGCAGACGCGATGCGAAAGCCGATTCCGATGAGATGTTGCAGGGCGCCCTCCGATCTCCAACGGAGAACCACGAAACGCCGCCCGGCACAATCGCCTAAATCGCAGAGGAGCGTTGCTTCGGCTACCCGGGCGGCAGCTTTCCTGTAGGCTGCGCCACGTCCGTCGCGATTCGCGTCGAACAGACGACACGATGTGTGGAGACCCGACGATGATGGCCCTGCCCTTTCTTGTTCCCTTTCTGGCGCTTCTGGCCGCCTGGCGGGGCTGGCGCGGCGCCGCTACGGGCCTGTGGGCGCTTTCCGTCGTGGTGTTGCTGGTGCTGTTCAGGCTGCACGCTTCCGACGCCATCAACATCGATCTGTGAGGCATCGCGATGACCCCGTCCCTTGCCCGCGCCCTGAACGCGCTCGGTCTGCTCGCGATCTCCGCCGCCCTGCTGATGGCCTTCGCCGATCAGTTCCTGAAACATGACCTGCCCTGCCCCCTGTGCCTGCTGCAGCGCGCCGGCATGGTGATCGCCGGTGTCGGCATCGCCATGAACGTCGCCATCGGCCCGCGCCCGGCGCATTACGCCATGGCGATCATCTCGGCGGTCGTCGGCGCGGCGGTCGCCCTGCGCCAGATCGCCCTGCACGTCGTGCCCGGCACCGGCGGCTATGGCGATCCCTTCCTGGGCCTGCACTTCTACACCTGGGCCTTCGTGGTGTTCGCGCTGATCATCCTCGGATCGGCGGCCATGCTGTTCTTCGAGGGCCAGTTCGAAGCCGAAGCCGAACCTGCGCCCCGCCGCCTCGCCGGCCTGTCACTCGCCGCTTTCGCCCTGTTCGCGCTGCTCGCGCTGGGCAATACGGTCTCGACCGTCGCCGAATGCGAGCTCGGCCCGTGCCCCGACGATCCGACGACCTACCAGCTGTTCGACAAGGCCGCGCCGACGCCGCAGTGACGCCAGAGTGACGCCGGAGTGACGCCGGAGTGACGTCGCGGCGGCTTGCGTCCGGGATCCGGCGTCCCAGATAGTGGGGCTCACCGAACCGCGGACCCCGAGCAATAGCCACCCATGACCGACGCCGACGGACCTGACGCTGCCCTGGACCTGGACCGCCGCACCGGCTGGCCGGACGACCTGCGCCTGCTGATCGCGCGCTATCCGCGCGAGGTCTGGCCGACCCATCCCAATCTTGGTGAGCTATCGAAGTTCTGGCTCGGCCGCCATGACATGTTCCGCGAGCTTAACGGCGCGCTGCTGTCGGCCTCCGACCAGCTCAAGGCCGGCACCGTCCCGGCCGAGGCGTTCCGCCAGTGGTTCCTGCCGCGCATCCGGTTCTTTCTCCAGCAGCTCGAAAGTCATCACATGATCGAGGACCACGAGTACTTCCCGCTGCTGACCCGGACCGAGCCGAGGCTCGCGCGCGGATTCGACATCCTGGAGAACGACCATGAGGCGATCCACGCCGGCCTGCTGGCGCTGCAGGAGGCCGGCGGCGGCCTCGCGCAGGCGCTCGCCGGCCCGCCCGACCGCATCGGCTTCGCCGCCGAGGCGATGTCGGACACGCTGTCGGGTTTCCTGACGCGCCTCCACCGCCACCTCGACGACGAGGAGGACCTGATCATCCCGATCCTGCTCGATCGCGGCGAGATGGCGCTGGGGGGATAGCCCCCTCGCGCTCCGCTCATTCCCGCGAAAGCGGGAATCGCCCTGCCGCTTATCAGGCTCGCCTTTGGCGAACCCGTTTCCCGCCTCCACGAGAACCAGCGGACGCCCCTAGCCCTCGTAGGTCTTGGCGTAGGTATCGCGCAGGACGTTCTTCTGCACCTTGCCCATGGTGTTGCGCGGCAGCGCGTCGACGAAGAACACCCGCTTGGGCAGCTTGTAGGCGGCGAGCCGCTGCTTCAGCTGCGCCTGCACGTGCTCCTCGGCGATCACGGCGCCGCTCTCCAGCACGACGACGGCGGTGACGCCCTCGCCGAAATCGCGGTGCGGCAGGCCGATGACTGCGGATTCGAGGACGCCCTCCATGGCGTCGATCTCGCTCTCGACTTCCTTGGGATAGACGTTGAAGCCGCCCGAGATGATCAGGTCCTTGGCGCGGCCGACGATGTGGACGTAGCCGTCGGCGTCCACCATCGCCACGTCGCCGGTGATGAAGAAGCCGTCGGGGCGGAACTCCGCCTGCGTCTTCTCCGGCATCCGCCAGTAGCCCTTGAAGACGTTCGGTCCCTTCACCTCGATGATACCGATCTCGCCCTGCGGCAAGTCCGCCCCACTGTCCGGATCGACGATGCGCAGGTCCACGCCCGGCAGCGGGAAGCCGACCGTGCCTGCGCGTCGCTCCCCGTCATAGGGGTTCGAGGTGTTCATGTTGGTCTCGGTCATGCCGTAGCGCTCGAGAATGCGGTGGCCGGTGCGCTCCTCGAAGGCGCGGTGCGTCTCCGCCAGGAGCGGCGCCGATCCGGAGGTGAACAGCCGCATGGTCTTCGTGACCTCGCGGGTCAGCCCCGGATGGTCGATGAGGCGCGTGTAGAAGGTCGGCACGCCCATCATCGCGGTCGCCCGCGGCATCAGCGCCAGCACCGTGTCGGCGTCGAACTTCGGCAGGAACAGCATCGTGCCGCCGGCCATCAGCAGCGTGTTGGTGGCCACGAACAGCCCGTGGGTGTGATAGATCGGCAGCGCGTGGATCAGCACGTCGTCGGCGGTGAAGCGCCAGGCGTCGACCAGCACCTCGGCGTTGGAGGCCAGGTTGTCCTGGGTCAGCATGGCGCCCTTGGAGCGCCCGGTCGTGCCCGAGGTGTAGAGGATCGCGGCGAGGTCGTCGCCGGCACGGTCGACGTCGGCGAACGTGTCCAACTGGCCCGCCGCCTTGTCGGCCATCGTGCCCCGCCCCGCGCTGTCCAGCGTCTCGACCGCGGCGACACCCTTCGCCTCGGGCAGCGCGGCCACCGCCTCGCGCACGGCCGGATCGCAGACGACGACGGTCGGTTCGGCATCGCCGATGAAGTAGCCGAGCTCGGCCAGCGTGTAGGCGGTGTTGAGCGGCAGGTAGACCGCGCCGGCGCGCAGGCAGCCGAGATAGAGCAGCAGCGCCTCGGCCGATTTCCGCACCTGCACCGCCACCCGGTCGCCGGGCTTTACGCCCAGCTTCATCAGCGCGCCGGCCATGCGCGCGCTCTCGGCGTCGAGGTCGCCATAGGTGATCGTGCGGCCGTCGTGCGTCTCCAGGAAAACCTTCGAGGGATCGGGAAAACGCGCGGCGAGCCGGGCGTAAAGCGAAGTTGTCATGGTTCAGGCGTCTTTTCTTTGGTTGGCAGGTCTTCGGTTGGCAGGCATCGGCATCTAGCCCCCCGGCCCCATCAGCGCGGTAGGCAGCCAGGTGACAATCTCGGGGAAGATGCACAAGATGACGATCCCGACAACCATGCACAGCACATAAGGCAGCGAACCGCGCAGAATCGTCTGCAGCGGGATGTCCGGCGCGATCCCGTTGATGACGTAGAGATTCAGCCCCACCGGCGGCGTGATCAGGCCGATTTCCATGTTGATCGTCAGGATCACCGCGAACCAGTAGGGGTCGAACCCGGCCTGCGTGATGATCGGCAGCAGGATCGGCGCCGTCATCAGGATCACCGCGACCGGCGGCAGGAAGAAGCCGGCGACCAGCAGGAACACGTTGATCAGCGCCATCAGCACCCAGCGGTTCACGTCCAGGTCGCCGATCCAGCCGGCGATCGACTGGGTGATAAACATCGACGACAGCGTGAAGGCGAACAGCTCCGAGGCGCCGATGATCATCATGATCATCACCGATTCCTTGAGCGAGGAGCGGAAAACCTCGATCAGCGGGCCGGGCCTGAAGATCCGGTAGATGACGATGACCAGGACGATGCAGAACAGCGCGCCGGCACCGGCGGCCTCCGACGGCGTGGCGACGCCGCCGTAGAGGACATAGAGGATTCCGGCGATGATCAGCAGGAACGGCAGCACCCGCGGCAGCGCCTGGAAGCGCTCCTTGAAGGTGAAGCGCTGCGCCATCTGCTCGAAGCTGTAGCCCGCGAGCCGGCAGGAGATCAGCGTCCAGGTCATGAACAGCACGGTCAGCAGCAGGCCCGGCAGCAGCCCGGCGATGAACAGCCGGCCGATCGACGTCTCCGTGGCGATACCGTAGACGATCATCGTCACCGACGGCGGGATCAGGATGCCGAGGGTGCCGCCGGCGGCGATCGAGCCCGCCGCGATCGATTTGGGATAGCCCCGGTTCACCATCTCCGGGATGCCCATCTTGCCGATGGCCGCGCAGGTCGCCGGCGACGACCCCGACAGCGCGGCGAAGATGGAACAGGCGCCGAGATTGGACAGCACCAGCCCGCCGGGCACCCGGTTCAGCCAGCGGTCCAGCGCGATGTAGAGGTCCTTGCCGGCGGGGCTCGAGGCGACCGCCGATCCCATCAGGATGAACATCGGGATCGACACCAGCGCGAAGCTGTCGAGCCCGCCGAAGAAGGTCTCGCCGATAATGCCGAGCGCGCCGAAGCCGTCGGTCAGGATCAGCGCGCCGATCGAGACGAAACCGAGCGCGAAGGCGATCGGCATCCCGGTCGCCAGCAGGCCGAGGAGCACGCCCAGTACCATAAGTCCCATGGTGAGCGTCGTCATGCCGGCCTCTCGCCCAGTCCGGGATTGGTGAGCTTCATCAGCTCGGCGACATATTGCAGGCACAACAGGCCGATGCCGACGGGCATCGGCAGCAGCGGGATCCACAGCGGCAGCGCCCAGACCGTCGCCGTCTTCCAGCCGCGCGTCAGGGCCTCGTGGAAATAGATCCAGCCCGACCACGCAAGCACGGCGCAGAACACCAGGCTGGCAACGCCGGCGATGATTTGCAGCACCAGCCGGCCGCGGCCGTGCATCGCCTCCGGCAGCAGGTCCACGCCGACATGGCCGCGATCGATCAGCACGGCGGGCGAGCCGAGCAGCGTCGCGGCGATGATCGAGTAGATCACGAACTCCGTCTGCCAGATGGTGGAGCCGTTGAGGACGTAGCGCACGAAGATCATCTGCGAGACGACCAGCACGGCGGCGGCGAGCAACAGCATCGAGAAAATGCCGAACGCGCGGGAGACGGAGCTCACGACGCGGATATAGGTCTGCATGGCTTACGCTCCCCCCGGACCGGGCCCCACGCTACAGGGAAGCGGACGGCGCCGGGCGTGTCCCTCCGGCGCCGCCGCGAACCGACGGACTTACTCGACGGCGAGCGCCTTCTCGATCAGCTCCTTGCCGCCGGGAACGTCCTTTTCGAAGTTCGCATAGGACGACTTCTTGGCGACCTCGAGCCACGCATTGTAGTCGTCGCCCGACATCTCGACCACCTCGACGCCGTTCTCCTTGAACGTGTCGATCATCTTCTGGTCGATCTTCTTGGCTTCCTCGAAGAAGTAGTCCTCGGCCTTCTGGCCGGCGGCCATCACGGCGTCCTGCTGCTCCTTGCTGAGCCCTTCCCAGGTCTTCTTCGACATCAGGATCGGCTCGTACATGAACCACAGCGCGTTGGCGCCCGGCGCGGTCAGGCACTTCACCTGCTCGTAGAGCCGGTACGACACGAACGAGCCGGACGAGGTATTGGTGGCGTCGAGCACGCCGGTCTGCATCGCCGAGTAGATCTCGGAGGACGGCATGGAGGCGATCGAGGCCCCGGCGTCGGCCAGCATCTGCTCGAAGGCCGGGCCGGCGGCGCGCGTCACCTGGCCCTTGATGGACTCGGGATTGGTGATGCAGTTCTGCTTCGAGGCGAAGGCGCCTGCGAGCCAGGCGTCGGAAACGACGACCACGTCGTTTTCCTCGATCAGCGCCTTGATGTCGGCCATGAAATCGGAATCGTTCATCCGCTTGGCGCGGTCATGGTTGCGCACCAGACCCGGCATCAGCGTCGCCGAAAACTGCGGCACGCGGCCGGACGCGTAGTCGAGCGGGAAGGCGGCGATATCGAGCTGCCCCTTCGACAGCGCGCCCCACTGGTCGCGTGGCTTGAACAGCGAGGCGCCCGGATAGACCTGCACCTCCAGCCCGACACCGGCGTTGCCGATCTCGCGGGCGATGATCTGCACCATCTCGTCGCGCACGTCGCCCTTGCCGCCCGGCCACTGATGCGAGGCCTTCAGCGTCTTTTCGGCGGCGCCGGCGCCACCCGTCAGCGCGATCGCCAGCCCGATCGCGGCCACACCGCTCTTCAGCATCTTGCTCATGCCTGTAGTCCTCCCTTGGTTTGTTTCGCTTTGTATTTCCCCCAGCGCATCATGGAATAAGTGGCGCGTCAACTTTGTTGTATACAATCGATCAATCCTTGTACGCTGACGGAATGAGTGAACGAACCGCCTCCCGTCTGCGCGACACGCTCGAGCAGGACATCGCCACCGGCGCTCTGGCGCCCGGCACCCGGCTGGACGAAACCGCGCTGGCCGAACGGTTCGGCGTGTCGCGCACGCCGATCCGCGAGGCGCTGCTGGAGCTGGCCGGGTCCGGCCTCGTCGAGCACAGGCCCCGCCGCGGCGCGGTGGTCGCGCGGATCGGCGCCGGCCGCCTGTTCGAGATGTTCGAGGTCATGGCGGAGCTGGAAGGCATGTGCGGCCGCCTCGCCGCCCGCCGCATCACCGACCGCCAGCGCGCCGACCTTGCCGACGCCGGCAAAGCCTGCGCCGAGGCCGCCTCCGGCGGCGACACCGATGCCTACTATTACGAGAACGAGCAGTTCCACTATGCGATCTACGCGGCCTGCGGCAACGGCTTCCTCGCCGAGGAGGCCCGCCGCCTGCACAGGCGGCTGAAGCCCTATCGCCGC
Source organism: Microbaculum mangrovi (assembly GCF_051390635.1). Classification (NCBI taxonomy): domain Bacteria; kingdom Pseudomonadati; phylum Pseudomonadota; class Alphaproteobacteria; order Hyphomicrobiales; family Tepidamorphaceae; genus Microbaculum; species Microbaculum mangrovi. The sequence goes on from NZ_JBPODT010000001.1 coordinate 602,133, forward strand.
CTGCAGCTTCGCGTGCACGACCGCATGAAGACGTCCCTGGCCGAGCACGAGGCGATCGTCGAGGCGATCCTGTCCGGCGACCCGGACCGCGCCGAGGCGCTGCTCAAGGCGCATGTGGTCGTCCAGGGCGAACGCTTCAGCGATCTCGTCGCCAGCCTGAACCTGTTCGAGGAAACCGCCGCCACCGCGCGCTAGGCGACCCGGCCCCCGCTGCCCCGGACCGCTCATCCCCCGCGGCCCCAAACCGCTCACCCCCGCGAAAGCGGGGATCGCCCTGATGGGGCCACGACCGCGTATCCTGGCAGCCGGCGTCCCGACTTCGCGCGACTGAGCCGACGGGCATCGGCCGGAAGAGAGCCGTCCGCTAGGCCTTCACCGCGACGATGAACAGCCGCGGGAACCACAGCAGCACCTTGCCGTCGGCGCGCGCCGGATAGGCATTGGCGATCCGCGCCGTATAGGCGTCGAGATAGCCCGCGCGCTCCGCCGCGTCGAGCGGGTCGAGATAGGGCCGCAGGCCGGTGCCCTTCAGCCATTCGACGATGCCCTCGGGGCCGGCCTGCGGATGGGTGTAGATCGTGTGCCAGATATCGAAGCTCCGCGACATGGGCGCCAGCCGGTCGTAGTAGACGGGCTTCGCCGGCAGCGGATCGCGGGCGAGGCCGGCCGAGGCGAGCTTTCCGGCCCACGGCCCCGCGCCCGCCGCCGCGTCCATCGCCACGTGGCTCGGCTCGCCCAGGTTGTCGGGCATCTGCACCGCCAGCACGCCGCCGGGCTTCAGCGCACCGAACAGCCTGACGAGCACGTCGAGATGGTCCGGCACCCACTGGAACGTGGCGTTCGAGTAGATCAGGTCGGCATCGGCGTCCGGCATCCAGCGCGCCGCGTCGGCCTTGAAGAATTCGGTCTCCGGCAGCCGCTTGCGCGCCGCCTCCAGCATGGTGTCGGCGGTGTCGAACCCGGCGACCGCCGCCGCCGGCCAGCGCCGGACGAGCAGTTCGGTCGAATTGCCCGGCCCGCAACCGATGTCGACGATTCGCCCCGGCGCCTCAAGCGGCACCCGCGCGACCAGCTCCGCCGCCGGGCGCGTGCGCTCGTCCTCGAACTTCAGATACTGCGAGGCTGACCAGGTCGGCATGGATCACCCCTGTTTTTGACTCGCGGGCAGACCGCGCCGGCGTCGACACTCCTACTGTCATTGCCGGCTGTCATTGCCGGGCCTGTCCTGGCAATCCATGGCCACCATACGCCCGGGGTGTTCATGGATGCCAGCAACGAGTCCGGGCATGACACCGCAGGAATAACACAGACTCTTCCAAGCCCTCGTCAGCCGCTTGTACCGGATCCGCACGGATCACCGCATCGGGACTTCAAGCGGCACCCGCGCGACCAGCTTCGCATGGAGCGTGGCTCTCGCGGTGCGTTCGCCCGAGGGAATCGATGCAATGGCCGGCGACCGTCGCACTCGCCGAATGGGCCCTGGATCAAGTCCAGGGCACGAGGCTGTTCGGGTGGCACGGCTATACGCCAAACAGAAACCGCGTGTCCCGGCCGTGATCCGGGACCCATGGGCGGCAGGCAAGACGGCGACGATGTCACCCCGGCCCTCGACCGTATGCACGACGCCGCGATCAGGTTCAGCCGGTTCTTCACCTCGCGCAGATGACGCAAGAGGGCTCTGCTCCGGCGCCTCAAGCGGTAGCCGCGCGACCAGCTTCGCATGGAGCGTGGCTCTCGCGGTGCGTTCGCCCGAGGGAATCGATGCAATGGCCGGCGACCGTCGCACTCGCCGAATGGGCCCTGGATCAAGTCCAGGGCACGAGGCTGTTCGGGTGGCACGGCTATACGCCAAACAGAAACCGCGTGTCCCGGCCGTGATCCGGGACCCACGGGCGGCAGGCAAGACGGCGCCCCGGCCCTCTACCGTATGAACGACGCCGCGATCAGGTTCAGCCGGTTCTCGATACGCTCCACGCGCATATCCTGACGCACGAGGGTCTCCGCTTCGGTCATCGGCATAAAGACGACCCGGATAGGCCGATCCGTCCAGCCGCTGACCGCGTCTACGCCCGCGTCAGCCGCTTGTACTTGATCCGCTTGGGCATCACCGAGTCGGGGCCGAGGCGGCGCTTCTTGTCCTCCTCGTAGTCCTCGAAGTTGCCCTCAAACCATTCGACATGGCTGTCGCCCTCGAAGGCGAGGATGTGGGTGGCGAGGCGGTCGAGGAACATGCGGTCATGGCTGATCACGACGGCGCAGCCGGCGAAATCCTCCAGCGCGTCCTCGAGCGCGGCCAGCGTCTCGGTGTCGAGGTCGTTGGTCGGTTCGTCGAGCAACAGCACGTTGGCGCCGGACTTCAGCACCTTGGCCAGATGCACCCGGTTGCGCTGGCCGCCCGACAGCGAGCCGACCTTCTGCTGCTGGTCGCCGCCCTTGAAGTTGAACGCCGAGGTATAGGCGCGCGAGTTCACCTCCCGCTTGCCCAGTTCCAGCACCTCGCTGCCGCCGGAGATTTCCTCCCACACGGTCTTGTTGGGATCGAGCGCGTCGCGGCTCTGGTCGACATAGCCGAGCTTCACCGTATCGCCGAGGGCGATCTCGCCGGAATCCGGGGTTTCCTGTTCGGTGATCATGCGGAACAGCGTCGACTTGCCGGCGCCGTTGGGGCCGATCACGCCGACGATGCCGCCGGGCGGCAGATTGAACGAGAGATCGTCGATCAGCAGCCGGTCGCCGTAGCCCTTCGTCAGGTGCTCGACATTGATGACGACGTCGCCGAGGCGCGGCCCGGGCGGGATCACGATCTGCGCGGCGCTCGACTTCATCCGCTCGTCGTTCTTCTTGAGCAGGTCGTCATAGGCCTGGATGCGCGCCTTCGACTTGGCCTGGCGGGCGCGCGGCGACGCGGCCATCCATTCGCGCTCGCGCGACAGCGCGCGCTCGCGTGCATCGTCCTCGCGGCCCTCCTGCGCCAGCCGCTTGGCCTTCTTCTCCAGATAGCCCGAGTAGTTGCCCTCGTAGGGAATGCCGCGGCCGCGGTCGAGCTCCAGGATCCAGCCCGTGACGTTGTCCAGGAAGTAGCGGTCATGGGTGACGATCAGGATGGCGCCGGGATATTCGCGCAGGTGGTTTTCCAGCCAGTGCACGGTCTCGGCGTCGAGATGGTTGGTCGGTTCGTCGAGCAGCAGCAGGTCGGGCTGCTCGAGAAGCAGCCGGCACAGCGCCACGCGGCGGCGCTCGCCGCCCGACAGCTTGGAGACCTCGGAGTCCGGCGGCGGGCAGCGCAGCGCGTCCATCGCCTGCTCCACCTGCGAATCGAGATCCCACAGGTTCAGCCGGTCGATGTCGTCCTGCAGCTTGGATGCCTCCTCCGCCGTTTCGTCGGAGTAGTTCATCATCAGTTCGTTGTAGCGGTCGAGGATCGCCTGCTTCTCGGCGACGCCATCCATGACGTTGCCGCGCACGTCCTTGGTCTCGTCGAGCTGCGGCTCCTGCGGCAGGTACCCGCAGGTCGCCCCGTCCGCGAGCCAGGCCTCCCCGGAGTACTCGGTATCGAGCCCGGCCATGAGGCGCAGCAGCGTCGACTTGCCCGAGCCGTTCGGGCCCAGCACGCCGATTTTGGCGTCCGGGTAGAAGCTCAGGTTGATGTTTTCCAGGACCTTCTTGCCACCCGTGTAGGTCTTTGTCAGGCCCTGCATGTGATAGATGAACTGGCGCGCCATATCCGCCCTTAACCCGTTCTGAGATTTCGGAGAATTCGCCGCCTATCTAGGCGAACGGGGCAAGGGGCGCAATGGGGAGGCGGGCGGCATTGTGTCCCGTGGCCCCGCCCTGCTCGACCGCGGCGGTACCGAGCGGCGCTGTTGGCCCATTGACATTTCAACAATTCTTGTATCATTGAACTATGGATCACGAACGCGCCGTCACCCGCCTCGCCGCGCTGGGACAGACCCACCGCCTCGCCCTGTTCCGCACGCTCATGCGGGCCGGCCCGTCGGGCATGCCCGCGGGCGCGCTCGCCCGGGCCTGCGACCTGCGGCCCTCGGCCTTCACCTTCCACGTCGCCCAGCTCGAGCAGGCCGGCCTCGTCACGAGTTGGCGGCGCGGCCGCAACATCTTCTACGCGGTGGCGATCGAGGAGATGCGGCGGCTGATGGTGCATCTGACCGAGGACTGCTGCGGCGGCCATCCCGAGATCTGCGGCGGCCTGTCCGACGCGATCGCCCAAAGCTGCGCCGACGCCCCCGCCTGCGAGGTATCCGAATGAGCACCGATCGCTACACCGTGCTGTTCCTGTGCACCGGCAATTCCGCCCGCTCCGTCATCGCCGAGGCGATCCTGAACCGGATCGGCAACCCGCGCTTCACCGCCCTGTCCGCCGGCAGCCATCCCAAGGGCGCCGTCCACCCCTACACGATCGATCTGTTGAAGGGCCTGAACCATCCCGTCGACGACCTGCGGTCGAAATCGTGGGACGAGTTCGCCGGCCCTGGCCCTGGCACTGGTACCGGCGCGCTGCGGCTCGATTTCGTCTTTACCGTCTGCGACGACGCGGCGGGCGAAGCCTGCCCCATCTGGCCCGGCCAGCCGATGTCGGCGCATTGGGGCCTGCCCGATCCGGCCGCGGCCACCGGCAGCGAAGCCGTCAGGCGCGCGGCGTTCGCGGAGACCTACCGGATGCTGCACCAGCGCATCTCGATCTTCGTCAACCTGCCGTTTTCCTCGCTCGACCGGCTGACTCTCCAGAAGCACCTGCACGACATCGGCAAGCCGGGCGCCGACGAAACGGCAGCCTGAACCGCCCCCCGAACGACGATCGCCCGAAAAGACCATCGCCCTACCGACCATCGCCCGCTCGAACATTCCACCGGACGCAGCCGCCATGACGCTCTTCGAACGCTACCTGACCCTCTGGGTCGCCCTGTGCATCGTCGCCGGCGTTGCGCTCGGCCACGTCTTTCCCGATTTCGCGCGGGCGCTCGGATCGATGGAGATCGCGCACGTCAACCTGCCGGTGGCCGCGCTGATCTGGCTGATGATCATCCCGATGCTGGTGAAGATCGACTTCGCTGCCCTGTCCGGGGTCGCCGAGCACTGGCGCGGCATCGGCGTCACGCTGTTCATGAACTGGGCGGTGAAGCCGTTCACGATGGCCCTGCTGGGATGGCTGTTCATCGGCTGGCTGTTTCGCCCGCTCCTGCCCGCGCATCAGGTCGACAGCTACATCGCCGGGCTCATCCTGCTCGGGGCGGCTCCCTGCACGGCGATGGTCTTCGTCTGGAGCAACCTGACCAGGGGCGAGCCGCATTTCACCCTGTCCCAGGTCGCGCTGAACGACACGATCATGGTGTTCGCCTTCGCGCCAATCGTCGCGCTGCTGCTCGGGCTGTCGGCGATCATCGTGCCGTGGGACACGCTGGTTCTCTCGGTGGTCCTCTATATCGTCGTGCCGGTGATCATCGCCCAGGTGCTGCGCCGTGCCGTCCTGCGCCGCGGCGAGGCCGCCTTCGCCGCGTTCCTGGCCCGGCTTCAGCCGGTGTCCGTGATCGCCCTGCTGGCGACGCTGGTGCTGCTGTTCGCCTTCCAGGGCGAGCAGATCCTGGCGCAGCCCTTCATCATCGTGCTGCTCGCCGTGCCGATCCTGCTGCAGACCTATCTCATCTTCGGCCTCGGCTACTTTCTCAATCGCGTCACCGGCGAGGTCCACTGCATCGCCGCCCCCTCCGCCCTGATCGGCGCCAGCAACTTCTTCGAGCTGGCGGTCGCCGCCGCCATCAGCCTGTTCGGCTTCGGCTCCGGCGCCGCGCTCGCCACCGTCGTCGGCGTGCTGATCGAGGTGCCGGTGATGCTGTCGCTGGTCGCCTTCGTCAACCGGACCGCGCACTGGTTCCCCCAGCGGCAGATGTCGACCTGACGCCTTGGAATAGATCGCCGGTTAAATTAATCAGCCCAACGGGTTGCCGATGCCGGCCGCGTCTTTCTGCGGCCTTGCATAAGCCACCCGCTCATGCATTCATTCAGTCAATAAATGCGCTTGGACCAAGGTGCGGCACGAAGGGTGGGCCGTAAGTCGGCCTGAATAAGCCTGTGCCTCTCCGCAACCGGAGCGTTGAGGAGGAACGGCATTCGCATGACAGATGCCATTATTCTGTCGGCGCGCGACCTGACGAAGGAGTTCAAGGGCTTCTTCGCGGTGGACGGCGTCGACCTGAGCGTGAGACGGGGCACGATCCACGCGCTCATCGGGCCGAACGGGGCGGGCAAGACCACCTGCTTCAATCTTCTGACCAAGTTCCTGTCGCCGACCCGCGGGACGATCACCTACAAGGGTGAGGATATCACCGCGATGTCGCCGGCCGACATCGCCCGCATGGGCCTCGTGCGGTCCTTCCAGATCTCGGCCGTCTTCCCCAACCTCACCGCGCTGGAGAACGTGCGCATCGCGCTGCAGCGCAAGCGCGGCGATTCCTACGATTTCTGGCGCTCCGAGCGGGTGCTGAGCAGCTTCGGCGCCCGTGCCTTGGATCTGCTCGGCGAGGTCGGCCTGTCCGAATTCGCCGACGTCCATGCCGGCGAGCTGTCCTACGGCCGCAAGCGCGCGCTGGAGATCGCCACCACGCTGGCGCTCGATCCGGAAATGCTGCTGCTCGACGAGCCGATGGCCGGCATGAGCCACGAGGACGTCGACCGCATCTCCGCGCTGATCAAGCGCGTCGCCGCCAACCGTACGGTGCTGATGGTCGAGCACAACCTTTCGGTCGTCTCCTCGCTGTCCGACACGATCACCGTGCTGGCGCGCGGCCGGGTGCTCGCCGAGGGCGACTACGCCAGCGTCTCGAAGGATCCCGACGTCGTCGAAGCCTATATCGGAGCCGGCCATGGCTGATGCTGAACGCGCCGCCCGGCCGCAGGCGCGCCCGGCGCAGGCGCCGCTTTTGTCCGTGCGCGATCTCAACGCCTGGTACGACGAAAGCCACGCGCTGCACGGCGTCACCTTCGACGTGCACGAGGGCGAGGTCGTGACGCTGCTCGGCCGCAACGGCGCCGGCAAGACGACCACGCTGAAGGCGATCATGGGCATCCTAGCCAAGCGCACCGGATCGGTGACCTTCGAGGACAGGGAAACGATCGGCCTGCCGGCGCGCGCCATCGCCCGGGCCGGCATCGCATATTGTCCCGAGGAGCGCGGCATCTTCTCCTCGCTGTCGGTCGAGGAGAATCTAATGCTGCCGCCGCAGGTCAAATCCGGCGGCATGGCCATCGAGCGCATCTTCGAGCTCTTTCCGAACCTGCAGGAGCGGCTGTCAAGCCAGGGCACGAAGCTGTCCGGCGGCGAACAGCAGATGCTGGCCATCGGCCGCATCCTGCGCACCGGCGCCAAGACCCTGCTGCTCGACGAGCCGACCGAGGGCCTGGCGCCCGTCATCATCCAGCAGATCGGCAGGACGATCGAGCGGCTCAAGGCGGAAGGTTTCACGATCGTCCTGGTGGAGCAGAATTTCCGCTTCGCCGCCACCGTCGCCGACCGCCACTACGTCGTCGAGCAGGGCAAGGTCGTCGACCAGATCCTGAACGACGAACTCGATGCCAACATCGAGAAACTGCACGCCTATCTGGGCGTCTGAATCAAGAAAGGCGTTTCACGCGCCGCACCAAGGAGGAGTGAAAGACATGACGTACAAGGGGATACTTCTGGGCGCCGTTGCCGTCGCCGCATTCGCTATTCCGGCCTATGCGGTGGACGTCAAGATCGGTGTCCTCAACGACCGCTCGGGCATCTACGCCGATGTCGCCGGCGAGGGATCGGCGGTGGCCGCGCGCATGGCGGTTGAAGACTTCGACCCGGCGGCCAACGGCCTCACTGTCGAGATCGTCTCGGCCGACCATCAGAACAAGCCGGACGTCGGCTCGACCATCGCGCGGCAGTGGTACGACACCGAGAATGTCGACGTCATCGTCGACGTGCCGACCTCGTCGGTGGCGCTCGCCATCAACGATATCACCCGCGAGGCCAACAAGGTCTTCCTGAACTCCGGCGCCGCCACCTCCGACCTGACCGGCACCGCCTGCTCGCCCAACACGATTCACTGGACCTACGACACCTGGCAGCTCGCCAACGGCACCGGTCGCGCGGTCGTGGAAAGCGGCGGCGACACCTGGTTCTTCATGACCGCGGACTACGCCTTCGGCCATGCGCTCGAGCGCGATACCTCGGCCGTCGTCGAGGCCAGCGGCGGCAAGGTCGTCGGTTCCGTGCGCACGCCCTTCCCCGGCACCGACTTCTCGTCCTTCCTGCTCCAGGGCCAGGCGTCGGGTGCCAAGGTCATCGGCCTGGCCAATGCCGGCGGCGACACCATCAACTCGATCAAGCAGGCCTCCGAGTTCGGCATCACCCAGGCCGGCCAGTCGCTCGCCGGCCTGCTGGTCTTCATCAGCGACATCCATGCCCTCGGCCTCGACCAGGCGCAGGGCCTGCTGCTGACCTCCAGCTTCTACTGGGACCTCAACGACGACACGCGCGCATGGTCGGCGCGCTTCGAGGAACAGACCGGCAAGAAGCCGACCATGATCCAGGCCGGCGTCTATTCGAGCGTCCTTCACTACCTGAAGGCCGTCGCCGCGCTCGGCGACAAGGACGCCGGGGCCGTCATCGCGAAGATGAAGGAAATGCCGAGCAGCGATCCCGTGTTCGGCGAGGGTCAGGTGCGCCCCGACGGCCGCCACATCCACAACTCCTATCTGTTCCGCGTGAAGACCCCGGCGGAATCGAAAGGTCCGTGGGACTACTACGAGACCGTTTCCACGACGCCGGCGGAACAGGCGTTCCGTCCGCTCGAGGAAGGCGGCTGCCCGCTCGTCAAGTAAAGGCGGAACCGGCCGGGGCGCGGCGGCGCGCCGCGCCCCGGCTGCAACCAGGCGTTCGCGACCGGGAAGACATGTCATGTTCGAGCTCCTAGGCATCCCGCCACAAGCCCTCTTCGGCCAGCTCCTGCTCGGCCTCATCAACGGCTCGTTCTATGCGATGCTGTCCCTGGGCCTGGCCATCATCTTCGGCCTGCTCAACATCATCAACTTCACCCACGGCGCGCAGTACATGCTCGGCGCGTTCGTCGCCTGGATGCTGCTCAACTTTCTCGGCATCGGCTATTGGTGGGCGCTGCTCCTGGCGCCGCTCATCGTCGGCGCCACCGGCATCGTCATCGAACGGCTGCTGATCTCGCGGCTCTATCACCTCGACCATCTCTACGGGCTGCTCCTGACCTTCGGCCTGGCGCTGATCCTGCAGGGCGTGCTGCGCAACGAATACGGTATTTCCGGCCTGCCCTACGGCATGCCGTCGGCGCTCTCCGGCGGGCAGAACCTCGGTTTCATGTTCCTGCCGAACTATCGCGGCTGGATCATCGTCGCCTCGCTCGTCGTGTGCCTCGGCACCTGGTTCGTCATCGAGAAGACGCGGCTGGGCGCCTATCTGCGCGCCGCCACCGAGAACCCGACCCTGGTCGGCGCCTTCGGCATCAACGTGCCGCTGATGATCACGCTGACCTACGGTTTCGGCGTGGCGCTGGCCGGCTTCGCCGGGGTGCTGGCGGCCCCCATCTACTCGGTCAATCCCAACATGGGCGCCGACCTCATCATCGTCGTCTTCGCCGTGGTGGTGATCGGCGGCATGGGTTCGATCATGGGCTCGATCGTCACCGGGTTCGGCCTCGGGCTGATCGAGGGCCTGACGCGGGTGTTCTACCCGGAGGGCTCCGCGGTCGTCATCTTCGTCATCATGGCCATCGTGCTGATGATCAAGCCCGCCGGCCTGTTCGGGAGGACCGCCTGATGGTTTCCGTCACCGACAATCAGCCCGCCCCGGCCGGTGCCGGCGCCGCGGCCAGGTTGATGGGCATGCCCGCCTACCACATGGTGATATTCGCCCTGCTCCTGGTCGCCGGCATCGCCGCGCCCTTCCTGCTCTACCCCGTCTTCGTGATGAAGGTCCTGTGCTTCGCGCTGTTCGCCTGCGCCTTCAACCTTCTGCTGGGCTTCGGCGGCCTGCTGTCCTTCGGCCATGCCGCCTATTTCGGCTCGGCGAGCTACGTCTCCGCCTATGCCGCCAAGGCGTGGGGCCTGTCGCCCGAGCTGGCGATCCTGGCCGGGACGGCGACCGCCGCCGTGCTGGGGCTCGCCTTCGGCTCGCTGGCGATCCGGCGGCAGGGCATCTACTTCGCCATGGTCACGCTCGCCTTCGCGCAGATGGTCTTCTTCTTCTCGCTGCAGGTGCCGTTCACCGGCGGCGAGGACGGCATCCAGGGCGTGCCGCGCAACGATCTGTTCGGCTTCGTGCCGATCGACGACCACCTCGCCACCTACTGGATGGTGCTGGCGATCTTCTTCGCGGGCATCCTGTTCATCTACCGCGTGGTCCATTCGCCCTTCGGCCAGGTCCTCAAGGCGATCCGCGAGAACGAGCCGCGCGCGATCTCGCTCGGCTACCGCGTCAATCGCTACAAGCTGACCGTCTTCGTGCTGTCGGCGACGCTCGCCGGGCTGGCCGGCGCCACCAAGACCTTCGTCTTCCAGCTCGCCTCGCTGACCGACGTGCACTGGACGATGTCGGGCGAGGTGGTGCTGATGACGCTGCTCGGCGGCATGGGCACCGTCTTCGGGCCGATCGCGGGCGCGGCGGTGATCGTCACCATGCAGAACTATCTGGCCACCTTCGGCGCCTGGGTCACGATCATCCAGGGCACGATCTTCGTCATCGCCGTGATGCTGTTCCGCGAAGGCATCGTCGGCGTCATTCAGAAATGGGTGAAGAAGCCGCTCTGAGCCGGTCCCGGCATCGGTTCGGTCCGGTCCGGCCCAACGGCACCCGCCTGATCGGCTGGCTCACGCGGCCTCGGCGCGCGCGGCGATCCGCCCCTTGAGCGCGACGGCTGCCTGCGCGTAGCCACCGGCCGCCCCGTCGATGAAATGCATGTGGTCGTCGGTCAGCGCCGAGGGCACCAGGCAGGTCATCAGCGCGGCGTCCTGGGTATGGATGCCGTAGTCGGCGATCCCGTCGGCTTGCGCCGCGTCCAGCGCCTGGCGGATCCTGGCTTCCACGTCTGCATTGCAGTCGAGCGTCATGCGCAGGCCGTCGTCGAACTTGCGGAAGTCCGAGTTCACGACGCTCATGTCCTTGTAGGCGTCGGGATCGAAGCCGCCGAAGCGCCAGTGGTTGCGGAACAGCACCCAGACGAAGGCGGAGAACGCCGCCAGCTTGAGATAGGCGAGCGCCGTTCGGATCGACCCGCGGGCGATCCGCGCCTCGATCGCCAGGCCCGACGAGAACACCTTCGGCACCATTTTCTCCGCCGAAACCGGCACGGCCCGGTCCGGCGCCGCCTCGGCGATCTCGGAAATGCGCGTCACCAGGGCCGCGAAATCGGCCTCGCGCGCGCCGGGCGCCGGCACCGCGATCAGCGACAGGATGCGGCCGTTGCGCGCCGCGATCGGCTCCCAGCGGCACGACAGGCCCGCGAGGTCCGGCCAGGCCTCGTCCGCCGCCTCCGGCAGCGCGATCCGGCCGGCCTTCAGCTCCTGCTCGGCCCAGTGCACGCCGCCGCCGGAGAACAGCGCGAACGAGAGATGCGGCGACACGCCGAGCCGGGCGACGCGGACGTCGTGCCCGGCCGCGCGGATGGCCTCGACCGACAGCAGTGCGACCCGCAACTCGAGATCGAGCGATTCCCTGGCGAACCGGCGCACGCGGGCCAGCGCGTCCGCCGCCGTTTCGGCCGCCTCCGGCGGCACCGCGATCGCCGCGCCGTCGCCGCCGAAGGCGAAGGGATAGTCGCGTGTCTTCAGCGCGTTCATCGTCGCCGCGATCACCGCGGCGCCGACCATGTTGACCGCCTTGTAGCCCCCCGCCGCGATCGCGCGGGTCGAGTTCTCCACGTCGGCGACGCCGACATGCCAGCCGTCGGGCAGCGGCACATAGCGCGCCGTGTCGCCGACGGTCTCGAACCGGTCGATGAGCGGGATGCGGTCGTAGAAGGCGTGAAGGGCTTCGGCCATCGGATCGTCCGGCGTTTCAGCAGCGGCATATTGGCATAATCTGCCGATATCTGCTTGCTGCCTACGCGGCGGGCAAGATGGCGGACGTGATCCGGCCGGTCACGATTGCGTGCGCGGCGCGCGCACCGGCGGGCGGATCGTGGCCGCCCGCGGCGTATGGTTCGTGGCGATCCGCCGTCCGGTCAGGCGGCCAAGTCGGCGAACAGACGGACATTGGGGCAGAACGCGTCGGCGCCCTCCGTGCCCGAGGTCGTCGCCATCCAATGCTCGCATTCCTCGAGCGAACGGCATCCCATGCAGCGGCGCGCGGCGCCCTCCAGGGCAAATGCGTCGTTCATGCTGAGGGCGTCGCCCTCCAGCGCCCCGAAGCGGCGCATCATCTCGCCCATCAGCTTGGCGTGACGGTCCTGGTTCCTGATCAGGCGTTCGAACATGGCGTCCTCCGTTTCGCGGCGCCGCCCCACGCGGGTTCGGAGCGTCTGCCGCCTCGGGACAAGTGTCTCAACCGGCGAAACCAGTTTCAATTGCAACTAATACGGATCGTATTTCTACGTACGCGGCGGGATTAAACGGCATAGATGATGGTTTAGACATCAATATAGCTAGACAGAAGCCAATTATTATGGTTCCATGCAGCATCGAAAATCGCACCTCCGGCTCAACCGCATGATCTCCTCCGGCCAACTGCGCGCCGCCAGGGCGCTTCTGGGCATCGACCAGAGGACGCTGGCCGAGCGCTCCGGCGTCTCGCTCGCCACGATCCAGCGCATGGAGACGAGCGGCAATGTCGTGCGCGGCGTCGTCGACACCCTGACCAAGGTGGTCGCGGCGCTGGAGGACTCGGGGATCGAGTTGATCGGCGAGAACGCCCAGAGCCCGGCCGGCGGCCGCGGCGTCCGCCTCAGGCCGAAGCACCCGGAGGCCGGCTGACGCCCGCAACCAACCGTTCCGCCATGATCGACAACGCTGCCCGTGGATTGCGCCACCTCGACTGGCGCCTGTTCGTGCCCAAGCTGGTGACGACCCTGCGCGAGGGCTACGACCTCGTCGCCTTCCGCCACGATGCCGTCGCCGGCCTGACCGTCGCCATCGTCGCCCTGCCGCTCGCCATGGCGCTGGCGATCGCGTCCGGGGCCTCGCCGGCGCAGGGACTGATCACCGCGGTCGTCGCCGGTTTCCTGATTTCCGCCCTCGGCGGCAGCCGCTTCCAGATCGGCGGGCCGACCGGCGCCTTCGTGGTCGTCGTCTACGGCGTCATCGACCAGCACGGCTACGACGGCCTGCTGCTGGCCACCCTGATGGCCGGCGTCATGCTGATCGTCGCCGGCCTCGCCCGCTTCGGCACCTGGATCAAGTACATCCCCGACGCGGTGGTGACCGGCTTCACCTCCGGCATCGCCGTCATCATCTTCTCCAGCCAGATCAAGGACATCTTCGGCCTGCAGATGGCCGACGTGCCCGCCGAGTTCCTCGACAAGTGGCACGCCATGTGGGCCGCCCGCGCCACCGTCGATCCGGCCACCGTGGCGATCGCCGCCGGCGCACTGGCGCTGATCCTGGCCCTGCGCCGCTACGCGCCCAGGGCGCCGGGCTTCCTGGTCGCGGTGGTGCTCGCCTCCTTCGTCGTCGCGCTGGCCGGCCTGCCGGTCGACACGATCGGCTCGCGCTTCGGCGGCATTCCCAGCGAGATCCCGATGCCGCGGATGCCCGAGCTCGGCCTGGCGCGGATGGCCGAGCTTCTGCCCAGCGCCTTCACCATAGCCTTCCTCGCCGGCGTCGAGTCGCTGCTCTCCGCCATGGTCGCCGACGGCATGACCGGCCGCCGCCACCGCTCCAACTGCGAGCTGGTGGCCCAGGGCGTCGCCAACACCGCGTCGGCCTTCTTCGGCGGCCTGCCGGCGACCGGCGCCATCGCCCGCACCGCCACCAACATCCGCTCCGGCGCGCGGTCGCCGGTTGCCGGCATTCTGCACGCCGCTTTCCTGCTGCTGTTCATGCTGGTCGCCGCGCCGCTCGCCGCCTTCATTCCGCTGGCCAGCCTCGCCGCCGTGCTGGTCGTCGTCGCCTGGAACATGAGCGAGGTCGAGCGCTTCCGCCAACTCCTGTCCGCCCCGCTCGGCGACCGGCTGGTGCTGCTCGTCACCTTCGGGCTGACGGTGCTGGTCGATCTCACCGTCGCCATCGAGGTCGGCGTGGTGCTCGCCGCCGTCCTGTTCATGCACCGCATGAGCGAGGTCGTGGCGATCGGCCGCCCCGGCACGACGATCATCGAGCGCGACGAGGACGACGAAACCGTGCACGCCCACCGCCGGGGACTGGTCGATCTCGACGCCCTGCCCCCCGAGATCCAGGTGCTGCAGATGCGCGGCCCGCTGTTCTTCGGCGTCGCCAACCGCCTCGCCGACGTCGTCGACCGCATCGGCACGCCGCCGCGCGTCTACATCATGCGCATGCGCGAGGTGCCGATCATCGATTCCAGCGGGGCGTCGCGGCTGCGCGAATTCCTCAACCGGGCCAGGCGCCACCACGCCACGGTGATCCTGTCGGGCCTGCAGCGCGAGCCGAAGCGCACGCTGATCGCCATGCGCATCCTGCATCCCGGAGACGGGGTCCGGCTGGCGCCGGATTTCGCCACCGCCATCGCGCTCGCCGGCACCCTGATCCCCGACAAGTCGATGACCACAAAGCCGCCGGCGGCCGAATAGCCGGACGGCTCAAGCCGCCGCCGACGCACCCCCGCCGCGCGCCGCCCCAATGCGTGCTGCCCCGACGCGCGCTGCCGGGTCCTCGGCGGTCTCGATGTGCTCCGGCCGCACCCCGACGCCGATCAGCCGGGCGGGAAGCCGCCGCAGCATCGGCACCCGGTCGGCCAGCCGCACCGGCAGCGGCGGCTTCAGCGCACCGCGCTTGCCCAGCAGCGGGCGGATGACGTGGTCCTGGATCATCAGCTGCATCTTCTGCGTCACCCGCACCGGAAATTCGCGGCGCTGCTGGACGGCGGCGAGATCCTCTTCCCTCACCGCGCCGGCGCGCAAGGGCCCGGCCAGGATGTTGGCCGCGGCGACCGCGTCCTGGATCGCCAGGTTCACGCCGACACCGCCGATCGGCGACATCGCATGCGCGGCATCGCCGATCAGAAGCAGGCCCGGCCTGTGCCAGCGCCCGAGCCGGTCGACCTGGACGGACAGGAGCTTGACGTCGTCCCAGTTGGCGAGTTCCGAGGTCCGGTCGGCGAGGAACGGGGCGATACGCAAGAGCTCGGCGAAGAACGGGTCGGTGCCGCGCGCCCTGATCCGGTCGAAGCCGCCCTTCGGGATGATGTAGGCGACCTGCCAGTAGTCGCCCCGGTCGAGCAGGATGACGACGTGGCCGGCCTCGAAGAAGAACGTCGTCGTCTCCGGATCGTCGGGCTTGTGCGGGAGCCGGAACCACAGGACGTCCATCGGCGCGCCAAGTTCCTCGACATGGAGGCCGCTGGCGTCGCGGATCGTCGAGTGGCGCCCGTCGGCGGCTACCACCAGGTCGGCGCGGATCTCGACGTCGCCCTCCGGCGTCCGCGCCGTGACGCCGGTCACCTTGCCGCCCTCCTCGATCAGGCCCGTCGCCTCGGTCTCCATGCGCAGGTCGAAGGTGCGGTAGCGCCTGCCGAATGCGGCGATGAAGTTCAGGAAGTCCCACTGCGGCATCATCGCGATGAACCTGCACTGGGTAGACAGGTGCGTGAAATCGGCGACCGTCGCCTCGTAGTCGCCGAACCGCGCGTTGATCTTCGGGGTCTTCTGGTGCGGCAGCGCGAGGAAATCCTCCAGCACGCCGAGCTCGTGCATCAGCTCCAGCGTCGATGGATGGATGGTGTCGCCGCGGAAATCGCGGAAGAAGTCCGCATGCTTCTCCAGCACCACGACCTCGATGCCGGCGCGCGCCAGCAACAGGCCGTGCATGACGCCGGCCGGACCGCCGCCGACGACGCAGACCTGCGTGCGAACCGATTGCATTGTTCCGCCGCCTCCCTGCCGTTTGCCGGTTTCCACCGACATCTGGGCAGACGGCTTACCACGGCAACCGTTTCCGCCCCGTCAACGGGCCCGGGTCATCGCGACAGGGTCATCGGGACAGGGTCACCGGGATCGGGTCACGCGGGCCGGCGAACGGACCGTCGTCCGGGTCGGATCGCTATCGCACCCGCACCCGGACCGAACGGCTCGCCACCGTACCGGTGTCGTTGCTGACGGTGACCCGGTAGACGCCGGCATGCCGCTTCTTCGGACGCTTGATCGTCAGCACCGGGCCGTCGGACGCCACCGGATTGCCGTTGTGCGTCCACGCGTAGGACAGCGGACGGCCGCCCGTCGCGGCGATGGAAAGCCGGACCGTCTTCCTGTCCGTCCGCTTCACCGTCGCCCTGCGCGGCTGGCGCACGATCGTCGGCACCGTCTGCGCACCGGTCGGACCGGTGTTGAGGTAGGTGGCGGTGCCGAAATCGCCCCCGCCGAACGACATGTTGATGATGTCGCTCAGTCCGTCGCCGTTGACGTCGGCGGGCAGCGCCATGCCGTGATAGAGGTAGTCGTCCTCTGGCGGCATGAACAGGCCCTTGTCATGGCGGGCGAAGAACCCGGCGCCGTCGTTGATGTAGAAGACCGGCGGCGCGCCGTCGCCGACGCCGCCGAAGGTGACGAAGTCGGGATGGCCGTCGCCGAAGAAGTCGGCCGGCATAACGTGGTTGAGGAACTGCCCGTCGCTGTCCTTGATGGGACCGCCGAACCGCTTTTTCGTCTCGTCCCGGAACCGGCCGTTGCCGCGATTGATCAGGACCTGGATGCCGTAGCCGTGGAACGTCGGCACGTTGCCGTGCTGGGCCATGATCAGGTCGGTGAAGCCGTCGCCGTTGATGTCGGCGGTACGGATGTCGACGGTGTTGGTGCCGTCGCCGTAACGCCCGCGCGGCAGGACGACGTCCGGCGTGTCGGACCGGAAGATCGTCTTCCGGCCCGTGTTGAAATAGATCACGTTGCGCTGCAGCCGGTCGCGCTTGCCGTTGCCGTTGGTTCCCAGGATCAGGTCGTCGCGGCCGTCGCCGTTGACGTCGGCCAGCGCCGCCGACGAATAGTAGGTGTCGGGGCCGAGCACGTCGTCGGCGAGCTTGCGCGAGACGCCGACGGCGTTGCCGCGTCTGCCAAGCAGCAGATAGGGCCGCGACTTGGGCGACTTGCCGAAGCCGTTGCCGACGAAGACGTCGCCGCGCCGGTCGCCGTTGACGTCGCCGAGCGCGGCGCCGTGGGTGAAGTCCTTGAACTTCGGGAAGCCCCTGGTCACCTTGGTGTGCTTGCCGCCGGCGTTCGACATCAGCAGTGCGTTGCGCTCGCCCGGGAACGGGTCGGTGTCGTAGCCGTGCCCGGCGATGAACACGTCGGCGCGTCCGTCCCGGTTCAGATCCTTCATCTGGATCGAGCGCGGATGGGTGAAGGACGGGGGTGCACCGACCAGGTCCGTCGTCCGCTCGACCAGCACGCCGTTGGCGTCGGGCGAGAGCACAACGATCCGCTCGCTGCGGTTCGTCTGCGGCGGATAGTGGCCGAGCCCCACCACCAGTTCGTCCCGGCCGTCGCCGTCCATGTCGCCGACGGCCTGGGCCAGGATGCCGGCGTCGTCGGGCCGCGCCGGCTGCGCGCCCGGGATGATCGGGCCGAAGCCGGGTCGGTCGCCGGTCGCCGCGACCTCCGGGGCCTGCTGGGCATGGGCCATGCCGCTCGTGATCGTGGCGAAAACGACGGCGAAACCAGCCAATACGCGCCTGGCCTTCATGGACATCTCCGAATGCGTGCTGTCTGGGGACGAATCGTCCCGCGGAAGTGGAACCCGCGGCATATTACGTATCGTCAGGGAGGTCGGGAAGCGGTGCTTTTCGACGGGCTATTTCGTGCTTAACGCAGGGAAGTCTCGCGATGCGCGATCCCCATGACGCGACGCAAACGGGAACCGCTACGCCGTCTTCGTCTCCGTCTCTGGCTCCGGCGCTGGCCCCAGCCCCGGTTCGCTCGCCGGCTCGCCGGCCGGCTCGACCAGAAGCACCGGCACGGATTGCAGCGCGGCCAGCTCGGCGGGCCTGTCGCCGTCGCCCGCGCCGACGGCGCCGCGGGTCACCACGATCATCCGTTCGTGGAGGCCCCCGATCGCCGAGGACAACGACCGGATGTCGCCGAGCGCGGACCGCGCCACGCTCAGCCGCGCGGCCGGGATGCCGGCCGCGCCGGCGATGCCCGGCGCCGCCTCGTCCTCGCGCTTGAAGGACTCGATCACGATCAGGCTTTCCTGCGCCGCGGCGGCGATCGACTCGGCGATGGCAAGGCTGGGGTCGTCGGGGGACGTCGCGATCGCCACCACCGGCCCGCGCACCCGGGCGATGCGGCGCGGCAGATAGAGGACCGTGGCCGCCGACTCGAAGGCCGCCTTCACCAGTTGCGGAAACGGCGCGATGGCACGCTCGGCCGGATTGCGTGGCTCGGCGATGATGACGATGTCGCTTGCCTGCGAGACCGCCGTCATCGCCTCGCGGAGCGCCGCCCGCACCACCTCGAAGCGGCTCGGCACGCCCAGCGTCTTCGCCGTCTCGTCCAGCATGCGCCGCGCCGACAGCGCGCACAGCTCGATGTCGCGCGTCAGGTTCGCGGATTCGAGCGGCCGCCAGCGCCGGCCCAGAAGCTGGAACTCGCGCGCGCCCGCGCGCTGCGCCGGCGCGAACATCCCGGGGTCCTCGATGAACAGGCCCATGAGATCGAGGCGCAACAGACCGGCGAACTCCGCCGCGAGCCGCACGGTCGCCCGGTCCGGGGTGCTCTGGTGCAGCCCCATCACCACCCGCTTGTAGGCGATGCGCGCCGTCATGGCTTCGTCTCCGCCCCGCCCTCGCCCCCGCGCCCGAAGCTGCGCCGGATCTCGGCGAACCGCTGCAGGCGGTCCTCGACGGCCCGGTAGACGCTGCCGTCGGGATAGCGCCCGTCGGCGCCGCGCGTGCCCGCCGGCCTGCCGGTCAGCAGCGCGATCCCCTGGTCGATGCTGGCGATCGGATAGACCGCGAACCGGCCCGCCTTGCAGGCCTCGACCACGTCGTCGCGCAGCATCAGGTGGCGCACGTTGGATTCCGGGATCAGCACGCCCTGGTTTCCGGTCAGCCCGCGCGCGTTGCAGATGTCGAAGAAGCCCTCGATCTTGTCGTTGGCCCCGCCGATCGCCTGCACGTCGCCGTGCTGGTTGACAGAGCCGGTCACCGCCAGGTCCTGGCGCAGCGGGATCTCCGCGATCGCCGACAACAGCGTGTACAGCTCCGCCGAGGAGGCGGAATCGCCCTCCACCCCGCCATAGGACTGTTCGAACACGAGGCTGGCCGA
This sequence comes from Microbaculum mangrovi, assembly GCF_051390635.1. Classification (NCBI taxonomy): domain Bacteria; kingdom Pseudomonadati; phylum Pseudomonadota; class Alphaproteobacteria; order Hyphomicrobiales; family Tepidamorphaceae; genus Microbaculum; species Microbaculum mangrovi. The sequence continues at coordinate 621,569 of NZ_JBPODT010000001.1, forward strand.
CAGCGACATCGGGATATCGAGGGCGAAGCGCCCGGACAGGAAGCCCGCCAGGATCAGCACGCCCTTGGAATGGATCGGCCCGCCGAGCTCGACCTCGCGCTCGATGTCGACGACCTTGCCGCTGCCCGGCGTCACCTGGCAGGTGATGCGCGACGGCCGCCCGAACGCGAAGCCGCCGAGCGACAGCACGCTGAGCCCGTTGAGCTGGCCGACGCGCGCGCCGTCGGTGTCGATCAGCGCCACCTTGTCCAGGATCATCTCCTGGCTGCGGTCGCGCAGGCGCGCGGCCCGGCGGATGCGCTCGTCCAGCGCCTTACGCACGTCCGCGCGCGCGATGATCTCGCGCGTCTCCGCCTTGGCCCAGTAGTCGGCCTCGGTGAGGATGTCGCGGATCTCGTCGACCATCAGCGTCAGCTTGCCGGCGTTCTCGGCCAGCCGGGAGGCGTGCTCCAGCACCAGCGCCACGGCATCGCGGTCCAGCGCCTTCAGCTCCTCGCGAGCGAGGATCGAGGCGACGAAGCGGGCGAGGATCGCCTCGTTCTCCGGCGAGCGGTCGAAATCGTCCTCGAAGTCGGCGACCACCTTGAAGTGCTCGCCGATTTCCGGGTCGATCGACGACAGCATGTAGTAGAGGACGCGGTCGCCGAACAGCACCACCTTGACGTCGAGCGGGATCGGATCGGGCTCCAGCGAGATCGTGCTGCTCATCCCCACCAGCCGGCTCACGTCCTCGATGACGATCTTCTTCTGCCTGAGGGCGCGCTTCAGCGCCTGATAGCTGAACGCCTCTGAGAGCAGGCTGCGCGCGTCCAGCATCAGGTAGCCGCCGTTCGCCATGTGCAGCGCGCCCGGCTTGATCAGCCGGAAGTTGGTGATGAGCATGCCCTGTCGGGCGATATGCTCGATGCGGCCGGTCAGGTTGGGCAGGGTGGGATGCAGTTCCTCGATCACCGGCGCCTGGCCGTCGCCGGCGGCCTCGCTGACCAGCACGTTGACCTCGTAGCGGTCGAACGCGCCGCCGATCGTGTCGCCGGACTCCGACTGCTCGCCGCCGCCGGCCTGGCCGACGAAGATGCTGATGTTCTCGATCAGGTCCGCCTGCACCGCCTTGAGATGCTCGGCGACGCGGTCGATATCGCCCATCTTCTGCACCGCCTCGGCGATCGGCTGCTCGACGGCGACCTGCGCCGTCTCGGTGTTGACCCGGCGGATCTCGTCGCGCCGCTCCTTCTCCCATTGCGGGATCTGGTGGATGATGTGCTCGAGGTCCTTCTCCAGGGTCTCGATGATCGCCTGGATCCTGTCGCGTTCCTCCTCGGGCAGCGCGTTGAACTCGTTGGGCGGGATCACCTCGCCCTCGTGCGCCGGCATCAGCGTGAAGCCGAGCGGCGTGCGCACGATGACGATGCTCTGCGCCGCCGCCTTCTTCTGCAGTTCGGCGAAGGCTTCCGACTGCTGCTTCTGGAACGCCTCGTCGATGGAGCCGCGCCGGGTCTGGTATTCCTCGCTCTGGAACACCGCCGGGATCGCCGTCTTCAGGGCCTCGATCAGCTCGCGCATGGCGTCGCGGAACTGCACCGCGCGGCCGGCCGGCAGGGCGATCGCGATCGGCTTCTGCGGCTCCTTGAAGTTGTTGACGTAAACCCAGTCGCTCGGCGCCGGCCGGTCCTCTGCGGCCTCCTTGAGGACCTGTTCCACCGCCTTCCGGGTGAGCGCGCCTGCCGGACCGATGGCGAACAGGTTGAAGCCCTGCCTGACGATGCCGGTGCCCACCGTGATCGCGTCGAGCGCCCGGCTCTGGCCGATCAGCCCTTCGACCGGCTCCAGATCGGCGGTCGTCTTAAAGTCCAGTTTCGACAGATCCGCCGCCCTGTAGAGCCGTTCTACGGCGAGTGGCATCGCGTTTTCGCCGGTTTCGGGCACGTTATCCGCCATTTCCAGATCCAGTCCCTGCCGTTCGGGTGGGTGTGCGTGCATTCTGGCAAAGCCGCCCGGCCCCGTCGATAGCCGTACACGGCCCGCGACAAGCCGTCCTACCGCGACATCGCGCTAAAACTGTGTCGCAGCGCCATCGCCCCCGTTCCCGTGGTATAGGAGATCAAATCCGCAGGAGCGTCGACCAGGGGCATCGGCCAGGAGCATCGGCATGACGACAATCGCCGAGTTCAGCATCGACTCGACCCGCATCCTCGATCCGTCGGGCGCGGTCGTCGGCGACCTTCCGGAATTCGCCAGCGACAGGGACGACCTCGTCGCGCTCTACCGCGCGATGGTGCTGACGCGCGCCTTCGACGCCAAGGCGATCGCCCTGCAGCGCACCGGCCGGCTCGGCACCTACGCCTCCTCGCTCGGCCAGGAGGCGGTGCCGGTCGGCCTCGCCGCCGCCATGCGCCCCGACGACGTGCTGGTGCCGAGCTTCCGCGAGCACGGCGCCCAGCTCTGGCGCGGCGTCACGCTGGAAGAGCTGTTCCTGTTCTGGGGCGGCGACGAGCGCGGCAACGACTTCGCCGGCCCGCGGGAGGATTTCCCCACCTGCGTCCCGGTGGGTACCCACGCGCCCCATGCGGTCGGCGTCGCGCTGGCCATGAAGCTCAGGCAAGAGCCGCGCGCCGCCGTCTGCGTCTTCGGCGACGGGGCGACGTCGAAGGGCGACGTGCTGGAGGCCCTCAACATGGCCGGCGTCTGGCAGGCCCCCGCCGTCTTCGTCGTCAACAACAACGGCTGGGCGATCTCGGTGCCGCGCGCGCGCCAGAGCGCCGCCGAGACGCTGGCGCAGAAGGCGATCGGCGCCGGCATTCCCGGCGAGCAGGTCGACGGCAACGACGTCATCGCCATGCGCCATGTCACCGACCGCGCGCTGGCGCGTGCCCGTTCCGGCGGCGGCCCGACGCTGATCGAGGCGGTCACCTACCGGCTGTCCGACCACACCACCGCCGACGACGCCAGCCGCTACCGCGACGACACCGACGTCAGCCCGCACTGGAAGCGGGAGCCGCTCGTCCGCCTGCGCACCTACCTGACCGCCGCGCACGGCTGGACCAAGGCGGACGAGGAGGCGCTGCTGCGCGCCTGCGACGACGCGGTCGACACCGCCGCCGAGACCTATCTGGCGACGCCGCCGATGCCGCCCGACGCGATGTTCGCCCACACCTTCGCCGCGCTTCCTGCCGACCTCGAGGCCCAGAAGGCCGCGATGACCGGAGGCGACGAATGAGCGGGACCGGCGCGGAAACCAGCCTCGTCGGCGCCGTCAACCTGGCGCTCAGGCGCGCCATGGCCGACGATCCCGCGGTGCTCGTGCTCGGCGAGGATGTCGGCATCGACGGCGGCGTGTTCCGCGCCACCGAGGGCCTCTGGCAGCTTTACGGCGAGACCCGGGTGCTCGACACCCCGCTCGCCGAGGTCTCGATAGCCGGCGTCGCCATCGGCCTCGCCGCCCAGCGCTTCCGGCCGGTCGCCGAGATCCAGTTCACCGGCTTCGGCTATTCCTGCGTCGACCAGATGATCAATCACGCAAGCCGCCTGCGCACCCGCACGCAAGGCCGCCTCTCCTGCCCGATGGTGCTGCGCTCGCCCGGCGGCGGCGGCATCCGCGCCATCGAGCACCACAGCGAAAGCCCGGAAGCGATCTTCGCCCACATGCCCGGCCTGCGCGTGGTGATGCCATCCTCGCCCGCGCGCGCCTACGGCCTGCTGCTGTCGGCGATCCGCGACCCCGATCCGGTGGTGTTCATCGAGCCGACCCGGCTCTACCGCGCCGCCCGCGAGGCCGTGGCCGATACCGGCGAGGGCCTGCCGCTCGACACCTGCTTCGTCCTGCGCGAGGGCCGCGACCTGACGCTGGTCAGCTGGGGCGCCATGCTGAAAGAGACGCTGGAGGCAGCCGATTTGCTTGCCGATCAGGGCATCGCGGCCGAGGTGATCGACGTCGCCACGCTGAAACCCCTGGACGCGAAGACGATCCTGGACTCGGTCGCCCGCACCGGCCGCGTCGTCGTCGTCCAGGAGGCGCCGATCACCTGCGGCTACGGCGCCGAGATCGCCGCCCGCGTCGCTACCGGCGCGCTGACGAGCCTGCTGGCTCCCGTCGAGCGCGTCGCCGGCTACGACACGGTGATGCCCTATCCGCGCACCGAGCAACACTACATGCCGTCGGCGGCACGCATCGTCGCCGCGGCGAACCGCGTGATGGCCTACGCATGAAGACCTTCAACCTGCCCGATCTCGGCGAGGGACTGCAGGAGGCGGAAATCGTCACCTGGCACGTCCACGAGGGCGACCATGTCGTCGCCGAGCAGCCGCTCGTGTCGGTGGAGACCGAGAAGGCGGTGGTCGAGATCCCCTCGCCGCAGTCCGGCCACATCGATAAGCTCCGTGCCGAGGAAGGCGCGATCGTCGCCGTCGGCGCGCCGCTGGTCGATTTCGCCGAGGGACCGCGCGCCGATACCGGCGCCGTGGTCGGCGAGCTGGAGGAAGCGGCGCCGGAGAAACCCAAGCCCCCCGCCGCAAAGCCGCCGGCAGCGGCGCCCGGACACGTCCGCGCCGCCCCCGCCGTGCGGGCGGCGGCACGCGAACGCGGCATCGATCTTTCCGCCGTTACCGGCACCGGCCCGGACGGCGCGATCACCCTCGCCGATCTCGGCCCACCCCAAACAGGCGTGCCCCTACGCGGCGCGCGCCGCGCGATGGCGCTCAACATGGCCAGGGCCTGGGCCGAGGTCGCCCACGCGACGATCCACGACGCCGTCGATATCGATCCGTGGCCGGCCGCTCCCGACGTCACCGGCCGCATGATCCGCGCGCTGGCGACGGCGTGCCGGGCGGTGCCGTCGCTGAACGCCCGGTTCGATCCGCGCGGCCCGAGCCTGCAGCCGATGGAGACGATCGACATCGGCATCGCCATCGACAGCCCGGACGGCCTGTTCGTTCCGGTTCTGCGCGACGCGGCACGCCTGAGCCCCGCCGATATCCGCGAGAAAATCGAAGCCTTCAAGGACGGCGTCGCCCGGCGCACCCTGCCGCCGGACGCCTTCCGCGACCCGACCATCACGCTGTCGAATTTCGGCACCATCGCCGGCCACCACGCCGCGCTGATCGTCATGCCGCCGCAGGTCGCGATCCTCGGCGTCGGCCGCATGATCACGCGGCCGGTCCGCGCCCTGCCCCTGTCGCTGTCCTTCGACCACCGCGCCGTCACTGGCGGCGAGGCGGCCCGCTTCCTGCGCGCCGCCATGGACGACCTCGAGAAACCGACGTGAGGGCGTCGAAATGGAATGCCAGCGTTCCCGGCCCATCCTGCGAGACGGGGTCCCGGCCCCGCCTCGGGATGAGGTCTGGAATCGGTGCACCATGCGCCTCATGCTGAGGCGCGCTCGTCAGGGCGCGTCCCGAAGCATGGGCAACACCGCAGACCCAGAAGACCAGGAAACCCGATGCAGGACATGTTCCGCTTCGCCGATGCCTACGGCCCGGCCAAGATCATCCACATCTACCGGCCGAAGCTCGGCCTCAAGGCGATCCTCGTCGTCGACAACGTCGCCGCCGGCCCGTCGATTGGCGGGGTGCGCATGGCCCCCGACGTCTCCGTCGAGGAATGCTTCCGGCTGGCCCGCGCGATGACCTGGAAGAACGCCGCCGCCGGCCTGCCGCATGGCGGTGGCAAGTCCGTGATCTTCGCCGACCCGCACATGGACGAGGCCGCGAAGGAAAACCTCATCCGCGCCTTCGCCGTCGCCATCGGCGAGGTCACCGACTACATCGCCGGGCCCGACATGGGCACCAACGAGCAGTGCATGGGCTGGGTCAGGGACGAGATCGGCCGCGCCGTCGGATTGCCTTCGGTGATCGGCGGCATCCCGCTCGACGAGATCGGCGCGACCGGGTTCGGCGTCGCCGCGGCCACCGAGGTCGCCGCCCCGTTCGCCGGCGTGCAACTGGACGGCGCCCGCGTCGTGGTGCAGGGCTTCGGCGCTGTTGGCAAGCATTCGGCCCGGTTCCTGGCCGAGAAGGGCGCGATCCTGGTCGCCGCCAGCGACAGCCGCGGCACCGTGTCCGATCCCGACGGCCTGGACATCGAAGCGCTGATCGCGCTGAAGCAGTCCGGCGGACACCTCACCGACTTTTGCGCGGGCGAAAAGGGCGACACCGACGCGGTGCTCGACGTGCCCTGCGACATCTGGATCCCCGCCGCGCGGCCCGACGTGGTGCGCGCCGACAATGTCGGCCGGCTGAACTGCAAGCTGGTGCCGCAGGGCGCCAACATCCCGTTCACGAAGGAGGCCGAGTCGATCCTGCACGAGCGCGGCGTCGTCGTGATCCCGGATTTCGTCGCCAATGCCGGCGGCGTCATCTGCGCCTCGGTCGAATATCACGGCGGCAACGAGCGCTCCGCCTTCGACGTGATCGACATCCGCATCCGCAACAACACCCGCCTCGTCATGGAGGAGATGCGCGACGACGCCATCGCCCCGCGCGCCGCCGCCCTCAACCTCGCCCGCCGCCGCGTCGAGGCCGCAATGACGACGCGGCGCTGGGGCTAGGCGCCACCCGCCTTGCGTCGGGACAGGGGTGGTTTGGGCAGCCCGGCCCTCCTACGTCATTGCCAGTGGGCCTTTAGCCCCCGGACGTGTTCCGGGGGTCGGACCCGGCAATCCCGGGCGTGTGCCACGCGATGCCCGGGTGACGCCCGGGCACGACGTGAATGGAGGGGAACGGCGATACGGCCAAGGCCCCTGGGCTCCGGATCAAGTCCGGAGCACGCGGCCGTGCTGTTGGACACGGCCATGCCCCCCTGAACAGCCGCGTGTCCCGGACCTGATCCGGGACCCATGCAGCCCATCGGCGCGGGTGCTGCGGTGGATGTTGCGATCCGGGTTCGACGAGCGCCTTATCGGCCTCGCCCCTTCGACATCATTGCCGGGCGTGTGGCACGCGATGCCCGGGTCACGCCCGGGCATGACGTGAATGGAGGGGAACGGCGATACGGCCAAGGCCCCTGGGCTCCGGATCAAGTCCGGAGCACGCGGCCGTGCTGTTGGACACGGCCATGCCCCCCGAACAGTCTCGTGTCCCGGACCTGATCCGGGACCCATGCAGCCGAACCGGCGGGTACTGCGACGGATATCGCGAACTGACGGCCGGCAAACGCCCGAACGGCCTCACCCCCCTACATCATTGCCGGGCCTGACCCGGCAATCCCGGGCGTGTGCCACGCGATGCCCGGGTGACGCCCGGGCACGACGTGAATGGAGGGGAACGGCGATACGGCCAAGGCCCCTGGGCTCCGGATCAAGTCCGGGACACGCGGCCGTGCTGTTGGACACGGCCATGCCCCCCTGAACAGCCGCGTGTCCCGGACCTGATCCGGGACCCATGCAGCCCATCGGCGCGGTGATGTCGCGGGACCGGTGCCCGCTCAGCTCTCGACCACGATCTGCACCCGGTCGGCGGCGAAGCGGGCGAGCGAAAACTGGATCGGCTTGCCGTCCGGATCGGTGTTGACGCTTTCGGTGGCGAGCAAGGCGCTGCCCGGCGGCAGTTGCAGCGCCAGCGCGTCGTCGGGATCGGCGATCCGCGCCGTCACCCGCGTCTCCCGGCGCCGGTAGTCGGAAATGCCGCAGCGCCGCAGCGCCTTGGTGATCGACCCGGTTTCGGCGTAGTGCGCGACGAAGCCGGGCAGCCGGTCGGCGGGGAACCAGCTCGTCGCCACGTTGAGCGGCACCCCGTCGGCAGCGCTCAGGGTGTCGAGCCGCAGCACGCGCGCGCCGCGTGGCAGGTCAAGCGCGGCGGCGACCTCCACATCGGCTTCGGTCTCGCTCGCCGAGACCAGCCGCCCCGACGGCGCCCGCGCCTGCCCCGAGACGATTTCCGAAAACCGCGTCCGCGCGCCGATGGGATAGTCGATGGGCCGGCTGGTGACGATGGTGCCGCGCCCGCGCTCGGCCTTCACCAGCCCGTCCTGCGCCAGCGCCGCGATCGCCTGGCGCACGGTGTGGCGGTTGACGCCGAAGCGGTCGGCCAGCGTGGCCTCGGAGGGGATGCGCTGTCCTGGCGGATGGGCGCCGGCGGCGATCTCGCGACGCAGCACGTCGGCGATCCGGCGCCACAGCGCGATGCCCTCGCCGCGCGGCGCCGCCCCGATGCCGGCACTGGTGCCGGCACTGGTGCCGGAGCTGGGGCCGGCCCCGGAACCGTGCCCCGAACCGGTCGTTGCGGCTGTCGTCGCGCCTGTCATCGGGATGTCACCTGCCGTGTCTATAAGGTTATGCAGTTGTCTAGATTAATAGACAACTTTGCACCCCGGGTCCAGCCGAAACAACGGAGGGCCCGCGAGCGGGCCCGAAGACGACGCGAGGCGACTTGAGAACGACCATGACGACGGCCGAGACGACCGAGAACAGACCATCCGAGGAGGCCCGGCGCAGGGCGATGGACGCCGTCGCGTCCGCCGACCGCGCCGTCCTCGAAGCCGCCTGGAACCGCCTCGAGTCACGCCCCGACTGGGGCTGGCTGCGCAAGCCCGAAGCCGGGCTCGTCATGGTCCGCGGCCGCATCGGCGGCGGCGGCGCGCCCTTCAACCTCGGCGAGGTCACCGTCACCCGCTGCGCGGTTTCGCTCGACAGCGGCGAGGCCGGGTTCGCCTGGATCATGGGCCGGGACGTCGAGAAGGCCCGGTTCGCCGCGCTTTTCGACGCTTTGTGGCAGCGCGGCGACCGGCGCGCCGAGGTGGAAAGAACGGTCGTCGATCCGGCGATCCGGGCCCGAGAGACCGAGGACGGCACGGTTGCCGAGCGCACGGCGGCGACCCGCGTCGACTTTCTCACCATGGTGCGCGGCGAGGACGAGTCATGACGGCTCACGCGGCAATGACGGACGTGCTTTCGGGCGGTTTCGCGCGCCCGGTCTTCGACTCCCAAGCCGTGTTTCGCGCGGTGATGGCCGCCATGGCGAGTCCGGGGAAAGTCGTTGAACTGACGGCGGAAACCGCCCCACCACCACCCTTGTCACGGGCCGCCGGCGCGCTCGCGCTGACCCTGTTCGACCACGAAACGCCGGTCTGGCTCGACCGCGACCTCGCCGCCGCGCAAGCGGTATCGGACTGGCTGCGCTTCCATACCGGCGCGCCGATCACACAGGTGCCCGACGAGGCCGCCTTCGCGCTCGTCTCGGACTCCGCCCGCATGCCCGCCCTGTCGGCCTTCGGCCAGGGCACGGCGGACTATCCGGACCGCTCGACGACGCTGATCGTCGCCGTCGAAACCCTGACAGATCAGTCGCTTATCACCCTGCGCGGTCCCGGCATCGCGACCACGGCGACGCTGGCGCCCGGCCCGCTTCCCGTCGGCTTCGCCGATCAGCTTCGCGCCAACCACGCGCAGTTTCCCCGCGGCGTCGACCTCGTCTTCGTCTGCCGCGACACCCTCGCCGCCCTGCCCCGCTCGACGCGCACAGAAGGAGCCTGACTCATGTATGTCGCTGTAAAAGGTGGGGAATCGGCGATCCGCAACGCCCACCGGCTGCTCGCCGACGAACGGCGTGGCGACCGGTCGGTGCCGGATGTCACGCTCGACCAGATCGCCGGCCAGCTCGCCCTCGCCGTCGACCGGGTAATGGCGGAAGGCTCCCTCTACGACCGCGATCTCGCCGCGCTGGCGGTGAAACAGGCCCGCGGCGATCTGATCGAGGCGATTTTCCTGATCCGCGCCTATCGCACCACCCTGCCCCGCTTCGGCGCGTCCGAGCCGGTCGACACCGCCCGGATGCGCATCCGCCGCCGCATCTCCGCGACCTACAAGGACCTGCCCGGCGGACAGCTGCTCGGCCCCACCTTCGACTACACCCACCGGCTGCTCGAGCCCTCGCTGGCCGAGGACACCGCGCCGCCGCCCCCGGAGACCGCCGCCGCCAGCGACGCCCCGATCCCCCGCGTCACCGACCTGCTCGGCGGCGAAGGCCTGATCGAACCGGATCCGGAGGCCGATCCGGACACGCCGGTGCGCGATCTGACCCGCGAGCCGCTGGAATTCCCCGCCGACCGCTCCCTGCGCCTGCAGGGGCTTGCCCGCGGTGACGAGGGGTTCCTGCTCGCCCTCGGCTATTCGACCCAGCGCGGCTATGCCCGGTCGCATCCCTTCGTCGGCGAGATCCGCATCGGCGAGGTGGAGATCGAGGTCATCCCCGAAGAGCTCGGCTTTCCGGTCACGATCGGCCGCATCACCGTCACCGAGTGCCAGATGGTCAACCAGTTCAAGGGCTCGGCCAAGGCGCCGCCGCAGTTCACCCGCGGCTACGGCCTCGTCTTCGGCCAGTCCGAGCGCAAGGCCATGTCGATGGCGCTCGTCGACCGGGCGCTGCGCTGGAACGAACTCGGCGAGGAACCGACCGCGCCGGCGCAGGACGAGGAATTCGTGCTGTCGCACGCCGACAACATCCGCGCTACCGGCTTCGTCGAGCACCTGAAACTGCCCCATTACGTCGATTTCCAGGCCGAGCTGGAACTCGTCCGCCGAATGCACCGCGAAGCGGCGGCATTTTCGGGCCAAACAGACGAGAACCTCGGCACCGAGCACCAGGAGGCCGCGGAATGAACGCGCACGCCGCCACGACCGATACCGCCTACAACTTCGCCTATCTCGACGAGCAGACGAAACGCATGATCCGCCGGGCGATCCTGAAGGGCATCGCCATTCCCGGCTATCAGGTTCCGTTCGCCAGCCGCGAGATGCCGATGCCCTACGGCTGGGGCACCGGCGGCGTGCAGGTGACTGCCGCGATCCTGGGCCCCGACGACACGCTGAAGGTGATCGACCAGGGCTCCGACGACACCACCAACGCGGTGGCGATCCGGGGCTTCTTCGCCCGCACCGCCGGGGTGCAGACGACGACGCGCACGGCCGAGGCGACCGTCATCCAGACCCGCCACCGCATCCCCGAGCGGCCCCTGGGCGAAGACCAGATCCTCGTCTTCCAGGTGCCGATCCCGGAGCCGCTGCGCTTCCTCGAACCGCGCGAGACCGAGACCCGCAAGATGCACGCGCTCGAGGAATACGGGATCATGCACGTCAAGCTCTACGAGGACATCGCCCGCCACGGCCACATCGCCACCACCTATGCCTATCCGGCGCTGGTCGACGGCCGCTACGTGATGGACCCCTCGCCGATCCCCAAGTTCGACAATCCGAAGCTGAACCGGTCCGACGCGCTGATGCTGTTCGGCGCCGGCCGCGAGCAGCGCATCTACGCGCTTCCCCCGCACACCGACGTGCACAGCCTCGACTTCGAGGACCATCCCTTCGCGGTCCAGACCTTCTCCGAACCCTGCGCGCTGTGCGGTTCGAGCGGCATCTACCTCGACGAGATCGTCACCGACGACGCCGGCGGGCGCATGTTCGTCTGTTCCGATTCCGACCATTGCGAGGAGCGGCGGGCCGAAATCCCCGCCGAGACCTGACATGACTCACCCAGGCGATATCGACGACGACCTGCCGCTGTTGCGTGCCAGTGGCGTCTCGCACTTCTATGGCAGCCGGGTCGGCTGTCACGACGTGTCCTTCGAACTGTGGCCCGGCGAGGTGCTGGCGATCGTCGGCGAATCCGGGTCCGGCAAGACCACTTTGATGAACTGCCTGTCGGGCCGCCTGACGCCGACGGCCGGCGTCGTCGAGTACCGGATACGCGACGGCCAGGCGCGCAATATTTTCGCCATGAGCGAGGCGGAGCGGCGCTTTCTGGCCCGCACCGACTGGGGCTTCGTCCATCAGGACGCCCGCGACGGCCTGCGCATGACGGTCTCGGCCGGCGGCAATGTCGGCGAGCGGCTGATGGCGGTCGGCGCGCGCAACTACGGCGCCATCCGCGCGGAGGCGCTCGACTGGCTGGGAAGGGTCGAGATCGCCGCCGACCGCATCGACGACCGCCCCGACACCTTTTCCGGCGGCATGCGCCAGCGCCTGCAGATCGCCCGCAACCTGGTCACCGGCCCGCGCCTCGTCTTCATGGACGAGCCGACCAGCGGCCTCGACGTCTCGGTGCAGGCGCGCCTGCTCGACCTGCTGCGCGGCCTCGTCGCCGACCTGGGCCTCGCGGCGATCGTCGTCACCCACGATCTGGCGGTCGCGCGCATGATCTCGCACCGGCTGATGGTGATGCGCCGCGGCGCGGTCATCGAGAGCGGCCTCACCGATCAGATTCTCGACGACCCCCGCACCCCGTACGCCCAGCTTCTGGTCGCGTCCGTCCTGCAGCCGTGAGGAAAACCCCATGACCATGCGTTTGTGTCTCTCCGGCGTCGGCAAGACCTTCGTCATGCACCTGCAGGACGGCATCGAAATCCCCGTCCTGCACGGCGTCGAGCTCGCGGTGAAGGAGGGCGAATGCGTCGCCCTCACCGGCCCCTCCGGCACCGGCAAGAGCACGGTCCTGCGGATGATCTACGGCAACTACGTCGCCGATGAAGGCCAGATTCTGGTGGTCGACGGCGCGCGCATCGTCGACATGGCGTCGGCGGCGCCGCGCCGGGTGCTCGATCTGAGGCTCCGCACCATCAGCTATGTCAGCCAGTTCCTGCGGGCTGTGCCGCGCGTCCCCGCCATCGACGTGGTCGCCGAACCGCTTCGTTCGCTCGGCGCATCCGCCGCCGAGGCGCGGGACCGCGCCGCGACCCTGCTTGCCAGGCTCAACCTGCCCGAACGCCTCTGGTCGTTGCCGCCGGCAACCTTCTCAGGCGGTGAGCAGCAGCGCGTCAATATCGCCCGCGGCCTCGTCGCCCAGCGGCCGATCCTGATCCTCGACGAGCCGACCGCCTCTCTCGACGCCACCAACCGCGACATCGTGGTCGAGCTGATCGACGAGCGGAAGAAGGCCGGCACCGCGGTTCTCGGCATCTTCCATGACGCGATCGTCCGCGATGCGGTCGCCGACCACTGCGTCGACGTCCAGGCCTTCACGTGAGGACATGACGATGCCCCGCCTCTCCGAAAAGTCGCTGGTCCACGCCAGCGCCGTCGTCACCGACTCCACGCTCGGCCGCTATACAGAGATCGCCGAGCGCTGCCATGTGAGCGAGAGCACCGTCGGCGACTATTCCTACATGATGCGCGAGTGCGAGGTCTGGGCCGCCCGGATCGGCAAGTTCGTCAACATCGCCAGCCACGCCCGCATCAACGCGACCAACCATCCGGTGTGGCGCGCCACCCTGCATCACTTCACCTATCGCGCCGGCGACTATTTCGAGGACGCCGGCACCGAGACGGCGTTCTTCGACTGGCGCCGCGACAACGCGGTGACCATCGGCCACGATGTCTGGCTCGGCCACGGCGTGACCATCCTGCCGGGCGTTTCGATCGGCAACGGCGCGGTGATCGGCGCCGGCGCCGTGGTCTCCAGGGACGTGCCGGCCTATGCGATCGTCGGCGGGGTTCCGGCGAAGTTCATCCGCTGGCGGTTCCCAGAGGAGATCGGCAACCGCATGGACCGGCTCGCCTGGTGGGACTGGCCGCACGCGCGGCTGCGCACGGCGCTTGCAGACTTCCGCACGCTCGACGCCGAAGCCTTCCTCGACCGCTACGAGGTCGAGGCCGCGCAAAGCGCTTAGGACCGGGCACCCGCCCTAATGTCGGCGCGGTAGCGGCGCATCCATTCAAGGCTCATCTCATCGGAGAGCTTCGCCACGCCGGGCTGGACCTCCGAGACGTTCGGCGCCGCGATCCCGAGCGCCCCGCAGAGGCGCACCAGCGTCGCGGCGGGATCGGCCGACAGGCGCTCGTAGCCGATCCGCACCGGGGTGATGCCCTGCCCCGCGAACCACGTATTCCAGGCCGTATCGTAGCTTTCGAGCTCGGCGAGTTCCTGTCTGATCCGTTCGAAATCGTAGACGGGGTCCTGCGGCGGAGCGAGCCGCTCCAACTCACTTCCATCGGGCGCGACATGCCAGAGACCGGTTTGCTGCGCCTTCACCAGGGAGACCGCCTGGGCGAGCTTGTTCTCGCGCGACAGATGGATGTAGAGCGTCTTGCCGAAGGCCCGCTCGAACCGTGCCGCGTCGGACGGCAGGCCGGGATAGATCCGGTCGAGGATCGCCGTCAGGTCGTCGAGGTTCTCCCGCATCAGCCGAAGCCCGAAGATGGGTGTACCGCCCTTCCCGACTTCGATCGCCGCTGCGAGATAGGCGATGTCGTAGTCCCTCTCGCCCATCGAATCCGAGCTCGGCAGACCCCACTCCTCCGCCCACGCCGGCATGAACCGGCGGCTGTAGAACGAGTCCGGATCCCCCGCCGCCTGTGTCGACGCGAGCAGGCCGCACAGCAGCGTGCTTCCCGTTCGCGGCGTGCCGCAGAGGATATATGCGTCGTACATGGTACGGGTTCCGCTCGTCGTTGAAAAAAATCGGCCGCAGCCTAGAGAACTTCGTCCATCAGCCAATAGGCGACATAGGCCCCGCGCAGATAAAGCGGTCTCAGGCCCGGCAACGGAAAGCGCGGCAGGGGCTGGCCGGCCGCCGCCGGCACGATCTCGTGGTCGGGCCTGTCGCGAACCGCGAGCCGCGCCGCAGCCCGGCCCGACCAGGTTCCCATCGCGACGCCATTGCCGTGATAGCCCAGCGCGTGGATGACGCTGCCGTCGTCGGGCAACCGGGCGACGTGGGGCACGAGATCGGCCGTCATGCACACGAAGCCGCGCCAGAAATGGCTGATTTCGACATCGGCCCAGGCGGGAAACATGCGCACGAGCCGCTTGCGCATGTCGTCCTGCATCCGCTCCGTTCCGTCGGGAGCCGCAGACACGCCGCCGCGCGCGCCGAGCAGGAAACGCCCGTCCGGCAGCAAACGGAAATAGTGCAGCAGATTGCGGCTGTCATACGCCATCGTATGCGTCGTCCAGCCCTGCGCCTCGCGCTCGGCCTCCGTCAACGGCCGCGTGGTAATGACGTTCGACAGGGCGGGCAGCACGCGTCCGGCGAGGCCGGGATGCAGATCCTCTGCCGTGTAGCCGTTGGTGGCGACGATCACCGTCTTCGCCCGCAGACGCCCGCCCGGCGTCGACAGCACGTGCCAGCCGTCCGTCTTCTGCCACGCCTCGACCGGGCTTTGGCCGTGCACCCTGGCGCCACGATTCACCGTCGCGGCGGCAAGGCCGCGGGCGTATTTCATCGGATGCAGGCCGAAACCGAGCGGAAGGTGCAGCGCTGCTTCCGCCCCCTCCATCACCATGCCGGCCTGTCGCAGCTCGGCCTTCCGATAGAGCGTGCAGTCGAGGCCGTATACCTCGCGGATGTGCGAGACGGTGGCTTCAAGCTCCCGCAACGCGCCCTTGTCATGGGCGACTTCGATGTCGCCGTCGCCGATCGCCTCGATGTCGAAGCCTTCGCTTTCGGACAGGTCCCGAACGAGCGCGATCGCCTCGCGCTGGGCGGCGGAGAACCGTCGCGCCTCGGCGTCGCCATGGCGCTTCACCAGCGTCGAATGCGACACCTTGGTCCCACCCAGACAGCAGAACCCGCCGTTTCGGCCCGACGCGCCCCAACCCGGATGCGCCTTTTCCAGAACGCGCACATCGACGCCATGGTCGCGGGCCAGATGCAGCGCCGCCGACAGGCCCGTGTATCCCGCCCCGATGACGGCCACCTCGCAGGTTTCGTCGCCCGACAGAGCGGGCGTGTCGACCGTCAGCGGCTCGGCGGTCGCATCCCAGTAGCTGCCGACGGGACGGGACGGATCGAAGGCCGCCGGATGATAGATGTGCTGTGCCAAAACGCGCGCTCCCGATCAATTCGGCGACGGTCGGTCTGATGCGACCCGAAAGGCCGTCACGTCAAGCGCATTTTGCACAGGCAACTGCCTCGAAAAACCCCATGAATCCTTTGCGTTGCGGGGCCTGGGGATTGTCATCGAACCGACAACCAAGCGCAAAACAGCCGTCATGTACGACCGCTAAGCCTCGTCCGCAGTTCACAGTCTGGATCATAGACAAACCAGCGGGGTAATCGTCATGGCGACAGTCGTGGTCGAAGGGCTTTCGAAGACGTTTCGCGGTGGCAAGCGCGCGCTGAAGGACGTTTCCGTTTCGGTCGATCGTGGCGAGATGGTCGCCCTGATCGGCGCATCCGGATCCGGCAAGTCGACGCTCATCCGCCATGTCGCCGGCCTCGTGCAGGCGGACCGGAATGACGGCTGCAAGGTCATGGTCGGAGACCGGCCCGTGCAGACAGACGGCCGCCTGACAACCGATGCGCGCGACATCCGCCGCGACATCGGCGTCATCTTCCAGCAGTTCAATCTCGTCGGCCGGCTTTCGGTGCTGACCAACGTGCTGACCGGCGTGCTGGGTCGCGTACCGGCCGTGCGCGGCACCCTCGGCCTGTTCAGCCGCGACGAGAAGATCGTCGCCATGCAGGCGCTCGCCCGTGTCGGCATTGCCGAGACCGCGCGTCAGCGCGCCTCCACCCTGTCAGGCGGCCAGCAGCAGCGTGCCGCGATCGCCCGCGCGATGGTTCAGGGCGCGCAGATCGTGCTTGCCGACGAGCCGATCGCCTCGCTCGATCCGGCCTCCGCCAAGCGCGTCATGGAGGCTCTGTCGGAAATCAACCGCAACGACGGCATCACCGTCGTCGTGTCGCTGCACCAGGTCGAATACGCCCGCCGCTACTGCCCGCGCACCGTAGCGCTGCGCGACGGCGAGGTCGCATATGACGGGCCGAGCGAGGCCCTCACGCATGATTTTCTGCGCGAGCTCTATGGCGATGCCAGCGAGGAACTCGTGCTCCCAGACGTCCCGGAAAGGGCTCCCCGGCCGCAGATCGCGCTGCAGCCGGCCGTCGCCTTCGCCGGCGCGTGACCGCCTGACCAGTCCAGACGGTCCCAATCCCAGTTCATACGGAGGACTCCATGAACGCTGTCGTTAAGGGCCTTGCCGCCGCGGCGATTTCCGCCTCGCTGCTGGGCGCCGCCCATGCTGAGACGGCCGAAATCAATTTCGGCATCATCTCGACCGAATCCACCCAGAACCTGAAGACCCAGTGGGAACCGTTCCTCGCCGCCATGGAGGCCCAGACCGGCCTCAAGGTGAAGCCGTTCTTCGCCTCGGACTATGCCGGCATCATCGAGGGCATGCGCTTCGGCAAGGTGCACGTCGCCTGGTACGGCAACAAGTCGGCCATGGAAGCGGTCGACCGCTCCGACGGCGAGGTCTTCGCCCAGTCGGTCGATGTATCCGGCAATCCGGGCTACTGGTCGTTGCTGCTGGCGCCGGTCGACTCGCCGATCAATTCGCTGGACGACGTGCTGAAGTGCGACGCCTCGCTGAACTTCGGCATCGGCGACCCGAACTCGACATCGGGCTTCCTCGTCCCCACCACCTTCATCTTCGCCAAGAACGGCGTCGACCCGAAGAAATGCTTCAAGACGGTCCGTAACGCCAACCACGAAACCAATGCGATGGCGGTGGCCAACAATCAGGTCGACGTCGCCACCAACAACACCGAGAACCTTGCCCGCATCGAGGAGAACAATCCCGAGGCGTTCAAGAACATCAAGGTCGTCTGGAAGTCTCCGCTGATCCCGTCCGATCCGCTGGTCTGGCGCAAGGACCTGGATCAGGCCGCCAAGGACAAGATCTACACCTTCATGATGTCCTACGGCCGTCTCGGGGCCCCCGACGAGGTCGCCAAGGCGCGCGAGGTGCTCGCCGGCCTGAAGTGGGCGCCGTTCAAGCCGTCCTCCGACGCCCAGCTCTATCCGATCCGGATCATGGAGATCACCAAGCAGGAGTTCCAGGTCCAGGCGGACGACAAGATGGCCGCCGACGAAAAGGCCAAGGCGCTCGAAGAGCTGAAGGCGGAGAAGACCAAGTACGAAGGCCTGATGGCCAAGGTCCCGCAGGCCTGATCGGCCGCCCCCCTCACAAGGCGGCGCCGGCAACCTGACCGGCGTCGCCTCTTTTCGTGGAAAGACCGCTCGCGAGACGCCCGATGACATCAGTCTCCCCGATAACACCTGGCCCGATGACACCAGCAACGCCCGCCGCGCCCCGCCCGGTCGAACTGCCCCGCGCGTCTTTCGGCGACATGCTTTACCGGCTGCTGGTCTGGGGCGGTCTCGCCCTGGTGCTGGCATGGAGCTGGGGCCCGGCCGAAATGTTCCGGCTGGTGAACCTGTTCACCGATGCCAGCAACATGGCGGACTACGCCTCGGGCTTCCTGTCGCCGAATTTCCGCGACTGGGAATACTACGTCACCGAGATGATCCTGACCGTGCAGATCGCCATCTGGGGCACGGTGCTGGCGATCGTCTTCGGCATTCCCTTCGCACTCCTGTCGTCCAACAACATCGCCCCGGCCTGGGTTGTCCAGCCGGTGCGCCGGCTGATGGACGCCTGCCGGGCGATCAACGAGATCGTCTTCGCGGTGCTGTTCGTCGTCGCCGTCGGCCTCGGCCCGTTCGCCGGTGTCATGGCGCTGTTCATCCACAACATGGGCGTCGTCTCCAAGCTGTTTTCCGAGGCCGTCGAGGCGATCGACCCGCGCCCCGTGGAAGGCATCCGCGCGACCGGCGCGACCCGGCTGCAGGAGGTCATCTACGGCGTCCTGCCGCAGGTGCTTCCGCTCTGGATCTCCTTTTCGCTCTACCGTTTCGAGACCAACGTGCGCTCCGCCACGGTGCTCGGCATCGTCGGCGCCGGCGGCATCGGCCAGATCATGTTCGAGTCGATCCGCGGCTTCTACTACGCCGAGACCGCCGCGATCCTGATCATCGTGGTGATCACCGTGTCGATCATCGACATCGTGTCGCAGCGCCTCAGAAAGCTGGTGATCTGAGACCATCATGCACGACACGATCCTAACCAACGCCCGCCTCGTCCTTCCCGGCGAGGTCGCCGCCGGCAGCCTGTCCATCGCCGACGGGACGATCCGCTCCGTCGATCCCGGCACCACGTCCCTCGCCGCCGCCGAGAACCTCGAGGGCGACTACCTGATCCCCGGTCTGGTCGAGTTGCATACCGACCACCTGGAATGCCACTTCTCGCCGCGTCCGGGCGTCGCCTGGAACCCGATCGCCGCCGTGCAGTCGCACGACGCGCAGATCGCCGCCTCCGGCATCACCACGGTGCTCGACGCGCTGCGTGTCGGCTCCGACAACGACAAGAGCGACGCGGCCAGCCATATGCACACGCTCGCCGACGCGATCACGGCGGCCGGCAGGGCGGGCCGGCTGCGCGCCGAACATTTCCTGCATCTTCGCTGCGAGATCGCCTCGCCGAACGTGGTGCCGGAAGCCGAGCCGTTTCTCGACCATCCGGCCCTGAAGCTCGTCTCGGTGATGGACCACACGCCGGGCCAGCGCCAGTTCGTCAGCCTCGACAAGTTCCGCGAGTACTACAAGGGCAAGGTCGGCATGTCGGACGCCGAGCTGGACGCCTTCATCGCCGAACGCCACGCCCTGCACGAGCGCCACGCCGCGCCGAACCGCGCCTCGCTCTACCAGCAGTGCCGGAATTCCGAGATCGTCCTGGCCAGCCATGACGACGCGACCGAAGCCCATGTCGTCGAGGCGATCGAGGCCGGCGTCGTGCTGTCGGAGTTCCCGACCACGGTCGAGGCCGCCGGCGCGGCCCATCGCGCCGGTCTGGCCGTGCTGATGGGGGCGCCCAACATCGTGCGCGGCGGCTCGCATTCGGGTAACGTGTCCGCCATCGACCTTGCCGAACAAGGCCTCCTCGACGTGCTGTCCTCGGACTACATCCCTTTCAGCCTGCTGCATGCCGCCTTCGTGCTGCCGCGCAGGGTCGACTCGATCACGCTGCCCGAGGCGATCCGCCTCGTCACCGCCAATCCGGCCCGCTCGGTCGGTCTCGACGATCGCGGCGAAATCGCGGAAGGCCTGTCGGCAGATCTGGTCCGCGTCCGCTTCGAGGACGATGTGCCGGTGGTGCGCGCGGTCTGGCGCAAGGGAAAGCGGGTCGCATGAGCGGCAGTCAGCGGATCGGCCCGGGCACGTTCGTGCCCGTCGTCGGCCCCTCGGGGGCGGGCAAGGATACCCTGATCCGTCTTGTCGCCGACACCTTCGCCGATCATTCCGGCGTCCGCTTCGTGCGCCGCCTCGTCACCCGGCCCGCCGATAGCGCCACGGAAGACCACGACAGCCTGAACGAAGCGGCGTTCGCCCGGATGATCGGGGCCGACGATGTCGCCCTGCACTGGCGCGCCCACGGGCTCGGCTACGCGATCCCGCTGATCGTCGACGACTGGATCGCGGCCGGCGCCGTCGTCATCGCCAACCTGTCGCGCAAGGCGATCCCCACGGCGGCGGACCGCTACAGTACCGTGGCCGTGGTCAACGTCACCGCCTCCCCCGATATCCTGCGCGCGCGGCTCGAAGGGCGCGGCCGCGAGACCGGCGCAGATATCGAGGAGCGGTTGACGCCGGTTCCGATCTCCGTCCCCGATGGCGTGGAACTGGTCGAGATTGTCAATGACAGAGAACCGGAAGCCGCCGCCCGGCTGCTGCAAGGTGTCGTAGAACGCCACATCCGGGAGGCCGTTCGCCAGCCCGCGGAATAGGCGGGACCGCCGACCTGCGCGAACGAGTCGACCATCGCCAGCCCGGCCCGACAGTCTCAAGTCTCCCAGAAACAGGCCGAATTCCTGTATCGGCGGGGCTCATGCGGGCCCGCACCCAAATCGCCGGTTGACCCGGGCGCTCGGCGGGGCTCTCGTACGGCAGACGGTTTGTCGCGCCGACGAGGGCCGCCATGACGACAGCTACGACCGGTCACATCACGACGCGCACCGCGCTCCTTACGGGGACGGCGATGCTGGCCTTCGCCGCCAACTCGCTGCTCTGCCGGCTCGCCCTGGCGCCGAAGCTGATCGATGCGGCGAGTTTCACCAGCGTCCGCCTGATCTCCGGCGCGGCGACGCTGGCGCTGATCCTGTTCCTGCGGCACGGGACCAAGGGCCGCCCGGAGGCGAACTGGCGGTCGGTGGCCGCGCTGTTCGCCTACATGATCTTCTTTTCCTTCGCCTATCTGTCGCTGAGCGCGGGAACCGGCGCGCTGGTCCTGTTCGGCGCCGTGCAGCTCACGATGTTCATCGTCGCGCTGCGGTCGGGCGAGCACTTCTCGCGCCTGTCCTGGGCGGGGCTGACGCTGGCGATCCTGGGGCTCGTCTATCTCGTCTCGCCCGGGGTCACCGCGCCCGATCCTCTGGGCGCGGCGGCGATGGCGGTCGCCGGCATCTCCTGGGGCGTCTATTCCCTGATCGGCCGCGGCGCGCGGGATCCGCTGGCCGCGACGGCGGGCAACTTCATCTACGCCGTGCCGTTGACGGTGATCGCCAGCCTCGGCTTCATCAGCCAATACAGCGTGAGCGGACACGGGTTCGCGCTCGCCGTCCTCTCCGGCGCCCTCGCCTCGGCCTGCGGCTACGTCATCTGGTACGCCGCGCTGCCCGGTCTCACCGCGACCCGCGCCGCGACGGTGCAGCTCTCGGTTCCGGTCATCGCGGCCGTCGGCGGTGTTTTCCTGATCTCCGAGCAGCCGACGCTGCGCCTTCTCGTCGCCTCGGCGGCCACTCTCGGCGGTGTCGCGATCGTGCTCGCCCAGCGGGCGCACCAGCGGGCGCAACGGCCCCAGCGCTGAGCGCAGCAAATTGCTGAGCGCAACCTGTTGCCGAGCGCGCCAATTCCTGGCCGCGCCCTATTTGTGACACGCCCGGCGGGTGCGATGTAGGATCGTGTTGGCAGAAGGAGCCAGGTCGATGCGTATCGGATTCATCGGTTTCGGCGAGGCGGGCCGGGCCTTCGCCGACACGCTGGCAGACAAGGGCGTCGAGCACTTCGCGACCTACGACATCCTGTTCGACGCCGAAGGCATGGACGGGCCGACCGCGAACATCGCCCGCCAGCGCAACGTCCACCCGCTGGCGCACCCCTCCGACGTCGCCGCCGAGTCCGACTGGGTGATCTCCGCCGTCACCGCCGCCTCCAGCCTCGACGCGGCCCGCGAATGCGCGACCTGCCTCGAGGGTCGCCACGTCTTCATCGACATCAACTCCGTCTCACCGGGCCGCAAGCGCGTCTCGTCTCAACTCCTCACAAGCAGCGGTGCCGCCTATATCGACATGGCCGTGATGGGCCCCGTGCACCCGCGCGGCCACGCCACGCCGGTGCTGCTCGCTGGTCCCGCCGCCCGGTCGATCGAACGGGATCTCGACCGTCTGGGCTTCGAATACGAGATCGTAAGCGACGATATCGGCGAGGCGACGGCGATCAAGATGGTGCGCAGCCTGTTCGTGAAGGGTCTCGAGGCGATCACCGTCGAAATGCTGCTCGCCGCCCGCGCTTCGGGCTGCCTCGACCGCGTCGTCGCCTCGCTCGCGGCAAGCTTCCCCGGTCTCGGCTGGGAGAAATTCGCCGATTACGAACTGGAGCGGGTCGCGCGACATGGCATTCGCCGCGGCGCGGAGATGGAGGAATCCGCCGTCACACTGCGCGAACTCGGCCTCAACGGCGATATCGCCGCCGCCATCGCCGCCACGCAAACCCGGATCGGCTCGCTCGGCCTCATGCCGAAGCGCAAGAACACCAAGGCGGATATCGATGCGTTGCTGGCGGCACTGAAGCCCGGGGTGAAGCGCTAGGGCCTAGTCGGCGAACACCACCCCGTCGAACAGCTTGCGCGCGGTCCTCAGGATCGCCGCGCGCTGCACCGCGCCGGCGTCGTCGAGCATCACCACCACGGTCATCTCGCCGGTCGGATGCTCGATCGACACCGTCTTCTCGCGGCCTTCGGGGATCGCGGCAAGCTCCGCTGCCGGACTTCCCGGCAGCAGGCAGGCGGTCGCCACGCTGACGGCACCGAGCACGCCGATGGAGGAATGGCAGCGGCGGGGAATGAAGGTGCGCGTCGAGACCGCCCCGCCGGCCTTCGGCGGCGAGACCATCGTCAGCTTCGGTACCGACGTCTCGGCGACGTCGCCGAGAGCCATCATCGGCCCGGCCTTCAGACGGATCGCCTCGAGCCGTGCCCGCAAGTCGGCGTTTTCTTCCAACCGCGCCGGCGTCTCCTGGCCGGTGATGCCGAGGTCGTGGGCCCGCATCACCACGGTCGGCATGCCGTTGTCGATCAGGGTCGCCCCGACGCCTTCGATCACATCGACGGCGTTGCCGGTCGGCAGCAGCGCGCCGCAGGAGGAGCCGGCCGTATCCTCGAACGCGATGGGGATCGGCGCCGCCGTGCCAGGCACCCCGTCGATGCGGGCTCCGCCGTCGTAGCGCACACGGCCATCCGGCGTCTCTACGGTCGCGACCGCGACCTGGCCGGTGTTTTCCATGAAGATGCGCACGTCGGTCCGCGTCTCCCGCGCCGTCACCAGTCCCCGTTCGATGGCGAAGGGACCGACAGCGGCCAGGATATTGCCGCAGTTCTGCGCGTCCGTGACGATCGGCCGGTCGACGAAGACCTGCAGGAACAGATAGTCGACGTCGATGTCCGGTCGCTCCGACGGCTTCACCACGGCGACCTTGGAGGTCAGCGGATCGGCGCCGCCCATCCCGTCGATCTGGCGGGCGTCCGGCGAGCCCATGACACGCAGCAAAAAGGCGTCCCGCTCGTCCGGGTCGGACGGCAGGTCGGCGGCAAGGAAATACCCGCCCTTCGAGGTGCCGCCGCGCATCCACATGCAGCGGATGCCCTCAGACATGGGGCCCCTCAGACATATTTCAGGCCCTTGGCCTTCAGGCGATCGCGGAAGCCGTAGATGTCGAGGCCGAGCTCGCCGGCCATCAGGCGCTTGCGCGTCTCCGCCTCTTTCGCTTCGCGCGCCCGCGACCGGGCGACGGCGTCGGGCACGGCCTCGCGTGTCACGACGCAGACGCCGTCATCATCGGCGACGATCGCGTCGCCGGCATTGATCAGCGCCCCCGCGCAGACGACCGGCACGTTCACCGAGCCCAGCGTCTCCTTGACGGTGCCATGCGCCGAAACCGCCTTAGACCAGACCGGGAAGCCGATCTCGGTGAGATCGCGCACATCGCGGCAGCCAGCGTCTATGATCAAACCCTGGACGCCGCGCGCCATCAGCGAACGGGCAAGCAGCTCGCCGAAATAGCCGTTGTCGCAGGGGCTCGTCGGCGCGACGACGAGGATGTCTCCCGTCCGGCACTGCTCGACGGCCACATGGATCATCCAGTTGTCGGCGGGCGGGATCGACACGGTCACCGCGGAGCCGGCGATCCGCGCGCCGGCATAGATCGGCCGCATGTAGGACGCCAGCATGCCGGCCCGCCCGATCGCCTCGTGAACGGTGGCGACGCCGCAATCGGCGAGTTCGGCGAGCTGGGCCGGGTCGGCGCGCTCGATGGTCTGGACGACGATACCGGACATCACAGTTCATCCACGGTTCGCGGGAATATCGACTGGAAGGCTTCGGCGTATTTCGCCTCGCGCCCGCCCGACTGTCCGCCGGAATTGCGACGAAACTGGTTGGCGCGGTTCTGGGCCACGTTGGTGTAGTAGTCCCAGAGATGCTGCTGGCCTTCCATGCACTCGATCGCCCGGCGCTTCCGGTCCCAGACCGGGGTGATGTCGAGGATCGTGTCGGGCTTCCAGCCGCACTGCTCGGTCTGGTGCGGCTCGAACAGGTAGAGCTGCGGCGCGCCGAGAACCGTCTCGCCCGGATTGTGCCCCCAGGCCTGCGCGATCATCCGGCACTCCAGCGCCATCTTCGTCGCATAGGGGTGATCGGTGTTGTAGGGATCGTCCATCGAATGCGACAGCATGAACGCCGGCTGCACCTTGCGGATGACGTCGACGAGCCGGTACTTCGCCTCCCGGTCCATCTCCAGCGGATAGTCGCCGAGGTCGAAGAACGCGATGTTATGGGCCTCGAGCGCCCTGGCGGCGGCTTCCGCCTCATTGCGGCGCGCGGCCTTCACATGTTCCAGCGTTGCGCCGTCCTGCTTCCACAGCTTGGCGCTCTCTCCCCGCTCGCCGAATGACAGGCAGACGATGGTGACGTCGTAGCCGCGCTGCTGGTGCAGGGCGATCGCACCGCCGCAGCGCCAGACGAAATCGGCGGAATGGGCGGAAATGACGAGGGCGGTCTTGCTGGCCATCCATGGCTCCCGGTGTCGACTACGCCGATATCTTCGCTCGCACGATCAGTTTGCAAAAGACGGAAACCCCATTTCCCGCCTGACGATCAGGGCATGTCCCGCACCTGCCCTACTCGACCGCCTCCGCCGGCGGCGTGCCGTGCGTGTGGAAGGACTCGATGGTCTTCAGGCCCCAGGCCTGGCCCTTCCTGCGCTCGGCTTCCGTCCACACGACCGGCTTCCAGTCCGGCCGCAGGATCAGCCGCGCGCCGGCATTGGCGACCTCCACGCGATTGCCGGCGGGCTCGTAGACATAGAGGAAGAAGGTGCCTTGGATCGCGTGCTTGTGCGGGCCGGTCTCGATGAAGACACCGTTCTCCAGGAAGATGTCGGCGGCGCGCAGCACGTCCTCGCGCTGGTCGACGGCATACGTGATGTGATGGAAACGCGCCGGGATGCCGGTGTGATCCTCGGTGAAGGCCACGTCATAGGACTTGTTGTTGACGGTGAACCAGCAGCCGCCGAGCCGGCCGGTGTCGAGCTGGATTATTTCGGTGACCCGGCTGCCGAGTGCCGTGACCATGAAGTCGCGGATCTTCGAGACGTCGGTCGCCAGCAGATTGAGGTGATCGAGCCGGCGCACGGCCACGCCGCGTCCGTGGTAGCGCTGGGCGATATTCTTCAGCGCCGGCTTCTCGGCCTCCGGCGGCACATAGTCGTTGGTATCGTAGTAGAGCTCGAAGACGTGGCCGTCCGGATCGTTGAAGCGAAACGCCCTGCCATGGCCGAGGTCGCCGTCGATCCAGCCGATACCGCAGCCCATGTCCTCGATCACCTTAACGCGCCGCTCCAGCGCCTGCGGCGAAGACGTGCGGTAGGCCACGTGGCCCATGCCCGTCGCCTTCGAGGCGGTGAGCTTGAGCGTGTGGAACTCGTAGTCGTCCCAGGCACGCAAATAGACGGAATCGCCGTCGCGGCCGCTTTCGGTCAGACCGTAGACGTTGACGAAGAAATCGAGACTTTCCTCGGGCTTGTTCGTGAAGAGCTCGACATGGCCGAGATGGGCGACGTCGAAACAGGGTTCGGTTGCCATGGGCGTTTCCGTCATCTGATCGTCTTCATTCGCGTTCGCCGTCGTCGCGGGCCATACCCGGTCGAACGTGCGCGCTAGTAGGATAACCCAACTATCGCGACCGCGGGCCTCTCCGGGCAAGCAAATTTACAAAGCAAACAATACATTTTGCAAAGCATACGCCTTTGCTAAACTGCACCGATGAAATTCGAACGCAGCGAATCCGCCGGCTATCTCGCCAACCTGATGGGGCGCCTGTTCACCAAGGCTCTCCAGAAGGCCGTCGAGCCCTATGGCCTCGCCCCGGCCCAGTTCACCACCATGGTGGAGATCTGGCGCGATCCCGGCGTCACCCAGCGCCTGCTGGTCGAACGCCTCGGCGTGGAACAGGGGACGATGACGAATACCCTGTCGCGCATGGAGCGGGACGGTCTTATCCTCCGCCGCCCGCACGAGACGGATGGCCGCGCCCAGACACTGCACCTGACCGACAAGGCGAAGGCCGTGCTCGAGCCGGCGATCATGGGCGCCATCGACGCCAACGAGGCGGCACTGGGTTGCCTGTCGGCGGACGAGCGCGAACGGTTTCTCGCCATGATGATGCGGGTGATCGACGCTCTGCGCGACCACGTCGGTCAGGATACGAGCGTCCAGTCTCGCCCACGGTGAAGCCGACTGCACCACCGTCGCGGCCGCCGATCCCGGCGGTCTGCACGCCGGGCCACCGTTCCTAGAGCAGCCGCCGCTTCGCCAGATTGCGCATCAGCGCGGCCGTTCCGAATGTCCACGGCTCGGCGTCCGCGCAGTGCACCACCCGGTTCGACAGCCGCCCGAGCCGCGCCGCGCCGATCGTGACCACGTCGCCGATCTTGTGCGTGAAGCCCTGGCCGGGCCGGTCGCGGTCCTCGATCGGCGCGAACATGGTGCCGAGATAGAGCACGAAACCGTCCGGATACTGGTGGTTCTCGCCGATCGTCTGGCCGACGATATCGGCCGGGTCGCGGCTGATCCGGCTCATGTCGCTCATCCCCTCGAGACGGAACCCGTCCTCGCCGACCACCTCCAGCGAGATGGTCGCCGAGCGGACGTCGTCGAGGCTGAAGGATGCGTCGAACAGGCGGATGAAGGGCCCCAGCGAGGCGCTGGCATTGTTGTCCTTGGCCTTCGACAGCAGCAGCGCCGAGCGGCCCTCGAAATCGCGCAGATTGACGTCGTTGCCGAGGCAGGCGCCGACGATCCCGCCCCGGCTGGAGACCGCCAGCACCACTTCCGGCTCCGGATTATTCCAGGTGGAGCGCGGATGGATACCGATCTCGGCCAGATGGCCGACCGCGGACATCGGCTGCGCCTTGGAGAAAACCTCGGCGTCCGGGCCGATTCCGACTTCCAGATACTGCGACCAGGCCTGTTTCTCGATCAGATAGGCCTTCAGCGCCATCGCCTGCTCGGAACCGGGCTGCAATGTCGACAGATCCTGCCCGATCGTTTCGGTGATCATGGTACGGATCTCGGCGGCGCGTTCGGGCTTGCCGGCGGCCTGCTCCTCGATCACCCGTTCCAGCATGCTGACGGCGAAGGTGACGCCGGCCGCCTTCACCGCCTGCAGGTCGACCGGGGCGATCAGCCACGGCTTGGCGGGATCACGCCGGTCGCGCGGCGCGTTGGCTAGGACGTCGGCTAAGTCGCCAAGACGTTCACCTTGGGTCGCCTTCGCGAGCGCCGCCGGGTCGGGGTCCTCGCAGAGATCGCGCATCGTCGCCGCGGACGCCGAAATATCCACGACCGCCCCGTCGCGAACCACCACCACCGACGGTCCCCCGACATCGGGTCGCCAGACACGCCCCACCAGAACGGCGCTGTCGGCGTCCTCCGGCAGGGCGAATATCGTTGACGTATCGAGGCTCATCTGTCCCTCCCCCATTTTCTTCTGGGACTACCGATAGCATCGGCGACGCGGCGCGGCGAGCCGTCCCGATCCGGCGCGGGCGGGGGACCGTTTCGAGTCGAGCATGGCGACAGCGGCGCCAAAACCGGATATAGAAACTCGCGCGCCGACTAAATTGTCCAGGCTCCGGCGGCGGGATCGCGTTGCATGTTTTTTGGTTCGAGTTCGCAGAAAGCACCGTTCGCACGGCCCTTCGGCGGCGTCGCAGTCGTGCTGGCGCTGACGGTGCTGGCGGCCGGCTGCGACAGGCGCGCGACCGGCGTTCTGGAACCGTTTCCCGAGCCGGTCTACGGGACCGAGCGGGTCGAAATCCTCGTCGCCACCACCCGCAGCGCCGAAGATACGCAACCCGCGCTGATGTTTTCGGGCAACCGCGGCGACCAGATGGCCTATGCCGACCTCACCATCTCGATCCCGCCCGACGACAACCGCACGGTCGGCGAGGTTCAGTGGCCGCGACGTCTGCCGGGCGATCCGCAGCGCGATTTCGTCACTGTCGGTTCCGAATACATCGATCAGGAAACGGCAAGAACCCGGTTCAACGACAGGGTGGCGAAAACCCCGGATCGCCACGTGCTGGTCTTCGTCCACGGCTATAACAATCGTTTCGAGGACGCCGTCTACCGCTTCGCGCAGATCGTCCACGACTCCGACGCCGACGTGGTGCCGGTGCTGTTCACCTGGCCGTCGCGCGGCAACCTGCTCTCCTACACCTACGACCGGGAGAGCACGAACTACTCGCGCGACGCGCTGGAGGACTTTCTGGCCCGGCTCGCCCGCGACAAGTCGGTGTCCAGCATCTCGATCCTCGCCCATTCGATGGGCAACTGGCTGACGCTCGAATCCCTGCGCCAGATGGCGATCCGCAACGGCCATATCACGACCAAGATCGGAGACGTCATGCTGGCAGCGCCGGATGTCGACGTCGACGTGTTCCGCACCCAGGTCGCCGCCTTCGGCGAGCCGCGCCCGCGCTTCACCCTGTTCGTCTCGCAGAAGGACCAGGCGCTGAAATTCTCGCGCCGCCTATGGGGCAGCACCGACCGCCTCGGCGCCATCGATCCGAACGACCCGCGCTATCGCGACGAACTCTCCCGCGAACGCATCGCCGTCGTCGACCTCACCAACGAGAAGACCAGCGACCGGATGAACCACGCGACCTTCGCCGAGAGCCCGCAGGCCGTGCATCTGATCGGCCGGCAGCTCGCCGCCGGGCAGGATCTCAACACGTTCGAGCCCGGCGTCGGCGACCACATCGGGCAGTTCGCGACGACGACCGGCGCAAACATCGGCGCCGCCGCCGGCCTGCTGGTCACCGCCCCCGTCGCCGTCTTCGACCAGAGAACGCGGGAGACCTACGACGACCGCGTCAACGATTTCGGCCAGTCCGTCAGCGACAGCCTGCAGATAGACGGCGACCCGGCCGATGTCGCCGGCACGCCCGACAAGACGACCGGCGACGCCGAGCAGACGACAATCTCCAGCCAGTGAGGCCGATCACGGCCAGTCGGCGAAGCTCGCCGGCGATCCGGCGATCGTCTCCGGATCGGACGAAGCCATCATCCTTCGGTATTGGCCCGGCGTCAGGCCGGTGGTGCGCTTGAAGAAGTGCGAGAAATGCGCCGGATCGCGAAACCCGAGTGAGTGGCTGAGTTGCTCGATGGTCAGCGTCGAGCGCTCGAGCCGCAGCCCCGCCTCGCGCGCCAGCCGCTCCGCGATCAGCGCCTTCGGCCCCTTGCCGAGCGACGCGGTGCACATGGCGTGCAGCCGGTCGCGCGAGATACCCAGCGTCCCGGCATAGCGGGCGACCGTCCAGTGGTCGCGGAAATGCATCTCGACGAGCTGCCGGAACCGCTGCAGCACCCCGGATTTCTCGCCGCGACCGCGCATTGCCGGCGCCTCGACGCCGGAGATCCGCAGCATCGAGACCAGCACGATCCGCACATGGGCCGCGATCAGCATCGGCGACCCGCTCTGCGGCTGGCGCAACTCGCGCAGGATCGCCTCGAAGGCGCGCACGATGTCCACGGAAAGCGCGCGCTGACCGGCGAGCGAAAGCTGGAAGTTGCGGTCGACCATGTAGCGCAGGCTGACCGACTCCGGCTCGTCGCCGATCGCCTCGACCAGCACCGCATTGCCGATGCCGCCCAGGAAGCCGGTGGCGCCGGCCCCCGCCCTCAGCCGCGCGGGCCGCGCATTGCCGAGCCACAGGATCGCGGGCGCGGAGAACGGGTAAGCCGTGCCGTCCGTCTCGGCCTCGCCTTCGCCGTCGGCCAGCAGGACGATCTGCCGGGCCGCCGCCGCGGCCTCGCGGTTCAGCGACCAATGCCGTGCCTGCAGGCCGCTTTCGATGCGTTCGGCCCGGATCGGGACGGAGGCTGATGCCGCTTGCAGCGCCATGCTCGGCTCATTTTGCAAGTTTAAGGTCGTTTTTTATAGATCTGTCCGGCCTCAATTGCCAGATATTCGCAAGAGATCCCGACATATCTGCATTTTAAACCAGCTAACGCCTTCTATGGTTGAAGATAAGGCGACACCGGCACAAGCGGCACGAGACCGCACTGCTGAAAAGATCACGAAAAACGCCTGCCCCGGACTATGCGACGACGAGACAATCGCGGCCGGGATCGGGAGACCGGGAGGACAGACGGGAGATGCTCGACGCGGCCCTCCTCATCCGCAACGAAAGCGTCGCGGCCTCGGACGCCGCGACCTTCGAGCGCGTCAATCCGATCACCGGCGCGGTCGCGACCCGCGCCGCCGCCGCCAGCGTCGAGGACGCCGTCCACGCCGCCAATGTCGCTGCCTCCGCCTTTCCTGCCTGGTCCGGCCTCGGCCCGAACGCGCGCCGCGAGACGCTGAACCGCGTCGCCGACCTGATCCTGACCCGCATCGACGATTTCGCCGGGGCGATGACGGCCGAGACCGGCGCGACGCGCGGCTGGGGCGAATACAACTGCCGCCTGGCGGCGTCGATCGTGCGCGAAGCCGCCGCCATGACCACCCAGCTCGCCGGCGAGGTAATCCCCGCCGACAAATCCGGCTCGTTCTCCATGGCGGTTCGCCAGCCCTGTGGCGTCGTGCTGTCGCTGGCGCCCTGGAACGCGCCGATCGTGCTCGGCGTGCGCGCCGCCGCCTGGCCGCTGGCCTGCGGCAACACCGTCATTCTCAAGGCCTCGGAGCTGTGCCCGCGCACCCACGGCCTGATCGGCGCGGTGTTCCAGGAGGCGGGCCTGCCGGCCGGCGCCCTCAACGTCGTCAGCAACGCGCCCGACGACGCCGACCGCATCGTCGAGGCACTCATCGCCCATCCCGCCGTCCGCCGCGTCAATTTCACCGGCTCGACCCGCGTCGGCCGCATCATCGCCGAGACCTGCGCCCGCCACCTGAAACGCTGCCTGCTGGAGCTTTCCGGCAAGGCGCCGCTGATCGTTCTCGACGACGCCGATCTCGACGAGGCCGTCGACGCCGCCGTGTTCGGCGCGTTCTTCCACCAGGGCCAGATCTGCATGTCGACGGAGCGCATCATCGTCGACGAGACGGTCGCCGAGGCGTTCCTGACCCGTTTCAAGGCGCGCGCCCTGGCCATCCGCGCCGGCGATCCGTCCGATCCCGCCTGCCAGCTCGGTTCGATGATCACCGAACAGGCCGCGATCCGCGTCAAGGGGTTGATCGACGACGCGGTGCGCAAGGGCGCCCGGCTGGTCGCCGGCGGCAGCCAGCACGGCGTCTTCGTCGATCCGACGATCCTCGCCGACGTGATCCCGACCATGCGCATCTACTACGAGGAATCCTTCGGCCCCGTCGCCTCGGTCATCCGCGTCGCCGACGAGGCGGAGGCCGTGTCTGTCGCCAACGACACCGAATACGGGCTCGCCGCCGCCGTCTTCGGCCGCGACATCGCCCGCGCGCTCAAGGTGGCGCAGAAGATCGAGTCCGGCATCTGCCACATCAACGCGCCGACCATCCACGACGAAGCGCAGATGCCCTTCGGCGGCATCAAGGCGTCCGGCTACGGCCGCTTCGGCGGCAAGGCCGGCATCGACGAGTTCACGGAACTGCGCTGGATCACCATCCAGACGGAACCGCAACACTACCCGATCTGAACGGTCGGATCGGGCAACGAAAACGGAAAAGCCGTTTACGACCAGGGAGGACATCATGAAACGCAGAGACATCCTCAAGATCGCCGGCGCCGCGCTGGTGGCCGGCGGCCTGGCGGCCGGGAACGCCGCCGCCCAGGACGCCATCAAGATCGGCGCCAGCGCCCCCAAGACCGGCCCGCTCGCCGGCGGCGCCGCGGTCACCCATTGGCCGGCGCTGCAGCTCTGGGTCCACAACGTCAACGAAAAGGGCGGCATCAAGGTCGGCGACAAGCAGATGAAGGTCGAGCTGATCGAGTATGACGACCGCACCTCGGGCGAGGAGGCGGTGAAGAACATCCAGCGCCTCGCCACCGTCGACAAGGCCGACTTCATCGTCGCGCCCTATGGCACCGGCCTGAACCTCGCCACCGCGCCGCTGTTCGCCAAGTACGGCTACCCGCAGATCGCCGTCACCGCGGTGTCCGACAAGGTCGACGAGTCGGCCGCGCGCTGGCCGAACTCGTTCTGGACGCTGGGCACCTCGACGGCCTTCGCTGAGTCGGTCGCCGACGTCCTGACCACGCTCAAGGACGCCGGCGCCATCGGCAACAAGGTCGCCGTCGTCAACGTCGCCGACGCCTTCGGCATCGAGCTCGCCAATGCCGGCAAGCCGGCGCTGGAGAAGGCCGGTTTCGAGATCGTCTATGACTCCTCCTATCCGCTCGGCACCCAGGACCTCGCCCCGGTCATCAGCGAGGCCAAGAACGCCGATCCGGACGCCTTCATCGCCTTCTCCTATCCGCCCGACACCTTCGGCCTGACGGACCAGGCCAAGATCGCCGGCCTCGACGTCGGCGCCTTCTATGTCGGCGTCGCCACCGCCTTCCCGGCCTATGCCGGCAAGTTCGGCGCCTCGGCCGAGGGCGTTCTCGGCGCCGGCGGCGTCAATCCCGACACCGAGGCGATGCAGGCCTGGTACAAGCAGCACCAGGAGGTCACCGGCGTCGGCGCCGACTACTGGGCGAGCCCGGTGATGTATTCGAGCCTTCAGGTCCTCGAGCAGGCCATCGAGCGCGCCGGCACGCTGGACAAGGCCAAGGTCATCGAGCAGCTCACCAACGGCTCGTTCGACACGATCATGGGCGGCATGACCTTCGACGGCAACGTCAACCGGACGTTCTGGACCGTCGGCCAGTGGAAGGACGGCCAGTTCCACGGCGTCGCCTCGACCGGCCTCGACGGCGCGGTCGCGCCGGTGGCCAAGACGGGCTGGTAAGCGCCTTTAACACTCCCTCATCCGGCGCGGGGTATACTCCGCGCCGGGTGTCCGGAACCGGAAAGGCCCGATGGAAATCGTTGTAACCGGCGTACTCCTGAGCGGGACCTACGCGCTCATCGCCCTGGGGCTGACGCTCCAGTACGGCGTCGCGCGCATCATGAACCTGGCCACCGGCGAGACGCTGGTCGCCGCCTGCTTCGGCGCGTTCTGGTTCTTCTCCGCCCTGCACATCAATCCGATCGCGAGCCTCGGATTCGTCGCCCCCGCCGCCTTCGTGATCAACTGGTTCGTCTATGCGCTGCTGCTGCGCCCGCTGGTGACGCGCGCCAGCAACCGCGGCCAGCTCGAGGTCGACTCGATCCTGGCCACCTTCGGCCTGATGTTCCTGTTCCAGGGCCTGATGCTGCTCGGCTTCGGCGGCGAATACTTCAGCTACGCCTTCCTCGCCGAGCCCTTCGACATCTTCGGCAGCCCCTTCGGGCTCAACCGCGTCGTCGCCTTCGTCGCCGCCGTGGCGCTCGCCGGCGCCCTCTACCTGTTCCTCTACCACACCCGCTACGGCACCGCCGTGCGCGCCGTCGCCGTCGATCCGGTCTCCGCCGGCCTCGTCGCCATCGACGTCGCCAGGGCCTCGGCCTTCGCCTTCGCGCTCGGCGGCGCGCTGACCGCGGCCGCCGGCGGGCTGTTGTCGACCTTCTATACGTTCAACGCCTCGATGGGCGTGGTCTTCACCATGAAGGCGCTGATCATCGTAATCATGGGCGGCGTCGGCGACGTCCGCGGCGCGGTGCTCGCCGCCCTGATCCTCGGCGTCGCCGAGACCGCGGTGGCGAGCCTGATCGACCCCGGCCTGACGCTGGCGGCGACCTACTTCCTGTTCGTCCTGACCCTGCTGTTCCGGCCGCAGGGCATCTTCGGAAGGAAGCAGGCATGAGCCGGCCGGAGCCCCACGAGATCGGCATCGGGCTGCTGGCCGCGCTGGCATTCGCCGGCATCGCCTGCCTGCCGCTGTTCGACGACGGCTACTACCTGTCGCTCGGCGTCAACATCGTCATGTACGCGGCCCTGTGCACCGCCTGGACGCTGTTTTCGGGACCGACCCACTACATCTCGCTCGCCACCGCCGCCTTCTTCGGCATCGGCGCCTACACCGTCGGCATCGGCGTCGAGTCGGTGCCGTTCTGGATGCTGGTGGCGATCGCCGCCGTCCTGTCGGGTTTCGTCGCCGCCCTCGTCGGGCTGGCGACGCTCAGGCTGTCGGGCGTCTATTTCGTCATCTTCACCCTCGGCCTGGCCGAACTGATCCGTCAGATCGTCACCTGGGTGCAGACCAACTTCACCACCGGCATCGGACTCTACGTCTTCACCGAGTTCACCGAGACGCACATCTTCTGGATGCTGTTGGCGCTCACCGCCGCGATCTTCCTGACCGGCTGGGCGATCAACCGCTCCCGCCTCGGCTTCGCCATGCGCATCATCGGCAACGACGAGACGGTCGCCGCCCATGTCGGCATCGACACCGCGCGGGCGAAGGTGCTGCTGTTCGTCGTCTCGGGCGCCTTCATCGGCGTCGTCGGCGCGATCCTCGCCCCGCGCTTCGCCTATATCGAGCCGCCCTCGGCCTTCAATCCGATGATCTCCTTCCAGGTGGTGATCATGGCGCTGCTCGGCGGCACCAGGCGACTTTGGGGCCCGCTCGTCGGCGTCATCCCCTTCACCATCGTCTTCGACGCGGTCTCGGCGCAGTTTCCCAACCACACGTCGATCCTGATGGGCCTCGCCTTCCTGGCGGTCGTCTACCTGATCCCCAACGGCATCACCGGCTGGATCGAAACCGCCTACGCCCGGCTCAGGGGCGGCGCGGCGCAGCCGGCCGGAAAGACGCGGTGGATCGCATGACGCCCGCGCTCGCCCCGAAGACCAGCCCGAACACCGGCCCGAACGCCGGCCCGCGTCCCAAGGCGCTACTCGCCATCGCCGGTGCCCGCAAGGCGTTCGGCGGCCTCGTCGCCGTCAACGACGTCAGCTTCGACGTCATGCCCTGCGAGCTGCTCGGCCTGATCGGCCCGAACGGCTCCGGCAAGACGACCATGCTGAACCTGATTTCCGGCGCGCTGAAGCCCACCGCCGGCGCGATCACGCTCGACGGCAAACGCATCTCCGGCCTGCCCGCCCACGCCATCGCCCGGGCCGGCGTCGCCCGCACCTTCCAGCTCGTCCGCGTCCTGCCCTCGCTCAGCGTCGAGGACAACGTCGTCGCCGGCGCGGTGTTCGGCCACCGCCAGTCCTGGGGCGGGGAGGCTCGCGACCGCGCCCGCCACCTGCTCGACCGGGTCGGTCTCGCCGGACGCGGCGACACACCGACGACGGCGCTCACCTATATCGACCAGAAGCGGCTCGAGCTCGCCCGCGCGCTCGCCGGCGACCCGCGCGTGCTCCTGCTCGACGAATGGCTCGCCGGCCTCAACCCGAGCGAGTTGAAGACCGGCATCGAGCTGGTCGCCGCGCTGCGCGAGGAAGGGCGCACCATCGTCATGGTGGAGCACGTGATGGACGCGATCCGATCGCTCTGCGACCGCTGCGTCGTCATGAACACCGGCAGAACAATCGCCGACGGCAGCGTCGAGGACGTTCTGTCGGATCCGGAGGTCGTCCGCGCCTATCTGGGGGAGTCCGATGCTTGAGACCAAGGCCCTGTCCGTCTTCTACGGCCGTCACAAGGCGCTCGAGACCGTCTCGGTGCATGTGCGCAAGGGCGAGATCTGCGTCGTGCTGGGGGCCAACGGCGCCGGCAAGTCGACGCTGTTGAAGGCGATCGCGGGCATGGTCGTGCCCGCGCCCGGCTCGGCCATCGCGATGGACGACCGGCCGATCGCCGGACTGAGTCCCGCCGAGATCGTCGAGCGCGGCATCGCGCTGGTGCCGGAAGGCCGCGGCATCTTCGGCGACCTGACCGTCCTGGAGAACCTGACGCTGGGCGCCTATGCCCGCCGCGCCCGCGCCGAGGAAAGCGCCAATCTCAGCCGCGTTTTCGCGCTGTTTCCCCGCCTCGCCGAGCGCCGCGGCCAGATCGCCCGCACCATGTCCGGCGGCGAGCAGCAGATGGTGGCCATCGGCCGCGCGCTGATGAGCCGTCCCGACATCCTGATGCTGGACGAGCCCTCGCTCGGCCTGTCGCCGCTTCTGTGCACGGAGCTGTTCAGGACGCTCAAGGCCATCGGCGAGACCGGCGCCGGCATCCTGCTGGTCGAGCAGAACGCCAGGCAGAGCCTCGCCATCGCCGACCGCGGCTACCTTCTGGAAAACGGCCACATCGTCGGCGAGGATGCGGCGGCCGCGCTCGCCGGCGATCCCGCCGTGCGCCGCGCCTATCTGGGCGGGGCGGCGGAAGCCGAACCGGCAGTGCAACCGCGCGGAGAACCCGTCGCCATCGCCCCCTCGCCGACGGCGCAGGACCTGTCGCGGATGGCCGGCGACCTCGCCCGGCGCGCCGCCGACATCCAGTCCGCCCATATCGCCAGCCTACGCGCGGTGAGCGCCGCGGCCGCGCAGCAAAATCCGGACGCGAAGGCCCTCGCCGGCATGGCCGCCGACCTGGCCAGGCGGGCCACCGAGATCCACGCCGCCCATATCCGCGCGCGGCGGGCGGCGGAGACGGACAAGACCGCAGATCAGGCGCCGGCCAGCCCACCGGCCGCCCCACCGGGCAACCAACCGGGCGCCCCGGGCGACGTCAGCGCGCTGAGCCGCATGGCCGCCGAGCTGGCCGACCGGGCCAGCGAAATTCACGCGGCCCACATAAGGGCGCGCAGGGCCAAGGGATGAAGACGCTGGCCACGAGCACGCGAGACGGCCCCATGGGTCCTGGATCAGGTCCAGGACGCGCCTTTGTTTTCGAGGCGCGGCCAAGCCTCACGAACAGCCGTGTGTCCTGGACCTGATCCAGGACCCATTGCAACCGCAGCCGGGAAGAAGGCGGCGGAAACCAACGAAACACGTACCAGGGAGACGACGATGGCGAGAGTATTCGAAGGCATGTACATCGCGGGCGGTTGGTCGACGGCCCCGTCGACCTTCGCCGACTACAACCCGTCCGACGGCGCGGTCTGGGCCCAGGTGCCCGATGCCGGCGTCACCGAGGCCCGCGCCGCGATCGAGGCCGCCCAGGCCGCCTTTCCGGCCTGGTCCGAGCTGCCCTTCACCAAGCGCGCCCACTACATGCTGAAGGTGGCCGAGGTCTTCGAGAAGCGGCAGATGGAGATCGTCGAGGCGCTGCAGGCCGAGGGCGGCGGCTGGTTCGGCAAGGGCATGTTCGAGACCGGATACGTGCCGGAGATCTTCCATGCCGCCGCGGCCGCCAACTACCAGTCGGTCGGCGAGGTGCTGCCGTCGGAATACGGCAAGATGTCGATGGCGGTGCGCCGCGCCATGGGCGTCGTCTCGGTGATCAGCCCGTGGAACTTCCCGGTGCTTTTGACCGCGCGCGGCCTGGCCTTTCCGATCGCCGCCGGCAACACGGTGGTGCTGAAGCCCTCCGAGGAAACGCCCTATTGCGGCGGCCTGCTGTTCGCCGAGGTGTTCGAGGAAGCCGGCGTGCCGGAAGGCGTCCTCAACGTCGTCACCTGCTCGCGCGACAAGGTGCGGGAGGTCGGCGACGAGCTGATCGAGAACCCCTACGTCAAGGGCATCTCGTTCACCGGTTCGACCGCCGTCGGCCGCCAGGTGGCGGCCAAGGCCGGCGCGCACCTGAAGAAATGCTGCGTCGAGCTCGGCGGCAAGGATTCCCTCATCGTCTGCGACGACGCCGACATGGAACGCGCCACCCAGGCCGCCAATTTCGGCGCGTTCATGCATCAGGGCCAGATCTGCATGTCCGTAGAGAAGGTGCTGGTCCACGAGAAGATCTTCGACCAGTTCCTGGCGAAGTTCGTCGAGCGCGCCGCCAGGCTCGGCGTCGGCGATCCGACCAAGGACAAGGGCAACATCATCGGTCCGCTAATTAACGACAAGCAGGTCGACAAGGTGCGCGCGCAGCTGGAGGACGCGCTGGCCAAGGGCGCCGAGATCGCCCTCGGCGGCAAGATCGAGGGCCGCTTCGTCGAGCCGACGATCCTGACCGGCGTCACGCCCGGCATGAAGATCTATGACGAAGAGACCTTCGGCCCGGTCGTGCCGGTGATCCCGTTCCGGACCGACGAGGAGGCCATCCGCATCGCCAACGATACGGAATACGGCCTGTCGGCGGGGGTGATGACCGGGGACGAGAGCCGCGGGCTCGCGATCGCCGGGCGGCTCGACACCGGCAACTGCCACGTCAACTGCTCCTCGGTGAACGACGAGCCGCACGTGCCCTTCGGCGGCCTCAAGGCCTCGGGCGTCGGCAAGCACGGCGGGCGCTGGTCGATGGAGACCTTCACCGAGACTCGCTGGATCACGCTCGATCGCGGTGGCCGGCCCTACCCGCCGATGTTCTAAGCACGAGCGGCGATCGGTATCCGCCCGGTGATCGCGAGGTCGCCGGGCGCTTTCTTTCCGGGACAGGCTTGATCGAACCGCTGCCGCGGGCTTGGTTAGTCACATCCAAGACGCGCCGGCGGACCGGTCGCAACGACACCAGAACTGGAAGGGACCCGCCGGCATGGCCGAGGCAGCAGACCACAAGAGCAATCTCCAGGCCGTGCTGGAGGCCGGCCATTTCGCCATCACCGCCGAGCTGGTTCCCCCGGCGGCGACGGACCCGCGCCTGCTGCTCGACAAGGCGATGCCGCTGAAGGGGCTCGCCGACGCCGTCAACGTGACCGACGGGGCCGGCGCCCGGTCGCACATGTGCTCGCTCGCCTCCGCCGCGCTGCTGGCCGGCGCCGGCATCGAGCCAGTGATGCAGATGACCTGCCGCGATCGCAACCGCATCGCCATCCAGAGCGACCTGATGGGCGCCGCCGCCCTCGGCATCCGGAACCTTTTGATCCTGCGTGGAGACGATCCCACGGCCGGCGACCAGCCGGACGCCAAGCCGGTCTTCGATCTCGATTCGCGCGGCCTCACCGAGACCGTCATCAGCATCCGCGACCGCCACCAACTGCCGTCGGGCCGCGAGGTGAAGGGCGACGCCCGGTTCTTCATCGGCGCCGCCGACATGCCGATCGACCCGGCCCCGGACTGGACGCCGGACGGCCTGGCGGCGAAGGTCGCCGGCGGCGCCCAGTTCGTCCAGACACAGTTCTGCATGGACCCCGAGGTCGTGCGCCGCTACGTGACCCGCCTGGCTGACCACGGGCTGACCGAGAAAGTGCATGTCCTGATCGGCGTCGCCCCCCTCGCCTCCGCCCGTTCGGCCATCTGGATGCGCGACAAGCTGTTCGGCGTCACCATGCCGGAGTGGATCGTCGAGCGCATGGAACGGGCCGCCGACCCGAAGGCCGAAGGCCGCACGATCTGCGTCGAGCTGCTGCAGCAGCTTGCCGGGATCGACGGGGTCGCCGGCGCCCATATCATGGCACCGCTCAACGAGGCCTCGATCCCAGAGGTGATCGAGCGGTCCGGCCTGATCCGCGGCCGCGCGGCCTGATCCGGTCCGAAACCGTGCCCAATCGACGGATTTAACGCTTCGTTAACCACAGTTTTCCGATAACGGCGCCGTATTGCGGTCTCAATTAGGTGGGCAAGGTCGCCGCCAACATTGAGACCCGCAACGGAAAGGATCCGATGCATCTTACCGTCATCCTGAGGGCCGGCCTGGTCGCCGGCGCGATCGCCACCGCCGCGCTGATGGCCCGCCCGGTGCACGCCGAAGAAGCCCCCCGCCCGACCCTGTCGCTGGCCGGCACCGGCGAGATCCTCGCCACGCCCGACATGGCCTTGATTCAATCCGGTGTCGTCACCGAAGCGGAGACCGCCCGCGCGGCGCTCGACGCCAACAACGAAGCGATCGCCGCCGTGATCGCGGCAATGAAAGAGGCCGGCATCGAGGCCAGGGACATCCAGACCTCCGGGTTCAGCGTACAGCCCCGCTTCCACTTTCCGAAGAACGGCGACGACACGGAGTCGCCGAGGATCATCGGCTACTCGGTGACCAACGCGGTTACCGTCAGGGTGCGCGATCTCGACACGCTCGGCAGCGTACTCGACAAGGCCGTCACCGTCGGCGCCAACCGGATCAACGGTATCAATTTCGTCGTCTCCGACGCCGACAAGCGCCTCGACGAGGCCCGCGGCCTCGCCATTGCCGATGCGACCCGCAAGGCCCGGATCTATGCCGACGCCGCCGGCGTCAACCTGTCGCGTGTCCAGTCGATCTCCGAGGCCGGCGGCTACGCGCCGGCGCCGCGCAAGGCTATGATGATGCGTGCCGAATCCGCCCCCGCGGTACCCGTGGAGGCCGGCGAGCAGTCGCTCAGCGTCAATGTCAGCGTGACCTGGGAAATCAACGAGTAAGGCGCGGCGCTACAGCGCCCGCGTCCAGAACTGCATCGGCTTGTCGGTCTCGGCCTCTGCGCCGATATCCGTCCAGGAGAACCGGCCGACAAGACCGTCGACCTTGCCGTAACCACGTTTCGTCCAGAACGCGTCGAGCGGGCTGTAGCCCGCCGGCCGCATCGGATGCTCCTCGGGCCGGATAACCGCGCAGAAGGTCGCGTAGTCGAGCCCGAGCGCGCGGGCATGCGCCTCCCGGCCATCGAAGAACCGGTGCCCGATGCCCAGCCCGCGATAGGCCGGGTCCAGCACGGACTCGCCGAAATAGCAGAACCGCGAGACATCCATTCCGGCGTCCTCGAAGGGCTTGCGGAACGCCGCCACCTCGCCGGCGAGCGGGGCGCAGGTTGCCGCGCCCACCAGCTTGCCGCCGTCCGTCGCCGCCACGACGGCGGCGCCGGGGATCGCGACGAAATCGCCGATATAGCGCGCCTCGTAGGCGCGATCGCCCGCGTAGAGATAGGGAAAGTCGCGGAAGACCGAGATCCGCAGGCGGGCCAAGCCATCGACGATCGGGGCGACGCCCGCTCCCGTCAGCGTCGTGATCTCGACGCACACCTACGCCTCCACCTGGGCGATCCAGTCCTTCAGGTTGTAGTAGGCGGTGACGCGGACGATACGGTTGTTCTCGATTTCGAAGAAGGCGCCCGCCGGCAGCCGATAGGTCTGGCCCCGCGCCTCCGGCAACCCCTCGTCCGTCACCTGATAGGCGCCGAGGACGGTGAACTCGGCGGCGGCGCGCGCCCCGTCGTCCGTGGCCATCACCAGGAGATCCACAGCCTGCTCACTGTAGCAGCGGTTTATGTGGGCGAGGAATTCGCGAAACGCTTCCCTGCCCACGCGCCGCTGCCCCTGGTTCACGTCGTG
Source organism: Microbaculum mangrovi (assembly GCF_051390635.1). Taxonomy (NCBI): domain Bacteria; kingdom Pseudomonadati; phylum Pseudomonadota; class Alphaproteobacteria; order Hyphomicrobiales; family Tepidamorphaceae; genus Microbaculum; species Microbaculum mangrovi. The sequence continues at coordinate 663,375 of NZ_JBPODT010000001.1, forward strand.
GACGACGTGATCGCCAAGGCAGTCGAGCATCCCATCGACATTGCCGGTGTTGAAGGCCCTGTAGTAGCGGGCGACGAGATCCACGGTCTTGGTCTGGGCATCGGTCATGGCGCTGTTAGGCCGCAATCGGGACGCGCCGTCAAGCGCGCCGCTCCGCGCGGCGATCCGCCATGACCGACAGGGCGGCTAGTGCCTGAACAGGCGATCCAGAGGCGCTTCCTCGGCGGCCGCCTTCGGCCGCGACAGGTGGAACTCGGCGTGGTACCAGCCCTCCGCCTCCTTGCCGCTCGGATCGACGTTGATCGCGGCGAGATTGTCGAGGACCCGGGATTCTTCGTCGGCCGAGGCGAACCGCCTCTGGCGGAAGGTGCCGGACAGCTTCTCGGTGACGTAACCGTACTCACTGAGCAGGTCGTCGTACGGCTCGTAGGGGAACATGCGAAGCACGAAATGCGCCATCCAGGGCGGATTGCCGTTGCCGGCCTCGATGATCTTCTTCAGGGTCGGCTGCCTGGCATAGCCGATACACCCGGTCGAGATGACCAGATCGGCCTCGGCGACCGGGTCCGCCGCGGTTTCCGGCAGGGCGCCCGTCTCCAGGTTCGCCGCGATGCCGCCATCCAGCATCTGCGTCTCAACCGCATAGTCGATCGCCTTATCGGCAACGTCCAGGCCGAAAATCTCCAGGTCGGGATCGGCCGGGTTGTCCGTATAGAAGTTCCGGTCGCGCGCGATCAGGATGTCGCGGTCGAGATCCGCCGTCCCGGCGCCCGCATACCGGCTGTAGAGATCGTCCATGCTGAGGCCGTGCTTGAGGATGGCGGCGTTGACGCCATAGGAGCAGCCCAGATCGACGAGGTTCAACGGCTGGGTTTCGCCGGTTTCGCGCAGGGCCGCGATCACCTGCCGGAAGACGGGAGCCGCCTCGCCGGGGATCGAATAATCGAACGCTTGAAGTGCAGAAAAATACGGCCTCGGGTCCGGCTCGTTATAGACATGATCAAGTACAATTTTTCCTGTCTTATCTAATTCTACCATTTTATCCCCCATAATAATTCGTTTTACCTCCTGATTGATAGACAAGAATCTCCCCCGCGGAGAGCGATAACACTCCGCGCCGAGACAGAAATCTTTGGTTGGACGCACCTCATATAGGCCGATCGTGACACGATTGCAAATCACGACAGGAATTGTCCGGATTTCGACATCCGCGGCCGCGCGCAAGGTGCGGGATTCCGGCTTTGTGGGCGCGAAAAACGCCAGCGGCGTCCGGACCGGGGAAATCCGGGACGCCGCTGCGAGATCCGGTTCGGCGCCGCGTAGGAGGAAGGGCGGCAACGAACCCGTCGGCGTCAGCGGAAGCGTTTGGCGAGACGAGAACGCGGGGGACAGCGGGGTGTCAGTCGACACCGCCGGTTCCGACCGGGATTGGATCCCAGCGACGGACAACGAGGTTGGGGGCCCTCGTCGCCCTACGGAAACCGGCGGCGCCTTCTAAAGTCCCGTCTGCGACGCTAATACCGCGACCGACGGGAGTTACTTTCGCTGCCATACGTTTCAGCTGCACGGCCGGCAGCAAAAAAAAGTGTTTCGAATGTTTCAGATCGTCACAAGGCGAAAAAAACGGAATGCAGCGTTCCCCTCAGGGGAACTATGGCCGACCCAAGATCGCGGCTTGATGACCGATGGTTCCGGCACGAACGCAAAATCGGCCCAAAATACAGCGAATCCAGCGTGATTTCCGGCTTATCCGGATCAACACCCCCTTGCCCCGAGGGAAGAGGTCTCGCTGGTTTTTGGTAATACGAGAACAATTCGGAGCCGCCTTCGCGCCCTCACGCCCCCCGCATGCGCGGATCCGGAATGGCCCGACGGCTATTCGGCCGCCTGCTGCTGGTCGGTATAGCCGTCCAGGGCACCGTCGATAACGTAACGAAGCAAGGCCACCACCTGCTCCGGCGTCTCGGCGACGGCTGACGCCGCCGCGTCGATCTCCTTCAGCGCGTGCTGGTGCTCGGGCGGGTGCACGATGATCAGCGGCTTGCCCAGCGCCGCGGCGTAGCCCGCGTCGAAGGCCGCGTTCCACTGCTTGTACTTGTCGCCGAACCGCACGACGACGACATCGGCGCCGCCGATCAGGGTTCGGGTGCGGATCGCGTTGAGCCGCGCGCCCTTCTGGTCGTGCCAGAACTTGTCGGGCTCGCTTCCCAGGATCGCCACGCCGCAATCGTCGGACGCCTCGTGATCGGTCACCGGCGCGGTGAAGGCGACGTCGAGGCCGGCGGCCTGCGCCCCCTCGACGATGCGCTCGCGCCAATCGGTATGGATCTCGCCGGAAAGATATACGCGCCAGGTCATGGAAAGCCTCCTTTGATAGACGTCAGGGGGTAGCACGGGCGCGGGACCGGCGACAAACCGCGCCGACGTCAAAGGTGCCGTTCGCTTTCGTGGTGCCTGTGGGTGGGGCAGTCGTTCCAGCCTTTTTCAGGTCCGGCCAGCCCCTTCAGGCCCTGTCCAGCCCCTTCAGAAACGTGCTGATCAGCATGTCGACCTGCCGCCAGATCTCCGTCTCCCCGTCCAAGCGGCCGCGCCGCGCGTAGCCGGCGGTGACGATGCCGTGCACGCTCGCCCAAAGGGCGTGCGCGGCGACGTTGCGCCGTTCATCGTCGCCGCCGAGCGGCGTGGCGCGCAGCACATCGCCGATGATCCCGAACAGGAGATCGAAGCGGTCCGCGTACCAATCCGGCTGGTCGGAAAGCGGAATGCGGGCGTTCAGGGCAAGCAGCGCCTGCCAGTGGCGGGTGTTGGCTCGGACGAAGTCGAAATAGGTGCGGGCCAGGCCGATCAGAAGCGCGCGCACATCGGTAACCCCGGCTTGCCGCATCTCGGCCATAACCGTCTCGCTGGCCGCGCCGAGCGCGTCGAGCAGCTTCAGATTGACCGCCCTCTGAAGATCGTCGAGGTCGCCGAAGATATTGTAGATCGTACCGACCGAGACCCCGACTTCCTTGGCGACGGCGCGGGCCTTGAGCCCCTCGCCGCCTTCCGCCGCCATCAGCTGGCCGGCGACCTCAAGGGCGCGCTCGCGCACCTCAGTCTTGTTCAGTGTCATGTTCTGCCTCCCGGCTCCGCCTCCGGATGCCGCCGCTCAAAACGACGCCCGCCGGGGGCGCGAAGAGCCCGGAGCGGTCCGCCGCGATTCGGTTCCGTAACCGTTCATTAATCATAACCACCAGTCTTTGAACATAGTTCAAAACAGTTCTTGAACGACATTCAAAATAGGATATGGTGCATTTGTGAACATTGTTCAAATCTATGAGCCAAGGGAGGCAATCATGTTGAACCTGTTCAAGACGCTGATGTCCGGCGCCGGTGCCCGGGCCGAGGCGAAACTGAAAGACCACTACGCGGTCGATCTAATCGGCCAGAAAATCCGCGAGGCGGAGGCCTCGCTCTCGGCCGCCAAGGAGACCCTCGCATCGATCATCCTGCGCGAGCGGGCGCAAAAACGGTCGGTTGAAACCTTGAACGGCCAGATACGGGATCTGGAGGAACGCACGCGCCAGGCCCTGGACGCCGGCGACAAGAAGCACGCCCATGACGGCGCCGCGGCCATCGCCGAGCTTGAGAACGAGCGCGAGGTGCGTGTCGTCACACACAGGAGCCTTGAAGAGAAGATCAAGCGGATGCGCCTTTCCATCGAAAAGGCTCACCGCCGCGTCGTCGACCTCAAGCAGGGACAGATCACCGCACAGGCGATCGATGCCGAAAGGAAGGCGCAGCGCAAGCTGAACCGGTCGATCGGCAACACGACTCCGATCCGTGAGGCAGAGGACCTGATCGAGCAGGTCATCGCCCGCGACGACCCGTTCGAGGAGAGCGGCATTCTCGACGAGATCGAGGCGGAGCTCAGCCACGACGGGGTCAAGGACCGCATGGCCGCCGCCGGCTTCGGTCCGCAGGACAAGGTCCGGGCCGACGACGTCCTCGCCCGTCTCAAGGGCAAGGCCGGGAAGGCCCCTGAAGCAAAGGCCGGCGAGACGGCCGCCTGATCACAACCAGATCCATCGAACCAAGACACGAGGACTGAAACGATGAACCGCAATCAGATCTATATCACCTTCAACGGCGCCGCCGTGGTCGTTGCCTACTTCATGCTGGCCCTGTCGGTCTGGCTCGCCCCGGTCGACCTGTCCACCAAGGGCTACTGGGGCATGGGCGTCCTGCTCCTGACCGCCGCCCTCGTCAACTTCGTCAAGCTGCGCATCGACGAGGTCGTCAGCGATGACGTCGCCACCAAGCTGGAGAAGGCGCGCAACGAGAAGCTGATCAGCGAGTACGTCGCAAAGGCGTAGGCCCCCGCTTCGCCGGCACTCCCCGCGCGGGCGAAGTAGAAGGCTCCCCGCGCCCCATCATCGCGCGGGGAGCCGTTTTCCACTCCCCCGTCGTCCCGCCCCCGGTAGGACGTCATTAACCAGATTGCACGCAAAAGCTGCAATTCCCGTAATTAGTAACAAATTCTTGCTACACGTATAGCGATCATCCACGACACGCATATGCTGCATATGAGGAAAGCACCCGATGTCCAAGAACCATGCTTACATCGTGTTCAATGGCGCAGCGGTCGTCGTTGCCTACTTGATGCTCGCCTTGTCGGTCTGGCTCGCCCCGGTCGACCTGTCCACCAAGGGCTACTGGGGAATGGGCGTTTTGCTCCTGACCGCCGCCCTGGTGAACTTCGTGAAGTTCCGCACGGACGACATGGTCGCCGAGCAGCTCGCCTCCAAGATCGAGAAGGCGCGCAACGAGAAGCTGATCAACGAGTACGTCGGCAAGGAGGCCTGACCGTCGCCCTACCCCAGCGATGACGAAACAGAAAGCCCTCCGCTCCTGAACGGGGGGCTTTTTGCTATCGTGTCGGCAAGCACAACGCGGAGGCCGACCGACATGACCGGCAAGACCGACCACACCTGCTGCGGCCCGACCCGCCGGCAGCTCGCTCGCATCGTCACCGGGGCGGCGGGAACCGCCGCGACTCTGGCTCCTGCCCTGCTGGCCCCGGTCCTGCTGAAGCCGCGATCCGCCAGCGCCGGGGCCGTCGAGCAGCCGGCCCGGCCGGAGGACGAAACCTTCATGCGACAGGCGGTCGACCTGGCCGCGAGCAACAAGAAGCGGTTTGCCGCCGTGATCGCAAAGGACGGCACGGTGATCGCGCGCGGCTTCAATCCCGGTCGCAGCGCCGGCGTCCCGCGCGACCCGACGGCGCACGGCGAGATGGTCGCAATCCGCACCTGCATCGCCGAGCACGGCGCCGAGGCGATGCGCGGCGCGACGCTCTATACGACGGGCGAGCCCTGCCCGATGTGCATGGGCGCGATCGTCTGGTGCGGCTTCGGCCGCGTCGCCTACGGCGTCTCTATCGACTGGCTGTCGACCAGGATGCACCAGATCATGGTCCCCTCCGCCGAGATCGCCGCGCAGGCGCCGTTCCGCACGATCGAGATCACCGGCGGCGTTCTGCTCGACGAGACGAAGGCGCTGTTCGGGTAGGGAAACGACAAACGGCGGGCACTTGGCCCGCCGTCTTCTAAGTCCGGTCCTGGAAGCCCGCCTCAGTTGTCGAGGAAGCTCCGGAGCTTCCGCGAGCGGCTCGGGTGCTTCAGCTTTCTGAGCGCCTTGGCCTCGATCTGGCGGATGCGTTCGCGCGTCACCGAGAACTGCTGGCCGACTTCCTCCAGCGTGTGGTCGGTGTTCATGCCGATGCCGAAGCGCATGCGCAGCACGCGCTCCTCGCGCGGGGTAAGCGAGGCGAGCACGCGCGTGGTGGTCTCGCGCAGGTTCGCCTGGATCGCCGCGTCGATCGGCAGGACGGCGTTCTTGTCCTCGATGAAGTCGCCGAGATGGCTGTCTTCCTCGTCGCCGATCGGCGTCTCGAGAGAGATCGGCTCCTTGGCAATCTTGAGAACTTTCCGCACCTTTTCCAGCGGCATGGCCAGCTTTTCGGCCAGTTCCTCCGGCGTCGGCTCGCGGCCGATCTCGTGCAGCATCTGGCGGGAGGTGCGGACGATCTTGTTGATCGTCTCGATCATGTGCACCGGGATGCGGATGGTGCGCGCCTGGTCGGCGATCGAGCGGGTGATCGCCTGGCGGATCCACCACGTGGCGTAGGTGGAGAACTTGTAGCCGCGGCGGTACTCGAACTTGTCGACCGCCTTCATCAAGCCGATGTTGCCTTCCTGGATCAGGTCCAGGAACTGCAGGCCGCGGTTCGTGTACTTCTTGGCGATCGAGATGACGAGGCGCAGGTTGGCCTCCACCATCTCCTTCTTGGCGATGCGGGCCTCGCGCTCGCCCTTCTGCACCATGTGGACGATGCGGCGGAACTCGCCGATCTCCAGGCCGGTCTCGGTGGCGAGCTGCTGGATCGCCGAGCGGATGTCCTTCGCCGTGTCCTTCTCGGAGGCGATGAAGTCCTTCCAGCCCCTGGCGCCGAGATTGGCGACGCGGCGGATCCAGTGCGGGTCGAGCTCGTGATCGCGGTACTGCTTGAGGAAGTCCTCGCGGTCGACGCCGTAGGATTCGGCGAGACGCAACAGCCGGCCCTCGTAGCCGAGAAGGCGCCGGTTGATGTCGTAGAGCTGCTCGACCAGGGCGTCGATGCGCTGCTGGTTCAGCGACAGGCTCTTCACCTCGACGACGATCTCTTCCTTGAGCTTCTTGTAGCGGCGTTCCTGGCTCGGCGAGAGATTGGCGTTCTTCAGCCGGTTCTCGACGTGCTGGTCCTGCAGCTTGCGCAGCTTCTTGTAGTTCGAGGCGATCGTGTCGAAGGTCTCGACCACCTGAGGCTTCAGCTCCGCCTCCATGGCGGCCAGCGACATGTTGGCCTCGTATTCGTCGTCGTCGTCGTCGCCGTCGCCCTCGCCTTCGGAGCTCTCGGTCGCCTCGCCGTTGGCCACGGCCCCGCCGTTGCCCTTGGCGGCGGGCTTTTCGGTTTCGTCCTTCGCCGCGTCCTGGACGTTGTTGTTGTCGGCGGCCGGCGCCTTGGCATCCGGGCCGGCATAGGTCGCTTCGAGGTCGATGATGTCGCGCAGCAGGATCTTGCCGTCGTTGAGCTCGTCGCGCCAGATGATGATGGCCTGGAAGGTCAGCGGGCTCTCGCAGAGACCGGCGATCATCGCCTCGCGGCCGGCCTCGATGCGCTTGGCGATAGCGATCTCGCCCTCGCGTGACAACAGCTCGACCGAGCCCATCTCGCGCAGGTACATGCGGACGGGATCGTCGGTGCGGTCGGCGGGCTCGGACTTCGCGGCCGTGGTGGCGACCGCGGTGCGCGGGGCTACGACCAGCTCTCCGCCTTCCTCCTCGTCGCCCGAGTCGTCGTTCTCCTCGGCTTCCTCGTTCTCGATGACGTTGATGCCCATGTCGGAGAGCATCGCCATCGTGTCCTCGATTTGCTCGGAGGTGACTTCCTCGGAAGGAAGCACCTGATTGAGCTCTTCATAGGTCACGTAGCCGCGCTTTTTGGCGGCCTTTATCATCTTCTTGACCGCGGCATCCGAAAGGTCGAGCAACGGGCCGTCCGGCGCGTCTGCCTGCTGTTCCGGAGCCTCTTCCGCCTTCTTCGCGGTAGTCGCCATGTAGTTGTCTCCCGACAAAGGGTCCCGGATGACAAAGGGGACCGGACGATTGCCTTGTCGGCCAGGGGCCGTAAAATCGCGGCCTTGCTGCGCCTAGTCGATCATCCGTGCTACTGCGTGCCCCTTAATCCGTGATTAAAGTTAACCCGATTTCGTTCCTGGTTCGCTCCGGCCCGCTCAATTCGCGGGTTCAGAAAGCCCGCATCGGACGGCCTGACGCCTGACCGAATCCGTCCATCAGCGCCTCGGTACCCTCGGCGTTGGCAAGCTGTGCTTGAATGTCGTACAGCCGTGCCAGATTCTCGTCGCTCGGCTCTGCCTGGAGCGCTATCTCGGCTGCCTTGAGTTCTCTATGTAACGTGACGAGCTTGTGATGCAAGGCCGCCGTATGGTCCCAAGCGCGTTCCGCGTCAACTGTCGCGGCATCCGGCGCGACCCACCATTCGGCCCGCCCGGCCCCCGTCCAGAGCAATTCCAGCCGTTCCACCAGCTCTCCATGGCCCTTCGCCACGAGCCTCTCGCGGGTATCCGCCGGATCGGTGTCGTGGTGCGCCGCGATATCGAGCAGCGCCCCGCGCAGCCGATCCAGATCGCGGTGCGACAGCTCCATGTGCGCGACCGCTTCGGCCCGTTCCCGCAGCAGTTCCGGGTGGTTGAGCAGCGTCAGCAGCAGGATCGCCTCGCGGCGGGGCAGCGTCTGCCGCGCAGCCAGACGCCGCACCAGATCGGAGCTGGCCCGGCCGCCCGCCACTTGTCCCGAAAAGCCTCCCGATGCGCCCGCCGCCGCCCGGTCGGCACCGCGTTGCCAGGGCGCGCGCCCTCCGGACCGCCGGTCGTTGCCTTGGTGTCCGCCACCCGCCCGGCCCCCCGCCCGGCCACCCGCCCAACCACTGCGGTCGGTGCGGCGGCCGAAGAACTCGGCCAGCCGGTCGCGGAACAATTCGCCGTAGTGCCGGCGAACGCGGACATCGGGAATGCGGCCGACGGTCTCGGCAAGCCGCTTCTCAAACGCCGCGCGCCGCTCAGGCGTGTCGAGCGGCATCGCCTCGATTTCGCGCGTCCACAGCATGTCGGCCAGCGGACGGGCCTTGTCGATCACCTCCCCCAGCGCGGCGGCACCTTCCTCGCGCACCAGGTCGTCGGGATCGCTGCCGTCGGGCAGCAGCGCGAACCGCAGGCTCTTGCCCGCCTGCAGATGCGGCATCGCCAGATCGGCGGCGCGGAACGCGGCGCGCAGGCCCGCCGCGTCACCGTCGAAACACAGGATCGGCTCGTCGGCGACGCGCCAGAGGAGCGCGAGCTGGTCCTCGGTGAGCGCGGTGCCGAGCGGGGCGACCGAATTGCTGAAACCGGCCCTGGTCAGCGCCACCACGTCCATGTAGCCCTCGGCGACGATCACCGAGGCCTTTTCCTGGGCGGACCGGCGGGCGGCCGCCATGTTGAACAGCACCCTGCCCTTGTGGAACAGCTCGGTTTCCGGGGAATTCAGGTATTTCGGCTGATGATCGGACCGCAGCGCCCGGCCGCCGAAGGCGATGACCCGATCCCGCAGGTCGGTGATCGGGAAGATCACGCGGTCGCGGAACCGGTCGAACGGCACGGCGATGTCGCTGCCGGTGATCAGCAGCCCCGCCCTGGCCATCGCCTCGTTGGCGATGCCGAGCTTGCCCAGGTGTTCCTTCAGCGCATAGCGCCCGCCCGACGCATAGCCGATGCGGAACCGCTTGCACGTCTGTTCGTCGAGGCCGCGATTGACCAGGTAGTCCCGCGCCTCCCGGCCTTCCGGCTGCCTGAGGCTCGCCTCGAAGAACGCGGCCGCCGCCTCCATCACCTCGGCTAGGCCGGCACGCTCCTTTTCCCGCTGCTCGGCGTGCCGGTCGGGCTTGGGCATCGGCACGCCCGCCTCGCCGGCCAGCCGTTCGACGGCCTCGGGGAAGCTCACCCCCTCGGTTTCCATGAGGAAACGGAAGATGTCGCCATGCTTCCCCGACGAAAAGCAGTGATAGAAGCCCTTCTGGTCGTTGACCGTGAACGACGGCGTCTTCTCGGCGTTGAAGGGGGACAGGCCGATGAACTCGCGTCCCTGCCGACGCAGCTTCACCTTCCGGCCGACCACGTCGGAAACCGGCAGTCGGGCACGGATCTCGTCGAGCAACGAGGGCGGAAACTTCATCGGGACCAAAGATCGTGAGCGGTGGCAGTGAATATAAGCCCGCGAATCGGTTGAAGCGAATCGATTCGCGATTCGGCGGCAGAAACGCAAAAGGTCCCGGCGGTTGCCGGGACCTTCCGTTTCCGAATCAGTTGCGCCGGCCGGGTCAGGCCAGCATTTGCTTGACGACGGTGGAGGCGCGGCCGAAGTCGATCTGGCCGGGGAAACGCTCCTTCAGCGTCGCCATGCACTTGCCCATGTCACGCAGGCCGTTCGCGCCGATGTCCTTGACCACCGCCTCGCAGGCGCAGCGCACCTCGTCCTCGGAGAGCTGACGCGGCAGGAAATCGCGGATGATCGTGATTTCCTCGCGCTCCTGCTCGGCAAGCTCGGTGCGCCCGGCCTCGGCATAGACCGTCGCCGATTCCTCACGCTGCCGAACCATCTTCTGCAGGAGCTCGCGAATCTCGTCGTCGCTGACGCTGTCCTTGCCGCCCGTCCGCGCCGCTATGTCGCGGTCCTTGACGGCCGCATTGATCAGGCGGAGCGTCGCCATGCGGCGTTTGTCCTGGCTTTTCATCGCCAGTTTGAGCGCATCGTTGATCTGGTCGCGCAACATCTGTTGTCCGTCCTTTTGCCCGACAGATTGCAGAATACCCTAGTGTGCGCCGGTGGCGCAACCGAGAGGAATCCCGCAAGTCATTGATATTTCAGCGATAAATTCTGACCCTCGTTCCTTGACGAGGATTTGCCTGTGTCCTAGCTTCCGCTTGGATCCCTAATGGCCGACACATCAGCCGCCAAGTCGCCGCTCGAACGGCGGGGCGGCCCGTCTCGGCGCGGATATGTAAGGAGCTTTCTATGGCTGCGCAAGGTCCCGTGGAGGCTCTCGCCTCCCGGCATGGTGAGGGCTGGACTGACCCCGTCGCGACGGCGCTTCTCGTCCTCGCCGACGGAACGGTGCTGGAAGGCATGGGGCTCGGCGCCACCGGCCACGCGGTCGGCGAGGTCTGCTTCAACACCGCCATGACCGGCTATCAGGAGATCCTGACCGATCCCTCCTACGCCGGCCAGATCGTCACGTTCACCTTCCCGCATGTCGGAAACGTCGGCACCAACGACGAGGACATCGAGACGGTCAACATGGCCTCCGCCTCGGGAGTGCGCGGCTGCATTCTCCGCACCCCGATCACCGAGCCGTCGAACTGGCGTTCGGCCCGGCACTTCGGCGAGTGGCTTAAGAATCGCGGCATCATCGGCCTCAGCGGCATCGACACGCGGGCGCTGACCGCGCGGATCCGCGAAACCGGAATGCCCAACGCCGTCATCGCGCACAGCCCTGACGGCAGCTTCGACATCGAGGCGCTGAAGGCCCAGGCCGCCGGCTGGCCGGGCCTCGTGGGCATGGATCTGGTTCCCGACGTCACGACCGCGCAGACCTATGTCTGGGACGAGACCCCGTGGGTATGGGGCGAAGGATACGGCAGGCAGGAATCGCCCGAGTACCACGTCGTCGCGATCGACTACGGCGCGAAGCGCAACATCCTGCGCCAGCTCGCCGGGCTCGGCTGCAAGGTAACGGTGGTGCCCGCCACGACCGACGCCGCACGGATTCTCGAGATGAAGCCCGACGGGATCTTTTTTTCGAACGGCCCCGGCGATCCGGCGGCGACCGGCGAATACGCCGTGCCGGTCATCAACGCGCTGGTCGAAACCGGCCTGCCCGTCTTCGGCATCTGCCTCGGCCATCAGATGCTCGGTCTGGCGCTGGGCGGACGCACCGTGAAGATGCATCAGGGCCACCACGGCGCCAATCACCCGGTCAAGGACCACACCACCGGCAAGGTCGAGATCACGTCCATGAATCACGGCTTCGCGGTCGACCGCGAAAGCCTGCCGGATACCGTCGTGGAGACCCACGTCTCGCTCTTCGACGGATCCAATTGCGGCATCCGGGTCAAGGACAGGCCGGTCTTCTCGGTGCAGTACCACCCCGAGGCCTCGCCCGGGCCGATGGACAGCCACTATCTGTTCACCCGCTTCGTCAACCTGATCCGGGAAAACAGGAACGAGCCGCCGCTGGCCGAGCGCTGAGGCGGCGGCGCCGCGCCGGACGTCGGCAATCGCGTCCCCCCACCCAACTTAGCGGGCAAGCCCCGCAAAAAAATCGCGTCCGGCTCTCTGGGAACCGGACGCTTCAATATTCGATACGGATGTCGGCGTGTTACGGCGTGGGAACGTCGATGCGCTGCGCCGTCACGTGCGACAGGTGGGTGCGGAACCGGAACAGGCCGACCATGGTCGAACGATCCTCGCTCAACTGCGTCTCGACCTTGAACTTCCCGTACTTTCCATTCCCCTTGCCCTTCAACTTCGAGAGGCGGATGGGGTCGCCGTCGTGCCTTACGGCGCAGGTCGCATCCAGCACGAGCTTCCCGCTCATCTCCGCGCGCAGGGGCCTGCCCTTCCGCGAATAGCAGGTCGCATCGGTGATGAGTCCGGTTTCGTCGAGCGTCAGCTTGCAGTATTCCGCCTGGCGAAGCTGATACAGCACCAGCCATTCACCGGCCAGTTCGTCTCCGTCGCACGGCGTCAGCACGACGGGCGCGGCGCCCGCGACTGCCGACCAGCCGAGAGACAATGCCAGGGCGGCGCCCGCCGCGGACAGTGACTTTCGGGGTGAGAATGTCATCTTCTTGGTGATCTCCTCTCTTGGGTCACGAAACGCTGTTCGTTTTCGATACATTTGCCAGATAAATAAAACAATGCGGCAGAAAGCGGTATTGTCCCTAGGTTTTTAGGAAAGCGGTAAGGATAATGGCCCTGACCTTACGGCCCCGGCGCCTGGGCTCACTTCCAGAGCTCGGTCAGGAGGCCCCCCGATCCGTTCACCGGGTCGCAATCGGGCAGCGGAACACGGTTGATATTCTCGTCCGCCAGCGGCCGTTCGCCGCGATCGCCCTTCAAAAGGTCCCAGTCCCGGCCGGGAGGATAGGCGCCCACGACCTCGAAGTCCGGGCTCGAGGACAGCCGTTTGTGGCCGACGCCAGCCGGAATGACGATCGCGTCGCCGGCGGCGATATCGAATTCCCGGCCGTAGTCGCCGCCGACCAGGATGCGAGCAGACCCCGCGGCGACGCCGAGGGCCTCGTGCGTTGTCGAATGGAAGTGATGATACGGGAAGATCGTCGACCGCCACGCCGGCGCCCAGCCGTTTTTGGCAAACAGCGCCTCGAACGCTTCGGCACTTGCCAGGCGCGGGTCGATGGCGGCGTGGAAGATCAGCAGCGGCAGGCGGCTGTTGGGAATGCGTCCGTCATCGGCGAGATGGACGGCCGTGATCGGCGGCAACGCGACATAGTCCTGAACGGCCATCGAGCGGATCCTAGCGCATTATCAATGATGCGACAGTATGCTGCACCGCAGCAACACCCGGAGTCCAGCCCTCATATCGTATGTCGCCGGCCGGACACCGCAGAACCGCCGCGAAGGCTCCGCCTTTACGTAGGCAATCGACACCTATGCTCTCCCGACACGCGCCCGCCCCGGGGAGCATGGTTGACACTGTCACTGGTGATCACCATTATTGTTGCATGACATACAATGTCAAAAATTACCGATTCCTGCTATTCGCAGGGTCCCTGCTCGCAGGCTCCTAGCCCCGAGCGGGCAGGTTAGCGCTCGCGCTACACCCGCTTCGGGGGTTTCCAGCAAAATCAGATTGGATAACCGAGGCCGGATGACCGCACGGTCCTCCGGAGGGAGCACTATGCGTGCATTCACGTCACCGTGCGTCGAAACGGACGAACAGCTTCTGGACAAACTGGAAATGGGGTTCGACCCGCTCGGCGGCGCGGCGGATTCCCCCCGTCTGGAATTGTTGAGACCCATCGAGTGTCAGATGACCATCAAGGACTACACCCTGGTGGAAGGACACCTGCTGCAATTGCCACGCGGAAGCGCGACCGACGACCGCCTGCTGCTTCGCCTCATTCGCACCAAGCTGGCGGACGCGCGGATCGTGCTGAGCGACGACATCGCGTCCGACGTGGTGACCGGAAACAGCCGCGTGGCCTACTCGGTCAACGGTGAACCGGACTCCACCTGCGTGCTCCGCCACTGGGAGCACAAGGACGACGAGTCGACTGCCGTCACCGTCCGATCGCTCCTGGGCATGACGCTCCTCGGGATGACCGCGGGGCAGCATGCACCTCTGGTGCAGGACGACGGCAGCATCGGTCACGTCACTGTACTGGACGTCGCGTTCCAGCCCGAAGCCGCCCGCCGGGCGCTGCGGGACTGAATGTTCCGGACAGCCACGAGGAGCGGTCCGCGCCGCCCTCGGGTGTCCGCGCCGCTTCTTCAAATTCGCTAGCAACTCTCGAACGCCGTGGCGCCCGAATGTCGTGCCGCGGCGCTATTCGTCATAGGAGACCAATAGAAATGTCGCCAGAAAACAACCACATCCCCCCGAAGGACGAACCGCCTGTCTTCTTCGATGCCGACCATGCCACCCGGCTTCAGGACCTCGCCTTCGCCGTTTCCGAACGGATCCCGGAGATCTCGGACCGGATCTTGCGCGAGATCGAACGCGCCACGGTGGTGCCGGCCGGCTCGCTGCCGGCTCATGTCGTCAACATCGGTTCGCTCGTGACCTATCGCGACAACGCCCTCGACCGCGTCCAGTCCGTGACGCTGGTGATGCCGGCGGACGCCGATATCGGCGCCAAGCGCGTCTCCGTGCTCACGCCGATCGGCGCCGCGCTGATCGGACTGACGAAGGACGCCGAGATCTCATGGGCGACCCGCGGCGGCGAAGTCCGCTGGCTGACGGTTCTGGAAGTTACGCCGCCGGCCTGAACGGCCGGCGCGTAGCCGTCACACCCGCCCGGGGCTGAACGTGTCGCACGCGTCCATGCGGCCTTCGGTCAGGCCGATTCGGAACCAGCGCTGGCGCTGCGCCGAGGTGCCGTGATTGAAGGCGTCCGGCACGACATAGCCCTGGGTGCGCTTCTGGATGGCGTCGTCACCGATCTGGGTGGCGGCGTTCATCGCCTCCTCGATATCGCCCTTGTCCAGCAGGCCCTTCTGCGCGGTGTCGTGCGCCCAGACCCCGGCATAGCAATCGGCCTGTAGCTCGACGCGAACGGACAACTGGTTGGCTTCGGCCTCGGGCAGGCGCCGGCGCATCTCGTCGAACTTCGGCAACACGCCGGTCAGGTTCTGGATGTGGTGGCCGACTTCGTGGGCGATCACGTAGGCCTGGGCGAAATCGCCCGGCGCCTGGAAGCGGCGGCGAAGCTGATCGTAGAAGGCGAGGTCGATGTAGACCTTGCGATCGCCCGGACAGTAGAACGGTCCGGTCGCCGATTGGGCGAAGCCGCAGGCGGACCGGATCGCTCCGGTGAAGAGCACCAGCCTCGGCCGCGGATAGTCGGCGTCGAACTCGCTTTGGAACGTCTTTTGCCAGGTGTCTTCCGTATCCGCCAGGACCACGGAGACGAACTGGGCCATCTCGTCGCTCTCCGGCGGCGCCGGCGCCTCGCCCTGGGGCTGGACCGGCATCGACCCGTCCACGCCCTGCAAAAGCGTCAGCGGATTGATGCCCAGCAGCATTGCCACGACAACGATGACGATCAGGAAGCCGATGCCGCCGAAGCCCGCCCGGCCGGCCCCGCCGCGCGGCATGCGCATGCCGCCGCCAGGTATGCCGAACCCGCCCGACATGCCGGCTCCGCGCCTGTCCTCGACGTTATCGCTACGCCGCCGGCCTCGCCACCGCATGACTGCTGTCCCCTTCGCCGCTCCGATTGGCGGCACCGATCGTAGGACGGGATTGTTCAGCCGGCAACGCGAAGACGCGGCATTGCGCTCGGTAATATTCGCGCCGGATGTGTCCCGGAATCAAAACGGGGCGCGGAATGTATCCTCGCGCCCCGTCTTGACGTTTGGTGCCGGACCTAGCCGAACAATCGCCCTGCGCGACGCAGGAGCGCATGTAGTCGACAGTTGAGTGTCGCCGACCGATGCATGTCCACATGCCTCGGCCCCATGGCTGCCCTGGCAATGAGCAGATCGACCAGCATGTTGTTATCCTTTCTTCAGTCTCTTGGTGTTCCGATCTAGAATTGGTCTTGATCGAAAGCACCAAGTGCGCTTTCGTGAATGAACTATGTGCACTGTGTGCGATTCAGTCAAGGATAAACCGCACTTTGTGCATGTCAGGTTAATGAATATTTCGTGACGGAAACGGGGACCGGCGCGGCATGCCGAATTCAGGAAAATACAATGGCGCCATGACGTCGAGCCAGTTCCGCGCCTGGCGCAAGGCGCAGGGGCTGCGTCAGAAGGAGGCCGCCGACCTGCTCGGCCTCAAGAAGCGCATGATCCAGTACTATGAGAAGGGCGAACGCGACGGCAAGAAGGTGGAGATTCCCAAGACCGTCCGGCTGGCGTGCTACGCCCTGACCCAGGGCATCGCCGATTTCGACGGAACCGAGATCAGTACGCTGCCGGAGCCCGAAGGCCAGGATTCCGCCTGAGACGAATTCCGCCTGGGACGCGTCCCGTCCGACACCATTTCCGCCTTAGGTGAATTCCGCCCGATACCGGGCTTCCTCACGCGCGCGTTTTCCCCTATGTATCGCGCCCGGCCAACCCATAGTAGACCCCAGCGAGCGAAGCGCGCCCCCGAATGTGGCGCGGAGCGCCCGCTCAAGCCAGCGCGCCGACAGATATGCCCAAACGCACAGACATCAAATCGATCCTCATCATCGGCGCCGGCCCGATCGTCATCGGCCAGGCCTGCGAGTTCGACTATTCCGGCACCCAGGCCGTCAAGGCGCTGAAGGAAGAGGGCTACCGGGTCATTCTGGTCAACTCCAATCCGGCCACCATCATGACCGACCCGGAGCTGGCCGACGCGACCTATATCGAGCCGATCACGCCGGAGGTCGTCGCCCGCATCATCGAGAAGGAACGGCCGGACGCGCTCCTGCCGACGATGGGCGGCCAGACGGCGCTGAACACCGCGTTGTCTCTCAACCGCGACGGCGTGCTCGACAAGTTCGGTGTCGAGATGATCGGCGCGCGCGCCGAGGTCATCGACAAGGCCGAGGACCGCGAGCTGTTCCGCGAGGCGATGACGGAGATCGGGCTCGAGACACCGCGCTCGATGCTCGCCCATTCGCTGGTCGAGGCGTTGCCGGCGCTGGACGAGATCGGCCTGCCGCTGATCATCCGTCCCTCGTTCACCCTCGGCGGCCAGGGCGGCGGCGTCGCCTACAATCGCGAGGAGTTCCTCGAAATCATCGAGCGCGGCGTCGACGCCTCGCCGACGAACGAGGTGCTGATCGAGGAATCGATCATCGGCTGGAAGGAGTATGAGATGGAGGTCGTCCGCGACAAGGACGACAACTGCATCATCATCTGCTCGATCGAGAACATCGATCCGATGGGCGTCCACACCGGCGATTCCATCACCGTCGCGCCGGCGCTGACGCTGACCGACAAGGAATACCAGATCATGCGCAACGCCTCGATCGCGGTGCTGCGCGAGATCGGGGTGGAGACCGGCGGCTCCAACGTCCAGTTCGCCGTCAATCCGAAGGACGGCCGGCTCATCGTCATCGAGATGAACCCGCGCGTGTCGCGCTCCTCGGCGCTCGCCTCCAAGGCCACCGGGTTCCCGATCGCCAAGGTCGCCGCCAAGCTCGCGGTCGGCTACACGCTGGACGAGCTGGAAAACGACATCACCGGCGGCGCGACGCCGGCTTCCTTCGAGCCGACCATCGACTACGTGGTCACCAAGATCCCGCGCTTCGCCTTCGAGAAGTTTCCCGGCGCCGAGCCGCTGCTGACCACCTCGATGAAGTCGGTCGGCGAGGTCATGGCGATCGGACGCACCTTCGCCGAATCCCTGCAGAAGGCCCTGCGCGGCCTGGAGACCGGGTTGACCGGCCTCAACGACGTCGAGATTACCGGCATCGGCGAGGGCGACGACAAGAACGCCATCCGCGCCGCGCTCGGCGAGCCGACGCCCGACCGGATCCTCAAGATCGCCCAGGCGCTACGCGCCGGCGCGACCGAGGAGGTCGTCCACAATTCCTGCAAATTCGATCCCTGGTTCATCGCCCGCATCAAGGAGATCGTCGACATGGAAGCCGAGGTGCGCCGCCTCGGCCTGCCGCAGACCACCGGTCCGCTGCGCCGGCTGAAGGCGATGGGCTTTTCCGATGCCCGCCTGGCCGAACTCACGGGCACCGACGAACGCGCGGTCGCGGACTTGCGGACGCAGTTGGGCGTGCATCCCGTCTACAAGCGCATCGACACCTGCGCCGCCGAGTTCGCCTCGCCGACCGCCTACATGTACTCGACCTACGAGACCCCGTTCATCGGCGCGGCCGCCGACGAGGCCGATCCGAGCGAGCGCGACAAGGTGATCATTCTGGGCGGCGGTCCCAACCGCATCGGCCAGGGCATCGAGTTCGACTATTGCTGCTGCCATGCCGCCTTCGCGCTCGACGACATTGGGCTGGAGTCGATCATGGTCAACTGCAACCCGGAGACCGTCTCGACCGACTACGACACCTCCGACCGGCTCTATTTCGAGCCGCTGACCGCCGAGGACGTGCTCGAGATCATCCGCAAGGAGCAGTCGAAGGGCACGCTGAAGGGCGTCATCGTCCAGTTCGGCGGCCAGACGCCGCTGAAGCTCGCCCAGGCGCTGCAGGACGCCGACGTGCCGATTCTCGGCACCTCGCCGGACATGATCGACCTCGCCGAGGACCGCGACCGCTTCAAGCGCCTCCTCGACAAGCTGCGTCTGCGCCAGCCCAGGAACGGCATCGCCTATTCGATCGAGCAGGCCCGGCTGGTCACCGCCGAGCTCGGCTTCCCCCTCGTCGTGCGCCCTTCCTATGTGCTCGGCGGGCGGGCGATGGCGATCATCCACGATGAGAAGATGTTCGACGCGTACCTGCTTGGCACCCTGCCCGCGCTGGTGCCCGAAGACATCAAGACGCGCTATCCCAACGACAAGACCGGCCAGATCAACACGGTACTCGGCAAGAACCCGCTGCTGTTCGACAGCTACCTGGCCGACGCCATCGAGGTCGATGTCGACGCCCTGTGCGACGGCAAGGACGTGTTCATCTGCGGCGTGATGGAGCACATCGAGGAAGCAGGCATCCATTCCGGCGATTCCGCCTGTGCCCTTCCGCCCCATTCGCTGTCCGACGAGACCATCGCCGAGCTGGAGCGCCAGACCCGGGCGATGGCGCTCGGGCTGGAGGTCGGCGGCCTGATGAACGTCCAGTACGCGATCCAGAACGACGACATCTACGTGCTGGAAGTGAACCCGCGGGCGAGCCGCACCGTGCCTTTCGTCGCCAAGACCATCGGCCTGCCGATCGCCAAGATCGCGGCGCGCGTCATGGCCGGCGAGCCCCTGGCCAGCTTCGGCCTGCAGTCCAAGCCGCTCGACCATATCGCGGTGAAGGAAGCCGTGTTCCCGTTCGCCCGCTTCCCCGGTGTCGACACCGTGCTCGGCCCGGAGATGCGTTCGACCGGCGAGGTCATGGGTCTTGCCCGCGACTATGCGCTCGCCTTCGCCAAGTCACAGCTTGGCGGCGGCACCCGCGTCCCCGTCGAAGGCACCGTGTTCGTCTCGGTGCGCGATTCCGACAAGGCCAGGATCCTCAAGGCCATCCGCATACTCTCCGACTGCGGCATGAAGATCGTCGCCACCAGCGGCACCCAGCGCTATCTGGAAAACGAGGGCATCGTCTGCGCCAAGATCAACAAGGTGCTGGAAGGCCGCCCGCATATCGTCGACGCGATCAAGAACGGCGAGGTTCAGCTGGTCTTCAACACCACGGAAGGGTCGCAGGCCCTGGCTGATTCCCGCTCGCTCCGGCGCACCGCGCTGCTTCACAAGGTTCCCTACTACACCACCGTTGCCGGTGCCGTCGCGGCGGCCGAAGGCATCCGTGCGATGAAGACCGGGACTCTTGAAGTGGAGCCGCTACAGGCCTATGTGGGGGCCGGCGCGGGGACGAAGGCCGTCTCGGCGGCGCAATAGGTGCGCCAAAAAGAGGGCATTGCTCTTTTCCAGCGCATATTCGAACATCCCTGCTGGCCGCGGCGGCGACGCTGAGTCGCTCCGCGGGCGGTTTCCTTTTGGAGCGATTTCTCCGATGAACAAGATTCCGATGACGGCTGAAGGCTATTCCGCGCTCGAAAGCGAGCTGAAGAGGCTGAAGCAGGTGGAGCGCCCGCGCATCATCCAGGCGATCGCGGAAGCGCGTGCGCATGGTGACCTGTCGGAGAACGCCGAGTATCACGCCGCCAAGGAAGCCCAGGGCCTCAACGAGGCGCGCGTCGCCGAACTCGAGGACCAGATAGGCCGCGCCGACGTAATCGACGTCACCAAGCTGGCCGGCAACACCGTCACCTTCGGTGCGACCGTCAAGATCGTCGACGAGGACACGGACGAGGAAAAGGTCTACCGCATCGTCGGCGACACCGAGGCCGACGTGAAGGCGGGCAAGATCTCGATATCCTCCCCGATCGCCCGCGCCATGATCGGCAAGAAGCAGGGCGATTCCTTCGAGGTCGCGGCCCCCGGCGGCGCCCGCGGCTACGAGATCCTCAACATCAGCTTCAAGTAGGCCCTCGGAGCGGGACGCTCCCGTTTCGTCCGCTCACTCCCGCGAAAGGTCCCTTTTCGCCCGCTCACTCCCGCGAAAGCGGGAGTCGGGAAGCGATCAAGCACGGCCGCGACGGACGCAAGCGATTCCCGCTTGCGCGGGAATGAGCGGAGGTCCGTAGATCTCAGCCTTCCACGCGCTCGAACCCACGCGGTTGAACCCACGCGGTTGAACAATAAGCGCCGCCCATGGTTCGAGACGGGCGCCAGGGCGCCCTCCTCACCACGAGGTCCTTCATGTTTCGGGCGCAGCCAAGCCCGCCGCCCTCATCCTGAGGAGCCCGCGAAGCGGCTGTCTCGAAGGATGTGCGCTTCCGGGGATGTGCGCTTCCGGGGATGCGCGCTTCCGGATAAGCCTCAGTCCTCTTCGCGCCGGATCGAGGCGCCCAAGGCGTTGAGCCGCTCGTCGATGCGCTCGTAGCCGCGCTCGATCTGGTGGGCGTTGTGGATGATGCTGGTTCCCTCGGCGCACATCGCCGCGATGAGCAGCGCCATGCCGGCGCGGATATCCGGCGACGTCAGCTTCGCCCGGCGCAACCGGCTCGGGCCCGTGACGATGACGCGGTGCGGGTCGCACAGCACGATCCGCGCGCCCATGCTGATCAGCTTGTCGACGAAGAACAGCCGCGACTCGAACATCTTTTCGAAGACCAGCACGACACCGTCGCACTGGGTCGCCGTCACCACCGCGATCGACATCAGGTCGGCGGGGAAGGCCGGCCATGGCTGATCCTCGATCTTGGGGATGTGTCCGCCGGCGTCGGCATGGATCTTCATTTCCTGCTGCGACGGGATCAGCAGGTCGTCGCCGTCAATCTGGCAGACGACGCCGAGCCGTTCGAAGTTCATGCGGATCGCGCGCAGATGCGCCACGCCGGCGTCGCGGACGCGGATCTCGGACTTCGTTACCGCGGCCAACCCGATCAGCGAGCCGACCTCGATATGGTCCGGTCCGATCTTGTGGCTGGCGCCGCCGAAGCTGCTCGTACCCTGGATCGTCATGGTGTTGGTGCCGATGCCCTCGATCCGGGCCCCAATCGCCACCAGGAAATTGGCCAGATCCTGCACGTGCGGCTCCGATGCCGCGTTGCGCAGCACCGTGGTGCCTTCGGCGGCCACCGCCGCCATCAGCGCGTTCTCGGTGCCCGTCACGCTCGGCTCATCGAGGAACACGTCGGTGCCGATCAGCTTCGACGCCCTGAAATGGTAGTTCTCGTTCTCCTCGATCGTCGCGCCCAGCTGCTCGAGCGCCAGGAGATGCGTGTCGACCCGGCGCCGGCCGATCACGTCGCCGCCCGGTGGCGGCAGTGTCACGCCGCCGCAGCGCGCCAGCAGCGGGCCGGCCAGCAGGATCGAGGCGCGGATGCGCGCGCAGGCGTCCGCGTCGAGGTCGACGACGCGCACTTCCTTGGCGTGGATGTTCAGCGTCTGCGGCCCGATCCATTCGGCGTCCGCGCCGAGCGAGCGCACGAGATTGACCAGCGTCTCCACGTCGCGAATGCGCGGCACGTTGTCGAGCCTGACGGGCTTATCGGTCAGAAGCGTCGCGGCGATGATCGGCAGCGCGGCATTCTTGTTGCCGGCCGGCGTGATCTCGCCGGACAGCTGCTTCCCGCCCTCCACGATATACCGGATGCCAGGCATGATGTGTCCTCGTTGGTGTTCTTGGCGCGCTGGGCCTATTCCAGCGGCACCGACGGTTCGTGCTTGGACTGGCGGATCGTCAGCGTCGTCTTGACGCTTTTGACATTGGCTGCGCCGGTCAGCTCGATGATGAAGTCCTGGAAGCCGCGCAGGTCCTTGGCGACACATTTCAGAAGAAAGTCGGTCTCGCCCGACAGCATGTAACATTCGCGCACGATCGGCCACTCGCCGATCCGCTCCTCGAAGGCGATCAGGTCGGCCTCGGCCTGGCTCGACAGGCTGACGAAGGCGAAGGCCGTGACGTCGTAGCCGAGGCTCTTCTCGTCGAGCAGCGTGCGGTAGCGACGGATGATGCCGGCGTCCTCCAGCGCCCGCACCCGGCGCAGGCAGGGTGGCGCGGAGATGCCGACACGGCGGGCGAGTTCGACATTGGTGATCCGCCCGTCGGCCTGCAGCTCTCGGAGGATTTTCCAGTCGATCTGGTCTAGGCGGGCCTTCAAGCGAACTCCTGAACTGACGGGGAATCGAACGGCCACGGGCCGCCTTCCGAATAATCGTTGCGCCGACGCGACACAATATGTCGCCGGCTTTCCATCGCCGAGAGGCCATTTTGCGGTGGACTCGATTGACAAAGACAATCGATCACTTGATTTTGTCAATCGAATTGGGAGAGCCATGTCCGTTTCCGAACCAGAAACCGGGGCCGTTCGCCGTTTCACCCGCTTCTATACCCGCCAGATCGGACTGCTCAACGACGGGCTTCTGAAGAGTCCCTACTCGCTCGCCGAGTCGCGCGTGCTTTACGAGATCGCCAACCACGACGCGGTCGCGGCCAGCGACCTGAGCCGCGAACTCGGCCTCGACGCGGGCTATCTCAGCCGCATGCTGCGCGGCTTCGAGGACAAGGGCCTGATTGCCCGCTCGCCGTCGAAATCGGACGCCCGCCGCCAGCTCCTGCGGCTGACCGAAGCCGGCCGCGAGGCCTTCGCCGGCCTGAACCGGTCATCCGCCGAGCAGGTCGGGGCGATGCTGGCGCCGCTGTCTCCCGGCGACCGCAAGCGTCTGGTCTCCGCCATGGCGACGATCGAGCGGCTTCTGGGCGGCACCGAGCGGCCGGCCGCGCCGATCGTCCTGCGGCCGCAGCGCCCCGGCGACATGGGCTGGGTCGTCCACCGCCACGGCGTGCTCTACGCCCAGGAATACGGCTGGGACGAGACCTTCGAACCGATGGTCGCCGATATTGTCGCGGCATTCATCCGCAACTTCGATCCCAAACGCGAGCGCTGCTGGATTGCCGAGCGCGGCGACGACATTCTCGGCTCGATCTTCCTGGTCCGCGAAAGCGACACCGTCGCCAAGCTGCGCATGCTCTATGTCGAGCCGGAAGCCCGCGGCACCGGCCTCGGCCGCCGCCTCGTTTCCGAATGCCTCGCCTTCGCCCGCGCCTGCGGCTATGCGAAGGTCGTCCTGTGGACGAACGACTGCCTCGATGCCGCCCGTCGCCTCTATCGGGACGAGGGCTTCGAGCTGGTGAAGGAGGAGAAACACCACAGTTTCGGCAAGGATCTCGTCGGGCAGTATTGGGAACTCGAGCTATAGCCCGCCTCATTAAACCCATGATCCTGCGGCATCGCCTCACATGACAGACGGCCCTCGGCGGTCTATTTGGGCATGACCCCTTTGAAAAGACCTCCGGAAATCCGTGTCGACCCGAACCGAACCCGATACCGCCGCCACGGCCACCGCAGACCTCGGCCCGCTGACAGGCTGGGCGCTGACCGCCGGCGGCATGGGCCATGAGGTCCAGTGCCTCGGAATCCTCGAGGCGCTCGGCATCGAGCCGGTGATAAAGCGCGTCGACCCGGGAAAACTCCACCGCGCCATGGCGCCCTGGGGTCCGGCGGCGCGCCATCGCGACATCGCCCCGCCCTGGCCGGACGTGCTGGTCGTCTCCGGCCGCCAGTCGATCCCCTATGCCCGCGCCATACGCCGGCGCTCCGGCGGCCGGACCGTGACCGTGGTGCTACAGAGCCCCGGCGCGCCGGCCTCCTGGTTCGATCTCGTCTGGGTGCCGGAGCATGACAGGCTGAGGGGCGAGAACGTCATCGCCACCCTCACCTCGCCGCACCGCCTGACCCATGAGCGGCTGGCCTCCGAGGCCGAGGGATATCTGGCTGACATCGCCCATCTGCCCCGCCCGCTGGTCACGGTCCTGGTGGGCGGCGCCAGCAGCGCCTACACCTTCTCCAGCCGCGAGGCCCGCAAGCTGGCCGAAGACCTGCGCGCCTTCGCCACCCGCCACGGCTGCGGCCTTCTCGTCACCCCCTCGCGCCGCACCGGCCTTGGCAAGACCGCGATCCTCAAGGAAAGCCTGGCCGATCTGCCCGCCGTCGTCTGGGACCTTACTGGCGAAAATCCGTACTTTCCCTATATGGGTTTGGCCGATGCCTTCATCGTTACCTGCGACTCGGTGAATATGCTTGGCGAGGCGACGTTCACCGGCAAGCCGGTCTATGCCTACAGGTTGCCGGGGGGAACGCCGAAGTTTCAGCAGTTTCAGGAGGCGCTGGTCGACTTTGGGGCGGTGAGATGGTTCGATGGCAGCCTAGATAGCTGGACCTACCGCCCGTTAGATGCCACAACCGAAGTTGCCGCCGCGGTCCGTCAGTTGCTGGCCGCCCGCGTCCGGACTTCTTGATTACAGTGCGTGATCCCATGTCCCTGCTCGATTACGATGCGCTCGAGCGCACGACCACACAGACCGAGCCCTACGAGTGGCTCATCGTCCCCGATTTCGTGAAGGCCGAGGTCTTCGACGAGATCGTCGAGGACTATCCGCGCGTGCCCGGTCCCGGCTCCCATCCGCCGAGCGAGCTGGAAATCGGCGGCAAGTTCGCCGAGTTGATGACGGAACTCGACGGCCCGCGCTTCCAGGAGATGATCGAGCGGAAGTTCGACGTCGATCTTTCCGACAAGCCGACCATGTACACGGTGCGCGGCTTCTGCCGGAAGACCGACGGCAAGATCCACACCGATTCCGAGACCAAGGTCATCACCGTGCTGCTCTACATGAACCAGCACTGGGAACAGGACGGCGGGCGCCTGCGCATCCTGCGCAACGGCACCGATCTGAACGACTACGTCGCCGAGGTTCCCCCAAACGGCGGCACGTTGCTGGTGTTCAAGCGCTCAGACAGGTCCTGGCACGGCCACGAGCCCTTCGAGGGCCAGCGCCGCGCCGTCCAGATGAACTGGGTCACCGGCGCCGACGTCGTTGCCTACGAGCAGCGCCGGCACCGCATTTCCACCACTTTGAAGAAGCTCAATCCGCGCAACTGGGGCGCGTCCGCCTGATCGGGCGGACTCGGCTCAACGCGGCAACGGTCCCGTCATGGCTACCCATCACAGCAAACTCGTCATCATCGGTTCCGGCCCCGCCGGATACACCTCCGCGATCTACGCGGCCCGCGCGATGCTCGACCCCGTCCTGATCCAGGGCCTGGAGCCGGGCGGCCAGCTCACCATCACCACAGATGTCGAGAACTATCCCGGCTTCGCCGACGTGATCCAGGGCCCGTGGCTGATGGAGCAGATGCAGAAGCAGGCCGAGCATGTCGGCACCCGGCTCGTGCGCGACTACGTGACCGAGGTCGACTTCTCCCGCCGGCCGTTCCACCTGAAATGCGATTCCGGTGACGACTATGTCGCCGATGCGGTGGTCATCGCGACCGGCGCCCAGGCCAAGTGGCTGGGCCTGCCCTCCGAACAGAAGTTCAAGGGCTTCGGCGTGTCGGCCTGCGCCACCTGCGACGGCTTCTTCTATCGCGGCAAGGAGGTGCTGGTCGTCGGCGGCGGCAACACCGCGGTCGAGGAGGCCCTGTTCCTGACCAATTTCGCCTCCAAGGTCACGGTCGTGCACCGCCGCGACAGCTTCCGTGCCGAGAAGATCCTGCAGGACCGCCTGTTCAAGAATCCGAAGGTCGAGGTGGTCTGGGACACGGTCGTCGACGAGATCCTGGGCAACGACCAGCCGCCGGGCGTGACCGCGGTGCGCCTCAAGAATGCCCGGACGGGCGCGACGAGCGAGCGCGCGTTCGACGGCGTCTTCATCGCCATCGGTCACGCGCCGTCGACGGAAATCTTCAAGGGCAAGGTCGACATGCGGCCGAACGGCTACATCGTCACCGAGCCGGGAACGACCAATACCAGCGTGCCGGGCGTCTTCGCCGCCGGCGACGTGACCGACGAAACGTACCGGCAGGCGGTGACGGCTGCCGGGATGGGCTGCATGGCGGCGCTCGACGCCGAGCGCTGGCTGGCCGAGGCAGAAGAACGCGCAGCCGCCGAGTGAGCAAGCGGCGACACGGTTCGGACCTGTCGGGTTCGGGCCTGTCTGGGGGGAGAGCCTTGATATGGATTGGGACAAGCTGCGCATTTTCCATGCCGCGGCCGATGCGGGAAGCTTCACCCACGCCGGCGAGGCGCTGGGGCTGAGCCAGTCGGCCGTCAGCCGGCAGGTCAGCGCGCTCGAGCAAGAGCTGAAGGCGCCACTGTTCCACCGCCATGCCCGAGGCCTCATCCTCACCGAACAGGGCGAGCTGCTCTATCGCACCGCGCACGACGTCTTCATGCAGCTGGAGTCGGTCCGCACCCGCCTGACCGACTCCCGCGAGAAGCCGCGCGGCGAGCTGAAGGTGACCACGACGCTGGCGCTCGGGACGACCTGGCTCGCCCCGCGCCTGCGCGAGTTCGTCGAGCTCTATCCCGACATTCATCTTCAGATGATCCTCGACGACGGCGAGCTCGACCTGTCGATGCGCCAGGCCGACATCGCCATCCGTCTGCGGCAGCCGGTTCAGCCGGATCTGATCATGCGGCGGCTCTTCACGGTCCATTTTCACGTCTATGCGTCTCCGGAATACCTGAAGCGCCACGGGACCCCGCGCACGATCGACGATATCGACAAGCACAACATCATCACCTTCGGCGACCCGGCACCGGCCTATTTCCGCGATATCAACTGGCTGGAAACCGTCGGCCGGCCGGATGGAGACCCGCGCACCCCGGTCCTGCGGATCAATACGACGCATGGAATGCGCCGCGCCGTCGACGCCGGAATCGGCATCGCGGTGCTGCCCGACTACCTGATCGATCAGGGGGCAAGCCTTGTCCTGCTGTTGCCGGAGGAGAAGATCCCCGCCTTCGACACCTTCCTCGTCTATCCCGAGGAGCTGAAGGACACCGCGCGGATCAATGTTTTCCGGGATTTCCTGCTCGCGAAGGCGCGCGGCTGGAAGTTTTAACGGCCCGCCGGACAGCCATGAGCCGCACTCATATCTGACATGCGTGCATGCCCGTTGTGCAATGCACCTCAAAGCGGCATATCAACGATCAAGCTGTAGGCAGCAAGGCAAGGCGCTACCTCCTCCCGGCGCTGAGCCTCGATGCGGTCAGCTGTTCCCCTCTGGAAGGCGATTTACTCGCGAATCCCCCCTCGCGGGAAAATCGACTAAATGGCCGGATCGCCTTTCGCGATCCGGCTTTTTTTTCGTCACCGCGATCGTCGGGTGGGGAGCCTCCCCACGGCGCGCACCAGTGCCGGGGCCTGACGGCCCGCCCGGTCACATGAACAGCTTCTCGCCCTCGTAGCCGGAATAGAGCGAGGCGACCTGCTCGCCGTAGCCGTTATAGAGCTGCGTCGGCACGCGCTCGCCGGTGCCGAGCACTTCCTCGTCCGCCTGGCTCCAGCGCGGATGCGGCACGTCCGGATTGACGTTCGCCCAGAAGCCGTACTCGGTCGGCAGGATTTCCTCCCACAAACCCTTTGGCCGCTCGGCGGTGAAGGTGAACCGGACGATCGACTTGATCGACTTGAAGCCGTACTTCCACGGGGTCGCCAGCCGCAGCGGCGCGCCCATCTGCTTGGCGACCGGCTCGCCGTAGGCGCCCGTGACGAGAAAGGCCAGGTCGTTGGTCGCCTCCTCGATCGTCAGGCCCTCGACATAGGGCCAGGGATACCAGAACTGCTTCTGCCCCGGTGCCATGATCGGGTTGTAGAAGGTCTCCATGCGCACGTATTTCGCACGCGACAACGGGGCCGCCAGCGCCACCAGCCTGGCGAACGGAAAGCCGGTCCACGGCACCGCCATCGACCAGGCTTCGACGCAGCGGTGCCGATAGAGACGCTCCTCCAGCGTCATCTTGCGGATCAGCTCGTCGATGCCGAGCGTCATCTCCTTCTCGACGTCGCCGTCGATTTTCACCTCCCACGGCCGGATCTTCAGCGCTTGGGCGTCATTGGCGATCTGCTTGTGCGAACCGAACTCGTAGAAATTGTTGAAGGCGAGGTTGTATTTCTGCGGCGTGACGTCCCGGTCGAGCTCGAAGCGCTCGTTGCGCGGCGCCGGGTAGAGATCGGCCGTCGGATCGTCGCTTTGCGCGCGCGCGATGCCGGCGGGCAGCAGCGCTCCGGCGACCGACACGCCCGTCGCCGCCATGAACGCGCGACGGTTCAGGAACATCTCCCGCGGTGTCGCTGCGGACTCGGGCATCCACCATCCCGGTCTGTTTCGGATCAGCATCGGTCATTGCTCCTTCCGATTCCACACCCGACTACGCCGGGTGGGAACCAAGAGCAATTCACGCTTGCGCGACGCGGCTGTGAGCGGAGCGGGATTGCCGCCAACCCCACCGTCGCGGCGACCGGCGATCCCGGACACCGCAAGGAGGCGGTCCGGGATGCGGCCATCCGCGATGACAGGCACGACCGGCCGGGTGCTCAGGCCGCTTCCTTGCGGTGGCTCTCGATCACCTGGTCGGCGAGCTTGCCGGTCAGTTCGGCGAGGTGATCGAAGCGATAGACATAGGAGCCGACGCCGGCCGTCGCCGACCTGAGCTCGACGATCAGGTCGCGCATCTCCGATTCCGGCATCTGCGCCTGCACCACGTCCCAGCCGGTCCAGCCGGGCCTAGCGTCGAAGCCGAGGATCTGGCCGCGGCGCTGCGAGACGATGGTGTTGACCTTCGACGTCGCCTCGGACGGCGCCGCGATCTCAACGTGCATCACCGGCTCGAGCAACACCGGCGAGCACTGCGGCAGCCCCTCGCTCATGCCGATGCGCCCGGCGGTGCGGAACGCCATGTCGGAGGAATCGACCGTGTGATACGAGCCGTCCGACAGGTTGACCGCCACGTCGACGACCGGGAAGCCGAGCGGCCCGTGGGCGAGATAGTCGCGCACGCCGGACTCGACGGACGGAATGTACTGCTTGGGCACCACGCCGCCGGTGATCGAGTCGGTGAACTCGAAACCGGCGCCGCGCGGCAACGGCTTGATCTCCAGCACCACGTCGCCGAACTGGCCATGCCCGCCCGACTGCTTCTTGTGGCGCCCGCGCTGGCTGACCGACTTGCGGATCGTCTCCTTGTAGCCGACGCGCGGCTCGTGCATCTCCACGTCGATGGCGAACTTGCCGGTCAGTCGCTCCATGGCGACGCGCAGATGCATCTCGCCCTGCCCGTACAGCACCATCTCGCCCGCCTCCTGGTTGTGCGAAAGCGACAGCGAGGGGTCCTCGTCCATGATC
Organism: Microbaculum mangrovi; assembly: GCF_051390635.1. Classification (NCBI taxonomy): domain Bacteria; kingdom Pseudomonadati; phylum Pseudomonadota; class Alphaproteobacteria; order Hyphomicrobiales; family Tepidamorphaceae; genus Microbaculum; species Microbaculum mangrovi. Next base: position 693,102 of record NZ_JBPODT010000001.1, read on the forward strand.
TTCTGGATCGCCGACGTCAGCTTCACCTCGTCCTTGCGCTCCTTGGCGGCGATCGCCTTGCCGAGCACCGGCGCCGGCGGCGCCACCGAGCCGAGCTGGGAAACGCCCTTCTCCGTCGAGATGGTCTCACCGGTGGCGATGTCTTCGAGCCGGCCGAGCCCGACCGTGTCTCCGGTCGTCGCCTGGCCCGCCTTGCTGGCGTCCTGGCCCTTGAGCGTGAACAGGCCACCGATGCGCTCGTCCCCGCCCTTGGCGCCGCAGACCGTGTCGCCGTCACTGAAGGTGCCGCGCAGCACGCGCGCCACCGACAGCTTGCCGCCATGCGTCGTATGGAACGTCTTGAGGATATGCGCCACCGCGCTCGAGCCGCTGCCCAGGCCCAGCCGCTCGATCGTCTGCTGGATTGTCGGTGCCTCGTGCCGAAGCGCCTTCATCAGGCGCAGGATGCCGTTGCCGTGCTCCGCCGAACCGGTCAGCAGCGGCACGATCTGACTTTCCCTCAGTTCCGTCGTCAGGTCGTCGAACACCCGGTCGCGCGGCGGCTCGACGTCGGACAGAAGCTGTTCCATCAGCTCGTCGTCGTAGTCGGCGAGCTTCTCCAGCATCGAGAAACGGGCGTCGACCTCCTCCGCCTTCGCCGTGTCGCTCATCTCGATCACCTCGCTCGGCGCGTGCTCGCGGTAGACGAAGGCGCGCTCGAGGGCCAGATCGATGAAGCCGGTGACGATATCGTTCTCCCAGATCGGCAGTTGCCGCAGCACGATCGGCTGAGCGGACGCCGGCTGCAGCCATGCCAGCACGTCGCGCACATTGCCTTCCGCCTTGTCGATCTTGTTGAGGAAGATGAGCCGCGGAATGCCGAGGTCTTCGAGTTCCTTGAGGATGAGCTGCAGCGCCGGAACCTTTTTCTCGTCGGCTTCCGCCACCACGATCGCCATATCGACCGCGGGAACCACGTTGCGCGCTTCGTGCAGGAACTCGATCGAGCCCGGACAATCGACGAAGGTATAGGTGTCGCCCATGAACTCCGTCGTGGCGACATTGACCTCGACGCTCATGCCGTGCGCACGCGCTTCCGGAGAGGCGTCGCCGACGGTGTTGCCGTCGCTGACCCTGCCCTGCCGGGTGATGGCGCCGGTCCGCGCCAGGATGCTTTCGAGAAGTGTCGTCTTTCCGCTCAAGTACGGGCCGACCAGCGCGATGCACCGGGCAGCCCCCACCGCTCTGCCGTTCAGTTCGGACATGCCAGCAATCCTCCCTTCGCCGGGCGGACCGCCGTCGTGTTGTCATGGTATCGCGCGGGCCCGCCCGTGACCTCGCCTGAAGGTATCGTTCCAGCCCTTGGCCCCGGACGCAAGTGGGGGCTTCGCGAATGTGCCGGCCAGGACCGGAGCGCGGGCTAGTTCCGTGCCGTCCTGAACGCAAGCGGCGCCAGTTGAACGATCAGGATGGCGACCATGATGAGCGTCGCGCCCCCCAGCCCGATGACCGTCAGCCGCTCGCCAAGCAGGAGCGCACCCGCGGCGGCGGCGAACAGTGCCTCCGACGACAGGATGACGGCGGCGTCGGCCGGCGGTGTCCAGCGCTGGCCAATCGCCTGCAACGTGTAGCCGACGCCGCCCGACAGCAGGCCGGCATAGAGGATTTCGACGCCGGCGGCCGCGATCCGGTCCATCTCGACGGGCTCGGCGAACGGCGCGATGGCGGTTCCGAGCAGCCCGCCGATCACGAATTGGACGAAGGCAATCGTCACCGGCCGGCCGGTCCGCGCCGCAGTATAGCCGAGCAACGCGACCTGCAGCGCCCAGAAGACGGCGGCGATCACCATCAGTCCGTCGCCGAGCCCGAGCGGGGCGATACCGCCGCCCGACAACAGGATCGTGCCGGCGAACGACATCGCCGCCGCCGGCCAGGCGACCGCATGCGGCATCGAGCGGAACACCACCCAGGCAACGAACGGCACGAGCACGACGTAAAGCCCGGTCAGGAAGCCGGCATTGGTTACGCTCGTATACTGCAGGCCGATCTGCTGCAGGATGCTGCCGGCGAAGAAGGTGATCGCCGTCGCGATCGCGAGCATCCAGCCCGTCCGGTCCATCGCGGCGCCGCGCTTCCGCTCCCTGAGGGCAAGAGGCAGGATTGCGACCGCCGCCAGCAGGAAACGCAGGCCGGTGAACAGGAACGGCCCGACATTGTCCATGGCCGTAGACTGGGCAACGAAGGCCGTGCCCCAGATGAAGGCGGCGAACAGCAGGGTGAGGTTTGCGAACGAGCGGCGCACGCGCCCGGATAGTCCGGCGACGCGGGCGATGCAAGTCCGCCGGGCAAAACCGACGGGCACACGCCACGGTCGGCCTTCGGGAATATTCGCCGCGGCGAAACGTTAATCGGACTGCATGGCATCGGCGAATCCAGACGGAGGACATCGATCATGACGCGTATCACGCAGTCTCCACGGGCCGTCCTGACGCATCTGTTCACGACCGGGGGCCTCGCGCTGGCCGTAGCGACGGCCGTGCCGGGCGGGGCGATCGCAGCCGGCGGCGGCGGCGGTGGTGGCGGGGAAAGCGGCCCGATCAAATCGTGCCCGCGCGGCCAGATCTTCGATGGCCGGACCGGCCAGTGCATCAAGCAGTCGAGCACGACCATCGACGATACGAGCCGCTACACCTATGGCAGCTGGCTCGCCCGCACCGGCCGCTACGGCGAGGCGATCGAGGTTCTGAGCCTGGTCGAGAACAAGGACGATCCGCGCGTCCTCAACTACCTGGGCTACGCCAACCGCCAGCTCGGCCGGTTCGAGGTCGGGCTCGGTTTCTATCGCCAGGCGCTCGCCGCCGACCCCGACTACGTCAAGGCACGGGAATATCTCGGCGAAGCCTATCTGGTGCTCGACAGGCCCGCGCTCGCCCGGGAGCAGCTCCGCGAGATCGGAATGCGCTGCGGGACGGGCTGCGAGGAATACGCGCTGCTCGCCGAAGCCATCGCCGACGACGACCGGGCGCGGGCGCGCCGGTCTTAGCGCCGCCGGTTTCGAGCACCGGCGGCAGGAACGGCAAGGCCGCTCTAGAGCACGTGGAACGTCCAGGCGATATCATCGCTAAGCACCCAATCTCCGCTGCCGTTCTGGTCATAGGTGCGCACCTCGAACCACCGCTTGGGATTCGGGCAGGAGTTGCCACCAGCGCTCCAGAATGCCTGCAGATCGTTGCCGGACGATTGGCCCCACTCAACCGCGGCCACGCCGATTCGGTTCTGTGTATTGATCCGCCTTTTCGGCTTGATGCAGTAGACGCCCGTTTGAGGATTGGTCACTCGCCTGACACCGATGCTGCGAATGATGTCGTCGCCAAGATCTTAATAGACAGCGATCCTGGCGAAGCTGTACGTTCCGTCACCCCGAGCCCCTTTTTCAGTAGACGGCGAATTTTCCTCGGCGGCATATAGATTAGACGCAGCGAATACACCCACCACAGCAACAACAAACAAAAGAAGCAAACGTAAAGGCATTCGGTATCTCCTCTTACCGGGTTTTTCGAATTCGAAGCGCCGCAGACCAAGGCATCCATTAATCTTCCGCTAGGGAAGCCAGCAGGGCCTCGACGATATGTCAGCCGGATAATCGCCGTCGGGATTTCTCGCCAACGGCCTTCCGTCGCTGGCGTTTCCGGCTGAACCCGGCCATGGTGCCGCCGCCATGACCCAAACCGCCGATCCGATCATGAATGCCGCTCCGCCGTCGCCCGAGAAGGGGCGCAGCGAGGTTGCCGCGTCCATGTCGATCGCCCTGCCGCTGGCGCTGACCAATCTCGGCAACATCGCCATCAACACCACCGACGTGATCATGGTCGGCTGGCTCGGCGCCGAGGCGCTCGCCGCCGGCATGCTGGGCTTCACGCTGATCTTCCTGTTTCTCCTAGGCGGCATCGGCCTGACCTCGTCGGTGCCGGCACTGACCGCCCAGGCACACGGCTCCGGCGATGCCCGCGCCGTGCGGCGCACCATCCGCCAGGGGCTATGGGCCTCCGTGCTGTATTCGGCGCCCGCGATTGCGGTGCTCATGCACGGCGAATGGATCCTGCTCAGGCTCGGCCAGGACCCGACGGCGTCCAGGCTTGCCGGCGAATACCTCGCCTTTGCCGCGTGGAGCATACCGTTCATCCTCGGCATCATGGTGCTGCGCGCGCTGCTCGCCACCCTCGACCGCGCCGCCGTCATCGTCTGGATCACCGGATCGGGCATCGTCCTGAACGCGGCCGTCAACTATGGCCTGATCTTCGGCAACTGGGGGCTGCCGCGCCTGGAAATCGTCGGCGCCGGCGTCGCCACCATGGCGACCAGCGCCGTCGGCTTCACGATAATCGCCATCTACGTCGTCGCGCATCCGGCGATCCGCGGTTACCACGTGTTCCGGCGGCTCTGGCTCGCCGATTTCGAGCGGTTGAAGGCGATTGTCAGGCTCGGTGCACCGATCGCCCTGACCGCCTTGCTCGAGGAGGGCCTGTTCGCCGCCTCGACCCTCATGGTCGGCTGGCTCGGAGCGCTGACGCTGGCCGGCCACACGATCGCGCTGCAATGCACCGCCGTCGCGTTCATGATTCCGCTCGGCATCTCGCAGGCCGGCACCGTCAGGGTCGGCATCGCCGCCGGCCGCCGCGACAGCCAGGCGATCGGCCGCGCCGGCTGGACGGCGATGACGCTCGGGCTTGCCGTCATGTCCATTGCCGCTCTCGCCTTCTGGGTCGTCCCGGAGCCGCTGGCGCGGCAGTTCCTCGACGCCTCGGACCCTGACGCCGCCGAAGTCCTCGCCATCGCCGTGTCGCTGCTCGGCGTCGCCGCCTTCTTCCAGCTTTTCGACGGCGCCCAGGTCGTCGGCCTCGGAATCCTGCGCGGCCTCAATGACACGCGGGTGCCGCTGGCCTACGCGGTCTTCGGCTACTGGATCTGCGGCGCGCCGCTTGCCTATGTGCTGGGCTTCGTCTTCGGCTACGGCGCCGTCGGCATCTGGGTCGGCTTCATCCTCGGCCTCGGCGCCGTCGCCGTCTTGTCGCTTGCCCGCTTCTCCGCGCGCGACCGCAACGGCCTCGTCGAGAAATTCGTCGCCGTGAACGCCTGATTGGCAAAGCCGAACCGGGATGGATATGGTGAGGTTCGATCCTGCCGATTCCAAGTCCTGGAGCTTTCTACCGATGCTGATCCTGCGTTCCGCCGCACCGTCCCCCTTCGGCCGCAAGGTCAAGATCGCGATGGGCATTCTCGAGCTCGGCGACAGGATCGAGATCAAGCCCGCCGATTCCAATGCCGGCGACGAGGAACTGTTCCACCAGAACCCCCTCGGCAAGATTCCGACGATGATCCTGGAGGACGGCACGTCGCTGTTCGATTCCCGGGTGATCCTGGACTATCTCGACGACCTGGCCGGTGGCGGCAGGATCATGCCCAGAGGCGAGGGCCGCTTTGCCGCGCTGCGTCTGCAGGCGCTTGCGGACGGCATGATGGATGCCTCCATTCTGCAGACCTACGAGAAGCGCTTCCGCCCCGAAGAGATGCAGTACCGCCCCTGGCTCGACCGCCAGGCCGCCAAGGTCACCCGCGCACTGGCCGAACTGGAGACCGAGCCGCCGATCATGGGCAAGCCGCCGCATGTCGGCCATATCGCGCTGGCCTGCGCGCTCGGCTATCTCGATTTCCGCTTCGAAGGTCACTGGCGCGACGGCCATCCCAAGCTGGTTGGCTGGCTCGACGCCTTCGCCAACACGGTTCCCGCCTTCGAGGCCACGGCGCCGACGGGCTGATGCAGGGCAGACACGCTTGATAAGACCGCTCTTCGCCGGCGCGTCCGCCGCAGAAGCCATCGACGGTCCCTACGCCTGGTTCCGGCTCGCCGTGTCGGTTCTGCTGGGCACCATCGGCAGCATCGGCATGTGGGCGGTCATCGTCGTTCTGCCCGAGGTGCAGGCCGAGTTCGGCGTCAGCCGGTCCGACGCATCCCTGCCCTACACGCTGACGATGATCGGTTTCGCCGCGGGCAATGTCGCCTTCGGCCGCTTCGTGGACCGTATCGGCGTCGTCGTTCCGATCATCGTCGCCGCGCTGGCGCTCGGCGGCGGCTTCATCGCGGCAGCCTATGCGGCGGACCTCTGGCAGTTCGCCGTGATCCAGGGATTCCTGATTGGCCTCGGCACGGCTGCGACCTTCGGACCGCTGATCGCCGACGTTTCGCACTGGTTCCGGCAACGCCGTGGCGTCGCGGTGGCGGCCACCGCCAGCGGCAACTATCTCGCCGGCGCCATATGGCCGACGGCGTTGCAGGGGATACTCGTCTCGGAAGGCTGGCGCGCGACCTATGTCGTCATCGGCGTCGTCTGCCTCGTGACGATGGTGCCGCTCGCCTTCTTCCTGCGCCGGCGCCCGCCCGAGGAGATCAACCCGGTCCTGCCGGCGGGAACGCCCGCCCCGCACCAGACCAGGTCCATCGACCTGTCGCCGCGCGCGCTGCAGATCCTGCTGGTCGTCGCCGGCCTCGGCTGCTGCGTCGCCATGTCGATGCCGCAGGTCCATATCGTCGCCTATTGCGCCGACCTCGGCTACGGCGTGGCGCGCGGTGCCGAGATGCTGTCACTGATGCTGGTCGGCGGGGTCATAAGCCGTCTCGCGTCCGGTTTCCTCGCCGATTACATCGGCGGCGTGAAGACGCTGCTGATCGGCTCCCTGGGCCAGTGTCTGGCGCTGATTCTCTACATGCCCTTCGACGGACTGACCTCGCTCTACGTCGTCTCGCTCGTATTCGGCCTGTCGCAGGGCGGCATCGTCCCCAGCTACGCGCTGATCGTGCGCGAGTACCTGCCGGCCAAGGAAGCCGGACAGCGCGTCGGCCTCGTCATCATGGCGACAATCATTGGCATGGCGCTCGGCGGCTGGCTGTCCGGCTGGATCTACGACCTCACCGGCAACTACCGCGCCGCGTTCCTGAACGGGATCGCGTGGAACCTGCTCAATATCGCCATCATGCTGATGATCCTGGGCCGCACCCGCACGCCGGCGAGAGCGGTTCCCGCCTAGTTGGCGCAATCCGCCCTTTGCCATCGGGGCCGAAGCGCCTAACCTCCGCGGCATATGTTCAGTCATGGAGAGGAGGTGGCCATGGGAATTTTTTCATTTCTGAGGGATGTCGGTGAGAAATTGGGTATCGGCTCCGCCGAAGAGGCCCCGCCGGCCGATACGCTGCAGAAGTCGGTCAAGGATCTCGGCCTGAACGCGGAGAACCTGCAGATCAAGGTCGATGGCGATACGGTCAAGGTTGCCGGTACCGCGCCGTCGAGCTCGATTCGCGAGAAGATCATCCTGGCGCTCGGCAACGTGACCGGGGTGGCCCAGGTCGAAGAGGAGATCGATGTCGAGGAAAAGGAACCCGACGCGGTCTTCTACGAAGTGAAGAAGGGCGACACCCTGTGGGCGATCGCCGAGTCGCATTACGGCAAGGGCAAGGGTGGCGAGTACAATTCCATCTTCGAGGCCAACAAGCCCATGCTGACGCACCCCGACAAGATCTATCCCGGCCAGGTGCTGCGCATCCCGCCGATGTGACCGGGCCGATATCCGGCGCGGGTCATTCTGCGGGCACGATCCGCAGGATTCGGCCATCGCCGGAATCGGTGACAAGGTAGAGATACCCGTCCGGCCCCTGGCGAATGTCGCGGATGCGTTCGCCGAGCGCACCGAACAGCTTTTCCTCGGCGGCGACGCTGTTGCCGTCGAGATCCAGACGGGCGACGTGGGCACCGCGCAGCGCGCCCACGAAGACGTCGCCCTTCCAGGCCGGAAACCTGTCGCCGGTGTAGAACGCCATGCCAGACGGGGCGATCGACGGATCCCAGTAGTGGACCGGCTGTTCCATTCCCTCCTTCGCCGTGCCGATGCCGATCTTTCCGCCAGAATAGTGCCGGCCGTAGGAGATGACGGGCCAGCCGTAGTTGCGCCCGGCCTTGGGAATATTGATCTCATCACCGCCGCGCGCGCCGTGCTCGACGGTCCACAGCGCGCCGGTCGCCGGATTGATCGCCGCGCCCTGGAGATTGCGATGGCCGACCGACCAGATCTCCGGCAGGCCGCCGCCGTTCACATAGGGATTGTCGGCGGGCACCGAGCCGTCCGGTGCGATGCGGATCACCGAGCCGGCGTGGTCGGCCGTATCCTGCGCCCGCTCCATGTCGCCACGATCACCCAGGGTGACGAACAGCGTTCGGTCCGGCGCGAAGACGAGCCGCGAGCCGAAGTGCCGGGTCGAGCTCGTCTTCCGGTTCATGCGGAAGATCACCTGCGTGTCCTCGAGCCGGGGGGCGCCACCCGCGCGCACGAGCCTGGCGCGCGCCACCGCCGTCCCGGCCTTGCCGTCCTCGATCTCGGAGAAGGACAGGTAGACCATCCCGCTTCCGGCGAAATCGGGACCGGGCACGACATCCAGCATGCCGCCCTGCCCCCAGTCGCGCGTTGCCGGCGCACCGGGCAGCGGCGCCGAGAGGGTCCCGTCGGGGGCGACGATCCGCACGGTTCCGGGCCGCTCGGTGACCAGCATGGTCCCGTCGGGGAGGAAAGCCAGCGACCAGGGACGGTCCAGGCCGGCGGCGACCGTTTCTAGACGAACGCTGCCCGCAGATGTATCGAATGTCTCCTGGGCCTGCGCCGACAGGGCCGTCGTCGCCACGATGCTGATCCCCAGAAGTACCGCTGTCACCTTGATCATCGCCATCCTCCGGTCGTCAGTGGCATCTAGAGCGGATCGGATCCGCGAAAACCGCTCCGGCCGGTCACGCGGGCGTGATCGCCGATCCGCGCAACCGGCGGGAAATCGCCACTCCGCGCTCCCGCGCGATATCGTACGCAACACAGCGACCGAAGGGTTCCGAAACAATGCGCTGGATGATCCGCATCGTCGCCGGTCTGATCGTCATCACGGTCGCGCTTGCCGCCATCGGCGTCGTCTTCCTGCCGCGCACCGTCGCGGTCAGCCGCTTCACCGTCATCGACGCGCCGCCGGCCGAGGTCTGGCCGTTCGTTTCCGACCTTCGCCGCTTCAACGACTGGTCGCCCTGGGCCGGATACGATCCAGAAGGCACGCGCTATGTCTTCGAAGGACCGGAATCCGGCGTCGGCCAGATCATGCGCTGGACCAGCGACCATCCCAATGTCGGCTCCGGCACGCTGACGGTCGTCGCCTATGATCCCGGCCGCGCGGTGGAGATGCGCCTGGAATTCGGCGAGACGGGCACCGCCGAGACGACCGTCGTTCTGATTTCGAGCGACGAGGGCACCGAGGCGACCTGGGGGTTCATGACCGACCTCGGCACGAACCCTGTCGCCCGCTTGTTCGGTCTGATGTTCGATAGCTGGGTCGGCAACGACTACGAGACGGGACTGGCCAACCTGAAGGCTCTCGTCGAGCAGAATAAAGGTAGCAGCGGGTAACTCCGGCCGTCCCGATCAACCGTTTTGGGACAGAACTTAACCTTAACCCGCTGAATGGTTTCCCTTTGTTTACACAATCGGTTAGCGTGCTCGGGAATTCACGGGTTGCGCGGCGTTACGGCGTCGTCCTCGAGGTTCTGAAATTCGCTCCAATTCAGCCTTGCGCCGCCCATCGAGGCGGCGCTTTTTTTTGCGATTGCGGATGCGCGTGAGGATATCCTGCATCGCTTCACCGGCCAAAGCCGTGCGGACTGCCCGCCCTGCGGGCTCGGCTCGTGGACGGGTGGACACAGCGATGTCGCATTAGGTTCGATGAGGCGCCCCGCGATTGTCATCGCAGTCGGCGCGCCGGCCCCGGATCAGTGGTGTCGCGAATGCCGATCGTGACCGCCGGTGAAGACGAGATAGCCGCCGATAACGACGACGATGACCATCGCGTAGAACAGGATCTCGCGCCACGAGAACATCGATACCTGGGCATGCGGTCCGATGATCCGCGGAGCCGGCCTGTCGCCGCCACCGACCGTCCGCACCGCGGAAACCGGCTCGCGCAACGTCCAATGCGGGTTGGCAGCGGGAACCCGGACGCTGTTCGGCGTGACGGTCCCTGCCATGATCACGCCGGACGCCGCCCCCGGCCCAACCGCCGGTCCTGCTGTCGCGCCCGCGGTTCCGCTGTCCGCCAGCGCGCAGGACGCGCCGAGGCACAGCAGCGCCTGAATGGCGACGAGGAAGATCGTCACGCCAAGAAGCGAACGGCGCGAACGGGCGTTGATCAGTGTCTGGAATGAACCGGCCGGGCGGCGATGCACGATGCCACGCCCGCCGGCAAGCGACGCAAACATCTTGCTCTCCGTCCTGTGGGAAGCGGGTCTTGCCGACCCCCCAACAATGACGGGATATTTCCGGCATGGGTTTGCTGGCTTGATGACGCAGTCGGGCAGATTCCAAGGCGTCTTTGTGGCGAGGTCACTGGCGCCGGATCGGCGCGCCGTATTGCCCCGCGTCATGGTCGGACATCAGTGTCGACGTCCGGCCCGGAATGTCCTGGTCGTTTTCGACCTTCATCATCAATCCGTCGGCGATCAGCAACAGCCCGGCCAGCAGGGCCGCCGTCAGGCAGACGGCGACGACCTGCAGGGGCGTACCGGCGCGTTTGAACCAGGCGCCGGGTGAGCGGCGTCCGTCGGCGGCCATTACAGCCCGGCCCGCCGTCCGAGTTCCCGCCACATGGAGACCGTCAGGGTTCCGAGCCCGGCGAACAGCACCAGGATCACGCCGGCGACGATGCGCCGGTCGGACAGGGAGGACAGGTGCGGTGGCGTCAGGCCGGGCGTCAGGGCCGGCGCGGTAACGCCGATCAAACTGGCCTGCCGGAAGGACGCCGCCGAATGTGGCGCCGAATGTGTCCCCGAATGTTTGACTGATTGGGTCGACACCGTGGAGACGGATCCGGTGAAGTCGTTGCTGGTTGCGCTGACGGCATGAGTGACCGCAACCGGCGTTGCCAGCAGCGCGGCGGCGACGAACGCGGCGCATGCCCAACGGCCGCGCCTTCTGCGATCGGTCGCGACTTTGGTGTGTGTCATCTCTTCTACCCTCTGGTTCGGTTGATCTCGAACTCTCCAGGTCAAAAGAGACAGGACCAATCCGGCGGCGGTTGGTCCGGAGTTTGGCGACGGCGGACAGAAACCGCGGCGGTTTTGCGGCTTTTCAGTTACCAGTTCGTAACCTTGTGTTTCAGAACGGTATCGGCCCGCCGGCCGGTGCGCGAATAATCAAGTCATTGCCTCGGCTTCCCGCCGGATCGTGACCGCGAGGTTGTCGGCAAGCTGGATGTCGTCGAACCGCACGACGTTGCCGGCCGCCACCGCGGATGTGAGCGTCACGCCGTGTGCAAGCCCGATCGGCAGGGCGCCGACCGCCAGGCTCTTCTGCGCCGGCAGGAGCTTGCCCCAGACAGTGTAGCCGCCCTCGCCGTCGAGCCGGTCGCCGACCTTCAGATCGCGCTTGGCCACCGCCACCGCATCGCCGCAAAAGCTTCGCGTCGTGCCCGTGGGCTCGCCGCGCAAGGCGGCACTGAGCACGGACACGGACAACTCCAGGCCGATCAGATGGAACGGCTTGTACATCGCCGCGTACCGACCGCTGGCATCGGTCTTCAGGCCGTACTGGCGGAAACAGTCGGCGGCGTAGTCGTTCGGCGCCTCGAGAACCACGTAGACGCCCCAGCGCAGGTCCCGATAGACGGGCCGCGAGTCGCGCTCGAGGCTCGAGATCACCTCGACCATGCCGCCCCCCTCGAGCACGCCGCCGGCCGAACGCGGCCGCAGGATGTGCGCGAGATCGTCGACGCCGCAGGGCGGGAACAGCAGGCCATCCGCGGGGACATTCAATCCGGTCGCGTTGGCGATTGCCGCCATCTCGATCGCCGATTTGGTGCCGTCCAGGAACGAGTTGAACATCTGCGCGTTCATGCCGGCCGCCGCGGCCTGCTCGTCGCTGAGGCCGTAGTGGGACCAGACGTCGTCCGGCGTCACCCGATGGAAGCCCGGCAGGTACTTCGTACCCTTGCCGGCGGCCGCCACGTCGAAACCGCAGGCACGCGCCCAGTCGACCATCTCGCAGACGAGCGCCGGCTGGTCGCCATAGGCCATCGAGTAGACGACGCCCGCCGATCGCGCCCGCGCCGCCAGGGCCGGACCGGCCAGAACGTCGGCCTCCACATTGACCATGACGATGTGCTTGCCCGCCTCGAAAGCGGCGAGCGCGTGGGCGATGCCGGCCTTCGGATTGCCGGTCGCCTCGATCACCACCTCGACACTGTCGCGGAAGCAGAGCGCCGCCCCGTCGTCCACGAAGGCTGTCGCCGCGATCCGCTCCTCTTCCCAGCCGACCGTGCGGCAGGCGGCTCTCGCCCGGTCGACATCGAGGTCGGCGATGGCCGCGACCTCGAGACCGGGGATCGTCGGTACCTGGGACAGGAACATAGAGCCGAACTTGCCGGCGCCGATCAGCCCGGCCTTCACCGGCCGACCGCCGTCCGCGCGCGCCGCGAGCAATGCCATCAGGTTCATTGATTTCCCCTTTTCCGGACCGCCCGCAATCGCACCCGCCGGACGGCATGCGATCCAGGACAACCTCCCAACGCACAATCTCGGTTGCGCAGGTCGCACGTTTCCGTGCACACTTCAAAACGTATACACAGAATAACTTCGGGAGGAATACATGCTTGGACGGGCTCTTCGTAGCGCGTTGGTGGTGCTTGCGCTTTCGATCCTGACTTCCGTTGCGGGACCCGCATACGCCCAGTATCCGGATCGGCCACTGACTCTGATCGTGCCGTGGGGCGCGGGCGGCGGCACCGATGCCACCGGTCGCATCATCGCCTCCATTCTCGAGAAGGAACTCGGCCAGCCGGTGAATGTCGTCAACCGCACGGGCGGATCCGGCGTCGTCGGCCATTCGGCGATCGCCGAGGCCGCGCCGGACGGCTACACGCTCGGCGTCGCCACCGTCGAGATCAACATGATGCACTGGCAGGGCCTGACCAACCTGACCTACGAGGCATACACGCCGATCGCCCTCGTCAACGAGGACCCGGCCGGCCTGCAGGTGGCGGCGGATTCGCCCTACGCCACCGCCGAGGATCTCATCGCGGCGATCAAGGCGGCACCGGGCAGCCTGAAGGCGTCGGGCACCGGCCAGGGCGGCATCTGGCATCTCGCGATCGCCGGCATGCTGAACAGCGCCGGCATCGATCCCGCTTCGGTGCCGTGGGTGCCGAGCCAGGGTGCGGCGCCCGGCCTGCAGGATCTCGTCGCTGGCGGCGTCGCGATCGTGCCCTGCTCGCTTCCCGAGGCCCGCTCCCTGATCGAGGCCGGCCGCGTGAAGTCGCTGGCAATCATGTCCGACAAGCGCGCCGCGCTGTTCCCGGACGTGCCGACGCTGAAGGAAGCGATCGGCTCGGATTGGACGATCGGCGCATGGCGCGGAATCGTCGGCCCGAAGGGCCTGCCCGACGACGTGACGCAGACGCTCACCGCGGCGCTGGAGAAGGTCTACAACTCGGACGACTACCAGACCTTCATGAAGGATCGCGGCTTCGGCGTCCGCTGGGCGGCCGGCGCGGACTTCGAGGCTTTCATGAAGCAGTCGAACGAGAGCCTCGGCGCGGTGATGAAGGCGGTCGGCATCGCCAAGTGACCGCCGTCGCCTGAGGGCGGATCCGATGCGGATCAGCGACACGATGCTCGGCGGGTTTCTGATCGCCTTCGGGGCGGCGCTCGCCGGGTATTCGCAGACGTTCCCCGCCATACCGGGCCAGACCTATGGCGCCGCGATCTTCCCGACCGCCGTCGCCATCGGGTTCGCCGGTTGCGGGGGCCTGCTGGTGATGCACGGGCTGCGCTCCAACGCCCGCCACCTCGGGACGGCCGAATGGATGTTGAACCGCCGCGCGGTGGTCGGTGTCGCGTTGGCCGTGCTCGCGATCACCGGGTATATCCTGCTCGCTCCGGTGATCGGCTTCATCCCGGTCATGGCGGCGATGCTGCTCGGCCTGTTTCTGTTCCTGCGGGTTCGCTGGCCGATGGCGGTCGTGCTCGCGGCCGTCGTCACCGTGGTCATCCACGGCGTGTTCGCCGGCCTGCTGCTCGTGCCGCTGCCGATCGGCCTGTTTCCCCGCATCTCCTGGTGAGGACGTGACTCCGTGAACGCCATCGGCGCCGCCTTCGAGCTCGTCCTTCAATGGAATGTGTTTGCCACGGTGCTGCTCGCGGCCCTGTTCGGCCTGACGGTCGGGGCCATTCCAGGCCTCACCGCCACCATGGCGACCGCGCTGCTTGTTCCCCTCACCTTCTTCATGGATCCGGTGCCGGCGGTCGGCGCCATCGTCGCCTGCGCGGCGATGGCGATCTTCGCCGGCGACATCCCCGGCACGCTGTTGCGCATTCCCGGCACCCCGGCGTCCGCCGCCTATACCGACGAAGCCTACGCGATGACCCGCAATGGGGAGGCGGAGACCGCGCTCGGGGCGAACCTGCTGTTTTCCGCGCTCGGCGGGCTTGCCGGCACCGCCGTGTTGATCTTCGCCGCGCCCGCGCTCGCCGAGGTCGCGCTGAAGTTCTCGTCCTTCGAATATTTCTGGATGGCGCTCCTGGGCCTCACCTGCGCCGTGTTCATCGGCTCGGCCCAGCCGCTGCGCGCCTTCGTCAGCCTGTTCATCGGCCTAGCGATTGCGACCATCGGCCTGAACAACCCGGCCGGTGTTCCGCGCTTCACCTTCGGCTCGACCAACCTTCTCGCCGGCATCGATTTCATCCCGGCGATGATCGGCCTGTTCGCGGTCTCCGAGGTGCTGCGCTCGATCGCCAGTGGCGTGCCCTCGATCGGCAGGCTGCAGACGTCGACCGGCAATATCTTCAAGCACTGGGGCGGGATGGTCACGACCTACTGGCGCCAGCAGCTCCGGGGTAACGCGCTCGGCATCGCCATCGGCGCGCTTCCCGGCGCCGGCGCCGATATCGCCGCCTGGGTGGCCTACGCGGTGAGCCGCAAGATGTCGCGCACGCCCGAGAAATTCGGCACCGGGCATGTCGAGGGCATCGTCGAGAGCACGTCGGCCAACAACGCGGCGCTGGCCTCGGCCTGGATCCCCGCCCTCGTCTTCGGCATTCCCGGCGACACGATCACCGCGATCGTGATCGGCGTCCTCTATGTCAAGGGCCTCAACCCCGGGCCGACGCTGTTCCTGTTCAATCCGCAGTCGATCTACGCGGTGTTCATCATCTTCGTGCTCGCCAACCTGGTGATGATCCCGCTCGGCTGGGTCACGATCAAGCTGGCCAAGCGGCTGCTGCTCGTGCCGCGCAACATCATGATGCCGGTGATCCTGGCCTTCTGCATCGTCGGCGCCTTCGCCTCCAGCAATTCCAGCTACGGCATCATCGTGATGCTCGCCTTCGGCATCCTCGGTTTCGTCATGGAGGAGAACCGCATCCCGATCGCGCCGTGCATCCTCGGCATCGTCATCGGGCCGATGCTGGAGGAGACCTTCGTCACCTCCATGATCAAGTCGGACGGCTCGTTCCTCGGCTTCTTCGAGCGCCCGATCGCCGCCGGCCTGGGGATCGTGACGGTCCTGATCTGGCTCTCCCCGCTGATCGGCATGCTCATGCGCCGCCGAAATGCCGGGGCCTCCGCGTCCGGTCAGTAACCCGGCGGATAGGGCGCGTAGTAGACCCGGGGCCCCGGACCATAGGCCGGTGCCGCAACATAGGGCCTGTAGCCAACGACCGGACCACCGCCAGGAACCTGTCCGGGCCCGTCATAGGCCAGGCTCGGGATTTCCCCGCCGGGATAGAGATAGCCGGAACGGTACTGGGTGTAGACTTGGTTGTTCAGCGCCCGCCAGCTCGTGCCGGTGTCCTCGGTATCGGCCTGGAAGGATTCCGCGTGAGCGAGTACCGGCAGGCCGAGACCCATCGCGATCGCTGCTGCGTAGATCGTCTTGCGTTTCATCGGTTGTCTCCTTTCGGATCGGGGCACGCCTGGCCCCACACAGGTCCGCTGCGGCACGGCGCAGCCGGCGCCCCGACCCGCCGCCCCGCGACGGTGCCCGGGCAAGGTGCCGGCGCGATCAGCGGCAGAAATGCCGGCGGCCGTCGTAACCGAGAAAGGTACCCGACCCCGGATCGAACGAGCGGTAGCGGCTCTCGCAGTAGCGGTACCAGGCCGGCGTCCACGGCGCCGGATTGGCATAGACGTAGGCCGGTTGCCGGGGAGCCGCCAATGCGCCGCCGAGGATCGCGCCGACAGCCAGGCCGGCGACGCCCGCGGCCACCGCCGCGCCGTCGTCGTACCGATAGCGCCCGTGGGAGTAGTACGGACGATAGCGGCCGTAGCCGCGGGGATTGCGATAGCCGCCGTAGTAGGAACGACCGGCATACGGATACACCTTGCCGGGACCGTTCCAGCCGCGTCGATGATCGAGCGATTCCGCCGATGCGCTCGACGGAGCGACGATCAGCATCACGGCAACGCTTGCTGCGAGCAAAGTTGTGAGAACTGGCATTGCGACCTCCTTTGGCGCGATGCGGACGCCGTCGGCGAGGAAAAGTCCGGCCGCGCGATCAAAAGGCGTTCCGCAGGTCTGCCGATAAGGATCAAACGCCTGCCGGTCGGATTCGGTTGCATGACCATTTCGGGGCGATTCCGCGGCGCATAGCAGGCGGCGGATAGCGGGCAGCGAGGCATGCCCCGCGCGCGCCGGGTCGGTGGCCCAGCGCAAAGGTCCGGTTTGCCGGGAAGTCGGACGTGCAAACAGCGATACGCGGCCCGGTCGTGCCCGAGCCGCGTCGCTGGTCGGGTCGCCGGTCGGGTTGCCGCCGGCCTACTCTGCCGCTTCCATGCCCGTGCGGGCCAACTCCAGCAGGCAGTCGTCGGACAGCGGTTCGATCGGCGCGAAATCGCGATGGGCGATCCACGGAGCCCGCGTGAACTTGGTGATGTGGTTGGAGACCGCGCACAGCGTCAGATAGACGATCTTGCGCGGATACGGCGTGATGTTCGGCGGGCTGGCGTGAACGAGATTGCCGTGGAACATCAGCACCGTGCCCGGCTTGCCCGTCGGCGCGACGATGCCGCCCTCCGCGGCGAGCCGCGTCACCGTCTCGTTGTCCAGCGTCCAGAGCGGATAGGACGTGGTCTTGAGGTCGTGGCCCGCTTCGAGCACGCCCGCCTTGTGGCTCTTCGGGATGAACATGAGCGGCCCGTTGATCGCCATCACCTCGTCGAGGAAAACGGCGATGTTCATGGCGCGCGGCTCCGGCATGCCGTCGTCGCGGGCCCAGGTGCCGTAGTCCTGGTGCCATTGCCAGACTTCGCCATCGAACGGCGCCTTCGCGTTTATCTTGAACTGGTGCATGTAGACCGGTTCGCCGAACAGCTGCGACACCGGCTCGACCAGCCGCGGATGCGCGCCCAGGCGGCGGAAGGCCTCGTTGTAGGTATGCGCAGCAAAGGCGGTGCGCGGCGCCCCGGTGGTCTCGCGCCAGACCTCTTCGCGATCCTGCGCATAGATATTCTCGGCCTCCTCGCGCAGCACGGCGACTTCCGCTTCGGAGAAACAATCGGGCAGGAACAGGTATCCGCTTTCGTCGAAGTCGCGCAGTTGCTGGTCGGTCAGTTTCATGGCGTTGCTCCTCCTGCGCAGCCTTGTTGATTTAATGACCGGGACGCCCGCGGCTGCGCGTCAGGCGGCGTCCGAATCGATTTCGAGGCGGTTCGCCAGATCGGCGCCGGCGGCCTCCGTGTGGCGCCGTGCGAGGCGTCCCGCCTCGTCGACCGCGCCAGCTTCGATCGCCGCGAGGATCCCGGCGTGTTCGGTCCAGACCCGATGCCTGATCTCCGGCGCGTTCAGAACCGCCCCCATGCACCGTTTGAAGTGCGGCCACTGGTCGGAAATGATGTCGAGGATCGCCTGATTGCCGGACAGGCGATGCAGGGCGGAATGGAACGCGACGTCCGCGTTGATCCAGCGCCCGCGCCCGTCCTCGTCGGTCAGGGCCTGCCCGCTCTCCAGCGCCCTTCGCGCCTCCTGGAGCGTCGGGATGTCGGCCAGGCCGCCGGCCACGACCTTTGCCGCGCGCCGCGCCGACAATTCGTCGAGAGCAGCGCGCACCTCGTAAAGGTCCGCGATGCGCTCCGGCTCGACGGGCGCGATGGCCAGACCGCGCCGCCCCTGCTCGCTCACCAGTCCCTGCCGTTTCAACAGCTGTAGCGCGTGGCTGACGGGCTGACGGGACACACCCAGGCGCGCGGCGAGGTCTTCCTGCCGGATCCGTTCACCGGGCTTCAACACACCGGCGGCGATGGCGTCCACCAGGCTCTCGTGAACCTGATCGATGAGGTTCGGCACTGCCGATAATTGCTGCACGCCCTGATCCTCGCCCGACAATTTTTCGAATTCGGAATTCCGAATTCAGAATGCCGAAACAGCGGACCGCAGACAATATGCACTGCAGCATACGGGGGCGACCAAAATTCAGACGCGATGCGCATCGTGATAGCGACCCGTGGCACCAACTTGTCCCTTGCCTCGGTGCCGTTGCGCAACTACGGTCCGCGCCGTTTCCTTTGCCCCACGCAATTCCCGGGAGAAACAGGCATGGCCTTCCTTGCCGACACACTCGGCCGCATCAAGCCGTCCGCAACCATCGCCGTCACCAACAAGGCCCGCGAGCTGAAAGCCGCCGGGCGCGACGTCATCGGCCTCGGCGCCGGTGAGCCGGATTTCGACACGCCGGAGAACATCAAGGAAGCGGCGATCAAGGCGATCCGCGAGGGCAAGACCAAATACACCGCCGTCGACGGCATTCCCGAGCTGAAGCAGGCGATCACCGCCAAGTTCAAGCGCGAGAACGGCCTCGACTACGCCCCCAACCAGGTCACGGTCGGCACCGGCGGCAAGCAGGTGCTGTTCAACGCGCTGATGGCGACGCTGAACCCGGGCGACGAGGTCATCATCCCGGCGCCCTACTGGGTGAGCTATCCGGACATGGTCGCGCTGTTCGGCGGCGTTCCGGTCGCCATCGAGGGGCCGGCGGAGACCGGCTACAAGATCAGCCCGCAGACACTCGAGGCCGCGATCACGCCGAAGACCAAGTGGCTGATCTTCAACTCGCCGTCGAACCCGTCGGGCGCCGCCTACACCCGCGCCGAGCTCAAGGCCCTGACCGACGTGCTGATGAAGCACCCGCACGTCTGGGTGATGACCGACGACATGTACGAGCACCTGGTCTACGACGACTTCGAGTTCACCACGATCGCCCAGGTCGAGCCCGGCCTCTACGAGCGCACGCTGACGGTGAACGGTGTGTCGAAGGCCTATTCGATGACTGGCTGGCGCATCGGTTACGGCGCCGGGCCGGCCAGCCTCATCAAGGCGATGGGCACGATCCAGTCGCAGTCGACCTCGAACCCCTGCTCGATCTCGCAGTACGCCTCGGTGGAAGCGCTGAACGGCACGCAGGACTTCATCGCGCGCAACAACGAGGTCTTCAAGGGCCGGCGCGATCTGGTCGTCTCGATGCTGAACCAGGCGAGCGGCATCACCTGCCCCATGCCCGAAGGCGCCTTCTACGTCTATCCGAGCTGTGCCGGCACCATCGGCAAGACGTCTACCGGCGGCACCAGGCTCGAGACCGACGAGGACTTCGTCACCGCGCTTCTGGAAGAGGAAGGCGTCGCGGTCGTTCAGGGCACGGCCTTCGGCCTCGCCCCGTTCTTCCGCATTTCCTACGCCACCTCAACGGAGGCGCTGGAGGAGGCCTGCACCCGCATCCAGCGCTTCTGCGGCGGCCTGCGGTAGGCGGACGCCGTTTTCACTCGTCATTGCCGGGCTTGCCCCGGCAATGATCGGTTCTCGGCGCGGACAGCTCAGTTGAGATAGGCCGGACGCTCCGTCGCCGCCGAGCCAATCGCCCCGGCCGCGAGGATCCGGTCGAAATCTCCGCTGTTCGGGCAGAAATCGTGGAACCGCTCGGCGAACGCCGAATGCGCGATCACCTGCCGGCAATGTCCGCGCTGCCGGCACATCGCGCAAGTGCGCTGAAGGTCGCGGAACCAGTCGCTGTCCTGTACGGCGAACGCGTCGGGATCGATGCCGACCGATACCATGCCTTTCGCCATCAGATCCTCGAAGGCGAACGGGCGCGACACGGCGTCCCTCAGATCCGACGCGTCCATGCCCGTCTCCGCCAGGATGCGCGAAGCTTCGTGCGGATCGAGCGCGTTGAACTCCCGCATCGTCCGCGCGGCCTGTCGCTTGTCCCGCACGTAATCGACCGCGAGGCGCCAGGCCCCGGCGATGTTTCCAAGCAACGTGTTGTTCATCGGCGTCCTCCACCGTTCCGGTCTCGCGAAACCGCGCCGCCGGCGACAAAACGCACCGCACCGCGGCTACAACCTATCGTAACGGTAGAATATAGAAAGCATGCGGTCTTTGAGCTGCATCAAATGCGCCGGTCGCGGTCCCGCCATTGCCGGGCTTGACCCGGCCATCCGATTGCGCAGTTTTCAAAGGGCAATGTCCGCTGGAAGCCCATGATGCCCCTCGCCCTCTCCGTCCTCGATCTCTCGCCGGTGACGACCGCGGCCCCGCCGTCGCAATCGCTGCGCAATTCGATCGATCTGGCTCGTCACGTCGATCGTCTCGGTTATGCCCGCTATTGGCTCGCCGAGCATCACAACCTCGCCAACGTGGCGACCACGTCGCCGGCGATAATGATCGGCCAGGTGGCGGCCGCCACGGCGCGCATTCGCGTCGGCTCCGGCGGCGTCATGCTGCCGAACCACGCCCCGCTCACCGTCGCCGAGAATTTCCGCACGCTCGAGGCGCTGTTTCCGGGCCGCATCGATCTGGGGCTCGGCCGCGCGCCGGGCACCGACCAGCTCACCATGGCCGCGCTGAGGCGGCGCATGGAGGGCGCGGAGGCCGACGATTTCCTCGAGCGCCTGCACGAGCTGATCGCCTTCGGCACCGATAGCTTTCCCGAGGGCCATCCGTTCCGGCAGGTGACGGCGATGCCCGACGACGTGACGTTGCCGCCGATCACGATTCTCGGCTCGTCGAACTATGGCGCCCATCTCGCCGCCGCCATGGGCCTGGGCTACGCCTTCGCCCATCACTTCGCCTCCTATCCCGCCGACCAGGCGATGCAGATCTATCGCGACAAGTTCCAGCCCTCTGTCTGGCTCGACCGGCCGCACGCGATCCTCGGCGTCTCGGCGGTCTGCGCGCCGAGCGACGAGGAAGCCGATTTCCTCGCCGCCACCGCCGACCTTGCCTGGTTCCGCATCATGCGCGGCGAGCGGGCGCCGCTGGCCAGCCCCGAGAACGCGCTGGCGCTCGATCTGACGGAAGGCGACCGCGCGCAGATGCGCCGCGATCGCGTCCGCCACGCCGTCGGATCGCCCGAGACCGTGAAGGCACGGCTGGACGAGTTGGCGACGCACTGCCAGGCCGACGAGCTGATGGTGACCTCCAACATCTTCGACCATGCCCTGCGCAAGCGCTCCTACGCACTTCTGGCGGACGCGTTCGGCCTCGAAGCCGCATAGTATTCCGCGGCGAAGTGTTCCGCGGCGTAATGGTCCAGTGGGCGGGGCAACTTTTGCGCTAGGCGTGGGAAATGGCCCGCGCGGTGGGACAAAAAAGCGCTCTCGCGTGATTTGTAGACTTCCCGTTAACGCGAATGCAATCTACAACCCTTACGCGAATTCTTGCCAAACATTCGGGGGCGAACACCGGCTGGGAGGCCTTTGATGTCAGACTATCGTTCCATCCGCTATGCGACCAACGGACGGATAGCGACCATCACGCTCAACCGTCCGGACCGGCTGAATGCCATCGACCGGTACATGCCGCAGGAGATCGAAGCCGCGGTCAGGCGGGCGAATGACGACGACGCCGTTCATGTGATCGTCGTCGAGGGCGCCGGCCGCGCATTCTGCTCCGGCTACGACCTGCAGGACTTCGCCGAGGCGGGCGGCACCAATCCCGGCATCCAGGACATGCCGTGGGACCCGATGCTCGACTTCAAGTTCATGTACGCCAACACCCATGCGTTCATGAGCCTGCACCGCTCCTACAAGCCGACGATCGCCAAGATCCGCGGCCACGCGGTCGCCGGCGGCTCCGACATCGCCACCTGCTGCGACCTGATCGTGATGGCCGAGGAAGCCAAGATCGGCTACCCCCCGGCCCGCGTCTGGGGCTGCCCCTCTGTCGGCCTGTGGGTCTTCCGCATTGGCGCCCAGCGCGCCAAGCGCATGCTGTTCACCGGTGATCTGATCGACGGCCACACCGCCGTCGAATACGGCCTGGCCATCGATACCGTGCCGGACGCCGGGCTGGACGAGGCCGTCGAAGCGCTGGCCAACCGCATGGCCGGCGTCCCGAAGAACCAGTTGATGATGTCGAAGCTGATGATCAATTCCGCCCTCGACAACCAGGGGCTCAGTACCACCCAGCAGATGGCGACCCTGTTCGACGGCATCACCCGCCACTCACCGGAGGGCGTATGGTGGAAGCAACGCGCGGAGGACGTCGGCTTCAAGCAGGCCGTGCGTGAACGCGACTCCGGCGCCCCGATCGCCGCCGAAGCCGAAAGCAAGCTGCCGGATTGGCGGCAGGATTGATCGAACCGACGATCGAAACCCGGGCCGCGGTCCCCCGCAAACCGTTGATCGATCGCAATGAAGTCCGTGAAGATTGCGCGCGTCATTGTCACGGAATTGCCGGAACCGATGCCCATAGTCCGGCGTTGAAGGCGGGGGACAGCCAAGTCCTCTGCTCGAAAATGAACAAGGAGATCACCATGCGCCGAGTTGCTGCAGTCGCCGCCGTCGCGGCCCTCACCGCCGTTCTGTCCGGCCCCGCCGCCGCCCAGGATCGCGTCGAGGCTGGCGTCCTGAAATGCGACGTCGCCGGCGGGACCGGCTTCATCGTCGGCTCGACCAAGAACCTGACCTGCAGCTTCGAGCGGGCCGGCGGCGGTGTCGAGAACTATGCCGGCGTTGTCCGCAAGTTCGGCCTCGACATCGGCACGACCGGCGAGACCGTGATCGTCTGGGGCGTGCTTGGCCCGGCCTCCGGCGTCGCCCCCGGCGCGCTGGCCGGCGGCTATGGCGGCATTTCCGCCGAAGCCACCGTCGGTGTCGGTCTGGGGGCCAATGCCCTGATCGGCGGTTCGAATAAGGCGATCGTGCTGCAGCCGCTGTCGGTTCAGGCGCAGGAAGGCCTCAACATCGCCGCAGGCATGTCGTCGATCGAACTGACCTACGTGCAGTGACCGACGTGATCGCGTGAGCGAAACGGATTTCCAGGCGCCCGGCACCGCGTGTCGGGCGCCTATCGTATGGCCGATTGACAGGCGAAACTCGGTACTTGGCCGGCTACGCCTAAAGTTTGAGTGGCGAACGGCCGGGAACCGTTAATACCGTTCCGATAGACCGAAGCAGATCGATTCGACCCGCCGGCCCCGGCATTCCGCGGCCCTGGTCCGGCCAAGGCTGAGGGGCTACCCGATGGCAATCACCGCCACCCGCACGCGGGTCCGTCGACTGGCGTTCGCCGCCATCGCCACCGCAGCCGTTTCGCTTGCCCCCGGCGCCGCTGTCGCGGCGGGCCTTGTGGAGGCCGTCCCGGCGACCGAGGCGGCCTCGGTGAAAGGCCCCCCGCCCTCGCCTTTTGCATCGCGCGACCGGCTCGTGCGCCTCGATTACGGTTACATGGAGAGCAATGTCGCGCCGCGGGGCGTCGACAGGGCCCGCAATCGCATCACCCTGGCCCCCGCCGAGGCCAGCGTGGATATCGCGCTGTTTCCCGACCTGTCCGTAACGCTCGATCGGATATCCCTGAAGAAGGCCGATCTTGGCGGTTTTGTCTGGACGGGCACGATCCGCGGCGAAAGCGGCTATGCGTTGCTGATCGTCTCCGACGATCAGATCACCGGCCAGATCCAGATCGGAACGCGGGTGTTCAGGATCTCGCCGGTTTCCGGCGCGATGCACCGCGTCAGCGAAATCGATCCGGGCAGCTTCCCGCCCGAGGAATCCATTCCCGCGCCGACGCCGGGGCAGCCGTCCGCCGCACCGGAATCCAGCGGCAACGAGGAAGCGAAGACGCGGATCCGGGTGCTCGTCCCCTATACCAAGAGAGCCCGGGCCCAGTCCGGCCACATCGTCCAGGACGCGAAGCTGGCGATCGCCAACGCCAATCTCGCCGCCAACAACGCCGGGGTTAAGATCCGCTACCGACTTGCCGGAACCACCTTGGTGAGACGCTATCGGGAACGGGGTTTCCTGCGGGATCTGAAAAAGCTGACGGCCGGCAGGGGACCGTTCGCCAGAGTCAGGAAATTGCGGAATAGCAGGAAAGCCGATCTGGTCACTCTGCTGCGCAAGAACAGCAAGACCTATTGCGGCCTCGGCTGGTATATCGAGACGCCGTCGAAATCGACCGAGAATTACGGATTCACGGTGACCGCGCATGGCTGCGTCACCAACCATTCGGTCACCCACGAGATCGGCCACAACAGCGGCCTGGAGCACGACCGCTATCAGCTCGTCAACGGGGAAAACAAGCCGAACCCGCCGAGTTCCGAATACAATTTCGGCTACACCAACCTCGGCGCCGAGATCATGTCGGTGATGGCCTATCACACCGAATGCAGCGCCAGTGGCAAGAGCTGCACGCGCGTGCCCATGTTCAGCTCGCCGACGCGGACCTACGAGGGCGACACGCTGGGCATAGCGGAAGGGCAGAGCAACGCCGCCGATGCCGCCAGGCGGATGAACGAGACAAGGAAGGGCGTCGCCAGCTATCGCTGAGCCCGGCTCGGTATGGTTGCTAGGGTACGGTGCCGCCCGCCAGGGCGGCGTAGGCCGCCGCCGCCGCGACCAGCAGGAAGATAAAGATCACGATCTCTCGACCGGGCATGAGCACCGGGACCTCTCCGGTTCGCGCGTTGCCGCGTCGTTCCAAGCCGACATGACGGTGCCGCCGCAATATGGCGGTTCGGTGGTGACCCAAACGAAATTTTGGTGATCTGACAAGGAGTCCCGTCGCCGTCGGCGGGATCGCCATGTCCACATTCGCCCCCGGACATCGCCCCCGCCCATCGCAGCCCGCCCATTGCGGCCGGACCGCCCTATATGATCGTTCGCCCCCGGCACGGATTGGCCACGGAGGCAAGGTCGTGCGAGCCTGAACAGATGTTCCGCTATCTCGAATCTCGGTTGAGACCCACTGACGTGCCCGAGCGTCCCGAGCCGCCGGCCGGGCTCCTGGCGTTCTATTGGCATTTCGCCCGCCAGGCGAAGGGCCTGCTCGCCCTCCTTCTCCTCGCCGAAATCGCCCTTGCGCTCTCCGATGCGGCGGTTCCGTGGATCATCGGACAACTCGTCGGCCTGGTGACCACCATCCCCGCGGACCGGTTTCTCGCCGAGTCGTGGTCGATGCTGCTTGTCTTCGGCGCCATCCTGATCGCGCGCCCGGCCGCCACCTTCGCGCGCTCGATCATCGCCAATCAGGCGATCAACGGGCCGTTCTCCAGCCTGGTGCGCTGGCAGAGCCATTGGCACGTGGTGCGGCAGAGCTGGGGCTTCTTCCAGAACGACTTCGCCGGACGCATCTCCAACCGGGTCATGCAGACCGGTTTCGCGCTTCGCGAGAGCCTGACCCAGGCGATAACCGCGGTCTGGTACATCGTCGTCTACGGCATCACGGCGATCCTGATGCTCGCTGCCGCCGATGTCTGGCTCGCGGTCCCGGTGATCCTGTGGGGCATCGGCTATGTCACGCTGCTCGTTTTCTTCGTGCCGCGCCTGCGCCGGCGCTCGCGGCGCATGTCGGAGGCTCGCTCCGCCCTGATGGGGCGCATCGTCGACAGCTACACCAACATCCTCACCGTCAAGCTGTTCGCGCGGCCGCACGACGAGGACGCGTTCGTGCGCGAGGGCGTCGACCGTCATACCGACCGCGTCGCCGATCAACTGCGCCTGATCACCATCTTCGCCGCCGCGCTGGCGCTGTTGAATGCCGCGCTGATCGCCAGCGCCGGCGGGCTGTCGCTATGGCTGTGGACCGCCGGGACGATACAGGTCGGCGCCATCGCGATGGCGCTGCCGCTGACCTTCCAGCTCACCAACATGTCGCGCTGGATCGCCTTCCAGGTCACCTCGATCTTCGAGCAGATCGGCGTCGTGCAGGAAGGCATGCAGACGATCGCCCGGCCGATCGAGCTGACCGACCGGCACGACGCGACCGACCTCGTCGTCACCCGCGGGGATATCCGTTTCGACGACGTGAGCTTCGGCTATGGCCGCGACACCGGCGTCATCGAAAACCTGTCGCTGCATGTGCGTCCGGGCGAGAAGATCGGTCTGGTCGGCCGGTCCGGCGCCGGCAAGTCGACACTGGTCAACCTCCTGTTGCGGTTCTTCGACGTGGAACAGGGCCGCATCCGGATCGACGGCCAGGACATTTCCGCCGTGACCCAGGAATCGCTGCGCGCCGCCATATCGGTGGTGACGCAGGACACCTCGCTGCTGCACCGGTCCGTCCGCGACAACATCGGCTATGGCCGGCCGGAAGCGAGCGACGACGAGATCCGTGCGGCGGCCCGGCTCGCCCATGCCGACGGGTTCATCGAGGACCTCGTCGACTGGAAGGGACGGCGGGGCTACGACGCTCACGTCGGCGAGCGCGGCGTGAAGCTGTCCGGCGGCCAGCGCCAGCGTATCGCCATCGCCCGTGTGATCCTGCGCGACGCGCCGATCCTGGTGCTCGACGAGGCGACGTCGGCACTGGATTCCGAGATCGAGGCGGCGATCCAGTCCAGCCTCGATACGTTGATGACGGACAAGACCGTGATCGCCATCGCGCACCGCCTGTCGACCATCCACCGCATGGACCGGCTGGTGGTGCTCGACCGCGGCCGCATCGTCGAAAGCGGAACGCACGACGAGTTGCTGGCGCTCGACGGCCACTACGCCCGCCTGTGGCGCCGCCAGTCGGGCGGCTTCCTCGGTCGCAGAGAAGAAGAAGACGGAGACGCCGCTCCGCAGGCGGCGGAATGACGCCGCCGCCTTGAACGAACGCGGAACCGTTCGCATGTTCATGTAAGGTTCATACTCCCGGCGCTCCAATGGAGGGGAGTCAGGCTGCCCGGTCCATCGTTCCACCACGATGGCGGCCATGATGCCGGCCAAACTGTTTGGTACCGAGCCGCTGAATGATGTCTTTCGCCATCGATCCCAATGGAAGGAGGGTCGGATGAAACTGATTTCCCGCACTCTGGTCGCCGCGGCCGGACTGACGGCGCTGGTTTCGCTTCCCGGCACGGCCAGCGCTGCCGTCAGTGCCTATGCCGTCGGCAACGTCAACATGCGCACCTGCGGCAGCACCAAGTGCCCCCGCATCGCCACCGTCCCCGTCGGCGCGCCCGTCACCATCTACGGCTGCACCGGCGGCTACGGCTGGTGCGATACCCAATGGGGCCGCTATCGCGGCTGGGTATCCGGCCGATATCTCCAGGCGGTTGCGCCCGGCTATGCCGAGCCGAGTCCGCTGCCGGCGATCGGGGCCATTCTCGGCATCGCGATCCTCGGCGCGGCGATCGCCGATTATCCGGGCTACTACTATGGCTACGGGTATCCTTACTATCGCGGCGGCTACGCGTATCCGCGCTACCGCTATCCGGGATATCCCGGCTATCGCGGCCGCGGGCCGAGGGGTGGCGTATCTCCGTCGTGGCCGGGATACGGTGGCAGCTTTGGCGCTCCGCGCGGCGGCTGGGGCGGGGGTGCACCCCGCGGACCGAGCCGGCCGCTCAGCGCGCGCTGACGGCACCGCTTCGCAACATCGCCCGCGGAAATGTGCGGCGGCCCCTTCCGGGCCGCCGTTTTTCATGCGCGTTTCGCGCCGTAGCGCAAAAGAAAACGGCGGCTCCGCGAGGAGCCGCCGTTGTCCATTTCGAAGGTCGGCGGGTGTCCGCCGAAAGCCCTGAAGCCCTTAGAACTTGTAGCTCAGGCGGGCCCGCGCGATGACGCCGTCGTGGTCGTAGTTGACCGCCATCGACGTACCGGCCGGCGCAACGAACGGCGCCGCTGCGACACCGTTCACGGTCGTGCTGCCCAGGTCGAAGTACAGCACTTCGGCACCCAGGACGATGTTGTCCGTGATGGCGTAGTCGAGACCACCGCCGACGGTCCAGCCCCACTCGGTGTCGCTGTTGCTGCCGTTATAGACCTGCGGAACGCCCGGGAAGCCCCAACGGAACGTGTCCTCGACGCCACCAACGGCCAGACCGCCCGTGACGTAGAGCAGCGTCCGGTCGATCGCCAGACCGGCGCGGCCACGCAGGGTGGCGAGCCAGTTGATGTCCGACGTCGAGGTGAAGCGACCGTTCGCGAACGGCGCCACCGCGGTGGTGACCGTGCCGCCGCCGTTCATATCGGTGTACTCGATATCGGCTTCGAAACCGACGACGAACTGGTCGATCTGCCAGTTGTAACCGGCCTGCGCACCGCCGACGAAGCCGTCGCGGCTATAGCTCATGCCATTCGGGCACGCGCCGGCCGTGAGGCAGGGACCGAAGAAGGCGCCGCCCGGATCGACCACGCTGACGTTGACGTCATCGCTCGAGCTCCAGCCGTAGCCGGCGTTCAGACCCGCATAGAAGCCGGTCCAGTCCCAGGTCGGCACCGCGGTGACGACCGGCGGCGGAGTGTACTGCGGCATATCGGCGGCCTGGGCGGCCATCGGCGCCAGCGCAGCCAGCGAAACCGCACCAACAAAAGAAAGAGCACGCTGGTTCAACATTTCACTCATGTCCTTTTCATTTCGTTCCCAAAGGAACCCACACGGTTCACAACGGGCGGGAAACGCTTTGGTTTCCGTCATGAGCACTTCAACTGTGCCCAGACGCGGGCGAAATTGGGGCAGCCCTGGTGAATCGGAGGTGAATCCGGCGCCGAGCGCGTCGATTCGTTTTCGCAGTTGCGAACAGGCAACAGTTAACCATGGGTAAATCGCCTGATCCAGGCGTTAACAGATCGGCCCCGAGCCCCGGGTCGTGCTCCCGGCCGAGCCCCGGGCAGGCCCCCGCCGCCGGACAGCCGCACCGTTGGTCTCGTCCGTCCGCGATGCTACAAAGTCGACAGGAGAACGAGGATCGGAGAGCCCGAGGATGCGACGCCTTCTCGTCATGCTGGCCGCCATACCCGCCGCCCTGTCACTCCTGGCGCCCGCTCCGGCGCGCGCGGCGCAGTGCCAGCCGCCGAATGGCTTCGGCGGCTTCATCACCCAGTTCAAGGCAGAGGCCACCAGACTCGGCGTGTCGCCGCGGGCGCTCGCCGCCCTGGACGGCGTCACCGAGGACAAGCGCGTCCTGTCGCTCGACCGCAACCAGAAGCACTTCAGGGTCAGTTTCGAGGAATTCGCCCGCAAGCGCGTCACGACGGGTCGCGTGAACAAGGGCAAGGCGATGCTCAAGAAATACGCCAACCTGTTCGCGGCGGTCGAACAGCGCTACGGCGTGCCCGGCCCGGTGATCGTCGCCATCTGGGGCATGGAGACGGATTATGGCGCCGTGCTCGGCAACATGTCCTCCGTGCGGTCGCTGGCGACGCTCGCCCACGACTGCCGCCGCACCGAGATGTTCCAGAACGAGCTCCTGTCGGCCCTGCGCATCATCGATCGCGGCGACATGACGTCGGACCAGATGCGCGGTGCCTGGGCCGGGGAACTCGGCCAGACCCAGTTCCTTGCCTCCAACTATGTCCGCTTTGCCGTCGACTTCGATGGCAACGGCCGCCGCGACCTCATCCGCAGCGTGCCGGATGTCCTCGCCTCGACCGCCAACTATCTGAAGGCCTATGGCTGGAGGCGCGGTCAGCCGTGGACCGAAGGCAGCGCCAACTTCGTCGTGCTGCAGCAATGGAACAAGTCGCAGAACTACCAGCGTGCCATCGCCCTCTTCGCCTCCCGCGTCGCCGAGGGCTAAAGTCGGAAAAAAACCGCTTCCGCCGTCGAAATTTCCACAGCCGATGAAACTACCGGCACGAATGGCGATTAAATGGGCTTGTGGCGGGCTTCCCCCCACCCTATATGTTGCATCGCAGCATCGGATTCCGGTGCTGCAGCCCTCCTTGGGCGTTTCCTCCCTAGACTTGGGCCGTCCGGTACCCCCGGACGGTCCCTTTTTCTTCCTCCCCGCAACGTTCCCCGCGACCTCGCGCTTCGCCGACTGCCGAAGCGGACCGGTACGGACGGCCAACTGACACCCTGCTGTCAGTAGACTCCCGATCGACGGCCGCGCCCCCCTCGCCTTTGCGGCTGACTCGGCCCATATTGCGGCCATGGCCAAGCGCAAGACATCCGACCGGGCGGGCTTCGACGAAGCGCCGCAGGCCCCCTTCGACTCCCAAGTGCCGTGGAGTGCCGAAGGCCGGACCGGGAAGCAGCAAGAGGCGAGGGCGGCCGAAGGCCGGAACGGGAAACAGCAAGAGGCGAGGACGGCCGAAGGCCGGACCGGGAAACAGAAGCCCCCCAGGACACCGAATTCGAAAGCCTCCCGCCCCGCCCGCGCGCCGCGTATCGAAGGCACCGAGGGCGTCGACCTGATGGAGCCTGGCTCCGGCATCGCGCCGGCGTCGCAGGCGCCGGCGACGGAGGATCTGGAAGTATCGATGGCCGCGCGCGAGGCGCGCGACAACCTGACGGCGCTCTTGGAGCGCGGCCGGCCGTTCTACGTGCCAGACGACGCGCCCGACTGGGTGCCGCACCGCCCGACGCGGCCGGAGAAGTCGGAAGGCGGCGTCGCCCTCAGGATCGTTTCGGACTATGAGCCGCGCGGCGACCAGCCGACTGCGATCGCCGAACTGGTCGGGGGCGTCAAGGCGCACGAGGACACCCAGGTCCTGCTCGGCGTAACCGGCTCGGGCAAGACCTTCACCATGGCGCACGTGATCGAGCGCACCCAGCGCCCGGCGCTGATCCTGGCGCCGAACAAGACCCTGGCGGCCCAGCTCTACGGCGAGTTCAGAAGCTTCTTCCCCGACAACGCGGTCGAGTATTTCGTTTCCTACTACGACTACTACCAGCCGGAGGCCTACGTTCCGCGCTCCGACACCTATATCGAGAAGGAATCGTCGATCAACGAACAGATCGACCGCATGCGCCACTCCGCCACGCGCGCCCTGCTGGAGCGCGACGACGTGGTGATCATCGCCTCCGTCTCGTGCATCTACGGTATCGGCTCGGTGGAGACCTACACGGCGATGACCTTCATGCTGAAGCTGGGCGAGCGCATCGACCAGCGCCAGCTTCTCGCCGATCTCGTCGCCCTGCACTACCGCCGCAACGACCATGGCTTCCAGCGCGGCGCCTTCCGCGTGCGCGGCGACACGGTCGAGGTCTGGCCGGCGCATCTGGATGACCGGGCCTGGCGCATTTCCCTGTTCGGCGACGAGGTCGAGGAACTGACCGAGTTCGACCCGCTGACCGGCCAGAAGACCGACGCCTTCAAGTCGATCAAGCTCTACGCCAACTCGCACTACGTGACGCCTCGCCCGACGCTGCAGCAGGCGATCAAGGGCATCAAGGCGGAACTGAAGCTCCGTCTGGACGAGCTGAACCGCGCCGGCCGCCTGCTGGAAGCGCAACGTCTGGAACAGCGCACCGTGTTCGACCTGGAGATGCTGGAGGCGACCGGCTCCTGCGCCGGCATTGAAAATTACTCCCGCTATCTGACAGGGCGCGCGCCCGGAGAACCGCCCCCGACGCTGTTCGAGTACTTGCCCGACGACGCCCTTGTCTTCGTCGACGAGAGCCACGTCACCGTCCCGCAGATCGGCGGCATGTATCGCGGCGACTTCCGGCGCAAGGCGACGCTCGCCGAATACGGCTTCCGCCTACCCTCCTGCATGGACAACCGGCCGCTCCGGTTCGAGGAATGGGACGCCATGCGCCCGCAGACGGTCTGCGTCTCGGCGACGCCGGGCGGCTGGGAGATGAACCAGACCGGCGGCGTCTTCGCCGAGCAGGTCATCCGCCCGACCGGCCTGGTCGATCCGCCCGTCGAGGTGCGTCCGGCGACCTCGCAGGTCGACGACCTGCTCGACGAGGTCAAGCAGGTCGCCGCTAGAGGCTATCGTTCGCTGGTGACGGTACTCACCAAGCGCATGGCGGAGGACCTGACCGAGTATCTGCACGAGCAGGGCGTGCGCGTACGCTACATGCACTCCGACATCGACACGCTGGAGCGCATCGAGATCATTCGCGACCTGCGCCTCGGCACCTTCGACGTGCTGATCGGCATCAACCTGCTGCGCGAGGGCCTCGACATCCCCGAATGCGCGCTCGTGGCGATCCTCGACGCCGACAAGGAAGGCTTCCTGCGCTCCGAGACCTCGCTGGTCCAGACCATCGGCCGCGCCGCGCGCAACGTCGATGGCAAGGTGATCCTCTATGCCGACAGAATTACCGGCTCGATGGAGCGGGCGATGGCCGAGACCACGCGCCGCCGCGAGAAGCAGGTGGCGTGGAACACCGAGAACGGCATCACGCCGGAATCGGTGAAGAAGAACATCGCCGACATCCTCGGCTCGGTCTACGAGCAGGACCACGTGACCGTCGATTCCGGCCTCGCCGAAGCCGGCGCCACCTATGGCCACAACCTGCGCGCCGTCATCGAAGACCTGTCGAAGAAGATGCGCGAGGCCGCCGCCGACCTCGAATTCGAGGAAGCCGCTCGCCTGCGCGACGAGATCAAGCGACTGGAGCAGGCGGAACTGGCCGCGGCAGAGGACCCGATGGCCTATCCCGATGCCGACGCCTCGCCCAAGGGCAAGAAGACGAAGAAACGCCAGGAGGCAAGGAGAGCCGCAGGCTCGGGGTCCGGGGCAGGCTCCGGCCCGACCGGTACGCGACAAGAGGCAGGGAGCGCCGAAGGCGCGACCGGGAAGCGACAAGAGGCGGGGAAGGCCGAAGACCTGACAGGGAAGCAAGAACCAGCACTCGCTCCCTCGGCGCGCGTGCGCAAGCACACGCTGGACGAGATGGGCATGAAGGATCTCCCGGAACCGCTGCCCCCGGAAGGCTGGACGCCGAAACAGGCCCCCGCGCCCCTTGGCACCGGCCCCAAGGGCCGCTCGTCCGGCGGCAAACCGGGTACGCGGACGTTCCGCAAGAAGGATCGCTAGCCGCCCCTGACGATTCCGCAGCGGCGGGCGCCGCGTTTCCTGAACGATACCCCTGATCGCGCGTTCAGGTGCGGTTCAGGCGGCACCTGTCAAACCTCCTGCCACGGATCGGATGCGTTTCGAGCCCACCGCACGACGCGGACGGCCGGCGCCCGCCCCGAGATTGACAGGAGACATGTCATGAACCGGACCTTGAAGACCACCGCCGTCGCCGGCCTCGTCCTCGCGCTGGGCGCCGCCGCCCTGCCTTCCGCCGCCAATGCCGGCGGCTATCGCCACAACCACGGCGGCGCCGCCGCGGCGGGTCTGTTCGGCTTCGCCGCCGGCGCCGTCGTCGGGTCGACGCTGAGCGCGCCCCGCTACTATGCCCCGCGCCCCTACTATGCCCCTCGGCCTTACTACGCCCCTCGGCCTTACTACGCGCCCTCCCCGGTCTACTACGCCAAGCCGGCACCGTGGAGCCCGGCCTGGTACCGCTACTGCTCGGCGAAATATCGCAGCTTCAACCCGAACACCGGCTATTTCCTCGGCTATGACGGGCGCTATCACTTCTGCCGCTGATCCGTACAGCCGTCCGCAAACGCAAGCGGCCGCGACGCCTCCCTCGCGGCCGTTGGTCCTCTGCTAACCGTATTCGAATCCGCATCGCAGCCTGGCCCGTGCCGTGAACAGACAACCTGTTAAACAGTTTGTCGGCACGGTCCCCGATGGCTATCGTGCGATCAAGCCGTCCGTGACCTGTCGATACGGCCTTGCGGCTTATAAGACTTTGACGTTATTTCGCAAATGAGGGCTGGAATGAATTACGCTTTGAAATCCACCACGCTCGCGGTGGTCGCGGCGACGTGTTTGATCGGCGCCGGCGCGGACACGTCCCAGGCGGCCGGAACCGTTTCCTCGGGGGAAATGGCGAGCTCTTCTTCTGCCGAAGAGGTGGCTCTGCCGGCAAATCCGCAAAGCAAGATGCCGCTGGCGAGCATGGAGGCGTTCGCGCCCGACGCGCAGGTCAGGAGCCCGCGCATCAGGGGCGCTTCCGGCGTTTCGTTGTCCTCGGAGAGCGCGGCGTCGCAGGGCATGGCGACCGAGGCCGCGGAGGCCTTCGGCAAGGCGCGGGCGCCCTACACGACCGTCCGCGTCGCCGTCAGGTCCCTCGGTACATCCACGACGGCGCCGATGACCCCCGTCACCAGCTATCCGTTCCGGCCCGCCGGCAAGCTCTGGGCGCGTTGGGGCGACTCCTGGTTTGTATGCACCGCCTCGCTGGTCAAGCCGAGCGTGCTGATCACCGCGGCCCACTGCATCTTCGAGTACGGCAAGAAGGCCAACGGCTGGGCCGACGAGGTGCGGTTCATCCCGGCTAACTACGACACTGGCTCCGGCCCCTACGGTACCTTCACCGCCCGCGATTTGCGCGTGCCGACGCCCTACTACAGGGGGCGGGACACCTGCACCCAGCGCGGCGTCGTCTGCAACAACGACCTGGCGACGGTCGTCCTGAACGCGAACGGATCCTCCCAGTACGCCGGCAATATGGTCGGCTGGTATGCCTATGGCTGGAACGGCTACTCCTACACGCGCTCCAAGATCCTGGGCTCCAAGACGGTCGCCCACATCACCCAGCTCGGCTACCCCCAGGCTTTCGACGGCGGCTACCAGATGCAGCGCACCGACGCGGTCGGCTGGTACCTGAAGGACGGCAACCTGAAGAACACGCAGATCGGCTCCGCCCAGACCGGCGGATCGAGCGGCGGCCCATGGCTGGTCAATCTCGGCGTGAAGGCCTCGATCGATACCTCGGAGGCGAGTTTCGGCCGT
Source organism: Microbaculum mangrovi (assembly GCF_051390635.1). Lineage (NCBI taxonomy): Bacteria > Pseudomonadati > Pseudomonadota > Alphaproteobacteria > Hyphomicrobiales > Tepidamorphaceae > Microbaculum > Microbaculum mangrovi. The sequence continues at coordinate 728,154 of NZ_JBPODT010000001.1, forward strand.
AAATCGGCCCAGGCGGTCGTCGGCGTCACCAGCTACGGCTGGATCGACAAGAAGATCAACCGCCAGGGCGCATCCTACTTTGGACAGAACAAGCAGTTCTCCGGCAGGGACTATGGCGGCTACGGCGCGGGCAATATCGGCAAGATCATGTACGATACCTGCCGGTCCCATTCCTGGGCCTGCTGACCCGCATCACACGTGGCGCGGCCCGACGGTCGCGCCCCGACCAGACAGTATGAACCGTGGCGCGGCCGGAAGGTCGCGCCACATCCACATTCAATGGGCGTCGATCAGGTCCCCTGCCAGGAAGCAGTAGAAGGCATCGACATCACCGGTGGAGTCGACGAAGGCGTTCACCGTGGCGCCACCGTCGACAAACGTGTCGGTATCGGCGCGAAAGGCGAAATACTGCGTGTTGCCCTGTATGCCCACGCGGTTGGACGCGAGATCCACGACCTCTTCGCCGCCGTCGATCATCTGGCGGCGCACGCCGATATGCGAAACCTGCCCCGGCGTCGTCACCTGAGCGGCGCAGGACAGTGCGAACACCTTGAGGCGGCGGTTGTCCGGCACGCGATACATCTGCCGCTGGCACGGCGTTCCCTCGCAGGACATGTAGAAGAAGCTGGAATGCGGCGTCCCACCGGGATCGGCCGTCGCAGCGGCCGCCGCCGGCGCATTGCCCGCGACCGTGAAACAGCCAGTCGCGATCAGAACAAGGGCCAGTCCCGCCCCCTTGTTAGCGGCTCGGCCGGACACACGCGCAGACACGGCTACTCTCCTTCACGCAAACACGAAAAGCCGCATCTATTTCGCAGCCGCATATCACGCGTGTTTCGCGATCGTTTCAATTGTTTCGCCGTCTCCACGCCTCGGGAAGCGGAGCTCTCCGGCCGACTCAATCGCAGTCGATTTAATGTTTACACGCCAATTTTAACGCCGATTAACGGCGTTTTCGATCAGGCTTCCATGTTTTCACGCCAAAACGGCACGAAAAACGAACTGTTAATCATTGCCACCAAAACATGCCCCAAAGCCCGGTATTCGGCGGTCCGGTCGCTGAAAACCGACCCCGCACCCATGCACGCGCATGCAATCCACCCGAAAGGGGCTGAAATGATCAGATATCTCCGGCCGGCTTCGCTGGCATCCACAGTCGTCGCCGCCGCCTGTCTGGCCGGCGCGGTGTCCGCGTCGGCGCAGTCGGCTGGCGTCATCTCCCATCCGCTCGAGTCGACGGACGCCCGCGAAGGGTTCAGCGAGGCCGATCTGATGGGGCCTTTCAGGACACGCACGCCCGTCGTCGACCAGCGCGTCCTGGACTTGCTCAAACCGGCGGGCGCTGCGAGTGGCGCGCCGGCCGTTTCCGGCCCGAACGGAGGCGCCGAATCCCTCGACGTCGCGCCGATGGCCTACGGGACCGCGGGAATTCCCTACACGACCGTACGCGCCGCCGTCACCCGGCCGGGCTACGCCCGCAACAAGAAGATGGTCCCGATCACGAGCCGGCCCTACAGCACCACCGGCAAGCTCTACATGAAGTTTGGCGGCTCGACCTTTGTCTGCACCGCCTCGTTGCTGCGAAAGGGCATCCTGGTGACCGCCGCCCATTGCATCAGCGAATTCGGCAACGGACCGGCCGGTTTCGCCGATGCGGCGGTCTGGTACCCGGCCATGGTCAGTGGCGGCAAGCGGGGCCGGCCGTTCGGCCGCTTCCGCGCCGTCAACATCTTCGTGCCCGAGCCCTACTATGACGGCAGCGATACCTGCGACCCTCTTTACCCGGGCATCGTCTGCAACAACGACGTCGCCACGATCGCGCTCCGGAAGGAGAAGGTCCGATTCCGGAACTTCCGCGGCAAGAAGAAGGTGGTGACGAAATATCCAGGACAGCTGGTCGGCACCTATCGGTTCGGCGTCAACGGATATTCCTACACCACGTTGCCGGCGGAATTCGGCAGCGCCTCCGCCGCGCAGATCACGCAGCTCGGCTATCCCGTCGCCCTGGACAAGGGCCTGCAGATGCAGCGCACCGATTCGATCGGCTTCCGCGTAGTCGACGGCGATCTGATCAACACGCTGATCGGGTCGGCCCAGACCGGCGGCTCCAGCGGCGGCCCGTGGCTCGTCAACTTCGGCACGCGGCCGGCTGTCGACGCCACCGACGCCTCGCTGGGCTTCGCAAGCACACCGAATGTCGTCGTGGGCGTGACCAGCTATGGCGTCGAAACCCCGACGAACGTCAACTATCAGGGCGCGTCGTTCTTCGGACAGAACGTGGAGTATCCCGACGCCGACTATGGCGGCTGGGGCCCAGGCAACATCGGCGCTCTGATGATGGCGACCTGCACCCAGAACGCGGCCTCCTGCTGACGTTCAGCAACCCGGCCTGAACAGCGAAGACCCGGCACGCCGCGTGCCGGGTCTTTTTCTTTGCGTGCTTCATTGCGTCGGGGTTCTTTGCGCCCTGGCGGCGGCGGGAGGTATCCGGCCGGCGTGGAGGCGATCGAGCAGGAAACCTTTCGTTAACGATACTGGCGAAACAAAGGAAACACTCGCTGCAATACGGATGAAATCCGGAAGCGTCATAAGGGCATGACAACGGACCGGCGATAGGGTTTGCCGGCTGCCAGGGACAGACATCCGGATTACGAAAATGGTTCTCCCCCGAACGCTCACAGTCTTCCCGATAAGCCGCGCCGATCTTCGTGGCGCCGTCCTGTCGCTGGCGCTCGCTCTGGTAATCGTGCCGCTGCCCGGTGTCGGCCGCGACACCGCGAAGGCAGCGAAGGTCGAAACCCCGGTCTGCCGCGTCCACCTGGAGAAGGTCGACGCGACGCTCAGCCGCGCGCAACAACAATTCGAAGTCGCCCTCGACACAGGCCTTGAGGCCGAATGCGCGGCGATGCACGGACAGGTTCGCGCGTTGCTGGAAGTCCGCAACATCTATCGGCGCTGCGTCGACGGCCCGGAGCGCCACGAGACGGTGGCCGAACTGGACACTTCGATCGAACAGACCGCCAACCGCATCGACGCCCGCTGCGCACCGCGCAGCGCCGAAGCGGGAGCTGCGCGAATCAACTGAATACGGCATGAAGCGCGCCGGGAGGACGGCGCGCGACCTCGCCGAGACGGAACCATCGTGGGACATCGAGAGTTCGACGGAAGACATCATGAAACGCCTGCCCCGCCCTTTTCTGATTGCCGCCGCCGTGCTGACGCTCGTTCTGGGCGCGGCCGGAACCGCCGTGATGGTGACCCCGATGCCGACCGACGCGGCGGCCGGTCCCGCCGAAGCCGGCATCGACATTGATTCCGCCGAATGCCCGACCCGTGTTGCCGAGGCGGCGCGCGGCTTCTCGGCGACCCTGTCCAGCCTGTCGGGCGCCGCCCAGGCCGGCCGCGCAGAACGCTGTGATGCCTATCGCGCCCACGTCGCCGCCCTGAGCAGCGCACGCGACGTCTACGCGACCTGCCTCAGCGGTTTCGCCCGCGACGATCAGGTTTCCCAGATCGAGCTCGCTACGCGCGACTGGCACTCCGCCATCGCCGTAACCTGCGCCGACTGAGCCGGCCCGGGAAACGAAGTTGGTTGCGGCCGGGATCACGGAGGCCAGCGTGTTCACCATCGCTCTCGAAATTCTGGCCGCCTACGGGCTGAAGCTCGCGCTCTGGTTCGGCTGGCCCGGCCTGATGGCCGGCGGCCTGCTCGGAACCGCCCTGTTTCCCGGCTGGCGGATCTCCGCGGCGGTTGGCGGTGCCCTGGTGGGCGCGACCGCCTGGGCGGCCTGCTGGCTCGCCGTGGCGCTTGGTCTGCGGATGATGGGCGTCGGCGGCTGAGTGGCCGGCACGCGCCCCCGGCGGTGCCTGCCGCGCGGGTCGTAGTCCCCCTGTCAAGGATTGCCGGCAGCCCCGATCGTGCCCGCGGCCATGTTTCCGCCGCCTTTTTCCGGCTTTTCCCGCCTCAGGGGGGATCATGTCGGAGTAAGGCACGATGCCCTTCCCTCTATCCCGCGCCGCCGCGTTCGTGCTGGCGCTGATGTCCGCCCTCCCGGCCGCCGCCGAACGCGCCGAGGCTGCAGAGTGCGGTCGCGCGTCCTGGTACGCCCTGACCGGTCGGACCGCCTCGGGCATGCGCGCCGACCCGACCGGCTTCTACGCCGCGCACCGCACGTTGCCGTTCGGCACCCGCATCCGCGTGGAGAACTTGCACAACGGCCGTGTCGTCGAGGTCCGGGTCAACGACCGCGGCCCGTTCGTGCGCGGCCGCATCGTCGACGTCACCAAGGCCGCCGCCGCGAAGCTCGGCTTCATCTCAGCCGGCACCGCGCCCGTGCGCGTCACCGTGGTCGGCCGCGAAACCGCCGCCAAGAGCTGCTGAGGCACCCCCCCTCAGGCGAAACCCTGGACGCTCAGGCAATGCCTTGGGCGTTCTCGCCGACGAAGGGATTGGTACGGCGTTCCTCGCCGATCGAGCCGCCCGGCCCGTGCCCGCACAGGAAGTTGACGTCGTCGCCGAGCGGGAACAGCTTTTCCCTGATCGATTTGGCGAGCGCGTCGAAATCGCCGCCGAACAGATCGGTACGGCCGATCGAGCCGCGGAAAAGCACGTCGCCGACGATGGCGAACCTGGCCTGCTTGTTGACGAACACCACCGAGCCGGGGCTGTGCCCGGGGCAATGCAGCACCTCGAAGGCGTGCCCGGCGATCTCGACGCTGTCGCCTTCGTTCAGCCAGCGATCCGGCGTGACGTTGCGCGCGCCCGCGATGCCGTAGACCGCCCCCTGTTTCTCGAGGTTGTCGAGAAGCGGCTTGTCGGCCTCGTGCGGCCCGACGATCTCGACCCCCAGCCCCTCGCGCAGCTGATCGGCGCCGGCGGCATGGTCGATATGGCCGTGGGTGAGCAGGATGGTGTCGATCGTCAGGCCGAGTTCATCGATCGCCGCGCCGATCTGGTCGAGATCGCCGCCCGGGTCGATCACCACGCCATGCTTCGTCTCCTCGTCGAACACGATCGTGCAGTTCTGCTGGAACGGCGTGACCGGGATGATGGCGGCGCGCAGCGTGGACATGAACGTCGTTTCCTTGATTACCGGGGATTGCCGGAACGGTCGCAATCCCTGACTAACCGATGTAGAGGAGGGGCGGAAGACCCGGCCCCTGCCGATCCTCTCGAGGAGACCGCCATGTCGTCCACCTTCCTGTCCTTCGACCTCTCGTCCCTCCAGCCCGAACATGACGCGCCGGCGCCCGGGAAGATCATCGCGGGAGACCCACGCTTCACTACATGGAACCTGGAAGAGGCCGAGGACGGTACGCTGTTCGCCGGCGTCTGGGAGTCTACGCCGGGCAAGTGGCGGATCGCCTATGACGAGTGGGAATACTGCACGATCATCTCGGGCGTGTCGGTCATTACCGGGGACGACGGCACCGCAACGACCGTGAAGGCGGGCGACAGTTTTATACTTCGACCCGGATTCAACGGTAGTTGGGAAGTGATCGAGACAACGCGTAAGCAATATGTGATCAAACTGCCGTAATTCTAGGCAGAACTGATTTTTAGCCCCCCTCACCCAAATTATGACGCGAATTTTGCTTGCCAATGCGTTATGCTTGCGTCATCACGATTGGCGAGGCGGCTGATCGGACTGCCGGAATGGACGTAAGTCGCGCCTGAGATGTCGCGTGGAATGCCTATCCCGAAGATATCTGCTCGCCTGCCTCGGCAACGACCGGCCGTCGCGTTGATGGTCGGAATTCCTCGGGAAGGGAGACCTCCATGCGCCAGACGGGCACGGTAAAATTTTTCAATCAGTCCAAGGGCTACGGATTTATTACACCTGACGACGGTGGCAAGGACGTATTCGTCCATATCTCCGACGTCGAACGGTCCGGCATTCCGCCGATCGACCAGGGGTCGCGCGTGACCTTCGAGACCGAGCCCGACAAGCGGGGCAAGGGTCCGAAGGCGATCAACCTGCAGATCGCCAGCTGACCGATCCGCAATTCCGCTGCCGGTCCTGACGGTCCGGCGGCCTACCGGTTTCGACCAGATCCTGTTAGTCTTGGTGACGATGGGATAGCGAGCCGACACATCCGGCGCTTCGGCGCCATCCTGACCGTCGCGGCGGTTGTCGCGGCCGCAGGTCAGGGTCGTGCCGAAGAGCCCACCACATCCGGTGTCGCAGCATCCGGCGCCCCCTCGGGCGCGCCTATCGGATCGAAAGCCCCGGATACCGCGCTTCGCCCCGCGATAAACTGCACCTGCCGCCTCGCCGGACAGGATTTCCACCTGGGCGACACCGCCTGCATCCGCGGCAAGATCGCGACCTGCGCGACCTTCCTCAACAACACCTCCTGGACCTTCTCGAACACGCCGTGTCCGGTCGCCACATTCACCCCGGCCCGGAATCCTTGGCGCGGCTGAGACAGCGCGTCAGGTCCGGAACGGCGTGTCCACCTCGACGAAGCTGTCCGGGCAGAGGCCGTTGAAGTCGGTTCGCAGCGACAGCGAGTAGGCGCCGATATGGCCGACCTCGATCCAGTCGCCGGTCGCCACCGTTTCCGGCAGCCAGAACGGCCGCGACAGGATGTCGACGGAATCGCAGGTCGCCCCCATGATCCGGAACGGGATCACCCGCTTCGGATCGCCCTTCGGCCGCAACCGCCCCGGCTCCGGGATCAGATGCACCGGTAGCGTCAGTTTGCCGGTCCAGGCATCCGACAAGCTCGCCCATATGCCGTCGTTGATATAGAGCCGCTGCCCCTTGCGCAGCAGCACCCGCACGATCACCGAAAGCGATCTGGCGACGATGGCGCGGCCGGGTTCGGCAACCAGCGGCACGTCGGCGAAGCCGGTGCTCTCGACGGCGCGCAGGATTCGGGGGATCAGTTCGCTCGGCGTGGGCGTCGGCGGCCGCTTGCGGCGCCGGTCGACGCCGTAGCGCGCGGGATAGCCGCCGCCGATATCGAGCGCCGCGATCGGCACCCCCGCACGGGCACGCACCCACTGGGCAGTTCTCAGCGCCGTGGCATAGGCATCGGTGCCCTCAACCTGACTGCCGACATGGAAGCACAGGCCCGCCTGCGCGCCGAGCCGGTGGACGCGCTGCAGCAGTTCCACCGCGTGGCCCGGCGCCGCGCCGAACTTGCGCGACAGCTCGTAGACGGCGTGCGTGCGCGTGGCCAGCCGCACGAACAGCATGAGGTCCGGCGTATCGACGCCGGCGGCGCGCGCCTCGCGCAGGATCTTGGCCGCCTCGTTCTCGTGGTCGATGGCGAAGTGGCGAATGCCATAGGTGGTCAGCGCCTCCCGGATCGCCGTCGCCGCCTTGACCGGATGCATGTAGAACAGCGCCGCCTGCGGGGCGGCCGCGCGCGCCATGCGGAACTCCGCCGGCGAGGCGACGTCGAAGGCGTCGACGCCGCTGCGCGCCAGCGTGTCGAGCACGAGCGGGTGCGGATTGGTCTTCACCGCGTAGGCCGTTTGCCCGGGAAACGCCTGGAGGAAGGCGCGCGCATCCGCCTCCAGCTGCGTCGGGCGGAAGCAGTAGACCGGCGTATCGGGCCGCAGCGCCAGCGTCGCGGCGCGCGCGTTCGGAAAGCGCTGCAAACCGGCGCGGACGGTTTCGCGGATCTGGATCGGGATTGGGTCGGCCATGGTCACGAGTCCGGCTCCTCCAGGTTTCCCCAAGGTAGCCGGGACCTCATGTCCCCGCGTTCGCTACCCGTAAGGGGGCCGGCAAAGACAGCGAGCGGAACCGCCGACGCTCGTGACGCACGATCCTACCATCGGCGCCGCCGCGATTGAACCCGCCGCCGCAGCCGCCGCCTCAGCCGCCGCCTCAGCCGCCGCGAACCGGCGGCAGCACCACCTTGTTCAGGCGGCAGGCGCGCCGGTCGACCTCCCGGCAGCCGCGGAAGTTCAGCGCCTTGTCCATGCAGATGCGCACCTCGCGCAGCCGGCGGCGATCGCAATCAACGGCGATGGCATCGGCGGCCAGGCCCGGATTGGCTCTGCGGAACGCGTTTTCGACCGCCCCCGGCTCGACCGTCACATAGCGGTCGATGTTGCGGAACGCCGGCGGGATGATCACCCGATCACGCGCCTTGCGCACCAGGTCGAAATAGCCCTCGACCGACAGCCCGGCGCAGGTGCCGTGCTTCTGCCATTGACGCCGCACCAGGTTGGGGCTCGGCATGATGTCGAGCATGCGCCGCACGATTTGCTCGCTCGGCCTGCTGGTCGCCGCCGGGCAGAACTCCGGCCAGCCGCGCTCGTATTGCGGCCACAGCCCGTGCACCACGAAGGAATAGGGCCGCCCGCCGGCGCATTGGAACCGGTCGGCCCGTTCGGCTTCCGCCTCGCAATAGGAGGGCGACCACGACAGCGACAGGACGTAGTAGTCGAAATCACCGGCGACGTTCGTCCCCACGCGCTGCGCTTCGGCGCCGCCGGTCGCGAGGCCGAGACAGAACAGGCTGGCGAGGAAGAGACGTCGGCTGCCCGACCGCATTGCGATCCTTAGAGCGGACGCAGCATCTTGCAGGCGGGCGCGTAGGCGTATTCGCGGTCGCGCCCGACCAGGCAGAACTGCACGCCCCAGCCGACGCCGGCGAACCCCTGTTCGCTGCGCAGCCAGTAGACCAGATCGTAGCGCTGCCCGTCGGTCAGATAGGCCGAGCCGGTGCAGAAGCGCGTCGCGATGATCGGCGGATCCCAATCGCGGAAGGTGGTCTCGCGCGCGCCGGTGATCTGCGCCATCTTGACGCCGGTGTGCCAGTATTGCGCTTCCGCCTGATCGAAATGGGCGAGGATACGGCTCAGCACCGACGGATCGTCGCAGGCCGGCCCATTCCAGGGGCCGTCCCGATTCGCGCCGGAATAGAAGGTGAAGTTCCCCGCCGACGCGGGCGCGGAAACGCCAAGCGCCGTCGCACCAATTGCGAGGGCGGCACAGATCGCACCGGCAGCGAAACGCAGCATTCCAGCCTCCAATTCGGATCGTGGCGCAAGGATGCGCGGATGGGCACGGCGGGTCAAGGCGATGGATGTCACAGTACCGGAAAAACGCCATGCCGGGGTCGATTCAGCCTCTAACGACGCGGTACCGGTTGATGAACCGCGCCGCGATGCCCGGCGGAAGCGGAGAATCAACCGCACGGCCGTGCGCGGCTTCCGCCGGCCACGACAGGGCTCCCCGATACGGATACTGACCCCTGCGGTTTGCGCATTGTTAATCGAATGACGGTTCGTTGCGGCATCGCCTGTTTGTTGGAGGATTTTGCATGACAATTCGTTTGAGTGGTCTCGTTTCGCTGGCCGCCGCACTGCTCGTCGTCGCGTCTCAGGGACCGGCTTTTTCCCAGACCGCCAGGAACCTCGTCTGCCGGGGCTGCGTCGGCAAGGCCGATATCGGCAAGCGCGCCGTCAACCCGGCACGCCTCGCCAACAGTGCGAAGCCGGCCGGCCTTGACGAGGGGGCCCTGGACGGAGGCTCCGTCGCGCTGTCGACGACCGAGAAGGTGGTGGTGTCCGTCACGCTGAAGGCGCCCGCACGCGGCTTCGCCCACATCACCGGCCAAGGCATGTTTGCCTTCAAGGGAACGGCCAACGAGGCCGCCTGCAGCGTATCATCGGACGCGGCATATGATTTCGCGACCGGTGTCTCGCACTCCGGGGACAATGCACCGGAAAACGCCTATGCGGCGCTCTCCCGGACCCGCGTGGTTCAGGTTGGGAAGGGCGCCAACACGTTCCACCTCGTCTGCCTCATGGAGAACGCGCAAAGCGTCAATCTGCTCAATCCGTCCATTCTGGCGGTCTACGTTCCGCAGCGATACTGAGGCTCGCCCCCGTTTCCGGATTTCGCGCGGCGGGCGCCGAGTGCGCCCGTCCCGCAAGGCTGTCTCGCCCCTGACCCGGGGAAACGGGGGACCGGTTCGTTGGGCCCGACCGGGTCAGGTCTCGACCAGATCGTAGTGCTTGATCGACCGGGACTCGACCAGTTCGGCCTCGGCCGGGTCGATGTGCGGGGTCTTGTAGTCGTCGCCGACAAAGGCCTTCAGCGCATCCAGGTCCTTCCACACCATCACGAAGCTGAACTCCCGCGGGCTGTCCGGCCGGGACGCGCCGGGAAGAACCGAGACGATGCCCTCGGTTCCGTTCATCAGCGGGATCGCGGTTTCATGGAAGAACCTGCCGAATGCCTCCTCTTTTCCGGGCCTGGTCACGACTTGAAAGATACGCATGATCATCGGAGTATCCTCCCGGGGGTTGTGCCCTGGACGCACGCCGGATCGGCGCGACCGAAATCCTGCTTTTCCGGAAGCCTAGCACGGTCCCGACGCGCCTTCGCAATGGCCCGGCGGCGGTCTATCGTGTCTTTCCGGTCGCCCGGTCTTCGCGTTATCCTTGGCCAGACGACCGTCCAACGCCGGAACACGCCCCGGAACACGCCGATGTCCTTGCCTCTCGCGGCCTTCCTTGTCGTCCTCTGGGGACTGCTTGCCCCTGTCTCCGCCGAAATCGCCGCTTTCGGCGACTGGCGGGCCGAATGCACCGACGAGACCATCTGCGTCCTGGTCAACCAGGCAACGGGTCCGGACGGCGAGGACGTGGTGCTGGCGCTGCGGCGCCGGCCGGAGGCGGACGCGCCCTGGCAGGTCTCGGTGACGCCGCTTCATCCGGCGATCGACCTCATCCATCCCTTCGCGATGAATGTCGACGGCGGCCCCAAGCTGACCTTCAATCCCGGCTACGACTATCTGGCCTACGGCTCCACCGACAACCTGTTCCTGATCAATTCCGGCCTTGCCGAGCGCCTGCTCGGCCTGATGTCCGACGGGCGCGAGGCCACCCTGTTCTACGAGCCGGACGGCGGCGGCTCGGCGTCGGCCAGCTTCGCCCTGGCCGGTCTCGCCGACGGGCTCGCCTGGATCGACGCCGCGCAGGCCCGAACCGACGTGAGCCGCCGCGTCGCCCCGCCGATCGACCTCGCGCCGCACGAGTCGATGGCCGGCCTGAGCTCGGCCATCGACGGCGGCCAGGGCCAGCGTGGCCTGCCCAACAACGTGCTCGCCCAGCACTACGGCGTGCACGGCTGCGAGGACCTCGACAGCCCGCTGATGGCGCGGACCGAACCCCTCACCGTCCGCCTGTCGGATACCGCGATCCTCTATGGCGTGCCCTGCACCGCGACCGGCGGCCGCGTGGCCTCGCGGCTCTATCTGGTCGAAACCGGCGAGATCGGCGGCATCGCGAGCCTGTCCTTCGCCCGCTACAGCACGGCCTGGGGCTGGACCGGAACGGACACACTGGTCGACGTCAGCTTCGGCGACGGCGAGCTGACAAGCGTCACCGCCGGCCGCGACGTCGACGGCTGCGGCCATGCCGCCCGCTGGCGCTGGCGCGACATCGCCTTCGCGTTGATCGAATACCGCTATCGGGAAACCTGCACCGGATCGGACGATCCGAAGACGTGGCCGGTGGTGTTCGCCCTGGAGCAATGAGCAGGACGGCGCGGCATGCGCAGCAGCCGCTGCTTGGACCCCGGATCAGGTCCGGGGCTCAGCGCCCGTTGTGTGTTCGCTGCCGTGCCGACCGCCACGGACTCGTGCCCCGGACCTGGTCCGGGGCCCATGCGGTCGGTCCGCGGCAGACGCCAGCCCGCCTACTTGAACTTGTAGGTGACGCCGGCGCGCACGGTGTGGCTGTCGAACTCGGTGGAGAACGGCGTGCCGCCGAGCGTGCCGCTCGCCTTCCCAAGATCGGTGTAGAGATATTCGCCGCGCACCGTGAAGTTGTCGGTGATCGCCGCCTCGATGCCCGCGCCGATGGTCCAGCCGACCTTCGTGTCGCTGAACGAGGCTGCCGGTGCCGACAGCGAGACATCGCCGACGGCGAGGCCGCCGGTGCCGTAGAACATGTAGCGGTCGACCGCGTAGCCGGCCCGCCCGCGCAGGGTGGCGAACCAGTCGCTGTCCGCGGTGAAGGGCACGCCGGCGATGACGCCTGTATCGTCGCCGAGCTTGAAATTGATGTCCGCCTCGAGACCGTAGACGAACGGGCCGTTCTGGAAGTTCACGCCCGTGAAGGCACCGGCCGCGAAGCCGGTGGGGTCGAACGTCGTTTTGACGGGGGGCGTGCCGATCAGGGCGTCGAATTCGTCCCAGCTTGCGCCCGCGGACAGGCCGGCATAGACGCCGGACCAGTCGTAGACCACCGGTGCGGCGGGTGTGAACAGCATGTCGTCGGCGGCATGCGCGTACGAGGTCGCGCCCACCGCGGCGACGAACTGTGCGGCAACAAACAGCGCGGAGACGATTGCGCGCGAAAGCATTACGCGTAACTCCAAAGCGAGCCGGCAACGGCCGGCCGTACGGACTCGCCCCCTTTTCTCGGCGCCCCTCTCCTCGACGCCTCCTCACCGGATCCCGAACCGAACCCGATCAATAATCACCTGTAGTTCGGGTCGCTGAAAATTCTGTTCATTTGTAGGCAAAATCCGGCTGAGCCACGAGAGGTTCCATTAATTCTTGGCAATCTTTCACCCGGCTTGGCGGTTTGCGCGCGCATCCGCGATGCCGCGACGTCCGACCGGGACCGGCGGGCTAGACCACGGCGGCCTTTCGGTTCACCAGGCTTTTCCTATATGGCTGTTGCATCTTTTTTCGCCGCAGCCCCGCTGCCCCGCCCCCGCACACGAGTCTCTCCGTGACCGCCTACCTCCTCCTTGCCCTCGGTCTGGTGGTCCTGCTCTTCGCCGGCGACCTGCTGGTGCGCGGCGCCGTCGCGATCGCCGTCAGGCTCGGCATTCCTCCGCTGATCATCGGGCTCACCATCGTCGCCTTCGGCACCTCGGCGCCGGAACTGGTGATCTCCCTCGACGCGGCCCTGTCGAACGCGCCGGGCATCGCGCTGGGCAACGTGGTCGGCTCCAACATCGCCAACATCCTGCTGGTGCTCGGCCTGCCCTCCATCGTCTACGCCACGCACTGCGACCAGCCCGGCCTCCTGCGCAACACCGTCTTCATGTTGTTCGCGACCGCCGTATTCATCGCGCTGGCGTTCACCACGCCACTGCATCTTTGGCAGGGCGCGATCCTGATCACGCTGCTGATCGCGTTCCTCTGGGAGTCCGGCGTGAGGGCGCGCCGCGCCGCCAACGGCGCGAGAGCCGCCCCCTCCCCCACCGCGACCGACCCGCAGACAGCCGCCCCCGCCGGCGACGCCGCCGCCGAGGTTCCCGCCGCCCCGTCCGGCAAGCCGCTGTATTCCACCGCCATGGTGATCGTCGGCCTGATCGGCCTGCCGCTCGGCGCCCACTTCGCCGTCACCGGCGCCCGCGAGATCGCGCTTGCCTGGGGCATGTCGGACGCCGCCGTCGGTCTGACGGTCGTTGCCGTCGGCACCTCGCTGCCCGAACTCGCCGCGACCACGATGGCGGCGCTCAGGCGCGAGAGCGCGATCGCGGTCGGCAACGTCATCGGCTCCAATATCTTCAACCTCCTGTCGATCATGGGACTGACCGCGCTGGCGGCCCGGGTGCCGGTCTCGCCGGCGATCCTGCAGGTCGATCTGTGGGTGATGCTGGCCTCGTCGCTGGCGATCTTGCCGTTCGTCTACTGGCGGCTTCGTATCGGCCGTCTCGCCGGGGTGGCTTTCCTTGCCGTCTACGTCGCCTATGTGGTCATGGTGGTCGCCCACCGATCCGGCGGGCTCGCGGCCTCGTAACGCGCGACGACGGCGTGGACGGCATTTTCAGGCAGGACAGGCAATGACCCAGAAAACCGTTCTGGTCACCGGCGCGGCCAAGCGCATCGGGCGGGCGATCGCCCTGGACCTGGCGGAGAACGGCTATGCCGTCGCCATCCACTACCACCACTCCGCCGAAGACGCCCGCGGGCTGGCCGGCGAAATCGTCGCCGAAGGCGGCCGCGCCACGATGGTCGCCGGCGACCTCGCCGATCCCGCCGTGCCCGAACGCCTGATCGCCGACGCCACCGCCGCGCTCGGCCCCGTCACCGCGCTGGTCAACAACGCCTCGCTCTTCGAGCCCGACGACCCGGCCACCGTGACCGCCGAACACTGGGACCTGCAGCTCGACGTCAACCTGCGCGCGCCGGTCCTGCTCGCCCGCCATTTCGCCGCCGCCCTGCCGTCCGGCAAGACCGGCGCGATCGTCAACCTGATCGACCAGCGGGTGCTGAAGCCCACGCCGATGTTCTTTTCCTACGCGGTATCGAAGGAGGCGCTGTGGGCGGCGACGCGGATGATGGCGCAGGGCCTCGCCCCGACCGTCCGGGTCAACGCCGTCGCGCCCGGGCCGACGCTGCCCAACGTGCGCCAGAGCCTGGACGATTTCCACCGCCAGCAGGACGCCGTCCTGCTGCATCGCGGCCCGACCGTCATGGAGATCGCCGAGGCGACCCGTTTCCTGCTTGAATCGCCCTCGGTGACGGGCCAGATGCTGGTCGTCGACGGCGGCCAGCACCTTGCCTGGGAAACCCCGGACGTCGTAGGCATCAACGAATAGGCGCCTTTCCCCGGATGGGCCGGGGCGACGCGTCCGGCGATACTCCATGAGCGCGGACACCAACCAGCCCGACACGACCGAGACGACCGACACCGCCGAGACGCCGGCCCGCACGGGCCCCTCGGTGATCGCGGCCATGGTCAGGCGCCTGCCGAACGGCCCCGGCGTCTACCGGATGCTCGACCGCAAGGGCGACGTGCTCTACGTCGGCAAGGCGCGCAGCCTGAAGAAGCGCGTCGGCAACTACGCCCGCATCGGCGGCCAGACCCAGCGCATCGCCCGCATGATCGCCGAGACCGCGGCGATGGAATTCGTCTCCACCCAGACGGAGACAGAGGCGCTGCTGCTGGAAGCCAACCTGATCAAGCGCCTGCGCCCGCGCTACAACGTGCTGCTGCGCGACGACAAGTCGTTCCCCTACATCCTGATCACCCGCGACCACCCCGCCCCGCAGATCGTCAAGCATCGCGGCGCCCGCAATCGCAAGGGCGACTACTTCGGCCCCTTCGCCTCGGCCGGCGCGGTCGGGCGCACGATCAACGCCCTGCAGCGCGCCTTCCTGCTGAGATCCTGCTCGGATTCCGTCTACGAGAGCCGGACGCGGCCCTGCCTGCTCTATCAGATCAAGCGCTGCGCCGCGCCGTGCACGGGCGAGATCTCGCTCGACGACTACGCCGTGCTGGTCAAGGAGGCCGAGGCCTTCCTGTCGGGCAAGAGCCGGGCGGTGCGCGAGGACCTGGCACACCAGATGGAGGCGGCCGCCGAGCGCCTCGAGTTCGAGACCGCCGCCGTCTACCGCGACCGCCTCGCCGCGCTGTCCCACGTGCAGGCGCACCAGGGCATCAACCCGCAGACCGTCGACGAGGCCGACGTCTTCGCCGTGCATCAGGACGGCGGCCAGACCTGCATCCAGGTGTTCTTCTTCCGCACCGGCCAGAACTGGGGCAACCGCGCCTACTTCCCGCGCGCCGACAAGTCGCTCGACGCCGCCGAGGTGCTCGGCGCCTTCATCGCCCAGTTCTACGACGACAAGCCGGTGCCGCGCCTGATCCTCCTGTCCGACGAGATCGAGGAGACGGCGCTGCTGTGCGAGGCGCTGTCGCTCAACGCCGGGCACAAGGTCGAGGTCGCGGTGCCCAAGCGCGGCGAGAAGCGCGAGCTGGTCGAGCACGCCCTGTCGAACGCGAAGGAGGCGCTCGGGCGCCGCCTCGCCGAAAGCGCCTCGCAGGCCCGCCTGCTCGCCGGCGTCGCCGAGGCCTTCGGCCTCGACGAGGCCCCGCGCCGCGTCGAGGTCTACGACAACTCCCACATCATGGGCACCAACGCGGTCGGCGGCATGGTCGTCGCCGGGCCGGAGGGCTTCGAAAAGGGCCAGTACCGCAAGTTCAACATCAAGGGCGCCGACCTGACGCCGGGCGACGACTACGCCATGATGCGCGAGGTGCTGACCCGGCGCTTCAAGCGGCTGCTCAAGGAAACTGGCCGCGCACCGGGCGGCGGCGACGCCCCCGGCCACACCGCAGGCCCTCATCCCGAGGAGGGCGCGGATGCGCCGGTCTCGAGGGATGGGCGGGGGGCCGGGGCCGTCCCCCCGCCCTTCGAGACGCAGGCTGCGCCTGCTCCTCAGGACGAGGGACCGGAGCAGATGCCGCGATCCCGGCGTGATCCCGAGGCGAGGCAAGGCGCCGTCTCGACGGATGACCTCGATATCCCAGACGTCGTCGAGGACGACGACTCCCCCTGGCCTGATCTGGTGCTGATCGACGGCGGCCAGGGCCAGCTGTCAGCCGCCCGCGCGGTGATGGCCGAGCTCGGGCTGGAGGACGTTCCGTTGGTCGCCATCGCCAAGGGCGTCGACCGCGACGCCGGCCGCGAGGAGTTCCACATCCCCGGCCGCCAGCCCTTCCGCCTCGCCCCGCGCGATCCGGTGCTCTACTTCGTCCAGCGCCTGCGCGACGAGGCGCACCGCTTCGCCATCGGCTCCCACCGCGCCCGCCGCAAGAAGGCGCTCGCCGCCAACCCGCTCGACGAGATCGCCGGCATCGGCCCGACCCGCAAGCGCGCGCTGCTACGCCATTTCGGCTCGGCCAAGGCCGTCAGCCGCGCCGGCCTCGCCGACCTCGAGGCCGCACCGGGCATCAGCGCCCAGATGGCGCGGCAGGTGTACGATTTCTTTCATGAAAGCGAAGGGTAAAGCCGGACTCCGCCGTGGTCCGGGATACGGGGTTTGTTCAGGTGGCACGGCTGCGCCCAACAACAGGCCACGTGCTCCGGGCCTGATCCAGAGCCCCGGGGGCGCCTGGCAAGACCTCTCCCCCTCCGCTCATTCCCGCGAAGGCGGGAATCCAGCGGCCGCAGTACCGCGTCCTCTCCAGTCTCCACGTCATGCCCGGGCTCGACCCGGGCATCTTGTGCCACGCGCCCGGGATTGCCGGGTCAAGCCCGGCAATGACGTGGAGGAGGAGTTTGGCAGGCGCTGGATGCGACCCATCGGCGGCAACATCGCAAGCAATCCTGCGTGGATGGGCTGCATGGGTCCCGTCAAGTCCGGGACACGGGTTTGTTCGGGTGGCACGGCCGAGCTTCACACCAAAGCCGCGTGCTCCGGGCTTGACCCGGAGCCCAGGGGACGGCTGGCGAGACCTCTCTGCCTCCGCTCGTTCCCGCGAAAGCGGGACTCCGCAAGCCGTGGCGCGAGGCCGTGCCCCAGGCGGGCCGATCCCCGCTTGCGCGGGGAGGAGCGGCCGGGACGGGCGCGTGAAGGGATCGGGATCAGTTCTGCCGATTCCATTCTTCTTTTCAGTCTCTTACGCGAATTCCGAGCCCATTTTCTTCACGCCTTGCGAAACGGGCGTATCCTAGCCCCCATCCCCTTCCACGCGGGGGCGTGCCTGGATCCGACACGGGCTCACGCGGAAGGGGAGCGGCGCCTCCATGGTCCGTCGTCGGGACGGATCATCGGGGAGGATGTGGATCGCCGGTCCCGTACTACGGCGGGGCCGTGGTAGACCAGCACGACAACGCCGGTCGCCGGGGCGCGCGTCAGGCTCCCATGGTCGGGGGTACAACGGCGAACCGCAGCGATACGGCCGCAGGCGGTCCGAGGGTCCAGAAATCGCCGCGGCGGGCGCTCGCAGGAGCACCGTTTCGGACTACCCGCATTGGTGCTTTCGCGAGCGCCCGCGCCCCATCGGGGCGGATGATGGGTTCTTTGAAAAGCGGCGACCGCCGCCGCGCTGAATCGGAATTGCGCCCCCCGCGCGTTGGACGCCGGGGCGGATTACGCATGCCTCGGCCTGTCTTTGGCGGGCACGTTCCGGCAATCCATGACCACGGTGGCCATGAATGCCCGGGACAAGCCCGGGCATGACAGCAAGAGCAAGGCGCGCGGCCGCGCCGTTCGCTGCCCCCTCTCCCCTTGCGGGAGAGGGATGGGGAGAGGGGTTGCGGCGCGCACGCGCCGCCGAGGACAACTGCCCCGGCCCGCGCTTTCGATATCGGTTGCCGCGCCGCACGGAGGAGCTGCATGGGTCCCGGATCAAGTCCGGGACACGGAGTTTGTTCGGAGGCACGGCCGTGCCTCACCCCAGCCTGTCACTGCAGGTGGATCTTTAGCCCCCGGACTTGTTCCGGGGGATGGTCCGGCAATCCAGGACCACCGTCCTCGCTACAGGCGTGACCACCGTGGCCATGGATGCCCGGGACCAGCCCGGGCATGACAGCGGGAGCAGAGGCATGGCCGCGCCGTTCGCTGCCCCCTCTCCCCTTGCGGGAGAGGGATGGGGAGAGGGGTTGCGGCGCGGATGCGCCGCGGAGAACAACTGCCCCGGCCCGCGCTTTCGATATAGGTTGCCGCGCCGCACGGAGGAGCTGCATGGGTCCCGGATCAAGTCCGGGACACGGAGTTTGTTCGGAAGCACGGCCGTGCCTCACCCCAGCCTGTCACTGCAGGTGGATCTTTAGCCCCCGGACTTGTTCCGGGGGATGGTCCGGCAATCCAGGACCACCGTCCTCGCTAAAGGCGTGACCACCGTGGCCATGGATGCCCGGGACAAGCCCGGGCATGACAGCAAGAGCAAGGGGCGAGGCCGTGCCCCACACTGCCCCCTCTCCCCTTGCGGGAGAGGGCTGGGGAGAGGGGTTGCGGCGCGGATGCGCCGTGAAGGACAACTGGCTTGGCCTGCCCCTAAGCGGCCTGTCCCGCGACCCAGCCCGACGACCATGCCCACTGGAAATTGTAGCCGCCGAGCCAGCCGGTGACGTCAACCACCTCGCCGATGAAGAACAGCCCCGGTACGGCGCGCGCGGCCATCGTCTTCTGGTCGAGGTCGCGGGTATCGACGCCGCCGACGGTCACTTCCGCCGTGCGATAGCCTTCCGACCCGACCGGCTTCACCGTCCAGGCGTTCACGCCCGCGCCGACCCGGCGAAGCACCGCGTCGGAGCAGTCGGCGAGATTGCCCCCCGGCCCGGTCCGCACGCCCGCCATCTCGCAGACCGCCTGGGCAAGCCGCTTCGGCAGCAGGTCGGCGAGCACCGTCGACACCGCACGTTTCCCGGCTTGCGCACGCGCGGCCTTCAGATGACCGAACGCGTCGGTTCCCGGCAGCATATCGACGGTGATCGCCTCGCCCTCGCGCCAGTAGGACGAGATCTGCAGGATCGCCGGCCCGCTAAGGCCCCGATGGGTGAACAGCATGGCTTCCGCGAACCGCGTCTTGCCGCAGGCGACGACCGCGTCGACGGAGACGCCGGCAAGCGGCTTCAGCCGCTCCAGCAGCCCCGCCTCGAAGGTGAGCGGCACGAGGCCCGGCCGGGTCTCGGTGATGCGCAGGCCGAACCGGCGGGCGACGTCGTAGCCGAAGCCGCTCGCCCCCATCTTCGGGATCGACTTGCCGCCCGTGGCGATCACCACCGAAGAACAGGCGATCGGACCTTCCGTTGTCGCGACCATGAAGCCGTCGCCGGTCCTCTCGATGCCGTCGACGCTGGTGGACAGCCGCACCTGCGCCCCGGCCCGCGCCATCTCGGCCTTGAGCATGTCGATGATCTGTCTGGCCGAGCCGTCGCAGAAGAGCTGTCCCAGCGTCTTCTCGTGCCAGGCGATGCCGTGTTGTTCGACCAGCTTGATGAAGTCGTGCTGCGTATAGCGGCTCAGCGCGGATTTGCAGAAATGCGGGTTCTGCGACAGGAAGGCCTTCGGGCCCGCGCCGAGATTGGTGAAATTGCAGCGCCCGCCGCCGGAAATGCGGATCTTCTCGCCGGGCGTGCCGTTGTGTTCGACCACGAGCACCGAGCGGCCGCGGCGGCCCGCCTCGATCGCGCACATCATGCCCGCCGCGCCGGCGCCGATGATCAGGACGTCCACATGTTCCATGCGGGCGGTGTGGCCGTTGCCGGCGGCCCCGTCAATGGTGGAGTCGCGGGCACGACTGCCGGGACGCGAATATCGGGCACGGGACCGGCAGCCGCGTTAACCGCCGCGACAGTCGGCCCTCTTCCGCTTTTCCCGGAACGCTATAGTTCTGACACACGGATACCCTAGAAGCGCATCGAACCCATTGACGCGCGGGGGATTCCCATGGTGACTGAAGGCATGACGAGTTCGTCGACCCACGCGCGGGGCCATGCAACGTCCCTGCCGAATATCCTGACCTACGGCCGCATCGCCGCGGTGCCGGCCATGGTCGCCTGTTTCTATCTGGAAGGCCATCTGGCGAACTGGCTGGCGCTGACGGTCTTCATCGCCGCCTCCATCACCGACTTCCTCGACGGCTATCTCGCCCGCGCCTGGCAGCAGCAGTCCGCGCTCGGCCGCATGCTCGATCCGATCGCCGACAAGCTGCTGGTCGCCGCCGCCCTGATGATGCTGGTCGATGCCGGCACCATCGGCGGCTGGTCACTGCTCGCCGCCATCATCATCCTGAGCCGCGAGATCCTCGTTTCCGGCCTGCGCGAATTCCTCGCCGAGCTGCGCGTGTCCGTGCCGGTCACGACGCTGGCCAAATGGAAGACGACCATGCAGATGGTGGCCATCGGCTTCCTGCTCGCCGGCCCCGCCGGCGACGCCGTCATCCCCGGCGTTAGCCTGGTCGGCCTGACGCTGCTCTGGCTCTCGGCGATTTTGACCCTTTATACTGGTTGGGACTACTTCCGCGCCGGCATCCGCCACGCGATGGAAGAGTAGAAGCAACGAGGTACAGGGTTTGAAAGCTCTCTATTTCGCATGGATCCGCGAACGCACGGGCCTTGCCGAGGAAGTCATCGAGCCGCCGGCGACCGTGAAGACGGCCGGCGACCTGATCGAATGGCTCAAGGGCCGCGGCGAGGAGTTCGAGTACGCCTTCGGCAACGAGCACGTGGTGCGCATCGCCATCGACCGCGCCCATGTCCAGCGCGACGCGCCGATTGAGGGCGCCCGCGAGATCGCCTTCTTCCCGCCGATGACCGGCGGCTGACCGGGGCCTGACATGGCCGACGAACCGATCATCGACGTGCGCGTCCAGGCAGGGCCGTTCGATGCCGCGGGCGAAGCGAAACGGCTCGCCGCTCTCGCCGATGTCGGCGCCGTGGTCACCTTCACCGGCATCTGCCGGTCCGACGGCGGCAGGCTGAAAGGCCTCGAGCTCGAGCACTATCCCGGCATGGCCGAGGCGGAGATCGCCCGCGTTGCCGCGGAAGCCGCCCGCCGCTGGCCGATCGCCGGCGCTGTCGCGATCCACCGCTACGGCGTCATCGCGGCCGGCGACGACATCGTCCTGGTGGTGACCGCCTCGCCCCACCGCGCTGCCGCCTTCGCCGCCGCCGAGTTCCTGATGGACTGGCTCAAGACCCGCGCGCCGTTCTGGAAGCGCGAGATCTTCGCCGACGGCGGCTTCGGCGACTGGGTGGAGGCCAGGGCGGCGGACGACCACGCCGCCGACCGCTGGCGGCTCGACAGGGCCGCCGAGTAGCGCCCGCCGGCCGCCCCTCCCCAGACAGGTCGAGGCAGAGGTCAAGGCAGGGCAGACATGCGCTATCGAAGGTTGTTTGCGGGCGCTTTCTCCCGTTCAATAATCGACCCGGATCAACGTCCGTCCGTGCGTCGGGTCTGGTGCACGGATTCCCGAAACATGAAACTGATCGACGCGCCCACATGACACCACGCGCCGCCGGCAGCGCCAACGCGTTCTCGCTCCCGTTCGCCGAGTTCGTGGCGATCATCGCGATGCTGATGGCGCTCACCGCGCTCTCGGTCGATATCATGCTGCCGGCCCTGCCGATGATCGCCGACGACCTCGCCGTCGCCGATCCCAACGACCGGCAGCTGATGATAACCGCCTACATGCTCGGCTTCGCGGCGGCCATGCCGGTCTACGGCCCGCTGTCGGACCGGTTCGGGCGCAAGCTGATCCTCACCGTCGGCCTCGGCATCTTCGTGCTGGCGTCGCTGGGCACGCTGCTGGCGGATTCGTTTTCCTCCATGCTGCTGCTGCGGGCCCTGCAGGGCATCGGCTCCGCGTCGCCGCGCATCGTCGGCATCGCCGTCGTGCGCGACAAGTTCGAGGGCCGGGACATGGCCCGCGTCATGTCCTTCGTCATGATCGTCTTCATCATCCTGCCGATGCTGGCCCCGGCCATGGGCAGCGGCATCCTGGCGCTGGGCAGCTGGCACCTGATCTTCGTCGCCCTGCTGCTGTTCAGCTTGGCGATCGCCGTCTGGGTGCAGGCCCGGCTTCCCGAGACGCGGCCGCCGGAGGAACGCGAACCTCTGTCGGTGCGGTGGCTGGGCCATGCGCTTTACCGGACGGTCTCGAACCGCGAGACGCTCGGCTACACCATCGCCACCGCGTTCATCTTCGGGCCGCTGCTCGCCTACATCAATTCGGCGCAGCAGATTTTCGTCGAGTCATTCGAGACCGGCGAGCTGTTCCCGCTGTTTTTCGCGATGATTTCGGCGTCGCTGGCCGTTGCCGCGTTTATGAACGGCCGGCTGGTCGTCCGGATCGGCATGCGCCCGCTCTCGCATGCCGCGCTCATCGGCTTCGTCGTGATCGCCGCCACGCATCTCGCCGTGGTGTTGATCTACGGCCACTCGCCATCGGTCTGGCTGTTCTGCGCCTTCCTGGCCGCCAACTTCTTCTGTTTCGGCATGATGATGCCGAACTTCAACGCCATGGCGATGGAACCGCTCGGCAACATCGCCGGCGTGGCCGCCTCCTTCGTCGGCGCGATCACGACGGCCGGCGCGACGGTCTTCGGCTGGTATGTCGGCCTTCTCTACGACGGAACCGTGGTGCCGCTGCTCTCGGGATTCCTGGTTCTCGGCACCCTGGCGCTGATTACGGTTCTGATCACCGAGCGCGGCCGCCTGTTCAAGCCGCATCACGCGGCGCCGGCCGAATAACAAAACGGCGCGGATCCCACCGGGGACCCCGCGCCGTCCGGCCTTAGCCGTTTCGCAAATCGGTCAGCGAACCGCCGCCGCCATCTGTTTGGCCGGCTGCTTCGGCTGAACTTCCTCGCTGTAGTCGTTCATCAGCGTCAGTGTGATGTTGCCGGGCGTGAAGGTGTAGGGCCCGATCTCGGAGACCGGCGTCACTTCCGCCGCCGTGCCGCAGATGAAGCACTCCTCGAACCCTTCCATCTCTTCCGGCTTGATGTGCCGCTCGACCAGCTGGTAGCCGCGCCGCTTGGCCAGATCGATGACGGTGCGCCGGGTGATGCCGTCAAGGAAGCAGTCCGGCGTCGGCGTGTGCAGAACGCCGTCCTTGACGAAGAAGACGTTGGCGCCGGTCGCCTCGGCCACGTAGCCGCGCCAGTCGAACATCAGCGCGTCGGCAAAGCCCTTCTTCTCGGCCTTGTGCTTGGAGATCGTGCAGATCATGTAGAGGCCCGCGGCCTTCGACTTGCACGGCGCGGTGCGCGGATCGGGACGCCGGAACTCGGCGATATCGAGCCGGATGCCCTTGGCCCGCTGCGCCGGATCGAAATAGGACGGCCACTCCCACACGGCGATCGCCAGATGGATCTTGTTGTGCTGGGCCGACACGCCCATCATCTCGCTGCCGCGCCAGGAGACCGGGCGCACATAGGCGTCGGAATAGCCCTGCTCGCGCAGAACGGCGTTGCAGGCGTCGTTGATCTCGTCGACGGAATAGGGGATCTCGAAATCCAGCAGGCGGGCCGACTCGTGCAGCCGACGGGTATGCTCGTCGAGCTTGAAGATCTCGCCGCCATAGGCCCGCTCGCCCTCGAATACGGCGCTCGCATAGTGCAGCCCGTGGCTGAGAACGTGCAGATTTGCGTCCGTCCACGGCACCATGCGGCCGTCATACCAGATGACGCCCTCACGCTGATCGAAGGGAAGAGACGACATGACTTACTCCTTGGCGTTGCCCGATTGCGCCCCAATCCCTTGGCAGGCGGCATGGGCTTTGCGTGTTGATGCGACAATCGGTATCTTCCGCCTGAACAGGCCAGTCAATAGCGGGTGCGCTATCGTTTAGCCTTGAACGGCGATCGCGGCGACCGATTATTTCGCAAACGATCGTCTATCCGTAACAATCGAAAAAAATTATGTCAATATGGCTGACGTAAATTTCAGTCGCCTAGCGGCGGAACAGGACCGGCAAGCGGAGAGCGGGGCGGAGTCCGCCGACACCAGTCTGTTCGACCTGGTGGAACTGCTGTTCTTCGCCTACCGCGATTTCATCAGCGACCCGGACGCGATCCTCGACGAATACGACTTCGGCCGTGCCCATCACCGGGTGCTGCATTTCGTCAACCGCAACCCGGGCCTGAGCGTCGCCGAACTCCTGGATATCCTGAAGATCACGAAGCAGAGTCTCGGGCGCGTATTGAAGCAGCTCGTCGACGAGGGGTTCGTGTACCAGCAGGAAGGCCCATCCGACCGGCGCCAGCGTTTGCTGTTTCCGACCGAACGCGGTCGCGCGCTCGCGCTGCGGCTGGCCTCGCCCCAGTTCGCGCGATTCGCCGCGGCGATCGCGGCGACGAGCGAGGCCGACGCCGATGCGACGCGGCGCTTCCTGATGGCCATGGTCAATCCGCGCGAACGCGACAAGGTCGCCGCCTTGTTGAAGGGCAACCAGGGCTCGCGGCAGAATGACTGAAACGAGCCCCCGCGAACCGGGACACGGGGGCGACCGGAGGTCCGCTGACATGGTAGCTGGCGATACGACGAGTGAACGCGTACCGGCCGCGAAGGGCCGCGCGACGGTGCCGGAAGACACCGCGCCGCACCTTTTAGTGGTCGACGACGACCGCCGCATCCGCACGCTGCTGTCGCGCTACCTGGTCGAGAACGGCTATCGGGTCACGACCGCGGACACGGCCGCGGAAGCGCGACGGCGGCTCAACGGCCTCACCTTCGATCTGATCGTGCTCGACCTGATGATGCCCGGCGAGTCCGGAATCGACTTCGCCGCAGACCTGCGGACGTCCTCCGATGTGCCGATCCTGATGCTGACGGCCCGGTCCGAGCTCGAGCATCGCATCCAGGGCCTGGAAGCCGGCGCCGACGACTATCTGGCCAAACCCTTCGAGCCGCGTGAGCTGTTGTTGCGGATCGCCTCGATCCTGCGCCGCCAGTCGCGCGGCCAGCCGGTCGAGGAGACGGTGTGCTTCGGCCCGTTCTCGTTCCATCTCGGCCGCGGCGAGCTGAAGTGCGGCGACGAGATCGTCCGGCTGACGGAGCGCGAGCGCGATCTCCTGCGCATCTTCGCCACGCAGCCCGGCGAGACGGTGTCGCGGATCGACCTGGCCGCCAGCGCCAATGGCAGCGAACGCGCCGTCGACGTCCAGATCAATCGCCTGCGTCGCAAGATCGAGACCGATCCCGGCAACCCGATACACCTGCAGACCGTCCGCGGCATCGGCTACCGGCTGCAGATCGACTGATCGCAACGGAGCGCCCCCGGAGCCGCAATGGCATCGATCACCGACATCGCCCGCCCCGCCCGCGCCGGCCGCAACATCTGGCGCTGGTTCTGGCGCGGCGTGGCCAACCTGATGCCGAAGGGCCTTTTCGCCCGGTCGCTGCTGATCATCATCCTGCCGATCGTCCTCCTGCAGGCCATCGTCGCCTTCGTTTTCATGGAACGCCACTGGCAGCAGGTCACCGCGCGCCTGTCCGAGGCGGTGACCCAGGAGATCAGGGCAATCATCACCGTGTACGAGAATTTCCCGCGGGACGCCGACAACCAGAAGCTGGTGCGCCTCGCCGCCGACGACTTCGGCCTGTCCATCTCGTTCCTGCCGCCCGACCCGTTGCCCCCCGCCGGCCCCAAGCCGTTCTTCTCCCTGCTGGACCGGACGCTCAGCGAGGAGATCACCCGTCAGATCGGCCGGCCCTTCTGGATCGACACGGTCGGCAAGTCCAATCTCGTCGAGATCCGCATCAAGCTGGACGACGCGGTGCTGCGTGTGTTCGCCCGGCGCAGCCAGGCCTACGCCTCGAATTCGCATATCTTCATCGTCTGGATGGTGGGCGCCTCGCTCGTGCTGCTCGCCGTCGCGGTGGCCTTCCTGCGCAACCAGATCCGGCCGATCCTGCGACTTGCCGAAGCCGCCGAGACCTTCGGCAAGGGCCGCGACGTCGAGGATTTCCGTCCGCGCGGCGCCCGCGAGGTGCGCCAGGCCGCCCTCGCCTTCCTCGAGATGAAACGGCGCATCGAGCGCCAGATCGAGCAGCGCACGACGATGCTTGCCGGCGTCAGCCACGACCTGCGGACGATCCTGACCCGCTTCAAGCTGGAGCTCGCGCTGCTCGGCGACTCGCCCGAGATCGAGATGATGACGGCCGACGTCGACGAGATGCAGCACATGCTCGAGGAATACATGGCATTCGCCCGCGGCGATTCCGGCGAACAATCGGAACCCGTCGACGTGCCCGCCCTGCTCGAGACGCTGAAGTCCGACGCCGAGCGCTCCGGCCACAAGGCCACGGTCAGCTATTCCGGCGAACCGACGGTGACGGCGAAGCCGCAGACCATGAAGCGCGGCCTCGCCAACCTCGTTGACAACGCCTGCCGCTATGGCGACGAGGTCAGGATTTCCGGCGTGCGCGGCGACATGTGGCTGACCGTGATCATCGAGGACAACGGACCGGGCGTTCCCGAGGAACTCCGCGAGGCGGTGTTCAAGCCGTTCTACCGGCTCGACGACTCGCGCAACCAGGAAAGCGGCGGCACCGGCCTGGGCTTGGCGATCGCCCGCGACGCGGTGCGCAGCCACGGCGGCGACATCACCCTGTCCGACAGCCCGCTGGGCGGCCTGCGCGCGACCGTGCGGCTGCCGGTCTAGGGAGCCGCGCCGAAATACCGTCCGGGCGTTACGCCGAACTCGCGCCGGAAGGCGTGGATGAAGGCGCTGGTGCTGTCGTACCCCGCCTCCAGCGCGACGGCCGTCACCGGCTCGCCGGCGGCGAGCCGCTCGATGGCGCCCAGCAGCCGCAGCCGTCGCCGCCACGCCCCGAAGCTCAGGCCCGTGTCCGCCGCGAAACGCCGGGCGAAGCTGCGCCGCGCCATGCCGGCCGCCACCGCCCAGTCGTCGAGGCCGCGCCTGTCGGCGGGATCCTCCATCAGCAGCCCGGCCACGCGGGCGAGCCGCTCGTCGGTCGGTTCCGGCAGGTTGAGCGGCATCACCGGACCGGTCCTCAGGTCCGCTATCAGCAGCGCCAGCAGGTGCGGCCGGGTGCCGTCGGCCACCGGCCCCTCGACAAGCCGCACGATCAGCTCGCGCATCAGCGCGCTGACGCCGAGCACCGCGAAGCTGGCGACGAACGGCAGGCGCACACTGTCGGAAATATAGACCGTCCGCATCGCCACCTCGGTCCGGCAGAAGACCTCGTGCGGCTCGCGCGCCGGCATCCACAGCGCGCGTCCCGGCGGCACCACCCAGGTCCCGCCGCGTGCCTTGACCCGCATCGCCCCGCGCTTGGCGAACACGAGCTGGCAGAAGGCGTGCGCGTGCAGCGCGATGACGTGGCCGCGCGGATAGTCGTTGGCCCAGGTCTTGATGTCCGGCAGGTCCGACATTGGCACGAATTCGACACTGCCGGACCGGATTGCGCAAGCGGGCAACACACCCCGGTGCTAGGCTGAGGCCGAATTCGCCTGTTTCGCCGAGCGACCCAGATGAACCGGACCCTGCGCTTCGTCAACATCGCCCACTTTCTGGATCACTACTTCCTGCTGATCTTCCCGACGGCGGTGCTGGCGATCCATCCCGCCTGGGGCATGAGCTATGGCGAGGCGCTGGCGCTCGGCACCCCGGGGTTCATCGCCTTCGCGCTGTGCACCCCGCTGGCCGGCTGGCTGGGGGACCGCTACGGCGACAAGCCGCTCATGGTCGCCTTCTTCCTCGGCCTCGGCCTGTCCTCGATCGCCACCGGCATGGCGGCGGGGCCGATAACGCTGGCGCTCGGCCTGACGGGCATCGGCGCCTTCGCCTCGATCTATCATCCCGTCGGCACGGCGATGATCGTGCGGCTCGCCGCCCGAACCGGCCGCGCGCTCGGCGTCAACGGCGTCTACGGCAATCTCGGCGTCGCCGCGGCCGCCGGCGCCACCGGCCTGCTGGCGGGCTATCTCGGCTGGCGCGCGGCATTCTTCGTGCCGGGCGCGCTGACGGTACTGCTCGGGATCGCGTTCGCATGGCTGCCGGCGGTCGTGCTGGACGCCGACGGCACCGGCGGGCCGAAATCGTTCGAGGCGACAAACGGCGACCGGCTCCGCGTGCTGGCCGTCGTGTTCGTCGCCAGCCTGTTCGGCGGCATCGCCTTCAACGGCGTCACCGTCGCCCTGCCGAAGATCTTCGAGGAACGCCTTACCGGTGGCCTCGATGGCGCGTCCGGCGTCGCGGCGATCGGCGCCTATGCCTCGCTGGTCTTCGCGCTCGCCGCCTTCACGCAGCTTCCGGTCGGCCGCCTGCTCGACCGGATCGGCGCCAAGCCGATCATGGTCTCGCTGACCGGACTGCAGGCCGTCCTGTTCCTCGTTCTGGCGCAGGTCGACGGCGCCCTCGCCGTTCTGGTGTCGGTGCCGCTGATGCTGGCGGTCTTCGGCGAGATCCCGGTCGGCGCCTGGCTGATCGGGCACTACGTGGGGCCGGCCTGGCGCTCGCGGGTCTACTCGGTCCAGTTCCTGCTGACGCTCGGCGTCAGCTCGGGCATCGTGCCGATGATCGCGGTACTGCACGAGCGCACCGGCTCGTCGACGGCGCTGCTGATGCTGCTGGGCGGCGCGATGGTGGTGGTCTTCGCGATGTCGCTGGTGCTGCCCGGCGGCGCGCGCTCGCCACGCGCGGCACCGCAACCGGCCGCGGAGTGAGGTCGCGTCAGTACAGCCGGCCGCCGTTTGGCACCAGACGCCCGGGCCGGATCAGCACGACCTCGCCGTCCTCGTCGGGAAAGCCGAGGGTCAGCACTTCCGACATGAACTTGCCGATCTGGCGCGGCGGGAAGTTGACGACGGCGGCCACCTGCTCGCCGAGAATGCTCTCGGGCGTGTAGTGCCTGGTGATCTGCGCCGAGGTCTTCTTGGTGCCGATCTCCGGCCCGAAGTCGATCCACAGCTTGATGGCCGGCTTGCGCGCTTCCGGGAAAGGCTCGGCCTGGACGACGGTGCCGACGCGCACGTCGACCTTGAGAAAGTCATCAAAAGCGATGAAGTCCGCAGGATCGGTCATGGTCGCCCCCTCCAGGCAAGGCGCCTAGCACGGTCCATGCCGGCGCGGCAAGATCAGATGCCGCCGCCGTATTCCTCGTCCGGCTCCGGACCCTCGTCATAGCGGCGCCGCCGACGGCGACGGCCGCGGCGCACCCGGTCGATGGCGTCGGCGAAACTCGCCAGCCCCTCGAGCCGGCGCATCCAGCGACCGCCCTCGGTCAGCCTGCGGTCGAGCTCGACCATGGTGCGCGCCATGCCCGGATCGTCGTCCCTCAGCCAGACCCGCAAGGTCCGCCCGAAGGCGACGGCGAGCCCCTGCGCGCCGACCATGCCGAGCCGCCCGCTTGTATCGATGCCCGCGGCCTCGAGCATCCACACCATCGACCGAACGGCGATGGGGTTCATCGCGATCAGGTCGCCGGGCCGCCGCTCGAAGCTCCTGGCGATCGACCGCACCGCGTCCTTGTAGGGCATCAGCGCGTCGAAGCGTGTCATCAGCACGTCGAACAGCCGCTCGCGCGCCGGCTCGTCGGTCAGCTCGGGATCGAGCGCGTCGAGCACCGCCTGGTCGATGCGCCGGGTGAAGGCGGCGAGGATGTCGGTCTTGCCGTCGAAGGCGGCGCGAAGCGCCGACAGCGACACGCCCGCGCGCGCGGCGATATCGGTGAGCCGAACTTCGTCCCAGGGCTGATCGGCAGCAAGGTCGAGCGCCGCGTCGACGATGTCGTCCGGCGTCTTCGCTTTCTGGGCTTTCGATTTCGTGGTCTTTCGGGCCATCGGCACCTCCGGCACCGAAAGATAGGCCATGGCGCCAGACACGCAAGGCGGCGATGCGCCGCGACCGGCCCTAGCCCGCCAGTTCCTTGCCGCGTTTCGTGGCGGCGGCGACCGCGTCGGTCATCAGTTCTCGCAGCCCCGCCTCGCCCATCAGGACCCGGAGCGCGGCCTCCGTGGTGCCCCCCGGCGAGGTGACGTTCTTGCGAAGCGTCGCGGGGTCGAGATCGGAGCGATTCAGCAGTTCGCCGGCCCCGGAAACGGTGACACGGGCGAGTTGCATGGCCAGGTCGGCCGACAGGCCCGCCGCCACGCCTGCCTCGGCGAGGCACTCGGCGAGCAGGAACACGTAGGCCGGTCCGGAACCCGACACCGCCGTCACGGCGTCCATCAGCGCCTCGTCGTCGATCCAGGCGACCGCGCCGCAGGCTTCGAGCAGCGAGGACGCCGCCGCGCGCTGGCTTGCGTCGACTTCGCCGTTGGCCACGCACACGGTAATGCCGCGCCCGATTGCGGCCGGCGTATTCGGAATCGTGCGGATGATCGGCTGGCCGGGCGGGAAATGCCGGGCGAGATTGGCGATGGTCTTGCCGGCGGCCACCGACACCACGGCGCAGGCCTCGGGGATGCGCGCCGCGACGCCGCCGAGCACGTCATCCATGACCTGCGGCTTCACCGCGATAACCGCGATCTGCGGCGGCGTGGTCGAACAGACCGGATTGAGATGAAATCCCTTGCCCGCGGCAAGCGCCGACAGTTCGGCGGAGGGCGCGGGATCGAGGACCGTCAGACTGGCCGGCGGCAGGCCGCGCGCAAGCCAGCCTTCCAGCATCGCCCCGCCCATCTTTCCGGCCCCGACGAGCACGACCGGGCCGAGCGTCTGGAGACTCACGCGTGCCCCGCGGTCTCGAACAGGGCGGACTCAATCGCCTCGTTGGCGGTTTTGCCGGCCCAGACCACGAACTGGTAGGCCTGGAAGTAGCGCTCGCAGGTGTCGACCGCGGCGTCGAGCAGCGCCTCGCACTGGCGCGGGCTCGTCTCGGTTCCCACCAGTGGCAGCGCGTGGCGGAAAATCACCACGCCTTCCTGGGCCCACAGGTCGAAGTGTCCGATCCAGAGCTGCTCGTTGATGCGCGCCATCAGGTCCATCACCTCGCGCCGGCGCGCGTCGGGAACCTTCAGATCGAAGGCGCAGGCGAGATGCAGCGCTTCCAGATCGTCCATCCAGGTGAAGGAGATGTGATAGTCGGTCCAGTTGCCGGTGACCGAAATGGTAATCTCGTGATCGCCCGATCGGTCGAAGGACCAGTCGTTGAGCGCAGCGATCTGCTCGATCGTATCGACGGGGTTGATCAGGCGTTCGGTGCCGAAATCGACGACGAGTGTCATGGCCTGTCCTCTCGGTCGTTGGGCGTGAGCGGAGCAACCGGACCGTATGCCGCCGGTCCGGTAGAAACAAAAACGGGCCGGCAAGGGCCGGCCTGGTGATCGGGCGAAGAGGCGTGTTCCGGGGCCACTTCCCGTCGGGCGTATCGTCGCGGCACAGAGGCGAATCGCGGCATGGGGCCAATATATCGTGGCCGGAACAGGGTCGGCTACTTGTTATGGATGTTTTCCGTTAACACCCTGTTAACGATGACGCCTTCGATCCGTCACGAGGCCCGCCACCCCGCCCTACTCCTTGGATTTCGCGGCGGACGAATTTCTTGTTGAAGCCGGCTTGCGCGTCGTCGCCTTCCGGGCGGCGGCCTTCTTCGGCGCCGCCGGCGGTTCGATGCCCGCAGCCGTTTCCAGCGCGGCGATACGGCTCTTCAGCGCCTCGTTTTCCTCGCGCGCCTTGGCTGCCATCGCCTTGACGGCTTCGAACTCCTCGCGCTGGACCACATCGAGGTCGCGCAGCACCTTCTCGGCCTGGGTGCGCACGACGGTCTCGACTTCCGAACGAACGCCCTTGGCAACACCGGCCGCGTCGGTCATGAAGCGCGCGAACTCGTCGAGGATGCGATTGCTGGACTGCGGCATGCTGGTTTCGAGCGATCTGCGCCCGACTCCCTGTTGTCGATTCGCTTTACAGACAATGGGCACACCACTGCCGGAGTTCAAGACGACGGCCGAAGCACCGCGAATGCGTCTTTAGTTGCGCCCGCCAATGCGAACGCCGCCGGATCGCTCCGGCGGCGTCGCGACGTTTCTTTGATCGCTTGAGGCGATCAGGCCAGCTCGATACCGACGGCCTGGGGCCCACGACCGCGCCGATCTTCCTCGATTTCGAAACTCACCTTGGTGCCTTCGTCGAGGGCCGGCAGACCGGAACGCTCAAGTGCAGTAATGTGCACGAACACGTCCTTGCCGCCCTCTTCCGGCGTGATGAAGCCGAAGCCGCGCGAATGATTGAAGAACTTCACGGTGCCATTTTGGCGCATGGGAAACTCCTGTCCCGAATTCCGTCGAATTCAAACCAAAGACCCGGGCCGCGACGTCCGGCCCGGCAATCTCAGACATTCGGGATAGGTAACCATTCACCCCCCTAGGAGGACAGTCCTGACCGAAATCCTGAGGGTACGTCCCACCGCGGGCCGTACCGGCGTATCTCCTATGGCAGCGCAATGCGGCATCCGCAAGGCATGTCCCCTAACGAAAGTTACGAACATCTTTCGTTGGCTGCGGATTTTTTAGGTAGAGGTAAACCGGCAACATATCAACTGGCACAACCGGAACGGGAGAGTTTCGGGCGATGCGCGGGCAATTCCTCCGTCTTCCCGGGGCCGTTTCGCGCCGATCCTCTTCGTCACCGCTCCGGCCGACGGGCGCTGGTTGCGCCGTTCGCTTTCCGGCGTGGCGCGTTTCGGAGCCGGCCTGACGATCTCGACGCGTCTTTGCAACGCGCGCCTTCACCGTCCCTCGGCATCGGCACACCCCGGTAGTGTCGCGGATCCCCCCGACCCATGCCCTTGCCTCGCCGTGCGCACACCCCTAAAGCTCTGGCACCCGTTTGATCGCGCTCGGCCGGGCACACAGCCCGGCGCAACCCGCCGCCGGAGGCCCAGATGCCTGTATTCGTCCTGCCATTCCCGGCGATCGATCCCGTCGCCATCGCGCTCGGCCCCTTCGCCATCCGCTGGTACGCGCTCTCCTATATTGCCGGAATCCTGTTCGCCTGGTGGTACATGCTCCGCCAGGTCGCCAACGCGCGTCTTTGGGGTGGCGTCTCGCCGCTTGAAAAGCGCGACGTCGACGACCTGATCCTATGGACCACGCTCGGCGTCGTTCTGGGCGGTCGCCTCGGCTACGTGCTGTTCTACAATCCGACCTATTTCGCCGCCAACCCCGCCGAGATCCTGCAGATTTGGACCGGCGGCATGTCGTTCCACGGCGGTTTTCTCGGCGTCGTGCTCGCGGTGCTGCTCTTTGCGTGGTGGCGCGGCCGCCCGGTCTCGGCGATGGCCGACATCTCGGCGGCGGCGGCGCCCATCGGCCTGATGCTCGGCCGCATCGCCAATTTCATCAACGGCGAGCTCTGGGGCCGGCCCGCCGACGTACCGTGGGCGATGGTGTTCCCGCTCGCGGGCCCCGAGCCGCGCCACCCCAGCCAGCTCTACCAGGCGTTGATGGAAGGGCTGATCCTGTTCCTGGTGCTCCGGCTGCTGACCCATCGCTACGAGAGCCTGAACCGCCCGTGGCTGACCACCGGTACCTTCCTGATCGGCTATGGCATCGCCCGCATCGTCGGCGAGCAGTTCCGCATGCCCGACGCCCATATCGGCTTCCTATGGGGCGGGCTCACGATGGGCATGCTCCTGTCTCTGCCGATGGTGCTGATCGGCCTCGCCGTCGTCGCCTTCGCCCTTAAACGGCCGAAACGCACGGCATGAAAGCGCTCGAGGCGCTCATCCGCGAGCAAATCACGAAAGACGGGCCGCTGCCGCTGGAGCGCTACATGGCGCTCTGCCTCGGCCATCCCGAACACGGCTACTACATGGCGAAGCCGGCGATCGGCGCCGCCGGCGACTTCACCACCGCCCCCGAGGTCAGCCAGATGTTCGGCGAGATCGTCGGCGCGGTGCTTGCCCACGGCTGGCAGGCGATGGGCTCGCCCGCCCCCGTCCGGCTGGTCGAGCTGGGCCCGGGCCGGGCAACGCTGATGCTCGACATGCTGCGCACCTTCAAGGTGCTGCCCGCGTTGATCGAGGCCGTCGACATCCATCTGGTCGAGACCAGCGCGCGCCTGCGCGCCGCCCAGGCATACCGCCTGACCGAAGCCGGGCTCTCCGCCACCTGGCATGAATCGATCGACACGGTGCCTGCCGGACCGATGCTGCTGGTCGCCAACGAGTTCTTCGACGCCCTGCCGATCCGTCAGCGCATCATGCGCGGCGGCGAATGGCGCGACGTGATGGTCGGCATCGGCGCCGGCGACAGGCTCGCCTTCGTCGACGGTCCGGCCGGTCCCGGCGAAGATATTCCCGGCGGCCTGCGCGACGCCGCCGAGGGAACGATCCACGAGGACTGTCCCGCCGCCCGCGAGATCGCCGGCAGGATCGGCGCGCGGCTTGCGACCGATCCCGGCCTCGCCCTGATCGTCGACTACGGCTTTCGCGAGCCCGCCCACGGCGACAGCCTGCAGGGCCTGCGCGGCAAGGCGTTCGCCGATCCGCTGGAAGCCCCCGGCGAGGCCGACCTCACCTCCCATGTCGATTTCGCCGCGCTCGCAAAAGCCGCGACGGCGACCGGCGCCGCCGCCTTCGGACCGATCACCCAGGGCTCGTTCCTGACCGCGCTCGGCATCGGCCTGCGCGCCGAGCGGCTGCGCGCGTCGGGCGCCGCCGCCCAGGACCTGACGCTTGCACTCGAGCGCCTCACCGGCGCCGGCGCTATGGGCACCCTGTTCAAGGTGCTGGCCCTGGCCTCGCCCGGCCTGGCCGCCCCGCCGCCGTTCGAGGATCGGTGATCCGCCGCCCCCCGGAAGGAAACACGGCAGGAAGAATGGCAGGAAACGCGGCAGCACATACCGCGCGTTTGACACGTTCCCCACTTCGCGCCACCGTCCCCGCCGCCCCGAACGCCATGACCGCACCCCATTCGAAAGCCACATCGCCGCCCAGGAAGATCGACGCCCATGAAGATTGAAGCTGACGCCCTCGCCCTGCCGGGCATCCGCCACGGCTTCTTCACCCGCCACGGCGGCGTCTCGGAGGGCGTCTACGGCAGCCTCAATATCGGCCTCGGCTCGAAGGACGATCCCGCCCGCGTTCACGAGAACCGGGGCCGCGTCGCCGACGCGATGGGGGTCTCCCGCGACCGGCTGGTGACGCCCTGGCAGTATCATTCCGACGTCGCGCTGGTCGTCGACAGGCCCTGGGCCGAAGACGACCGCCCCGAAGCCGACGCCGTCGTCACGGCGGTGCCGGGGCTGGCGCTCGGCATCTCGACGGCCGACTGCACGCCGGTCCTGTTCGCCGATCCGGTCGCGAAGGTCGTCGGCGGCGCCCATGCCGGCTGGCGCGGCGCGCTCGCCGGGGTGCTCGAATCCACCGTTGCGGCGATGGAGCGGCTCGGTGCCCGGCGCGAGCGCATCGTCGCCGTCATCGGGCCGACGATCTCGCAGGCGAACTACGAGATCGGCCACGACTTCCGCGACAACTTCCTTGCCGCCGATCCCGCCAACGCGCGCTACTTCGCCGAACCGGAAAGGTCCGACGGCGGCGCGACAAAGCCGCATTTCGACCTGCCGGCCTATGCCGCCAACCGGCTCGGGCACGCCGACGTCGGCACGGTGGTCGATCTACGCCGCTGCACCTACGCCGAAGAGGACATGTTCTTTTCCTTCCGCCGCACCACGCATCGTCGCGAGCCCGACTACGGTCGCCTGATCGCCGCGATCGCGCTGGAGGCGTGAGCGCCGATGGCCCTGCATTTCGACGAAGCGGAGTTCACCGCGCGCCGCCTGCGGCTCGACGCGGCGCTGGAGGTCGCCGGCCTCGACGGTCTGCTGATGTTCGCCCAGGAATCGATGTACTGGCTGACCGGCTACGACACGTTCGGCTTCTGCTTCTTCCAGTGCCTCTATGTGGGCACCGACGGCACGACGGCGCTGCTGACCCGCTCGGCCGACCTGCGCCAGGCGCAGCGCACCTCGAACATCGCCGACATCCGCATCTGGACCGACGCCGCCGGCGCGACGCCTGCCGGGCAGCTCAAGGACATGCTCGCCGCGCTCGGCGCCCGGGGCAAACGGCTCGGCGTCGAGTATGAGAGCCATGGTCTCGTCGCCGCCAACGGCCGTGCCGTCGACGCGGCCCTGGACGGCGTCTGCACCCTCGAGGACGCCTCGCGGCTCGTCACCCGTCTGCGCGCGGTGAAGTCACCCGCCGAGATCGCCTATGTGCGCAAGGCCGCGGAACTGGGCGATGCCGCCTATGACGCAGCCCTCGCCGAGATCGCGCCCGGCGCAGACGAAGGCGCGGTGCTGGCCGCCATGCAGGGCGCGGTCTTCGCCGGCGGCGGCGACTATCCGGCCAACGAGTTCATCATCGGCTCCGGCGCCGACGCGCTGCTCTGCCGCTACAAGGCGGGCCGGCGCACGCTCGACCGGCAGGACCAGATCACGCTGGAATGGGCCGGCGTCTACCGCCACTATCACGCGGCGCTGATGCGCACCGTGTGCGTCGGCGCGGCGAGCGATCGCCACGTCGCGCTTCACGCCGCAGCGCTGGAAGCGTTGCGGGAGGTGGAGGCGACCATCGCGCCGGGCCGCACCGCCGGCGAGGTCTTCGACGCCCACGCCCGCGTCATGGACGCCCACGGGCTCGAACAACACCGCCTGGCCGCCTGCGGCTACTCGCTGGGCGCCAAATTCACCCCGTCCTGGATGGACTGGCCGATGTTCTACACCGGCAACCCCTGGGTTCTGGAGCCGGGAATGGTGATGTTCGCGCACATGATCATCATGGATTCCGACACCGGAACCGCCATGTGCCTCGGCCGCACCTCGCTGGTGACGGAATCCGGCGGCGAACCGTTGTCCACGGCCTCGCTGGACCTCATCGTCAAATAGCGATACGAACCGCAGACGGCGCGGGGCCGTAACACGCGGATAAGGCGTCGACGGTCAGGAGCATGGTTTCCCTAGCAACAACAACCGGATTGCGCCGGACGGCCCTGCTGGGCCTCGCGATCGTCGCGGGCCTGCTCGGCGGCTGCCAGACGAACGGCCCGGCGACCGGAACCCCGCCGACCGCTGAAGCGACGCCGCCGGTCGGCCAGGAATCGGCCGCCGCCAAGACGGCACTCGCCTTCGAGCCGGTCGTCGGCATTCCCGAGGATCGCGCGACCGTGCTGGCAACCGAACTCGGCGCCGGCGCCGCCGCCAGCAACCTGCCGATTATCGGCCGCGACAAACCCGACGTGACGTTCCGCATCAAGGGCTACTTCAATGCCGTGGCCCAGGGCGGAACGACCAAGGTCAGCTACGTCTGGGACATCTTCAACGCCGAAGGCACTCGCGTACACCGGATCTCGGGATCCGAATCCGTTCCCGCCGCCCTGCCCGACCCCTGGTCAGGCATTCCGGACGAGACGCTGAAGAAAATGGCCCGCCAGACGGTCGACGAGCTGCGCAGCTGGCTCGATAGCGGCGCGCCCACCACCGCGCTCGCCAGCGACCCGCCGCCGCCCGGCGCCGGGTCCTCCTACGCCGAGGCCCCGACCGCGGGAACCCGGGCCGGCCTGACCAAGACGCAGGCGATGGCGACGGGACGCGGCGGACGGATTCCCGACGCCGCGGCGCTCCACTCGGCTGCGGCGGCGGACGCCGCCGCCATGCCCGAACCGCCGCGGTTCACCTACTTTCTGTCGGACGTGGCCGGCGCGACCGGCGACGGCGCCAAGGCACTCACCTACGCCCTGTCGGGCCAGCTCGAGGCCGCCGGTGGCGCCCGGGTCGCCACCCCGCGGGACGCCGACTACGTGATCGGCGGCGAAGCCACCGTCGCCCCGCCCGTGCGCGGCAGCCAGATCGTCGCGATCATCTGGTCCGTCGCCGATCGCGGCGGCAAGGCACTGGGCAGCGTCCGCCAGATCGCCAAGTTCGCGCAGGGTGCGCTCGACGCCGCCTGGGGAACTTCCGCCGACACGGCCGCGGCATCCGCTGCCCCGGGCGTGCTGGCGCTGATACCGCAGGAGCAGTAGACTGGGGCCGTCACGGCCACGCCCGCGACGGATTTCGCACGGACGGCGTCGTGCAAGCAGCGGAGACGGATATGTCCGGGGCGATGCACCACACTTCGACCCTCACATGCCCGAAATGCGGGCACCGGCAGACCGAGCAGATGCCGGACAACGCCTGCGTGTACTTCTACGAATGCCGTGACTGCCACACGCTGTTGCGGCCCAAGCCCGGCGACTGCTGCGTGTTCTGCTCCTATGGCGACGTCCCATGTCCGCCGATACAGGCCGGTGACGGTACGGCATCGCGGTGTTGCTGACCGGCCCGCGACGACACTGGTCCCGATTCCCGTTTGCACCTTGTCCTAGGCCTTGCTATTTAGCCCGCGCCGCGCGGTCGTCCCGCCGACCCCGCAATTCCTTCAGCGGCCATGGGCTTGGGAAAAAATATGAAACTCGTCGCAGGCAACTCGAACCGGGCCCTCGCCGAGGCGATCGCCGCCTATCTGAATTCGCCTCTCACCCGATGCCAGGTGCGGCGCTTCGCCGACATGGAAGTGTTCGTCGAGATCCAGGAGAACGTCCGTGGCGAGGATGTCTTCGTCCTCCAGTCGACGTCGTTCCCGGCCAATGACAACCTGATGGAACTGCTGATCATCACGGATGCGCTGCGCCGCGCCTCGGCCAAGCGCATCACCGCGGTGATCCCCTATTTCGGCTATGCCCGCCAGGACCGCAAACCGGCCGCCCGCACGCCGATCTCGGCGAAACTGGTCGCCAACCTGATCACCCGCGCCGGCGCCGACCGCGTGCTGACCATGGATCTGCATGCCGGCCAGATCCAGGGTTTCTTCGATATCCCGACCGACAATCTCTACGCCTCGCCGGTCATGGTGCGCGACATCAAGGAGCGCTTCGACCTTTCCAAGCTGATGGTCGTCTCCCCCGATGTCGGCGGCGTGGTGCGCGCGCGCGGACTGGCCAAGCGCATCGACGCCCCGCTCGCCATCGTCGACAAGCGCCGCGAGCGTCCCGGCGAATCCGAGGTCATGAACATCATCGGCAATGTCGAGGGCATGACGTGCATGCTCGTCGACGACATCGTCGATTCCGGCGGCACCCTGTGCAACGCCGCCGACGCGCTGCTTGCCAAAGGTGCAACGGGCGTTCACGCCTACATCACCCATGGCGTCCTGTCCGGCGGCGCGGTCGCCCGCATCACCGCCTCGCGGCTGGCCGAACTGGTGATCACCGATTCGATCCAGGCGACGGAAGCCGTCCGGGTCGCCCACAACATCCGCGTCCTGTCGATCGCGCCGCTGATCGGCGAGGCGATCGGCCGGACCGCCAGCGAAGAGTCGGTGTCGAGCCTGTTCGACTGACCCCCTTCGCCGCCGGTCGCCAGCGGCTGTCCGCGACCGGTTAGCCGGTCGCGTAGCACACCGCCTGCAGCTTGTTGCCGTCCGGGTCGCGCACATAGGCGGCATAGTAGGTGTCGCCATAGTGCGGGCGCGGCCCCGGCTGTCCTTCGTCCATTCCCCCGTGCTGCAACGCGAGCTCGTGAAAACGGTGCACCTGCTCGCGGGTCTCGGCGACGAACGCCACATGCGTCCCGTTTCCCCATGTCGCCGGGCGTCCGTCTTCCGGCGTGTAGATGTAGATGGTCGGCATCCGGCCGTCCCTCTCGTAGGCGGGCGGCGCGCCGGCTGGCTTGGCCAGGCGATCGAAGCCCAGAACGCCCAGAACCGCGTCGTAGAAGCGGCCGGCGCGTTCGCTGTCGTTGGTCCCCAGGGTGATGTGGCTCAGTGCGGACATGCAAGTCTCCTAGCGAAGGTGTTTCCCGTCGTTGTTACGACAGGTCTCCTGACAAGGCGCCGTTAGGAGCGTTCAGTGAGACGTCGGCTTCACCAGGATTTCCGACACGTCCACGTGAGCGGGCTGCGACACCGCGTAGAGGATCGCGTTCGCCACGTCCTCGGCCTTGAGCGCATCGGGTTTGGGGGCCTCGAAGAAGGGCGTATCGACCATCCCCGGCTCGACCAGCGTGCAGCGCACCCCGGTGCCCTCGAGTTCGTCGATCAGGTTGTATCCGAGCCCGGTCACCGCCCATTTGGTCGCGCCGTAAATCGACC
Organism: Microbaculum mangrovi; assembly: GCF_051390635.1. NCBI lineage: Bacteria > Pseudomonadati > Pseudomonadota > Alphaproteobacteria > Hyphomicrobiales > Tepidamorphaceae > Microbaculum > Microbaculum mangrovi. Next base: position 768,429 of record NZ_JBPODT010000001.1, read on the forward strand.
CCTTGATCGTGCGGCGTCCGGCGCGTGATCCCAGCAGCAGGATGTGGCCCCGGCGTTTGCGGATTTCGGGCAGGCACACCTTGGCCGTCAGCGCCAGCCCGTAGAAATTGGTGAGGATCATCTCCCGCCAGTTGTCCGGGTCGCCGGTCTCGATGCCCGCCGCCGTCGAGCCGATGCCGGCATTGGCGAGAACCACATCGATCCGGCCGAACGCGGCAAGCGTCGCCGCGACCATCGCCTGCTGGGCGGCGTGGTCGGCGACGTCGCAGGCAACCGCAATCGCCCTCTCAGGTCCGCCGAGTTCCTCGGCCAGCGCGGCAAGCCTGTCGGTGGAGCGCGCCGCCAGCGCAACCCGATAGCCGGCCGCGACGGCCGCGCGGGCCGTGGCCGCGCCGATGCCGGACGAGGCACCGGTGATCAGGAAGGTCTTCGTGGGTTGCGTTTCCGACATCGTACTCCTCTCGTCTGTTGTCCCTTTGAATCCGTTGAATCCGGCGGCGCGCGCCTGCGTCACGTCAGCGGCAGCATCACGTGTTCCCGGAAGGCTGGCCTTTCGGCGAGGCGCGCGTACCACGCCTCGACGTTCGGCAGATCGGGACGTTTGATATCGAGCCCGAAATACCGGTAGGTCGCGCATCCCACCGGGATGTCGCCCATCGTCAGCCGTTCGCCCGCCACATGGTCGCGGCCTTCCAGCGCGGCGTCGAGCAGGATGAACGCCCGGCCAAGCGCGATGACGCCGGCCTTGATCGCCGCGTCGTCGCGCTGCTCCGGGGGTGTCCTGATCAGCCCCCAGAATACCGTGCGCATCGGCGCGTTCAGCGTGCTCGCCGTCCAGTCCATCCAGCGGTCGGCATTGGCGCGAACCGCCGGATCGGTCGGCCAAAGCCCGCCGTCGTCGTATTTCGCCGCGAGGTACCGGACGATCGCGTGCGACTCCCACAGCACCACGTCGCCGTCGCGGATCGTCGGCACCAGCCGGTTCGGATTGAGCGCGGCATAGTCCTCGGTATCGACCACCCCGTAGGCGCCCCCGGCATCGTGGCGCACATGCGCCAGGCCGATCTCACCCACCGTCCACATCACCTTCTGGACGTTGATCGAATTGGTCCGGCCCCATATTTCCAGCATCGCCATCTCCGTTCCGGCACGCGGTTGCCCGCGACCATGCGCCGTGAAACGGCGTTTGTCACGTAACGCGAGGTCATGGCCACCGGGTCGCGGGCCGCCCGGTCACGGACTGCCGTCGCGGCTTCTTGCCTCCAGGCCCCGCCTGCCTTATAAGCCCTCTCGCGTGCCCGTCCGCACCCCTGGAGGAGACGGGCAACCGGAGCCGGCCCGATTGGTCGGCCCTTTCATTTCGAGGAGACTACGACATGTCAGCGACCGTTTCGCTCAAGGCGGCGGCGCGCGAACGGGTCGGCAAGGGGGCCGCCCGTGCCGAACGTCGCGCTGGACGCATTCCCGCCGTTATCTACGGCGGCAAGGAATCTGCCACCCCCATTACGCTCGACCACAAGGAAATCGCCCTGAAGATCAAGGGCGGGCACTTCCTGACGACCGTGTTCGAGATCGACGTCGACGGCAAGAAGGTTCGTGCCCTGCCGCGCGACTTCCAGCTCGATCCCGTCAAGGATTTCCCGGTCCACGTCGATTTCCTGCGCCTGACCAAGGGCGCCACGATCGCCGTCGAGATTCCGGTGAACTTCGTCAACGAGGAAGACAGCCCCGGCATCAAGCGCGGCGGCGTCCTCAACGTGGTGCGCCACGAGATCGAGGTGAACGCGCCGGCCGACGCCATTCCCGACGAAATCGTCGCGGATCTGACCGGCCTCGACATCGGCGACTCGCTGCACATCTCGGCGATTGCCCTTCCGGAAGGCGTGACGCCGACCATTACCGACCGTGACTTCACCGTCGCCACAGTTGCCGCCCCGGCCGCTCTGAAGAGCGAAGAGGAAGCGGCGGCCGAGGAAGGTGCCGAGGAAGGTGCGGCTGCGGAAGCCAAGGCTCCGGAAGGCGAGTCCGAGTAAGGATCGCCTGCCGGCCCGCCGGACAGGTGATCGGGCTCATGGTGCTGATGGTCGGCCTCGGAAACCCCGGGCCGAAATACGAAGGCAACCGCCACAATATCGGCTTCATGGCCATCGACGCCATCGCCGACCTGCATCGTTTTTCCGGCTGGCGCAGCCGGTTCCAGGGTCAGGTCGGCGAGGGATCGCTTGGTGATACCCGCGCCATGCTGCTGAAGCCGATGACGTGGATGAACGAGTCCGGACGCTCCGTCGGCGAGGCGATGCGCTGGCTGAAGAAGACGCCGGGCGAGGTGATCGTGTTCTACGACGAGCTCGATCTCGCGCCCGGCAAGGTCCGCGTGAAGACCGGCGGCGGCGCTGCCGGTCACAACGGCATCCGCTCGATCATTTCGCATATCGGACCGGACTTCAAACGAGTGCGCCTGGGTATCGGCCACCCCGGCCGCAAGGAGCAGGTTCAGCGTCACGTCCTGTCCGATTTCTCCAAGGCGGACAAGGACTGGCTTGGCCCCCTCCTCGTTGCCGTCGCCGACAACGCGCCACGTCTGGCCGCCGGCGACGATTCCACATTCATGAACAGGGTCGCCATCGCGCTCGGCAGTCAGGACAAGGCCGACAACGGGCGCGCGGCGGGTAAAGCGGAGAGCTGATCGCATGGGCTTCAAGTGCGGTATCGTCGGACTTCCCAACGTCGGCAAGTCGACGCTCTTCAATGCGCTGACCCAGACCGCGGCGGCGCAGGCGGAGAACTATCCCTTCTGCACCATCGAGCCGAATGTCGGCGAGGTCGCGGTCCCCGATCCGCGCCTGAGCGAGCTTGCCCGTATCGGCAAATCCGCCGAGATCATCCCGACCCGGCTGACCTTCGTCGACATCGCCGGCCTCGTGCGCGGCGCCTCCAAGGGTGAAGGGCTCGGCAACCAGTTCCTCGGCCACGTCCGCGAGGTCGACGCCATCGCCTTCGTCGTGCGCTGTTTCGAGGACGAAGACGTCACCCACGTCGAGGGGCGCATCGACCCCCTCGCCGATGCCGAGACCATCGAGACCGAGCTGATGCTCGCCGATCTCGAGAGCCTCGAGAAGCGGCTGCCGACGCTCGATAAGCGGATCCGCGGCGGCGACAAGGAAGCCAAGCTCTCCTTCGAGCTGGTGAACCGCGCGCTGGAGAAGCTGCGCGACGGCAAGCCCGCCCGCCTGGTGGAGATCGCGGACGAGGAACGCAAGGCCTTCGAGGCGCTCAACCTCTTGACCTCCAAGCCTGTTCTCTATGTCTGCAACGTCGACGAGGCATCGGCGGCGACGGGCAACGCGTATTCCCGCAAGGTCGAGGAGCGCGCCGCCGCCGAAGACGCGGCCTGCGTCGTCATCTCCGCCAAGATCGAGGCCGAGATCGCGCTGCTGCCCACCGACGAGCGCGCCGAGTTCCTGGAAACCCTCGCGCTGGAGGAGCCGGGCCTCAACCGGCTGATCCGCGCCGGCTACGACCTGCTGCACCTCGTGACCTTCTTCACGATCGGCCCCAAGGAAGCGCGCGCCTGGACCGTGCATCGCGGCGCCCGCGCGCCGCAGGCCGCCGGCGTAATCCATACCGATTTCGAAAAGGGCTTCATCCGCGCCGAAACCATCTCCTTCGACGACTTTATCCGCTGCAACGGCGAGACGGGCGCGAAAGAGGCTGGCAAGATGCGGCTGGAGGGCAAGGAGTACGTCGTCCAGGATGGCGACGTGTTCCATTTCCGCTTCGCGGCCTGACGGGGGCAATCGGAATGATCGGTAGCACACGAAAAGCATTCGAGGACTTCACGCCCGGCGACAGCGTCGTGTTCCACCGTACCCGGGTGTCGAAGGAGGACATCGTCGATTTCGCCGCCGATTGGGACCCGCAGCCGATGCACCTCGACGAGGAGGCCGGCAAGGCGAGCATCCTCGGCGGGCTCACGGGCTCGGGCTGGCACATGATCTGCCTGCTGATGCGCGGCATGTGCGACGGGTTCCTGATCGACTCGACGTCCGCCGGCTCGCCCGGCGTCGACGACGTGCGCTGGCTCAGGCCGCTGCGCCCCGGCGACGACCTGAGCATCCGCTACACCGTGCTGGATGCGCGCGTATCGAACAGCCGGCCCGGAATCGGCATCGTCCGTTTCCGCTTCGAGATGACCAACCAGAACGACGAGACGATCATGGTGGTCGAGAACCCGATCATGTTCGGCCGGCGCCAGCACGCGGAGGCGGCATCGTGATCTACTTCGAGGACGCCCAGATCGGCTTCAAGGCGGACATCGGCAGCCACACCTTCACCGCCGACGAAATCATCGCGTTTGCCAGCCGCTGGGACCCGCAGCCCTTCCACATCGACGCCGATGCCGCGCGCGAGAGCCTGTTCGGCGGCCTGTGCGCGAGCGGCTGGCACACCGCCTGCACATGGATGCGGCTCAATGTCGACGACCTGAATCAGCGCACCAAGGACGCCGCTGCGGCGGGTGGGCCGACGCCGAAGTTCGGCCCCTCCCCCGGCATCTTCGACCTGAAGTGGCCGCGTCCCGTCTATGTCGGCGACACCATCACCTATTCCTGGGAGATCGTGGACAGGCGCGAATCCGCCTCGCGCCCGGAATGGGGGATCGTCACCTATCTGGCCGAAGGCCATAACCAGAACGACGACCGCGTCCTCAGCTTCCACGGCCGCTTCTTCATGGGCCGCCGCCCCATCGCCTGACGCGGCCTTCCGGAGCGCCCTAGGGGGCGTCGTCGGGCGCCCCTATTCGCCCTCGCCTATTCGCCCTCGGCCCCTATTCGCCTTCGAACGCCAGCAGCGTATGGACGGTGACGCCCTTGCGGCGCAGCCGCTCGGCGCCCCCCAGATCCGGCAGGTCGATCACGAAGCAGGCCGCGACCACCTCGCCGCCGGACTTGCGGATCAGGTCGATCGCCGCATCCGCCGTGCCGCCGGTCGCCACCAGGTCGTCGACCAGCAGCACCTTGTCGCCCGGGCCGATCGCGTCGGCGTGGATCTCGACCGTATCGACACCATATTCCAGCTCGTAGTCCTGCCCGATCGTCGCGTAGGGCAGCTTGCCCTTCTTGCGGATCGGCACGAAGCCGCGGCCGAGTTCGTGCGCCACCGCGCCACCAAGGATGAAGCCGCGCGCCTCGATGCCGGCGACATGGTCGAGCGGTGCGCCGAGGAACGGCCAGATCAGCTCGTCGATCGAGGCCCGCAGTCCCGCCGGATCGGCCAGCAGCGTGGTGACGTCGCGAAACAGCACCCCGGGCTTCGGGTAGTCGGGAATCGTCCGGATCAGCGCCTTCAGATCGAGGCCCGCCCGCGTGTTGATCTGCCGTGTCATCGTACTTCCCCTTGCCTTGACGCGCCGAACACGCCAACCCTCGGCGTTGCTCTCGGGCGATTCAGGAGATCAGAAATGGAAACGAATTCCCGCGTGACGCTGACGGACATCGATATCCCGTTCGGCCGGCTCGTCGTCATCTTCATCAAATGGGGCCTCGCCGCAATCCCGGCGGCGATCATCATTTCGCTCGTCATCTCGCTCTTGATGTTCGTGTTCGCGGGCCTGTTCGGCGGCGTCGGCATGATGTTCGGCGAATTCGGCCGCTACTGAACCCGCAGCGCGCAGGCATCAGCCCTTCAGCACCCGTCCCGCCACCGCATCGAGCTTGGCGACAAGGTCCGGGTCGCGGGCCTCGGGCGGCGTGATGATCGCGGTGTCGAGCGCGCGGTCCGAGCCGATGGGACAGGGCTGGTGCTCGCGCGGGAAGTCTGTCGCCAGCCTCAGCACCAGACGGCGCGCGTTGTCGGCGTTCTCGGCGACGATCTTCAGAATCGAGGGTACGTCGACGTCGCCGTGGTCGGGATGCCAGCAGTCGTAGTCGGTGACCATGGCGACCGTGCAGTAGCAGAGCTCGGCCTCGCGCGCGAGCTTGGCTTCCGGCATGTTGGTCATGCCGATGACGTCGCAGCCCCACGACTTGTAGAGCAGCGATTCAGCCAGCGTCGAGAACTGCGGGCCTTCCATGGCCAGGTAGGTGCCGCCACGGTGGACCCGAATGTTTTCCGCCCGCGCCGCTGCCTCGACATGGTCGGCGAAACCCGGGCTCACCGGATGGGAGAAGGCCACGTGGGCGACGCAGCCGACCCCGAAGAAGCTCTTCTTGCGGGCGAACGTGCGGTCGAAGAACTGGTCGACCAGCACGAAGGTGCCCGGTGACAGGTCCTCCCGGAACGATCCGACCGCCGAGATCGAGATGACGTCGGTGACGCCGACCCGCTTCAGCGCGTCGATATTGGCCCGGTAGTTGATGTCGGAGGGGGGAACGCGGTGGCCGCGCCCGTGACGTGGCAGAAACACCAGCTCGAGGTCGCCGATCTCGCCGAAATGCAGCTGGTCCGATGGCTCGCCCCAGGGCGTCGGCACATGCTCCCAGCGCGGATTCTTCAGGCCCGGAAGCTCGTAAACCCCGGAGCCGCCGATGATGCCCAGTTTGGCCTTGGTCATTCTGTCCCCTGCCCGCTTCTCGTGTGTGGTCGAGGGGTTTTAGCGGTCCGCGCGGTCCGCGCAAAGCCCGGCGGCGTTACGCGCCGGTCAGGCCGCTCGCCCACAGGAGAAGCCCGGCGAACGCGGCCGCGACGAGGACCCAGCCCATCGCCAGCCGCAGGCCGAAGACCGCGACCACCGCGGCGGCGGTCAGGGCAGCGGCGGCGGGATCGAGCGTCGACACAACGGGCACGTCGACGGCAATGCCCGGTCCCCGCACGGTCGCCACCTCGGCGAACAGGACGTGCAGGGAGAACCAGATCGACAGGTTGAGGATGACGCCGACGACGGCCGCCGTGATGGTGGCGAGCGCCGCCGACAGCGCCCGGTTGCCGCGCAGCCGTTCGACGTAGGGCGCGCCCAGGAAGATCCATAGGAAGCACGGCGCGAAGGTGACCCAGGTGGTCAGGAGGGCGCCGAGCGTGCCGGCAACGAGCGGCGGCAGGCCGGTCGCCTCGCGGAACGCCGCCAGGAACCCGACGAACTGCACGACCATGATCAGCGGGCCCGGCGTCGTTTCCGCCAGTCCCAGCCCGTCCAGCATCTCGCCCGGCGCCAGCCAGCCATAGGTGTCGACCGCGGCCTGCGCGACCCAGGCCAGCACCGCGTAGGCGCCGCCGAAGGTTACCACCGCCAGCATCGAGAAGAACGACGCGATGTCGGCGAAGACATTTCCGGGCCCCGCCACCGCCAGGAGCACCGCCGTCGGCGAGAGCCACAGCAGGAGGAAGATTACGGCGATACGGACGCTCCACGCGCGGTCCGGTCGGGCGTGGGCGGGGATATCGAGACCGAGGACCGTATCGGCGTCGGCGACTTCGTTGCCGATCCGTCCCGGGCCGCCCTCCGTCTGGAAGGCGGGAAGCGCCATGCGGCCGCCGACGAAGCCGATCAGACCGGCCGCCGCGACGATCAGCGGAAACGGCACGTCGAAGACGTAGATCGCCACCAGCGAGGCGGCGGCGACCGCGATCATCACCCGGTTCCTGAGCGCCCGCCCGCCGATCCGCACGACCGCCTGCAACACGATCGCCAGGACCGCGGCCTTCAGGCCGAAGAACAGCGATTCGACGGGCGCGAGCTGTCCGTAGACTGCATAGATCATGCTCAGCGCCAGGATCGACACCGCGCCGGGCAGGATGAACAGGACGCCGGCTATGATGCCGCCCAGGGTCCGGTTCAACAGCCAGCCGACATACACGGCAAGCTGCTGCGCTTCGGGGCCGGGCAGCAGCATGCAGAAGTTCAGCGCGTGCAGGAACCGCGTGTCGCCGATCCAGCGCTTCTCTTCGACCAGCACCCGGTGCATCAAGGCGATCTGGCCGGCCGGCCCGCCGAAGCTCATCGCCGCGATTCGCGCCCACACCCGCACCGCTTCGCGCAGCGGGACGATATCGCCGGGACGGCTGGGCTCGGAGGACATCATCGGCATCTGGCAGACTCGGGCTCCGTCATCCGGGTGTATCCCCCATTCTCCGCCTTTTCCCGCCCTGGCGGGAGTGAGCGGCGAAGAGCGACACGTCGACGGCTACCGAGAAACGAAAAAGGGGCCGCGAACGGCCCCTTCTAGATCTCGACTATGACGGTTCGAACTCAGTGCTCGACGTCCCGCCACAGTTTCTTCTTGGAGAAGTACAGCAGCCCCGACAGCACGATCAGGAACACCATGACCTGGAAGCCCAGGCGCTTGCGCTCCTCCATCTTGGGCTCGGCCGTCCACATCAGGAAGGCGGAAATGTCCTTGGCGTACTGCTCGGTCGTCATCGGCGAACCGTCGGTGTATTCGACCAGTTCATCCATCAGCGGCGGCGCCATCGAGAGCTGGCCACCCGGGAAATACGGGTTGTAGTAGGACCCGGCCCGCAGCTCCATGTGCGCGGGCGGATCCTCGTAGCCGGTCAGCAGCGAATAGATGAAGTCCGGCCCGCCTGCCCGCGCCTTGGCCAGCACCGAGAAATCCGGCGGCATAGCGCCGTTGTTCGAGGCCCGCGCGGCCGCATCGTTCGGGAACGGCGGCGGGAAGCGGTCCGACGGCTTGCCCGGCCGCTCGAACATGTCGCCCACCTCGTCCGGTCCGTCGACGACCTCGCGCGGGAACTCCGCGGCGAGCACGGCGACCTGTTCGCGGGTGAAGCCCGGCCCGCCGTCCTCGGCGAGGTTGCGGAAGGACAGAAGGTTCATCGAGTGACAGCTCGCGCAGACCTCGACATAGACCTTGTAGCCACGCTGGAGCTGGCCCCGGTCGAACGTGCCGAACGGCCCTTCGAACGAGAACTCGACGTTCTTCAGCGCCGGCCCGGTGGTTTCCGCCGCCCCGGCCGGGGCGGAGAGCCCCGTCGAGATGGCCGCGGCGAGCGCGATCGGTGCGATACGGGTAAGGGTCATGGCTTTGTTCATGAAAGGCGTCATCGTCATTCCCCCGACCTCAGCCTCTGCTTTCCGGTGCCGAGGCCGCGCCGGCCGCCGCGGTCGCGCCGCCGCCTCCGGACTTGGCCAGGACCGATTCCGAGATCGATGCGGGCAGCGGCTTCGTCCGCTCGAAGATGCCGAGCAGCGGCAGGATGACCAGGAAGTGCAGGAAGTAGTAGGCCGTCAGGATACGCGACGCGATCACGTACACGCCCTCCGGCGGCTTGGCGCCGAGATAGCCCAGACCGATGCACACCAGGACGAGGATCCAGAAGAACTGCCGGTACAGCGGCCGGAAGCTCGCCGACTTGACCCGCGAGGTGTCGAGCCACGGCAGGATGAACAGCACGCCGATCGAGGCGAACATGGCGATGACGCCGCCGAGCTTGTCGGGGATGGCCCGCAGGATCGCGTAGAACGGCAGGAAGTACCATTCGGGCACGATGTGCGGAGGCGTCACCAGCGGATCCGCCGGGATGTAGTTGTCGGTGTGGCCGAGATAGTTCGGCATGTAGAACACGAAGGCCGCGAAGAAGATCAGGAACACCGCGATCGCGAAGCCGTCCTTCACCGTGTAGTAGGGATGGAACGGCACCGTGTCCTTCGGCGACTTCACCTCGACGCCCGTCGGGTTGTTGTTGCCCGGCACGTGCAGCGCCCAGATGTGCAGGAACACGACGGCGGCCAGCACGAACGGCAGCAGGTAATGCAGGCTGAAGAACCGGTTCAGGGTCGGGTTGCCGACCGCGAAGCCGCCCCACAGCCACTCGACGATCGTCGGGCCGACCAGCGGGATGGCGCTGAACAGGTTGGTGATGACGGTCGCGCCCCAGAAGCTCATCTGGCCCCACGGCAGCACGTAGCCCATGAAGGCTGTGGCCATCATGATCAGCAGGATCACCACGCCGATCATCCACAGGAGCTCGCGCGGCGCCTTGTAGGAGCCGTAGTAGAGTCCGCGGAAGATGTGGATGTAGACGGCGATGAAGAAGAACGACGCGCCGTTGGCATGCATGTAGCGGATCAGCCAGCCGTAGTTCACGTCGCGCATGATGTGCTCGACGCTGTTGAAGGCCAGGCCCACGTTCGCCGTGTAGTGCATCGCCAGCACGATGCCGGTGACGATCTGGATGGCGAGGAACAGCGTCAGGATCCCACCGAAGGTCCAGAAGTAATTCAGGTTCTTCGGCGTGGGAAAATCCATCGCGTTGACTTGCATGGTGCTGATGATCGGCAACCGCGTGTCGATCCAACGCACCACAGGGTTCTTGTAGTGAACAGTCGAGTGCCCGCTCATGAGATTCTGCTTCAGCCCCCGGTTTGCTTAGCCGACGCGGATCCGCGTGTCGGACACGAATTCATACACCGGAATGTCGAGGTTTCGCGGTGCCGGCCCTTTGCGGATGCGCCCGGCCGTATCGTAGTGCGAGCCGTGGCACGGGCAGAACCACCCGTCGTAGTCGCCCTGCTCGCCCAGCGGGACACAGCCCAGATGGGTGCAGATGCCGACCATCAGCAGCCACTCGGGGCGGGAATCGCCCTGGCCGTGCGCCCGGTTGGCGTCGCTCGCCGGATCGTCGGCCGGCAGGTTGGCGTTGCGAGCCAGGGGATCGGGCAGCTCGTCCAACGCGACGGCGTCGGCCTCCTCGATCTCCGTGTCCGTGCGATGCCGGATGAAAACCGGCTTGCCACGCCACATCACCGTGAGGCTCTGCCCCACTTCCACCGAGCTGATGTCGACCTCGATCGACGCCAGTGCCTGGACGCTTGCATCCGGATTCATCTGATCGATGAACGGCCAAACGGCGGCACCGACACCGACTGCGGTGACGGCTCCTGTGGCGATGTAAAGGAAATCCCTGCGCGTGGGCTCTTGCGTGTCCGTATGGGCGTGGGCCACGTCCAATTCCCCGATGTCGTTTTACAGACAAACGTCCATCCTGCCATAACAGCATAGCCTGCCGAAACAGCATAGGAAGACGCGCCCGCCGACCTGGCAGGCGGCATCCTTTTTGCACTCTTGACCCGCGTTGTCCAGCGCACCAAAGGGGTTCGTGTCCAATTGTCGCGAATATTTCTGAGGAGCGAGGCTTGCCGGTGATCCGTCTGGCCCTCTATCAGCCCGATATCCCACAGAACACGGGAACCGTTCTGCGGCTCGGGGCGTGCCTCGGCGCACCCGTGGATATCATCGAGCCGGCCGGTTTTCCCGTGTCGGACCGGGCATTCCGCCGTGCCGGCATGGACTATCTCGACCACGTCGCGCTCACCCGGCACGTTTCGTTCGACACCTTCCTGGAAACGCTCCGCCGCGACGGTCGCCGCCTGGTGCTGGCGACCACCAGGGGCGCCGTTCCCTACACGGACCATGCCTTCCGGGACACCGACACCGTGCTGCTGGGGCGGGAATCGCAAGGCGTTCCCGACGACGTTCACGCCGCGGCGCACGCGCGCGTGCTCATCCCCATGCGCCCCGGCCTCAGGTCGCTGAACGTCGCCGTTGCCGCCGCGATTCTCCTGAGCGAGGCCCTGCGCCAGACCGGCGGCCTTCCGGCCGCCGGTCCCGCGCAGATCGGCCCGACATAGATCAGGACACAGGCGTCAGCGTTTCCGGCTCGATCTCGCCAAGAAAGCCGCCGGACTGGCGCCGCCACAGGCGGGCGTAGATCCCGTCGCAGGCGACCAGCTCGTCATGGCTCCCGATTTCGGCGATCCGTCCCGCCTCCATCACCACCAGCCGGTCCATCCGCGCGATCGTCGACAGGCGGTGAGCGATGGCGATCACCGTCTTGTCGGCCATCAGCGCTTCCAGATCCTCCTGGATCGCCGCCTCGATCTCCGAATCGAGGGCCGAGGTGGCCTCGTCGAGGATCAGGATCGGCGCGTCCTTCAGGAGAACACGGGCGATCGCGATCCGCTGGCGCTGGCCGCCGGAGAGCTTCACGCCGCGTTCGCCGACATGGGCATCGAGCCCGCGCCGGCCGCCCAGATCGACCAGGTCCGGCACGAACGCATCGGCATGGGCGCGCCGAAGCGCCGCCCAGATCGCGGCGTCGTCCGCGTCCGGCAGCCCGTAGCGCACGTTGTCGCGCACCGAGCGATGCAGCAGCGACGTGTCCTGCGTCACCATGCCGATCGCCTCCCTCAGGCTTTCCTGGGTGACGTGGGCGATGTCCTGCCCGTCGATCAGGATGCGGCCGGCTTCCAGGTCGTGGAACCGCAGCAGCAGATTGACGAGCGTGGACTTGCCCGCGCCCGACCGTCCCACCAGGCCAACCCGTTCTCCCGGCTTGATCTCCAACGACAGCCGGTCGATGACGCCGCTGTCGCGGCCGTAGTGGAACGTCACCTGCTCGAAGCGGATCGCGCCGCGGTCGACACGCAGGCGGTCAGCGTCCGGCCGGTCGACGACCGTGTAGGGCCGCGAGATCGCCTCCATCCCTTCGGCAACGGTGCCGAGGTTCTCGAAGATCTCCGTCATCACCCACATGATCCAGCCGGACATGGCGTTGATGCGCATGACCAGGCCGGCCGCCAGCGCGACGGCGCCGATGGTGATCGCGTTCGCCTGCCACAGCCACAGCGCCATTCCCAGCGTGCCGGCGATCAGCAGGCCGTTGATCACCACCAGCGAGAAATTCATGGCGGTGATCTGCCGCATCATCACGAAGTGCTTGGCGGTGTGGTCGACGATCGCTTCGCGGGCATAGTCGTCCTCCCGCTCGGCGTGGGCGAACAGCTTCACCGTCATCACGTTGGTGTAGCTGTCGACGATGCGCCCGGTCAGCGTCGACCGCGCCTCCGACATGATCGTGGCGTTGTCCTTGACCCGCGGCACGAAGGTCGCGAGCACCAGCACATAAGCAGCGATCCACAGCGCCAGCGGGATCGTCAGCCGGACGTCGGCGTCGGCGAACAGGATCAGCGCGCTGCCCGTGTAGACGACGACGTACCAGATCGCGTCGATCAGGCTGACGACGGCTTGGCGCAGGGCCGGACCGGTCTGGATGATCTTGTTGGCGAGCCGCCCGGCGAAGTCGTTCTGGAAGAAGCCGAGGCTCTGGCGCAGCACGTAGCGGTGCGTCTGCCAGCGCACGAGATTCATCAGCGCCGGCTCGACGGCCTGATGCACCAGCAGCAGGTGGAGGCCGAACACCAGCGGCCGCAACAGCACCACGACCGCCGCCATCCACAAAAGCGTCGGGCCGTATTCGGCGAACAGATCCCCCGGCGCCACGGTCTTCAGCAGATCGATGATCTGCCCCACGAAGGCGAACAGGCTGACCTCGACCAGCGCCACGGCGCCGGCCACGACCACCAGGACGGCCAGCGTCTTCCACGCCTGGCGCGTGTAGAACCAGATGAACGCGACGAGCTGGTCGGGCGGACGTTTGTCACGACCGACGGAAAGAGGATCGATAAAGGATTCGAAACGGGCAAACATGATTGGCTCCGGACATTCGGCGGCGTTGGGAAAGGACGCACCGGATGCGGAGCCGGCGGGTCACGGACGTGACCCGGGAACTCGGCAAGGGCGCGTCAATGCGATGGTGTGAGGAGGATTCGCATTGTCTGGTCCAATTGCTGTTGTGAACGCTCTGTTCGCAGCCCGATACGTGCTGTCCGACGCGTGCAGGAACACACGTTGGCGAACGGGCGAGCCGTCCTATACCCCTACGGAAAACGTTTTGCACCCCGCCGGATGACGAAAAATGCGATCGCGTGCGCGCCTGTTGCCGAACGGCCACGGATGGCGTAGGGCGACCGGCAGATGGCGACCATGACCGAGACCACCGACATGCCGAACGACGATTCGACGCTCGCGGGCCGCAAGGAGACGGCGCGCGCCTGGTTCGAGACTTTGCGCGACCGCATCTGTTCCGCCTTCGAGACGCTGGAAGACGAGCTGCCGCGGGGCATGCCCTTCTCCGATCAGCCGCCCGGCCGCTTCGTCCGCAAGCCGTGGAACCGGTCCGACCACACCGGCGCCGATGGCGGTGGTGGCGTCATGTCGATGATGTCGGGCCGGGTGTTCGAGAAGGTCGGCGTCCATTGCTCGACCGTCCACGGCGAGTTCAGCCCGGAATTCCGCAGCCAGATCCCGGGCGCGTCGGAAGATCCGCGTTTCTGGGCGAGCGGCATCTCGCTCATCGCCCACATGCACAATCCCAACGTGCCCGCCGTGCACATGAACACCCGCTTCGTGGTCACGACCAAGGCCTGGTTCGGCGGCGGCGCCGACCTGACCCCTGTGCTCGACCGGCGCCGCACCCAGGATGATCCCGATTCCCGGGACTTCCACGCCGCGTTGCGCAAGGCGTGCGAAACGTCCGGCCGCAACTGGCGGGAATACAAGGAATGGTGCGACCGCTATTTCTGGCTGGCGCATCGCAATGAATCGCGCGGCATCGGCGGCATTTTCTACGACTATGTCGATACCGGCGACTGGGACGCCGATCTCGCCTTCACACGCGCTGTCGGCGAGGCGTTCCTCGGCGTCTACCCGGACCTCGTCCGCCGCAATTTCGCCGCGCCGTGGACCGAGGCCGACCGCGAGGAACAGCTGGTCCGTCGCGGCCGCTACGTCGAATTCAACCTGCTTTACGACCGCGGCACGATCTTCGGTTTGAAGACCGGCGGGAATGTCGATTCGATCCTCTCGTCGATGCCCCCGGTGGTGAAATGGCCCTGACGATACGAGGGGCTGACGGCACCAGGCCCTGAGGCTCAAGACGACCGGCCGCGAATTTAACGCAACGTCAATCAAAAACTTTCCGCGAATATTAAGCCTTCAACACTACGAGTTATTCCCGCAACGCCCGCCTTTTAGTTGGGGGAATGATGCTGATCCGAGACAAACGGGGAGACCTGATGGTACTTCCCGCCTTATGCGGACTGGTGATCGTTCTCTATGTCGCCGGATATATAGTCGGCAAATTTATTGATTTGAGAACATTACGGCTGGAAGCGGATACTGTTGTTGAAGCGATCCAGAATTACATCGAGGACCACCTCGGCCCGGACCTCACGTTCAAGTATGCCGAGCATCCCCCTTCGAACCCGCGCACGATCGCGATTCCCGGCGCGAATACGCTGCATGCCGACCTGCGATCAGTGCTGGTTCTCGCCCCGGACGGCGACGTAGCCGTCCCGTCGTCGCCGCACCGCGGAGGCTTCGACTTTCTGTCGCACACCGACCACGGGACATTCGAACGGGCCGTTCGATCCGGAACGCTGCAATATCTGCGCGTCGACCCGGACCAGTCCGGCGCGTTCCGGACCGTATTCTACGTGCCGGTGATGTCGGTGGGAAAGCTGGCCGGGGTGATCCGCATGGATATCGACCAGACCCGCGACGCGCGGTTGCTGCAGAGCGCGGTGTGGTCGCGCAGGATCGTGTACGTGACGCTCGGCGCCCTCGGCCTCTCGATAATGATCTTCGTATTCTGGCGCTTCATCAGGGAGCGTCGATTCGCCGAGGACGAGGCCCGGTTCCTGGCGATGCACGATGTCCTGACCGGTCTTCCGAACCGGGCCCAGTTCAAGCAACGCCTGAACCGGGCGCTCGAAACCGCCAGGCGCGACGGCACCAGCGTCGCGGTGATCTGTATCGACGTCGACAATTTCAAGGACATCAACGACACCCTCGGCCATCCGATCGGCGACCGGATCCTCAAGACGACGGCCGAGCGCATCCTCGCCATGTCCGGCCCCTCCTCCACCGTCGCGCGCCTGTCGGGAGACGAGTTCGCCGTTCTGATCGAAGGGATCAGCGACGTGGCGGCCCTGCGCGGCACTGCCCAGCGGATGCTGCGCAACACATCGATCGTCAACGAGATCGACGGCCAGGAGCTCGTGTGCTCGATCAGTCTCGGCATCTCCATCGCCCCCGCCGATGGCAACGACGTGGATACGCTCATCAAGAACGCCGACGTCGCCCTGTACCGGGCCAAGTCGGAGGGACGCAATACGATCCGCTTCTTCACCGCCGACATGGACCGGGAGTTCCGCCGCCGGCGGCAAACGGAGGACGAATTGCGGCGCGACCTGGGAACCGACCGGTTCAAGGTCTACTACCAACCGCAATTCGACCTGAGGACCGGCTCGCTGACCGGCTACGAGGCACTTGCCCGCTGGACCAGTCCGGCGCTGGGCCCCGTCTCACCGGAGGTGTTTATTCCCGCCGCCGAAGCGTGCGGCCTGATCGCCCCGCTGTCGGAATGGATCCTGACGAAGGCCTGCCGGACGGCAACGGAATGGCCGGAGCCCGTGAAACTGGCCGTCAACCTCTCGGCCGCCCAGTTTCGCACCGGCGATGTCGCCGACATGATCGAACGGATCCTGCGCTGGACGGCGCTGCCGCCGGACCGGCTGGAGATCGAGATCACGGAAACGGCCCTGCTCAGGAACACGGAGACCGCCCGGTCGGCGCTCACCCGGCTGCGCGACATCGGCGTCTCGATTGCGCTCGACGATTTCGGCACCGGTTATTCGAGCCTGAGCTACCTGTCGCGCTTCCCGATCGACAAGATCAAGATCGATCGCTCCTTCGTCCAGCAATTGACCGCGGACCGGAACACGTCGGCGATCGTCCAGGCGATCGTCGGCCTCGGCAAGGCGCTCGATCTCGAGATCATCGCCGAGGGGGTCGAAACCCATGATCAGGTCGCGCAATTGCGCGCCATCGGCTGTCACCGGGTTCAGGGCTATCTGTTCGGCCGCCCCCAGGAAACCGTCGGCTTCCCGATTCCCGACGTCGTCCGCCGGCAGCAGGCTCTGGACCGGGCGTCGGCCTAGTCTCCCCGCCCCTTCGCCGCCCGCGCCAGCAACGCGTCGCGATCGGGTCCGAAATCCTCGGCGATCCAGTCCGCCTCGAGTCTGGACAAAAGACGCCCGATCTCCGGCCCGCTCGGCAGTCCCAGGCGCATCAGATCCGCGCCCTTGATCGGGAACTGAGGGATTTTCCAGCGGTCCGGCAGGTCCATCAGGTCGCGCCAGCCGGCCTCGTCGGCTGCCGCGCCGGAGCGCGCGAACGCCAGCGCGACGCGGTCGCGATAGGCCTCGATGCCGACCCGGTACAGCAGCGCCCGCCGCGCCCGGTCCGGCAGATCGGGCGAAACATGCCACCACCCGTCCGCGGCCTGGCCGAGCCTGCGCCGTTCGGCATTCGACAGGCGCAACCGGTCGGACAGCCGCTCGGCATCCTCGGGAACGGCGACCGCCAGCGCGGCGAGCCTGCGCACGGGGTCCGGAGTTTCGCCTGCGGCGGCCTCGTTGGCCACAGCGCGTACGAACGCCCGACCGTACGGAACGCCGCCGGTGACGATGCCCAGGATCCCGCATTCGGCCATGATCGCGACCGTCGCCGGCGCCCCGGGAGCTGCCAGCAGCCGGAACAGTTCCTGCCGCAGCCGTTCGCCCGACAGGCCGAGCAGGCCGCGCCGCTCGTGGATGGCCGCCGTCAGCCCGTCGGGATCGGGCGGTCCCTCGGCGAACTGGGCGTGGAACCGGAAGAACCGCAGGATGCGCAGGAAATCCTCGCGGATGCGCGCGGTCGCGGCGCCGATGAAGCGCACCCGCCGCGCCAGGAGATCGCCGTAGCCGCCGACCGGATCGTAGAGCCGCCCGTCGCGGCCGACATAGAGCGCGTTCATGGTGAAGTCGCGCCGGTGCGCGTCCTCGTCCCAGTCCGCCCCGAAGGCGACCGTGGCGTGGCGGCCGTGCGTCTCGACGTCGTGGCGCAGCGTCGTCACCTCGAACGGCCGCCCGTCGGCGATCACCGTGACCGTCCCGTGCGCCACGCCCGTGGGCACCGCCTTCAGGCCGTTGGCCTCCGCCATCGCCGTGATCTCGTCCGTCGACGCCGTGGTGGCGCAGTCGACATCGCCGTGCGGCCGGCCGAGCAGCGCGTCGCGCACGGCGCCGCCGACGATCCGCGTTTCAGCTTCGCCCCGGTTCAGCGCCGCCAGGACCGTCGACAGCGGCGGCGCCTTGATCCACTCCCCGTTCGGCAGGAATTCCGGCGCCGCGGTCAATCCAGATGTCCCGGTTCGATCTGTCCGTCGCGCATCTGCGCCGGCGTGTAGGTGGCGTCGGGCGGCGCGCCGGAGAACGTCGCCGTCAGGATGAATCCC
Organism: Microbaculum mangrovi; assembly: GCF_051390635.1. Lineage (NCBI taxonomy): Bacteria > Pseudomonadati > Pseudomonadota > Alphaproteobacteria > Hyphomicrobiales > Tepidamorphaceae > Microbaculum > Microbaculum mangrovi. Next base: position 786,561 of record NZ_JBPODT010000001.1, read on the forward strand.
GCGATCATCAGCAACAGCCCGGCGATCGACAGCCAGTACAGCGGGCTGTTTATCCAGGATTCGCGCTTGGTCGGATCGATCCGCGAGAAATACAGGTAGAACCCGTAGCCGATGAACGGCAGCAGAAGCAGGAGCAGTTCGAGGGCAATGACGCGAAACATCAGCGATAGATCCGATTATAGAGGTTGCGAATAATTCCCGCCGTCGCGCCCCAGATATAGTTGTCGCGATAGGGCATGGCGTAGAAATGCCGCTCCAGCCCCTTGAAGATCCGGCTGTCGCGTTTGTGATTGTCGGGCGTCATCAGGAACGCGAGCGGCACCTCGAACACGTCGGCCACCTCGTTCTCGTCGATCCTGAGCCGGTATCCCGGCGCGACTGCGGCGACGACGGGAACGATGCGGAAACCGGTTCCGGTCTGGTACAGATCGAGATAGCCGAGCGGATCGATCTTCTCGGCGGGAATCCCGATTTCCTCCTCGGTTTCGCGCAGCGCCGCAGCCAGCGGCGTCGCGTCGGTGCCCTCGATCTTGCCGCCGGGAAAGGCCACCTGCCCGGCATGCGCGGCCAGATGCTCGGTGCGTCGGGTCAGGAGCACGGTCGCACCGGATTCGTGCCCAATGACGGGCACCAGCACGGCGGCGCGCCGCGGCGGCCCGTCGTGGAACGACGTCATCGGCTGTCCGGCGTTGAGATCGTGATCGCCGACATCCGGGGGCAGGTCCGCGTTAAGGTCGCCCGCCGGCGGCGCCTTCAGCAGCCTGTGCCGCGCAAGCCCCCTGAACGCGTCGGGAGCGAACAGCGCCGGCGCCGAATGGGCATGCGCCTCGGCGATACCGTCGTCGACGTCGCTCATCTCAAACCGGCTAACGAATCGGCGGGTGCCATCGGAAAGAAGGTTCCCTGGCTCCAAACGCCGAACATGACAGTTCCATCCACAGTCTGCTCCTCACCCAGCTCGACCAGATCGTAGAAGACCGACCGTACCACCAAAGTCTCCAGACGGCCGCGCACAAGCACATAGGGCTTGAGGCCGCCCGACCCCGCCTCGGTCTCGAACCGCAACGGGTGGTCGCCATCGACCGCGACGAAATCGTCGACATTGGTGCGAAACCCGATGCGTTGATCCCGCCCCGTGCCCTCGACCGCCATCTCAACGGCCAGGAACGGCGCATCATCGACTGTGATGCCGATCTTTTCCACCGGGGTAACCAGGTAGGTGCGCCCGTCCGCGTCCTTGCGCAGGACCGAGGAAAACAGACGGACCAAGGGCTTACGGCCGATCGGCGAGCCCAGATAGTACCAGGTGCCGTCTGCCGCGATACGGATGTCGAGATCGCCGCAGAAATCCGGCTCCCATTTCTCGACCGGCGGGATCCCTTTCGCCCCGGCCTCACGCGCGATCGTCTCCAGGCCGGCGAGCCCGCCGGCTGCGGATTGCGATTTGAACTCGGCAGATCGTTTTGGCGAGGTCATAGTTCCGCCCATCTCGCTGGGCCTGATCGCACCGGAAAGCGGCGCGAATACCTGATAGGGTAGCGGCCGAAGGCGGCCGCCTTGTCTTCGCCAATCACGCTGCTGTGAGCAGGCTCCACTTCCAGCACGCCTCCGATGGGTCATATAGTCAAAGCTATGAGCGCGATCAATCAGACCTCCCAGACCGACAGCCGGACGACGGACGACATCGTCGCCTCGGCCGATGCGACCGCCGCGCGCCTGAAATCGGTGCGCGACGCCATAGGGGCCGTGATCTTCGGACAGGAAGACGTCGTCGAAAAGGCCCTTGTCACCGTTCTTGCCGGCGGCCACGCCCTGCTGGTCGGTGTTCCCGGCCTCGCCAAGACGAAGCTCGTCGAGACCATGGGCATCGTCCTGGGCCTCGACGCCCGCCGCATCCAGTTCACGCCGGACCTGATGCCTTCCGACATTCTCGGCGCCGAGGTGCTCGAGGAAACGCCCGGCGGCAGCAGGTCCTTCCGCTTCATCCGCGGCCCGATCTTCTCGCAGCTGCTGATGGCCGACGAGATCAACCGCGCCAGCCCGCGCACGCAGTCCGCCCTGCTGCAGGCCATGCAGGAGCACCATGTCACCGTCGCCGGCGTGCGCCACGACATGCCGCGCCCCTTCCACGTGCTCGCCACCCAGAACCCGCTCGAGCAGGAAGGCACCTATCCGCTGCCGGAAGCCCAGCTCGACCGCTTTCTGATGCAGGTCGACGTCGGCTATCCGGACCTCGATTCGGAACGGCGCATGCTGTTCGAGACGACCGGCGACGCTGAAGCCGCCGTTCAGCGCGTCATGGACGCCGACGAACTGATGGCCGCCCAGCGGCTCGTCCGGCGCATGCCGGTCGGCGAATCGGTCGTCGAGGCGATCCTCTCCCTCGTCCGCGCCGCCCGCCCCGGCGAAGGCGATGCCGAGGTCGACGCACGTATCGCCTGGGGCCCCGGCCCGCGCGCCAGCCAGGCGCTGATGCTGACGGTTCGCGCACGCGCCCTGGTGCAGGGCCGCCTCGCACCGTCGATCGACGATGTGGTGGCGCTGGCCAAACCGGTGCTGCAGCACCGCATGGCGATCACCTTCGCCGCCCGCGCGGACGGTGTCGACGTCGGCTCCGTCATTGACCGTTTCATCGAGCAACTCGGGTAATCCACATTGGCCGTCGCCCGGCCCGAACTGGACCTGACGCCCCCGTCCCCGACCGATCTCGGCCGGGAGGCCGCGGCGCTGTCCGCACGCATGCCCGAGCTGCTGCTACAGGCCCGCTTCGTCTCCAACACGGTCGCCCACGGCATCCACGGTCGCCGTCGCGCCGGGCCCGGCGAGACGTTCTGGCAGTTCCGGCATTTCCAGTCGGGCGAGCCGGCCAAGCGCGTCGACTGGCGGCGATCGGCCCGCGACGACCATCTCTATGTCCGCGAGAAGGAGTGGGAAGCCGCGCACACGGTGTGGATCTGGCTCGACCGCTCTCCGTCCATGTATTTCGGCTCGTCGCTGGGCCAGTGCCGCAAGATCGACCGTGCGGTGGTGATGGCTCTAGCGCTCATCGATCTGCTGATCCGCGGCGGCGAGCGCGTCGGCCTCGTCGGCCTGCTCCGCCCGACGGCGCAGCGCCATGCCGTCGAACGCGCCGCCGTCGCCATCGCGCGCGAGCCGCTAACCGACGACGCCATGCCTACGGACGCGCCCTATGGTCCGTTCTCCGAGCTGATAGCCATCGGCGACTTCCTCGAGCCGCTCGGCGAGATCGAGGCGGCGCTGGCCGCCATCGCCGGGCGCAAGGTGCACGGCCATCTGGCGCAGATCCTCGATCCGGTCGAGGAAACCTTCCCGTTTACCGGCCGCACCGAGTTTCACGACCCCACGCTCGGGCTGCGCTACGTCGCCGGGCGCGCGGAAACGGTGCGTGAGGCCTATCGCGCCCGCATGGCGCAGCGCCGGGACCGGCTGAAGGCCGTCGCCGGGCGCATCGGCTGGAGCCAGCTCGTGCACCACACCGACCGTCCGGCGCAGGAGCCCGTGCTGGCGCTTCACGCCCGCCTGTCCGGCGGCAACGATCCGCGCACCTTCTCCCACGGCCTCGCAACGGGGACGGGCACATGATCGCCGGTCTGCCCATCGCCTTCGCGCAGCCGTGGCTTCTGGCCGCGCTGGTTCTGCTGCCGGCGATCTGGTGGCTGTTACGGTTCACTCCGCCGCGCCCGCTCCGCGTCGCCTTCCCGCCGACGCGCATCCTGCTCGAGATCGACCAGCGCGAAGAGACCCGGTCGAAGAGCCCGTGGTGGCTGGTTCTCCTCAGGATGCTGCTCGCCGCGCTGGTCATCGTCGCCCTGGCCCGGCCGATCCTCAATCCGCAGGCGGTGACGGCCGGCGGCGACGGCACGATCCTGGTCGTCGTCGACAACGGCTGGGGCGCGGCGCCGAACTGGCAGCGCATGTCCGCGACCGCCGACGAGATTCTCGCCGAGGCCGGACGCGCCGGCCGCCCGGCAGTTCTCGCCGCCACGGCGACGGACACCGTTCTCGGCGAACCGGGCGACGCCGCCGCCGCGCGCGAGAAACTCGCCGGCCTCTCCGTCGCCCCGCATGAACCCAACCGCGCCGCGCTCGCCCCCCTGATCGCCGAGGCCGTCACCCGCTACGGCATCGGCGAGATCGTCTGGCTGTCCGACGGCATCGCCTATGCCGACGGCGCCGATTTCGCCTCGGCTCTCGAAAGCGCCGGCGCCGAGACCGTCGAGGTGGCGACGCCCGCCGCCGGCGACCTGCCGCTGGCGCTGTCCCCCGCCCTCAACGAAACCGGTGGCCTGCATGTCGGCATCCTGCGCGCCGCGACGCAAAGCGGATCGGCCGGCACCATCCGCGCCCGCGACCTCAAGGGGCGCGTGATCGCCGAGACGCCCTACGCCTTCGAGGGCGACGCGGCGCGCGCCGAGGCGATCGTCGATCTGCCCGTCGAGCTTCGCAACGACATCGCCCGGCTCGAGATCGGCGAGGAGGAGACCGCCGGCGGCGTCCAGCTCCTCGACGACCGCTGGCGCCGCCGCGTGATCGGGCTCGTCTCCGGCGAGACCCGCGAGCGGGCGCAGCCGCTCCTGTCGCCGCTCTACTACATCACCCGGGCGCTCACCCCCTTCGCCGACCTGCGCGAAAGCCCCGACCCGAACCTGGCCGTCGCCATCAAGCAGCTTCTCGAACAGCGCGTATCCGCGCTGGTGCTCGCCGATATCGGTACGCTGGTCGGCGACACCCAGGACGAGTTGAGCCAGTGGGTCGACAATGGCGGCGTGCTCGTGCGCTTCGCCGGCCCGCGCCTTGCCGGCGCCGAGGACGATACCTTCGTGCCGGTGGAGTTGCGCAGCGGCGACCGCTCGCTCGGCGGCACCCTGTCGTGGAGCGAGCCGCAGCCGCTCGCCGAGTTTTCCGAGGACACTCCCTTTGCCGGCCTCGAGGTGCCGCCCGACGTCCGCGTCACCCGTCAGGTGCTCGCCGAACCGTCGATCCACCTCGTCGAGAAGACCTGGGCCAGCCTCGCCGACGGTACCCCGCTGGTGACCGCCACGCGGCGCGGCGACGGCTGGATCGTGCTGTTCCACGTCACCGCCGACGCGGCCTGGTCGAACCTGCCCCTCTCCGGCGTCTTCGTGGAGATGCTGCGCCGTATCGTCGACCTGTCGGGCGCGCCCGAGGACGCCTCGGCCGCAGCCCGCGGCGTACCCGGCGGCATCCTGCGGCCGCTGCGCTCGCTCGACGCAACCGGCGTCCTCGGCAGCCCACCACCGCGCGCCGAGCCCATCGCCACCGCCGATTTCACCACGACGAGGCCGGGCGCGATCCACCCGCCCGGGCTCTACGGCGAGCCCGATGCTTTCCGCGCCCTCAACGTGATCGATGCCGCGACCAGGTTCACCGCGCTCGATGCCGGCGGCCTGACGATCGAGACCTACCCGGCCTCGGAACCGCGCTCGATCGGCCCCTGGCTTCTGGTCGCCGCCGTGATCCTGTTGATCGCCGACGGCATCGCCGTCCTGCTGCTGAGCGGACGCCGGCTGCGGGTCGGGCCGCTGCGCGGCGCGGCCACGGGCGCGATGCTGGCCTTCGCGATCATGGCGCCGCACGCCGACCCGGCGGCGGCGCAGTCGTCGGGCGACGGTCTGAGCGAAGCCGACCGGCTCGCCCTCGAGGCGACGCTGAGAACGCATCTCGCCTATGTGCTGACCGGCAATCGCGAGATCGACGAAACCAGCCGTGCCGGCCTCGAAGGGCTGTCCCGCATCCTCGCCGACCGCACCGCGCTGGAGCCGGCCCCGCCGATCGGCGTCGAAATAGCCGGCGACGAGCTCGCCTTCTTCCCGCTGCTCTACTGGCCGATCGATCCGCAGGCCGAGCCGCCCGCACCCGACGTGCTCGCCAAGATCGACGCCTACATGAAGCAGGGCGGCACCATCCTGTTCGACACCCGCGACCAGCTCGAGGCCCGTCCCGGCCTCGACGGCGCCGTCGCCGGCCCCGGCATGCTGCGGCTGCGCACGCTGCTGCGCGGGCTCGACATCCCCGAACTGGAACCCGTTCCCGGTGATCACGTGCTGACCAAGGCGTTCTATCTGCTGCAGGATTTCCCCGGCCGCTGGGACGGCGGCCCGCTGTGGGTTGAGGCGGCCCTGCGCGACCCGAACGAAGCCGCGCGGCCGGCCCGCAACGCCGACGGCGTCTCCGCGATCATCATCACCTCGAACGATCTGGCCGGTGCGTGGGCGATCGGCGACGACAACCGCCCGCTCTATCCCGTCGCGCCCGGCGGCGACCTGCAGCGCGAGATGGCCTATCGCTCCGGCGTCAACATCGTCATGTACACCCTGACCGGCAACTACAAGGCCGACCAGGTGCACGTGCCGGCGCTGCTCGAACGGCTGGGGCAGTAGGCGATGACCTGGAGCATCGACTTCGCCCCCCTCGTCGACTGGCGGCTGATCGCGGTGCTGGCCGTCGGCGTCGCCGCCGTGTCGCTGCTCGGCCTGGCGCAGCGCGTGCCCGGCGCCTGGCTGCGCACGCTGGCCGCTTCCCTGTTCATCCTGGCGCTGCTGGATCCCTCGCTGAAGGAAGAGGACCGCGAGATCCTGCCCGGCGTCGTCGCCGTCGTCGTCGACCGCAGCGCCAGCCAGACGCTCGCCGAGCGCACGGCCGAGACCGACGCGGCGCGCGCCGAGCTGGAGGCGCGGATCGGCCGCCTGCGCGGACTGGAGGCGCGCTGGATCGACGTCACCTCGACCGGCGCCGACGGCACCGAGCTGTTCACCGCGCTCGAACGCGGCCTCGCCGACGTGCCCTCCGACCGCATCGCCGGCGCCGTGCTGGTCACCGACGGCCAGGTCCACGACGTGCCCGAGCGCGCCGAGCAGCTCGGCTTCAACGCGCCGCTGCACGTCCTGCTGACCGGCAACGATCGCGAGCGCGACCGCCGCCTCGTCGTTCATTCCTCGCCGCGCTTCGGCATCGTCGGCCAGGAGCAGCAGATCACCTTCCGCGTGGAGGATCTCGGCCCGCGCGAAGACACCGGGCCGGTCGCGCCGCGCGCGCGCGTCACCATCTCCCGCGACGGCGAGCCGATCACCGGCATGAACGTGACGCTTGGCGACAACGTCACCGTGCCCGTCGAGATCGCCCATGGCGGCCGCAACATCATCGAGATCGAGGCCGAGGAAGCCCCCGGCGAGCTCACCACGCTGAACAACCGGGCGGTGATCACGGTCGAGGGCATCCGCGACAATCTGAGGGTTCTGCTGGTTTCCGGCGAGCCGCATGCGGGCGAGCGCACCTGGCGCAACATCCTGAAGTCGGACGCCGCGGTCGACCTCGTCCACTTCACCATCCTGCGGCCGCCGGAGAAGCAGGACGGCACGCCGATCTCGCAACTGTCGCTGATCGCCTTCCCGACGCGCGAGCTGTTCTCGGTCAAGATCGACGAGTTCGACCTCATCATCTTCGACCGCTACCAGAGCCGCGGTGTGCTGCCGGTACTCTACTACGACAACATCGCCCGCTACGTCGAAGACGGCGGCGCCGTCCTGGTCGCCGCCGGGCCCGAATACGCCGACAACGGCAGCATCTACCGCACCCCGCTGGCGCCCGTCCTGCCGGCCGCGCCGACCGGAACGGTCACCGAGACGCCCTATCGCGCCGACCTGTCGGATGCCGGCCGCCGCCATCCGATCACCCGCGATCTGCTGGAGGGCGCCGAGGCGCCGGACTGGAGCCACTGGTTCCGGCTGATCGATTCCGACGTCTCGCGCGGTGCCACGCTGATGACCGGCCCCGACGACAAGCCGCTGCTCGTCGTCGAGCGCGAGGGCGAGGGCCGCGTCGCGCTGATGCTGTCCGACCACGCCTGGCTGTGGGCGCGCGGTTTCGAGGGCGGCGGCCCCTATGTTCCGCTGCTGCGCCGCCTCGCCCACTGGCTGATGAAGGAAAACGATCTCGAGGAAGAGGCGCTGATCGCGCAGGGCCGCGGCGACGAGCTCGTCATCGAGCGCCGCACCATGGCCGACACCGCCGAGCCCGCCCGCGTCGAAACCCCGGCCGGCGACGTCGTCGAACTCACGCTCGAGGAGATCGAGCCGGGCCTGTGGCGCGGCAAGACGCCGGTCGCCGACCTCGGCATTTACCGCGTCGCGCAGGGCGACCTGCGCACGCTCGCCAATGTCGGGCCCGACAATCCGCGCGAGTTCACCGACGTCCTCTCGACCGAACGGGCCCTCGCCCCGATCGCCGAGGCGACTGGCGGCGGTATGTTCCGCGTCGCCGATGCGGGCCGGCTGTCCGTGCCGCGCGTGCTGCCCATGCGCACGGCCACGCGCATGCACGGCAGCGACTGGCTGGGGCTCAAGACCACCGACGCCTCGATCCTGCGCGGCGTTCGGGCGCTGCCGCTCCTCGCCGGCCTGCTCGGCCTCGTCCTGCTGCTGGCCGCCCTCACCGCTGCATGGTACCGCGAGGGCCGATAGCCCGGGCGCTCCAGTGACCGGGACTCAAGGATTGGAGTTCGGGGAGGAAGGCCTCAGCGGCGCGGGGCCGGCCGCGCCATGCCGCTGACTTCGTCGAGCGATCCCTCGACAAGTTCGCAGGCCAGAAGCCTGTTCGGATCGACCGGTCCCGGCAGCCTCACCCGGCCGGGCGGGATCGGCTTGAAGCCGGCCCGCGCGTAATAGGGCGCGTCGCCGACCAGCACCACCAGCCGGTGGCCGAGCTGCCTGGCGGCACAAAGCGCCCGGTTCATCAGCGTCAGCCCGTAGCCCTGGTTCTTGTGGTCGGGATGGACCACCAGCGGTCCGAGGAACAGCGCCCCGGTGCCGCCGATGGTGATCGGCGACAGCCGCACGGCCCCGATCGGCCGATCCTTCAGCGTCGCGACGAAGCTCAGCTCGGGAATCGGCACCGTGCCCTCGCGCAACCGATAGGCGGTCTTGGCGAAACGGCCGGGCCCGAACGCTTCGTCGAGCAGGCCCTCGACGATTTCGAGGTGGGACAGGTCTTCGTACTGGATATCGGCGATCGGTTTGGCGAGGACGGTCATGTCAGGGTTCCCGAGAGCTTCTTGTCGGGCGCCCCGGGGACCGCGAGCCGGTTCCAGCGGATTTGTCGGGATTTGCCGGCGCTTTTAGAAGCGGCGGCGCGGGCGACGGGGCGCAACGAAGGTGCACGCGCTTTCGCGCGTTCCAACTCGTCGTCGCTCTACGATCCGCAACATGGCGCGGTGTCTCCCGTCGAAGGTCGGCCCTGATATCACGCAAGGCCGCACCGGTCCAGCGCGGCCTTGCGGTCGTTTTCGGCGCCTCAGTCCCCGAGCCCGCCCATGTGCCTCTGGGAATACAACTGAACGCCCAGCTTCCCGATCAGGTCGAGCTGGGTTTCGAGGAAGTCGATATGCCCCTCCTCGTCGGTGGCCAGTTCCTCGAACAGGTTCTTCGACACCCGGTCGTTGACGGAGTCGCAGTACTTCGCCGCGTCCAGATACAGCGTGCGCGCCTCGTATTCCCCGGCCAGGTCGACCTCCAGGATTTCCTGGACGTTCTCGCCGATGCGCAGCGGGTTCAGCTCCTGCAGGTTCGGAAAGCCTTCGAGAAAGATGATCCGAGCGATGAACTTGTCGGCGTGCCCCATCTCCTCGATCGATTCCTCGCGCCATTTCTTGGCGAGGTCGAGAAAGCCCCAGTCCTCCAGCAGCCGGTAGTGCAGCCAGTACTGGCTGACCGCCGTCAGCTCGGACCGCAGGCCCTTGTTGAGGTATTCGATGACTTTCGCGTCGCCTTTCATGACAAAACTCCTCCTTCTGCCGCAGCGTACCAGTGACTTGGGGAAAATTTCGACCATCCCCGGAAGTAGCGCCTTCCGGCCTGGTCCCGATCGGACATCAGCGATGCCGTCAGGCTAGCGCATTTTTCGCGATTTTGGATAGGAACAGGGGCAACGGTGCGGCAATCGGCGCCGAAACGCGGCTCAGACGCGAACGGGACCGTCGGCGTATGCCTCCTCGGCCAACTCGAACGCGTCGAGCCGGCCGCCTGCCGGGCCATCGTCCGCCATGCCCTCGCCCGCCTCCCCGGCCCGCAGCGGGCACACGGCGTTGCATTGCGTCACGCAACCGCTGTGCACACCTGGCAGGGCCGCATCCATGATCTCGCGGATCGTGCGCGCGCAGCGCCCGCATTGCGGGCTGCACCCCAGACACCGGTACACCTGGGCCGGCGTAAAGGGACAGTCCGGCCCGGGCGACAGGCACGCGCGTATCTCCCGATCCGACAGGGCATTGCAGGAACAGACGATCACCGCTGGCCTCAGTTTTGAATCGTTCCAGATTGGTTACAAGCGCAACCAACCCTCGATAATATTATCGACTTTGAAAGTCAAGTTATAAGCGTGTGACAGCGGGCCGGGCCGGATCTAGCTCGCCATTGCCCGCACGACCGGGCCGGCGTCGCCCAAGTCGTCCCAGTACGGCGGGTCGCCGAAGCAGGTGGCCAGATGGTCGACGAAGGCGCGCACCTTCGCGGACAGATGTCGTCCGGGCGGATACAGCGCGTAGGCGCCGAGCTGCCACCATTCGATGTCGGTCAGGATCGGCACCAGCCGGCCCTCGCGGATCGACTGATAGACCAGGAATGTCGGCTGCGAGATGATGCCGAGCCCCGCCTCGGCGGCGGCCTGCAGCATGTTGCCGTTGTTGGAGACGAGCCGCGCCTTCGGATTGACGACGCGCTCGCGGCCGTGTTCGTCGATCCAGCTGAACACCCGCCGTTCCGGCACGTTCGAATAGCGCAGATAGGTGTGCGCCATCAGGTCTTCCGGGCGTTCGGGCATGCCGTGCCGGGCAAGGTAGTCGGGGCTTGCGCAGACGACGTTGCGCACCGGCGCCAGGCGCCGCGCGATCAGGCTCGAATCCTCGAGCCGGCCGATGCGGACCGCCAGGTCGAACCCCTCGTTGACGAGGTCGACGCGCCGGTCGTTCAGATCGAGGTCGATCCACAGCTCCGGATGATTGTTCAGGAAACCGGTAACAGCCGGCGTCAGGTGCATCACGCCGAAGGACTGCGGCGCGGCGATCTTGAGCCGGCCCGACAGCGCCCCGTGCAATGCGGCGGCGTTCTGGTCGGCATCCTCAAGATCGGCGAGGATCTGGACCGCCCGCTCGTAATAGGTCTTGCCGGTATCGGTAAGGCTGAGCTGCCGTGTCGTGCGGTTGACGAGACGCACGCCGAGCCGTTCCTCGAGCTCCTTCAGGCGGCGGCTCACCGCCGATTTGGCAACCCCCAGTCGCTCGGCCGCCGCTCCGATCCCCCCGGATTCGGCAACCTGGACGAAGGTTTCGATCTCCGCCATCCGGTCCATTGTTCAGCCTTCGGCAACAATATCATCGATCACTAAGGCCTTTTCGACTCGCTATCAACCGCTACGTACGTCCCAGAACGATGGGCCGAACGATGGGCCGAACGATGGGCCGCACGATGGGCCGATCGCGGCCCCGCACGAGCAAGGAGACGAGACTTTGGGACGACTGGTCGAGGGTATTTGGCGCAGCGACGAGCCGAGGCCGGGGTCTTCGGACGGCCAGTTCCGCCGCCCCGAAACGCAATTCCGCAACTGGATCACGCCGGACGGCGCGCCCGGTCCGACGGGTGATGGCGGCTTTCCCGCGGAATCCGGCCGCTATCACCTCTATGTCTCGATGGCCTGTCCGTGGGCGCACAGAACGCTCGTGGCCCGCGTGCTGAAGGGGCTGGAGGCCCACATCGGCGTATCCGGCGTCGCGCCGACGATGGCCGACGAAGGCTGGGAATTCAGCGACACCTTTCCCGATCCGCTCTACGGCCAACGGCGCCTTTCCGCGATCTACCTGAAGGCCGACGCGCGCTACACCGGCCGCGTCACGGTCCCGGTGCTGTGGGACAAGCAGCGCGAGACCATCGTCTCCAACGAATCCGCCGACATTATCCGGATGCTCAATACCGCCTTCGACGCGGTCGGCGGCAACCCGCACGTCGACCTCTACCCCGCGCCACTTCGCGCCGAAATCGACCGGATCAACGCGACCGTCTACGAGACCGTCAACAACGGCGTCTACCGGGCCGGCTTCGCCACCACCCAGGCGGCCTACGACGAGGCCGTGACGACGCTGTTCGCCAGCCTCGACGCGCTGGAAAAGCGCCTGTCCAGCCAGCGCTACCTAACCGGAGACAGCCCCACCGAGGCCGATTGGCGACTGTTCACGACATTGGTACGGTTCGATCCGGCCTATTTCGGCCATTTCAAGTGCAACATCCGCCGCATCGTCGACTATCCCAACCTGTTCGGCTATCTCCGCGACCTCTACCAGGTGCCCGGGATCGCCGAAACGGTCGACGTCGATCACATCAAGCGCCACTACTACACCAGCCATCGCTCGATTAACCCGACAGGCATCATTCCCGCCGGCCCGCTGATCGACCTGGCCGCACCGCACGACCGGGCACGGCTGAAGGCGGCCTGAGCCCTACCAGCGCGTGTCCGGCAGGGCGCCGTCGAACACCTCGGCGAGCCTGCGCCGCGTCGCCGGCGTGGTGCCCTCCGGCAGATCGTTCAGGGCGAAGAAGCCGGCTTCGACGATTTCCATGGTGGGACGGAACGCGCCGTCCTGCCGCCAGGCCCCGGCGACGAACAGAACCACGTGATCGCCGCGATGGTCGGTCTCGTTGGAATAGACGCCGAACAGCCGCGGCGGTTCCTCGAGGACGATATTGCCCTCGTCGCGCAATTCGTGGGTCAAGGTGTCGAGCACCGTTTCGCCGCGCTCGACGCCGCCACCCGGCAGGTACCAGCCGGGCAGGTAGGAATGGCGCACGAGGAACACCTTGCCGTCGCGCGCGACGACGGCCCTGACGCCGAGCGTCATGCCGCGATTCAGCAGCCACCAGGGCCGAAGGAGTAGTTTCAGCAGTCGTCGCATCGTCCCGACACGTTTCCGGGCGTCCGCGCCGTACGCCCCCCGGATAGTTCGTTGACTGGATACCCTGTTAAGCGGACATGCGCGCCACGCAAAGCAGACCTGCTCTTGTGGCCCTTGGAATATTGCAGTGCAACATCTATCTCCACCGCAATCGAGGCACCCTGTTCGGCGCCTACACTCTACCAAATGGAGCAGATCATGTTTTGGCGCCTCTTCAGCCGCCGGACGTACCATTGGCATCCTGCGGTCGACATGCGCGACGGGCGCATCGCCGCGACGCTGATGACGTTCTCGTCCAACTGACGACCCGTCTGGCCAATATCGCCCGCGAACTGTAGAACCCGCGGGCGATGTTCAGGCTGGCCCATCTTTCCGACCCGCACGTACCGCCCGAGACCGCACCGCTCCGCCGCGAGCTGGTGTCGAAGCGCGCGCTCGGCTGGATCAACTGGCGGCGGAGCCGTCACCGGATCCATCGTCGCGACGTTCTCGACGCGCTGACCGGCGATCTCGGGCACCAGTCGCCCGACCACATCGCGGTGACGGGCGATCTGGCGATCGTCTCGACCGCGTCGGAGTGGCAGAGCTGCCGGCTCTGGCTGCAAAGCCTCGGCCCGCCCGACCACGTCTCGCTGGTTCCCGGCAATCACGACGCCTATACCCGCCGCGCCATTCCCGGCACGGCGCTGGCTTGGCGCGAATATATGGCGGGCGACCCCGACACCGCCGCGCATTCCGGCTTCCCCTACCTGCGCCGGCGCGGGCCCCTGGCCATCATCGGCTGTTCGTCGGCCGTCGTCTCGGCCCCCTTCATGGCGACCGGCCGCATCGGCCGCGACCAGATCGCGCGCCTGAAGCCCTTGTTGCGGGACCTCGCCCACGACGGCCTGTTCCGCGTCGTGCTGGTTCACCACACCCCGATCCGCACCCATGGCGACCGCTACCGCCGGATGACCGACGCCCGCGCCTTCCGCGCGCTCCTGGGCGACTGCGGCGCCGAGCTGGTGCTGCACGGCCACGAGCACCGCGCGAGCCTTCACTGGATCGCCGGACCACGCCAGCCGGTGCCGGTCGTCGGCGTGCCCTCCGCCTCGGCGCTCGAGCACGGCAGCAAGCCGGGCGCGCAGTACAATCTCTACGAAATCTCGGGGGATTCCGGCGCCTGGACCTGCCGCATGCGCACGCGTGGCTTCAGCGGCGGCGAACTGCAGGAATTGCAGGAAACGCTCCTGTTCGAAAACGGCCAATCCACCGCGCCGGGCGGCGATTTTCGCGCGATCTAAGGCGCGGTAAGCAGCATTCCGGCCAGGAACAGTCCGGCCGCCCCGGCGAACGCGCCGACAAGAAACGTGAAGATCACGGTTCCCCAGACCGCACCGGAACGACGCGACGACTCGTCCGGCCCGGCGGGCGTCTCCGTCTCGCCAAGCCGCACAACCGTCTTGCCATCGGCATCGCTTTCCAGCGCCCGCTCGCGCTCAAGCAGCCGATGCGCCACGTAGTCGGTCACGCGCGCGGCGATCTCGTCGAGATTGGTCGTCTCCAGGATCACCTGGCGGCCGTGACGGGTATCCTTCAGGAACCGGTAGGTGCGCTTGTCGCGGCCCATCATCACATGGCCGAGCACGTCGACCCACAGTCTGGGCGGCGTTGAGGGAACAAGCGAGCATTCGAGCAGGTCGGTATCCTCGGGGATCTCCTCGAAAACCTCGCTCAGCGCGTCCTGCAGCAGTTCCAGCCGGGCGAGCTCGGCCTCGCGCAGGTCGACGATGACGTCCGACCGCTCGGCCGCCTGCTGGCGCGCGCGGTTGAGCGCCTCTCTCAGCCGGCTCTCGCGCTTGTGCGGCTCCGGCACGTCTTCGATGATCATTTCTTCCGACATTCGTGTGTCCGATTCCGGTCGGGATGGTCGTCTGTTAACGAACAGTTTACCACGATCCGCCACGGAAAAGAGGCCTCATTTCCGACTTTTGCGGCCAGTTCAGGCGTTTTTTCGGCTCATCACGCGATTGACGAGTTCGCGAACGTCGTCGGGCATGAACGGTTTTTCGATATAGGGACAATCCGTGGTCGCCAGGAATTCACTGACGCGGCGGCTCAACGTATCGCCGGTGATGAACGCCAGGCTGCCGGCCTGCTCGGGATTGGTGTCCTGCAGAATGCCGTAGAACGA
Source organism: Microbaculum mangrovi (assembly GCF_051390635.1). Taxonomy (NCBI): domain Bacteria; kingdom Pseudomonadati; phylum Pseudomonadota; class Alphaproteobacteria; order Hyphomicrobiales; family Tepidamorphaceae; genus Microbaculum; species Microbaculum mangrovi. Next base: position 801,710 of record NZ_JBPODT010000001.1, read on the forward strand.
GACGCCGTCGAGTTCCGGCATCCGCATGTCGCTCAGCACCACGTCGTACCGACGGTGCTTCAGCCTTTCGAGGGCGCCGCGGGCCGATTGCTCGACATCCACCTTATGTCCGTCCATCTCCAGGCAGTCGGCGATGAGCGAGCCGACGTCCTCCTCGTCGTCGATGACCAGGATTCTCAGTCCCGCGCCCGACTCTTCGGCATGGGGCGCTTCTTCCTCGTCCGTTTTGCTCCGCGCGCCATCGCGCGAAAGCCTGATCGTGAACGTCGCGCCCGGCCGATCGATGCGCTCCAGCTCGATCGATCCCCCATGCCCCTCGATGATGCGGTGGCACAGCGCAAGCCCCAGCCCTGTGCCGACACCGACCTGCTTGGTCGTGAACAGCGGCTCGAATATCCGGGACCGCGCGTCTTCGGGAATTCCCGGACCGTTGTCGGCGAAGGTGATCGACACGCCCTCGCCACCGTCCACGGCCACCGTGGTGATCTCCAGCGTGCGCGGCCCCTCGGTTCCCCTCAGCGCCTGCTCGGCATTGACGATCAGATTGGTGAAGGTCTGCACCAACTGGTCTTCGTTGGCGTAGACCACCGGCAGATCGTCGGCCAGGCGCAGGGTGATGTCGACGCCGGTGGTGCGCAGCGAATAGGCTGCGAATTCAAGCGCCTGCTCGATCAGCGCGTTGACGTCGACGGGCGCTGTCTCCTCCGATGTCTGCCGGGCCATCGCCAGGAACGTCTTGACGATCCGCGCGCAGCGGTCGGCCGCCGTGCCGATCTTTTCCGCCCGGACAGCCGTGTCGGGGTCGGAGGCGTGCTCCTGCAGCATCACGGCCTGGCCGATCAGGACGGACAGAGGATTGTTGAGCTCGTGGGCGACGCTCGACAGCAACTCTCCCAGAGCGCTCAGCTTCTCGCTCTGATGCAGGATCTCGCGCTGCCGGGCCGCTTCGGCGGCGGTCTCGCGGCGCGCCGTGAGATCAATGAAGCTCAGAATGGAGACTTCACGCCCCTCGTACTCGATGATCCGGTCGTTGAGCGAGGCCCAGAACACCGTTCCATCGACCTTCCGTACCCGCAATTCCACATCGTACAGTTCGCCGCTCTTGCGCAGTTCGGCGATCAGGCGGTCGCGATCGGCGGGATCGACGAAATGGTCGACGGTGTAGGCTGGCTGGTCGGACGGCCAGGCGCGGCCGAACAGCTCGGCTGCCGACGGGCTCTCGTAGAGGATCTCAGACGTCGCCAGATCGACCATCCAGACCGGAAGCGGATGACCCTCGACGATGCTGCGGAAATGCTCCTCCCGCTGCCGCAGCGCGAGCTCCATCTGCTTGCGCTCGGTGATCTCGTTCCACACCGAGACGAAGCCGCCCTGCCGGGTCGGGCGGTGCGAGTATTCGAACCAGCGCCCCTCCTTCGACGGGAACTCCTCGCGCAAGGCGATACCGCGCTGCCCCATCTGCTCGGCCATCCACTCGTCGACGCGGCCGATGGCATCCACGAAGAACCCCCGTTCGGCCCGGATCCGCGTCACCTCGGGCCAATGCGCGCCGGGCACCAGGAGATCGGCTGAATCGCTGTGGAATTCCCGGTAGCGGGAATTGCAGGTCACCAGCCGGTCGTTGGCATCGTAGAGCACGAAGCCGTCGTCGAGCGCCTCGATCGCATCCTCGAGGGTCTCGTTGACCCGCCTGAACTCGGCCTCGCGCTCGAATGCCGTGGTCAGGTCGATCAGGTTGGAGACGATGACCGTTTCGCCGCCGATCTCGACGAAGCGCGCCGACATCGACCCGACGAACCGGCTCCCGTCGCTACGCCTGAAGTGCATCCTGAAATCGTCGACGCTGCCGTGCTCCCGGATCAGCCGCAGGCATTCCGCGCGCTCGTCGCGGTCGATGGCGAAATCCTCGACCTTGAGCGGCGGATCGCCCGGCTTAAGCCGCAGCATCGCCGCCATGGCCGGCGTCTGGTACAGCACCTCGCCGTCCGATACGCGCGCGGCCACGACCGGGACCGGACAGTTGTCGAGGATCAGCTGAAACGCGCCCTCGATCCGGTCCTGCGCGCCTGTGGCCGCCTTGTCGTCCTCATCCAGCGCCAAAACTGAGCCTTTCCTCCAGAAGGATACCCGACAAACAAAATACCATACCTCCAATCGGGCAAGCTCAACGCGATAATGCGGCGATCGCCGCCGAATTCCAAACGGCCGCGAAATTCGGGTGGACGGCAGATCGCCGCTCGACCATGGTACGCCGCCATGAGCGAGCTTCCAGAGAGTGCCAGACGGGTCGCCGACGCCGCGCGGGCGGCGGGTCTCGACATCACCGTCGTCGAGATGCCGGAGTCGACGCGCACGGCCGAGGATGCGGCGGCGGCCTGCGGCTGCGCGGTCGCGCAGATCGTCAAATCGCTGGTTTTTCAGGGCGCGGAGACGGAAACGCCCTATCTGCTGCTCGTCTCCGGGGTCAATCGCGTCGACGAAGACGGCATGGCCGCGGTGCTGGGCGAGCCCCTGAAACGCCCGGACGGACGGGCGGTGCGCGAGATCACCGGCTACGCGATCGGCGGCATTCCGCCGCTCGGCCACCCGGATACGATGCCCACCGTCATCGACGAGACGCTGCTCGACTTCGACACCGTGTGGGCGGCGGCCGGCACGCCGCGCTGCGTCTTCTCGGTGGATCCGAACGCCCTCGCCGCGGCGACCAAGGCGCGGCGGCATCCGTTCTGACACCCCTGTTCCGACGCCTGAACCGCCGTCTCAACCCACGAAAAAGCCCGCGAGGAGGTCCCCGCGGGCTCGATTGTCTACGTGAATTCGTCGATCAGGCCGCCGCCGGACGCATCCTTTCGATGGCGAAGCCGGCGATAACGGCGGGAACGACCCACATCAGCGCCTGAACCACCAGCGAGGCCGACACGAACTGGGCGGCAAGCTCTGCCGGCACGGGGCTGCCCATGTCGTCGGGGTGCGGCGCGCCGATCACGTGCGGCAGCACGATCAGGCCGACGCCCACGATCGACCAGACGACATGCCGGCCGAAGAAGATCGCCGCCAGGCCCAGCGCGGTGGCCACCGCCGTGCCGACCCACCAGATCTGCCTCAGCTCCAGTTCGGCCGCGTAGGCGCCCGGCAGCTCGGGCGCGAGCCCGAAGGCCGGCGCGAGCCCGGTCGCGACGAAGCCGGCCACCGCCCACGGAATGACGCTGCGCGCGGTGATCTCGGCGCCCTTGACGAACATCGCCGCCAGCAGCATCCAGGCGAAGCCGACCGCGACGATCACGCTCGCCGTGTAGGTCAGGATCGTCCGCATCGCGTCGCCGCCTTCGGCCGCCGTCTCGCCGCTATGGACGTGGGCGAGCAGGATCTGCGCGGCGCTTGCCACGTCCGTCGTCTCGAACTGCTCGGCGTGCAGGATGAGCGGTGTCGTCGTGACGGATTCGATCGCGCCCACGACGATACCCCCGGCGATGCCTCCGATGAGGCCGCCGGCCAATATGCGCATCAGCATGACGCGATCAGTGGCAGGGGAAGGACATCGCATGACGCGCGTCGTGCGCGGCGTCATGCAGGGCCTGCGGATGCGCGAAACCGGCCCCGAAGACCAGCACGGCTCCCATCAGGAACACCAGGGCCGCGACACCGATGCGGGTCGAGGCGAGAGGCTGGGAAAAAGTCGTCGTCTGATTAGTCATCGTATGTACCCGTGTTGCCGCTCCACCGGCGGCGTCTTGAGTTGTCCCACGGACCGGCAGGTCTCCTGGCTCGCGCCTTTAGCGCCCTTCCTCCCCCTTCCCGGCGTCAAGCCAGTGGGATGACGGAGGAACGGCTTGGCGCCCACAGTTGCGGGGACAGCCGCGGCTTTCGGTAAGTCCTGTCGAGACAGGCCGGCACCGCGTTCCCTTTTGCGCCCGTTGGACTGAACCTTTTCAGGCCAGCCTGTCCGGGACCGATCCGAGTCGGACACTATCGAACCGGATTGCGTCCGTCGAGGGCGTTGCCGCGTTTCATCCCAGCGCCGCCGCAAGCCGCACCCACGCGGACTCGTCGCTGGGCATCCCGAACCGCAGCCAGTCCGGGCGATAGGCGAAACGACGCACGAAGATCCCCGCCTGTCCCAGCCGGTCGAAAACCGCCGGCGCCCGCGCGCTTTCCGCGAGCCGGTAAAGGCGCGTCCCGCCGACGACGGCGAGCCCCGCACGCGTGAGAAGATCGTCGAGGCGTTGCCGGTCCTCGTCCAGCCGGGCCCGTGTCTCAGCCAGCCAGCCGGCATCGGCCAGGGCCCGGCGCCCGATCCCGATCGCCGGCCCCGACACCGCCCACGGCCCCAGCGCGGCGCGGATCTTCACCGCCAGGTCCGGCCCGGCCACCGCGAAGCCAAGCCGCAGGCCGGCGAGCCCGTAGGTCTTGCCGAAGGAGCGCAGCACCACCACGCCCGCGCCGGGGAGGTCGGGGATCAGGCTCAGCGGCCCGTCCTCCAGGTCGGCGAAGGCCTCGTCGACGACGAGCAGGCCGTTGCGCGCGGCGAGCTCCGAGGCCAGCGCCGCCAAAGTTTCCGGATCCGTCCGTCGTCCGTCGGGATTGTTGGGATTGCACAGGACGATGCCGTCATGTCCGGCTGCCGCCTCGAGCGAGCCAACCTCCGTGACCGCCGCACCCGATTGCGCCCAGGCGGCGGCGTGCTCGGCATAGGTCGGCCCGACGACGGCGACGGACGTCAACGGCACGATGCGCGGCAGCAGCGAAATCAGCACCTGCGTGCCCGGCGCGGCGACAACCCGCGTCGGATCGCCGCCATAGGCAGCCGCGGCGGCGGTCTCCAGGGCCGCCGCATCCGACGGTTCCGGCAATCGCGCCCAGACCTCCGCCGGGACATCGGGAACCGGATAGGGCCGCGGATTGATGCCGGTCGACAGGTCGATGATCAGCTCGGGCGCACCGGGGAACAGCCGCCGCGCCTCGGCCAGGCGCCCGCCATGAGCAATCTCCCCCCCTGCCGGGACGTGCGCGAACGTGCTAGCCGTCTTGCCGATCATGGATATCGCGTCGAACCTCTTGGTGCTGTTTCTCGCCCTCCTCGCGGAGGCCGCCTTCGGCTATCCCGCGCCGCTCTACAAGGCAATCCGCCATCCGGTGATGTGGATCGGCGCGCTGATAGACCGGCTCGACCGAAGCCTCAACACGGATGCCCTGTCCGAGGCAAGGCGCCGCGCCAACGGAGCCCTCGCCCTCGCCCTTATCCTCGCCGTCACGATCGTCCCGACGCTGATCGTCCAGATCGCGCTCTTCGACATCCTGCCGGATCTCCTGGCGGCCCTGCTGGTCGCGGCGGCGGCCTCGACCCTGATCGCCCAGAGAAGCCTGTACTGGCATGTGGCCGCCGTCGCGACGGGCCTGGAACGCGCCGGCCTCGCCGGCGGCCGGGCGGCCGTCTCGCGGATCGTCGGCCGCGATCCCGACAGCCTGGACGAGGCCGGCGTCTCGCGCGCGGCGATCGAGAGCCTGGCGGAAAACTTCTCCGACGGTGTGGTCGCCCCCGCCGTCTGGTGCGCGCTGTTCGGCCTGCCCGGAATCGCCGCTTACAAGGCTGCCAACACGGCGGACTCGATGATCGGCCACAAAAGCGAGCGCCACCGCGCCTTCGGCTGGGCGTCGGCGCGCTTCGACGATCTCGTCAACCTGCCCGCCTCGCGCCTGTCGGCGGTGTGGATCGCCCTTGCCGCCACGATTCTGAGCCTCGACGGCAAGGCGGCCGTCAGCACCGCCCTTCGTGACGCCCGCCATCACAAATCGCCGAACGCCGGCTGGCCGGAAGCGGCGATGGCCGGTGCCCTGGGGCTGAAGCTGGCGGGTCCGCGCATCTACGGCGACATCCGCGTCGACGATCACTGGATGGGCTACGGCCGCGCCGAGGCGACGGCGGCCGATATCCGCCGCGCGCTCGATCTCTACCGCGTCGCCTGTGGACTCCAGATCGCCGCCACCGGACTGCTTGCCGCCCTCATCTGGCTGACGTGACGATCCGGTCGATATCGACGTGCGCCTCCAGGTGTTCGGCGAGCCGGTCCAGCGCGTCGTCGACGCCACGCTCGTAGGCCAGATCCGAGGCGCCGCCGAGCCGGTCGAGCCAGGCCGCCCGCTGGCGGTCGTCGGCGAAGAAGCCATGCACGTAGGTGGCGGCGACACGGCCGTCCGGCGAGACCGCGCCGTCGACCCGGCCGTCGGCCAGCCGGACCAGCGGCCGCTCCGTCGCCGGGCCCGTCGTGCGCCCCATGTGCATTTCGTAGCCACGGAAGGCGAGCCCGTCGGCGACCGTCTCGCCGCTCACCTCGACGAGGCTCTTGTCGCTGCACAGCACCGTCTCGACATCGAGCAGGCCGAGCCCTTCCGCCAGTTCCGGATAGCCCTCGATGCCTTCGGGATCGGCAATGGTCCTGCCCAGCATCTGGTAGCCGCCACAGAGGCCCAGGACCCGCCCGCCGCGGCGCACATGCGCGAGAATGTCGACGTCCCACCCCTCGCGCTTCAGCGCCTTCAGATCGGCGATCGTCGCCTTCGAGCCCGGCAGGATGACGAGGTCGCACGCGGGGATGGCCTGGCCGGCCTCGACCATGGTCAGCGCGACATCGGGCTCGGCCGCGAGCGGATCGAGATCGTCGAAATTGGCGATCCGCGGCAGCACCGGCACGGATATGCGGATTGTCCCGCCGGCATGTCCCGCCTCCTGCTCGCTCAGCGAATAGGCGTCCTCCGCCGGAAGCCGGCCGGCACCGGCAAAATACGGCACGAGCCCGAGATTCGCCCATCCGGTCGCCTCGGCGATGGCCGCCATGCCGGCATCGAACAAGGTCGGATCGCCACGCATGCGATTGACGATGAAGCCGACGATCATCGCCGCGTCGGCGGGATCGATCACGGTCTTCGTGCCGACGAGGCTCGCGATGACACCACCGCGATCGATATCGCCGATCAGCACGACGGGTACGTCGGCAGCGCGGGCGAAACCCATGTTGGCGATGTCGGCGGCGCGCAGGTTGATTTCCGAGGCGCTGCCGGCCCCCTCCACCAGCACGATCTCGGCGGTCCGCTTCAACCGCTCGAAACTCTCGATCACATGCGGCAGCAACCGCTGCTTGACCGCCTGGAACTCGCGCGCCTTCGCAGCGCCGAACACCTTGCCGCACAGCACGATCTGCGCCCCGGTCTCGCTTTGCGGCTTCAGAAGCACCGGGTTCATGTCGACATGGGGCGCGAGCCCCGCCGCGCGCGCCTGCAGCGCCTGCGCCCGGCCGATCTCGCCGCCCTCCGCGGTCACCGCCGCGTTGTTCGACATGTTCTGCGGCTTGAAGGGCGCCACCGCGATCCCGCGCCGCGTCAGCGCCCGGCACAACCCGGCCACGATCAGCGACTTGCCGACATTCGAGCCGGTGCCCTGGAACATGATGGCCCGGGCGGTCATCGCATGGGGGCTCCCGAGCAGATCGACCGAACGAGAACGCTACCGCGCGGCACGTCCCCTCCCCACTGGCCCTTGCGGGCGGTGCCTGAGCGCCGCCCGCTCCGATCCCGCCGGCAATGCGGGACCGACGGGGCAGATCGCCGGCGCCCGGCACGACGCGTCCTCAAAACTCGATGCCCTCCTGCGCCTTCACGCCGGCGGCGAAGTGGTGCTTGACCAGGGTCATCTCGGTGACGAGGTCGGCGGCCTCGATCAGTTCCGGCTTGGCGTTGCGGCCGGTGACGACGACATGCAGGTCCGGCCGGCGGTTCTTGAGCGTCTCCACCACCTCGTCGAGCGGCAGGTAATCGTATCGCAGCGCGATGTTGAGTTCGTCGAGCACGACCAGCGCCATCTCGGGATCGGCCATCAGCGCCCTGGCCTTTTCCCAGGCCTTCCCGGCGGCCGCGATGTCGCGCGCCTTGTCCTGGGTCTCCCAGGTGAAGCCCTCGCCCATGGTGTGCCACGCGACGAGATCGCCGAACTTTTCCAGGACCACCCGCTCGCCCGTCGACCAGGCGCCCTTGATGAACTGCACGACGCCGACCTTGCGGCCGTAGCCGACCATCCTGAGGGCCAGTCCGAAGGCCGCCGTCGACTTGCCCTTGCCCGGGCCGGTGTTGACGATCAGCAGGCCCTTCTTCTCGATCGTCTTGGAGGCGACCTCGGCGTCCTGCACTGCCTTGCGCTTCTCCATCTTCGCGCGGTGGCGGGCGGTCTCGTCGGGCTTCTCGTCTGTCATGTCTCGTCCTTCATCACCATCGGCAGTCCCGCCACCATGAAGACCACGCGCGCGGCCTGCCGCGCAATACGCTGGTTGAGCCGCCCCTGCGCGTCGCGGAAGGCGCGGCCGAGCGGGTTGTCGGGCACGATACTCAGGCCCACCTCGTTGGAAACGAGCACCGTTGTCGCATCCCGGGCGGCCAGCGCGGCGTCTAGATTGTCGATGGCGGCGGCGACGTCGTGCCCGCCGAGCATGAGGTTCGACAGCCACACCGTCAGGCAGTCGGCCAGGACCGGCGCGGCGGCGGGGGCGTCCCGGATCGCCTCGGGCAGCGCGAGCGGGGCCTCGACGGTCCGCCAGCCCTCGCCCCGGCGCGCGCGGTGCTCGGCGATTCGCGCCTCCATCTCCGCGTCGAAGGCCTGCGCCGTCGCCAGATAGACCCACGGCGCCGGCTGCGCCCGCACCATGTCTTCGGCGTACCGGCTCTTGCCCGACCGCGAACCGCCGAGCACCAGGCTGAGATGGGAATGGCTATCCAAAATGCGCCTCTTTGCGTCGTTGCCAGCCCGATTGACTCGCCCCCGGCAAGGCAATAGTCAATCCGGTGACGGTCCTTCCTGTTGAGGAAGGTGAAAAGGGAACGCGGTGCCGAAGGAAGCTTCGAATGCCGCGGCTGCCCCCGCAACTGTAGGCGGAGAGCCGCCCGTCTGATGTCCACTGGGCGACGTGCCACGTCGTGGCGCCCGGGAAGGCGACGGGTAAGCGAGACGATCCGCGAGCCAGGAGACCTGCCGTCCAGGACTGACCGCGACGTCGGGCGGGGTGCGCCGGCAATTCGCGGACGACCGACCCGAGATGTCGGCGTAGTTCCCACAAGGCGTCGCCTGCGGAACGGACCACGCACCCTGGACAGCGCGATGATCGCGCCAACAACGAGGGAATTGAAGCGGTGGCCCGACCCTTCCTTTACGTCTGCACCACCTGCAAGCAGGACGGCGCGCCCCTGGCCGAGGGCGAGACGCCGCCCGGCAAGCTGCTCTACGAGGCCGTCGCCGAAAAGCTCGCCGCGATGGGCGACGCCGCGCCCGTCGACGTCGAACCGGTCGTCTGCTTCGCCAATTGCGAGCAGGGCTGCTCCGCCGGCGTCTCCCAGCCGGGCAAATGGGCCTACATGGTCGGCCATATCGGCCCGGAGCACGCCGACGACCTGATCACCTACGCCGCGGCTTACGCGCAATCGGACCGCGGCGCCGTTCTGCGCTCCGGCCGGCCTGAATCGCTGCGCCACGCCATCGTCGGCCGCTTCCCGACCCATCTCGCCTTCCCGCAATCCCCGATAAAGGACGCCGCCGAATGAGTGCGCCTGCCCCCAAGCTCAGCGGAGAGAAGATTCCCGCGACCGTGATCACCGGCTTCCTCGGCGCCGGCAAGACGACGCTGGTGCGCCACGTCCTGGAGAACGCCAACGGCCGCCGCATCGCCATCATCGTCAACGAGTTCGGCTCGCTCGGCATCGACGGCGACCTCCTGAAGAGCTGCGGCATCGCCGGCTGCACCGACGACGACATCGTCGAGCTCGCCAACGGCTGCATCTGCTGCACGGTCGCCGACGACTTCCTGCCGACCATGCAGGCCCTGCTCGACCGCGACGATCCGCCCGAGCACGTGCTGATCGAGACGTCGGGCCTCGCCCTGCCGAAGCCGCTGATCAAGGCCTTCGACTGGCCGACCATCCGCTCGCGCATGACGGTCGACGGCGTCATCGCCGTGGTCGACGGCCCCGCCGTCGCCACCGGCCGTTTCGCCGACGATCCCGACGCCATCGCCCGGCAGCGCGCGGAGGATCCCTCCGTCGATCACGACAACCCGCTCGCCGAGGTCTACGAGGACCAGCTCAACGCCGCCGACCTGATCGTCGTCAACAAGGCCGACCTGCTCGACGCGGCCGGCATCGATGCGCTGAAGCAGGGGATCGCCGGCGCGGTGCCGCGCGCGGTGAAGGTCGTCTCGGCCTACGAGGGCCGCATCGATCCCGCCGTCCTGCTCGGCATCGGCGCCGCCGCCGAGGACGATCTCGACGCCCGCCCCTCGCACCATGACGGCGCCGACGACCACGAGCACGACGATTTCGAGTCCTTCGTCGTCGAGATCGGCGAGATCGCCGACCCCGACACCCTGGTCACCCGCCTCCGCGCGGTCGCCGAGGCGCACGACATCCTGCGCATCAAGGGCTTCGTGCCCGTCAGCGCCAAGCCGATGCGGCTCGCCGTGCAAGGCGTCGGCGGCCGGTTCCGCCACGCCTACGACCGCCCGTGGACGCCGACCGAACAGCGCGTCGGCCGCCTCGTCGTCATCGGCGAGACCGGCCTGGACCAGGCCGCGATCGACGCGGCGATACGAGGCTGACATGCACGTTCTGGTCCGGGAGACACGCGCGCTCGACGAGATCGAGCAGGCGGTCGATCTCGGCCAGACGCCTGCCGACCTGGTCTTCCTGTCCTTCTCGGATTCCGACCTCGGCGCCGCGTCCGCCGCCTGGCAGGCGGACGCGGCATTGCCGGGCCTGAGGCTCGCTAGCCTCGCCCGGCTCAAGCACCCGCTGTCGGTCGACCTCTATGTCGAGCAGGTGATCGAGACCGCGCGCTGCGTGGTGATCCGCCTGCTCGGCGGCCTCGACTACTGGCGCTACGGCGCCGAGGAAGTCGCCCGCGTTTGCCGCGATCGCGCGATCCCGCTGGCGATCCTGCCCGGCGACGGCCGCGAGGACGACCGGCTGATCGAACTGTCGACCGTCGATCCCGGCATCCGCGCCCGGCTCGATGCCTGCTTCGCCCATGGCGGACCGGAGAACACCGGCCGCGCGCTGCGCTTGGCCGCCCATCTCGCCGGCCTCGGCCCCGACGATGGCGACCGGGCCACGCCGCTGCCGATGCACGGGGAATACCGGCTTCCCCGTCCCGGCCCTACCGCCCACCCTCATCCTGAGGAGGCGCAAAGCGCCATCTCGGAGGGTGAAGCGGTCGGACCAGGCCCCCTCGCCGTCATCGTCTTCTACAGGGCCTACCTGCTCGCCGCCGACCTCGTCCCCATCGACGCGCTCGCCCGCGACCTCGACAAACAGGGGCTGGACGTCCGCGCCCTGTACGTCGCGAGCCTGAAGGCGCCCGAAACGGCGGCCTTCGTCGCCCGGACCCTGCGCGACTGGCGGCCCGCCGTGATCCTCAATGCCACCGGCTTCTCCGCCCGGCTGGACCCCGATGCCGGAAACGACGGCGCCTCTCCGCTCGATGCCGCCGGCGTTCCGGTACTCCAGCTCGTGCTTTCCGGCTCCGCGCGCGAGGCCTGGGCGGAATCGGCGCGCGGCCTCTCCCAGGCCGATCTCGCCATGCAGGTGGTGTTGCCCGAGCTCGACGGCCGCCTGCTTGCGACCGCCATCTCGTTCAAGGCGGAAGAGGCGGAAATCGACGGCCTGGAATTCGCCCGCACCATTCACACCCCCGATCCGGACGGCATCGCACTTGCCGCCGACCGCGCCGCCGGTTGGGCCCGGCTCGCCGCCACCGGGCGCGGGAACCGCAGGATCGCGCTGATCCTCTCCGATTATCCCGGCGCCGCCGGCCAGGCGGCGCACGCCGTCGGCCTCGACGCCATCGAGAGCACGGCGCAGATCCTCGGCCTGCTGAACCGCGAGGGCTATGCCACCGGCGCGACGGTGCCCGACGGCAAGGCGGTCGTCGCCGCCCTGTGCGATGCCGACCCGACACCGTTCCTGTCGCTCGCCGACTATCGGCGGCTGTTCGCCACCCTGCCCGAGGACACGCGCGCGCGGATCGTCGAGGCCTGGGGCGCTGCGGAAGACGATCCGGCCGTCGCGGACGGCGCCTTCGCCCTGCCCTTCGGCCGCTATGGCAACGTCATCGCGGCGATCCAGCCGGACCGCGGCAGCGCGCTTGAGCGCAAGGACACCTATCACGACCCCGATCTGCCGCCGCGCCATGCCTATGTCGCCTTCTATCTGTGGCTGCGCGAGTGCGAGGCGATCCACGCCATCGTCCATCTCGGCACCCACGGCACGCTGGAATGGCTGCCCGGCAAGGCCGTCGCCCTGTCCGGCGCCTGCGTGCCGACGGCCCTGATCCGCGGCCTGCCCCTGATCTATCCCTTCATCGTCAACAATCCCGGCGAGGCCGCCGCCGCCAAGCGCCGGCTCGGCGCGGTGACGATCGGCCATCTGACCCCGCCCCTGAAGCTCGCCGGCAGCCACGGCGCCGCGACCGAGCTCGAACGCCTGATCGACGAGTTCGCCGCCGCCGACGGCCTCGACAGGCGCCGCACCGCGATCCTGAAGTCCGAGATCCTCGAGCGCGCCGACGAGGTCGGGCTGCTCGCCGAAAGCGGCGCGACGGCGGACATGAGCGAGGACGACCGCCTCGCCTGCCTCGACGCCTATCTCTGCGACGTGAAGGACCTGCAGATCCGCGACGGCCTGCACGTGTTCGGCGCCGTGCCCGGACCCGAGCAGCGCGCCGCGCTGTCCGAGGCCTTGAGGGCCGCCTGTCCCGATCTTCCCCCGGAACCGCTCGACGCGCGCCTGGACGCTTCGCCTGAGGCCGAACGGCAGGCGCTGCTGGCCGCCCTGGACGGGCACTTCGTGCTCCCCGGCCCCTCCGGCGCGCCGACGCGCGGCCGCGCCGACGTTCTGCCGACCGGCCGCAACCTGTTCGCCGTCGATCCGCGCGCGGTGCCGACCCGCTCCGCCCTGGTGCTCGCCGAAAAGGCCGCCGACGATCTCGTCCGCCGCCACCTGCAGGATCACGGCGACTGGCCGCGATCGGTGGTGATCGACCTGTGGGGCTCGGCGACCATGCGCACCGGCGGCGAGGATCTGGCGCTCGCGCTGGTACTGATCGGCGCGCGGCCGACCTGGGATACCGGCTCGAACCGCGTCAATGGCTTCGAGATCCTGCCGCTGGCGATGCTCGACCGTCCCAGGATCGACGTCACCCTGCGCGTCTCCGGCATGTTCCGCGACGCCTTCGAGGCGCAGATCGCCCTGTTCGACGCCGTCGTCCGCGCGGTCGCCGAACGCGACGAGGACGACCAGTGGAACCCGGTCGCGGCGAAGGCCCGCGGCCTGACCGGGGAGGCCCTGCGCAAGGCCACGGCCCGCATCTACGGCGCCGCGCCGGGAAGCTACGGCGCCGGCGTCACCCATCTCGTCGAGGCAGGCGCCTGGGACGAGCGCGCCGATCTCGGCAACGCCTATCTGTCGGCCTCCGCCCATGCCTACGGCCAGGGCCTCGACGGCGCCCGCGACGCCGACGGCTTCGCCGAGAGGGTGCGCGCCACGGAGGCCTTCGTCCACCAGCAGGACCATGCCGAGATCGACCTGCTCGACACCGTCGATTTCGCCGCCCACGAAGGCGGTTTCGCCGCGGCGGCCGAGGCGCTGGGGGCGAGTCCGGCGCTCTATCACGCCGATACGTCGAACCCCGAGCAGCCGAAGACCCGCACGGTCGCCGAGGAGGTCACGCGCGTGGTGCGCGGCCGCGCGGCCAATCCCCAGTGGATCGCCGGCATGATGCGCCACGGCTATCGCGGCGGATCGGAGATCGCCCGATCGCTCGAGGGCCTCTACGGCTTTGCCGCCACCCTGCCCGACCGGCTCGACCGCCAGTTCGATCTCGTCTTCGACGCAACCCTCGGCGACGAGACCGTCGACCGCTTCCTGCGCACGGAAAACCCCGCCGCCCGCGCCGCGATGGTCGCGCGCTTCGACGAAGCGATCCGCCGCGGCCTCTGGCGCCCGCGCCGCAACGCGGTGGCCGCCATCCTGGCGGGAGGCGAGCCATGAGCCGGGAGGGACGCGTCGGCTGGTGCCCCAGCGTGGTAACGCCGATGGAGGCGGATGACGGATTGCTGGTCCGCGTCAAGCCGACGGCGGCGACCCTGCCGGCGCCTGCCCTGCGCGCGCTCGCCCGCGCCGCGCGGGACTGCGGCAACGGCCTGATCGACCTCACCAATCGCGCGAACCTGCAGGTACGCGGACTGCGGCCCGATACCACCGGGACCTTCGCAGCGACCGTTTTGGAGCACGGCCTGGCCAGCGCCGACGCCGCGCTCGAGGAGGTGCGCAACGTCGCCGCCGACCCCCTGGGTCCCGACGATCCGGATGCGACGTTCGATTCCCATGCGATCGCGCGCGCCATCGAGGCGAAACTGGACGAAACCCAGGCGTTGCGCGCCCTGCCGCCGAAATTCGGCTTCCTCGTCGATTGCGGCCGGACGATGCCGGTCCCGCAGGCGCACGCCGATATCGTTGTGCGCGATCTGGACGGCCAACTGGCGATCGGTCCCGGCGGCGGTGCCATGCTCGCTGTCTGTACGCCGGAGGAAGCGCCGGCCCTGGCGCGGCGACTGGCGCTGGTGTTTCTCGAGCTGGCCGGTCCCGCCGACGCGCCGCCGTACAGGATGCGCGAGCTGGCGGAGAAGGTCGGTGAAACCGCGATCCTCACCATGGCCGAGCTGACCGGCCGGCCTCTTGTTTCTGGCCGCATGGACGCTGGCAGCGTGGCCCCCGGCAACGTGGCCCCCGGCCGGGTGCAGCCTACCCGCGCCGCCCATCTGGAGCTGATGTACGCGCCGCCCCCGACCGACAGTCCGATCGGCCGGGTCCCGTTCGCGGGCCATCGCAAAGGCGCGATCGTCGCCGGCGTGCCGCGCGGGCGCATCGACGCGGACAGGCTCGCCGCGCTCGCCGATCTGTCCGAACGCTTCGCCGACGCGACCGTCCGCATGACGCCGTGGCGCGCGCTTGCCTTCGTGCCCGTAAACGACGACAACACCGCCGCAATTCTGTCGGCCCTGGCCGATCTCGACCTCATCACCGACCCGTCCGACCCACGCCGGCACTTGCGCGGACCCGATGTCGCGCCGGCCGGCGGAGCGGCGACAACTCCGGAGACGCTTTCCCGATGAATGCCCCCCAGGACCCGAAGCAGTACGACTACATCCGCGACGGCGCCGAGATCTATCGCCGCTCCTTCGCGACAATCCGCGCCGAGGCCGATCTCGCCCGCTTCACGCCGGACGAGGCGCGCGTCGCGGTGCGCGTCATCCATGCCTGCGGCATGGTCGATGTGGCCGCCGACCTGGTGTTTTCGCCCGATTTCACCGGGGCCGCCCGCGACGCCCTGCTGGCCGGCAAGCCGATCCTCTGCGATTCGCAGATGGTGGCGAACGGCATCACCCGCGCCCGCCTGCCCAACGGCAACGGCGTGGTCTGCACCCTGTCGGAACCGGAGGTCGCCGGCCTCGCCGAGATGATCGGCAACACCCGCACCGCCGCCGCCATGGAAATGTGGGGGGACCGCATGGACGGCGCTGTGGTCGCCATCGGCAACGCCCCGACCGCGCTGTTCCACCTGTTCGAGATGCTCGAAGCCGGCGCACCGAAGCCCGCGGCGATCATCGGCATGCCGGTGGGCTTCGTCGGCGCGGTCGAATCCAAACAGGCGCTGGAGGCGGACGGCCGCGTGCCGTTCATGACCGTGCGCGGCCGCAAGGGCGGCAGCGCCATGGCGGTCGCCGCCGTCAACGCGCTGGCGAGCGAGGCCGAATGAGCGACGTGGCGAACGAAAGCGGCACACTGTACGGCGTCGGCGTCGGCCCGGGCGATCCCGAGCTGATGACGCTGAAGGCCGCGCGGATTCTCGGCGAAGCGCCGGTCGTCGCCTTCTTCTCCAAGCGCGGCCGGAGCGGCAACGCGCGGCGCATCGTCGAGGGCCGCTTCAACCCGGCGGCGGAGGAACTGCGCCTCGAATACCCGTTCACGGTCGAGGTGCCCGTCGGCGATCCGCGCTATCGCAGCGAAATGGCCGCCTTCTACGATGATGCGGCGCGCCAGGTCGCCGCGCGGCTCGACCAGGGCCGCGACGTCGCCGTCCTCTGCGAGGGCGATCCGCTGTTCTACGGCTCCTACATGTATCTGCACGACCGCCTCGCCGGCCGTTACGCGGCCGAGGTGGTGCCCGGCATCACCGCGATGAGCGGCTGCTGGGCCCGCGCCGGCGCTCCCATGACCCGCGGCGACGACATGCTCTGCGTCGTCTCCGGCACCATGGACGAGGACGGTCTCGCCGAACGGCTTGCCGGCGCCGATGCCGCCGTCGTCATGAAGGCCGGCCGCAACCTCGCCAAGGTCCGCTCCGCCCTCGCCCGGGCCGGCAAGCTCGACCGCGCCGTCTATGTCGAACGCGGCACCATGCCGGAAGAAACGGTCGTCCGCCTCGCCGACAAGCCGGACGACGACGGCCCCTATTTCTCGCTCGTCCTGGTTCCGACCGAACGGAGGACGGTGTGACCGGCCGCCTTACCATCGTCGGTCTCGGCCCCGGCGCCGAAGAGCTGCAGACGCCGCAGGCGCGTGCCGTTCTCGACGCCGCGACCGACCTTTTCGGCTACACGACCTATCTCGACCGCGTGCCGACGAAAAACGGCCAGAGCCGACACGGGTCGGATAACCGGGAGGAGATCGCCCGCGCCCGCGCCGCGCTCGAACTGGCCCGCGCGGGTAAGGACGTTGCCGTCGTTTCCTCAGGCGATCCGGGCGTTTTCGCCATGGCCGCGGCCGTGTTCGAGGCGATCGAGGACGGCGAGCCGGAATGGCGGGAGATCGACGTGACGGTCGTGCCCGGCATTTCCGCGATGTTCGCCACCGCCGCCCGCCTCGGCGCGCCGCTCGGCCACGATTTCTGCGCGATTTCGCTGTCGGACAACCTGAAACCCTGGGAAACCGTCACCCGCCGGCTCGAGGCCGCGGCCGCCGCCGATTTCGTCATCGCCCTCTACAATCCGATCTCCAAGGCGCGGCCGTGGCAGCTCGGCGCCGCACTCGATCTCCTCCGCGCCCACCGCGCGCCGAGCACGCCGGTGATCTTCGCGACCGCCGTCAGCCGGACGGACGAGCGGATCGAGATCGCCGATCTGGCGAGCGCCGATCCGAGCCGCGCCGACATGCGCACGCTCGTGATGATCGGCTCGAGCGCCACCCGCCTCGTCCCCCGCCCAAACGGCGAGCCCTGGGTCTACACGCCCCGCCGCGTGGAGGCGTCGGTCTCGTGAAAACGTGCCAGCCACGCAAGCGCCGCCTCGACCGTCTCGACCGCCTCGACGCCGGGCACCGGCGGACGCGCCACCATGATAACCGGCACACCCAGCGACCGCGCCGCGACGAGCTTGGCGCCGGTCGCCGTTCCACCCGAGTTCTTGGTGACGAGCGCCTCGATCCCATACTCCGCCAGCAGCCGGCGCTCGTCGGCTTCGGCGAACGGTCCGCGCGCGGTGATCACCTGGGCATCCGGCGGCAGGCTGTCGGCAGCCGGCGCGTCGACGGAGCGGATCACATAGGCGTGCTGCGGCGCGGCCTTGAACGGCGCGAGCTCCTTCTGTCCGATGGTGAGCAGCACGCGTTTGCGCACGGGGCCCAGCGCGGCCACAGCGGATCTCATATCCGCAACGACCGTCCAGTCATCCCCCGGCTCCGCTCGCCATTCCGGCCTGCGGATGGCCAGGAGCGGAACGCCGGCCCGGCGCGCCGCGTCGGCGGCGTTGCCCTTCATCACGGCGGCGAAGGGATGGGTGGCGTCGATCAGCAGATCGGTCCGCTCGGCGATGAGATAGTCGGCAAGCCCCTGGGCACCGCCGAAACCGCCGATACGGAAGGGGATCGGTGGCCTGGCCGGCGCTTTCGTCGTGCCGGCAAGCGACACGACGGCGGCGACGCGCGCGTCGTCCTTGATCGCGCGCGCAAGCGCGCTCGCTTCCGTCGTTCCGCCCAGGATCAGGAGCTTCAGTGCCATGGGGCACAGGAGATGACCCGATGACGGCCGCCACGCAAGCCCGTTCTGCCCCCGCCCGCCGCTGGCTCGCGATCGTCGGCATCGGCGAGGACGGCGTCGAGGGCCTGACGCCCGCCGCGCGCGCCCTGATCGAAAGCGCCGCCATCGTCTATGGCGGGGAGCGGCATCTGGCGCTTGCCGCGAGGCTGATCAAGGGCGAGACGAAGCCCTGGCCACGTCCGCTTAAGGGCGCGATACCGGATATCCTCGGCCGCCGCGGCACGGCGATCGCGGTACTCGCCTCCGGCGATCCCTATCTCTACGGCATCGGCAGCCGGCTCGCGCCGCATGTCGCGGCCGAGGAGATCATCGCGATCCCGGCACCATCCGCGTATTCGCTCGCCTGTTCGCGGCTCGGCTGGTCGCTGGCGGATACGGCGACGATCACCTGCTGCGGCCGGCCGATCGAAACGCTGGCACCGCACCTCCAGCCGGGGCGCAGGCTGCTTGTCCTGTCCGCCGACGAGACCACGCCCGCCAAAATCTCCGCGTACCTCCTGGAACGCGGCTTCGGCGGTTCGACGCTGCACGTGCTGGAAGCCCTGGGCGGAGACCGCGACCGGGTGCGCACGACGACGGCACAGGACTTCGGCTTCGACGATGTCGACCGGCTGAACCTCGTCGCCATCGAGGTGGTGGCGGCCCCGGACGCGCGCGTCATTCCGCTGGCGAACGGACTGCCCGATGACGCCTTCGAGAATGACGGGCAATTGACCAAACGCGAGATCCGCGCCGTCACCCTCTCCGCCCTGGCGCCGCGCGCCGGCGAACGGCTGTGGGATATCGGCTGCGGCTCGGGCTCGATCTCCATCGAATGGCTGCTGTGCCACCCCGCCAATACGGCGACGGCGATCGAGCGCGATCCCGAACGCGCCGCGCGCGCCGCGCGCAATGCCGCCAGCCTCGGGGTACCGCGCCTCGAGGTCACGCAGGGCTCGGCGCCGGATGTCTTCGCGGGCCTGCCGGCCCCGGATGCGGTCTTCGTCGGTGGCGGCGGCCAAGGCGACGGCGTCATCGAGGGCGCCTGGGAGGCATTGCGCCCCGGCGGACGGATGGTGGTCAATTCGGTGACACTCGAGACCGAGGCGAAACTGATCGAGGCGCACGGCAAATATGGTGGCACGCTGACGCGGCTGTCCGTCGAGCGGCTGGAGCGGATCGGCACGCGCAACGGTTTCCGCCCGGCAATGACCGTCACCCAATGGACGGCAATCAAGCCCGAGGAAATGCCCGGGGGGACGCCATGATCGTCGCGGGGATAGGCTGCCGGAAAGGCTGCGGCGCCGACGAGATCGTCGCGTTGATCGAGGATGCGGTGAAACGAGCCGGCATCGCCAATTGCAGGTTCACCGCGCTTGCGGCGCCCCGTTTCAAGGACGCCGAGCCCGGCCCCCGCGAGGCGGCGGACCGGATGAACCTGCCACTGCTTCTGATCGAGGAACAGGCGATGAAAGCCGTCGAGCCGCGCTGCCCGACCCGGTCGGAAACCGCCTTGAAGGCGACGGGCTTTGCCTCCGTTGCCGAAGCCGCCGCACTCGCCGCCGCCGGCACCGAAGGGCGGCTCGTGCTGCCGCGCATTTCGAGCGCCATGGCCACCTGCGCGCTTGCAGAGCGAGGTCCGCGATGACGGTGCATTTCATCGGCGCCGGCCCCGGCGCGCCCGACCTCATCACCGTTCGCGGCCGCGACCTCGTGGCAAGCTGCCCCGTCTGTCTCTATGCCGGCTCGCTGGTCAACGCCGAAATCCTGACGCACTGCCCGCCCGGCGCGCGCATCGTCGACACCGCGCCGATGAGCCTTGACGAGATCGCCACCGAATTCGAGACGGCCCACGCGGCCGGCCTGGACGTCGCGCGTCTGCATTCCGGCGACCTGTCGGTATGGAGCGCGCTCGGCGAACAGATCCGCCGGCTCGAAACGCTGGGGATACCCTATACGGTGACGCCCGGGGTGCCTGCCTTCGCCGCCGCCTCGGCCGCCTTGCGGCGGGAGCTCACCCTTCCCGAGGTCGCCCAGTCTGTCGTCCTCACCCGCACCTCCGGCCGCGCCTCGGCGATGCCGGAAGGCGAGACGCTGGAGACCTTCGCGGCGTCCGGCGCGACGCTCGCGATCCACCTGTCGATCCACGCGCTCGACCGGGTCGTCGAGGAACTGACGCCTCACTACGGGCCGGACTGCCCGGTCGCCATCGTCTATCGGGCAAGCTGGCCGGAGGAGCGCATCATCCGCGGCAGGCTCTCGACCATCGCAGGCGCGGTTGCCACCCAACCGATCGAACGCACCGCGCTGATTCTGGTCGGACCGGTTCTGGCTTCCGAGGATTTTCGCGAGAGCGCCCTCTACGATCCCGACTATCAGCGCCGCTTCCGCTCGCGAGGCACGTCATGAACCGGAGCAAACGGCGCACGACCGACCAGATTGCCGTTGCGGTCGAACACGACGATTTCCAGCACCATGTCGGTGCCGCCGATGACCTGCGCCGCCGTGTCCCAGGCCGCCGCCGCAACCGTGTCGCCAAGCCGGATGCCTTCCGCCTCGGCCTCGGCAAAGGCCGCGGGCGTGGTGTTGGCGCCGACGATCCTGGCCCGCAGCGCCGCCGATCCGCCCCCGTCGGCGGCCAATTCGGAAGCCATGTCGGCGAGCGCCTCAAGGTCAACCGATCCGCGCTTCGAATGAAGGTCGAGAAACCCTTGCGCGAGCTTGGTCATCTTGGCGATGCCGCCGGCAATGGTGACCTTCGCCACCGGATGCGCGCGCAGGTACTTGAGCGTCCCGCCGACGAAATCGCCCATGTCGAGCAGGGCCGCCTCCGACAGGCCATGCAGTCTCTGGACGGCCTTCTCGGAGGTGTCGCCGGTGGCGCCCGCGACATGATCGAGCCCCGTGGCGCGCGACACATCGATCCCCCGGTGGATCGAGGCGATCCACGCCGCGCACGAATAGGGCACGACGATCCCGGTGGTGCCGAGCACCGACAATCCGCCGACGATGCCGAGCCGTCCGTTCATCGTTCTTTCGGCGAGCTTCGCGCCGCCGGGGATGGCGATCTCGACCACGACGTCACCGCTTGCCCCCGTCCTGGCACAGACCTCGGCGATCGCCTGGGCGATCATCCGGCGCGGCACCGGGTTGATTGCCGGCTCGCCGGGCGGGATCGGCAGGCCCGGCTTGGTCACCGTGCCGACACCCTCGCCCGCCTTGAAGCACACGCCGCTGCCGTCCGGCCCCGCCCTGACCGTCGCGACGATCAGCGCCCCATGGGTGACATCGGGATCATCGCCGGCATCCTTGACAACGCCGGCACGCGCCGCGCCGTCATCGAGGCTGTGCCGGGCCAGCGCGAAGGCCGGCGTCTGCCCGCCGGGCAGCGTCACCGTAACCGGATCGGGAAAGTCGCCGGTGACCAATGCGGTATAGGCCGCCTTCGCGGCGGCGGTGGCGCAGGTTCCGGTGGTCCAACCCCGGCGGAGCGGGCGGTCTTCGTCCATGAACTGCCAGATAGCGCCTCGCCACCGGCCTGTCACGGCCCCCATTGTCATGGAATAGCGATATGACATCGCTCGATCTTCTCAACCGCCTGATGGGACGCGCGCCCGTATTCGAGCCCGGCCATGTCTGGCTTGCCGGTGCCGGCCCCGGCGATCCGTCCCACCTGACGCTCGGCGCGCTCGCCGGTCTCGCCCAGGCCGACGTCGTCGTCCATGACGCGCTGGTCGACGCCCGCGTGCTCGATCTCTGCCGCGACGGCGCGCGGCTGGAATTCGCGGGCAAGCGCGGCGGCAAGCCCTCGGCCACCCAGGTCGACATCACCCGCCGCCTCGTCGAACTCGCGCGCCAGGACCTGCGGGTTCTCAGGCTCAAGGGCGGCGATCCCTTCGTCTTCGGCCGCGGCGGGGAGGAGGCGCTGACGCTGACCGCCGAGCGGATTCCGTTCCGCGTCATCCCGGGCATCACGTCCGGGCTCGCGGGCCTCGCGCTCGCGTCGATTCCGGCGACGATCCGCGGCGTCAACCAGGCGGTCATCCTGGCGACCGGGCACGGCGCCGACACCGAGGACGGGCTGGACTGGAGGGCCCTGGCGGCGACCGGCCAGCCGATCATCCTCTACATGGCGATGAAGACCCTGGACCGGATCGCGGCCGCGCTGATCGAGGGCGGTCTGCACCCCGACACGCCGGCGGCGGTCATCGTTTCGGCGACGCTGCCGGAGGAACGCGTTTTGGTCTCCACTCTGTCGCGCATCGCCGCCGACGCCGAGGACGCCGCGTTGGATCCGCCCGCCATCGTCGCGATCGGCGGCATCGTCACGGTGCGCGAGCAGTTGCTGGCGCTGGCGCCCCGTATCCTGGAGACCCTGCCATGACCGCGAAAGGACTGATCGTCGCCGCGCCGCGGTCCGGCTCCGGCAAGACGACGGTGACGCTCGGCCTGATCGCCGCGCTCAGGCGGCGTGGCGTCCGGGTGCGCACCGCCAAGTCCGGCCCCGACTACATCGATCCGGCCTTCCATGCCGCCGCCAGCGGGATGTCGGGCTTCAACCTCGACAGTTGGGCGATGCCGCCCGATCTGATCGACGCTCTGGTCGCCGAAGCGGCATCCGACGCCGACCTGCTGATTATCGAAGCCTCGATGGGCCTGTTCGACGGTCTTTCCGGCGAGCCCGGCCGGCGCGGCGCCGGGGCCGATCTCGCGGCACGGCTGAACCTGCCGGTACTCCTCGTCATGGACGTTTCCGGCCAGTCGCAGTCGGCCGCGGCGATCGCGCACGGCTTCGCGACCCTCGACGACAACGTCCGTATCGGCGCCGTCATCGCCAACCGGGTCGCCAGTGAGCGCCACCTCGCCCAGGTTGCCGACTCGATGCAGCCGATCGCCATGCCGATCGCCGGCGCGCTGATGCGCGACCAGACAATCACCCTGCCCGAACGCCACCTTGGGCTGGTACAGGCGCGCGAGCACGGCGACCTCGACAAACTGCTCGATCGCCTCGCCGACCTTGCCGAGGAACGGCTCGATCTCGACCTGATCCTCGACACGGCCCGCCCCGTCGCCCCGACCACGGCTGGCGCGGCGCCGGTGCTCCGCCCGCCGGGACAGCGCATCGCGCTGGCCTCCGACGCCGCCTTCACCTTCATCTACCCGCATCTCACCGATGGCTGGCGCCGGGCCGGATCGGAGATCATCCCGTTCTCGCCGCTGGCCGACGAAGCGCCGCCGGCAGAGTGCGATGTCTGCTGGCTGCCGGGGGGCTATCCCGAGCTGCACGCCGGGGCGCTTGCCGCCGCCACGGCGTTCCGGTCCGGGCTGAAGGCCTTCGCCGAGACCCACCCCGTTCACGGCGAATGTGGCGGCTACATGGTGCTCGGCGAGGGCCTGGAAGACGCCGAGGGCACCCGCCACGCGATGACCGGACTGCTCGGCCACGCGACCAGCTTCGCAAAGCGCAAGATGAACCTCGGATACCGGCAGGCGACGCTCAAGGCGGATTGCCCGGCGGGCCCGGCCGGCGCCGTCCTGCGCGGGCACGAATTCCACTACGCCACCGTCATCGAGGCGGGATCCGACGAACCGCTTGCCGACCTGATCGACGGCCAGGGACGCGATCTCGGAGCGTCCGGCGGGCGGCGCGGTCGCGTCAGCGGCACCTTCTTCCATGCCATCGCGGAGTTGAAATGAGCCGGTTTGCCTCGCTCGCCGAATTGCGCACTGCCTGCCTCGAGCTGCCGGAAGCGGACGACGCGGCGGCAGCCGTCGTCGTCGATCGCCAGACCCAACTGACCAAGCCGCCGGGAAGTCTCGGCCGTCTGGAAGATATTCCCGCCTGGCTGGCCCGCTGGCAGGGCCGGGCGATGCCCCTCCTCGACCGTGTGCTGGTGCTGGTGTTCGCCGGCAATCACGGCGTCTCCGCGCGCGGCGTCTCCGCCTTCCCGGCGAGCGTCACCGCCCAGATGGTCGCGAACTTCGACGCCGGCGGGGCCGCGATCAACCAGCTCTGCCGGGCCGCCGGTGCCGACCTCACTGTAATTCCCTTCGATCTCGACGTGCCGACAGCCGACTTCACCATCGGGCCGGCGATGGACGAGGCCGGTTTCCTCGCCGCCGTCGCGGCGGGATACGATGCTGTTCCACCCGACATCGACCTGCTTTGCGTCGGCGAAATGGGTATCGGCAACACCACGGTCGCCGCCGCCCTCTCGGCCGCGCTTTGTGGCGGCGACGGTCGCCACTGGGCGGGACGCGGCACCGGTGTCGACGACGAGGGGCTCCGTCGCAAGTGTGACACGATCGATGCCGGCCTTACCCGCCATGCCGATACGCTCGCCGATCCCCTGCAGGCGGCGATGTGTCTCGGCGGCTACGAGCTCGCCGGTATGTTCGGCGCCGTCCTCGCCGCGCGCATGCACGGCATCCCGGTGCTACTCGACGGCTTCGTCTCGACCGCCGCCGCCGCCCCGCTGGCAAAGGTCGCCAAAGGCGGCCTCGACCATGCGCTGGTCGCCCATACATCGGCCGAGCCCGGGCATCGCCGTCTCGCCGAAGCCCTCGGCAAGGCCCCGCTGATCGATCTCGGCATGCGGCTCGGCGAGGCCTCCGGCGCGGCGGTCGCGATCCCGATCCTGCGTGCCGCGGTCACCTGCCATGCCGGCATGGCGACCTTCGCCGAGGCCGGCGTCGACGGAAAGGGCTGACCCGTTGTCGCGTCTCAGCGAACTCGTCTCGGCCTTCGGGTTGCTCACCCGGCTGCCCGTCGCGCGCATCGTTCCGGGTACGGACTATGCCGATGCGGGCCGTTCGGTCTGGGCCTATCCCCTGGTCGGCGTCGTCGTCGGCCTGATCGGCGGGGTCGCTTACTGGCTGCTTGCCTTCATCGGGGTGACGCCGTTGATCGCCGGTGCCATTGCACTCGGTGCCATGGTGCTCGCGACCGGCGGTCTGCACGAGGACGGTCTGGCCGATACCGCCGACGGGTTCGGCGGCGGCGCAGAGCGGGAGGACAAGCTCGAGATCATGCGCGACAGCCGTATCGGCAGCTACGGCGTGATGGCGCTGGTCCTCGTCTTCGCACTGCGCCTCGGCGCGATCTCCGCGCTCGCCGGGACCGGCGCGGTCCTCGGCGCGCTCGTCGCCTCGGCGGCCCTCTCGCGCGGCGGCATGGGCCTGTTCATGCGCCTGATCGAACCGGCCCGGACCGACGGCCTGTCTGCCGGCGTCGGCAGCCTGGATGGCTCGGCGGCGGCGGAAGCCGCGGCGATTTCAATCCTGATCGCGTTTCTGGTGCTGACGCCCGGCGCGGCGATCCTGGCGGTCGTCTTCGCCGCCCTCGCCGTCGTCGCGGTCGGTGTGCTGGCGCTTCGGCAGATCGGCGGCCAGACCGGCGACGTCGTCGGTGCCGCGGGCATCGCCGCCGAATGCGCCGCGCTGACGGCCATCGTCGCGATCGGCGCCTGACCCGGTTCGCGGTCTGACGTGGTTCAGCGAACCAGGCTGACGCCACGCACGCCGGCAAGCCTCAGGATGAGCTGCGCCACGAGCAGGAACGCCACGACCGTGGCCATGATGCACACGGCAAAGGCGGCGGCCTGGTTCAGCGCGCCGCGGTCGTCGAGATAAAGCACCGAGACGGCGGCGAGCTGCGTCGACGGCGTGATCAGGAAGATCACCGCCGACAGGGTCACCATCGCGCGCATGAAGAAGAACACGCCGACGCCGAGCACCGTCGGCCAGATCATCGGCAGGATGATCCGCCTCACCGTCGTCGCCTTGGTCGCGCCGAGCGTCGAGGAGGCTTCGTCGAAGGTCGAGGAGATCTGCTTGATGTTGGTCGTCGCGAGCAGGAAGCCCTGCGCGTGGTAGTGATAGAGATTGCAGACGGCGATGATCAGGATCGTATCGTAGATCAGGTAGACCGGCTGACCGGGCGTGTTGAAGGCGAGTATGTAGCCGAGACCGAGCACCATGCCCGGCACCGCCGCCGGCAGGATCGCGAGGAAGTAGACGAACCGCGACGCCCGGTTCGGGAACGCGTGGTTCGCGTAGGCCGCGCCGGTGACGAAGACGACCGACAGCAGCGCCGTGACGATCGCCACGTAGATGCTCGTCCACAACGGCGCGATGCCGTTCTGAACGTCGAACTCGTAGTGACGCAGGGTCAGCGTCAGATTATAGGGCCACAGCCTCACGAAACTCGCGTAGACGACGATCGCGACCAGCGACAGGATCCCGGCGGCGACGACGAGCGAATAGGCGAACCAGGCGAGATCGCGGCCGCGTTGCGGCTTTGGAACCAGCGGCACCGATTGCGAGGTCAGCGATGCGAACTGCCGCCGCGCGATCCATTTCTCGCCCATGACGGCGAGCGCCGCCGGCAACAGCAGGACGACGCCGATCACCGCGCCCATCGCGAAATTCGCCTGACCGGAAACCTGATTGTAGATCTCGACGGCGAGCACCGAGTAGTTGCCGCCGATGACGACAGGATTGCCGAAATCGGTGATGACGATCGTGAAGACCACGAACCCGGCGGAGGCGAGCCCGTAGCGGGTGCCGGGCAGCGTCACGGTCCTGAAGATCCGCCAGGGACCCGCGCCGAGACTTTCCGCGGATTCGTACATACGCGCATCGGCGACCGCGAGCGCGGTGCTCAGGATCAGGAAGGCGTGCGGAAACGCATAGACGACGTCGGCGAAATAGATGCCCCAGAAGCCGTATATGTCGATATCGGTGCCGAACGTGCGGTTGATGAAACCGTTGCGCCCGAGCAGGAACTGCAGGCCGAGCGCCTGCACCAGCGACGGCGAGAACACCGGCAGCAGCGCGACGATCCGGAGCACGGGCTTCAGCGGCATGCAGCTTCGCTGCATCGCGTAGGCGAAACCGTAGGCGAGAACGAGGGTCGTCGCGGTGACGCTCAGGCCCACCTCGAACGTATTGCCGACGATGCCGATGAATCGGGCGTCCGTGAAATAACGGACGAAATTGGCAAGACCGATACCCTCGGGCGTAATGAAGGAATTCTTCAGGATCGCCCAGAGCGGCACCAGCACGAAGACGACGAGCAGCAGGCCGGTCGCCGCGACCATGAACGTGCCGAACACACGGTCGGCGTCCATGGAGCGCGCTGGCGCTTTCGGTACGGCTGTCACGCTCATGCCGGCGCGGCCGCGAGCCGGCAGATGCGGTCGGCGGGCAGATCGAAACGAACCCGGTCCCCGACCGCCAGACGCTTGCGCCGCCCATGCACCTCGATCTCGAGCTCCTGGCCCTTGGTCCCGACGCCGAGCCGCATGGTGTTGCCGAGGAACGCAACCCGATGAACCGTGCCTTCCAGCGATCCGCCATCGGCAAGCGCCACGTGTTCCGGCCGGATGGCCAGGACGGTGCCCTGCTCGGCCGCATCGAGACCCGCGCGCAGATCCGGATCGTCCAGGATGTTCAGCCGGCCGATGAATTCGCCGACGAACCGCGTCTCAGGGCTCCAGTAGAGACCCTCCGCGGTCCCGATCTGTTCGATACGGCCGCCGTTCATGACCACGATGCGGTCGGCCATCTCCATCGCCTCGTCCTGGTCGTGCGTGACCATGATCGTGGTGATGCCGAGCCGCTGCTGCAGCTCGCGGATCTCGCCGCGCAGGGACTCGCGCACCTTGGCGTCGAGGGCCGACAGCGGTTCGTCGAGAAGCAGCACCGCCGGCTCCGGTGCCAGCGCCCGGGCAAGCGCGACACGCTGCTGCATGCCGCCGGAAAGCTCGTGGGGAAGCTTGTCGGCGTGCTGGCCCAGATGAACGACGTCGAGCATCTCGGCGACCCGCGCTTCGATGCGGGCACGGTCCCATTTACGGCACTCGAGGCCGTAGGCGATGTTGCGCGCCACAGTCATGTTGGGAAACAGCGAATAGGACTGGAAGACGACCCCGAAATTGCGCTTGCGGGCCGGAAGGCCGGCAAGATCGTCGCCCTCCAGAAGGATCTCGCCCTCGTCGAGCGTCTCCAGACCCGCGACAAGGCGCAGCAGGGTCGTCTTTCCGCACCCTGACGGACCGAGAAAACAGACGAACTCGCCCTCCGCGAGATCGAGATCGACATGATCGACCGCCACCACGGCGCCGAAGCGCTTGGTGACGTCACGCAAGCTGAGAAACATCACACCCCCTGACCGGAAAGAAAAACGGGGAACGGCGCTGCCGTCCCCCGGGGGCTGATTACTGCTCGTACCGCTTCTGCCATTCCGCGATGATACGGTCGTGGTTCTCGGCGGCCCAGGCGTAGTCGACCTCGAACAGCACCGTGGAGATATCGTCGGGCAGGCCGGCGTTCTTGAACTTCTCCGGCATGTCGCGACCCTGCATGGTCACGATCGACTTCCACTTGTTGTATTCGGCCTCGGCGTTCTTGGAGACGGTCCAGTCGAGGAACTTCTTGGCGTCGTCCTTGTTCTGCGAGGTCTTCATCAGCGCATTGGCCTCGAGCTCGTGGCCGGCGCCCTCGCTCGGGATCACCATGGTGATCGGGTAGCCCTCGTCGATATTCTTGATGGCGCGCAGGGCAAATGAGATGCCGATGGCGAACTCGCCGGCGCTCGCCGCGTTGCACGGCTTCGACCCGGACTTGATGTACTGGTCCATGTTCTTGTCGAGCGCGTCGAGATATTCCCAGCCCTTCTCCTCGCCCATCATCTGCAGGATCGAGGCGACGTGCAGGTAGCCGGTGCCGGAGCTCGCCGGGTTCGGCATGACGAGCTTGCCCTCGTATTCAGGCTTGATCAGGTCCTGCCAGGACGCCGGCATCGGCAGGTTGTCCTTCGCCATCTCCTCGTTGTTGACGCAGAAGGCGCCCATGTAGCCGGTGGTGGCGAACCAGTTGCCGTCCTTGTCGCGGAAGCGCGCCGGCACCTTGTCGATGTCAGCCGGCGAATACGGCTCCAGCATCGCCATGATGCGCGGATCGACCATCGCGGTCGCCGCCCAGCCCCAGATCACGTCGTGCTTCGGATTGTCGGCTTCCGCCAGCATCCGCGCCCGCAGGTCGCCGGTCGAGAGACGCAGGACGTCGACCTCGACGTCGGGCAGGTCCGCCTGCATCGCTTCGAGGAACGCGGCGAGTTCGTCTTCTTCATAGGAAGTGTAGACGGTGATCTTGCCCGCATCCGCGCTGCCGCCGGTGCCCGCGAACAGCATGGCACCGAGCACGAGGCCCGCCGCCGTCCTTGCGACCCGCTTGAAGGTGCCGCGTTGTGCGATAGTCCCGTTCATCTGCTTGTTCTCCCTCTGTCGGCATGCGCGCCAGTCCACACGCTGTGCCCTGTCGCCATAGTGTCACAAAACCGTAACCTGACAAACAGGATCGGCGGGTACCCGCATGTTTGAATGTGCAATTTCGCCATAGCAACCAAACGACAGTGGAATGAAGCCGAATTTCCGGCCTATCGATCGAACACCAGATCGAGCCGCGTGACGGATTTCGGCGCGACGGCGACGGGGCGAAAGTCACCGCGCCGGCCGTCGAGCATCGGCGCCAGTTCATAGCGCCCCGGCCGCAACGGCCAGGCGAAGGAGCCGTTCTCGTTGGTCACGATGGCGATCTCGGGGATCGCTTTCGTCGGCGTATCGAGCGATCGGGCAACGATCACGGCGCCCGGAATCGGCGCGCCGGCCGGCGAACGGACGGTTCCGACGACGCCCGTGCGCAATCCATGCGCCTCCTCCGCCGTCTCGCCAGCTGCTGCCTCGTTGGCGGAGACGGGCTTGTTCTTGTTCGCCATCGCCGACACGCCTCCCGTCAAGATCGCCAGGACGAAGACCAGCGCAAGCGCGACCGCCGGAATGACGCGAGCTTGCCTTGCGTCCCGGAAGCGGGCCGCAGGAGCAATGTCACTGACCGGACGCGAAGGACGCGTCCGATCACGGCTGTCGCTCGATCCCCTCACCGTCTCCATTTCCGAAGGTTCCGGTACACGGCCCTGTTGATCCGCGTGCCGTGATTATTGGTGCTGTAGGGCGGACCATTGTAGGTGCCGTAGGCGTGGATCGCCATGGCGCAAAAGCTATTGCAGCCCCTCTTTCTGCGATAGACCGGCGATCCGCTCATGCCGCCGGTCGTGTCGTTCCGGTAGAACACACGCCGCCGCTCGGTCGCCGTCACGCGCCCCTTGCTGCGCCACATGGTCAGCCGTTTGTCGCCCGGGAATCCGGTGATGATCGTCCGCATCCCGTTGAGGGAACCGCGCTTCCAGAAGAAGCCGAGATACCCCACCGTCTCGCCGATATCGCAGTCGAGCTTGATCGCACCGTAGTCGAAGTCGTCCCGCCCGCGCTTCGCCCAGCCCCTGACGGTATGGAGATTGGTGGCATTGCAGGAACCGTACGGCGTCCTGGACCCGTTCGCACCCGGATAGATCTTGTAGCTCTCCACCGGATAGAAGTCGCCGCCGTCACCCTCGTGAACGCAATGGCCGGCCGTCGCCACGGTGTCCGGGCTCATCAGCCAGCCGGTGCACCGACCAGCGCTGAAAGTCACGAGCGTCACCGCCCGGTTCGGCCAACGCTTGGTCCGGCGAACGCGCCTGCGGGTATCCCTTCCGATGATCGACTCGGTTCCGACCGGCGCCCCCATCGCCTCGAGTGCATTCAGGACCTCGAATTCCTCGTAGGACATCTCCCCGCCCTTCAGGGTCGCGAGCGCATCCTCGATCACCCTGTAGGACAGGCTCTGGGTGTCGCCCCGAAAAGCGGGGATCATCTTTTTCGTCGAGGACGCCGCGTCCAGGGCCTCTGCCCGCACCCGATGATCCCCATTGCTCGAAACGGGATCGTGCAGCGACGCCGCCTCCGCCGCCAACGGAAGGGCCGCGAACGCAACCGCGAGCGTCAGTGCGAATTTGCTGAAAGCCATTGGTCGTCCTTGTTTCGATTGGATCGAACGGTCCGACCGAACGGGTTCACTGCCGATCGCCGTTCCCCTGCCAGCTTGCAGGCGCGGCCATCACGCTCCAATAATCGCATCTGTCCGTCAAGGATATGGGAATAATAAATTCGAACGATCCCGCCATAGTGCAATTTTCACCAGGCAATCAAATGGCCTAGTCGAAATTAAAATTATGAATTTGCGCCGAATATATACAAATCGGAATCAAATTTCGATTACGTGAATTAAAAATACAGACTGATTTTACAAAAGAAAAAGTAAGTATTTCTATAGTAAAATTATTTATACATAAATATTACACCAATATCCAATCAAGACGACATCGCACGCAATCCCCCGAACGGTCAGATATCGGTCCCGCGAAGTATCGGTTTCGCGATCCCATCAGCGACCACAGACGCCGCGCTGCCGCTCTCGCGTGTCGCAAAGCCTTGAAACGGACACCGCCTATTCGCACAGTGGGGGTGATTCGAAACGAGGGGTCCGGAGTGGAAATCATGCGACGCGGAAGTGCGGCGGCAGCGGTCGTGGTTGGCCTGCTCGCCTTGGTCATCGGCGGGCCTGCTTCGGCGGCCAGCTGCCACGGCGGTGCGAGCTTTGCCCAATGGCTGGATGCCTTCCGGGCGGAAGCGGCGCAGCAGGGCATTTCGCAAGCCACGATCAAGTCTGCCCTCTCGGGCGTCCAATACGATCAGTCGGTCGTCAACCGCGACCGCGGCCAGGGTGTCTTCTCGCAAAGCTTCCTGGAGTTCTCCGACCGGATGGTGAATTCCTACCGGCTGCAGAACGGCGCCAAGCACCTGTCGTCCAAGAAACAGATGTTCGATCGCATCGAGCAGCAATACGGCGTGCCGGGCCCCGTCCTTGTCGCCTTCTGGTCGCTGGAGACCGATTTCGGCGCCAACAACGGCGACTTCAGGACGCTGAACGCCCTCGCCTCGCTCGCCTATGATTGCCGCCGCCCGGACCTGTTTCGTGAGCATCTCATGGCCGCGCTCCAGATAATCGATCATGGCGACCTCACCGCGGCCGAGATGCGCGGCGCCTGGGCCGGCGAGCTCGGCCAGACCCAGTTCTTGCCGAAGGACTATATGGAAACGGCCGTCGATTTCGACGGCGACGGCAAGCGCAACCTCATCAAGAGTTCCGCCGACGCGCTTGCCTCCTCCGCCGCCCTTCTCCGCAAGCATGGCTGGCGTCCGGGGGAACCGTGGCTCGAAGAGGTGAAGGTTCCGGCCAACCTGCCCTGGCAGGAGGCCGACATCGCCCTTCAGTACCCGCGCTCGGAGTGGGCCCGCTTCGGCGTCACCCGCATCAACGGCTCCGCATTGCCCGCCGACGGACTGTCGGCCTCGCTGTTGCTGCCGATGGGCAAGGACGGTCCGGCCTTCCTCGCCTACCCCAATTTCCAGGTCTATCTGCAGTGGAACCGGTCGCTGGTCTACGCAACCACGGCGGCCTACCTGGCCACCCGTATGGCCGGCGCGCCGAAGGTCAGCCGGGGCAGCGCGAAGCCCTTCGGCCGCAACGAGACTATCGCATTGCAGAAGGCGCTCAGCGCGCGCGGCTACCACGTCGGCAAGATCGACGGCATCCTCGGCGCCAACACCCGTGCCGCCGTCAAGGCCGAGCAGATTCGTCTCGGCCTGCCCGCTGATTCCTATCCGACGGCGGAGCTGTTGCAGAAGATGCGATAAGGCCAGTCCGCCTCGGCCGGGAAGGTTGAATAGACCGAAGCGCCCAGGTCGCCCGAAGGCCTGTGGGCCTCGCTAGGCGGTCTGGTTCTTCCGGCCGGCGCGCGGCCGGTCACACCGCCACGGGCAGGTCGACGATGCCTTCCTCGCCGAACACGCGGCGATAGCGCTCGATTTCCTCCAGCGGTCCGGTCGCCTTGGTGACGTTGTCGGACAGCTTCACGGCCGGCCGGCCATCGGCTTCGGTCACCTTGCAGACGAGCGAGATCGCCTTCAGCCGCCCGTCGACGCCGCTCGGCGCGCAGCCGCGGAAATCGTTGGTGAGGTTGGTCCCCCAGCCGATCAGCACGTTGACCTTGCCGCGCAGGTAGCGGACCGACTCCTCGATGGAATCGATGTCCATTCCGTCTGACAGGATGACGGCCTTTTCCATCGGGTCCTGGCCGCGCGCCTTCCAGTAGGCGATCAGCTCGTCGGCGGCCTCCAGCGGCGGCTTGGAATCGGGCCGCGCGCCTTTCCAGCGGGCGACCCAGTCGGGCGCGTTGCGCAGGAAGTTGGTCGTGCCGAAACAGTCGGGCAGAACGACCTTGAGATTGCCGTCATACATGCTCGCCCAGTCGCGCAAGACCTGATAGGGCGCGGCGCGCAGCTCCTCGTCGCTGTTGGCGAGCGCTGCATAGACCATCGGCAGCTCGTGGGCGTTGGTGCCGATCGCCTCCAGGCCGAGCTCCATCGCCATCTTGACGTTGGAGGTGCCGGTCAGGTTGTCGTTGACGCCTTCCTTCAGTGCCTCGACGCACCAAAGCTGCCACAGATAGGAATGACGCCGCCGCGTACCGAAATCGCCGACCTTGAGGGGCCCTTCGGCGGCCAGCGCGCGGAGCCGTTCGATCTTGTCCCACAACTTGGCCTTCGCCCGGGCATAGAGCACGTCGAGCTCGAACCGGCTCATACCGCGCACCGCCGCGCGCGAGCGCAGTTCGGTGATGATGGCGAGCGCCGGCACCTCCCACATGGTGACTTCCCGCCATGGCCCCTCGAAGCGCAGCTCGTACTGCCCGTCGCGCTTGATCAGCTCGTATTCCGGCAATTGGAAGTCGGCGAGCCAGGACAGATAGTCGGGATCGAAGATCTGCTTGCGGCCATAGAAGGTGTTGCCGGCGAGCCAGATCAACTCGTTCTTCTCGAACCTCAGCGTCCGGACATGGTCGAGCTGCGCACGGAGTTCGCCCTCGTCGACATCCTCGGCAAGCCGAACCGTCTTGGTCCGGTTGACCAGCGAGAAGGTGACGTTCACGTCCGGATGGAGCCGATGGATCATCGAGCCCATCAGCAATTTGTAGAAGTCGGTGTCGAGAAGCGTCCGCACGATCGGATCGAGCTTCCAGGTGTGATCATGCACCCGTTTGGCTATATCGACCCGCACGACGGTCATGGCATTGTCCCCAAACTCTGTTCGACCGTCGGTCGCCCCGCGGCCGGTTGGCCACGCAGGTATCCCTCGCGGCCGCTTGGCCGCCATAGGACACTAACGCCCCCCTTTCGTGCAAGTCGGTGGTTTCATGGAGGGTATGTGGAAGACGCGGATATCGGCCGGAACGGACCGCCGCATTCGCCGGCGGCCGGGCGTGTCGGACGGGCGCGTCGGACGGGCGCGTCCAGCGGAACGCCGGATAGCCGCGGTTTGCCGGCCGCGGCTTCAAGCCCCTGACGAGAGGGTAGGCGCAGGCGCCCGGGGGCGCCTGCGCGGATGCGACGCGACTAGCGGACCACCAGTTTGATCGGGTCGTCGCTCGGCGGGTCGAAATAGCCGAAGAACGCTTCGACCGCCGCCGGGTCCCCCTCGACCGTGACCGCGCCATCGGCAAGCGCCTGCGGCAAGGTCGTCTCCCCCAGCAGGATCTTGTCGAGGACCGCCTTGGTGGAAACGAAGGTCGCATCGGTTTCCGCCGGAAGCGTGTCGGAATAGACGGCAACGCCGCGACGGATATGCAGCGCGTCTTCCTCGCCGACATCGGTGAACTTGAACCCCACCGACAGATCCGCATCGGCGGCCTTCTGCGGATCGAGATTGACGCGCATGGACTCGATCACCGCGCTTGCCGGGAGCGCCTTGATGATATCCGGCGCCGCGAAGTTCCAGACCTGCGTGTAGTCGAGCTTGTCTTCCAGTTCCAGGGCTCCGCCCAGGGCCAGGCCGCGCCAGTAGATGTTGGGCTGCTGATAGGCCCACTTGCGCATCGCCTCGGCCTTCAGCGCCCGCGCCTCCATGTCGTCGTGGTCGATCCGGATCGGATGGGTGAGGATTTCCATCGCCCAGCCGAAGTCGCCATTGTCGATCGCGGCGCGCGCCCGCTCCAGGATGGTGTCCCGACCGCCCATCGACTCCACGTAGAGCCTGGCCTTCTCCGCGAAGCCCGGCGTGGCGAGCTCGGTCGGATCGGCCTGGTACCAGCCCAGATAGCCGCCGTAGACGTTGCGAACCGAGTGGGCCACCGTTCCGTAGTATTCGCCGAGCCAGGGATCATTCTTCAGGTGCGGCGGCAACTCGATCGCGTCGGCCAGTTCCTCGCGGGTGTAGCCCTTGTTCATCAGGCGCACGGACTGGTCGTGCACATACTGGATCGCGTCGCGATAGTTGGTGATCCGTTCCACGACGAAGTCGTTTCCGACCCACGGACGCATGTGCGAGCCGGAGTAGCTGTCCGACAGTTCGGCGTACTTCAGGAGGTTGTCGACGCCCTGGTACCACTGCACGGGGTCGCGGAACTTGGTGCCGCGCAGCGTGTACATGTTGGGAAAGGACTCGCCCTGGATCGTCTCCGAGCCGTGCAGGTGCTTCAGCTCCGGGAAGTAGATGCCGATCTCGTCTTCGGCATCGCCATACGCGTGGAACAGCACCATCTTGACACCGGCGACCGCGGTTTCCAGTTCGTCCGAGAAGGTGTCGGTCGGCTGCAGGAGCGAAACCGGGCCGACATCGAAGGTCGGGCCCAGCGCCTGGTGCACCCGGCCTTCGGGACCGATCGGCAGCAAGGTCGACGCGAGCGCGGTCCGGATCGACAGGATCGGGCCGACCACGCTGGCGTCGTTGATCAGGAACTCCTCGAACGTGTCGTGCGCGAAGATCCGCACCTTGCCGGACTCGACATCCTCCTCCGTCACGCCAAGCCCCTTGGTGCCGAAGGGGTGGTCGGGGTGGCGGTGCGTATAGATCACAGCCTTGATCGGCTTGTCGGTGATCGTGCGGAAGTCGGCCATCACCTCCTTGGCGAAGGTATCGTTCTCGCCGGAATCGATGATGATCACGCCGTCGTCGCCGACCACCATCGTCGTGCTGGTGATGCCGTAGCCGACCGCGACATAGACCTTGTCCTTCACGGGCATGTAGACGCCCCGGCCCATCTGCCGGGCGAAGGCGGTCTGTTCGGGATGGATTGTCGGGCCCGCCTGCGTATAAGCAAGATTGTCGCCACGATCGAGCACCAACGGAGCGAGATTCGTCTTGTACCCGTCGTACTTCGCCTCGATCTTGGCGACCTCCGACTCGTCTGCCGAAACCGGCGACGCCACCAAGACCGCGCAGGCAAGCGCCAGTCCTGCCGCGGACCGTGTCATCACCAGGGACAGCGAACGCTGCATGCTGATATCCTGTTTTGTCATCGTACAATCTCCAATCGGCTCGCGCCTGCATGGACGCTCCGGCCGGGCCGGAGCGCCATTCCGTAGTCCTGTCCCAAAAAGCGAAAAGCTGCTTAGCTGCGCGACCCTACTGCGTGCGGCCGGCGACAACTTGCCATTTTACGCCACGTCAACTAGTTAGTCGGCATGGGTAGATCGATGACAGCGATGACATCGGTAAGGGGGATGGGGCCCCTGCCCGCTCTTGTCGAGGAACGCGAAGGCACCCGCACGCTGCAGCGTCTCTTCGACGAAATCGACCTTCCGCTCTCCATCATCTCCGAAGCCAACCACAGGCTGCCGCTCGCCGATCTGATCGACCTGTTCGAATACGCCGCCCGGCGGACGGGCGACCCGTTGTTCGGCCTCACGGTGGGGACGACCATGGGGGGCAAATTCGGAAAATGGGTCGACTATGCGCGTTCGGCGCCGACGCTCGGGGGGCACCTCGAAAGGGCCTCGCGAACGTTGCGCTACCACCAGTCCGGTACGCGCCTGGCCCTCACTGTCCGCGGAGATGTCGCGAAGTACGCCTATCATATCCCGGTCCGGCCAGCGCACGGCGCGCGCCAGCACCTGGAGCACACGATCCCGGCGTTGCTGTCGAGCTTCCGGCATTACTGCGGCGAGAGCTGGAAACCGCTTCGCATCGAAGTCGGCTATGGCGGCGACGCGCGGCTGTCGGCGGTGGAGGAAGCCCTCGGCATTCCCATCACGGCCAATCGCGGCGCGCTCGCTATCGTCTTCCCGGCCGCCGACCTTGCGCGCGCCCTGCTCGATAGGTCGAGCTGCCATTCGCTGGTCACACTGCATGACCTGAGAGCCATGATCCGTCAGCGGCCTCCAAGCGATGTCGCCGGCATCGTCGCGGATATTGCCGGCACGCGGCTCCTAGAGGGCCTCACCGATATAGAGGGCGTCGCCGGCCGCATGGGCCTTGCGGTCAGGACCCTGCAGCGACGACTGCACGAACAGGGCTGCACTTACCGCGACATCCTCGCGCAAACGCGCCTCGACCGGGCCCGGCATCTGCTGGCGGAAACCGAGCAGCCGGTGACCGATATCGCCCTGTGCCTGGGCTACGAGGAGCCGGCCCACTTCACGCGCGCCTTCCGGCGGGCCACCGACATGGCGCCGCGAACCTACAGGAGAATGACGGTCCGCGTCTGAGCCCTCAGGCGATCGTGACCCCGCCGTCCGCGACGATCACCTGTCCGGTGATGAAGCTCGCCGCCGGAGATGCCAGGAACGCGGCGACGGGCCCGATTTCTTCGGGCTGCCCGATGCGTCGCAGCGGGGTCGTGGCGGTGCGCAGCTTGAGGTTCTCCTCGTCCTCCCACAAGGCACGGGCGAAGTCGGTCTTGATGAGGCCCGGCGCGATGCAGTTCACGCGCACGTTCTTCGGCCCCCATTCGACGGCGAGATTGCGGGCCAGCGCGAAGTCGGCGGCCTTCGAGATGCCGTAGGCGCCGATCACCGGTGTGCCGCGCATGCCGCCGATCGAGGAGACGATGATCATCGCGCCGCCGCCGCGCTCCGCCATTTCCGGCAGCACATGGTTGGCGAACCAGATGTTGGCCTTGACGTTGGAATTCATGATCTTGTCGAAGGCGTCGTCGCTCAGCGTCGAGAGCGGACCGTAGTGCGGATTGACCGCTGCGTTCGACACCATGATGTCGATCCTGCCCCAATGCGCCCGCGTCGCGGCGACGAGCGCGTCGACGTCCTCGCGGCGCGACACGTTGCACGGCACCACCAGCGCCTCCCCGCCGCCCGCGCGGATCTCGGCTGCGACCGCCTCGCAGGCGTCCTGCTTGCGGCTCGAGATCACCACCCGGGCGCCAAGCGCCGCCATCGTTTCCGCGATCGACTTGCCGATGCCCTTGCTGGAGCCGGTGACAATCGCGACCTGGCCGTCGAGG
This sequence comes from Microbaculum mangrovi, assembly GCF_051390635.1. Taxonomy (NCBI): domain Bacteria; kingdom Pseudomonadati; phylum Pseudomonadota; class Alphaproteobacteria; order Hyphomicrobiales; family Tepidamorphaceae; genus Microbaculum; species Microbaculum mangrovi. The sequence continues at coordinate 840,049 of NZ_JBPODT010000001.1, forward strand.
CGGAAAGGATCGGGCGGGCTCATCTCGTCCTCCTGTTTCGATCGGACCATGCGGGCTGGTCCGAATGCGTCCGCCGCAGATCATCGATCGCATTCCCCGTTGAATGCGGCATTGGTTGGCGGCTAACTATTTTCAGACTTGTACAGGCACGGAGCGTCGGTGGACCCATGCAGCGCCAGTTAGTCCTGAACGGAAACCCCATGGAAGAAATCGTCGGCTTCGCACGCGCCGTGCGGGTCGGGCCGTATATCTGCATCGGCGGTACCGCACCCGTCGACGCCGAGGGAAAGACCGTCGGTCTCGGCAATGCCGGCCGCCAGGCGGAGCGGTGCTTCGAGATCGCCGACGACGCGCTGCGGCGGGCCGGATCCGGATGGGAGCACGTTGTCCGCACGCGCCTCATGCTGACCGACATCGACGACTGGAAGGCCGTGGTCGACGCCCGCAAGAAATACTGCCGTTTGTCCAAACCGGTCGACACGATCATGCAGGTAAGCCGCTTCGTGAATCCGGAATGGCTCGTGGAGATCGAGGTCGATGCCGTCGTGGCGGACCTCTGAGATCCCCGTGCCGGCCCCCCTTCGGGACCGCGATCATGCCGCGATCAGGCTGCCGGCGTCGGCAACCCTGGCCAGGTGATACTCCGCGTTGCCGAAGGTCGCGTCGATCGTGGTTGCCCGCTTGAAGTAGTGGCCGACCTTGAATTCCATCGTCATGCCGACGCCGCCGTGCAGCTGGATCGCGTTCTGGCCGACGGACCTGGCCGAGCGGCCGACCTGCACCTTGGCTGCGGACACGGCGCGACGGCGCGCCTGTGCGTTATCGCCGTGAGCCATCATCGTCGCGAACATCGTCATTGACCGCGCCTGCTCGAGATCGATGAACATGTCGGCCGCGGCGTGTTGCAGAACCTGGAAGTTGCCGATCGGCACACCGAACTGCTTGCGCATCTTCAGGTACTCGACCGTGAGCTGGTGCATCTCCTCGAGCCCGCCGACGGCCTCGGCGCACAACGCCGCGATCGCCTCGTCGACGGCACGCTCGACCAGCGGCAGCCCGCCTTCCGGATCGCCGATCACGGCTTCCGGCCCGACTCGCACGTTTTCGAACATGACGTCCGCGGCCCGGTGCCCGTCCTGGGTCATGTAGCCCCGTCGCGAAACGCCCGGCGCCGAGGCGTCGACCAGGAATACGCCGATCCCATCCGTGTCGCGCCGGTCGCCGGCGGTGCGCGCCGTAACGATCAGCCTGTCCGCGCTGTCGCCATGCAGAACGACGCCCTTGGCCCCGTCGATCACCCAGCCCCCGCCATCGGCGCGCGCCGAGGTCGCGACATCGAACAGGTCATAGCGCGACTGACGTTCGGTCTGCGCCAGCGCGAGCTTCAGGCTTCCCTCCGCGATCTGCGGAACGAGATCGGCCTTCTGGTCCTCGCTGGCACCGTGGCGCAGGACGCCGCCCGACAGGATCACGGTCGAGAAATACGGCTCGACGACGAGCCCCTTCCCGAACGCCTCCATGACGATCATCGTCTCGACCGGCCCCCCGTCCATGCCGCCGTGGTCGGACGAGAACGGCAGCGCCAGCAGGCCGAGTTCGGCATATCGCGCCCACATGTCGGGGCTCCAGCCCGGCTCGCCGCCAAGCCACGTGTTGCGCGTCTCGAAGTCGTAGCGGTCGGCCAGCAGGCGCTCCACGCTTTCCTTCAAAAGCCGCTGCTCGTCGTTCAGATCGAAATCCATCTAGCCTGCTCGCTCCCTGGGCGTTCCTGGCCCATCCTCCATGACGCGGCCGCGCCGCGTCATGGAGGATGGGAACCGTGTTTTCGGTGATCCTCGTGGTGTGGGGCGCGTCCCGGACCGCGGTCGATGAGCGCGCCGTCCCGCCATCGGCACTAGAGCCCGAGGATCGCCTTGACGATGATGTTCTTCTGGATCTCGTTCGAGCCGCCGTAGATCGAGACCTTGCGCCAGTTGAAGTACGTCGGCGCGGCGGTATCGGCCCAGTCCGGCCCGACCTGCATCTCGTTCGACCCCTCGCCGAGCCCGTCGCCGAAGGGCAGCGCAAACGGCCCGACCACGTCCATCATCAGTTCCGTCGTCGCCTGCTGGATCTGCGAGCCCTTGATCTTGAGGATCGAGGACGCCGGATCCGGTTTTCCCGTGTTGCCGCGCTTGGCGTCGGCCGCGACGACCCGCAGTTGCGTCATCTCCAGCGCCGTCAGCTCGATCTCGGTCGCCGCCAGCTTCTCGCGGAACCACGGCGCTTCGATCAGCGGACGGTCGCCGTCGCTGACCTGGGCGGCGAGCTGGCGGATGCGTTCGAGCCTCTGTTTCGAGACGCCAACGCGGGCGATGTTGGTGCGTTCGTTGCCGAGCAGAAACTTGGCGTAGTCCCAGCCCCGGTTCTCCTCGCCGACCAGGTTCTCGACAGGCACCCGCACATCGTCGAAGAACACCTCGTTGACCTCGTGGCCGCCGTCGATCGTCTGGATCGGGCGCACCGTGATGCCCGGCGTCTTCATGTCGATCAGCAGGAACGAGATGCCCTGTTGCTTCTTCGGTGCGTCGGGATCGGTGCGCACCAGGCAGAAGATCCAGTCGGCGTACTGGGCCAGCGTCGTCCATGTCTTCTGGCCGTTGACCACGTAGTGATCGCCGTCGCGTTTCGCCGACGTTCGCAGCGAGGCAAGGTCCGACCCCGAGCCTGGCTCTGAAAAGCCTTGGCACCACCAGTCGTCGATATTGGCGATGCGCGGCAGGAAATGCGCCTTCTGTCGCTCGTTGCCGAAGGTGTAGATGACCGGACCGACCATGTAGACGCCGAACTGCAGTGGCGACGGCGCGGGCGTGCGCTGCAGTTCCTCGACGAAGAGGTACTGTTTCATCGGCCCCCAGCCGGTGCCGCCATACTCGACCGGCCAGTGCGGCACGGCCCAACCCTTCGCGTTGAGGATGCGCTGCCAGGTGACGATGTCCTCTTTCTCGATGTGCCGCCCCTCCGTCATCTTCTTGTGGATGTCGGCCGGCAGCGCTTCGCGGAAGAAGGTGCGCACCTCGTCGCGGAACGCGGTTTCCTCGGGCGTGAATGCGAGATCCATATCGGCGCTCAGCTGTTGATTTCGAACAGGCCGGCAGCTCCCATGCCGCCGCCGACGCACATGGTGACGACGACACGTTTGGCGCCGCGCCGCTTGCCCTCGATCAGGGCATGGCCGGCGAGCCGCGCGCCCGACATGCCATAGGGATGGCCAAGCGCGATGGCGCCGCCGTCGACATTGAGCTTGTCGGGATCGATCCCGAGCTTGTCGCGGCAGTACAGCACCTGCACGGCGAAGGCCTCGTTCAATTCCCACAGATCGATGTCGTCGACCGTCAGGCCATGACGCTCGAGAAGGCGCGGCACCGCGAAGACCGGCCCGATACCCATCTCGTCGGGTTCGCAGCCGGCGGCGACGAAACCGCGGAAGGTGCCGAGCGGCTCGAGCCCGCGCTGCTCGGCGAGTTTCGAATCCATCAGCACCGAGGCCGACGCGCCGTCGGAAAGCTGGCTGGCATTGCCCGCGGTGATCGTCTTGCCCTCGCCGCGCACGGCCTTGAGCCCCGCCAGGCCTTCGGCGGTCGACTCCGGCCGTGGCCCCTCGTCGCGGTCGACCGTGACCTCGCGCTTGGAGGTTTCCCCCGTCGCCTTGTCGACGACCACCATGGTCGTCGTGATCGGCGCGATCTCGTCGGTGAAGCGGCCACCCTGCATTGCAGCGGCCGTCCGTTTCTGGCTTTCGAGCCCATAGGCATCCTGCTCCTCGCGGGCGATGCCATAGCGCTCGGCCACCACCTCCGCCGTGTCGATCATCGGCAGGTAGACCTCCGGCTTCATGTCGATCAGCGCCTGGTCGAACTCGTGGAAGGTGTTGCGGTGGTCGTTCTGCACGAGGCTGATCGATTCCACGCCACCACCGACGCCTACCGCCATGCCGTCATGGATGATCGAGCGGGCGATCGTCGCGATCGCGTTGAGGCCCGACGAGCACTGCCGGTCGATCGTCGAGCCCGCCACCGTCACCGGCAGGCCGGCGCGCAGCAGGGCCCGGCGGGCGACATTGCCGCCCGTCGTGCCTTCCTGCATGGCACAGCCCATCACCACGTCCTCGACTTCGGCGGGATCGATGCCGGCCCGCTCGACGGCCGAAGCGATCGCATGGCCGGCGAGCGTCGGCCCGTCGGTGTCGTTGAGCCCGCCGCGATAGGCCTTGCCGATCGGCGTGCGGGCTGTGGAGACGATGACGGCTTCGCGCATTGGCATGGTCCTCGATTGACGTTTCAGTTGCTATTCGATTTGGCGGTGACCTTGCGCCGCTCTTCGTCACGCAGCGCCGTCTTCAGCAGCTTGCCGACGGGACTGCGCGGCAGCGCGTCGCGGATCTCCAGATACTGCGGCATCTCGTGCTTGCCGACCTTGTCGGCGAGGAACTGCCGCAGCGCGTCGAGATCCAGGTCGTCGGCGCCCTCGCGCAGTGCCACGAACGCCTTCGCCGCCTCGCCGCGGTAGTTGTCGGGCACACCGATGACCATCACTTCGGCGACCGAAGGGTGCTCGTAGATCGCCTGCTCGACCATCTGGGGATAGACGTTGAACCCGCCCGAGAGGATCATGTCCTTCTTGCGGTCGACGATGTAGAAGTACCCGTCCTCGTCCATCGAGCCGATGTCGCCCGTCAGGAAATATCCGTCGACGAAGGCGGCTTCCGTCTCCTCGGGCCGGTTCCAGTAGCCGCGCGTGACGTTCGGCCCCTTGATCCGGATTTCACCGACTTCGCCCGGCTCGAGCACGCGCACGGGATCGTCGATAGCGACGATGTTCAATTCGATACCCGGCATCGGCAGTCCGATGGAACCCGGCTTGGCCGCCCCGGTCGCCGGCAGGTTCGTGCCGGCGGGCGAGGTTTCCGTCATGCCCCAGCCGCCGAGCAGTTTGTGGCCTGTCAGGTTCGCGAAGCGCCGTGCAACGTCCACCGGAAGCGGCGCACCGCCGGAGCCGCAATAGCGCAGGGACGACAGATCGCGATCTTCGATGCCCGGCGAATTGACCAGCGCGATCCACATGGTCGGCACGCCAAGAAACACCGTGGCACGCAGATCCTCGATATCGCGCAGCGTCGTGTCGACGTCGAACCTCAGCCGCAGCAGGATTTCGTTCCCGGCCTTGATCTGGCGCAGGAGTATCGTGGTCAGCGCATAGATATGAAACAGCGGCAGGACGCAGATCACGCGGTCCTCGCCCGGCACCGACAGGTTCTGACCGTTGAACCACGTCTCGTAGATCGACGTCGCGGCGGTCAGGTTCGCGTGCGAAAGAATGGCGCCCTTGGGCAGGCCCGTCGTGCCGCCGGTATATTGCAGGACCGCGATATCGGAGCGCGCGATTTTCGGCCAGGCCTCCGGCGGCTGCGCTCCGCGCACATAGTCCGACCACCGGACGATCCTCGGGTCGGATGGAATCGGTTCGACGGGTATCGGCGGCGCGCCCCACGCGGCATCCACGCCAACGACGATCCGGTCCAGATGGCCGGCCTCGAGCAGCGTGATCGCCATCGGGAGCATGGTCCCGATATCGGTCGTCACCAGGATGCGGGCGCCACTGTCCTGAAGTTTGTGGGCAAGCTCCCGCTCGGCATCGAGCGGGCTCAGCATGACCAGCCGCGCCCCCGCCTTGAGACCGCCGAAGAACGCGATCGGATGGAACGGCGAGTTGGGAAGATAGATCGCGATCGTGGTATCGCGACCGACCCCGGCGCGCAGGAACCCGGCGGCGGCGGTGTCGACCCACTTGGACAGCGCGTCGTAGGTGACGTCGACGCCGCGGTACTCGATCGCCCGCCGCGGACCGAAATCCGCGGCGGCCGTGTCGAACAGCTTAGGAATGGTGGAGGTATGAATCGGAGCGTCCCAGGAAACGCCTGGCGGGTAGGATCTCTCCCAGGCGAAGGGACGCTTCGTCATGCCGTCCGTTCTTTGTCCTTGCCGTAGGCCGCGAAGGTCGATCCTTCATCGGCGAGGCGATCGAGCAGCGGCGCCGGCTTCAGGGCCGCGTTGCCGGAAACCTCGGCGTAATGGGCGAGACGGTCTCGGACATGCTTCAGCCCGACCTGATCGGCGTAGAACATCGGACCGCCGCGCCAGACCGGGAAACCGTATCCGTTGACCCAGACGACGTCTATATCGCCGGGCCGCTGGGCGACGCCCTCGTCGAGGATCTTCGCCCCCTCGCTGATCATCGGATAGATCAGCCGCTCGACGATTTCCTCGTCGCCAATCTCGCGACGTTCGATCCCGTGCCTGGCCGCCGTCTCCACGATCAGCGCCTCGACTTCCGGGTCGGGACTGCCGGCGCGGGCGCCCTTCTCGTAGATATAGAAGCCGCGGCCGGTCTTCTGGCCGAAGCGGCCCATCTCGCACAGGGCATCGGCGATGTCCGCCTTGCCGCCATCGGCCGTCGCGCCCATCTGCTTGCGGATGCGCCAGCCGATATCGAGACCGGCGAGGTCGCCCATGGCGAACGGCCCCATCGGAAAGCCGAAGCCGGTGATCGCCTTGTCGACCTGTTGCGGCGTCGCGCCCTCCAGCAGCAGACGCTCGGTTTCGAGCGAGCGGGCGCGCAGCATGCGATTGCCGACGAAGCCGAAGCAGACGCCGACGACAACCGGCACCTTCTTGATCTTGCGCCCGACATCGATCGCGGTCGCCAGCACCTCCGGCGCCGTCTCCGCGCCGCGCACGATCTCCAGCAGCTTCATCACGTTCGCCGGGCTGAAGAAATGCGTACCGAGCACGGAGCTCGGGCGCTTCGTCATGTTCGCGATAGCGTTGACGTCGAGATAGGAGGTATTGGTGGCCAGAACCGCCGTCGGCTTGGCGATCTCGTCGAGCTTAGAGAAGATCTGCTTCTTGATATCCATTTCCTCGAACACCGCCTCGATGATGAGGTCGGCGTCCGCGACGTCGTTCATATCGGTGCTGCCGGTCAGCAGGCTCATGCGCTGCTTGACGTCGGCCTCGGTCATCCGTCCGCGCGACACCGAGATGTTGTAGTTCTTCTCGATCGTGCCGAAGCCGCGATCCAGCGCCTCCTGCGAGGTCTCGACGATGGTGACCGGGATGCCGGCATTGGCGAAGTTCATCGAAATGCCGCCGCCCATGGTTCCGGCACCGATGACGGCGACCTTCTCGACCGTGCGCGGTTTCGTGCCCTTCGGCATGTCGAGCACCTTGGCGGCCTGGCGCTCGGCGAAGAATAGGTGGCGCTGCGCCTTCGACTGATCGCCGGCCACGAGCTTCATGAACGCATCGCGCTCGCGCTTCAGGCCTTCCTCGAACGGCAGCTCGAACGACAGCTTCACCGCCTCGACGCAGGCGTGCGGCGCCTCGAGCCCGCGCGCCCGCGCGGTCAGCTTGGCGGCCGCCTCGTTGAACGCCGTCGGATCGGCCTTGACGTCGGCCAGCTTGTCGTCGCGATCGCTGACGCGAACCGGTTCCTTGCCTTCGGCACCGACCTTTTTCGCCAGCACAACGGCCGCCTGCGTCAGGTCTCCGGTGGCGATCTCGTCGATCGCGCCGAGCTTAAGGGCTTTCTCGGCGGCGACAGGATCGCCGCTGACGATGATCTTCAGGGCCTCGATCGCGCCGATGAGGCGCGGCAGGCGCTGCGTGCCCCCGGCACCGGGAAGGATGCCGAGCTTCACCTCCGGAAGTCCGACCCGCGTGCCGGGCGCCGCGATGCGATGATGACAGCCGAGCGCGACCTCGAAGCCGCCTCCGAGCACGGTGCCGTGCAGCGCGGCGACGACCGGCTTCGGCATCGCCTCGATGGCATTGATCATCTCGATCAGGGCCGGCGGCTGCGGCGGCTTGCCGAATTCCGTGATGTCGGCGCCGGCCGAAAAGGTGCGGCCTGCGCAAGCCAGCACGATCGCCTTGACGTCCGCCTCGTCGCGCAACGCTGCCATCGCGTCGAAAACGCCCTTGCGCACCGCATGGCTCAAGGCGTTGACCGGCGGATTGTCGATCGTCACGACGGCGACGTCGCCGTCCCTGGTTACGCTTACGACGTCGCTCATCAAAGTCTCCACTGAATCTCGGTTGGGCACATACACCGGCACTTGCCGGCCTCAGCCGTCCCAACTAAGCGAACGTCGTTCCCCTCGCAAGCACCCCTCCCCGTCCGCCCCGGAAACGGGACAATAGAACGCGCCAAGGTCATGTCCTTCCGGATGCTCATTTCGCTGTGCGAAATTAGATTTTACAAATTGACCTGAACGCTAGAAACTGTTGCACTGCTTGTCAACGTAGGGGACAGGACAACGTGACAGGGCCGGGCAGCACCAGGAACGCGGGACCGATCGACGAGCCCGGACCCGTCGCGCCGGAGCACGACCGCAAATTCGTCGTCGCGCTGGCGCGCGGCCTGGAAGTGATGCGGGTTTTCCGTGCGCGTGACGGCCTGCTCGGCAATGCCGAGATCGCCGAGCGTACGGGTTTGCCCAAGCCGACCGTCTCCCGGCTGACCTATACGCTGACCAGGCTCGGCTACCTCGTCCACGTTCCGCGCTTCAACAAGTACCAGCTCGCGCCGGCCGCGATGGCGCTCGGCTACACCGCGCTTGCCCATATCGGCATCCGCCACATCGCCCGCCCCTACATGCAGGGCCTGGCCGACTACGCCACGGCCTCGGTCGCGCTCGGCGCGCGTGACCGGCTTGCCGTCATCTACGTCCAGCACTGCCTGTCGAGTTCGATCCAGCAGGCCCGCCTCGATGTTGGCTCACGTATTCCGATCGCGACCACCGCCATCGGCCGCGCGCTGATTTCCGTGATGCCGGACGAGGAACGCGGAGAGTTGTTCGAACGCCTCGCCGAGCGAGCCGGTGACGATTGGCCGGAAATGCGCGACGGCATAGACAGGGCGATGACGGAGATCCGCAAGCACGGCTTCACCTGGTCCGTGGGCGAATGGATCGAGGACGTCAACGGCGTCGCCGCACCGATCGTCATGCCCGACGGTTCGGGTGTTTATGCGTTCAATTGCGGAGCGCCATCCTATAGCCTGTCCCGGGACAGGCTGGTGAACGACATCGGACCGCGCCTTCTGGAAATGGTGCGGACGGTGGAATCGATCTTGAGTGGTCGCGCAGACGGCCTCGACGATGAAGAAAACTATCGCACACCCGTCTTCCAGGGAGGAACGCGTGCCCAATCCAGCGCGGGAGGCCGTAGCGCGCGCCGTCGGCGCAGCTGACTACGTTGCGTCACGGCAGCCGCTGTTGACCTTCGACTCGGTCGCGATCCGCTTCGGCGGCATAGTCGCGCTCGACGGTATTTCCTTCGAAATCGCGCCGGGCGAGATTCTCGGTCTGATCGGTCCGAACGGAGCCGGCAAGACGACGCTGTTCAACTGCGTCAGCCGTCTGTACACCCCGGACGAAGGCGACATCCGTTTCCAGGGCGAAAGCCTGATGGCACTCTCGGCCCATCGGATCGCCCGGCTCGGCATCACCCGCACCTTCCAGAACCTCGCGCTGTTTCGAACGATGTCGGTTCGCGACAACGTGCTGGTCGGCACGCATCCGCGCACGGGCGGCAACTTCCTGAGCGACGCGATCGGACTGAACCGTCCGTCAGCCAGCGGCGCGGAACTCGACGACCTGCTGCACGACATGGGTCTGACGGATGTCGCCGGTCGCGTCGTCTCGGATCTGCCGACCGGCACACAGAAGCGCGTCGAGCTCGCCCGCGCGCTTGCCGGCCGACCCAGACTTCTGCTTCTGGACGAGCCGGCCGGCGGCCTGACGCACAGCGAGGTCGACGAGCTGGGCGAACTGATCCGCCGCATCCGCGACCAGCGCGGCGTCACCGTGCTGCTGGTCGAGCATCACATGGGCCTCGTCATGGCGATTTCCGACACCGTGGTCGCCCTCGACTTCGGCCGCAAGATCGCGGAGGGCTCGCCGGCCGAAGTCCAGAACGATCCGGAAGTGATCCGCGCCTACCTGGGGAGCAGCCACCGATGAGCCAGCCGCTGCTCAAGGTCCGGGGCCTCGAGGCCTGGTACGGACGGCTTCAGGCCCTGTTCGGACTTGATTTCGACGTGCCTGAAAACGGTGTCGTCACGCTGCTCGGCGCCAACGGCGCGGGCAAGACCACGACGCTCAGGGCGCTGTCCGGGATGATCCCGACCGCCGGCGAGATTGTCTTCGCCGGCAATCAGATCGGCGGAACGGTGACGGAAGACATCGTCCGCCTCGGCATCGCCCACGTGCCCGAGGGGCGCGGCACCTTCGCCGCGATGACGGTGGAGGAGAACCTGCAGCTCGGCGCCATGACCCGCCGCGACACCGCCGCCATCGCCCAGGACATCGAACGCACCTACACCTATTTCCCGCGCCTTGCCGAACGCCGCCGACAGCAGGCGGGCACCCTGTCGGGCGGCGAGCAGCAGATGCTGGCGATCAGCCGTGCGCTGATGCTGCGTCCGCGCCTGATGCTGCTCGACGAACCCTCCTTCGGGCTCGCGCCGCTGATCGTCGAGGAGCTCTTCGGGATTCTCTCCGACCTCAAGGAGAAGGAAGGATTGTCGATGTTGCTGGTCGAGCAGAACGCGGCCATGGCCCTCGAGATCGCCGACGAAGCCTATCTGATCGAAACCGGCCGCATGATCATGTCCGGCCCCGCCCGGGAGATCGGCAGCGACGAGAACGTTCGCCGCGCCTATCTCGGCTACTGACGGGAAACGGGTATGGAGCTTTTCCTGCATCAGGTACTGGCCGGTCTCGCCACCGGGGGCATCTACGCCTGCATGGCCCTGGCCATCGTCATGATCTACCAGGCAATCCACCATCTCAACTTCGCCCAGGGCGAGATGGCGATGTTCTCGACCTTCGTCGCCTGGCAGCTCATCGAGTGGGGGGTGCCCTACTGGGGCGCCTTCTTCTTGACGATCGGCCTGTCCTTCGTCGCCGGCGTCGTCATCGAGCGCACCGTGTTCAAGCCGTTACACCGCGCGCCGGTGCTCGCCCACATCGTCGCCTTCATCGCGCTGTTCGCGATCTTCAATTCGCTGGCCGGTTTCATCTGGGACTTCACCATCAAGTCCTTCCCGACACCGTTCGGCCAGCAGTCGCTGTTCGGCGGCGGACTGATCGGCGCGCACGACGCCGGCATGATCGCCGTCACGCTGGTGCTGCTGGTGCTCCTGTTCCTGTTCTTCCGCAACACCCGCGTCGGGCTTGCCATGCGGGCGGCCGCCACCAATCCCGAGTCCGCCCGCCTCGTCGGCGTCCGCGTCGGCTGGATGATCGCGCTCGGCTGGGGCATGGCCGCTGCGATCGGCGCGGTGGCCGGCATGATGATCGCGCCCGTCGTCTTCCTCGAGCCCAACATGATGCTGTCGATCCTGATCTACGGCTTCGCCGGCGCCGTCGTCGGCGGCCTGACGAGCCCGGGCGGTGCGGTGATCGGCGGTTTCGCCGTAGGCATCATCGAGAACCTGGCCGGCACCTTCATTCCCGTGGTCGGGCCGGAACTGAAACTGACGATCGCGCTCACGCTGATCGTCACCGTGCTGATGTTCAAGCCGACAGGGCTGTTCGGCGCCCGTGTCGTGACGAGGGTATGATGGCGATGGAACGCACCATGGCGTCCGACCGACCGGCGAAATCGCAAGGCGCCGGCGCGCCCGCGACCCGCACCGGCATCCCGCTGGGATGGCAGCGCGCCGCCCTTGCCGTGGGCCTGATCGTCGCCGTGGTCCTGCCCTTCGTCGTGAAGAACTTCACGATCTTCCAGTTCACCACGGTGATGATCTACGCGATCGCCATACTGGGCCTCAGCCTCCTGACCGGCTTCAACGGCCAGTTCTCGCTCGGCCACTCCACCTTCGTGGCGATCGGCGCCTATACGACGGCGATCCTGATGGAATTCGCCGGCATGGGCTTCTACTGGACGCTGCCGATCGCCGCGCTCGTCTGCTTCGTTTTCGGATTCCTGTTCGGCCTGCCGGCTCTGAGGCTGGAAAGCATATACCTTGCGCTCGCCACCTTCGCGCTCGCCGTCGCCACGCCGCAGCTGCTCAAGCTCACGCCGCTCGAACCCTGGACCGGCGGGGTCCAGGGCCTGCTCGTCTTCAAGCCGGAGGCGCCCTTCGGTCTGCCGCTCAATTCGGACCAGTGGATGTACTTCGTCACGCTGGCGGTCGGCCTTGGGCTGGCGGTCTGCGCCGTCAACCTGGTCAACAGCCGGTCGGGCCGCGCCATGAAGGCGATCCGCGACAACCCGATCGCGGCCCGCGCCATGGGCATCAACATCGCCCTCTACAAGACGACGACCTTCGGCGTCAGCGCGGCCTATGCCGGCATCGCCGGATCGTTGTCGGCGGTGGTGGTGCAGTTCGTCGCGCCCGACAGCTTCACCTTCACGCTGGCCATCGGCCTGTTCGTCGGTCTCGTCATCGGCGGCGTGGGAACCATCACCGGCGCGCTGTTCGGCGGGCTGTTCCTGGTTTTCGTGCCGAATATCGCCGAGGAGGTCTCCAAGGGCCTCGCCGGCGCGGTCTACGGCGTGATCCTGCTCCTGGTGATCTACCTGATGCCGACCGGTGCGGTCGGCCTCATTCGTACTGCCGTCCTGAAACTCGCAACACGGCGTCGCTGAAGACGCCGGCAATCTGGGAGGAAAGCAATGAGAATTCGCAGCTACGTCACCTTGACGGGACTCGCGGGCGCGCTCGCGCTCGCCGCCGGTCCTGCCGGCGCGCAGCAATACGACCCCGGCGCGACCGACACGACCATCAAGATCGGCAATATCAATCCCTATAGCGGCCCGGCGTCCGCCTACGGCACGATCGGCAAGACCCTGGCCGCCTATTTCGACAAGGTGAACAAGGAAGGCGGCATCAACGGCCGCCAGATCGAGTTCATTTCCTATGACGACGGCTACAGCCCGCCCAAGGCGGTCGAGCAGGCGCGGAAGCTCGTCGAGAGCGACGAGGTGCTGCTCATCTTCCAGAGCCTCGGCACGCCGTCGAATTCGGCGATCCACAAATACATGAACGTCAAGAAGGTGCCCCAGCTCTTCGTCGCCACCGGCGCCACCAAGTGGGGCGATCCGGAGAACTTCCCCTGGACCATGGGCTGGCAGCCCAACTACCAGAGCGAAGGCCGCATCTACGCGACCTACATCAAGGAAAACCATCCCGACGCCAAGATCGCCGTGCTGTTCCAGAACGACGACTACGGCAAGGACCTGCTGAAGGGACTGACGGACGGGCTCGGCGACAAGGCGTCGATGATTGTCGCCGAAGTACCCTACGAGACGTCGGACCCGACCATCGACTCGCAGATGATCAAGCTTAAGGACTCCGGCGCCGACGTGCTGGTGACCATCGCCACACCGAAGTTCGCCGCGCAGTCGATCCGCAAGGTCGCCGAACTCGACTGGCAACCGGTCCACATCGTCAACAACGTCTCGCAGTCGGTCGGCGGCGTGCTGAAGCCGGCCGGCCTGGACAACGCCACCGGTGTCCTGTCGACGGGCTACCTGAAGGACCCGACCGACCCGCAATGGAAGGACGACCCGGCCTATGCCGACTGGTCCGCGTTCATGGACGAGTATTATCCCGACGGCGACAAGACCTCGAGCTTCACCGTCTACGGCTACACCGTCGGGCAGACGCTCAAGCAGGTTCTCGAGCAAGCCGGCGACGACCTGACCCGCGCCAATGTCATGAAGCAGGCTGCCAGCCTGCGCGGGCTGGAACTGCCGATGGCCCTGCCCGGCATCATCGTCAACACCTCCGAGACGGACTTCTTCCCGATCGAGCAGATGCAGATGATGAAGTTCAACGGCGAGCGCTGGGAGATGTTCGGTCCCGTGATCTCCGGCGAGGTTCGGAGTTAATCCGGGCGGAACGACGCACGCGTTTTCGGCGCCGGGCCGCACGGCCCGGCGCTTTTCTTCCGAAAGGGCCGAAGCGGCACCCTGACGCGGACATCGCCATTCGTCCGCCGCGGGCTATGATGCCCCCTCGATAGCAGCGGGTGCGAAAGGAACACCATGACGGCCGGACATTCTCACGCCGGACATCCGCACGCCGGACATCCTCACGAAAGCGTCTTCACGCTGGAGGCCACCCAGCTCAAGTTCGGCGAAGGCGCCGTCGATGAGCTCGGGTGGGAAATCGGCCGCCTGGGCCTGAAGCGCGTCATGCTGGTCGCCGATCCGGTATTGCGGGATTTCGGGGTCACCGGGCGCGTGATCAGTCAGATCGAAGCCGCCGGCGCCAGCGCGGTCGTCTACGAAGACATCGCCGTGGAGCCGACCATCGACAGCTTCGATCGTGCAGCGACGTTCGCGAAGGGCGCGGATGTCGACGGCTTCATCGGCCTCGGCGGCGGCTCGACCATCGATACCGCCAAGGTCGCCAATCTGATCAAGGTCCATGGCGGCGAGATCATGGACTACGTCAATCCGCCGATCGGGGCCGGGCGCAAGCCGGCGTCGCCGCTACTGCCACTGATCGCCATTCCCACCACATCCGGATCGGGCTCGGAGGCGACGACGGTCGCCATCCTCGATATCCCGGATCTCAAGGTGAAGACCGGCATCTCGCACCGCTTCATGCGCCCCACCCTCGCCGTCGTCGATCCGGTGCTCGCCCGCACGACGCCCGGCGCGGTGACGGCATCCGCCGGCCTCGACGTCGTCTGCCACGCGGCGGAAAGCTACATCTCGAAGCCGTTCGACAGCCGCGACAAGCCGGCCGATCCCGGCGAACGGCCGCCCTATCAGGGCTCGAACCCGATCGCCGACATCTGGTCGATGAAGGCGCTGGAGTTCGGAGGCCGGTTCCTGGCCCGCGCCGTCAATGACGGCGACGATCTGGAAGCGCGCGGCACGATGATGCTGGGTGCGACCATGGCCGGCATCGGCTTCGGCACCGCCGGCGTCCACATCCCGCACTCGTGCGCCTACCCGATCGCCGGTCTCAAGCATCAGTACACGCCGCCCGGCTACCGCACCAACCATGCGTTCGTGCCGCACGGCTTCTCGGTGATCGTCACCGCGCCGGCCGCGTTCCGCTTCACCTATGATTCCGCTCCCGAGAAGCACATCAGGGCGGCCGAGCTCCTGACCGGCGCGCCCGTCGCCGATCCGGGGCCCGAAAGCCTGCCGGATGCCCTGATCGCGCTGATGCGGCAGGTCGGCGCGCCGAGCGGCATCGCCGAACTCGGCTACGGCGAGGACGACATTCCCGCCATCATCGACGGCGCCCTGAAGCAGCAGCGGCTGCTCGTGCTCGCGCCGAAGGCGCCGGACCGCAGCGACCTGGAAACGATCCTGCGCCAGTCTCTCAAAAACTGGTGAGGCGCAGTGGCGGCACGGTCGTCCGCCTCACCCTGGGCCGCGATGCCGCGCGCACACGATGATTTGAACCATCGCCGCCGCGACGACGGCTTGCGGCGGTATCGGACCGCCCCCAACGTCACTAGTGTACGGGAAAACCGATGGATCAATTCGCAAGGCCGCGCTGGACAACCGCGAGGACGGGAAACATGGGACATCAGATTGACCGCAGGACAGTGCTTACGGGACTCGGCGCGCTGGCTGTCACGAGCCTTCATCCCTGGCCGGCCGCGGCGGCCCCGACCATTCATGTGGTCAAGACGAGCGGCTGCGGCTGTTGTATCGCCTGGATCGACTATCTGCGCGAGAACGGGTTCGAGGTCACATCCGAGGACATGCCCAACGGAGCGCTCGTGAAGCGCAAGATGGACCTGGGCATCTCGAGCGACATGGCGTCCTGCCATACGGCTGAGGCCGACGGCTACGCCATCGAAGGCCATGTGCCGGCTGCCGACATCAAGCGGCTTCTGGCGGAACGACCGGACGCGGTCGGGCTGGCGGTGCCCGGCATGCCCTATGGCTCTCCGGGGATGGGTCCGGAAACGGAGCGGGAAGCCTACACCGTCTTTCTGATCCGCAAGGACGGGACGACCGAGGCGTTCGCGTCTTACCCCGCCGCGTGAGGAATCCGGCCGCATGAGAAATCCGGACGGGCCGATCCCGCTCGCATCCGGCAGCCTCAGCGTTCAAGGCCAAGTCCGTCGACCTGTGGCGGCGGTCCCATTGATTGCGCTTGAGGCTGCTACCGGGCCGGCGCTGGGGCGCAGCAGCCGAAGCGCGTTCGCGACCACTAGCAGCGAGGCCCCGACATCGGCGGCGATCGCGCCCCACAGCGTGGCGAAGCCGCTGAAGGTAAGCACGACAAAGACCACCTTGATGGCGAGGGAAAAGCCGATGTTCTGACGGATCACCGCAAGCGTGTGCTTCGAGTGGCGAACGAGCCACGGCAGCTTGCTCAGATCATCCGTCATGAGCGCGATGTCGGCGGTCTCGATCGCCGCGTCCGACCCCGCCGCCCCCATCGCGACCCCGAAACTCGCCCGCGCCATGGCCGGCGCGTCGTTGACGCCGTCACCGACCATCGCGACCACGCCATGCCGCTCGACGAGCGCCTCGACGGCGGCGACCTTGTCCTCGGGCAGCAGCTCGGCGCGCACCTCGCCGATACGCACCTCCCTGGCGATGGCTTCCGCCGTGATACGGTTGTCTCCGGTGAGCATCACCAGATGCGCGACGCCGTCAGCCCGCAGCGCGTCCAGCGCGGCGGCCGCGTCCGGCCGCACGGTATCGGCAATCGCCACCAGACCACAGACATGACGGGCGTTGCCGATCGCCACGACGGTCTTGCCATCCCGCTCCAGCGCCTCGATTTCGTTGCGCACCTGCGCGCTTTCGTGGCCGCGTTCGACGAGATAGCGAAACGAACCGAGCCAGTAGGGCTCGCCGTTGAAAACGCCGGTCAGCCCCTTGCCTTTTTCGACCTGCACCTGCGTCGCGGGCGCCGGATCGATGCCCTTTTCCGCGGCCCGGCGCATGATCGCGCGCGCCAGCGGATGTCCGCTATGCGCCTCCAGCGCGGCCGCCCGTTCGAGCAGTTCCGCCTCCGTGTGATCGTTCAGCGGCAGCACGGCGACGACGACCGGATCGCCCCGCGTGATGGTGCCGGTCTTGTCGAAGGCGAGCGCCTTCAATCGCGCCGGAAGCTCGATGAACACCCCACCCTTCACCAGCACGCCGTTGCGGGCCGACGCCGCCAGGGCGGCAACGATGCTGACGGGTGTGGAGATGACGAGCGCGCACGGACAGGCGATGACGAGGAGAACCAGCGCGCGATAGAACCAGTCGGCCCAGACCGCCCCGAAGGCGAGTGGCGGCACGACGGCGACGAGGATCGCTAGGACGATGATCGCCGGGGTGTAGACGCGGGCGAACCGCTCCACCCACTGCTCGGCCCGCGAGCGCTTGCTGTGGGCGTCCTCGACCATCCGGATGATACGCGCCAGCGTCGTGTCCCCGGCCACCTTGGTACTCATGACCTCGAGCACGCCATCGCCATTGATCGTGCCGGCGAATACGTCGGCGTCCACGTCCTTCTCGACGGGAACGCTCTCGCCCGTGATCGGCGCCTGATTGACACTGCTCGATCCCGCCAGTATCCGGCCGTCGAGCGGCAGGCGCTCGCCCGGCTTCACGATGAAGACCGAGCCGACGGCCACCTCGCCGGCCGGGACGTCCCTCTCGGTGCCATCGTCCGCGCGGATGCGTGCCGTCGGCGGCGCGAGGTCGAGCAGCGCCGAGATCGCGCGGCGCGCACGCCCCACGCTCCAGCTTTCCAGGGTGAGCGACAGGGCGAACAGGAAGGCCACCGTCGCCGCCTCGAACCAGTCGTCGAGCGCGATGGCGCCGGCGACCGCGATCACCATCAGCAGGTTGATGTCGGGACGCAGGCTCTTGGCCGCGAACCAGGCCTTGGGCACGACGAAGCGCGCGCCGAAGCCGATGGCAAAGGCAAAGGCCAGGACTTCGGCAAGCGGCATTCCCTGCCCGCCGTGACCGCCGAAGAGACGGAGCGCCTCGGCGAAACCGCCGGCATGCCACAGGTGCAAACCCAGTCCCGCAAAAACGCCCAGCCCGCTCAGGCCCGTGAACACCATCTGCTGGCGACGATGCCGCTCTTCGGTGGCAGACGCCGGCCGCCCCGGCCGCCATTCCTCCGCGGTCATTCCGGTGCGCGCCACGGCACGGCGTATCGCATCGGCATCCGCCGCCGTCGCGTCATCGAGCACGGTCATGCGGCCGTTGAGCACGTCGAATGCCAGCTTGTCGTCGCCGCCGACGAGCGGACCGATTTCCCGCTTGAGGATGGCCACCTCCTCGGCGCAGTCGAGCCCGGACACCTTGAACGCCAATCGGCCCGGGCTTGGCCGGATATCGCCCTCGGACACAATCACCGCAGACGGCGTCCCGCACCCGCCGCAGCAGCCGCCGCCCTGCGCGTCCCGGTTCTGATTGTGATCGATTGTAGAATCCATTGCGGCTGTCCTGGTCGAGTACGGATGGCCCGGCGGCACCGTCCGTTTGCGGTTACTCCTCGGAGGTTCCGACCCAAGATAGGACCTCTAGCCTTTGGAGGTTCAAGGGGTCTCTGACTTTTTCGGATCGGCCCGGTCGACCGGGAACCGCCAGCGGTTTCATCGACGCCCGGCGCTCAGCGACAATCGGCCTCTTGCGCGCGAACGCCGATGCTCCAATCTGACAAGTGCGTTCAGCCGCACGGCTCCCACGTCCTGAACGACGGACAGGGCCGCCGCACGTGAATGGCGATTGCAGGTCTACGGTCGGATGAGGGTTGCATGAAGTTACTTAAGTTGACTTTGGCGGCGGCGGTTCTGGCCGTCGGCGCCGTGCGCGTTTTGGCCGGGCCTTTCGAAGACGGGATCGCCGCGATGGACCGGGCCGATATGAGTGCTGCGCGGGGGTATCTGGAGGAAGCCGCCAAGGGCGGGCACGCGGAAGCACAGTACCAGCTCGCCCTTTTGCTCATGAGGGGACAGGGCGGCAAACGCGATCTGGAAGGCGCCAGGATCTGGCTCGAGAAGGCCGCCCAGGGCGGCCACGCCAACGCACAGTATCAATTGGGCGAGCTCTTGCTCTGGCAGGCGGACGACGAGACCAGCGCTGCCGCCGCCGCGAAGGCATTCGAACGGGCCGCCCGGCTGAACCATGCAAGAGCCGCCTACGAACTGGCGGTTCTCTACGCGAGCGGCAAAGGCGTCGCGACGGACAACGCCAAGGCGTTCGAATTCTACCGGAAGGCGGCGGAAGGCGGCGTCCTGGAGGCCGAGCACATCGTCGGCTCGATGCTTGTTGCCGGACGCGACGTCGATCGGGACGTGGTCGCCGGGGGCGCCTGGCTGAAACTTGCGCAGAACGGCGGCGACCCGGAAGCGGGAGACGAATGGCTGGCACTGCTGCCGACGCTGACGAGGCAGCAGCGCGACGCGCTTCAGTCTATCCTGGACAATCATTCCGACCGGAACTACGTGATCGGCGCGGATCACACGCACGGCCCCGTGAGTTCGGTCAACTAGCGATCGACGGGTCGGCGCCCTATCTCGATGGAGAAAAGCCCGCGGCCGTCGCATGACATTCGCGGGTCGGCTTCACCACCGGACCGCTTGAGGACATTCTGTGAGCACGGCGCGTCGAGACAAATTGACGATCGGCGACTTGGCACGCGAGACCGGCTGCAAGGTCCAGACGATCCGCTATTACGAGCAGATCGGATTGATACCGGAACCGGACCGCTCGGCCGGCAACCACCGGCTTTACGAACCGGCGCATCGCGACCGGCTGGCCTTTGTCCGGCATGCCCGGGAACTGGGTTTCTCCCTCGATGCCATCCGTCAGTTGCTCGGCCTGGTGGATCATCCCACCCAGCCATGCGAAGGCGCGGATGCGATCGCGCGGGCGCAACTCGAACAGATTGAGGAGCGCATTGCGCGCCTCGATTCCCTGAAACGCGAACTTCGCCGCATGATCGAGCAATGCGAGGGTGGGAACATCGCGCACTGCCGGGTGATCGAGGTGCTGGCCGACCACTCCAAATGCCTGGACGACGACCACGCCGATCCGGTCGCTCTCCAACCATGAACGCCGTCCCGCTCCCGCCCGGGACTGTCGCTATTTCTGCTTGGCGTAATTCGCGTTCAGTTCATCGTGCCGCTTCCTGATGGCATCCGGCCATTGCGCCTTGAGATAGGACAGCACCGCGACGATCTGCTCATCGCTCAGGGTGCCATCGTAGACAGGCATTTTAGTTTGGTAGTTGTCCAAACCCGACGCTTTCGCCACGCCGAACTTCGTGATGGCGAACAGCAATTCGTCGGGATGGTGCCAGGTATGGCCGGTCTCGTCGTGGGGTGGGGCGGGCAGGAAGCCGTCGGCGTCGCGGCTGCGCCAGTTCGCATCGCCCTTCAGGTCGGTGCCATGGCACGACGCGCAATACGTGCCATAGATCGCCTCCCCGCTCGCAACGACCTGTGCGTCGTCCGGTCGGAACAAAGCCCCCGGCTTGTCACCATCCTGCCAGCCCAGAAACACCGCTCCGGCCGCGACCGCCGCCGCGACGGCTATCGCCGCCAGCTTGCCGAACATCACGTCACCAGGATCCGCGATCCGATCGGAACGCGGTCGTAGAGGTCGATGATGTCCTGGTTGAGCAACCGGACGCAGCCGCTGGAAACCGCCTTGCCGATGCTCCACTCCTCGCTGGTGCCGTGCAATCGGTAGAGCGTGTCGCGCGTTCCCTGGAAGATGTAGAGGGCCCGGGCGCCAAGCGGGTTCTTGAGGCCCGGCTCCATGCCGCCGTTGGCGGCACTGTAGGGCTCAAGCTCCGGCTGCCGCGCGATCATGTCGTTCGGTGGCGTCCATTTGGGCCATGCCCGTTTCCACGCGATACGGGCACGGCCGGACCATTCGAAGCCCTCGCGACCGATACCGACACCGTATCGCATGGCCTTGCCGTTCTCCTGGACCAGGTAGAGATAGAAGTTCTTCGTATCGACGATGACGGTGCCAACCGTTTCCGTCGTCTCGTAGTCGACCTGTCGCCGCAGATACTTCTCCGGCACCGCGGTTAGGTCGACGGCGGGCAGAGGGAACTGCTCGTCCGGCGCCGGCCCGTACATGCGCGCATAGGGGCTGATCGTGGCTGGCGAGTCGAGTTCGGCCTGCTCCACCGTGTTGGTGCACCCGGCCAGCGCCACCCCCGCGAGGCCTGCCGTACCGACAACGAATGCGCGTCGGGACAGGCCCCGCTTCGAACTGTTCTGCTGCATCACCGGCCCGCCTCGTAGAACACCGCGGGCGCAACGTCGGCGTCGCCGGTATAGGAGTAGACCGTGTAGTCGGCGTCCTCGTCGTCGCCCATTCCCAGCGACCCCATCGGCATACCGGGAACCGCGATTCCGATCACCTTCGGCCGCTCGCTCAACAACTTGTCGATCGCCTCCAAGGGCACATGGCCCTCGAGCACGTAACCGTCGAGCGTGGCTGTGTGGCAGGCCTCCAGCGCTTCGGGAACACGCGCCTGGCTCTTGATCGGATCCAGATCCTCCAGATTGCGAGCGTCTACGCTGTAGCCCTCGGCCGCGAGCGCCTCCGTCCAGACTTCGCAGCAGCTACACCAGGGTGTCTTGAAAACGATGACCTTCTGTCCCTCGGCGGCGCGCGCCTCTGCCTGGACAGTCGCAGTCACTGCGAGCACCAATGCGGTCATGGTGGAAAGTACGAGCTTGTTCATTTCGGATTTCCTTTCGATGGGGGATGCCGCGTCCGGGTGACGGAGGCGGCGAAACGGCATGGGGAACCCGGCCCTGGCGGGCCAGGGGATTGTTCTCGGAGCGGCGAAACGGCGGTCTCGCGCGCGGTGATAGGTCGCCGTCACAGCACGACCACCTGCGTTCCCACCGGCACGCGCTCGTAGAGGTCGATCACGTGATCGTTGAGCATGCGTATGCAGCCGTTCGATACCGATCGGCCGATCGACGAAGGCTCGTTCGTGCCGTGGATGCGATAGAGCGTGTCGCGTCCGCCCCGATAGAGGTACAGGGCGCGTGCGCCGAGCGGATTGTTCCGTCCGCCGGGCACGCCGTTGGCGTAGCGCGCGTATTTCTCCGGGTTGCGCCGCACCATGTTTCTGGTCGGGCGCCAGCTCGGCCATTCGGCCTTCCTGCCGACGACTGCCGCTCCCTTCAGAGACAGCCCCGCCCGACCGACGCCGACGCCGTAGCGCCGTGCGGTGTCGTCCTCCAGCGACAGGTAGAGAAACCGGTTGGAGATATCGACCACGATCGTCCCGGAACCATAGCCCGGGTATCGAACCGTCTGCGGTGCGAACCGCGGGTCGAGTTGAAACGACCCGGCGGTGTGAGCGCTGGCGGCAAACGGACCGGCGAGAATACCGGTGCAGATGCCGCCGGCAACGAAGCAACGACGCGAAAGCACAACGTCCTCCGATACGGATTGGACTGACAGAAACGCCGTTCGCAAACGGCGTCGCTCATGTGTCAATCAACCGATCGGGGGGCGGAAGAAGCTGTCGGTCAGCGAAGGGGTGGCCATTTCGACGTCGGCGCGCATTGCGCCGGATTCCGATCGCAGGAAGACGACGCCGAACCGGGGCAAGGGGCCGGCGCAGTCCGCGTGACAGTGCGAGAGGCCATGACTGATGGTGTCGCCGTCCCGGTCGCAACACGCCCCTGCCAGCAGAGCAAGAACGGATGTGCCGTCGCGGTCGGGAAGGTCCGTGGACGCGGCGGCCGCATCCTGCGTATCCGCAAGCTCAGCCGACGCGTGCGTCTGATGGTCTGATGCCACAGACAACTGCATTGCGGCCCCGTTGAGAACCGAGCCGAACAACAGCGCTCCAGCTATCAGTGCTATCAGAAAACGGCGCATGGAACTCCGGTACTGCTTTGGAACCCGTTTTGCAATACGTACCGCGATACGTGCGGCGATACGTGCCGCACTTTGGGCGATGCCGTATCGCCCGTGCCTGGTCGCGGCGTCATGTGTTGCCGGCTCGAACCCGGTGAGACGATCAGCAATCCAAATATCCGTGTGGGTCTGGCGGCGGCCGCCTGACGTTCCAATCGGACAGGTCCTTTCGGAACGCCAGGCGGTTTCGCCCCCCAACGAACGGGATTAATCCTCGAGCACGCGCCGGCGCTCTTCGTATTCCTCCTTGTCTATCTCGCCGCGTGCGTAACGCTGCTTGAGGATGTCGAGCGGAGCCTTGCCCGATGGCTGAGCCTGCTGCGGGACATGGCCGGAACCGCCCCCGATCCAGCGCACCAGCAGGACGATGACGGCAACGATCGCCGCGATGAGGGCAAGCATGAACAGCGGTCCGAAGATCCAGCCGAATCCGCCGCCAAATCCCATGTGCGATCCAGAGTGGCCGTAATACCCCATGCCGCCCTGCGCCCAGACGGGTCCCATGGCACCGAAAACCGCCGAAAACACGCCCATCAGGCATGCGGTAAGAATGGCTCTGCGGCTCATCTCACTGCCCCGCAGGCTGCATCCAGCCGGTTCGCCGGTCGATCTCTAACGTCTGTACCAGCGAGCCTTCTTTGGTCACGATGGTGGCTTCGACCGTGTCGTCGTCCGTTTCCTCGACGGTGCCGACCTTGAGGTTCGGATTGCGCGACCAGTCCAGCCGTCGCTCCATCATCTGACGGACGTCTTCGGCGGACAATGCCTCGGGCAGCGGCCGCAGCACGCCTGGGCCCCACCCCATCATGCCCTGGCCCATCATGCCCTGGCCCATCATTCCGGGGCCCATCATTCCGGGGCCCATCATTCCGGGGCCCATTCCGCCCCCACCCATCATTCCGCCCCCCATCATGCCGGGGCCCATTCCACCTTGGCCGTTGCCGCCGCCCATCATGCCGGGGCCCATGCCGCCCCCACCCATCATGCCGCCCCCCATCATGCCGGGGCCCATTCCACCTTGGCCGTTGCCGCCGCCCATCATGCCGTGCCCCCTCATGTTGCGGTTCCAGCCGCGCCGCTTCCGATCGCTGTAGGGGCAATCGTCACGGCTATGCCAGCGTTGCTGGCCTGCCTGGCCGCCCCTCATCATGCCGGGCCCCATTCCATGCCCTCCCCAGGATGATCCCTGCTGCGGGCCGTGCGCAAACCCGGCGGTCGGCGCGAACAGCACGGCGCCTCCGACGCCCGTCGTTAGGGCGAGCGCGGCTATCGCGGTCATCAGTCGTTTCATGGCTGAACTCCTTGTTGCTGCGTATTGAAGATGCCGCCGCACCGTTTTCGCACGCCACCCGGCGCGAACCCTCTCGGCGCACATGCGCTTTCCATTTCGACTTCGTCCGCCCGCCCCGATCCACCGTTGGCGGAATCGCGCCAGACCGGTCGGTTCGGGACCGATCTTCCGAAGCGGATCGCGCGTGTCGCGCATTGGCGAATACGCGCGACCGACCCCCTGACCGGGATGGCGTTGAACGGGATGGCGTTGGCGGCACCTGCGTATGAGTCTTTCATCAATCCACTCCCAACCCGTCGGGTAGACGCGCTGGACCGCTGTCAGAAGGCGGAACCGGACGGCGAAGGCAGTTGTTCAGTAGGCGGCAAGCCGAACAAGACAGACGCCGTCGCGCAGACAGTCGGTCAGGATATTCCGGGTGGACGCTCCGACGCGGCAACCGGAACCGGCATCCAGTTCCTGTCAGCCAGGAGCCCGTGCCGGTGACGGGACTGACGCCGCACGACAGGAAGATCCGGCGCAATCATGGCACCGGTCTGGCAAATGGACGAACAGCAGTTCCCGTCGTCGCCGACACGTCCCCCGGCGCGCATGCGATCGCAGCCGCCGGTCTCCTGGAACGCCGCTTTGCGGTTCGCGTCCGGCGTCATGGCTTCGGCATCGACGTCGGCGGCATCGGCAAGTCCGCATGGACCGGCCAGCGGCGAGGCCAATTTTGCGCCCCCCGCCATCGCCGAATTGGCGACGACGCCCGACGCAATCGCGACCGCCAGGATCAGCACATATGCCAGAGCACGTGACATATCGAAACCTTTGCACCAATTGGCAACACCGGCAAGCCAATTGCAATTATACGGCACACATCTTCGCGAGGCCGCCGCTTCTTCGTCGGAACCCCGCGATCAGCGCGCACGCAGAAACATCCTCTCGCCGGCGAAGACCAGCACCATCCCGGCGGCGGCCGCATAGATTACCAGCACGTCCGTCATCGCCTTGACGACGAGAAGCGCCACAAGGACCACGGCATCCAGGGCGATGGCGGCGGCGAGAACGAAACCGTTGGCGCCGATTTCCTTGCGCAGATGACGAAAGACGCCCCAGTGGATGGCGATGTCCATGACGATGTAGAAGATCGCGCCGAGCGTGGCGATGCGCCCGAGATCGAAGAATACCGTCAGCATCATCGCCGCGACGATCGTATAGACCAGCGTGTGCTTCTGGATGCTGCCCGGCATGCCGAAATGGCTGTGCGGCACGAGTTTCATCTCGGTGAGCATCGCCAGCATGCGCGAGACCGCGAAGACGCTGGCGATAACGCCCGAGACCGTCGCAACGATCGCGAACAGCACGGTGAACCAGAGACCGTAGTCGCCGAAGGCAGGGCGCGCGGCCTGCGCCAGCGCATAGTCCCGCGCGGCGACGATCTCGTCGATGGTCAGATTGGCGCCGACCGCCAGAGCCACGAGGACGTAGATCACCACGCAGATACCGATGGAGATCACGATGGCGCGGCCCACGTTCCGGTGCGGCTCCACGATCTCGCCGCCACTGTTGGTGATCGTCGTAAACCCCTTGTAGGCAAGGATCCCGAGAGCCACGGCACCGAGAAAACCGGCGGGCCCGGACTCCGCCGGCGTCACCCCGACGCTCTTGAAGGAGAGCCCGGACACCCAGAGTCCCGCCACCGCGAACGCCGCCACGCCACCGATCTTCAGGAAGGCCATGAAGAACGAAAGCGTCTGGATGACGCGGTTGCTCGAGATATTGACCAGGAAAGCGAAGGCCAGCAGGCCGACACCGAGTGCCGGCACCAGCCAGTCGATGCCGCCCGCATCGAACAGCTGCAGCGTGTAGGTGCCGAAGGTCCGGGCCACCAGGCTCTCGTTGATGACCATGGAGAAATACATGAGCAGCGCGCAGGCGCCGGTGATCATCGACTTGCCGTAGGCCTTTTCCAAAAACATCGCGATCCCGCCGGCGGAGGGATAGGCGTTCGCCAGTTTGACGTAGGAGTAGGCGCTGAAACCGGTGACGATCGCCGCCGCGACGAACGCGAGCGGGAACAATTCGCCCGCCAGCTCGGCGATCTGACCGGTCAGCGCGAAGATCCCGGCGCCGATCATGACGCCGGTTCCCATCGCCACGGCGCCGGTCAGGGTCAGGCTACCGCTTTCGTAGCGCGGCTTTCTGCGATCATCTGGTGTCGAAGGCATGGGTCTAGGTGGCGAACTCTCTGGCCATCGGATCCAATCCCTTTCTCGGTCTTGTCCGGCAGCGGAGTCGCCACCTGCCTATCCGAGCGGCCGTTCCGATTGATCGGCCGCTCGGGAGGAAACGCCGGCGCGGTCACATGGCTCCGCAATCCCTGCCGATGAGCTGGTCCGCGATCGCTTTTTGATCGTCGGTCAGGACCGAATAGAGTTTCTCGGTCGCCGGCTGGACGGCCTTCATCGACTCGAGCATGGCCTCCACGCCGCTGATGCGGGTGGCCATACGTTCGGGCGCTGTTCCTTTCTGCATCGCCTCCGGCATCTTTTCGCGCATGTCACGCATCGCTTCGACGCGGCCCCTGACGGCCTCGGCGTAACCGTTCCAGGCGTCGGCCTGCGCGTCGGTGATGCCGAGTCCAGATTTGAGATAGGCGAGACGACCATCGACCATGGCAGCCATCCCGCGCTGGCCTCCCATCATACCGGGGCCTCCCATCATACCGGGACCGCCCATGCCCATCTGTCCCGAGGCCATCGCGCCCTGGCCCGTCGCGCCCTGGCCCATCTGTCCCGAGCCCATCTGTCCCGAGCCCATCTGTCCCGAGCCCATCTGTCCCGAGCCCATCATACCCTGGCCCATCATGCCCTGGCCCATCATCCCCGATGACATCATATTCTGGCCCATCATGCATCCGCCGCCCATCATGCCCATCATCGGTCCGCCCTGGCCGGGCATTTGGGCGAAGGACGGGGCGAACGCAGTCACGTTCAGCGCGAGCGCGAGCGCGGCAGTCGCGAAAACTTTGGTCATAGTGGACTTCCTTTTCTTGTTGGCGGTACCGGACAACGAGGATGGCCGCCTGTTGCCCCCCAGCGGTAGAGGCGTCGCACGTGTTTAGGGCCGGAGAACCGCAAATTCCTTGATTGAGGTTAGAAGTGCCGCGTGGGATGCATCCTCCCCGGCACCGCGACCTGTCGCAGCCGGCGCGCCGGCCTTCGCCATCAGCCCCACCGATTGGCGAAGACGTTGAACAGCGGACCGAAGACGAACGCCACGAACCAGCCATATGCGAACGTCTCGACAAGGCCGAGGAAGAAGCTCGGCCATGTTAGCCAGGTAAAGCCCGGCAGGAGTCTGAGCCATGTCTGATACATGGCCATGCCAGGGAACAGCAGATCGAAACCGACGCAAAGCACGTAGGTAATCGCCAGGAACAGCCCGAGGCTCATACCAAGCGCCATGACCGGGATGCGCGGGGTGGATGCCAGGCGGAGCGGCGTTCCCGCATCGCCACGGACGGGCGATGGCGACGTTTCACCCATCGGACTGCTCCACGAGGTTCGGCTCTTGCGCGGCGTCGGCGTCGAGATAGCTGTCGGGCGCGGCCTCGAAGCGCTCACGGCATTCGCGCGAGCAGAAATAGTAGACCGTGCCATCATGGATCGACGACTTCGCCGCCGCGGTACGGATCACCCGACCGCAGACGGGATCGACATCCGATTCCGGCGGTATCCAGCGCAGTGCGTCTTTGGCATCCGGAGGTTTCCCCGTGCGCGCGCCACGGCCGCCGTGTCCCATGACATGGACACCGCAGCCGAGCCGCATCATGACGAATATCAGCGCGGCCCAGAACAGGAAGTAGACCAACGCGTCCATTTCGGCGCCTCCGTTTTGGTGCGTGGCGACCGGCCGGACGACGCGGCCATGCCACGATGCCATGCGTACCTGTGCGATTGCCTACAAAGGCACAGGCGGCGACCTCCCGGATATGACGGAAGTTAAACACTCCGCGGGAAGCGACACCGGTCTGGCGTCCCGGTCGGAGAATTGCCGCACGGCTCCGGCGGACGGCCGATCGTCCTGCGTCGTCATGCGGCGGCCCGCGTCGCCCTTACGAGCTGCGGATGCGGGCCGGCGCGCGTGCCGTCGCCGTCCTCTTGAGTCCTGACCCACGGCGCCAGCAGATGCGGGTCTATCTTGGCCACCTGCACCAGTTTGTCGGGATCCAGTATCCGGAGCCTGCGGTATTGGAACTCGACGATGCCATCCCGCTTCAGCTCCCGCAGAACCCGGTTGACGTGGACACCGGTCAGGCCGGTCGCGTCGCCGATCAGCTCCTGGGTCAGCGGCATGCGCAATTCCTCGATGAGATGGCCCGGCCATTGCGACCTGTAGCGGATGAAGAGTTCCAGGAGGAGCTGCGACACGCGTTCGCGCGCCGAATGCCGGCCGATGCTCGTCAAATGGCCGAACGACAGGCTCCGGTCGCGGGACATCAGCGACGCAAGCCGCATCGCGATTTCGGGGCACTCCCGAACGAGCCGGACGAGGTTGTCCCGCGGAATGAAGCAGAAGGTCGCGTCCATCAGCGCCTGAACACCATAGGTGGTCGTCGCCCTGCTGTCCGGCTGGAACCCGATGACGGCTCCGGGAAGCCCGAAATGGAGGATCTGCCGGCGTCCGTCGTCAAGCAATGTGTAGAGGGCCACCCACCCTTCGACCAGATTGTAGATACCGTCGAAAGTCTCACCGGCGCCGAAGACGTCTTCACCGGCCTTCAGGCGCTTGTCTGCCGCCCGGAACCGCGCCGGCAACGGCAATACGTTCGCGCGATACAGCGCGCAAAGCCCATCGACGCGCGCCGCGCAGGCATCACAGTCGACGGGAATGGATATAGATCTCTTGATGGAGCTCGTCATAGACGTGTTCCCCGTATTCGAGGTTGTGCATGGGACCAGATGGTTCTGCAGCTGACGAGACCGCGTCCATGGCGGAGCGCGAGCGAGAGGTCACTCGGAAATGGCCGCTCACGCGGCGACGCCATGACGTACTCTGACTTGAAAGACCTGCGGCCGATCAGCGCTTCAGGCCAGTGGGCGAGGCACCGGAGGGTCTTGATCCAGCACGATGGAACGCGGGTCGCGCTCTTTCGTTTGCGGCGCAAGCGCCGAAGATCTGTCGAATGGAAACTTTGTCTGCGCGGGAGCCGCGGCGAACGTTTGGGAGCATGTCAATTGCGGACAATGCGTCGACGGCGCGGCACGATCCGGCAGCCACGGTCCACCGGCCACCGGCGCCATGCTCGTCGCGGCCATGATTATCGATACGACAGCCGGTCCCGCCCGCTCACGCGGCGCTTCGGGAGCCGAGGCCCCGTAAGCCACGACGGCGGCAACCAACAGTCCGACAAGAAACCGCAGCATCGACACGTTCGCCTTGGATCGAACAACTCATCCCGTGCGGGATACCTCGGAAATTAGGAGCAATCGCGGCAAAGTCAATCGAGGTGGATCAACGGGTTATGTCAAGGACGAAGCAGGTGCGGCTGTGCCATACGGCTCATCGCGGCGGTCGGCCGAACCCGGTGATCCGCGTTCGGCCGAGAAGTCTTCGATCGGATCCCAGATCTGAACCATCAAACCGTGGACCAATTGATCGGCCCCCGACGTGTTCGCCTGCCACGGGGTGACGCGGTCGCGCGTGCGAGGGGAACACCGCGGAGCCGATGAGGAAACCGGGCCGGCCCCTATTGCTTCGCTTTGGCGTACTCTTCCTTGAAGGCGTCCACCAACGCCTGGCCGTCCGGCGTGGCGCTCACCCAGTCGGACACAATCGGCTCGATCGCCTCGTGCCAGCGATCCCGCTCCTCCCGAGGAAGTTCGATGAAAGTGTATTCGCTGTTTTGCGAGCCGAGCGTCGCATAGTTCTCACTCTCGAACTTGGTGTATGCGGCACCGATCTGACGCGACGACTCCTCGCCGACAAACGTGTCCACGATCTCCTTCGCCTTGGGCGAAAGGCTTTCATAGAACGCCTTGTTCATGAAGATCACCGAGGGCAGCATGCCGAAGTAGACGTTGTTTACCTGCTTCGTCATCAGCTCACCGAACTTGTAGTACAGCAGCGTCGTGCCATTGGCCAAAATGGCATCGACGACGCCGGAACTCAGTGCCTGGTAGGTGTCGGAAAACGGGATCGCGATGGACGACCCGCCCAGTGCCTCCACAGCGTCCGCGCTGATCTTGTCGAGCACGCGCACCTTCTTGCCGGCAAGCTGGTCGAGCGAGGTGATCGGCTCCTTCGACACCAGCACCGCGGGCGGCAGCGCGACGATGTTCATGATCTTGACGCTGTCGAACTCGTCCGCCAGCAGGCCCCGCTCGTACAACCGCCAGAACGCGATCGACCCGGCTTCGGTGTCGTTGTCCACCAGTCCCGGCAGCATCGAGACGGTGCTGCGCGGAAACGGCACGCCGGTATTGGGCAGAATGGCGAACCCCATGTCCGCCACCCCGCTGACGACGCGGTCCCAGACATTCGTCGTGACCGCGAAGGGCGGCTCCTGCGGCACCACCACGAACTCGCCCTTTCCCGCCTCGTTCAGCGCGTCGATCCACGGCTGGTAGACCGCCTTCATCATCACGCTGCCATTGGGCATCGTCGTGGCGAATTTGATGACCGTCTCCGCCGGTGCCGCCGAGGCCAGGCCGAGCGTCGTCGCCGCCAGAGCGAGAGCCCCGGCCGAAGTGCGACGCAAAGCGCGCCAGGTGAACGTGCTGGAGCCCAGTAATGACATGCTTTCTCTCCCTTTAGACGGCGGCCCGTGCCGCCGGTTCAGCTCAAAACCGCCAACGCGATGCGCCGGATAGATCCCATCTGGCGGGCGCCTGACCGGTCGGATTGCCCGCGCTAGCCGAAGGCCGACGCGAGGCCCAGTTTCGCCGCCGCCTCCTCGATCTCGGCCTGATCCGCGATCTGGAAAACCTGTTTGCCGCGACGGGCGCCATCGCAATGCCGGTCGATGGCCAGCCTGAAGTCGTCGAGCCCGTGCAGGTGCGCGGGCGGTGGAAGCGAGAACGGTTGTTCGGTAAGGGCAGCAAGCGCCTGGCGATGATGATGGGCGTCCGCCGCCGGCATGGTCGAGAAATACCGGTAGCCATAAGCCTGAAGGCTCAGGAACTTGGACATCATCAAGGGATTGTTGAGGCCGAGATCCCGGCCGGTCAGCGTCCCGTAGGTAATGATCTTTCCATACGGGGCCAGCGCGCGCGCGAGCATCCCGAGCGCCGGCCCTCCCACGCAATCGACGATGACGTCCGGCGCCCGACCGCCCGTCGCACTCATCACCCGATCCAGGACTGCGTCGGCCTGGCCTGGCGCTTCAAGGCCCTCATCCGACAGCTCGAGAACCGCGTCATACCCCGGCGGCCTGCCCTCCGGTGACAGCCTGCGCGCCGTGCCGATGACACGAAGTCCGGACCGGGCGGCGAGTTGCGCGACGCAGCGCGCCACGTTCGCGTAGGCGGCCGTGAGCACGATGGTCCCGCCGGGGCCGAGATTGGCCAGGCGCAGGAGGTCCCATGCCGTCAGCGGATTGCCGATCTGCGCCGCTATGTGCAGCGGCAGCCCCTTTGGAACGGGGATCAGGGCCGCTTCGGGCACGGACGTGAAGTCCGCCCAACTGCCCGGATGGCTGAACGACACGACCGTTCCCGGTGCGATCCGCGTGGCCGCGCCACCTTCGACCACCACGCCGACGCCGGTGATCCCGGCAATCTGCCCCGGCAGGCGCGGCACGCGCGGTTCCGGATATCGCCCTCCGATGAACAGGAAATCGGACCAGTTCACCGGCGCCAGGAGCATCTTGACGACCACCTCGTGACGGCCGGGAGTAACGGCGGGAATATCGCGCAGCGCAACCACGTCGAACTTGTCGGCCTCGGAGCCGATCGCATCAAAGATCAGAGCTTTCATGATCGAAACTCCCCGGGCCGGCGCGTTTCAGTAGGCGTCGGCAGCCGGTGCCTGCCAGGCGGTCAGCGGATGGTACGTCCTGTCGAAGTAGATCAGTGCCTGCGCGGTTCCGGCCAGATGCGCATCCGCGACCTCGCAGAAGAACACGCAATGCGTTCCCACGTTGCGCGCGGCCGTCACCTTGCAGTCCAGCGCCACGGACGCACCGTGAAGAACAGGTGAGCCCGTCACCAGGCTGGTCCACTGCCCCATCGCCGCGAACCGGTCTTCCACCGACAGTTTCGGATCGGAGAACCGCCGGGACAGCGGCTCGTGGTCTGCCGCCAGGACGTTGACGCAGAGAACCCGGTTCGCGCGGATCGTGCGATAGCTGGTCGAGCTTCGATTGATGCAGACGAGTACCGTGGGCGGATCGTCGGTCACGCTGCAGACGGCGGACGCGATCATGCCGTAGCGCCCGGCCGGCCCGTCGGTGGTGATCAGGTTCACCGAGGCGCCGAGGCGCGACATCGCTGTGCGGAAAGCGGTTCGATCGATGCTCATGATGTTCGCCTCCTCACGTGCGGCCAGATGACGGGATGGATGGCGTCAGCCCTTGCGGGGCGGGAAGTAGAGCGGATCGGCGGGCACGGTTCCCAGCATCATCGCGCCGATGATCGAATAGCTCATCGGCGAGGCGACCAGATGCTGGTTGGCCGTGTGCACATCGCGGAAGCACCGGTCGAGGGTGCTGGGCACCTTGACCGCCGTGGTGCCCGCCGCATTGAAGACGAGATCGACGGCCTCGACCGCGGCCCGGTGGCAATGCGTGATCGTCAGACGGAAGCGCGCCGCGTCCTCAAGCGACAGGGACTTCTGTGTTTCCAGGGACGCGTAGAGGTCTCGAAGCGTCTCGAGGGCATAGCTCCTGGCCGCGCCGACGGCGGCCTCTGCCCTTGCCAGCGCGTCAACGGCGAAGGGCTGGCGTTCCAGTTGCCCCCACGGCGTCTTCTTGGTCCGGCACAGTTCCTTGAACGTGTCGATCGCGGACCGGGCGATGCCCAGCACCACCGCAGAGTGATTGAAGAAGAAGATGTTCGGGAAGGCATAGAGTGCGCTCGGGCGGCGCGGCGGCGACGAGTAGAAATTGAACGTCCGCTCGGCGGCGACGTACTTCGAGCGGACCTCGAAATCGTGACTGCCGGTGCCGCGCAGCCCCGTCGCGTTCCAGGTGTCGTGGATCTCGATGTCCGAGGTCGGCAGGAAAGCAGCGATCGCGCGCGGCTGGCCGGCGTCGTCCAGGACGACCTTCCCGTCCTGTCGCACGAGGGCGCCGACCACGAACCACTTCGAGTGCCGAATGCCGCTGCCGAACGACCACCGCCCCGAGATGACGTAGCCGCCGTCGGCGACCTCTGCCGTCCCGATCGGCGTCGGCACGCCGCCGGTTGCAGCATCCATGCTCTCCGGCGTGGGGAACATCGACCGCGCCTCGTCCTGGTCCAGATAGGCGGTGAAGTATCCCCCGTTGGCGCCGATATAGGCGCACCAACCGGTGGATCCGTCGGCTTGCGAGATCGCCTCGATTACCTCGAACTGATGGGCCGGCGTCATCTCGGGCCCTCCCCAGCTACGGGGAAACGACATCCGGAACACGCCGGCCTGCGAAAGCGCCTCGACGATATGCGCAGGCACGCCCCGACTGGCGTCGATCTCGTCTGCCGCCGCCCGGATGGCACCGCCGAGCGCGCGCGCCGACTCCAGGATCTGCAGGCGGTCTTCGGTCCAGATTTCCGCCTCGGACCCCGGTTTCGGAGCGGCAGCATGCATCGTCATTGACAACCTCCTGCGATCTCGACGCGACGGCTACGCTAGAAACCGGCGGGTCGCCGGTCAAGAATTATTTTAGAGATATAATAATTGGTCGGAGACCGTACCGCACAATCCGCAGCGCCACCACTCCGCGCCCCGGACCGGCGTTTGGGCAACGACGATGGAAGCGAAACCCGATAGGGGGCGACAGCTGCGCACCGCCCCCTCGTCAAGCGCGGTGACGAGCCCGTGGCACCTGCCCGCACGGTGAAGCAGCAGGCACCTCAAGGCGATCAGCACACTGTTTTTTGTACTATTTTCCGCCGATATGCCACGACCCGTTCAAACCCAGCTCCGGGAACGACGACGATCATGGCACCCGACATAACCGCCTGGGGCGACACATGGTCGATCGCCGGGGCCCGGTCGCCCGCCAGCGGCCCCTTTACTCAGTTGGCCGTCGTTTGACGCCAGCGCGCCGATATGATTTAGCTCTGAAGCAATATAATTCAGACCTAAAGCATATTGCTTTCAACCGGCGATGTCGCGGCTGATGCGGAGCGGACATAGGGCCGAGGAAACGGAGTGGCCGCTGCAATGGACGGACTGAGCCTCGATGCGTTGAAGCAAATGGTGCAGGACCGCCTCGCCTCGGTTTCCGACGGACAGGCCCTGTCGGATCTGGATGCGGCCCTGGTCAGGTTCGCGCTGGCCAGTTCGCCGTTTGCCTTGCACCCCCAGCTTTCGCGCAGCACCGCGCGGACCGCTCTGCAAGCCGGCGCGACTCCCGCACAATTGCACACTGCCGTCGTGCTCGTCTCCGGTGTCGGCGTCCACGCGCTGATGGAAGGCTCGCGCCTTGTCGACGCGGTTTGCCACGGACCGGAGGCCGACGCGCCCCTGTCCCGGGCACAACAGGAGATCTGGGACAGGCATGTCGGTGATCGCCGCATCTGGAAACAGCTCGACGCGCAGGTTCCCGGGTTCCTGAAATCCCTGCTCCGGCAGTCGCCGCGCGCCTTCGAAAGCTTCTTCCCGTCCATGGCCGTGGCATGGCAGGAAGAGGCGCTCACTCCGGTGCAGATCGAGATGATCTGCATCGCGCTCGATGCGATGCCGGCGCAGCGATACGGCCCCGGCTTACGCCTACATCTGGACGCTGCGGTGGGCCTTGGCGCCGGTCGCCGCCAGTTGCTGCAGGTTCTGGACATTGCCGCCGCCGCCCTCCCCCATCCCGGAATCCCGTGACGGTACGGATCGCCGCCTGACCACTGCAAAGCCGTAAGCGCGCCAGACCAAGACCGCGTCGATCATCTGCGTCGGGTAAAACCGCGTCGGCATGACGCCGTTGTATCATGGCACGCGGCCTAAGCCCGTTCCGCGAACAGGGACCGAAGATGGAGCAACGCAGCCGGAAGCGCTTGGTCTTGGCGCCCCGGTGTCGGCGCTAATGTCCGGCCGCCAGTTCCTTCAAGAGTTCACTTCCGGCCGGAATGTCCCCGTCCGCCGGACTGACACGTGCCGTATCTTTTTATCTCGGCGACAGGGATGCTCCATCAAAACATCGGGCAAAACAGTTCCAGCCTCACACCCGGCGAACCGCGTGGAAGCCCGCCGTCTGCGCATAGCCGCGCACCAGTGCCTGCCGATCGGCCTCCGACAACACGTCATCGATATTCTCGAAGCCGGCAGGTGCGCGTTTCTCGACCTCATCGATGACGCGCTCCGGCCCACCACCCCGGTTCAGCGCCACGACTTCGGCCGTCGCCGGCAGGCGCTGCTGCTCGTACTGCCAGAGTGCGGCACGGGGATGTTCCGCGGACTTAAGACAATCGGCGAGGCACCGAGCGTCGAGAATCGCCTGGCTCGCTCCGTTCGAACCGACCGGATACATCGGATGTGCAGCATCCCCCAGCAGCGTGACGTATCCGAAACTCCAGCGAGGCAACGGGTCGCGGTCGGCCATCGGATATTCGAAAATCTGGGGCGTGGCTCGAACCAGGCTCTCGATGTCGAAGTTGGGAACGGTGAAACGCCGTGCATACGGCAACACCCGGGCATGCGCTGCCGGACGCGACCAACTATCGGGCGGCGGCGGCGAGGTTTGGGGGTCCTTCAGTCGAATGTTCACCACCCAGTTCATCAACTGACGGCCATCGTGCGACGGTGCAATCGGATAGAGCACGAACTTGCCGCTAAAGCCCCCGGCAATGGCCATGGTGCGGCCATCCTGCCAAACCGGCCATTCCGTCGCGCCGCGCCACATCACCACGCCATTCCAGGACGGAAGCCCTTCGCTGGGGTAGAAGCTTCGTCGCCCGACCGAGTGGATCCCGTCGGCGCAGATGAGAACGCTCGCACGCGCCGTCTCTCCCTCGCCCCCGCCCGCGCTGTCCGTGAAATGCGCGGTGACGCCAGCCTCATCCTGGATAAAACCGCTGAGCCGCCGGCCTGTGTGAACGGAATCCGGTCCAAGTCGCTCCAGAACAGCCTTGTAGAGCAACGCCTGCAAGCGGCCACGATGGATCGAAAATTGTGGGACGTCGTGGCCGGCATCGGTTCCGCGAACCTCGCGCCAGACCTCCTGCCCGGCGCGCGTCAGATAGCGCAATTCACGGGTTCGCACGCCGACTTCGTCGAGCGCCGCGAGAAGCCCCAAGCCGTCCAATTCACGGATCGCGTGCGGCAGTATATTGATGCCGACGCCGATCTCGCGCACGGTTTCCGCAGCTTCGTAAAGGCATGCTTTGATGCCGCGCTGATGCAGCATCAAGGCGGTGGTGAGACCACCGATGCCAGCGCCCGCGATGAGAACTGTCATACTCACGCCTCCTCGGACGGCGGCAGGAAATCGACCTCGTGTTCGGCCGACACAGCCATCACATCCGCCGGATTGGCGTTCGGGCCGAGATTGTGTAGCGCCCAAAACAGATCGTAGAGACGCCGTTCGGGCGACACCCAGAACAGGCACTTGTTGGTGACTGTTTCGCTCTTGTTGTAGATCCCGTGCGCCTGTCCCATCGGCAGCCGTACGACATCGCCCGGCAAGGCAGCCACATCCTCGCCATCGAGCCAGAGATCGAAACGCCCTTCCAGGACATAGAGGAATTCGTCCTGCGTCGGATGAATATGCGGCGGTACGAAGGTGCCCGGCGGCAGGGTCGCGTGCCACGAAAACGACGTGCCGGAGCGATGTTTCGGCACGTAGATCTGCCCAAGCACGCTCCAGATCACATCGTCGATCCCCGTCCCCGAGGACGTAATACCCGCTGCCATCGTCATCATCTCTGTCTCCTCACCACTGCCGCAGATACGCGGCGCTTGCACCGCGCCTTCAAACCTGCAGATACCGCTCTCGAATTTCAGGCTTTGCCAGAAGCTCGACCGTTCGACCGGTCCATTTCACCTCCCCCTTCTCGATCACCACATGGCGATCGGCGAGCCGGGCGAGCGCGTCGACATTCTTGTCGATCACCAGGATCGCCTCGCCCTCGGCTTTGAGCCTGGCAAGACAAGCCCAGATCTCCTCACGGATCAGGGGCGCAAGTCCCTCGGTTGCTTCGTCGAGCACAACAAGACGCGGATTGGTCATCAGCGCCCGGCCGATCGCGAGCATCTGCTGCTCTCCGCCCGACAACTGGTTGCCCATGTTGCTGCGCCGTTCTTGCAGACGCGGGAACAGTCCATAGACGCGATCGAGCGACCAACGCCCTGTACGCCCCCCACGCGAGGTCGCTACGAGGTTTTCCTCGACCGTAAGATTGGGAAATATCTGGCGCCCTTCGGGCACCAGCCCGAGCCCGGCCGCGGCGATATGATGCGGAGCGGCGCCCGTCATATCGCGCCCCGCAACAATGACGCGTCCGCCGCGTGGCGGCAGAAGGCCGAAGATCGACTTGATGGTCGTGGTCTTACCCATGCCGTTACGGCCCAGAAGCGTAACCACCTCTCCAGTCTGCACTTCGAAGGAGATATCGAAGAGCACCCGACTGGTTCCGTACGCGTTTTGTAGCTTCTCGAGGATCAGCATCCGACGGCCCCTCCCGTTTCCTCCGCGCCGAGATAAGCGGAGCGGACCTGGGGATCGGCCCGGATCTCATCTGGCCTGCCGGTCGCAATCAGTGCGCCGTAAACGAGGACCGAAACACGGTCGGCCAGCGAGAACACCGCCTGCATGTCATGCTCGATCAAAAGGATCGTTTGCTGCCCCTTGAGCCTCCGCATCAAGCTCAGCAGGATATCCGCCTCCTCGCGCCCCGACCCGGCAAACGGCTCGTCGAGCAAGAGCAGGCGAGGCTGCGAAGCCAACGCAATGGCGAATTCAAGCTGGCGATGCTCGCCATGCGAAAGGTGGCTGGCCCGCTCCTGCGCGCGGTGATCGAGGCCGACCCGGACCAGACATTCCAACGCGACGGCGTTCAGTTCCCTCTCGCAGGCCGCATCGGCGAAGAAACGCAGACTCGATCCGGACCGCGCTTGCACGGCAAGCGCCACATTCTCCAGCACCGAAAAGCCCTCGAGCACGCGCGTAATCTGGAAGGAGCGGGAAATGCCGAGCCGTGCGCGTCCGGCCATGTCGAGCCGGGTGATATCGCGCCCGTCGAATATCACCTTGCCGGCATCGGGCATCAGCTGGCCGGAAAGTTGGGATACGACGGTCGTCTTTCCGGCCCCATTCGGTCCGATGATGGCGTGGACCTCGCCCATTTCGATATCGAGGTCGATCCCATCGGTGACTTGCAGGGCACCGAAGGATTTGCGCAGCCCCTGAATGGAAAGAAGCGCGCTCATGGCCGCCCCTCCCTCTCGCCGCGCCCCACAAGACGTTGGGCGAGCCCGGCAAGACCGGAAGGCGAGAACAGCACGACGGCCAGCAGCACGACGCCGAGGCCGAGCAGCCAATGGCTGGAGAACGTCGACAGCCCCTCTTCAAGAAGCAACACGACGATGGCGCCGGCGACACCCCCGAGCAAGGTCCCCATGCCGCCGAGAACCACCATCACGAGCAATTCGCCGGAGCGATGCCAGGACATATAGGCCGGCGACACGAATTCCGTCTGGTTGGCCAGCAGAACGCCCGCGATCGCCGCAATGCAGCTTGCGATCACGAAGCCGAGAAGCTGGTAGCCGAACGGCCGAAAACCGATCGCTTGCATCCGCAGCCGGTCTTCTCGCGTACCGGTCAGCACACGACCGAAACGCGAAGAAACAAGGCGCAAACTGAACAGATAGACGAGCCCGAGCAACGCCAACGCGACGTAGTAGAAGGCAACGTCGTTTTCCAACAGTGAGCTGCCGAAGATCGTCGAACGGCCGGACAACGCCACGCCGTCGTCGCCGCCATAGGCCGACAAAGACACGAAGAAGAAATAGGCCATCTGGCCGAAGGCCAGCGTTATCATGATGAAGTAGACCGCCCGCGTGCGCAGAGCGATGGCGCCGGTAACGGCAGCGAAGCTTCCTGCGAGAACGATGGCGCCCAGCATCTGAAGGCCGAGATCGGTGATGCCGTGGCGCGACAGGACCGCGACCGCGTAGGCCCCGAACCCGATATTCGCTGCATGTCCAAGGGTGACGAGCCCGCCGTAGCCCATGACGAGATCGAGCGAAATCGCGGCAATGGCGAAGATGAGAATGCGCGAAAAGGTCAGGGTGAGGTACGGGTCGCCGGCCAGCGTTACGACAGCCGGCGTGACCGCCAGCAGCGCGAAGATTATCCATGCCGCGCCCGTGCGCGATGCGAGACGCCCCCTCGACACCGACAGGGGAGTGGCGACGCTCATGCACTCCTCCCGAAAAGACCGGTCGGGCGCACGGTGAGCACAAGCGCCATCAGAAGATAGACGAGCATGGGGGCCAGCATCCGACCGGTTGTCGAGGCCGCCGACGGGGTCAGCACCCATTGCAGGAGAACCGGACCGAAAGACCGGCCGAGCGTATCGACGACGCCAACCAGCAACGCGGCGAGAAACGCCCCGCGAATCGAGCCGATCCCCCCGATCACGATGACCACGAAGGCCAAGATGAGCATGCTTTCGCCCATACCCGGGTGAACTGACAGGACCGGTGCCACGATTGCTCCGGCGAAGCCGGCAAGCATCGCACCGAGCGCAAAGACCACCGTGAACAGCCGCTTGATGTTGAATCCGAGCGCCGACACCATCGCGCTGTTGGAAGCGCCAGCACGCAGCAACATCCCGGCTCGCGTCCGGTTGATCAGGGTGGCAAGTCCGATCGCGATGGCGAAGCCGACAAGGATGATCGCGATGCGATAGACCGGATATTGGATCATTCCGAAGAGCGGAACCGAGCCGGACAAGGCGTCCGGCATCGGCACCGATAGGGGCGAAGCGCCCCAAATCAGCCGCACGCTTTCATTGACGATCATGACCAGCCCGAAGGTTGCGAGCACCTGGTCAAGATGCGAGCGATGATAAAGGCGGCTGAAGAGCGTCACCTCCAGGACAAGACCGAACAGCAGCGCCGCCGGCATCGCCAGCATCAGGCCAATCCAGAAATTTCCGGTGACAGCTACCAGGGTCGCCGCCAAATAGGCGCCGACCATGTAGAGGGCTCCATGGGCGATATTGATGAAATCCATGATGCCGAAGATCAGCGTCAGGCCGGCCGCCACCAGGAAGAGGAGCACGCCCAATTGGATGCCATTCAGCAACTGCAGGAAAAACAGGCTGGTCATGAGGTCGCCTTGCTCTGCGGAGGTGATCCGAGCCCGCGTTACTGCATGGAGCACTCGCTCACGTAGCGATCTTGATAGTCATCGAAGATCCGCTCGACGATGGATGTATGGAAGCGTCCGTCCTCGCGCTGAACCACGCCGGTCAGGTAGAAATCCTGAATCGGGTAGTGGTTCTCGCCGAAGCTGAAACTCCCACGCAGGCTTTCGAAGTCCGCCTTGCGCAAAGCCTCGCGCAAGCCGTCCCGATCGGACAAGTCGCCCCCGACAGAGCGGATCGCGGAATCGATCAGCAACGCCGCGTCGTAGGCCTGCATCGCGTAGGTTCCGGGGATCGCGCCGAAACGCTCCTCATAGGCCCGCACAAATTGCCGAGACGCGTCATTGTCCATATCCGGCGCCCAATTCGCCCCGGCCAGCATGCCCTTCGCCGAACTCTTCTGCGCGTCCAGCGTGCTTTCGTCCACGGTGAAGGCCGAAAGGAACGGAATCTCCTTGAGGCCGGCCTGCTCGTACTGGCGAACGAGATTGACCCCCATGCCGCCCGGCATGAAGGCGAAGACCGCCTCCGGTCGCAAGGCCGCGACCTGGGCCAATTCGGCCGAGAAGTCGAAATGCCCCATCGGCGTGAACAGCTCGTTCATCACCGTGCCACGGTAGCTGTTCTTGAACCCTGCCAGCGCATCACGACCAGCCTGGTAATTTGGCGCCATCAGGATGACGGACTTATAGCCCTCTCGCTCGGCATAGGCGCCCATGACCTCATGCACCTGATCGTTCTGGTAGGAGGTTACGAAGAAGTCGGGATGGCATTCGCTGCCGGCATAGTTGGAGGTTCCTGCATTCGGGCTGACGAGAAACGCCCCGCCCTCCGTCACCGGCCGAAAGATCGCCTGAAGAATGTTGGAGAAGATGGGGCCGACGACGAAGTCAACGCCCTCGCGCTCCACCAGTTCGCGCGCCCGACCGGCCGCGATATCGGGCTTCTGCTCGTCATCGACCACGGTGAGCGCGACATCCAGGCCGCCAAGCCCCCCCAATTCGTCGACGGCGAGTTGAAACCCGTTGCGCCCCTGCTCCCCGAGCGCCGCGGCCGGCCCCGAGAGGGTAAATATAAGGCCAACTTTCACCTCCTCCGCGGAGGCCAACGCCGGTACGGAAAAGGCGGTCCCGGCCACAAGCAGTGCCGGTGCGATACGTTTTGCGAAAGTCATGCTTTCCTCCTCTTGATGTCGTTTTGTCTTCGCCCCTTAGCAGCGCTCAGCTGGCCCTCCGGACTCAGCGCTGATGGTGGGCATGCGGCGGCCCATCCGGAGTCCGAAAACCCCGTTCAGGCGTGGTCCTGCGTCTTATCGGCGAATGCCATCGGGCACGCCCCGTAGTTGCCGGGCCGTTCGTATCGACGGAAACGGAACTGGCGTCTCTTCTCTTACGCCCCCGCTCGCCGGGGGCTCCCGGTCGTGTCGCGAGATTTCGTCCCTCTCACCTTCCGCGACCAAGAACGTGCCCGATCGCGCCGGGCCTGGCGTCAGTGGCGAAAGGGGAAAGTCTTCGGGCGCGCTGCGCGCATTACGCCGGCGGCAGGAAGTCGACCTCATGCAACGCTGAGATGCGCGCAAGCTCCTCTGGATCGGTCAGACCGTCCAATTCGCCGAACAGGGCATAGAGCTTTCGCGACGGTGCGACACCGAACACGACGTTCGCGACCGCGCCGGACCGGTTGTAGATGGCATGAACGATCCCCATCGGCATGCGGACCGTGTCGCCTGGTCCGGCCTTGTGGACGTCATCCCCACACTCGACCTCGAGCTGGCCGTCCATGACGCAGATCCACTCATCCTGGGTGGGGTGAATATGCGGCGGCACAAAGGTACCGCTGGGAATATGCGCGTGCCAGATCATGGCATTCTCGGTGTGCAGCTTTGGTGTGTAGGTCTGCCCTACGACCGTCCAAGAGACCCCGTCGATACCCTCGTCAGCGCGCGTGATTCCAACCGTTTCCGACATCCTCTTGCTCCCATTGGGCTTCTGTTATTCTGAGCTTTGTTTTCTTTGCCCTAGGGTAACGTCGCGCTTCGTGGGCGACTGTCCAGAATGCGCAAAATTCAGCGCGACCGGTCGAGAACGGCGCAACGTCGCGCTTGGGGCCTGACCGAAGGCCCGGCGGTAATCGATGGAAAAACGCCCAAGATGCGAAAAGCCCACGTCAAACGCGATGTCGCCGACGAGCGTTCCTTCTGGCGCCGTCTGCAAATGATAATGCGCAAGCCGCAACCGCTCGTCGCGCAGATACTGGGTAGGAGTGCAGCCAAGATGATTGCGAAAAGCGAGCTGCAGCGCGCGAATGCTGCATCCTGCCGCCTTGCTGATCCGCGACAGAGTGAGAGGTTCCACCAGGTTCGCGTGTATGAAGGCCCGCGCCCGACGAACATGTCGGGAGGGTGCCTCTTGCATGGCGCCCTCCTCGAAGAAATGCTGGATGACGCTGGGCTGGCATATCAGGAACCGGGCGATCAGCTGTTCTTCGAGAACCGCCTGGTGGCGGTTCCCCTCGCCCCACCGGTCAGCGCCCCGCTCCGCCGCCATCATGCAGGAGCGCAGCGCGCGCGCCCAGCCCGCGACCTCCGGACGGGTTCCGTCGATGGCGGGTGAAAAGACGATCGGCCGTTCGAGACGGTGGCCGATCAGATCCTCGGCAACCATCTGCAACGCCTTTCGGCCGACCTGAACGATCAGTTTCTCGCACCCCGCCTGCCATTCAAGCCGACTACGCAGCGAGGGATTCAGGATAACCGCCTGGCTTTCGTGAGAAAGTACCTCGTGTCCGCCATTGACCACCAGCGCCTTGCCGCGCAACGGAAACTGGATGAGGTAGAAATCGTCGAGATCGCCCGGATCGATCCGCACCTCCGCGCCATAGCGCAGATAGTTCAAGGACAGGGCGCGGCCACTCGCCTTGTTGTGCACGGTATCGAAGCCCCGCATCGCTCCGATGCCTTCCAGCCTGTGCGGGCAGAAACTGCGGGAGACATTGGCCCGTGCCTCGTCAAGATCGCGCGTTCGAAACAGCCGGTGGGCGCGTAGCGGCTCCCCACGCCCGTCAGGCTCGCCCAAGTTTGTCATGCCCCCGACCACGCTCCGATACTAGTCACGGTCAAAACAAGCGGAGAAGACGCAGCGCATAAGCTGCCGGACAAAGATGTTGCCCGATAGGCGCGCGGTTCCGGTCTCGAGCCGAGATGGTGCGCAAAAATGCCCCTAGGATACAAGTGGTGCAAACAAGAGCCGGAAGCACTTGGTCTTGGCGCCCCGGTGTCGACGCTAATTTCCGGCCGCCAGTTCCTTCAAGCGATCCTTTCCGGCATGAATGTCCTCTTCCGCCGGACTGATCCCTGCCGCAAGCAGGCGTCTGGCGATCATGTGATCCGCCGCACGATTGAGTGAATCGACCGCCACAAGACGCGGCCCTGTGAAGTGCCAGACCGAAAACTCAGCGACCTCCGGCTCGCCGGATAGCACCCATCGATCCGCTCCGATGGACAGACCAGCTATCTGCAGCTTGGTATCGCCCAGGTCCGACCAGAACCAGGGCACCTCCGAATAGGGAGCGGGCCGCCCCACGATGGTGCGCGCTGCATGACGCGCCTGGTCATTCGCGTTCTGCACCGACTCCAGTCGGACTGAGCGCTGGGCGTGCGCATGGTGATACCGGGCCACGTCGCCTATCGCCAGGATGTGGGGATCCGAACTGCGCAAGGCCTCGTCCACGACGATGCCGTCGTCGGTGCGAAGGCCTGCCACCGCTCCCAGTTCGCTGTTCGGCACGACGCCCGTCCCGAGGATGACGAGATCGACATGCAAGCGCGTTCCGTCCGACAGGCGTATGTTGCGGACATGACCGCTGTCGCCCTCCATCGCCGACACGTGACAACGCGTGCGCACATCGAGACTTGAAGCGTTCGCCCGAGCCATAAGGCAAGAAGACACGGACGGCGCGACGGAACGCCCGAGCACACGGTCGCTCATCTCGAACACCGTCACGGCCCGACCCAGCGCTGAAAGCGTGTGAGCGATCTCCATGCCGATGAAGCCTCCACCGATCACGGCAACCGCGTTGGCGTCCACCAGGGCCTCGCGAATGACGCCGGCGTCCGCGAAACACCGCAGCGGCAGAACCCCTTGGAGATCCACGCCCGGAAGCGGCGGCACGCGCGGCCGCGCGCCGGTGGCAAGAACAAGATGGCCAAAGGGAATTGTCCTGCCATCGCTCAACCGGACGCGGCTTTC
Source organism: Microbaculum mangrovi (assembly GCF_051390635.1). Classification (NCBI taxonomy): domain Bacteria; kingdom Pseudomonadati; phylum Pseudomonadota; class Alphaproteobacteria; order Hyphomicrobiales; family Tepidamorphaceae; genus Microbaculum; species Microbaculum mangrovi. The sequence goes on from NZ_JBPODT010000001.1 coordinate 885,029, forward strand.
CGGGCGTTCGATCGCATCGACGCGCACGCCGAGTTCAAGGTCGATGGTCTTGTCGCGATAGAAGGCCGCTGGCCGCAGCATCTGGGCGGCAGGCTCCGCGGCCTTCAAAAACGTCTTCGACAGCGGGGGCTTGTGGTAGGGCAGCTCATTCTCGTCGCTTACGAGCACGACCCGCCCGTCATAGCCCTCCTGTCGAAGGCTCGCCGCGAGCTGCGAGGCTCCGTGCCCGCCTCCCACGATGACAACGCCGGCACTCATTTGCGTCTAGGCTTGCGACTGCGCTTCCAGGATAACGACCGAGCAAGCGGCCTCATCGAAGCCGATAACACCCCCGCCGTTTTCCGCAAGCGCGACGCGGGCTTCGGGGGCCTGCCTGGGGCCGGCCTCCCGCCTGAGCTGCAGCGCAAGTTCGTAAATCATCGACAGGCCTGTCGCCCCGACAGGATGCCCTTTCGAAACGAGCCCGCCCGACAGGTTGATTGGCAGGCGGCCGCCCAGCGCGGAGTGCCCTTCCTCCACGAAGGCACCGCCCTTCCCTTCCTCGGCAAATCCCAGCATCTCCGACTGGTAGATTTCGCAGAACGAAGTGGCGTCGTGCACCTCGGCGACGTCGATGTCCGATGGCTTGAGGCCTGACATCGCATAGGCCTTTTCGGCTGCGATCCTTGATAGTCCCGGCTCCGACGGACTGCGATATTTGCCGCCGGTCAAAACACTCGCCGCGATGCGGATCGCCCTTTTCTGCACGTCAGGCGGCAGCTGACGCAGATACTCCTCCGAGCACACCAGGGCCGCCGCAGCGCCATCTCCAACAGGCGAGCACATCGCCCGCGTGATCGGAAACGAGATCGGGCGATCGTTGAGCGCGTCCTCGACGGACACCTCGAATTGATATTGCGCCTTCGGATTCAGCGAGCCCTGCTGATGGTTCTTGGAGGCCGCGACCGCGATTTGCCGCTGCGTCGTCCCGTAGCGCTTCATATGCCACGCCGCCTGCATGGCATAGGTGTCCATGAAGACCGTGCCAGAGCCGGCTGAAAACGGTTTTCCGGCCTCATCACCACGTCGGGTGTAGTAGCTTTGCCACTCCTCGGTGTCGAACTGGTCGATACCGCCCTCGAAGATCTCTTTGGTCTTCTCGGGGTCATCTGGAAAAAAGGTCTTTTCGACGCCAATGGCCAAGGACAGGTCCGCCTGGCCGGAGGCGATATCCTTGAACGCGCCGTTGAGCGCCATCGATCCGGTGGCGCAGCCGCCCTCCACGTTGATCATCCCCACGCGCTCGGGGAACCGACCATCGCGCACGAGCGGTGTGAAGCACACTTGGCCGCGAATGTTGCGCTGGCCGAATGTTCCCATCCCGCAATTGCCGAACCACGCGAAATCGATGTCTCGTCCGCTTTCCATGCCCGCGTCGGCCAACACGTCCTCATAGGCTTCCCGCGTCAGGTCCTTGAATGAGTCCTGCGGCCGCTTGCCGAATGTCGTGCATGCGGTTCCGATTATGAAGACATTGCGCAATTCACACATCCCTCAGCGACGAAGCCGAGCCACGCTACCACCCTTCCCCGGCCCACTCAACAAAAAACAAACGACTGTTTGGCATATGCCGTACGAAGGCTTGACGTTTCAGCAAACAGTTGTTTGTTTAGCGGCTTCGCAGCGTCTACGCTGATCGCGTTCGGGGAGGAAACCATGAAGCTACACATAATGGCACTCACTGCTTGTCTGGCGTACACGGCGGCAACAGCGAACGCGCAGGAGTATCCGGATCTTGACCTTCGCCTCGCGCATCCGCTGCCGGAAACGTGGCCCGGTGTGGAATGGGACAAGTGGTGGGCCGAGCAGGTCACCGAGCGCAGCGGCGGCAAAATCAAGATCGAGATCTTCTGGGCGGGCCAGATCGGCGGCATAACGGAAATCAAATCTCTGGTATCGAGCGGCGCGATCGACCTCGGCGTCTTTGCGCAGGCCGTTCATGCCGAGGAGATTCCGCTGACGGCCTCGTCGGCTGGGCTGCTCAATCGCGTTTCGGCAAATCCCGCGACCGCGAACACACTGGCTGGCAAGATGTATTCCTCGGAGCCTGTCCAGGAAGAGTTGGCGGCGAATGGGCTTCAGATCCTCAAATGGACGGTTCCCTCGCCCTACACCCTCCAGTGCAACAAGGCGATAAACACCACGGCCGATCTTCGCGGGCTGAAGGTACGCGCGGTCGGCGGCGCCTATGTGCCGATCTGGATGGAGAGCTACGGCATGGTCCCCACGATGGTCCAGGCACCGGAAGTGCGCGAAGGTCTCCTGCGGGGCACGCTGGACTGCAACTTTGGCCCGATCGAGATGGCGACGTTCGCCAATCTGGAAGACTCCGCACCGTACTGGTCCGACATCAACACCGGCAGCTTCACGACCTTCCAGCTCTATGCGAACCGCAACAGTTGGGAAGCTTGGCCGGAATCGGTCCGCACCCTCATGACCGACGTCGCGCAAGAGGCGATGGAACGCGATCAGGACGCACTGGAGCAGGTTTCGCAGAAGGCCGTGGACGACTACACGGCCGCTGGCGGCAAGTTGATCGAGCTTTCCGACATGGACGCCTTTGAAGCGGCATCGCCGGACATGATCGCTGTTTGGGAAGAGCGGATGACAGCCACCGGTCACGGCGATGCGGTCGGCCAGCTCATCGGCTTCCAGCGCGAGGCGGCCCAATCGTTCGATCGGGACTGATCCGCCAGTGCGAACCCGTATGGCCGCCGCCCGACAGCCAACATCCACCGGCAACGTGCAGAATCGCAAATGTTGGAAAAGCTGACTGTCGGTCTCAGCGCACTCGCGCTTGCCCTTGTCATGATTGTCGGGGTCGCGGACATCGTCCTCGGCGAACTCTTCGGCTATCACCTGGCGTTCAAGGTCGATATGTCCGGAACGATGACGGCGGCGGCCATCTTTCTCACATGGCCACTGGTGCAGCGGAACAACGAGCACATCGCCGTCGATCTGTTCCAGGCTTGGCGTCCGCGCGGGTTTAAGAAGGTCGAGCGCATCCTCGTGGCCGTCACCGGAGCGATCTTCTTCGGCCTGCTGTTCTACGGCGCGGCAAGCCTCGCTCGTGACAGCATTGCCATCATGGAGCGCTCGGCGGCAACCCTCGGCTACCCGATCTGGCCGGCCAAGCTTGCCTGCGCCTTCGGCGCGCTGCTCGCCTTGCTCGTCACCATACGCCAGTCCTTCACTGCACTGTTCGGCAAGGCACCAACGGCCGCCGGGAAAAGCGACGCATGAGCGGCCTCGAAAGCGGTCTCCTCGCATTCGGCGTCCTGCTGATGCTTCTCTTTGCCGGCGTGCCCGTGGCCTTCGCCATGGCAGTCGTAGCGGCTGCCGGTATCTGGCTTACCATCGGCACAACCTTCCTGCTGACGACCTTCACGACCACGCCCTATGCCGTGACGGCCGACTACACCTTTGTCGTCGTGCCGATGTTCGTGCTGATGGGCGGCATTGCGGGACGTGCCGGCTTCATCAGCGATCTCTACACGGCCGCGCACATGATGCTGAATCGGCTCAAGGGCAGCCTGCTGATGGCGACGATTGTGGCACAGGCGGGCTTCGCGGCGGCCTCTGGCTCCACCGTCGTGGCGTCGAGCGTTTTCACGCGCATGGCTTTGCCGGAGATGCTGCGCTTTGGCTACAAAGGTGGGGTGGCAGGAGGTTGCATCGCAGCGGCCGGCACGCTCGCGGGCCTGATCCCGCCGTCGATCGCGATGGTGCTGTTCGCGATGCTGACGACCCAGCCTGTCGGCGAACTGCTGATCGCGGGTCTCATTCCCGGTGTCATCACCGCGCTTGCCTACATGATCGGCCTTTGGGTTTGCCTGTCCATATGGCCCGACTGGGCGCCGGCCGCGACGCTGAAGGTGACCTGGCGCGAGCGTGGGCGGGCGCTATCCCGCGTCTGGAGCATCGTTCTTCTGATGGCCGCCGTGATGGGCGGAATCTATGCTGGCTATTATCCGCCGTCGGCCGCCGGCGCGGTCGGAGCTGCCGGCGCGCTCACGATCGCGGTCGTCATGCGGCGCATCCGGCCCGGACAATTCTGGGAGGCGCTCGTCGAGGCGGCGCGCATATCCGCCGTCATCTTCGCAATCGTAATTGCCGGCCTCATTTTCAGTCGGTTCCTGGTGATCAGCGGCTTCATAGGGGAGCTGCGCACCGTCGTCATCGCCATGGACGTGAGCCCGCTGGGCTTCATGCTGGTGACGATCCTGCTGTTCCTCGTCCTCGGCATGTTCATCGATTCCGTATCGCTGCTGGTGATCGCCGTGCCGTTCCTCTATCCGATCTCGCAGGCACTCGACATAAACCCGTTCTGGTATGCGGTGCTCGTGGTGAAGCTGATCGAAATCGCAGCAATCACGCCGCCGGTGGGTCTCAACCTGTTTGCCGTTCTCGCGGCAGCGGACGGCCGCCTCAAGGCGATCGAGCTTTTCCGCGGCGTCGTCCCGTTCGTCATAATTGAAAGTCTCGTGCTGGCTCTCCTGATCACGGTTCCCGCACTGTCGACCTGGTTGCCCTCGAAGATGTGAGGAGATTTCGATGACCACGCTGTTGGACCAGCCATTCGTGAACATCAGCGACATGATCGCCCAGCATGGGCGTTTCAAGCGGTCGCGACCGGCGGTCGTCTGCGGAGGGGAAACCCGCACATGGGGCGCGTTCGACGCCAATGTCAGCCGTGTGGCAAACCGGCTTATCGCCGATGGCATCGGCAAGGCCGATCGCGTCGCTGTGCTGATGGAAAACTCCATCGAGATGCTCGAGGTCATGTTCGGGGCTGTGCGCGCCGGCGCCTGCGTGGTCCCGCTATCCGGCCTTCTCACCGCAGACCAGCTTGCCGGCCTGGTCATCGACAGCCGCGCCTCCATGGTGTTCGCATCAGCCGGCTTTGCCGAACGCGTAGACGCCGTTCGCGGGCGTCTATCCAACGTTGCCCCTTCACGCTTCGTCTCGATAGGGTTCGAAGGCGACAGCTGGACCGCGCTTACCAGTTACACCGCCGATGCATCGACGGCGTTTCCAGGCATCCGTCACGAGCCGGGCGACGACTTCAACGTGATCTATTCGTCCGGCACGACAGGCATTCCCAAGGGGATCGTGCAGACCCATTCGGCACGGCTCCATTTCGCGTTTTCCAATGCAATAGACCTTGGCATCGGCTCGACCAGCCGGACGCTTACGACCACGTCGCTCTATTCCAACGGCACCTGGATCGTGATGCTGCCGACGCTCTTTGCCGGCGGCACGTTGCACGTGATGTCCGGTTTCAGCCCCTCGGAATTCCTTCGGATCGTGGAGCGAGAACGCATCACGCACAGCTTCATGGTTCCATCGCAGTTCATCTCGATACTGGATGAGCCGAGCCTTGACGCAACCGATACATCCAGCCTGCAGACGGTCCTGTGTGCGGGGTCGCCCTTGCGCCGGGATATCAAGCGAAAGGTCTTGGCGCGTCTCACGCCGGGCCTTTACGAGTTGTACGGTTTTTCGGAGGGCTTCGCGGCAATCCTCAAGCCCCACGAGCACGCCCACAAATTCGAGACCGTCGGCACGCCGGTCATCGGCTTCGACGTGAGGATCATCGACGACAACGGCGTGGAATGCCCGCCCGGCACGCCTGGCGAGATCGTCGGCTACGGGGCGGGAATGCTATGCGAGTACAACGCCCAGCCCCAGCTCACAGCGGACCTGATTTGGCGCGACGGGCACGACCGCACCTATATCCGGTCGGGAGACGTCGGCGTGCTCGATGAGGACGGCTATCTTACCATTCTCGACCGCAAGAAGGACATGATCATATCCGGCGGCTTCAACGTCTTTCCAACCGACGTCGAGGCGATCGTGGGCGAGCATCCTGACGTCTCGGACGTTACGGTGATCGGAATTCCGCACGAGAAATGGGGTGAAACATGCCTCGCCCTGGTGGTTCCGAAGACCGGCGCAAGCGCCAACGAAGAGGCAATCCGCGAATGGGCCAACGAACGCCTGGCTCGCTACCAGCGGCTGGCCTCGGTCGAGTTCCGCGATGACTTCCCGCGCAACGCGCTGGGAAAGGTGCTGAAGCGGCAACTTCGCGCCCCCTACTGGCAAGACGCCGAAGCGGAGCAGCATCATGCGCCTTGAGGGCCAGGCGGCCTTCGTCACCGGAGGTGGATCCGGGCTCGGCGCCGCCGTATGCCGCCGGTTTGCACGAGAGGGCGCACGCGTAGCCGTAGTCGATCGGGATCCAGCCCTGGCGGCCGCCATCGCCGACGAGATTGGCGGGCTTGCGATCGAAGCGGACGTCGCCGATGCCGCGCAGATGGAGCAGGCTTTCGCCGCAGCCACGTCGCTCGGACCTCTACGCGCCTGCGTGGCTTGCGCCGGCGTCGGTCCGTCGAGGAAAATCCTCTCGCGCGAGCGCAAGCCGATGCCGCTCTCGGATTTTCAGCGCGTCATAGACATCAACCTCAACGGAACCTTCAACACCCTGCGGCTGGGCGCGGCCGCCATGGCGGACCTGGAAGCGATGGAGGATGGCGAACGCGGCGTTGTCGTGATGACGGCTTCGATCGCGGGCCATGAAGGCCAGGTCGGCCAAGCGGCCTATGCCGCATCCAAGGCCGGCGTTATGGGACTTGCGCTTCCGGCCGCCCGCGAACTCGCGCGCCATGGCATCCGCGTTGCCGCCGTGGCACCGGGCGTTTTTTCAACCCCCATGTTCGAGACGGTGGAGCCGGCAATGCGCCAATCGATCGTCAACGGGATACCGTGGCCCAAGCGCGGTGGAGATCCCGAAGAGTTCGCGGACATGGTGGCCTTCATCGTGGCCAATCGGATCGTCAACGGCACGACGTTCCGGCTGGACGGTGCCGTTCGTCTCGCTTGATCCGATCGTTATTCTGCATGGTATGGCATGGTCGCGACGAGGGATCCGTGTCCCCGGCAATCCTCCCGCCATTGCCGCAAAGCCGGCCGGCTGTCCAGAAAATCACGCTCGCGAAACCGGAACACCGCGTAATCGACGGCGACCGCCGTCGCGATCGAGGCTATGTTGAGCTGGTCATCGAGCCTCGGCGGCAATGTGGCATTCAGTTGATCGAACGCCGAACCGACCGTGCGAAACCGCTTCCGGCCCAACGGATTGGCATCGAAATCCGGCGCCGACTTTCTGGTGATGATGATGGCGGCCATGACATCGACGGCACCAAGGGCGATGCCGGCGAGAGACATCATCCGCCTGTAATCCGATGCCGGATAGAGCGTCGGATCCGGTCGGATCGTCTCCAGGTAGTGCAGGATGATGGATGTTTCCGCCAGGCCCGTCCCGTCATCAAGCAGCAGGGCTGGTACCCTCTCATGCAAGTTGGCGCCGACGAAGTTGGGCCTGTTGCCCCATGGATCGATGATGTCTTCGCGGATCCGGTCGTCCAGGCCCTTTTCGAGAATGGCGATGCGCACGATCCGGGCGTAGGGCGATGTCGTGTTGATGAAGAGTTTCACGGCGCCCGCCCTATCGGGCCATCAGCGATGGAAGCCAGGTGGCAAGCGACGGAACGAAGGCCAGCGCGACCAGCGCCAACACCTGAAGCCCGATATAGGGCATCGCGCCGCGCCAGATCTGCATCGTCGATACGGAGGCCGGAGCCGCACTGCGCAGATAAAAGAGCGCGAAACCGAAGGGAGGCGTCAAGAACGAGGTCTGCAGGTTCATCGCGATCATCACGCTGAGCCAGACCGGATCGGCCCCCATGACGATCAGGATGGGGCAGAGGATCGGGACCAGGATGAAGATGATCTCGAGGAAATCGAGAAAGAACCCGAGGACGAATATCAGCGCCATCGTGAACAGCATCGCGCCGAGCAATCCGCCCGGCAACTGCTCCAGGAAGTGCTTGATCGTTTCCTCGCCGCCAAGCCCGCGGAAAACCAGGGTGAAGAGCGTCGCGCCCACCAGGACCGTGAATATCATCGCGGTGATGCGTCCGGACGAGAATGTGACCTCCATGAGCGCGCCCGAACGCCAGGTGACGATCAGGCTCGCGACGATGGCGGCTGCCGTTATCAGCAGCAGGACAGCGGCGACGATAATCGCGCCCTTTTCGTAGGCGCTCATCTCAAGACGGCCGATACGCATATCGAACGCCGAAAGCATCAGAACGACGGCGAAAGCGGAAACCAGGCCGGCAGCGAGCAGATGGCGCAAGCCGGGTGCCTGCTTCCACGCGGCAAGCAGCAGCGCACCGACCGCACCGATACCCGAAGCCTCGGTGGGTGTGGCGACGCCGCCGAGAATGGAACCGAGAACGGCGACGATCAGAAACAGCGGCGCGACAACGGCACGCAGAAGAAGCTGGAGGTCCGATTCACGGGCCGCGCCCGAGCCTTCCGCCGCAGCTTCTCGCCTGGGAATGGGCGGTGCCTTTTCCGGATGACGGTAAGTGATCCACAACTGGTACACCAGATAGAGCCCGACCAGCCCGAGCCCCGGCAGCAGCGCCCCGGCAAACAGATCCGAAACGCCCACCGTGCGGCCCGTGGTGTTGCCGCTGGCCAGATTGGCCTGCTGATTGGCCAGCGTCATGAAGTCCCCGAGAAAGATCAATACGATCGACGGGGGGATGATCTGGCCCAGCGTTCCGGTCGCGCAGATCGCACCGCATGCGACGGGCGCGCTGTAGCCGTGCTTGAGCATGACAGGCAGCGCAAGCAGGCCCATCGTGACGACCGTGGCGCCAATAATGCCCGTCGAAGCTGCCATCAGGGCCCCCACTACGGTCGTCGCAACGAGCAGACCGCCTGGTCGCTGTCCAAACAGCCGCGCCATTACCGTCAACATGTCCTCGGCCAGACGGAACCGTTCCAGCACCAGCCCCATGAAAATGAAGAGCGGCGCCGCGACCAGCACGCTGTTTGTCAGGATGGCCCAGACACGTTGCGGGACGAAGTTTAGCTGCGCCCAGCGGAACACCTCGAGTTCGCTGCCCAACCAGGCAAAGGCGAGCGCGGATCCCGCAAGCGTGAAAGCCACGGGGAAACCGAACATCATCAGGGCGATCGTGCTGACGAAAAGGATGAGATCGAGATGCGCTGCGACGAAGTTCATTCTGATGGGTGCCGCCCGGATAGCCGCACGACGGCACGAAGAAAGAAAGCCAGGCCGGCGATGGCCAGCAGTGCGATGAAGACCAGCATCATTGTCTTGAGAAGCCACAGAAACGGCAGGCCCGAAATCTCCATCGAGCGCTCCCCGATCGCCCAGGCGCGCCCGACATAGGGCAAAGTCCGGTCCCACATGACCCACAGGAACGGCACCAGGAGCAGGAGGCACCCGAGCACGTCAATGAGGCCCTGGCGCCTGGGACGCGCGGCCGCATAGAGGATGTCGACCCTCACGTGCTCGTCACGCACCATCGTCCAACCGGCAACGCCTGCCATGACGATCACGAAGCAGTAGAGCACCGCCTCGTAAAGCCAAACCGATCCATAACCGAAGACATAGCGCAGCACGGCGTTGGCGAAGACGAGCAGAAGCAACGGTATGATTGCCAATGCCGCCAGCTTTCCGGACCAGATCGCGATACGCGATGCAATCGATATGACGAAACTCATTGCATGGTCCCATGGAACATGCGCCAACCTCCGCGATGGCCCGTGACGGGGTGGGTTGCGCCATGCAACACACCTCGTCACATGCGTCTGGGTCACATGGGTCTGGCCTGCGTCGCCGTCTGTTCAGCTTTCGCCGGTCCAGTCCCCCATCATTGGGTCAGTGGCATCAGGGGCTGCGAAGGCTAGAGCGCCGCCAACTGCCTGGCACGCGCCTGATAGAATGGGACCTCGGTCTTGACCGAATATTCCAGAGCCTTTGGGAAATAGGCCATGTAGCTGTCGTAGACTTCCTTGCCGCGCTCGTCGACGGTCGCCAGCTCCGCGACGACCTCGGCCGAGGTGGTCGCCAGAGCGTCGATGACGTCTTCCGGGAACGAACGAACATCCACGTTGTGGTCCTCGATCAATGTCCGGAAGAACTCTGCATTGTAGTAGGCCCACTCACCGGTATTGATTGCGTTGGTCGCTTCGATGGCGCGGTGCACCGCTGCCTGATGCTGTGGTGACAGGCTATCCCAAACGTCGGCGTTCAGCCCGATTTCGCCAGCCGAGTTCACTTCCTGCCATCCTGGCGCATAGTAGAACTTTGTGTACTGATGTAACCCGTTGACGCTGTCCAACCAGGGCCCCTGCAACTCCGTCGCATCGATCGTCCCCGCTTGGAGGGCGGGGAAAATTTCCTGCACCGGGATCAGCACGGCGTTGGCCCCCAGGCGCCGCATCACCTCGCCGCCAAGGCCCGGCAATCGAATCGTGAGGCCACGGAAGTCGTCGAGGTTGTTCACTTCCTTGTTGAACCAGCCCGCCATCTGCAGGCCGGTCTGACCAGCCGTGAAGGGCAGGATATTGAATAGGTCGCGGAAGTGCTTCTGCTGCAGCGCCTGCCCCCCGCCATGATACATCCAGCCAAGGTGCTCGACCGCGGTAAGGCCGAATGGCACCTGAGCGAAGAACACGGAAGGCTGCCACTGGCCCGTCAGGTAAACGGGCGTCGAGTGATAGCAGTCCGCAGCGCCTGACCCGACCGCATCGAACACTTCGAAGGCCGCAACAAGCTCGCCCGCCGCGGCAACGTTCACCGTCAGCTGCCCGTCGGTCAGTTCGTTGACGATGTCTCGGAAATTGTAGGCGATCGACGCAAGCCCCGGAAAATCGTGCGGCCAGCTCATGACCATCTGCAGGGTACGCTTGCCCTGTGCGATCGCGGGCGCGGTCAGCGCAACAGGCGCTGCCGCCGCGGCGGCCGTGAGAAATTTCCTACGGTTCCAGATCATGTTGCCTCCTCCCGGTTTCTTGCCGCCCGCCCCCTGCCCTCCCGCAACAACAAGATCGAAGAAGCCGTTGGCTGCTGGACATTGACAAGAGCCAATGAGATAGTCAAGCAAACGATTGCTTGGTAATTCGCAATCGTCGACTCGTGCGTCAGGGTGCCTGCCCTGCGACGTCTGGAGGACCATCAATGGCATTGACGGCATCGACAGAGCCGATCGACTTCAACCCGGCTTCGAGCGACTTTGTCCGCGACCCGTATTCGACCTTGCTAGCCTTGCAGCGCGATGACCCTGCGCACTGGAGCCCGCGCCTGAAGGCGTGGATCCTCACGCGCTATGAGGATGTCCGCAACTGCCTCTCGTCGTCGGACATGTCGGTGGATCGGATTCGTCCCTTCTATGAATCCTTGCCGGACAACGAGCGCTCCGTGCTGGCGGAGCTGATGCGGTATCTGACCCTGTGGCTGGTCTTTCGTGATCCGCCGGAGCACACACGGCTGCGCCAGCTCATGTCGCGCGCGTTCACCGTTCGCGCTGTTCAGGCACTGAAGCCTGGCATTACGGAGTTGTGTGAGGAACTGAGCGATGCCCTGCCGCGCGGAGAGGAGTTCGATTTCGTCGACCGGTTCGCCATGCAGCTTCCAGGTCTCGTGATCATGAACCTGCTCGGCGTGCCCCGCGAGAACATGCAAAGGCTCAAGTCCTGCTCCGATCGAATGCAGCTCTTCATCGGATCCGCGCGCAACGCGCCGGACAAGTATGAGCGCGCCGCGGAAGGCGCGCATGAGATGGCCGAATTCTTCCGCGCGCTGATCGCCGAGCGCCGCAGGGAGCCGCGCGATGACCTGATCTCGGCATTCATCGCCGCGCGCGAAGCGGACGAAGAGATGACCGAGGACGAACTCGTCGCGGCATGCATGCTGGTGATGTTCGGGGGACACGAAACCACGACCAACCTGCTGGCCGGCGGACTGTCCAAGTTCATCGCGAATCCCGCGGCCTGGAGGACCTTGGCCGAGGATCCGTCCCTATCGCGGCAGGCGGTCGAAGAGTGCCTCCGGCTCGACGGGCCTTCAGGGTCCATGGCGCGTGTCGTCGCGCGCGAGCACATCCTGCACGGCAAATCGTTGCGGCCGGACGACCGCGTCTTCGCGATGATCAACGCGGCCAACCAGGATCCGGACGTCTTCGACGAGCCGCAGCGCTTCGACATACAGCGCAAGCCGAACCGTCACCTCACCTTCGGGTTCGGTCCGCATTTTTGCATGGGGGCCGCCCTCGCGCGGCTGGAGGCGGAAATCGCCTTCGCCCATCTGGCGCAGAAATTTCCGGATATCGGGATTACGCCACAGGGCGTGGAGTGGCACGCGACGATCATCATGCGCGGGCCGCGCGTCCTGCCGATCATCATCCGATGAGCGACGAGTGGACGAAAGGGCGACACATGCGGCGTGAGGCTCCGGATATCGTCATCGCAGGCGGACAGCGCACCCCGTTCGGCGCGTTCAGCGGCGCCCTGAGCGGCATCGAAATGACCGATCTTGCCGCCCACGCCGCGAAGGGCTGCATGGTGGACGCCGGTGTGGACGCGGCGGCCGTGGATCACATCGTCTTCGCCACGACCGTGCCTTCCGGGCGCGACAGCCTGTTTGCGGCGCGTGTGGTGGGGCAGAAGTCCGGTCTTCCCGAATCGGCCGGAGCGCTGGGGGTGGTACGTGCCTGCGCATCGGGCCTTCAGGCTCTGATCTCCGCCGAGCAGCAGATACGTTCCGGCCATTCGGCGATCACGCTGGCCGGAGGCGCGGAAAGCTATTCGCGCGTGCCTTACGCGTCATCGGTTGTGCGCCAAGGCGCCAAACGCGGGCCCATCGAGCTGGAGGATATGCTCGACTGGGCATATCGCTGTCCGTTCAGCCAGGAATACATGGGGGAGACCGCCGAGAACCTGGCCGACGACTATGGTTACGACCGCGCGGCCATGGATGAATGGGGCGCGATGAGCCAGCAACGTGCGATCGCGGCCCGCGACAACGGCTTTCTGGCCCGCCAGATTTTGCCGGTCGAGGTCCGCGAGCGCAGCCAGACGCGCGTCGTCGCGCATGACGAGTGCCTGCGCGCCGACGCGACGCCGCAAAAGCTCGCCAGCCTGCGCCCCGCCTTTCGCGAAGGCGGCCGTGTCACCGCCGGCAACGCATCCACGGTCAACGATGCCGCTGGTTTCGTTCTCGTGGGAGAGCGCGCCACCATCGAGGAAGCGGGCGCGAAGCCCCGCGGCCGCATCGTGGACTGGACGGTCGTCGGCGTGCCGGCGCGCATCATGGGGCACGGACCGGTGCCGGCAATCGCCAATCTCCTCGAGAAGACGGGGCGTGACGTCGGCGACATCGACTATTTCGAGATCAACGAGGCCTTCGCTGCGGTGAACATACACGCGGAACGCCAACTCGGAATTCCTCGAGACCGCCACAACCTCTATGGCGGCGGCATCAGCATCGGCCACCCGCCCGCCGTCACCGGCATCCGCATGTGCATGACCGCACTCCAGCACCTGGAGAATACGGGCGGCAAAATCGCCATCCTGTCCATGTGTCTCGGCGCCGGCCAAGGCCTGGCGATGATGGTCGAACGCGCCTGATGAAAACGCTTTACGAAGCGTTGCGCATCGCCGCCGGGAGCCGGGGCGATCGGCCGTTCCTCTGCGTGCCACCGCGTCGAGGACGCGCCTATCTGCCCCACGGCGCGGAACTGAGCTTCTCGCAGATGAAGGGCTTGGTCGACCAACTCATCGCGATCTGGTCCCGGGCGGGTTGGGGACGTGGCCACCGCGTGGCTCTTGCCTTCGACAACCATCCGCTACACGTCGCTCAGTTCCTCGCACTCAACGCCCTGGGCATCGCGCAAGTGCCGGTGAACCCGTTTTACCTCACGCATGAGATGAGTTACCTGCTTAGCCATTCTCGCAGCGACATGGTTGCCGGCCTGTCTTCAAACCGGGACCGCGTTGCCGAGGCCGGCGCGCTCGCCTTTGCCGCTCTCGACGATGCCGGAGATATCGAGGCCTTCACCGTACCGCCCGCGCCGCCGCCAGCTCTGGAGGGTAAAGCCGATTGCGACACCGACATCGCAATCATCTACACCTCCGGTACGACGTCCAGGCCGAAGGGCGTCATCATCGACAATGCGTACGCGTTTGCGGCAGGCAACTGCTACGCCGATCACGGTGGGCGGCTGACCGTCCGGGCCGGCGAGGAACGCATTTTCGTACCCCTGCCTTTCTTCCATGTCAACGCCGGCATCAATACGATCGCCATGGCGCTTATCAAGGGCGTGTGCCTTATCGTTCCGGATCGGTTTCATGCCGAAAGCTGGTGGGACGACCTCGCGGCCACGCGGGCGACGGCTTTCCACTATCTCGGCATCATCCCGCCAATCCTGATGAAGGCCGCGCCCTCGCCGCGCGACACGTCCCATGGCCTTCGGTTCGGGCTCGGCGCCGGCCTTGATCCGACATTGCACCGGGCATTCGAGCAGCGGTTCGGGGTTCCCATGGTGGAGGTCTGGGGCATGTCTGAAACCGGGCGCTTCCTGGCAGACTGCCATGAACCACGCCAGATCGGCACGCGTGCATTCGGCCGTCCGATCCCGGGGCATTTGGAGGCGATGGTCGTGGATGGGCACGGCCGCGAGGTCCCGCGCGGCACGCCTGGCGAACTCATCGTCCGCGCCTGTGCCACAGCTCCCCGACGAGGCTTCTTCCGAGGCTACCTGGACGACGACGCGGCCACTGAATCGGCCTGGCGCGACGGCTGGTTCTACACCGGAGACGTCGTAACCCAGGGCGAAGACGACATGCTCTGCTTCGTCGAGCGCAACAAGAACATAATACGCCGGTCCGGCGAGAACATTTCGGCGGCGGAAGTCGAGAACGCGCTGATCGATTGCGCCGAAGTCAAACAGGTCGCCGTCATTGCCGTGGCCGACGAGATGCGGGACGAGGAGGTTTTCGCCTGCGTCGTCGCCGCGGACGGCTTTTCCGCGAACGCGGAAACCGCACGCGCCATCCTGAACGGTGTCCGCGAGAGCCTCGCCTACTATAAGGTTCCAGGATGGATAGCATTCCGCGAAGAATTGCCGGTCACTGGCACGCAGAAGGTGCAGAAACACAGGCTCTACCCTGCCGGCGAAGACCCCCGGCGCGACCGGAGCGCGATCGATCTTCGTGACGTGAAGGCCGGTTTCAGAAAGAAGGCATCGTGACCCTCATGGCCAGCGAAACCTCCCGCGGACGCGCCGAGCTCTTCATTGAAAACCAAATCGCCATCGTGCGGTTCTCCAGTCCCCCCGAAGGATTTATGGACGAGGGGACGGTGAGCGATCTCGCCGCCGCCATGGACCGCATCGATAGCGATGAAAGCGTACGCGCCTGTGTCCTGACCGGCGGACAGGACGATGTCTTCATCCGGCATTTCGATGTGCGTGTGCTCGAGGCGAGATCGCGCGCTCTGAAGGCGCGCGGCAAGCAGTTCTCTCTCGACCGGCCCGTCCCTGAACCACAACTACACGCCCTGATGCGGAGGATGGAGGAAAGCAGGCTTCCCTTCATCGCCGCCATAAACGGAACAGCCATGGGCGGCGGGTTCGAACTGTGCCTTGCCTGCGATATCCGCCTCGCGCAGTCGGGCAGCTACCCGATCGGCCTGCCGGAGGTGAACCTGGGCATCCTGCCGGGCGCCGGCGGAACGCAACGGCTATCCCGGCTGATCGGCCCGGCGCGCGCCCTGGAGCTCATGCTCTGCGGAGCGACGGTAACGCCGCAACAGGCCGCGGCACTCGGCATCGTCAACCGCTGCGTCGACGCGCCCGTGCTTACGGAAGCGATGGCCTTGGCTCGAACGATCGCGGACAAGCCCGCGAGGGCGGTCGGTCACATCAAGCAGCTCGTACGCATGTCCGGCCTCGATGAAGCGGCGATGGCGGCCGAACGAACGCTGTTTTGCGATCTGATGGTCACCGACGAGGCAATCGAGCTGATGGCCCGGATGAACGCCGGTTCGAACGACATTCGCAATCCGTAGCGAAAATCAGAGGTCCTGATAGCGTCGGCTCGTCAACAGGATCTTGCCGTCGCGCGAGGAAGCCGCGTGCGCGAGCGCCTTTTCGAATTCCTGCAGCGGGTAGCGGGCCTCGACCCGCGCGCCGACCTCTCCCTTCCCCAAGAGGCCGACCAGCCTGGAATAGACGGAGTTCACGTGCGTCGGCGTGCTTTCCGTGAACCACCGCGCCAGCCAGAACCCCCGCAGCGAGACGTTTCGAAAGACGAGGTCATGCGCATCGATCTGCGGGGCTTCACTCGAGAGCAGACCATACGTGACGATAGTGCCCCCATCGGCCACCGCCGCGCCAAGACGGGCCGTATGGCGTCCGCCGATCGCATCGAGCGCCAGGCGGACATTCCCGCCCTGCGGCAATTGAAAAGACGTCGTCCCGTCGTTGACGATCGCAAGGTCACAACCGAGTGCTCTGACGGTTTCGGCCGCTTGCTGCCGCCTCACGACGGCTGCGGTGCGCAGGCCGCGCGCTTTCGCTAGCTTGATCACATTCTGGCCGACGGCGGAATTCGCGGCATTGAGCAACACCCAGTCCCCGTCTGAAAGCGCGACCATCTCCTCCAGCATGACCAGGGCTGTCGCCGGATTTGCCTTCAGCATGGCCGCCTGATCGATGTCGGTTCCCTCGGGAAGCACGATCAGCGAGCGCGCATCGCATACGATCCGCTCGCGCCAGGCGCCGAGCCCCATAGGAATGACGAGATCGCCCACCGCGCAGCTCGCCACATCGTCCGCGACCGCCGACACGATGCCGACGCATTCCGAACCCGGCACATATCTGCGCTTCGGCTTGACGCCATAGCGCCCTTCCAATGTCAGCAGATCGGCCGGATTGATCGTCGCCGCAAGCACGTCGATCCGCACCTGCCCCGACTTCAGGGCGCCATCGTCGTGGCGGGTCGTGAGTTCGGCCACCATGTCACGAGCCGGGTCAACCTCGATGGCGTGATACGTTTCAGGCATGCGGTTACCCCTGTGCCCCTGCTGGAAATGGAAGCAAACGATAGTTTGCCATTACAGTAAGCTGTGTTACCACGGTCGGCGTTTTATGGTTCCGCCGGAGATGGTGCAGTCATGGCAAAACAGTCAAAGAAAAGCGCCCAGCGCCAAGGCTCCCAGGCCCATGTGAACCGGCGTGAAGATGTTCTGGAGCGTGCCGGAGAGCTGATGGCCGCCAAAGGATACGAGGGCACATCCATGCGCGACATCGCGTCTGCCGTGGGGATGCTTCCGGGATCGCTGTATTATCATTTCCCCTCGAAGGAAGCTCTTTTCCTTGCGTTGCATGAGCGCGTCGTATCCGAGATGGCCCACCGCGTCGCCAACGCCCTCGAAGGCGTTGAAGACCCCTGGGACCGGCTCGAAGCGGCATCTCGGGCCCATCTCGAGGGACTGCTTCAAGCTGGAAACCTTGTTGCCATCGTGTCGCCGGAATTCCTCGGCGATGGTCACGAGATCAGCGCAGCCATCCACGCCGAGCGGCGCAGCTACGAGGCGGTCTTCCGCGCTCTCGTGGACGCATTGCCCCTTCCCGATGAGATCGACCGGCGCCTCCTCCGCCTTCATCTTTTCGGCGCATTGAACTGGACGCCCACCTGGTACGAATCCGGCAAGGGTGCGAACCCGTCAGATATCGCCCACCAGATCGTGACCGTGTTCCGCTATGCGTTCGAAGACCGTCATTGACGGTCAGTATTGCGTTTCCGGTATTTCGAAGCCCCACTCCGAAAGGTCCTCTGTGACCGTGATCTGGCAGCAGAGGCGACTGTTGGGGCGTCGTTCGCTGGCCGCACCGTCGAGCATCGCGTCTTCCATTTCGTCCACCAGCTGCTCATTCGTGCCGTCAGGCGCGCGGACGTAGACGTGGCAGGTCGCACAGCTCAGAGACCCTCCGCATTCTCCGACGATACCCTCGATGCCGTTGCGGACGGCAGCCTGCATGACGCTTTCGCCCGGCTGAGCGTCGACAGTAAGTTTCTGTCCGTCGGCTTCGATAAACGATAAGCGCATCTAATAGATCCTATTTATACCAAACAATCGTTTGTTATATATTCGGGCACGCCGAGTCAAGGATGGCTCGCCACCTCTGTCCACAGCCGGATCGCAAGCGCGACGACGCTTCCGCGAACCGAGTTATCAGGAGGTCTTGTCCGATGATCAGGCCCGATGCGGCCCAGAGATCACCTCGGCCGGCGACATCCTTGTCTCGACCTGAAATCCGCCTTCCCGTCCACAAGGGGCTGACGAAGGACGTCTGATTTACCCTTTCCCCGCGCCTCGATCTGGCGGGGCACAGCGCAAACGACGACCATCCGCTGGCCGGCGGTACAACACCGGCCCTTCGCGGTCAGCCTTCCGCGTCGGCCGTTCGCGGCCTGCGGACCGCTCTCACTACTGCGCGGTCGCCGCCACCGCAGAAGAAGCGGTCGCCGCCATCGGATTCGAGGCCGGAGACGCCGTCTCCGGAAGGCATCTCGACGCTCAGGAGCACCTCGCCCGTCTGCGGATCGATACGGCGGATATCGCTCTCGTTGTCCTGCCAGGTGCCGTGCCAAAGCTCGCCGTCCACCCAGGTTACGCCGGTGACGAACCGGTCAGATTCGATGGAGCGCAGGACCGCTCCCGTTTCCGGATCGACCTGATGGATCCGGCAGCTGCGGTGCTCGCCGACCCAAAGCGTCCCCTCCGCCCAGGCAAGCCCGGAATCCCCGCCGTTTCCGGGGGCCGGAATCGTATGGAGGATGTCGCCCGTCTCCGGGTCGATCTTCCGGATGACGGCTTCCGCGATCTGGTACAGGTACGTACCATCGAATGCCGTCCCGGCATCTGAGGCGACGTCGAGCGTCCTCAGCGTTTCTCCATTGTCCGGATCGAAGGCGCTCAGCGTGTCCCCGCTGGCGAACCAGACCCGTCGTCCATCGAAACTGACCCCGTTCACCCCGTCGACGCCGGGGAAGGGACCGTATTCACGAAGAATGTCTGCCGCGATCTTTTTCATGTCGCCAGTCTAGCCATTGAAGGTCGATGCCGGGAGCAACAAACTTGTCGGGAAACCGGGGATCTGCGGTGCCGTCCAGCGACGCGCCCGCCCGCGGCCGAACGATTCGACCTGGCCGGCACCCGCCAACGCGTCGAGCGCGCGCTGCACGGTGCGCGGGCTCACCCCGAGCGCCAGGGCAAGCGCGGAACTCGACCACGCCTCCCCGTCGGCAAGCAAGGCCAGCACCTGCGCATGGTCGCTCTCGACGGGAGGCGCCAGCACCGCGACGGTTTCCGCGACGGGTTGCAGCGCGAAGCCCCGCTTCGTCGCGTTCAGACCGGCCAGCGGCCGGATCGCCACACGGAGCCGGGCGATTTCGACGCGGAGCCGCGCGCGATGCGAGTCGTCGGCGTGCCGGGCGCCGAAGGCCCGCCGCAGCAGCGTTTCGCGCGGAGCATCGCCGGGCCAGGCCTCCGCCAGGGCGCGAAGAAGCGCGAACAGGACGGGGCGGCTGGCGAGCGATACGCGGTCCGATCCCCGCCGGACCACATTGCGGCACGCATCGACGATGAGCGCGTCCGACGCGAGCAGAGCCTCGACCGCGCCCAGCCCGAGCAGGCGCTCGCTGTCCTGCGAGACGAGACGAGCGGCCGGCGCCTCGAAGGCGCGTACGGTCTGCTCCACCTCGGCGATCAGCGCGGGGATCCCCGCGTCGCGCGCGGCCTGTGCGGCCCGGTCCAGCGCGGCGCGCGCGGGTTTCGTCCGCACGCGGCGCATCGCGATGCCGGCGGCAACGAGCCAGTAGCCGGCCCTGGACGATGGCCGCAGCGCCCCGGCGTCGAGACCATCGAGCCGCCGCTCGGCCTCGTCGAGCTGGCCGATCAGCAAGAGCCGCCGGGCGCCGAGATAACGGGCATGCTCGGCGTTCACGCGATCGCCCGATGCGTCCAGCACCGCCCGCGCCGCGTCGAGAGCATCCATAGGCCAACCGAGGTCGCGCGAGACCAGCGCGATCTCGGCCTCCGCGACGGCGCACCGCGCGCGGGCCATCGGCTCCCTCGAACCAAAGGCGCGCGCGGCGCTGCGCAACAGCGCCCTGGCGCGCCCGGGGTCGCCGAGCTGCGCCATCGCGATCCCGCGCAGGGCAAGCGCCGGGGCGTCGTCGCGCAGGCCGACCCGCTTCAGCGCGGCCAGCGGATCGCCCAGCGAAAGCGCGCGCGCCGCAGCCACGATCAGGGAGTCCATTCAAATCCCGTCACACTTGTAACTCCCGCGCGGTTCCCCGCCTGCCCTACACCCTGACTATACGGCACCGGCTAGAGGATCGGAGGAACGGAAATGACCGCATCGTCGATTGCGAAAACACGCGTTGCCGGCGTCCGGCGCGCTGGCGACGCCGCAGGCCTGCTCGGCCTGGCCGCCTTCCCGACCTTCGCGTTGATGGCCTGGGTTTCGGCAAGCAAGGCATCCCAGGCCTCGATCTGTTTTTCCGCGCCAACCCCACCATCGATCGGCGGCATGGCCGTCATGTACCTGCTGATGAGCCTTTTCCACCTGGCGCCCTGGCTGAGGCTTGCTTCAGGCCACCGGCACCAATGTTCCCAAGACCACGTTAGAGGAGACTGATCCCATGAAACATTCGGTTGTTTCGCGCGAGGAATGGCTCGCGGCCCGCAGGGCGCTCCTGGAGAAGGAGCGCGACATGACCCACGCGCTCGACGCGCTGCGCGTCGAGCGCCGGCAGCTGCCCTGGGTCAAGATCGAGAAAGAGTATGTCTTCGAGGGCCCCGACGGCCCGGTTCCGTTGGCAGACCTGTTCGACGGCCGCAGCCAGCTCGCCATCTACCATTTCATGCTGACGCCAGGCTCGCCCGACGTCTGCTCGGGCTGCTCCTTTATCATGGACCATGTCGATACGGCGCGGCAGCACTTCGAGCACGCGGACCTCGCCTTCGCCGCGGTCGCCCGCGCGCCGATCGGCCACATCGCAGAGGTGAAACGCCGGATGGGCTGGGCCGCCACCTGGGTGTCCTCGCAACACTGCGACTTCAACTACGATTTCGGCGTGTCGTTCACACCGGAAGACCGCGCCGCCGGCCGCGCGCTCTACAACTACGGCAGGACGACCATCGCGAATTCGCCGGACATGTTCGGGGTCAGCGTCTTCGCGACGGGCGAGACCGGCGACATCTTCCACACCTATTCGACCTACCACCGCGGCGCCGAGCTGCTCATAGGCGCCTTCAACTGGCTCGACCTCGCGCCCAAGGGCCGCAACGAGACCGGCACCATGAGCTGGGTCAGGCTCCACGACGAATATGCAAGCTGACGTCCGTGCCGGCCCCGCTCGACACCGTCGGGCGGGGCCCTGTGCGGGAAACGGCCAACCGCATCAGCACCGATCGGCGTCGAATTCCGCAAAGATGTCGACATGCTCGCGACAGAACGCGATACGACGCCCGGCATTGCCCCCGAGTTTCAGCGCCACCTCTTATGCGAGAAGCCTTTGATCCCGCTTTGGTGGATGCTCAGGAAGGCTGCCCTGTCATTTCGCTGACGGCGCGCAGCAGGAACTCGTCCTGATAGTGAGCCGCCGCAAAGGACAGGCCGACGGGGCACCCGTCGACCGTCAGCAACGGCACGGAGACTTCCGGCAGGCGGCCGACGCCGGAAAACGCGGTGATCGTCATCGTGCGATCGTAGTAGTCCACCACCGCGTCCATCGTGTTGAGCGAGCCTTTCAACGGCGCGATGACCGGCGTTGTCGGAAAACAGATCACGGTCCCGGGCGAAAGGCAGGCGTTGATGCTCTCGAAGAACCGCTCGCAGCGCGCCAACCCGTCCAGCGCGGCGATCCGGTCGAACGCCAGGACATTGCCGTAGGCCATGGAAAAGGGGAAGCCGAGTTCCGGCGTGCAGGCTTCGATCCAGTTGCCCACCGTGCTCTGGAACTCGGCCGTCTGCATGATGCGCAGCGCCTGAGTGTTGCAATCGCTGAGCGGGACGTCCTCGCCGACGATCTGCGAGAAACGGATCGGCTCCAGCGGGAGGCCCGTTCGGCGCGCGATCTCCTCCAGTGCCGCATCCGCGTGGCGCCGCACCGTGTCATCGGCGATCTCGAGCGCATCGCTCAGCACCAGAATCCGCTGCAAGGAAGCCTGCGGCGTCGGACCGCTGCGCAGGGCGACGCGGATCGCCGCATCGAGATGGGCGAAGCACGCGGCCACGACGCCTACAGTGCTCACGCTCGGCATGAAGGGCAGCACCCCGGCCTCGGAGATGCGATGCAGCGAGGGCCGCATGCCCCAGAGCCCGCACAGGCTCGCGGGCACGCGGACGGATCCGCCCGAATCCGTCCCGATCGAAAAATCCGCGATGCCGTTGGCGACGGAGGCCGCCGACCCGCTCGACGATCCGCCGGGGATGCGGTCCGGGGCTTTCGCATTGCGCGGTGTTCCGAAGAACGGGCTCTCCCCGTCGAGGCTGTAGGTGAACTCGTCCGCCACGACCTTGCCGACGCAGCGCGCGCCCGCGGCGAGCATCTGGTCGACGCACAGCGCGTTGTACGTCGGAGCCGGATGCGCGTCGCGCCAGGCCGGGCTGCCATAGGAGGTCCTGTGCCCCGCAATGTCGATGTTGTCCTTGACGGTGAACGTTGTCCCGTCGAGCGGCCCGGTTCCCAGCGGCGGGAGGTCCAGCCGCGCGACGAGAGAGCCGGACGGATCGACGGGGAATGACTGGGGCATGATGTCTCCGGGGCGTGCGAAATTCGATGCCGATGCGCCTGATGCGACTATCACCAGGAACGATCAGACGGAATGCGTAAGGGGCCATTCGCCCATGAAGACCACCGACGTCCTTCACGTCGAGGACTATACTCCGCTCCGCAACTAGCTGGACGTGCTTCAGGGTAAAGCAAGAGCTCCGCGACCTGCCGCACATTTCATTAACGTCCTGTGTGTAATCGCTTTTTTTGCGCCGTCGGCATGGGGCGAACGATACCTACGGCGGCACGCAGGCCCGAGAAGCCGCGTCGCAATCGCTTCGCCGGAGCGCACTGGACACAAGACAGGAGCCTTCATGATTCGATCCCTTACAGCTTTAGTTCTCGCAGGTTCGCTTGCTTTTGCCCCCGTTGCCAACGCCTGCACCGGGATCAAGCTGACCGCGAAGGATGGTACGGAAGTTGCCGGCCGGACATTGGAGTTCGGTACACCGGTCGATTGGTACGTCACCGCCGTTCCGAGCGGGACGCAGATCAAGCCCGAGCTGCCGGCGGAGTCCGGCGGCCTGACCTACAAGACGAAATACGGCATCACCGGCATGACCGCCTACGACACGACCAACTTCGTTGACGCGATCAACGAGGAAGGCCTTTATGTCGGGCTGTTCTACTTCCCCGGATATGCAAGCTACCCTGACCTGGGCGATGACAACCGCGCCAAGGCGCTCGCGCCACAGCAGTACGCCACGTGGTTGCTCGCCAATTTCGCCACGATCGACGAGGTGAAGGCGCACTTTGACGACATCGTGCTGGTGGCCGCCGAGTTCGAGCAGATGGGAGAGGTCATCCCGATGCACGTCCGCGTTGTCGACAAGACCGGCAATGCCATCGTCATCGAGCCGACCGACAAGACCCTCAAGATCTTCGATGCGCCGCTCGGCGTCATCACCAACTCGCCCACCTACGACTGGCACATGACGAACCTCTCCAACTTCGTCAACCTGTCGACCCTCAACGTTCCGCCGGTGAAGCTGGACGGCGTCGAACTGCAGGCGGCCGGCCAGGGCGCCGGCATGCACGGACTGCCGGGCGACTTCACCCCGCCGTCGCGTTTCGTGCGGGCTGCGGTGTTTTCTCAGTCGGCGATCCCGGTCGAGACGGGCGCCGAGGTGCTGGAGCAGGCCTTTCACATCCTCAACAACTTCGACATTCCTTACGGCGCGGTACGCGGTGAGGAAAACGGCAAGGTTGCTCCCGACTACACGCAATGGACGGCCGTCGCCGACCTGACCAACGGAACCTGGACCGTCAAGACCTACGACGCCCAGAACCTTCGCGTGGTGGATGTCAAGGCGGCGCTGGCGGCCGCGGACGGCAAGGTTGTTCATATCGACTCGAAGAAGTGGTCGCAGTCGTTCGAGGACATTTCGTCCGAGTTCAAGTAGGACGGCAGCCCCAAGTCTGGCCGCCCCGGGATGCTCACGCGGTCCGGGGCGGTACGCTCCCGGCGTTCACCGGACAGTCTCGGTCCGACGCCATCCACTGACCCGAAACGTTCGGCGGCAGCCGCCGTTTGACGGACGCGCGCTCGAAGCCTAAGGACGCTGACGCCTTGCGTCTGGCCACCGTCGAGACTGTCCAGCGCGGGCAACGCAACCCTATCGGCGACATGCCCCTTGTTTGGCCTCGCAGGCGCTGAGTGAAAGCATGGAGGATCTGGTCCCCCTGGCCGGGCTGTTCGCCGTGGCCTTCGTCGCCGCCACGATCCTGCCGGCGCAGTCGGAGGCCGCGCTGGTCGGGCTTCAGCTTGCCGGATATCCCGTCGTCCTCCTGATCGTCGTGGCCACCCTCGGCAACACGCTGGGAGCGGTCGTCAACTGGGCGCTCGGGCGCGGGGTGGAGCGGTTCAGGGACCGCCGCTGGTTTCCCGTCTCGGCCGCGGCGCTGGCCCGGGCCTCCGGCTGGTACAGCAGATGGGGCCGCTGGAGCCTGCTTCTGAGCTGGGCGCCCGTCGGCGGCGATGCCCTCACCGTGGCCGCCGGCGTGTTGCGCGAGCCGTTATGGAGCTTCCTGCTGCTGGTGACGATCGCCAAGGCCGGACGCTATTGCGCCCTGGCGGCGATAACGCTGGGGCTGCTCTGAGGGGGGTCGCACCATCGGGAACGCGCAACAGGATGTGCCGGGTCTGTCGGCACATACCCAAGGGCCGTCTGAATCGGAAATTCTAAGGCGGAAAGTCCGACCTGAGAGTACCCCGTATATTTCAAAAGATTATGGAAGATTTGGTAGCGGAGGAGGGACTTGAACCCCCGACACGCGGATTATGATTCCGCTGCTCTAACCAACTGAGCTACTCCGCCGCCGGCTGCCCGGCGGGCGCGTGACTGGTCCCGCGCCCCGGCTTGCGTGGGGGCGATATAAGGAGCCGCCCCGAGGGGTGTCAAGCTGGCTGTCGGGCCAAGTGTCAGGCTTCCGCCGCCATCGCCTGCGGGCTCTCGGCGTTTTTCCCGCCGATCCGGCGAAACCTGAGCATCGTGAACAGGCCCGCCGGCGGCAGCCCGCGGCGTTCGATCGGCTCCAGGCCCGGACGGTCGAGCACCGTCTCGACCGGAAATTCCGGCCGCCAGCCGAGTCGGTCGGCGAAGGGCGCCAGCGCCTGCTCGATCGCCGCGCGCGGGCCGGCCTGGGCGCTGAAATGGTTGACCAGGATGACCTCGCCTCCCGGCCGGCAGACGCGCTCCAGTTCCGCCATCACCCGCTTCGGCTCCGGCGCCACCGTCACGACGTGCATCGCCACCACGGCATCGAAGCTGGCGTCGGCGAAACCGAGCTGCCCGGCATCCATCTCCAGGAGGGCCGACACGTTGGACAGGTCCTGCCTGGTCACGCGCCGGCGCGCCTGCTCGAGCATTTCGAGCGACAGATCGATGCCGACCACCTCGAGGTGCCCGGCGTAGAGCGGCAGGGCGATGCCGGTGCCGACGCCGACCTCGAGCACCCGCCCGTGGGACGTGTTGATATGGCGGATCGCCGCTCGTCGCGCCGCGCGGGTGACCGAGCCGAACAGCTCGTCATAGACCGGCGCCCAGCGCTTGTAGGCCTTGCGGACAGCGTTGCTGTCCAGCTTTCCGTCGCGCCGGCGGATCGGTGGTGTCTGATTCAAGTTGTTCGGGTCCCCAGTCCCATTTGCCGGCCTCTAGCGGGCCGCCATCGCCGCGGCCGCGCTTTTCCGGCTGTCGTCGATCGTCCCGGGCTGCATCCGCGCGGCGGCGATCCAGCCGCCGCCGAGCACGCGGCTCTGCGCCGCCTCGGATTCGTAGAAAACACAGGCCTGGCCGGGCGAAACGCCGTACTCGCCGGTCAGGAGCTCAACTTCAACAGTCCCCTCGCACACCAGCAGCCGGGCCGGCTGCGGCGGGCGGGTGGAGCGCACCTTCGCGCAGATCTCGTGGACGCCGGCGGCAAGTGGCCGGTCGCCCAGCCAGTTGACGTCGCGCAGCGTCATCCGCCGCGTTTCCAGCGCCTCGCGCGGGCCGACGATCACCCGGCGCCCCGGCGCATCGAGGTCGACCACGTAGAGCGGCTCGCCCACGGCAACGCCGATGCCGCGCCGCTGGCCGATCGTGTAGTGGATGATTCCCTCGTGGCGGCCAAGCACCCGCCCGTCGAGATGAACGATGTCGCCCGGCTCCACGGCGTCCGGACGCAGCCGCTCGATGATCTGGCTGTAGCGGCCGGTCGGCACGAAGCAGATGTCCTGGCTGTCGCTCTTCTCGGCGATGGCCAGCCCGAACGCGCGGGCCAGCTCGCGCGTCTCCGGCTTGGTCATGTCGCCGAGCGGAAAGCGCAGGAAATCGATCTGTTCCTGTGTCGTGGCGAACAGGAAATAGCTCTGGTCGCGTTCGGGATCCTTCGCCCTGAACAGCGCGCGGTGTCCGTCCGGGCGCAGCCGGCTGGCGATGTAGTGCCCGGTCGCCAGCGCGTCGGCGCCGAGATCGCGCGCGGTCTCCAGGAGATCGTGGAACTTGATGTCCTGATTGCAGGCCACGCACGGAATCGGCGTTTCGCCGGACAGGTAGCTGTCGGCGAAGGCGTCGATGACCGTTTCCTTGAATCGCCTTTCGTAGTCGAGCACGTAGTGCGGAATGCCGAGATCCTCGGCCACGCGGCGTGCGTCGTAGATGTCCTGTCCCGCACAGCACGCTCCGGCGCGGTGCGTCGCCTCGCCGTGGTCGTAGAGCTGCAGGGTGACACCGACCACGTCGTAGCCCTGCCGCTTGAGCAGGCCCGCCACGACGGAGGAATCGACGCCGCCCGACATCGCGACGACGACACGCGTGTCCGCCGGGTCCTTGGGCAGGTCGAGACTGTTGAGCCGCTGCTCGGGCATTTTGTCCAGGTGGTTTTGGCAAACTGCGCGCGCGACTCCGACCGCCCGCGACGTCCCTAGATGATAAGCGCAACCGCACCGCATTCAAGATCGTCCGCACCCGCGGCGCGGGGCAACTCCTGCTTGGCGCGCGGCAGAATTTGCCGGACGGCGTAGGCCGACCCGCCCTGGTCTTCTAGCAACCCACTGAAAAATAACAATGATTTTTCTGGCTCGCTTCTTGCTGCCGAACTGACGAAGGCGCGAGGAGCGCCCGCACGGTACGAAAACGAATATGACGGCAGCACCCGCCAACACTGCAACAGCCTTGCACACCTCGCCTCTTGCGGGCGGGAAAGCCGGTGCCGGTCGTGCCGGCGGCGGCGCCAATGGCGCCGCCTTCCTGGCCGTTCTCGACCAGATGCTGGGCCTCGCCGCCACCGGCAAGGGGCTGCCCGGCGCGCCGGCCGGCAATGCCGACCGGCTGCAAGCTGCCAGATCCGGGACCCTACCGCCGTGGTTGCAGGCGTTCAGCGAAATAGCCGCCGACGCCGTGGCGCCGATGTCGGCGGATCCGGCGCAGGCGGCTACCAAGGGCGCGGCGACAGAGACCCCCGCGGCCGAAGGCATGGCGAACGACGCCAACGCCCTTCTTGCCGGCGTCGTCGACCCGGCGCTGGCCGCCGCGGCCGAGGGCGAACAGCCGCAACCGGCAAACGGCGCC
The DNA here is from genome assembly GCF_051390635.1 of Microbaculum mangrovi. Taxonomy (NCBI): domain Bacteria; kingdom Pseudomonadati; phylum Pseudomonadota; class Alphaproteobacteria; order Hyphomicrobiales; family Tepidamorphaceae; genus Microbaculum; species Microbaculum mangrovi. The sequence continues at coordinate 912,850 of NZ_JBPODT010000001.1, forward strand.
CCCGACGAGGACGCGTCGCTACCGGCCGGTCGCGGCCAGGGCCTCGCCACGGCGATCGCGGACGCGAAGGCGCAGCTCGCCGAGAGCGGCGAGGCCGCGAACAAGGGAGCGACCGGCGAGGCCGTCAGCCGCGTCGCCACCAGTCACGCCCCCGGACAGGACGCCGAAACCCGCCCCGCGCATGCCGGACGTTCCGATGTGCCGGCCACCCCCGTTGCACAGTCCCCCGCAGACCTGGCCGCAGACCTGGCTGCCGATCCCGACGTCGACGGCGTTCTCGCCGCTTTCGCCCGCCGTTCTGGACAGTCGGGCCCGGCCAGCGGCCAGCAGCCCGTCGTAATCGGGGCCGGCGCCGAGACCGCGGCCCTCGCACGCCAGGCCGCGCCGGCCTCGCAGGCAGCCGACGGCCAGTCGCGCCGGCGCGATGCCGAGATCGCCCGCGCCGACGCAGCGGCCGAGAAGCCGAACGGCGCCTCCGGCTCCGGCAGGACCGAACCCGACGCCCTCAACCGCCTGCTCGCCGCCGGTCAGGCCGCGACGAAGACGCCGCTTGCGACCGCGATGGCCGATGGCGGGACCGGTGCGGACGCGCAGCCGGGCAAGCCGGCGGCCACCGCGCCCGTGCTCCTGACCATCAACGAGGTCGCCTCCGGCGCGCCGCTGCAAACCGGTACGGCGACGCAGGCCCTGGCAACGACCGCCGCGGCGCAGGCCGGCCATGCCGGCCGCCCGGATTTCAGCGCCATGGCCTTGCGCATCGCCCATGAGGCGCGCGACGGGAAACAGCGCTTCGAGATCGCTCTCGACCCGCCCGAGCTCGGCCGGGTCGAAGTTCGCCTGGAGTTTTCGCGCGACGGACGCATGACCACCCATCTCCTGGTCGACCGCAGCGATACCCTCGACGCCCTCGCGCGCGATGCCCGGGGCCTTGAAAGGGCCCTGCAGGCGCAGGGGCTGAAACTGGAGGATGGCGGCGTGCAGTATCAGCTGCGCGATCAGTCCGCCTTCGCCCAGCAGCACAACCACAACGACGCCCACGACCGGCGAGACGGCGCGGGTGGCGACAAATCAGATCCGACATCGATTGCCGAACCCGAGGAGCCAGGCACCCGCCGTCGCCTTGCGCTCGGCGGCCTCGATGTGACGATATAGGGGACGGATATGGCTATCGACGCGATTTCGGGCCTGCAGTCGGTCGGCCAGTCGGCCTACGACAGCGGCGGCATTGCCGATAACTTCGATGCGTTTCTGCAGATTCTGACAACCCAGTTGCAGAACCAGAACCCGCTGGACCCGCTGGACACTAACCAGTTCACCCAGCAGCTGGTGCAGTTCGCCGACGTCGAGCAGTCGATCAAGTCGAACAAGAACCTGGAGGCCCTGATCCAGATGTCGGCGGCGAGCACCGCCACCGCGGCCACCAGCTTCATCGGGAAGAAAGTGATGATCCAGTCGGTCACCCAGACGCTGGAAAACAGCCGCGCCGAATGGAGCTACTACGCCGGCGGCGCCGCGGACGGCGCCAGCTTCACCGTCCGCGACGAGGCAGGGAATATCGTCTGGACGGAAACGAAGGACATCGCGGCCGGACGCAACAGCTACGTCTGGAACGGTCGCGACGACAGCGGCAACATCGTCCCGGACGGCAAGTACACCCTGGCCGTCGAGGGTACAGACACCGACGGCAACCCGGTCGAAGTGCATGTCGAGGTGGCCGTGACGATCGACGGGATCGACTTCAGCGGCCCGGAACCCGTCCTGCTCGTCGGCGACGAGGGGGTCCCGCTCAGCCAGGTCCGCGCCGTGCTTGGCATCTAAATTGTCGACCCGCCACGGCCGACCTGTTTCAAATTGAGGCTAAAGCGCGGAAACTGTTAAGAAATTACCCACCTTTGCTTTAGCCAATTTTTAAGTCGACCCGCATAGTCTTCTGATCGTGTTTGGTCAGTAGAGTATGTGAGTGTATCCATGACCGATCAGTACCGCCCGCGGGCGAAGTACGTGATTGGGCCAGACGGCAGCCCTCTCACCATTGCCGATCTGCCGCCAAAGAATACCAAAAGGTGGGTGATCCGGCGTAAGGCCGAGGTGGTGGCTGCCGTGCGAGGCGGACTGTTGAGTCTCGAGGAAGCCTGCGACCGCTATACCCTTACGGTCGAGGAGTTCCTCAGCTGGCAGCATTCGATCGACAGGCACGGATTGCCCGGCCTGCGAGCGACGCGCGTCCAACAGTATCGGCAATAGCGCCGCCCGATTCCATCGACAGATTTGTGCCAGACGCCGGCCCAGTGCCGGCGTTTCGCATTTTGCGACACGCGTGCCGCCACGGCACCCGTGTGCCCTGCCGATGCGTCAAGCGTTAGCCGGACGCTAACGTTTTACACCCAGTTTCCCGCGCACCTGTCCCGATCCGGGCCATGCCTGCAGCGCGTCAGCCGACGCGTTAAGAACTTGTTTAGCATTCAGGTGGGAAATTCTTGCCGGGTCGCGATCGGCACGGACCGGTCCATGATTCTCATGCGACGGCCGACGACTGGGCGTAAACGGGGCATCAGAGGGGCAAGGTGCAGGGAGGTCTCGACTTTCTGAAGACGATGGGCGCGGCGCGCCTGGCGGCGATGGGCGCCGTCGGCGTCGGCCTTATCGGCTTCTTCGCCTTCCTGATTCTCTATCTGTCGTCCGAAACGATGGTCCCGATCTACACGGATCTCGACTACGACGATTCCGGCGCGGTGGTGCGCGAGCTCGAGTCCCGCGGCGTTCCCTACGAGATGCGCCGAGACGGCTCCACGATCCTCGTGCCCGAGAGCCAGATGCTGCGGCTGCGCATGGACCTCGCCTCCGACGGCCTGCCGACGGGCGGCGGCGTCGGCTACGAGATCTTCGATCGCGGCGACACCCTTGGCGCCACCAGTTTCGTCCAGAATATTAACCATCTCCGCGCGTTGGAGGGTGAACTCGCCCGCACGATCCGGGAGCTGGACCGCGTTGCCGCGGCGCGCGTGCATCTGGTGATCCCGGAGCGGCGCCTGTTCTCCCAGGACGCGACCAGCCCGTCCGCCTCGATCGTGGTCAAGACCCGTGGCGCGCTCGATCCCGCCCAGATCCGCGCCGTCCGTCATCTCGTCGCCTCGGCGGTGGAGAGCCTGACCCCCGCCCGCGTCGCCATCGTCGACGACAGCGGACGGCTTCTCGCCGACGGCTCCGGCGCCGAGGACCCCGGCTCCGCCACCGTGCTCGACGAGCGCCGCCGCGGCATCGAGCAGCAGCTGCGCCTGCAGATCGAGAACATCGTCTCCAGCGTCGTCGGCGCCGAGCGGGTCCGCGTCCAGGTCGCCGCCGAGCTCGAGTTCAACCGCGTCACCCAGACCACCGACCAGTTCGACCCGGACGGCCGCGTTGTCCGGTCCTCGCAGCTGCGCGAGGAAAGCTCGTCCGCCAACGAGGCCAACCCGGATGGCGCGACGACCCTGGGCAACGAGCTGCCCGGCGCCAACGCCGCCGCCAACCCGACCGGCACGAGCGAGACCGCCACGACGACCGAGGAAGTCACCAACTACGAGATTTCCCGCACCACCAAGACCGAGGTGATCGAGCCTGGGCGCGTCAAGCGGCTGTCGGTGGCCGTCGTCGTCGACGGGATCTACTCCCAGAACGCCAACGGCGAAATCGTCTACGAGCCGCGCACGCAGGAGCAGCTCGACCGGATCGCCGCCCTCGTCCGCTCCGCCGTCGGCTTCGACGCCGACCGGGGCGACACGGTCGAAGTCGCCAATCTGCGCTTCGCCGCCGCGCCGCAGGGCATGCCGCTCGACTCCGCCGATTCCTTCCTGCCGACCTTCACCAGGGCCGACATCATGCGGTTCGCCGAGCTCGGCGTCCTGTTCCTGCTCGGCATGCTGGTGCTCCTGTTCGTGGCCCGGCCGCTGGTCGGACGCATCCTCACGCCCGAAAGGGCCACCGGCACCGCGGTCGTGCCGGCGCCCTCCGGTCAGGAGCCCGCCGACGGCGAACCGCGCCAGCTCGCCGCTCCGGAAGACGCCAAGCCGGGGGCCTCGCTGCCGGTGCCGCAGACCTTCGAGGCGATCAACTTCGCCGAGCAGGTCGGTGAGGTTCAGGCCGCCTCGCTGCGCCGCGTCGGCGAGATCATCGAGCAGAACCCGACCGAGGCGGTGTCCATCATCCGCAGCTGGATCCACGAGGCCGCGGCATGATCATGAGACCGCCGGCGCCCGTCGAAGCGCGCATCCCGGAAACGGTCGCCGACCTGAACGGCCCCGAGCGCGCCGCGGTCCTGCTGCTGGCGCTGGGCCAGGAGCACGGCGACACCGTCTGGCAGCAGCTCGACGACGAGGAGGTCCGGCTGATCTCCATCGCCATGTCGAAGCTCGGCAAGATCAGCAGCGACATCATCGAGAAGCTCATGGTCGAGTTCGTCCTCGACATGGGCCACGCCGGCGCGCTGGTCGGCAACTACGACTCCACCGAGCGCCTGTTGCAGCAGTTCCTGCCCAACGATCGCGTCAACGTGATCATGGAGGAAATCCGCGGGCCGGCCGGCCGCAACATGTGGGAAAAGCTGTCCAACGTCCAGGAGCAGGTCCTCGCCAACTACCTGAAGAACGAATACCCGCAGACCATCGCGGTGGTGATGTCCAAGATCAAGTCGGAGCACGCCGCCCGCGTCCTCGCCATCCTGCCCGAGGAGCTGGCGCTGGAGGTCATCAGCCGGATGCTCCGCATGGAGTCGGTCCAGAAGGAGATCCTCGAGGGCCTCGAGCAGACCCTGCGCATGGAGTTCATGTCGAACCTCGCCAAGACGCAGCGTCGCGACGCCCACGAGCAGATGGCCGAGATCTTCAACAATTTCGACCGGCAGACCGAGTCGCGGTTCATGACCTCGCTGGAGGAGCACAACCGCGACGCCGCCGAACGCATCAAGACGCTGATGTTCACGTTCGAGGATCTCGCCAACCTGGACAACGCCTCGGCCCAGACGCTGCTGCGCCATTTCGACAAGGACAAGCTGACGATCGCCATGAAGGGCGCCAACGAGGCGCTGCGCGACTTCTTCCTGTCGAACATGTCGTCGCGCGCCGCCGGGATGCTGAAGGACGACATGGACGTGATGGGGCCGGTCCGCTTGCGCGACGTCGACGAGGCGCAGTCGCAGATGGTCAATCTCGCCAAGGACCTGGCCGCCAAGGGCGAGATCATGATTTCGAAGAACCGCGGCGACGACGAGCTGATCTACTGAGGCGATGACGGTGAACGACGGCATGACCACTCGGACGGCGACGAAACCGGCGCTGTACCTGTTCGACGAGGTGTTCGCCATCGAACCGGCCGGCGCGCCGCCCGCCCCCCCGGCCATCACCACCGCCGCGCTCGACAAGGCGGTTGCCGCCGCGCGCAAGGAAGCCCACGCCGCGGGCCTGGCCGAGGGCCGCCGCGCCGGTGAGCAGGCGCTCGCCGGCCGCCTCGCCGACACCATCGAAAAGCTGGTCGCGGCGACGGCGGCAATCGCCGGGCGCGCCGAGGCCGACCGGGCCGAGATCGAGACCACGGCCGTGGAGCTGGCGATGGCGGCGGTCGGCCGGCTCGCCCCCGCCCTCGTCTCGCGCGAACCCGCCGCCGAGCTCGCCGCCCTGTTGCGCGACTGCCTGAACGGCCTGCGCAAGGTGCCGCACATCGCCATTCGCATTTCCGAGGATCTTGTCGAACCGATGCGTGCGGAATTCGACAAGGTGGCGGTTGAAACCGGATTTGCGGGGCGCATCGTCGTTCTCGGTGACCCCGATATCGCGCCCGGCGACGGCCGTATCGACTGGGCGGACGGCGGAATCGCCCGCGACATGGGCGAAACGCGACGCAGCATCGAGGCAGCGGTGGAAAACTTCATTGCCTCCCGATCCGGCCCTGCGGGCGGTCGTGTCGACGGTCCCGTCGATGCCCCCGGCGCCGGAACAGCGAAGGACGAGACGGATGAGTGACCAGACCGACAGTCCCTTCGACGAGATCGAAAAGGGCACGCCGCCCGGGGCGGCCGCGCCACCGGCCGGCGGCGGCGACGAGGAAGCGACGACCCACTCCGCCGCCGATCTCGAGGCGGTTTTCGACGTCCCGGTAAAGGTTTCGGCCGTGCTGGGGCGCTCGCGCATGGAGGTCTCCGAGCTCCTGAAGCTCTCGACCGGCGCCGTCGTCGAACTCGACCGCAAGGTCGGCGAGGCAATCGATATCTACGTAAACGACCGGCTGGTCGCGCGTGGCGAAGTCGTTCTCGTCGAGGACCGCCTCGGCGTGACCATGACCGAAATCATCAAGGATCGCGGCTGATCGCGGTCGCGACCCTGTCGAGTATGAGAGGAACGGAACCATGAGGCTGATGATCATCGGATCGTTGCGGGGGCAGCTGTCGACAGCGACCCGCATCGCCATGGATCGAGGTGCGAAAGTCCTCCACTCCGAGACCATCGATGAAGCGATGAAGGCGCTTCGCACCGGCAAGGGCGCCGATCTTCTGATGGTGGAGGTCAGCGTCGACATCGCCGATCTGGTCGCCAGGCTCGAACACGAACGCATCTGCGTGCCGATTGTCGCCTGCGGCATACAGAACGATGCCCGCGCCGCCGTCGCCGCGATCCGGGCAGGCGCCAAGGAATACATTCCCCTGCCGCCCGATCCCGATCTGATCGCCGCGGTCCTTGCCGCCGTCGCCCAGGATGGCCACGCGCTCGTCTATCGCGACGCTTCGATGGCCTCCGTCGTCAAGCTCGCCGAGCAGATCGCCCCATCCGAGGCCAGCGTCCTGATCACCGGCGAGTCCGGCACCGGCAAGGAAGTGCTGGCCCGCTACGTGCACCAGCGCTCCAACCGCGCCGACAGGCCCTTCATTTCGATCAACTGCGCCGCCATTCCCGAGGCCCTGCTCGAATCCGAACTGTTCGGCCACGAGAAGGGCGCCTTCACCGGCGCCGTCGCCCGCCGCGTCGGCAAGTTCGAGGAGGCCGACGGCGGCACGCTGCTGCTCGACGAGATCAGCGAGATGGACGTGCGCCTGCAGGCCAAGCTCCTGCGTGCCATCCAGGAGCGCATGATCGATCGCGTCGGCGGCAATCGGCCCGTCCCCGTCAACATCCGCATCATCGCCACCTCGAACCGCAATCTCGCCGACACGGTGCGCGACGGCGGCTTCCGCGAGGACCTCTACTACCGGCTCAACGTGGTGAACCTGAAGCTCCCGGCGCTGCGCGATCGCCCGGGCGATATCCTCGCGCTCGCGGAGCATTTCGCCGCCCGCTACGCCGAGGCCAACGGCCTGCCGCCGCGCGCACTGTCGCAGGACGCACGCAAGCAGCTCACGCTGAGCCGCTGGCCCGGCAACGTGCGCGAACTCGAGAACACCATTCACCGCGCCGTGCTCCTGTCGACCGCCGAGTCGATCGACATCGAGGCGCTGCGCATGCCCGACGGCTCGCGGCTCGACGCCATGATCGGCGGCCACGAAAGCCGCGTCGTCAGCCAGGCCGCCCAGGCGGCCGAGGCGGTCACCCGCACCCTGGTCGGCCGCACCGTCGCCGAGGTCGAGCGAGACCTCATCCTCGACACCCTCGATCATTGCCTCGGCAACCGCACCCACGCCGCCAACATCCTCGGCATCTCGATCCGCACGTTGCGCAACAAGCTGCACCTTTACTCCGACGACGGCTTCGCGATCCCCGCCCCCGGGGAAACGCGGGTCGCCATGCGCTGACCTGCTGACCCGGGACTGAAAGCTTCACGATGTCCGACACGACGACGGCCGCCGACACCAACGCGCGCGCGGGCGCGGGCCTTCCCTCCCTCGGCGACATCGCCGCCCTGCTGAAGCGTGGCGACATCGCCCTCGCCACGGCGGTGATAACGATCCTCGTCGTTCTCATCCTGCCGATGCCGCCGATCATGCTCGACATGCTGCTGGCGCTGTCGATCGTGTTTTCGGTCCTGGTCCTGATGACGGCGCTGTTCATTCACACGCCGCTCGAATTCTCCGCCTTCCCGACCGTGCTGCTGATCGCCACCATGCTGCGGCTGGCGCTCAATCTGGCCTCCACGCGCCTGATCCTGGCGCACGGCCACGAAGGCACCGACGCCGCCGGCCACGTCATCGAGGCGTTCGGCAACTTCGTGATGCGCGGCAACTTCGTCATCGGCATCATCGTCTTCGCCATCCTGGTGATCGTGAACTTCGTGGTCATCACCAAGGGCTCGGGCCGGATCGCCGAGGTCGCCGCCCGCTTCACCCTCGACGCCATGCCAGGCAAGCAGATGGCCATCGACGCCGACCTGTCGTCGGGCCTCATCGACGAGGACGAGGCGCGCCGGCGGCGCAAGACGCTGGAGGACGAATCCTCCTTCTTCGGCGCCATGGACGGCGCGTCGAAATTCGTTCGCGGCGACGCCATCGCCGGCCTGCTGATCACCTTCATCAACGTCATCGGCGGCATGATCGTCGGCGTCGCCCAGAACGGCCTGTCGATGGCCGAGGCGAGCACCACCTACACGCTGCTGACCGTCGGCGACGGCCTGGTATCGCAGATCCCCGCCCTCGTGGTGTCGACGGCCGCCGGCCTGCTGGTCTCCAAGGCCGGCGTCACCGGCTCCGCCGACCAGGCGCTGATCGGCCAGCTGTCGGGGTATCCCAAGGCGCTCGGCATGTCCTCCTTCGTGATGGTCGTGATGTCCCTGCTGCCGGGCATTCCGATGATCCCGTTCCTGGCGCTGGCCGCCGGCGCCGGCGCGCTCGCCTGGTCGGCGACCCGCAAGCAGAATGAAAAGAAGGACGCGGCCGCGCAGGAGGCGCTCACGGCCGAAGCCGGGGACGCCGCGCCGGCCGACGAGCCCATCACCTCGGCGCTGGCGATCGACGAGGTCAAGATCGAGATCGGCTATGCGCTGCTACCGCTGATCAACGCGCAGGGCGGCGAGGACAAGCTGACCGGCCAGATCAAGGCGCTGCGCCGCCAGCTCGCGGCCGACATGGGCTTCGTCATGCCGCCGGTGCGCCTGCTCGACAACATGCAGCTCGAGCCGAACACCTATGTGGTCAAGGTCAAGGAAGTGGAAGCCGGCCGCGGCACCGTCTATCCCGGTCAGGACATGGTGATGGATCCCGAAGGCAAGCAGATCGCCATGCCCGGCATCCACACCACCGAGCCGACCTTCGGCCTGCCGGCCACATGGATCGACACCGCGCTGCGCGACGAGGCCCAGATGAAGGGCCTGACCGTCGTCGACCCCGCGACCGTCGTCTCCACGCACCTGACAGAGCTGATCCGCGCCAACATGGCGGAGCTCCTGTCCTACGCGGAAGTCTCCAAGCTGCTCGCCGAGCTGCCCAAGGAGCAGCAGAAGCTGGTCGACGACATCGTGCCCGGCCAGATCACCATCTCCGGCATCCAGCGCGCGCTCCAGGCCCTGCTCGAAGAACGCGTGTCGATCCGCGACCTGCCGACGATCCTGGAGGGTATCGCCGAGATCGCCGGCCGCGGTCACGGCACCAGGATCATCGTCGAGCACGTGCGCGCCCGCCTGTCCCGGCAGTTGTGCGCCCAGCACCAGTCGCCGAACGGCTACGTGCCGATCGTCGCCCTGTCGCCCGACTGGGAGCGTGCCTTCATCGAGGCCCTGCACGGCGACGGCGAGGAGAAGCAGCTCGCCATGGCGCCCTCGAAGCTGCAGCAGTTCATCAACTCCGTGCGCGAGGGCTTCGAGGAGGCGGCCCGGCAGGGCGAGATCCCGGTCCTGCTGACGAGCCCCGGCTCGCGCTACTACGTGCGCTCGATCATCGAGCGGTTCCGCGCCCAGACCGCCGTCATGTCGCAGAACGAGATCCACCCGCGCGCCAGGCTGAAGACCATCGGGTCGCTCTGACAAAAAGGACACACTGGCCGGAAACCGCCAACCGGCCCGATCCGTTTACGGATTGTGATCGTATGATCGGCAAAGCTGCGCGCACGCCGCAGGATGGACACCACGGGCACGGAGGGCTTCGGCGTTGACCTTGCGACTGGTTTGTATCGCCGCCGCGATCTGCGGCCTCGCCGCGCCGGCGCTGGCCGCCGACGAAGACTGGGACGGCGGCTACGACGCCGCCCCCGCGGCCGAGAGCACCACCACCGACCTGTCCATCCGGATCGGCATCGGCGGCGTTGCCCAGCCCGACTGGGAAGGCTCCGACGACTACGAGATCGTGCCCTGGCCAATCGTGTCGCTGGAATATCTCCGCCTGCCCGGCATCGGCACCGTCGGCGGGCGCACGGTCGGCTTCTCGATCGGCCCCTCCTTCAACTTCGTCGGCGAACGCGATCCGTCCTCCGACGCCGCCCTCACCGGACTCGGCACGGTCGACTCGGCCTTCGAATTCGGCCTCAGGGCCACCTACGAGGTCGACCACTGGGGCGCCTACGCGGCGCTGCGGCAGGGTTTCGGCGGCCACGACGGCCTCGTCGGCGAAGCCGTGCTCTACGCGGTCTGGCGGCCGACGGACGTTTTCGTCGTGCGCGCGGGACCGAACGTGTCCTTCGCCAGCGCCGACTATTTCGACACCTATTTCTCGGTGACCCCGGCCCAGTCCTTCCGATCCGGACTGCCGGTCTACAGCGCCGGGTCGGGCTTCAAGAGCGTCGGCGCCCAGGCGCTGGCGACCTACTCCCTCACCGAGAAGGTCGATCTGCATTTTCGCGCCGGCTACGACCGCCTCGTCAGCGGCGCCGCGGACTCGCCGATCGTCACCACCGCCGGCAGCCGCGACCAGTTCTCCGCCGGCCTCGGCTTGAGCTACAGGATCGACCTCGACCTGTTCGACTAGCCGCTTCGGCCTATGGCCCCGTTGTCGGCGCCGTCGTGGACGCCGCCTGCGCCGGAGGCCTCGTCGCCGTCTCCCGCGCGCGCAGCCGCACCACCGGCACCGGATACGGAACGCCGGCGAGCGTGTGCTCGCCGACCGCCTCGCCGTCGGCGCCGATTCCGGCCTCGCTCGCCGTACGCGCGCTCATCAGCACCGTTACGTCGGCGCCCGCGTCGAGCTTGTGACCGAGCGCCTCGATGCGCTGGGCGACATTCACCGTGTCGCCGACGATCGTGTAGTTGACGCGCCCCGGCGCGCCGATATTGCCGACCACCGCCGGCCCGCTATGCAGGCCGATCCGCATCCGCACCGGCTTCAGGCCTTTGCCGGCGCGGCGCCGGTTGTCAGCCGCGATCACCTCGGCGATGCAGCGCGCCGCCTGGACGGCGCGGGCCGCATGGTCGTCCTGCCGGTCCGGCGCGCCCCAGAACGCCATCACCGCATCGCCGATATACTTGTCGATGCTGCCGTTCTCGCCCCGGATGCAGTCGGCGAGCATGCCGAAATGGCGATTCAGGAACGCCGCCGTCTCTTCCGCACCCATCCGGTCCGAAATCATCGTGAAGCTGGCGATGTCGGTAAACATCACCGTGATCTCGCGGGTTTCCGAGGCGACGCTGGTCTCTCCGCCAAGCGCGATCAGCCGCTGCACCAGCTGCCGGGGAACGTAGGTCTCGAACACCTTCAGGCCGTCGAGCATCAGGTTGAAGGCCCGCGCCTGCTGGTCCAGCTCGGCGATGGCGCTGCCGCGCGGGCGCGACGTCGTGTCGATCTCCAGCCGGGCGACCCCGGACGCGGACTCTGCCAGCCGGCGGATCGGACGCGACACGTACCCGCCGAGCACGAACGCCGCGATGACCGCGATCACGACCACGACGAAGCCCGCGATGGCCGACGTCAACAGCCGCTGCATCGAATCGCTGAGCTGCGTCTGCCGGTAGTAGGCCCCTATGGCGAGTGGCTCTTTGCCGTAGCCCGGGACCCAGCGGGACAGGACGATGTAGCGCGTGTCCTCGATGTCGACCCGCTCGACCTCCACGCCACGGGCGCGCGCCGCCTGCATGAAGACGATGGGAACGCCCTTGTCGAGATTGACGATGACCGGATCCGTCGATTCGGAGGTCGGGATGACGCCGTAGCTGGCATTGTCGGCGGCTTCGGAGAACTGCGGGTGCGCCATCAGCTTGCCTTCGCCATAGAGGATGAAGGCCGTCGCGTCATAGAGCTTGCCCACCGAGGCGACGAAGCGGGAAAACTGGTCGAGGGAAACCGCCGCTCCGACGAAGGCGACATCGGCGTCGGTCGACGCGATGCGCGTGACCACGTTGAGATAGGTGTTGCCGCCCTCCACCGACGGTTCTCCCCAGATGTGATCCGCCCCCAGGGGTATCGACGACAACCGGCTGCGTGTCCTGGGATCGGCCTCGACGCCTTGCGGTAGCCGCTTCAGCGTCCCGTCCTTGTCCCGATAGATGCCGCGTCGAACCATGTTGCGGTCCCAGTAGATGAGAACGCTCACATCAGGCGCCGTCGCCAGCACCACCGTCAGGGCGTCGAGGATCTCGTTTGGCGTCACTGCGTGGAAATACGGCGTCTGGATCTCTCGCGATATTCCGTCGACCAGGCTGCCGGCGGAATCGAGCTTGTCGCGCACCTCGTATTCGATCCCGTCGAGGATCAGCACCATGCGGTCGTTGAGGAGCTCGATCGTGTTCGCGGAGCTTGCCTTCAGGGCGATCCACAGCACGGTGACCGTAGCGATCAGAACCAGGCCGCCGGACGTCAGCGCCAGCAGGCTACGGATGGATATCCGGCGTTTGCGCAGCCAACGGCGCGGCAAGGCGTCAGTCCCCCCGAAGGACGAGAATCAAGATTTCGCGGCGCCGACTTTACCGCATCACGGGCGCCGATGCGCGGCGGCATTGCCTTGGGGGCGGTCTACGGGCTATCGGCAGGGCCATGACACGCATCGTACACGACGGATACACCGACCTTCCCGACGGCCATGCCGCGGCGGTCGCCACCTTCCTCGAGATGACGACGCCGCGTCCGGTGCCGCCCTCCGCGCGTCCCGATCTGCGTCTCGCCGGCATGCGGACGGTCAGCCCGGACGCCTACCGGGCGATGTTCCGCCGCGTCGGCGCCGACTGGCTGTGGAACTCGCGGCTGAGGCTGGACGACAAGGCGCTCGTCGCGATCCTCGGCGATCCGGGGGTCGAGCTGTACTTCCCCGAAAGGGACGGCGCGCCGATCGGCATCCTGGAGCTCGACTTCCGCGAGATGCCGTCCGTCGAGGTCGCCTTCTTCGGCCTCGTGCCGGAGGCGATCGGATCGGGCGCCGGACGCTGGCTGATGGACCGCGCGCTGGAGCTTTCCTGGCGCGAGGGGGTGGAACGCGTCTGGCTGCACACCTGCACCTTCGACCATCCCGGCGCGATGGCCTTCTACCGCCGTGCCGGCTTCGTCCCCTACGCGCGCAAGCTGGAGATGTTCCCCGACCCGCGTCTCGACGGCGTCCTGCCGGTGGACGCCGCCCCGCACGTGCCGCTGGTCGGAGGGACGCGGACCTAGGCCCGTCCCGCCACCACCTCGGTGATCGCGGTGTCCAGCCTGTCGATGCCTTTGTCGATGTCCTCGCGCGTCGCCGTCAGCGGCGGGGCGATGCGCCAGACCGCCGACATAGTGCTGCCCGGCACCGAGACGATGTTCATCGACAGCCCCAGTTCCATGCAGCGCCGCGTGATCGCCTGCCCCGTTTCCGGGTCCGGCTCGCGGCTGTGCCGGTCCTTCACCAGTTCCACGCCGTACAGCATCCCCATGCCCCGCACGTCGCCGATCACCTCGTGCTTCTGCATCAGGCTGTCGAGGCCGGCTTTCAGATAGGCGCCCGTCTCAACGGCCTTCTCGTTGAGGTTCTCCTCATCGAGAACATCGAGGACCGCCAGCCCAACCTCGGCGGGCAGCGGATCGGACACGTGCGAGGTCACGTGCAGGAAACGCTTTTCGTGACAGTCGGCCTCGATCTCGTCGGTCGTACAGGCCGCCGCCAGCGGCAGGCCGCCGCCGAGCGTCTTCGACAGGGTCAGGAAGTCCGGCTCGACACCGAAGATATCGGCCGCGAAATCGGCGCCCAGCCGCCCGAACGCCGTCTGCGCCTCGTCGAGGATCAGTATCATGCCGCGGTCCTCGCACTTCTGCTTGAGCGCCGGCAGGTATCCCTCCGGCGGCACGATGACGCCGCCCGAAGACTGCACCGGCTCGGCCAGCAGCGCCGCCGGCGCGCCGTTGGACTGGGCGTCGATCATGTCGAACCCGACCTCGAGGCAGGTCTTGTCGCAGGTGCCCTTGCAGTGCCGCACCGGGCAGCGGAAGGCGTTGGGCGCGGGGATCGCCATGGTGCCCGGCGCCGCCGGCCCGTAGCCCTTGCGCCCGGCCACATAGGTCGAGGACGCCGCCCCGGCCGTCATGCCGTGCCAGGAGCCGGTCATGCCGACCACTTCCCAGTTGCCGGTATGGAGCTTGGCCATCCTGAGCGCCGCCTCGTTGGCCTCGCCGCCGGTCGACAGGAAGATCGACCGGGATAGCTTGCCGGGCAGCTTGGCGGCGAGCCGCGCCGCCAGCGACACAACCGCCGGGCTCAGCATGCCGGAATACAGGTGCAGCACCCCGTCGCAGGCCTTCTTCACCGCCTCGACGATCTTCGGATGGTTATGGCCGAGCGTCGAGCACATCTGCCCTGAGGTGAAATCGAGGATCTCCCGCCCCTCACCGTCATAGACGTAGGCGCCGCGCGCCTTCTCGATCAGCGCCGGGCTGAACTCGAAGCCGTAGTGGATCAGATGGTCATCGTTGCGCGGCGTGGTCATGGGTTCCTCCCGATGCGGCGATCGAAGGCACTCTAGTGCATCGCCGCGGATCGGTGAATTGGCTGCGTGCCCGTCCCGGACCGAAACCGTATGGGAAGGAAGCCTCCTACAAGCCCCGCCTCCGGACACTGTCCGAAGCGCGAACGGACGCGCCCCGTTGCCCCGGCGATGACGCCCCTGACGGCGCGGCCACGGCGCCGGCGAGATTGTCAATCGGCCACCCGGCGACGTACGCTCCGCCCCGGCAACGCTTGAGGATTCGCATGACCCACGAATACGCGGACGATCCGCGCAACGCGGACATTCTGATTTCCGTCAACGGCGCGCTCGTTCCCCGCGAGAAGGCGGTGGTGTCGGTGTTCGATTCGGGCTTCGTCCTCGGCGACGGCGTCTGGGAGGGCCTGCGGGTGCTGGACGGCGGCATCGCCTTTCTCGATGCCCATCTCGACCGGCTGTACGAGGGCGCCAAGGCGATCGACATGGATATTGGACTGTCGCGCGACGCGCTGGCCGCCCGCGTGTTCGACTGCCTCGACGCCAACGGCATGGTCGACGGCGTCCACGTTCGGTTGATGGTCACCAGGGGCGTGAAGAAAACGCCCTATCAGGACCCGCGCGTGACGATCGGCCCTGCGACAATCGTCATAATCCCGGAATACAAGTCGGCATCCGAGGCGGTGAAGAAACAGGGCCTGAGCCTGTTCACCGTCCATATCCGCCGCACCGCGCCCGACATGCAGGACCAGAAGCTCAACAGCCATTCCAAGCTCAACTGCATTCTCGCGTGCATCCAGGCCGCCAAGGCCGGCGCCGACGAAGCCCTGATGCTCGATCCGGACGGGGCCGTCGCCACCTGCAACTCGACCCATTTCTTCATCGTCCGCGACGGCGAGGTCTGGACCTCCGACGGGCTCTACTGCCTCGGCGGGATCACGCGGGCCAATGTCCTGCGGCTGTGCCGCGACAACGCCATTCCCGCCCGCGAGAAGCGCTTCTCGCTGGTCGACGTCTATTCCGCCGACGAGGCCTTCGTCACCGGCACCTTCGCCGGCCTGACACCGGTGCGCGAGGTCGACGGACGCATGATCGCAACGCCACCGTCTGACAAGAACCGGGCCGGCCCCGTCACCCGCAGGCTCGACGAGCTGTACAAGGAGCTGGCGCGTCGCGAATCCGTTCGGCCCGCCTGAAGGAGAAGACAATGGCACAGACACCGACGATCACGCTGGAGGACGGACCATCCAAGGGCCGCTACGTGGCGCGCATCGAGGGCCTGCCGGAAGCCGAGATGACGTTTTCGCGCGCCAATCCGCACCTTGTCATCGTCGACCATACCGGCGTGCCCGACGAATTGCGGGGCATGGGCGTCGGCAAGGCGCTGGTGGCGCGGATCGTGGAGGACGCGCGGGCGGGGCAATTCAAGATCATTCCGCTGTGCCCCTTCGCCAAGGCGACGATCGAACGCACGGCGGAGTGGCACGACGTGCTGAACTGACCGCGGATGAGCGGCTCCGACTGGCAGGCCCGGCTGCGGGCGATCGGCGGGCGTCAGATCGCCAACGCCGCGGTCACGGTGGTGATCGCGGTGATCGCCGTGTTTGTGCTGCGCCAACAGCTCGCCAACGTGAACCTGCACGAAGTGCGCGGCGCGATCGACACCGTACCCACGGGCAACATCGTCCTGTCGATGCTGCTCGTCGCCCTCGGTTATCTGTGCTTGGCGTCCTACGACTGGCTCGCCTTCCGGGTCGTCGACCGCGCGGTGCCGGCCCGCCAGGTGTTCCTCACCGGCTTCACCTCGTACGCCTTTTCCAACACCCTGGGCTTCGCGCTTCTGACCGGCGGCTCGATCCGCTACCGCGCCTATTCCACACTCGGCGTGCCGCTGTCCGAGATCGCGCTGGTCACGGTCTATTCGCACCTCGCCTTCGTGTTCGGCGCCGCCACCATCCTCGTGCTCGCCGGGGTTCTGGAATACGACCAGATCGCCTATGCCGTTTCGGTTCCGCCGACGATTCCGTGGGCTCTGGCGCTCATCGGCGCCCTCGCGATCATCGGCTATTTCGGCCTCTGCGCCCTGCGCGGCGGCCGCACGTTCGAATACCGGCGGTTCTCCGTGCCCATCCCCACGATGCCGGTCGCGCTCACGCAATGGGCGGTGGCGTCCATCGACGTGCTGGCGGTGTCGGCGGCGCTCTACCTGCTTGTCCCGGTTCCCCTGCCGTATGATTTCCTCGCCTTCGCCGGCATCACCGTCGCGGCCTTCGCCATCGGCATCGCCAGCCACGTGCCCGGCGGGCTCGGCGTCATCGAGGCGGTGCTGATCCTGTCCGTGCCCGACGAGGCCAAGGCCGGCCTGTTCGCCGCCATGCTGCTGTTCCGCGTGCTCTACTACGTGCTGCCGCTGGCGATCGCCGGAGCGCTCGTCACCGCCGAGGCCGCCTTCAGCGGCATCGCCCACATCACCCTCTTCGGCGGCCGCGCCGGCGCCGTGCTCAGGACGCTGGCGCCGCAGCTGATCGGTGCCGGCGTGTTCGTCGCCGGCGCGCTGTTGCTGTTCTCCGCCGTCACCCCGGCGCGGGTCGAGCACCTCGACATCCTGCGCGCCGTCCTGCCGTTGCCGGTCCTCGAGGCCTCGCACCTGATTTCCTCGGTCGCGGGCCTGGGGCTGCTGATCCTCTCGCGCGGCCTGATGCGGCGGCTGCGGGTCGCCTGGCGCATGACCGCCGCCATGCTGGTGCTGGCCATCGCCGTATCGCTGCTGAAGGGGCTCGACTATGTCGAGGCGATCCTGCTCACCATGGTGCTGGTCCTCGTCGTCACCGCCCGCGACAGCTTCCACCGCCGGTCCGGCTTCGCCGCGGGCACCTTC
This sequence comes from Microbaculum mangrovi, assembly GCF_051390635.1. Taxonomy (NCBI): domain Bacteria; kingdom Pseudomonadati; phylum Pseudomonadota; class Alphaproteobacteria; order Hyphomicrobiales; family Tepidamorphaceae; genus Microbaculum; species Microbaculum mangrovi. The sequence goes on from NZ_JBPODT010000001.1 coordinate 930,476, forward strand.
TCGCTCGCCTGGCTCGCCGCGATCGGCGCGATCCTGGTGATCGCCGCCTGGTTCGGCTTCTTCGCCTACCGCCATGTCGAGTATCGCAACGAGCTGTGGTGGCAGTTCGCCTGGGACGGCGACGCGCCGCGCTTCCTGCGCGCGGTGATCGTCGTGGGCGCCGCGGGGCTGCTGTTCCTGATCTGGCGCATCCAGGCGCCGTCCCGGCCGCCCGGCCCCGCCTGCCAGCCCGTAACCGACTCGGTGCGACGTTTACTCGACGATTCCACCGATCCGGAGTCGACCGTCGTCTTGCTCGGCGACAAGCGCCTCCTGGTCACGCCGGACGAGACGGCCTTCCTCATGTACCAGATCCAGGGATCGAGCTGGATCGCGCTGGGAGAGCCGGTCGGCACGCCCGAGGGCAGGCTGGAAGCCGCCTGGGCCTTCCGCGAACTCGTCGACAGTTACGGCGGTACGCCGGTGTTCTACTCGCTCCGCGCCGACGCCCTGCCGCTGATGCTCGATCTCGGCCTGACCGTCACCAAATTCGGCGAGGAGGCCAGGGTGCCGCTTGCCGAATTTTCCCTGGACGGCCCGAAATACAAGGATTTCCGCTACGCCATCCGCCGCGCCGAGCGCGACGGCGCCCGCTTCGAGATCGTGCCCAAGGCAAATATCGAATCGATCCTAACGGAGCTGAAGGACGTTTCCGACGAATGGCTCGCCGACAAGGCCGGCGGCGAGAAGGGCTTTTCGCTCGGCTACTTTTCCGAGGATTATCTTCGGAATTTCGATATCGCCGTGGTGCGCGTCGACGAGCGCATCGTTGCCTTCGCGAATATCCTGCGGTCCGGCGCCGGCAAGGCCGAGTTCTCCGTCGACCTGATGCGCCACCGCACCGTTTCGCCTTACGGCACAATGGATTATCTGTTCGCCGAACTGATGCTCGCGGCCAAGGCGCAGGGCTACACCTGGTTCGACCTGGGCATGGCGCCGCTGTCGGGTTTCGAGCACCACCGGCTGGCGCCGACCTGGCACAAGGTCGGCAATTTCCTCTTCGCCCACGGCTCGGCGCTCTACAATTTCACCGGCCTGCGCGCCTACAAGGACAAGTTCCACCCCGTCTGGTCGCCGCGCTACATCGCCCTTCCCGGCGGCTTCGCCCTGCCCCGCGTACTGATGGACTGCGCCACGCTGATCTCCGGCGGACCCGGCGATTTCGTCAAGAAGGCGATCCGCAAATAAAAAGCCCCCGGCGAAGCGGGGGCTTTTGTCCGGTTCAGGACGACGAACGCGCGGCTTACGCGGCCGCCTCGCCCGCCTCCAGCTTCTTGGCCGCCTCGGTGACGGCCTTCTGCACCTTCTCGAAGGCGCGCACCTCGATCTGGCGGACGCGTTCGCGGGAGACGCCGAATTCCTCCGACAAGGCCTCCAGCGTCAGCGGGTCCTCGTCGAGACGCCGCGCGGTGAAGATGCGCTTCTCGCGGTCGTTGAGGACCTCGAGCGCATTGACGAGCATCTTCTTGCGGTTGTCGAGTTCCTCGTTCTCGGCAAGCAGGGTCTCCTGGCTTTCCTGGTCGTCGACCAGCCAGTCCTGCCATTCCGAGCCCGTGTCCCCGTCGGCGCGCAGCGGCGAGTTCAGCGAGGCGTCACCCGACAGGCGCCGGTTCATCGAGACGACATCGTCCTCGGGCACGCCGAGGCGCGTCGCGATCTCGCTGACCTGCTCGGGATTGAGATCGCCGTCCTCGAGCGCGGCGATCTGCCCCTTCACCTTGCGTAGGTTGAAGAACAGCTTCTTCTGGTTCGCCGTGGTGCCCATCTTCACCAGGCTCCACGAGCGCAGGATGTATTCCTGGATGGAGGCGCGGATCCACCACATGGCGTAGGTGGCGAGCCGGAATCCCTTATCGGGCTCGAACCGCTTGACGGCCTGCATCAGGCCGACATTACCTTCCGAGATGATCTCGCCGATCGGCAGCCCGTAGCCACGATAGCCCATGGCGATCTTGGCCACGAGGCGCAGGTGGCTGGTGACGAGCCTGTGCGCGGCCTCGCGATCGCCCTGCTCGCGCCAGTTCTTGGCGAGCATGAACTCCTCGTTCGGCTCCAGCATCGGGAAGCGGCGGATCTCCGAGAGATAACGCGAGAGTCCGCCTTCCGCCGTGACGGCGGGAAGTGCGATATTGGCCATTTTTCCTCCTCTTGCGGCCCCTGTGAACGGCCCCCGTCCTGGGCGACCCGGGTCACAGGTCCTGGAACAAGCCAAGACTGAATTAGAGAGGTCTATTATGTCAGAAAGTTGTTCCCCTCTTGTTCACGTTCCGGTGAGTGTGTCGACAAGAGCCCGGAGGTCGGCCGGAAAATCGCTCTCGAACCGCCTGGTCTCGCCGCTCACCGGATGAGCGAACACCAAGAGATAGGCATGCAGGGCCTGCCTTCCAAGGGTTTCCAGCGATTTTCGTTGCGCATCGGTCAAAAGACGCGATTTCGAACGGAAACCGGCCGCATAAACCGGATCGCCCAGAATTGGGTGGCCGATATGGGCCATATGAACGCGGATCTGATGGGTGCGCCCCGTCTCCAGCCGGCATTCGACGAGACTGGCGACCGGACTGCCGTTGGCGCCCGGGAACGTATCCACCACCTCGTAGTGGGTTACTGCGTTCCGCCCGTTTGCGCGAACCGCCATTTTCTCCGGATTCTGCGGCGATCGCGCGATCGGCGCATCGATCGTGCCGTATTTTCGCGGCGGGACGCCCCAGACCAGCGTCCGGTAGCCGCGCTCCAGGACTCCGGTGCGGCCGTGGTCGGCGAATTGCTCGGCGAGCGAGCGATGCGCCGTGTCCGTCTTGGCAACGACCATCAGGCCGGACGTATCCTTGTCGAGCCGGTGCACGATTCCCGGCCGCTCCACCCCGCCGATGCCGGACAGGCTGCCGGCGCAGTGATGGAGCAACGCATTCACCAGCGTGCCGTTCGGGGTTCCAGCGCCCGGATGCACCACCAGACCGGCCGGCTTCTCGATGACGATCAGCGCGTCGTCCTCGTAGACGACTTCCAGCGGAATGTCCTGCGGCTCGGGCGTCGCCGGCGCGGGCGGCGGCACCGATACGGCGACCTCGGTGTCCGCCGCCTCGGTCACGTTGACCCGGTATTTCGGCTCGACTATCGTCCGCCCGCCGATCGTTACCCGGCCGTCGCGGATCAAGGCCTGTAGCCGCGAGCGGCTGAAATGGGGAAGCAGATCGGCGAGAACGCGATCGAGCCGACCGCCCGCGGCGTCGGCAGGCACCCTTACCGAGATATTTTCGTCGTCCCGCTCCATGACCGCTCCACAAATCCCTGACGCAAATACCGCACCTGACGCAAATCCAGCTGCCGGCAGCTGGGCCGAGCGCAACTATCGCTCGCTCAAGATCGCCGTGATCCTGATGGGCGTCATGATCGTGCTGGGATTGATCGTCATCTTCGCCACGATCGTCAACCGGATGTCCGGCGACGGCTCCGCGCCGGAGGTCGCCCCCCTGGTCGTTGCGGTGCCCGATGACGTGGCGAAATTGCTCGGTGCCGACGGCGAAATCATCTCCACCGTCGTCGACGGCAGCCGCATGGCGATCGTCGTCAAGCGACCGGAGGGTCATGCCGTCATCGTCGTGGACCTGCGCTCGGGCAAGGTGCTGAACGTCATCGGCGGCGGCGCCGGGCGCTGACCTCGAACCTTTTCCACCGGATGCGACGGCCCTTGCAGGGCCGCGGCTTCCGGTCTATATCCCACCGATCGCGTGGATCGTGACCGCCGCCCCCTTCGTCTAGCGGTCTAGGACGCCGCCCTCTCACGGCGGAAACAGGGGTTCGAGTCCCCTAGGGGGCGCCAACGATCCGTTTGCCCAGCCGGGAGTAGATCGCTCGGGCTAGCCGCTGCGACGCGCTGGCTTTCACCCTGGCCGACAATCACTTGGACGGACCGGCAATCGCATGAACGACCAGAGCCCTCTCGCAAGCCATCCTGCCGCGCCCGATTCGGCCGACGAGATCCGCGAGACGATCATCCGCTCCTTCCACGGTTCGGCGCGCCATGACCGGCCCTATGCGCATTGGATCCTCGACGAAGTCATACCGCTGGCGTCCGCCCGCGCCATCCCCGAGCTGCCGTTCCCGGCGCCGGTAATCGACGACACCGAGGGAAAACGCGACACCCACAACTCGACCCGCGTCTTCTTCTCGCAGGAGAACCAGGCCAGGTATCCGGTCTGCGCAGCGATTGCCGAAGCCCTGCAGCATCCCGATTGCGTCGCCGCCATCAAGGACGTGACCGGCGCCGATCTCGACGGCTCCTCGCTGAGAATCGAATATGCGCAGGACCGCGACGGCTTCTGGCTTCAGCCGCATACCGATATCGGCCCGAAGCGCATCACCTTCCTGCACTACCTGATCGACCTGCCCGGCGCCGAGACGCTCGGCACCGACATCTACGAGGACGACGCGGCCCATACCCATGCCGGCACGTCGCCCGCGGCGTTCAATCAGGGGTTCGTTTTCCTGCCGGCGACGAACACCTGGCACGGCTTCGAGAAGCGCACGATCCCCGGAATCCGCAAGTCGATCATCATCAACTATGTCGGCCCGGAATGGCGCAACCGCCAGGAACTCGCCTTCCCGAACGACCCCGTATGAAGTCGACTTTTGGAGTTTGCTTCGGTCATTCGTTAACCAGCTCGATTAATCCAATCTAAGGCCGCTGCCGCATAGTATTTCGCCTTGGCGCGACCCGTTCCGGGAGGACTCGGAGCGGCACGCTTAAAGCTGGCGACGGGAATGCTATGCCTGCGAAATCGACAGAGCTAATTCGCGGCATCGCAGGCCGCGGCTACGGGATCATCCGCCGGATGGGTCCCAGTGATGCAATATTCCTGATCGTAACGGTGGTCGGCGTCGCCCTGTACACGTGGCGGACCATTGACGGGACGCCGTATGATCCGGTCCTCGTCCTCGCGATTCGCGGCATCTTCCTGGCGTTTACCGTCTGGTACGTGCTGATCGGGGTGCGCCGCCGCCAGCTTCTCAGCTATTTCAGCGAAGCGATCGAGAAGACGCCCACGGCTTTCGCCATCTACGATGAACGTGACAGGCTGGTTGCGCGCAACCGCGCCTACGAACTGGCTCACGGAACGGCTTTCGACCAACTGCGCGAACCGATCTACTACGAGAACGTCGTCAAGGCCGCCTGCCCGCCGACATTGCCGCCAGCTGTGCAGCGGCGGGAAATGGACCTCAGCCTCTACCATCATCGTCACGCGACCGGTAAGCCCTTCGACCGGCTCTACTCCGACGGACGCTGGCTACGGGTTATCAAGGCACGCACGGCAAGCGGCGCCAATGTCGGGGTAGGCATCGACGTCACGGAACTCTACGAGGCCAAGGCCGCCGCCGACCGCGAACACTCCCGCTTTCGCGGTCTCGCCGAGAACCTACCGATCGGCATCTGGCATTTCGATTCCGAAGGCCGCACCATCTTCGTCAATCGCGACCTGCTCGACCTGTTCGACCTGTCCAGCCAGGACGCCATCGCCAACGTCGCCGCTCCGTATTTCATTGCCGCGCACGTCCAGGGGTTCGATCCCGCGCACCTCAACGACGAGCACAACAAGCTGGGCAACCTCGCCATTCGCACGGTCGACGGCCATACCCGCCACGTCATCATCCGCACGTCCGCCCTGCCCGCCGAAACCACTGGGCTCGGCGAGACGATCATGTCGTTCATCGACGTGACGCCGCTGAAGGAAGCCGAACGCCGCATCGACTATCTCGCCCACCGCGACATGTTGACCGGCGCCCGCAATCGTGCCGCCTTCGTCGAGGCGATCGAGACCGCCGCCGACATCAGCACCGACGACAATCCGTGCTGGATGCTGTCCATGGATCTCGACGACTTCAAGCCGATCAACGATCAGTTCGGCCACGCCGTTGGCGACGCACTGCTCAGGGAGTTCGTGAACCGCATCGAAGCGATCGGCTGTCCGGACTCGTTTCTATACCGCCTCGGCGGCGACGAGTTCTGCATCATGCTGATGGGCCTGTCGCGGCCGCAGGTCGAGGACGTCGCGAAAGCCATCCTCGAAGCGGTCGACCATCCCTTTCAGCTCGGCCACAACCGGATCTGCGTTGCCGCGAGCATCGGCATCGCCGCGATACCGCTCGACGCCACCGACGCCGACTCCGCGCAACGCTACGCCGACCTCGCGCTCTACTCCGTCAAGAAGCGGCCCGGCGGAGGCGGCGGCTACGCGTTCTTCACGAAGGAACTCGCCGAACGCGACCTGCAGGAACGCATCATGACGCTCGACCTGTCGCGGGCGCTGGCAGGCAACGATTTCGAGTTCGCGTTCCAGCCGATATTCCGGCGCACCGATCGCGCCGTCGTCGCCATCGAGGCGTTGTTGCGCTGGACCAATCGGCGAACCGGCGAGCGGGTTCCGCCCGCCCGGTTCATCGCGGCGGCGGAGCGCTCGGGCGTTATCGGCCGTATCGACCACTGGGTGTTCGCCCGGGTCGCCGCATACGTTTCGGATCTTTTGAACCGCGGGATCAAGCCGCCGCTCACGATGATCAACATGTCGCCGCTGACGCTCGAAGCGTCCGGATTCATCACCGGAATCGACCAGATCCTCCAGAAATTCCCGGATGTCTGCGGCCACCTGTGCATCGAGATCACCGAAGGCGTCATGGTCGATGACCGCGCCAGGCTTCGCGAGACCTTCCGGAAACTCGGCGACCGCGGAATAAGGACGGCCATAGACGATTTCGGGACCGGTCAGACCTCGGTTGCGTTGCTGCGCGACCTCCCGGTCGGCTTCATCAAGATCGACCGCAGCTATGTCGCGGGCATCGAGACCGATCCCCAGGCGATGGCGATCGTCGCAACCATCGTGCGGCTCAGCCGGGACCTGGGCATACGGGTCATCGGCGAAGGGGTGGAGACGCAGGAGCAGCTGTCGGCGCTGGAGACGGCGGGTTGCGATCTCATCCAGGGCTACCTGTGGGGCCGGCCGATCGCCGCCGCCGAAATGGAGGTCCTGCTCGAGAAGGCCGACGCGGCGACCTCGCCGACGGCTACTCACCCGGTGTCAGATCGGCTTCCTTGATACGCTCGGCAAGCGGTGTTCGCGCACCGCCGGTACGGCCCGCGCCGGTCTTGGACATGGACGGGCCGCGACCGTCGGGCGATACCGCGTCGATCAGGGCACGCACCTCGCCGTCGCCCTGTTCCGCGGCCTGTCGGGTGATGCGGGCCGCCAGGTCGGCGATGCTCTCACGCAACTGCGCGGCGCCCCCATTTCCCATAGCAGTAGCGGACGTCACGGCGCCATTCGCGCCACGCCGCTGACCCAGCCGCGCGATTTCCCGGTCCTTGATCTCCAGCTTGGCCTCGAAATCGGCGATCACCTTCTTGAGCGCGGCGCGCTCTTCGTCGAGCTTCTTGATGTCTTCTTCCTGATTCAGCTGTTTCAGCGCCGCGGCCGACAGGGCGGCGGTCTTCTCGGCCACGCGTTCGCGCTGGGCCTCCAGAAGCCCCTGCAGTTCCTTGTTGCGCTTGCGTCGTTCGAGCGACACCTCGCGCCGGCGGGCCACGCGCGCGTTCAAAAGCGTGATGCGAGTGTCGCGGCCCTTGATCGCGCCGGAAAGCTCGTCGACCGCCGATCCGCGCTCTTCCGCCTCGATCGCGCGCGTCGCAAGCTCGGCGCGCATCTCCTCGATCCGGCTCTTGTGATTTTCGAGCTGCGTCGTCAGGGCCGCGATCTCAACCTTGCGGCTGTCGGCCAGCGCGCTCTTTTCGGTGAGCTGCGCGCGCACCTCGCGCAACGTGTCATTCGCTTCCGAGATGAGATGCTGCTTTTCCTTCAAGGACGCCGTCTGGGACGATACCTGGCGCTCGAGCCCGAGCACGGTTCCCTGCAATTCCTCGATTCGCTCGTCCTGCTCGGCGATCGCGAGTTCCCGCGCGTCGAGCTCCGCGTCCAGCTCGTTGATCCGCCCCTGCCGGCGGCCGAGCTCGATCTCGCGTTCGGCGGCGAGCCCCTTCTCTTCCTCGTAGCGGACCTCGACCTTGCGCAACTGGACGGCGTAGTCTGCGCGAACGAGATCCTTCTCCGACTGGATCTCCGCCATCGACAGAGGAGTCGTCGCGCGAATGCGCTCCTCAATAAGACGCGCCGCGCGCCTCCAGATGACCGGGATCACCAATAGCGCTAGCAAGGTGGCGACAAGCGCGCCGAGTGCGAAGACGACGATGTTTTCGATCATATGTCGACCAGCGTCCGATGGGACGCATACGAAACACACACCGCCAGCGCTCGCGCCAGTGACGGTAGCCAGTAAAGTAACCGGTCGCGGCGCTACACTCCAGCGCCGAATTCGCCCCTAGAACGGATTCCAGGTCGCCTGACGCGTCATTTTCAGATAGCCGACATTGACTCCGAGCCGCGCGCCCAGGCCCGTCCGTATTGGCGCGATGACGATACCATGGTTGCTGTAGACGGACACGCCGAAACCGGCAACCAGGTAGGCGGAGCCGTTCACACCGGCGAAATACCGGTAGATCGACTCCGTATCCGGCAGGTTGTAGACCAGCATCATCGTGCGCGCGCCATCGCCGCCGAAATCCCAGCCGATCGTCGGTCCCTGCCAGAAAACCTTGTGCTGTCCGACGTTCTTCGTGTTCAGAACGCCCTCGCCGTAGCGCAGACCGGCGACGAAAGCACCGCTCCCCTCCTCGCCGAGGATGTAGCCGTTCGGCCGCCCCCGGCTGGAGAACAGATATTCGATCGATTGCGCCAGGCCCTCGCTGAGCTGTCCGAAGAACGAATGCCCCGCATCGACGATCTCGTCCATGCTGTAGGTGCCCGGCTCCGTTCCGGACTGCGCCAGCAAACGCGTCGGCAGTGCCGTCCCGCCAGCCAGCGCCGCGAGCCCCAGGAGGACTGAACGCCGCGTTTCGGTCATGTCGATACCCTCCGCATCCAATCGCCCCACGCAGTCGGCGCCCGTCTTCGTGCCGGCCCCATGTCTTCGGGCCGGCCACCCGTCTTCGGGCCGGCCACGGTCGTCATGCCGGGCATGACCGCGTTAACCGGGCCGTTAACCGACACGGTGGCAGGATCGCGCCATCCGACTCACGCCACCGCCTATGTTCTGCAAAGAGATGGTTAACAATATGTCTTCAATCGGCCGTTTCGTTGCAGCTTTCGCCCTGATCGCCGCCGCGCTGGCGATACCTGGACACGCGCGCGTGCTCGAGAACGGGCATTTTGTCTTCGATCCGGCAACCGGCTTTGCCGCCAACGGCTACGATCCCGTGGCCTATTTTGTCGACGGCACGATTCGCGAGGGAGATCCCGACTACGAAGCGCGGTGGGGCGAGGTCACCTGGCGCTTCGCCAACGAGGGCAACCGTGACGCCTTCGTCAGGGATCCGCTGGTCTATGCGCCGAGCTTCGGCGGCCGCTGCCCGGTGGCGCTCGCCCGCGGCTATCCCGCCGAAGGCAACCCGCGCCTTTGGTCGGTCTACGAGGAACGCCTCTATTTCTTCTATTCCCAGGAACACATGCAGGCGTTCACCGAGGATCCCGATCAGATCCTCGCCGAGGCCCGGCAGAGCTGGAACAAGCAGTTCCCCTATTGAACCGGGATAAAGTCAGACCGGCTTCCGTCCCCAGGCGATGAAGGCCGGATTGTCATAGCCGCGCTCGCGCTTCGCGTATCGCAGCGGCTCTCCCTCGGCCGTCAGCACGCAGCCGCCTGCGGCTCTCAGAACCGCATGTCCAGCCGCCGTATCCCATTCCATCGTCCGGCCGAAGCGCGGATAGACGTCGGCCTCGCCACGCGCGATCAGACAGAACTTCAACGAGGATCCCGCGCTCCGCGTCTCCTTGACGTCGTGACTTTCCAGAAAGGCGTCCGTTTCCGCGTCCCGGTGCGAACGGCTGGCGACAGCAATGAGCCCGGCTGCGGGAACCTCCCGCGTATGGATCGGCTGCCAGGCTGCCGACGCGATCGGTTCGCCCTTACCGAGCATCACGGTACGCCCTGAAGCCGGTCCGTCGGCGACCGCCATCATGCCGAGCGCCGGCGCATAGACGACGCCGGCCACCGGCTCGCCGTTCTCGACCAGCGCGATGTTGACGGTGAACTCGTCGCGCCGATTGACAAATTCCCTGGTCCCGTCGAGCGGATCGACGAGGAAGAAGCGCGCCCCGGTTTCGGGAATGTCGCCTGCCGACGCCGCCTCCTCGGCAATGACCGGAACCTCCGGGGCGATCTCAGCGAGGCGCTTCAGGATGATCGCTTCGGCGCGCCGGTCGGCTTCGGTGACGGGCGAATCGTTGTCCTTCTGCTCGACCGCGAAATCGGTGCCGTAGACGTCGAGGATTTCGCCCCCCGCTTCCAGCGCGATCATCGCGAGCGTGTCTCCCAGCGCCCTGTCGCCGACAGCCGGCAATCCGGAATTCGTGTCCTGACCCATTTTTCTTGCTCGCTCGCTACGGTTCGCCGCCCCGGCGGCTGTCGCCTCAATCGTTCGGCGCGGCTGATAGCAGATCGCGGCCGGTCAGCCCACCCCACGTGCCGCTGCTCCTTGTCGGAGTCGACTCGGCGATGTAACACTCGCGGCCTTTCAGGATACCGGCCCGGTGATTCCGGCGGCCGGCAAACGGGAGGCGGACCCGTATGACAGACCCGGTAGTGACAGACCCGGTAGCCATGAGCGACCTCGACCTTGCCGCGCTGATGTGCAGCAAGCTTTGCCACGACGTGATCAGCCCTGTCGGGGCGGTCACCAACGGCTTCGAAGTGCTCGAAGACGAAAAAGACGAGTCGATGCGCGAGATGGCGCTCGACATCATCCGCAACAACGCGGCCAAGGCGTCGGCGCGGTTACAGTTCCTGCGTCTGGCATTCGGCGCCATGGGCGGCGCCGGCGACCGCTTCCCCGTCGAGGAGGCGCGAAAGCTCACCGAGAACCTTTATGCCGGCGAAAAGGCCGTCATCGACTGGAAGGCGCCACCCGACAGTCTGCCGAAGGATCAGGTCAAGCTGCTGGTCAATCTCGTGGTCCTCGCCGTCTCGATGATTCCGCGCGGCGGCACCGTGACCGTGAATGTCATCCGGGAAGGCGCCGGCGGCGCCATCATCAGCGACAGCGAGGAAGTGTCATTCCGGATCTCCGCGACCGGCAGCCACGCCGTGCTTTCGGACACGACGCGCACGATCTTCGACGGTGTCCTGCCTGAAGAGGGGCTCGACGCCCGATCCGTCCAATCATATTACGCCCACCGCCTGGCGAAGTCCCTCGACATGCCGGTATCGTTCGAGGTCGACGCGGATACCATCCGTATCGCGGCTGACAAGACCTGACGCCCCGCACGACGGCCGGGCGCGGTCATCGCGCCCGTTGCGGCCGTTTCTGCACTTCAACCAATGTTAACTGTCGCTCCTTCAAAGTGGTCTCACGGCTGAATGGCCGGCATCTATGGTGCAGACCCAGAAAGGGCGCGAAATGGACGATCTCGTCAGTGAGTTCCTGACCGAGACGAACGAGAGTCTCGAGATTATCGACGTCGAGCTCGTCAAGTTCGAACAGGAACCGAACAACGCTCGTATCCTCGACAACATTTTCCGGCTCGTTCATACGATTAAGGGCACCTGCGGCTTCCTAGGGCTGCCGCGGCTCGAGGCGCTGGCACACGCCGCCGAAACGGTCATGGGCCGGTTCCGCGACGGCGTTGCCGTGACGCCGGAGGCCGTGACGCTGATCCTGGAGTCGATCGACCAGATCAAGGAAATCATCACTATCCTGGGCGAGACGGGTCAGGAACCGGAGGGGTCCGATACCGACATGATCGCCAAGCTGGAGGCGATGGCGCTCGAAGCCCCCGCGCCGGCCGCCGGCAACGACATCGCCGCTGAAGCAGCCGCCGAAGCAGCCGCTTATGCCGGCGACCCCGAACCGGTCCCGGCCGCGATGGCCGAGAGTGCCCTGCTGGTACAGACCCTGGAGCGCGAGTTGCGTCCCGGCGAGGTCTCTCTCGACGAGCTGGAACGCGCCTTCCGCGAGACACCTGGTCCGGAGACCGAGACGGCGGAAGCCGAAGCCCCCCAGACCGTCGAGGACATAGCGGAGGAAACGCCTCCCCTCGCGCAGAACGACTCCGATAGCGGAAAAGCCAGTGCAAACCGCGAGGGAACCGAGTCCGCCCGCGGCGACACGCCAGTGAAATCGCAGACCATTCGCGTCGCCGTCGACACGCTCGAGCATCTCATCACAACCGTCAGCGAGTTGGTTCTGACCCGCAACCAGCTCCTCGAGATCGTCCGCCGTCACGAGGATTCGGAATTCAAGGTTCCGCTGCAGCGGCTCTCGAACGTCACTGCCGAGCTGCAGGAAGGCGTCATGAAGACGCGCATGCAGCCGATCGGAAATGCCTGGCAGAAGCTGCCGCGCATCGTCCGCGACCTGGCACTCGAGCTGGACAAGCAGATCGAGCTGGAGATGGTCGGCGCGGAGACCGAACTCGACCGGCAGGTGCTCGAGCTGATCAAGGACCCGCTGACGCATATGGTCCGCAATTCGGCCGACCACGGCCTCGAATTGCCGGAACAGCGCAAGACCGCGGGCAAGCCCAAGGTCGGCAAGGTCCGCCTCGCCGCGTATCACGAAGGCGGCCATATCATCATCGAGATCGCCGACGACGGTCGCGGCCTCGACTCCGCGAGAATCAGCAAGAAGCTGCTCGAAAAGGGCCTCGTGACAGAGGCCGAGCTGGAGAAGATGAGCGAGGCGCAGATCCATCGCTTCATCTTCAATCCAGGCTTCTCCACCGCCGAGAAGGTCACCAGCGTTTCCGGCCGCGGCGTTGGCATGGATGTCGTGAAGACCAACATCGAGCTGATCGGCGGCACCGTCGACGTCAAGTCGGTGCAGGGAGAAGGCTCCGTCTTCACGATCAAGATCCCGCTGACGCTCGCGATCGTGTCGGCGCTTATCGTCGAGTCGTCCGGTCAGCGCTTCGCCATTCCGCAGCTCGCCGTCGTCGAGCTGGTGCATACCGGCTCCGGCTCCGCCACGCGGATCGAGCGCATCAAGGACACGCCCGTTCTGCGGCTGCGCGACGAATTGCTGCCGCTCGTCGGCCTGTCGAGCGTGCTCGGCCTGCCGCCGAAGATGCGCCTTGTCTCCGACAACGAAGCCCGGGCCAATAACGAAGCCAGGGACGCCGGCGGCACGGCCGCGGGCACGGCGACCGGCGGAAGCGGCGATACGAAGGTCAACGATACCGACGGCTTCATCGTCGTGCTGCAGGTCGGCTCGCACCGGTTCGGCATCGTCGTCGACGCGGTCTTTCATACCGAGGAAATCGTCGTCAAGCCGATGTCGAGCATGCTGCGCAGCATCTCGGCCTTTTCCGGCAACACCATTCTGGGCGACGGCTCGGTGATCATGATCATCGATCCCAATGGCATCGCCAAGGAGGTTCGCACCGACGTCGCCGCCGAACTGGAGCGGGAAAACCCGGAGGATACGGCGGCATTGCGGGACGAGACCGTTTCGATGCTCCTGTTCCGGGCCGGCTCGGCGGCGCCGAAGGCGGTGCCGCTGTCGCTCATCACGCGCCTCGAGGAGATCGAGGTCGACCGTATGGAGCACGCCAACGGCCGCAGCCTCGTTCAGTATCGCGGGCGCCTGATGCCGCTTGTCCATATCAACGACGGCGTCGAGCGGCGCACCGAAGGTTCGCAGCCGATGATCGTCTTCACCGACAACGGCCGTTCCATGGGCTTGGTGATCGACGAAGTCGTCGATATCGTCGACGACCGCCTCGATATCCAGATTCCCTCCGAGACCCCGGGAATTCTCGGCTCCGCCGTGATCCGCGGGTCCGCCACGGAGGTCCTCGACGTCGCCCATTACCTGCCGATGGCGTTCGAGGACTGGTTCCATCGCAAGGAAACCGGAGCGGTTCCCGAGGACACCCGGATCATGCTCATCGACGACAGTCCGTTCTTCCGCAACATGATCGCCCCGGTCCTGAAGTCGGCCGGCTACCGGACCATCGTCTGCGCGAGCGCGATGGAGGCGTTGCAGCGCCTCGAGGCCGGCGAGCCTGTCGACGTCGTGGTCAGCGACATCGAGATGCCGGAGATGAGCGGCTACGAGTTGGCCGAGCGGCTTTCCGCCACCGGCAAGTTCAAGAACCTGCCGATCGTGGCGCTGTCGTCGCTCGCCAGCCCTGAGGCGATCGAGCGCGGCCGCAAGGCCGGTTTCCATGACTATGTGGCGAAGTTTGACCGGACCGGCCTTCTGGAAAGCCTGAAGGAAATGGCACGTCCGATGGGAGAGGCAGCATGAGCGAGACCGATCGCGAAGAGAACCACGACCAGGGTGCGTCCTGCGATTACATCACGGTTACGATCGGATCGCAGTTGTTCGGCATGCCGATCGAGGGCGTCCACGACGTATTCCGCCTCACCGGCATGACGCCGGTGCCGATGTCGCGCAAGGAGATCGCCGGCGTCCTGAACATGCGCGGCCGCATCGTTACCGCCATCGACATGCGCCGCCGCCTCGACCTGGGGAACCGCGAAGTGAGCGAGGCCCCCATGGCCGTGGGGATCGAGCACGGCGGCGAGTCCTACGGCCTGGTGATCGACGAGGTCGGCGATGTCCTCAGGCTGCCGCTCGCCAATATCGAGCCTAATCCGGTGAATCTCGATCCGCGTTGGGCGCGGGTTTCGTCTGGCGTCCAGCGGCTCGAGAACGGCCTTCTCGTCATCCTCGACGTCGATCGGATCCTCGACATGGATCACGAAGCGGTCGCTGCCTGAGCGTAACCAATTTGTAGGGATGCGCGGGTAAGCTGAGCCAGGTAATCCAAATCCGGAGCATTTGGAGATGAAAAACTGCCTCGTCGTGGATGACTCCAGCGTCATCCGAAAGGTCGCACGCCGGATCCTAGAGGAACTCGGTTTCTCGGTCACGGAAGCGGAAGACGGTGCTCAGGCGCTGCAGGCCTGCGAATACGCCATGCCTTACGCCATCCTGCTCGACTGGAACATGCCCGTCATGGACGGCTTCGAGTTCCTCAAGCAGTTGCGGCAGATGGAAGACGGCGGTGAGCCGAAGGTCGTGTTCTGCACGACGGAGAACGACATCGCGCAGATCGCCCGCGCCCTGAAGGCCGGCGCCAACGAGTACATCATGAAGCCGTTCGACCGGGATATCGTCGAGGCGAAGTTCGCCGAAGCCGGAATCCTCTGAAGACCCTCCGATCGCGGAAGCGGCTCATTCCTGGTTTGCGTATCCGAGTACCAACGTGTCGATACAGAATACCGCCCGCATAGGGTCCGCGCCCCCGCCTTCCGCGCCCCCACCTTCCGCGAACGCACCGATCCGCGTCATGGTCGTCGACGATTCGGCCGTCGTCCGCGGCCTGGTGGCACGGTGGCTCGGCGAGGCACCGGACATCGAGGTCGTGTCGACGCAGCGGAACGGCCGGACGGCGCTCGATGCGCTCGACGCGGCCAGTCCCGACATCATCGTCCTCGACATCGAGATGCCGGAGATGGACGGTCTCACCGCCCTGCCGCAGATCCTGATGAAGAAGCCCGACACGGCCGTCATCATGGCCTCGACCCTCACCCGCCGGAACGCCGAGATCAGCCTGAAGGCGCTGTCGCTTGGGGCACGGGACTACATCCCCAAGCCCGAAGCGCAGCACGGCATGGTGACCGCCGACGATTTCAGGCGTGATCTCCTCGACAAGATACGGGCTCTCGCCCCGCGCAGGCGCAGGACGCCCGCGACGGTGCCGCCCGCGGGCACGAAGCCCGACCCCGCCGGACCGGCGACCAGGCCGAGAAACCTGACGGCACCAGAGCCCGGCCCGATCATCCTGCGACGCCCGTCGGCGGTGCGTCCGCGCGTCGTCGTCATCGGCAGTTCGACGGGCGGCCCCCCGGCGCTGACCGCCGTCCTGCAGACGCTCGGCAGCGATGGCGCCGACGTGCCGATCCTGATTACCCAGCACATGCCGCCAACGTTCACGGGGATCCTCGCCGAGCATCTGGCCCGCGCGACCGGGCGGCCTGCCGCCGAGGGCCAGGACGG
This sequence comes from Microbaculum mangrovi, assembly GCF_051390635.1. Taxonomy (NCBI): domain Bacteria; kingdom Pseudomonadati; phylum Pseudomonadota; class Alphaproteobacteria; order Hyphomicrobiales; family Tepidamorphaceae; genus Microbaculum; species Microbaculum mangrovi. Next base: position 946,620 of record NZ_JBPODT010000001.1, read on the forward strand.
CGAGCCGATTTCCGCCGGCCGCATCTTTGTGGCGCCCGGCGGCCGCCACATGATTGTCCAGCCGGGCGCCGTACCGACGATCCGTCTGACCGACGATCCCCCCGTCAACTATTGCAGGCCGGCCGTCGATCCGCTGTTCGAGTCGGCGGTCAAGGCATATGGCGCGGCGACACTCGCCCTCGTGCTGACCGGAATGGGGCATGACGGGGCCGAAGGCGCCCGCGCCGTCTCTAACGCCGGCGGAACCGTTGTCGCGCAGGACGAAGCGTCCAGCGTGGTCTGGGGGATGCCCGGCGCCACGGCCCGCGCCGGCGTCTGTTCCGCCATTCTCCCGCTCGACCGCATTCCCGGCCAACTCTCCAGGTATCTGAAGGGTATCAAGGCATGACGCCCCAAGAGTATGATTATCTTCGCGATTTCCTTCGCGGTCAGTCCGGCCTCGATCTCTCCGACGACAAGCGCTACCTCGTCGAGGCGCGCCTCGGCCCAGTCGCCCGGCGGGCCGGTATCGCCGACCTTTCGGCGCTGATCGCGGCCCTCAAGCTCGGCGGCGACATGAAGCTTCGCACGAACGTCGTGGAGGCAATGACGACCAACGAGTCGTCCTTTTTCCGCGATCGTACGCCCTTCGATCACTTCAAGGACGTCATCGTCCCCCACATGCTCCGGGAACGGGCGACAAAGCGCGGACTGAAGGTATGGTGCGCCGCCGCCTCGACGGGCCAGGAACCCTATTCGCTGGCGATCGCCAACCGCGAGGATTCCCGCCTACATGCCTGGAACCTCGATATCCTGGCGACCGATATCGCCGAGACGGTGATGGATCGCGGCAAGGCCGGCATCTACAGTCAGTTCGAGGTGCAGCGCGGCCTGCCGATACAGCTTCTGGTGAAGTACTTCACCCAGAAGGGCGACATGTGGGAACTGGATCCGTCGATCCGCCGCATGGTGCGCTGGCAGAAGCAAAACCTGCTCTCGAACTTCATGGCCCTCGGTCGTTTCGACGTCGTCTTCTGCCGCAACGTCCTGATCTATTTCGACCGGCCGACGAAAACCGAGGTGCTGTCGCGCCTTGCCGACGTCCTGGAGCCCGACGGCTACCTGATCCTGGGGGCCGCCGAGACCGTCGTGGGCCTCAGCGACCGGTTCGAGGCGCTGCCGAATTGCCGCGGCCTGTACCGCCCGCGGCCGAAATCCGCCGCGGTGCCCACAATGCCCGGCCTTCGCGCCGTCGGCCAGGTCGCCTGAACGCCCGGGCCACTACGCCGGGCCCCTGAACGCCCGGGCCACTACGCCGGGCCGCTGCGCCGGGTCACCACCTCGGGCAGCCCGACCCGGGCAGTCGGCGGACCCACGTCCTACGCCGCGTTGTCGTAGACGCCCGCTTCGAACCGCTCGTACAGACGTATGAACGCCGGGTCGGCGAAAGGCAGCATCTGCGTCATGATGAGCCCGGCCACGTCCGTCTTCGGATCGAACCAGAAGTGGCTGTTGAGCACGCCCGCCCAGGACTGGGACCCTGCCCTGCGCATGCCGGGCACGTCCTCTTCCATCCGCATGAAGCCGAAGGAATGCGTCTTTTCGCGCCCGGGAAAGAACTCGGTATCGGCGGTGACGGGCGGGGCGACCGTCTTCATCAGCCCGACTCGCAGATCGCCGATCTGATTGGCGAGCATGTGATCGAGCGCGCCCTCGCTGAGGATCCGCTGGCCGTCGAGTTCGCCGCGGTTCAGGAACATGCGCAGGAAGCGCATGTAGTCCGGCGCCGTCGAATAGAGCGCGTGCCCCATGCCGTAGAACTCGGGGTTGGCCGGCGGCGACAGCTCGAAGTCGACGAAGCTGCCGTCCTCGCCACGTGCGCGCACGCTCGCGAGCCGGTCCTTCATCGACGCCGTCACCTCGAAGCCGGTGTCGGGCATCGCCAACGGCCCGAAGATCTCGTCGTGGCAGAACCGGTCGATCGACCGCCCGTCGACCGCTTCGACGACCTTTCCGAGCCAGTCGATGCCGATGCCGTAGTCCCAGCGCTCTCCCGGATCGAACGCCAGCGGATAGTGGAGCGAGGCGTTGAGCCCCGAGATGATGGTCGGGTGCCCCGCGATCTCCATGTAGGACGGGATCATCGAGTTCCAGAACTCGTAGACGAAGCCGGACGTGTGCGTGGCCAGACGCCGGACCGTGGCCTTCGTCCTGGGCGCGCGCAGGATCGGCTTCCCGCCCTCGATGCCCTCGAGCACCTGGATCTTCGAGAAGTCCGGCAGGACCGCCTCGACCTCGGTGTCCATACTCAGCTTGCCGCGGTCGATCAGGATCATCGCCGCCGTCGACCCGATCGCTTTGGTCATCGAGAAGATGCGGAAGACCGTGTCGGTCGTCGCGTCGGCGCCGGGTGCGCGCTGCCCCGCCGCGCCGGACCAGGTCATCCCGTCCGAATTGCCGGCCATCGCGACCAGGAACGGCGCTTCGCGGTCGGCGACCGCCTTTTCCAACAATGCATCGAGATCGGTCATCGCAGGTCCCCCCTTTTTTGATCTTTAGGGGGACAGCCTGACACACGGGCGCGGATCCGGAAAGTGGCGGCGCGCGGTCAAAAAAAAGCCCCGTCGGACCGACGAGGCTCTTTTCTGTTGCCTTGAGATAGTTCGGTCAGGCGGAAACGGCGGCGTCCGTATCCGGATCGCGAAGAACGTAACCGCGGCCCCACACGGTTTCGATGTAGTTCTTGCCGCCCGTGGCCGCCGACAGCTTCTTGCGAAGCTTGCAGATGAACACGTCGATGATCTTCAGCTCCGGCTCGTCCATGCCGCCGTAGAGATGATTGAGGAACATCTCCTTGGTCAGCGTCGTGCCCTTGCGCAGCGAGAGCAGCTCGAGCATCTGGTATTCCTTGCCGGTCAGGTGCACCCGCTGGCCGTTGACCTCCACCGTCTTGGTGTCGAGGTTGACCTTCAGGTCGCCGGTCTCGATGACCGATTCCGCATGGCCCTTGGAACGGCGGACGATCGCGTGGATGCGCGCCACCAATTCGTCCTTGTGGAACGGCTTGGTGAGGTAGTCATCGGCGCCGAAGCCGAGGCCGCGCACCTTATCCTCGATGCCGGCAAGACCCGACAGGATCAGGATCGGCGTCTTGACCTTCGACAGCCGCAGCGTCTTGAGCACCTCGTAACCGCTCATGTCGGGCAGATTCAGATCAAGCAGAATGATGTCGTAGTCGTAAAGCTTGCCGAGATCGATCCCTTCCTCGCCGAGATCGGTCGTATAGACGTTAAAGCTCTCCGACTTCAGCATCAGCTCGATGCTTTGCGCCGTCGCGCTATCGTCCTCGATCAGCAGAACTCGCATGCCAGTTCCTTTCCGCATGCCTTTCTAGGCTGGTGCCCGCTCGCAATGCGCGGCCGTTAGTTGGGGAGCCCTTCTGGATCCCGCGAATCGCTACGTTAGGCCCCAATGGTTAACAAAACCTCTTTTCCGTCAACCGGACTTTTAACGATTCGGGGTTCTGATTTGCTCCAGTGCGTTGAGAATCCGATGAAAATCGCCATCATCATTCTTAACATTTTAGATTAAGAGAACTCATTAACCGATTCTTGTGACTCACCCGCAGGCCCTTCTGCGGGGTACGCCCTGTTGGTTTACGAGCCCTTAAGAGGTTGTCGGAAATTATTGACGAGAGGCGTAAACGAATCGTTACACCGCGCGGTGGGGAAAAGAAGCTGGGGAAACTGAATTGAAGGCGCTGATCGAACAGATCGCTTCCCTGCCGACCGCTGAAACCTTCGGGCGCGTGGCGGCGGTGCAGGGGTTGCTGCTTGAGGTCGCCGGGCCGGTGCAGGCCATGCGGATAGGCTCGCGCGTCGACATAGCTGACGCAGCGGCAGGCGATATTAGTTGCGAGGTCGTCGGCTTCAAGAACGACCACGCGATATGTATGCCATTTCGGCACATCGACGGTGTGCGCATGGGCTGCAAGGCCGTCGTCGCCAGCCAGGACCAGAGCGTGCGCCCGACGCCAGCCTGGCTCGGCAGGGTGCTGAATGCCTTTGGCGAGCCGATCGACGGCAAGGGCCCGCTGCCGCAGGGCGCCGATGCGCGGCCGCTTCGCGCCCCACCGCCTCCCGCGCAACTGAGATCGCGTGTCGGCGAGCCGATCGACCTGGGCATTCGCGCCCTCAACACCTTCCTGACCTGCTGCCGCGGCCAACGCATGGGCATTTTCGCCGGGTCCGGCGTCGGCAAGTCGGTTCTGTTCTCGATGCTTGCGCGCAATACCGGTGCCGACGTCACCATTATCGGCCTGATCGGCGAACGCGGCCGCGAGGTGCAGGAATTCATCGAGGACGACCTGGGTCCCGAGGGCCTGAAGAACGCCATCGTCGTGGTCGCCACCTCCGACGAGACCGCGCTCATGCGCCGTCAGGCAGCCTGGCTGACCATGACGCTCGCCGAATACTTCCGCGACCGGGGCGCCGACGCCCTGTGTCTCATAGATTCACTCACCCGTTTCGCAATGGCACAACGCGAGGTCGGCCTGGCCGGCGGCGAGCCGCCGACGGCGAAAGGATACACGCCGACGGTATTTTCCGAGCTGCCCCGCCTGCTGGAGCGCGCCGGACCGGGCATCGGCAAGGGGTCCATCACGGGCCTTTTCACCGTTCTCGTCGAAGGTGACGACCACAATGAACCGGTTTCGGACGCCGTTCGCGCCATCGTCGACGGCCACGTCGTCATGGAGCGTTCCATCGCCGAACGCGGCCGTTTTCCGGCGATAAGCATTTTGAAATCCGTTTCGCGGACAATGCCCGGATCGGCCGATCCCGAGTATCGGCCGGTTATCCGAAAGGCCCGGGAATTGATGGCGACCTATACGGATATGGAAGAGTTGATCCGGCTCGGCGCCTATCGACGAGGTTCTAGCAGGGACGTCGACGAGGCGATCGACCGACACGCGGACTTGGAAGCCTTTCTCGCCCAGGAGAAGGACGAAACGAGTTCGATCCGGGACGGTTATGACCAACTGGCACGGATCGTGATTGGTAGCGGCGAGGAAGCCCCTCAGGAACGTGGAGCACTGACCGATGAAGTCTCGCGATAGCCTTATCCGCCTAAAGCGGTTCCAGGTTGACGACAAGCGTCGCCAGGTGACCCAGATTGAAACAATGATTGCCGATTTCGAACGGATGGCGGACGAACTCGACCGCCAGATCGTCGAAGAGGAACAGCGGGTCGGCGTCACCGATATCACGCATTTCGCCTATCCGACCTTCGCCAAGGCCGCCATGCAGCGCCGCGACAATCTCAAGGGGTCCGTCGACGGCCTGAAGGAGCAGCTCGCCAGCGCCCAGGGCCAGCTTGCCGAGGCGTTCGAGGAGCTGAAGAAGGTGGAAATGCTCGAGGAGCGCAACGTGGAGCGGGAGCGCCACAGCGAAAACCAGCGCTCACAGGCCGAGATGGATGCCATCGGCCTGGCAATGCACCTGCGCGCCGGCTGACATCGCGCGACCCGCGCGACTACCGCCCGTCGGAGACGACCGGGCCAACCTTGAACGCCGACAGCCGCTCGTAGATCGGACGCGCGGCGTCGGCGATCCTTCTCAGAGGATCGGGCAGGTCGGTCACGTCCTTGCCCGGCTGCCCGAAGCCGGTGGAGGCATTGACGGCCTCGTACCAGTGGGCGCCCCACACGCCGTCGCTGTCGCGCGGACCGGCCGGCCAGCCCAGCATCGCGTGGCTGAACGGAATGCCGATCGCCGCGCACAACGCCGCCAGCGTCCCCGCCGGGTTCTCCAGGACGTCGCGCGCCTCGATGACCGGCGGCGCCGCGCCCAGCGCATCCGCCACGCGGTCGAACAGCGCGCCCTGCTGCATGAAGCCTATGTCTTCGAGCGTCACCGCCTCGCGCTTTCGCACGTAGGATCCGAGAACGTTGTCGGGCCGGCGGATCAAAAAGGCGTTCGTCACCCGATCCATCCAGTCGCGGCCGATCTCCGGGATCATGTGGTGGGTCATGTGCTTCTGATAGAACACCGAAACACCGTCCGGCAACGGTCCGACCAGGCCGTCGGCCACCTTGCGCCAGTCCGTTTCGCCGGCGGCGATCACCGCGTCGCGCATCGGATGGTCGATGCCGGTAAGTGCGAGATAGGCCGCGTAGAACGGCTCGTCGACGACGACGGTATCCGGCCTGTTCTCGAAGGCGCGCATCATTGCCGTCGAGATATTCCGCGGCCCCGACCACATGGCGATCCTGACCGGCTCCGCGTTCGTCATGCCCCCTCCTCCGGAAAATTCTCGTAGTGAATTGATGTCACCTTGGCTTCCCGCGCTGTCGCCTGCAACTATATCGACGCGCTATGCCGTCACGCGATGCCGTCCCAGGGCGGTGGAAAAGGTCAGGTGCCGATGTCCGAAATCAATTCCCTGATGCCGCGCCAGCCGGTGCCCGAGCTTGCGGTGGATCTCGCCGAGGGCGGCACATGGCGTCTCGCCGACCAGACGCCGAAGACCTTCACGATGATCGTGTTCTACCGCGGCCTGCATTGCCCGATCTGCAGCCGCCAGCTGCGCGAGATCGAGGAGCTGCTGGAGGAGTTCCAGGAGCGCGGCATCGAACCGATCGCCATTTCCTCGGATACGCGCGAGGCCGCCGAGAAGACTAAGGACGACTGGATGCTCGACGACCTGACCGTCGGCTATGGCCTGGATTTCGCCACCGCCCGCAGGTGGGGGCTCTATATATCCGAAGGCGTGCCCAAGCCGCCGCCGAGCCTGCCGGAGCCGGCGCTGTTCACCGAGCCCGGGCTGTTCCTGGTGCGCCCCGACGGCACCCTCTACTTCGCGTCGGTGCAGACCATGCCCTTCGCCCGGCCTTCGATGCAGGCGGTGCTGGCCGGCATCGATTTCGTGCTGGCCAAGGACTACCCCGCCCGCGGCGAGGTGGTGAGCTGGGAAAAAGCGCTGGCGGCGGAATAGGCCCCGCCGCCGGCATTTCCGTCTCTACCGGACGATCACGTTCCTGAACTGCCAGGGATCCTCCGCGTCGATATCCTCGGGGAACAGTTCGCCGCGGTCGACCAGCGGGTTCCAGTCCGTGTAGTAGCCCTTGACCGGACCGAGATAGGGACGCTGGATCTCGAGGCAGCGCCGGTAATCCATCTCGTCGGCCTCGACCACCGCCTCGCGCGGGTTCTCCAGCGCCCAAATCATGCCAGCGAGCACCGCCGACGTAACCTGAAGGCCGGTCGCGTTCTGGTACGGCGCGAGCGTGCGCGTCTCCTCGATGGAGAGCTGCGACCCGTACCAGTAGGCGTTCTTGGAATGGCCGTAGAGAAGTACGCCAAGCTCGTCGATGCCGTCGACGATGTCCTTTTCGTCGAGGATCACCCAGTCCGTCTGGGCCTGCCACTGGCGGCCGGCCATCTCGTTCAGCGACAGCACCGCGTCGTTGCAGGGATGGTAGGCGTAGTGGCAGGTCGGCCGGTAGACCGCCTCGCCGTCCTCGCGGACCGTGAAGTAATCGGCGATCGTGATCGACTCGTTGTGGGTGATCAGGAAGCCGTGCTGGGCCTTCGCCGTCGGCGTCCAGCTGCGCACCTTGGTGCCAGCCCCGGGCCTCATCAGATAGATCGCCGAGCCGCATCCATAGTCATGCGTGCGCCCGTCCGGCGGCAGTGCCTTCTCGTGCGTGCCCCAGCCGAGTTCGGCCGGCTGCACGCCCTCGGCGATGAAGCCCTCGACCGACCAGGTGTTGACGAACACCTCGAACGGCCGCGGATCACGGGCACGCTGGGTGTCGCGCTCGGCGATGTGGATGCCCTTGACGCCGAGCCGGCGGGCGAGCTTGCCCCACTCCTCCCGGCTCTCCGGATGCTCGTAGGCGACACCGAGATCGTCGGCGAGGTTGACCATCGCCTGTTTGACCAGCCACGACACCATGCCCGGATTGGCGCCCGAGCAGGAGATCGCCGTGGAGCCGGACGGCTTGCGCCGCTTCAGCTCGAGGACGGATTCGCGCAGGGCGTAGTTCGAGCGCTGCGAAACGCTGAGGCTCGAATCCGTGTAGTAGCCGAGCCACGGCTCGGCAACCGTATCGACATAGAGGCAGTCGAGCTCGATGCAGAGCTCCATGATCGCCACGCTCGACACGTCGACGGACAGGTTGACGCAGAATCCCTTGCGGCCGCCGGCGGTCAGCAGCGGTGTCAGCACCTCGCGGTAGGTCTCCCGCGTGATCGCCTCCTGCAGGAAACGCACGCCGTTCTCCTCGGCGATGTGCCGGTGCGCGTCGCTCGGATCGACGATCACCATGTCCGCCCTGTCGAACGCGATGTGCCTCAGGATCAGCGGCAATGTGCCGGTGCCGATCGAGCCGAAGCCGATCATCACGATCGGCCCGTCGAATGTCGCGTGGGTCTTCCAGTCTGCCATTCTCTGTCAAATCCTTCCGTCTCGTGGGGCGGTCCGGGCCTTCGTCCCCCGGATGTCAGTACGAATAGGCCGCGACCGCCCGGTCCATGTCCGCAAGCGGCGCCGCCCGCGCGGACGGCACGGGCGTGCCCGTGCCGCGTACGAGCCCCATCGCCCCGGCGAGCGCGCCCGGCACCAGTTCGAGGCCGAGGAACCGGTCGGGATCGACCGGGCCCGGCAGCGACAGGTCGAGCGTCAGGTCGCGACGGAAGTCGAAGCGGCCGTAGTAGGGAGCATCGCCCACAAGGATGACGGCACCGTGGCCGTCGGCATGGGCGCGCTTTAGGCTCGTTTCCACGAGCGCTGCGCCGATGCCCCGGCTGCGCAGGTCCGGATGCACCGCCACCGGCCCAAGCAGAAGCGCGGGAACATTGCCGGCCTCCACGTGCCACAGCCGGATCGTGCCGACCAGCCGCTGTCGCTCCATCGCGACGAGCGACAGCCCCTCGGCCGCGCCGCGTCCCTCGCGCAGGCGCTCGGCGGTCTTCATGTGCCGCCGCGCGCCGAATGCGTCGTCCAGCAGGGTCTCGATGGCCGGCGCGTCTTCCGGCCTTTCGGAAACGACCGTGATCATCGTTCCCTCCTCAGATCACGTAGGATTGCAGCGGCGCGAAGCCGTTGAAGGCGACGGACGCATAGGTCGTCGTATAGGCGCCGGTGGCTTCGATCAGGATCTCGTCGCCGATCTCCAGCCCCGTCGGCAGGGGATAGGGCTCGCGCTCGTAGAGCACATCGGCGGAGTCGCAGGTCGGACCGGCAAGGATGCAGGGCGCCACCTCGCCGCCGTCGCGCTGCGTGCGGATCGGATACCGGATCGCCTCGTCCATCGTCTCGGCGAGACCGCCGAACTTGCCGATGTCGAGGAACACCCAGCGCACCGGATCCTCGGCGCTCTTGCGCGAGATCAGCACGACCTCGGCCTTGATGACACCGGCGCCGCCGACCATGCCGCGGCCCGGCTCGATGATCGTCTCGGGCAGGCGATTGCCGAAATGGCGGCTGAGCGCGTCGAAGATCGACTCGCCGTAGGTGGCGACCGTCGGCACGTCCCTGAGGTAGCGGGTCGGGAAGCCGCCGCCGAGATTGACCAGCGTCAGCGTGATGCCGCGCTCGGCAAGCGTCCTGAACACGTTCGCCGCCGTGGCGAGAGCCCGTTCCCAGGCCCCGGCATCGCGCTGCTGCGAGCCGACATGGAACGAGACGCCGGCGGCGACGACGCCCGAGCGGTGGGCGTGCTCGAGCACCTGGATCGCCATCTCCGGCGCGCAGCCGAACTTGCGGCTGAGCGGCCATTCGGCACCCTCGCCGTCGGTCAGCACGCGGCAGAACACTCTCGATCCTGGCGCGGCGCGGGCGATCTTGTCGACCTCCTCGAAGCTGTCGACGGCGAAAAGGCGCACACCGAGTTCGTAGGCGCGCGCGATGTCGCGCTCCTTCTTGATCGTGTTGCCGAAGGAGATGCGGTCGGCCCCCGCGCCGGCGGCGAGCGCCATCTCGATCTCGGTGAGCGAGGCGGTGTCGAACGACGAGCCGAGCTCGGCGAGCAGGCTCAGGATCTCAGGCGCCGGATTGGCCTTGACCGCGTAGAAGATGCGGCTGTCCGGCAGCGCCCGGGTGAAGGCGTCGTAGTTGTCGCGCACGACATCGAGGTCGACGACGAGGCAGGGGCCTTCGGGTCGTCGCTCGGCAAGGAAAGAGCGGATACGGTCGGTGGTCATCGGGGTTGTCTCCCAATCCCAAAGGTTGAACCCACCGGTGCCCATGCCTTCGGCACCCGCGCTTTGGAGACGCGGAAGCCGTCAGCGTGGACGCCGACTACTGTGCTCCGGATGCGCGAACGCGATCGTCAAACCGATTCCACGTCCGGAACCTGGTTGCCTTTGATTGGATCGGGGATGCCGAACCGCACGTCGGGCAAGGATGGTGTGCCTCTTCAGTAACCCCGGCCTTTGGAGGAGCCGGCAGAGACCAAAAAAGCCCGCACCGTCGTTGCTTTAAGTCGCCACCCGCAGGAAGTTCCGGGGGTAGCCCGGCGACCACAGGCACGTGCGAATATTGGGCGAGCGCGTATGTAGGTGCTTCGCCCTTACTGCGCAATTAAAATTTCTATGACGCTCGACTTTTTCTGCCGCGGGGAGCGGCCGTCGCGAGCGCGACGCCGACCAGGATCGTCGCCATGCCGACCGCGTGGAAAATCCTGAACTGCTCGCCGAGGAAGGCCACGGCCATCAGCGCGCCGAAAAGCGGCATTAGGTGAAAGAACGGTCCGGCCCGGTTGGCGCCGATCAGTTCCACCCCCCGGTTGAAGAACGCGTAGGCGATGATCGAGGGAAAAATCACGACATAGAGGCAGGCCGCAACCGTCAGCGCGTCGAATTTCAGCACATAGCCGGTCGAGATTTCCCAGAAGAGCATCGGGCTGAGCAGGATGTCGCCGAACAGGAACGTCACCGTCAGGAAGCTGATCCAGTGAATCGGCGGTCGTTTGCGCAGAAGCGCCGAATAAAGGCCGTAGAGCACGACGGCCGCCAGGATCAGGATATCGCCGAAATTGAACCGGATCGACAGCAGCCGGGACAGATCGCCCTGGCTGATGATGACGACGACGCCACACAGCGAGACGAAGATGCCGATCGCCTGCCGAAACGTGAGACGCTCGGCGAACAGAATGAAGGTCGCCAGCGCGATGATCAGCGGCTGCGAGGACTGCAACAGCACGCCCGTCAGCGCGCCGGTATACTGCAGCCCGAAATAAACCATGGTGTTATAGGAGGTGATGCCGGTGAAGGAGAGGACCAGAATCATCGGCATGTGACGGCGGATCACCGGCCAGTCGCGTTTCAGGTGCGACCAGGCAAAGGGCAGCAGGATGAGGAAAGCGCCGCCCCATCGCACCGAAGCGAAGGCGACGGGCGGCACATGACCGGCCACGTAGCGCCCGAGGATCACGTTTCCCGCCCAGAAAAGGGTGGTCAGCGTCAGAAGCAGATAGGCCTGGCCATAAAGCCACTGGCCAATTCGGGCGATACAGGAGGGCATATTTACGCTAGGGACGGTTGGAAACCAGCTTCGCTACCGGCTATAGGCTTGTCTGTAAAGGTATAGGCAACAGTCGCGTCCGCGCGCGGTTACCGGTATAGTCTCGCGCCCTCGGCCGAGCCGACAGGGCGATCGGAAGGGAAATCGGAATTCAATGGCGAATGTTGTGGTCGTCGGCTCGCAATGGGGCGACGAGGGAAAAGGCAAGGTTGTCGACTGGTTGTCCGAGCGCGCCGACGTCGTCGTGCGCTTTCAGGGCGGCCATAACGCAGGTCATACGCTGGTCGTCGACGGCATTACGTACAAGCTGAGCCTGCTGCCGTCCGGCATCGTCCGGCCGGGTAAGCTCTCGGTGATCGGCAATGGCGTCGTGATCGATCCCTGGGCGCTCGCCGACGAGATCGGCCGGCTGGACGAGCAAGGCGTCTCGATAACCGCGGACAACCTGCGGATCGCCGACAACGCCACGCTGATCCTGCCGCTGCACCGCGAGCTCGACGCGATTCGCGAGGAGGCGGCCGGCACGGCCCAGATCGGGACCACCAAGCGCGGCATCGGCCCGGCCTACGAGGACAAGGTGGGTCGCCGCGCGATCCGCGTCTGCGACCTGGCCGAATCGGACAGCCTCGGCGACAAGATCGAGCGGCTCCTGGTTCATCACAACGCCCTGCGCCGCGGCCTCGGCCACCCGGAAGTCGACGCGGCCGCGCTCGAGGCGGAGCTGCGCGAGGTGGCGCCGAAGATCCTGCCCTATTCCTGCTCGGTGTGGTCCCTGCTCGACGGCGAACGCCGTCGCGGCCGGCGCATCCTCTACGAGGGAGCTCAGGGCACGCTGCTGGATGTCGACCACGGCACCTATCCTTACGTGACCTCCTCCAACACCGTCGCCGCGCAGGCGGCGACCGGCTCCGGCACGGGGCCCGGCGGGCTCGGATATGTGCTCGGCATCACCAAGGCCTACACGACGCGCGTCGGCGGCGGGCCGTTCCCGACGGAGGATTTGGGCGATGACGGCAACCGTCTGGGCGAGCGCGGCCGCGAATTCGGCACCGTGACCGGACGCAAGCGCCGGTGCGGCTGGTTCGATGCGGTGTTGGTGCGCCAGGCGATTCGCACCGGTGGCATCGACGGTATCGCCCTGACCAAGCTCGACGTTCTCGACGGTTTCGACGAACTCAAGATTTGCACCGAGTACCGCCTCGACGGGGCGCGGACGGACCATCTTCCCGCCTCCCGCGACGCCCAGGCCTCGGTCGAGCCGGTCTACGAAACATTCGAAGGATGGGCCGAAAGCACCGAAGGTGCGCGGTCCTGGGCCGATCTGCCCGCTCAGGCAGTCAAGTACGTGCGGCGCATCGAGGAATTGATCGGAGCGCCCGTCGCCCTGTTATCGACGAGCCCGCGCCGCGAAGACACCATTCTTGTCCACGATCCGTTTCAGGATTAAGCGTAGATACCCCTAGAGTAACGCAGCTCAGATCATGGCAGATTTCGTTTCCGTACTCAGGCGCGCCGTCGCGAACCTCGAGAATAACACCGAAGCCGCGCGGCACGCGATATACGACAAGGCGCGCGCGGCTCTGCGTGCGCAGCTCGAAGCGATCGACCCGCCGCTCGGGCCGGACGACATCGCCCGCCAGATCCAGAGCCTGGACGGGGCCGTCGGCGAACTGGAGGCCGAGTTTGCGCCCCAGCCAACGCCGCTGGAAGCCCACGAGGCGTTCCAGTCCGCGGTTTCGGAGTCCGAATCCCTCGGCGGTGCCGCGTCGACGGCGGCACGCGAGGCGCGCAAGACCCTCGACCGCATCGACGGGGACGGCCGGGACGAGGAAGCCCGCCGCGGCGCCGGACCGGCCGGCAACGCGCCGCCCGAGAGGCGCGAACCGTCCCTGGGCGCCCCCCAGGGCGCACCACGCCCCCCGGCGCCAGTCTCGACGCCCGCCTCGGGCGCCCCGGCGCCGGCTGCCGCCCCTCGCCCTCCCGCGCGGAAGCCGGAGGCGCCGAAACCCGCCTCTCCGGCTGCCGCGGCACCGCCCCGCGCACCAGTGCCTCCCCCGCCCCCGGCCGGAGGCCCCGCCCGACAGCCCGCCGCGCCCCGTCAAGCACCGCCGCCGGCTTCGGGACGGCAGGCCCCGCCCGCCGCCGACCTTTATGACGAGGACGATGATATCGAGCGCGGCGGCTCCGGACGGTTCGTCGCCTGGGGCATCCTGTTGCTGGTCGTCGTCGGGATCGTCGGTGTCGGCTTCTGGCAGCGCGATGCGCTGATGAACATGATGGCCTCGGTGAGCGGCTCGCAGGATACGACCGAGACGGCCGGCAACGGCAAGATCGCCGACCGAGTGCCGGGCAACGGGCAGCCGGCTGCCGAACCCGGAACCGGCCAGCCGGCCGCGGCGCCGGAAGCGCCCGTTCAGCAGCCGCCGTCGGCCGACGCCGAAGGCGCGCGCGTCGCCCAGGCGCTGCTGATAGAGGAGAGCGCCGGCGGCGTGACGCCCGCAAACACGCTCGGCGGCTCGGTCGACTGGACGCTCGTCGACGACACCGAGGCGATCGGCGGCGCGGAGAAGGTCATCCGTGGCGATGTCAATGTCCCCGAGCGGGACCTCAAGGTCACCGTCACGGTCCGGCGCAACAAGGACCAGGCACTGCCGGCAAGCCATCTCATCGAGCTCGTCTTCCAGACCGGCCCGGCCTTCACGCATGAAGGCATCGCCTCGATCCCGGGGCTGATCATGAAGGCTACGCCGCGTTCCACCGGCCAGCCCCTCGTCGGTGCGGTGGTGCCGGTGATGGACAACTACTTCCTCATCGGCCTGTCGCAGACCGAGATCGACCAGGAACGAAACGTGCAGGAAATCACCTCGCGGGACTTCATCGACATACCGGTCAGCTACAAGGATGGCGGGCGCGCGGTGCTGTCGCTGGCCAAGGGCGAGTCCGGCAAGGCGATATTCGAGGAAGCCTTCGCGACGTGGGGCGCGCAGTAGGCCGACCGGTCACTGCGGACAACGAATTTTCCTGGCGGCGGCTTGCCTTGGCCGCGACTCTGCGCCATGTTCCGTGCTGTTCCGAGGGGTGCTCCGCAAGGAGCTGAGATGGTCTCTCCGCCTGCAAGGGTGGTCCGGCCGAACCCTTCGAACCTGATCCGGGTCATACCGGCGAAGGGACTGGAACCTGCTTCCCCTGAGCCCGAATTCCCCGGATCTCCCTGTGTCGCACGAGAGGAGATCCATGATGCGTAAGACCTTTCACCACCCGCCCCCGGCGCCGCCGGGCTGATCCGATGACGCGCCTCCTGCGGGCGGTTGTCGTTGCCGCGCTGATCCTGGGGATCTGGCAGGCATTGGTGACGGCATTCGCCGTGCCCGGCTACATCCTGCCGCCGCCGACCCGGATCGCGGCACAGCTCATGGCCCAGCCCGAGTTTCTCGCTCGCAACGCGGCGGTGACGGCGATCGAAATCGTGATCGGCCTCATCGTCGGCGCCGGGCTGGGCGTCGCCACCGCCCTTGCCGCCAGCCTTTTTCCGGCTGCCGGACGAGTGCTGCTGCCGGTCATGGTGGCGAGCCAGGCCCTGCCCGTCTTCGCCATCGCGCCGCTGCTCGTCATCTGGCTCGGCTTCGGCCTCGCCTCGAAGATCGTCATGGCGACGCTGATCATCTTCTTTCCCGTCGCCTCGGCCTTCCTCGACGGCTTGCGCCGCACCGATCCGGGCCTGCTCGATCTCGCCGCCATCAGCGGCGCCAGCCGTTTCGACACGCTGCGGCTGATCCGCCTACCCTCCGCCCTGCCCGGTCTCGCCTCCGGCCTGCGCGTCGCCGCCGCCGTCGCCCCGATCGGCGCCGTGGTCGGCGAGTGGGTCGGCGCCTCCGCCGGCCTGGGATTCGTCATGCTGCAGGCCAATGCCCGCATGCAGACCGACATGCTGTTCGCCGCTCTCTTCCTCCTCGGCCTGATGGCGCTCCTCATGCGCGCCCTCGTCGATGCGCTCGCCAGGCGCATGGTGCCGTGGATCGCGGAAACCGAAACCTGATCACACCAACGGAGCCAACAAGACAATGCGTTCCCTGCTTTTTGCCCTCACCCTGCTCGCCGGCCTCGCGCCGCTCGGCGCCTCCGCGGCCGACAAGCTCACCGTGCTGCTCGACTGGTTCGTCAACCCCGACCACGCCCCGCTGATCGTCGCCGCGGAGAAGGGCTACTTCGCCGACCAGGGCCTCGACGTCGAGTTGGTGCCGCCGGCCGACCCCAGCGCGCCGCCGCGCCTCGTCGCCAGCGGCCAGGCCGATATCGCCGTGTCCTATCAGCCCAACCTGCACATGCAGGTGAAGGAGGGCCTGCCGCTCACCCGCATCGGCACGCTGGTCGAGACGCCGCTCAATTCGCTGGTCGTGCTCGAAGACGGACCGATCGCCGATATCGCCGCCCTGAAGGGCAAGACCATCGGCTTCTCGGTCGGCGGCTTCGAGGATGCCCTGCTCGGCGCGATGCTGGAGACGGCGGGACTGACGCTCGACGACGTCAAGCTCGTCAACGTCAACTTCTCGCTGTCGCCGTCCCTGTTCGCCGGCCAGGTCGACGCCGTCATCGGGGCCTTCCGCAATTTCGAGCTGAACCAGATGGACATCGAGGAGCGTCCCGGGCGTGCCTTCTATCCGGAGGAGAATGGCGTCCCGGTCTATGACGAGCTGGTCTTCATCGCCCGCAACGACGCCCTGGACGACGACCGCCTGTCGCGTTTCGTCACGGCGGTCGAACAGGCGACGATCTGGCTGACCAACCACCCCGAGGAAGGCTGGGACCTGTTCGCGGCGAAGTATCCGGAACTGAACGACGAGCTCAACGAGCGCGCCTGGTTCGATACCCTGCCCCGCTTCGCCAAGCGCCCCGCCGCCCTCGATACCGGCCGCTACGCACGCTTCGCCGCATTCATGAAGGACCGCGGCCTGATCGACGAGATCGTTCCGGTCGAGACCTACGCGGTGGAGCTGAACTGAGGCACGGGCCGCAGCCCCCCCCCGAGATGCCCGGGTCATGCCCGGGCATGACGTGCATAACGTCTTCGCCTCTGCGTCATTGCCGGGCGTGACCCGGCAATCTCGGACGTATGGCACGGCCCTTCCGCCCCCTGGCCGCCGACCCGACACATCAGCTTGTCCCGCGGCAGCCTTCAAATCCGCCGCACCCGATGTAGAGTAACGTCTCCCTGGTCGCCCCACCTCAAGGAGAACGCCGTGATCGACCTCTACACTTGGTCCACGCCGAACGGCCGTAAGGTTTCGATCGCTCTGGAAGAGCTCGGTCTGCCCTACAAGGTCCACGAGATCGACATCACCAAGGACCAGCAGTTCGCTCCCGAGTTCCTGAAGATCAGCCCCAACAACAAGATTCCGGCGATCGTCGACAACGACAACAACGGCCTGTCGCTGATGGAATCCGGTGCGATCCTGCTCTATCTCGCCGGGAAGACCGGCAGGCTCATCCCCTCCGGCGATGCCAACTACTGGCACACGGTCGAGTGGCTGATGTGGCAGATGGGCGGATTCGGCCCGATGCTCGGCCAGGCCCACCATTTCCTGCACTTCAACCCGGGCAAGGCCGAATACGCCGAGGAACGCTACGCCAAGGAGGCGTCCCGGCTCTATGGCGTCCTCGACACGCAGCTTCAGGGCAAGGACTTCATCGTCGGCGAGTACTCCATAGCCGATATCGCCACCTGGCCCTGGGCCTCGCGATTCGCGTGGCAGGGCGTCGACATCAACGCCTTTCCGAACGTCCGGGCCTGGTACCTGCGCATCGCCGAACGGCCCGCCGTGCAGAAGGGCTACGATACCCCTGTCCGCGGCCAGCCGATCCCGATGCCGTGAGCGCCCTTTACCATCGCGCCATCCGCGCGCCTGTGTCGCAAGCACGTCGCCGAGAACCACGCTAGATTGCCACCGTCATGAAGTTTCAAGGCGTCATTCGCAGCCTGATTCTGGAACGCCGGCCCTTCGCGGTGCTGGCGATCCTCGCTGCGTTGCTGCCCTATATCCTCTCCGGTACCGGACTTCACGGCGCCCCCGCCGGCTTTCGGCTGACCGACGGCACGCTCGTCATCTGCACCGCCGACGGTTTCGTCCGCGTCGCCGACGATGCGGGTGGCGACCGTCACGACGTCAACGACTGCTGCAAGTCCGGCTGCATTCACGCTGTCTCGAAGACCGCCATCGGCCCGGCCGGCATATCCCAACCGGCCCGGTTCGTCGCGGTGCGGACCATCGCCTGGCCGCCACTCGGCGACGGAGCCGATGCGTCCGCGACCGACGTCGCACCGAGTATCCGCGCGCCTCCTGCACGCCCCGCTTGACCGGAATGCCGGGCCCCGCGCCCGGCTTGATCAAGTCGAAATCCGTGGTGGACCGCTTTCCGCCGCACCGTGCCAGGAGACTATCATGCGTATCATCGCAGCAACCTGCCTTGCCCTTTCCCTGCTCGCCGCCCCCGCTATCGCGGGCGACTACACCTCAGGCTCGCTCACCATCGAGAATCCGTGGACCCGGGCCATGCCCCCCGGCGCCAAGGTCGGCGGCGGCTTCATGGTGATCACCAATTCCGGAGACACCGCCGATACCCTGGTGTCCCTGAAGACGCCGCGCGCCGATCGCGGCGAGATTCACGAGATGACCATGACCGAAGGCGTCATGAAGATGCGCGAGCTGGAAGGCGGTCTCGAGATCCCGGCGGGCGGCTCGGTCGAGCTGAAGCCCGGCAGCTACCACGTCATGTTCATGGGCGTGACCGACGGCTTCAAGGAAGGCGAGACGATCGAAGGCACGCTCGTCTTCGAGAGCGCCGGCGAGGTGCCGATCGCATTCACGGTCGGACCGGTCGGGGGCAAGATGGCCCCGATGAAGCACAACTGACCCACACCAACAAACCGCGAAAAGGACGGAAAAGCCGATGCGCGCAATTCGCTGGATCGCCTGGATCCTGGTCGTACTGGTCGCCGGCACCACCGTGGCGGTGCTGGTCAGCGACGATATCCGCGACGCCGTGCTCGGCAAACCGGGCCAGGGAACGGGCATCGCCGAGATCGGCGGCCCGTTCCAGCTCGTCGACCATACCGGCAAGCCGGTGACCGAGAAGGACTTCCTGGGCAAGCCGTCCGCCTTCTTCTTCGGCTTCACCCATTGCCCGGACGTCTGCCCCACGACGCTCTACGAGATGTCGACCTGGCTGGGCGAACTCGGCCCCGACGCCGACAAGCTCAACGTCGCCTTCGTCACCGTCGATCCGGAGCGCGACACGCCGGAGCTGATGAACAACTACCTCTCGGCCTTCGGCGACCGCATAGTCGGCCTGAGCGGCACGCCCGAGCAGGTCTCCCAGATCGTCAAGGAATACAAGGTCTATCGACGCAAGGTCGAACAGGAAGACGGCGAGTACGTCATGGACCACTCGGCGAGCGTCTACCTGATGGACGCCGACGGCAAGTTCGTCGGCACCATCGCCTACGGCGAGGCCGACGATATCGCGCTGGGCAAGCTGAAACGGCTGGTTGCGGGCGGATGAGGCGCTGCCCGCGCTAGCCAAAGTGTCACCGGGCTAGTCAAAGAAATGCGGCGGCGTATCGCGCAACAAACGCCGCAACTCAGCCCCGTGCCCCGGGCCGATCAGTGGGCCGGGCGCCGGGCGACTGCCGTTTCCGGCAGCGCCCGCGCGGTGTCGATCGCTAGAAGGCCAGAACCTTCGCCTGCTTGACGTGGGGCAGCTTCTCGACGGCCGCCAGCACGTCCGGCTGCAGCGGCTCGTCGATCTCGACGAGAGCGATCGCGTCGCCGCCGCGATTCTGGCGTCCGAGATTGAAGGTCGCGATGTTGACCCCGGAATTGCCCAGCACCATTCCGAGCGCGCCGATGAAGCCGGGCGTGTCCTCGTTGGTGATGTAGAGCATGTGCGGGGCGAGCTCCGCCTCCATGTTGATGCCCTTGATCTGGATGAGACGCGGCCGTCCGTCGGAGAACACCGTACCGGCGACCGACCGTTCCTGACGCTCGGTCTGCACGGTGAGGCGCACGTAGTTCTCGTAGGCGCCCTGCTGCTCCCGGCGCACTTCCTCGATCTGGATGCCGCGCTCGCGCGCGACCGCCGGCGCCGACACCATGTTGACGTCCTCCAGCAGCGGCCGCAGCACGCCTGCGATCGCCGCCGAGCTCAGGGCCTTCGTGTTCATCTCGGCGACCTCGCCGGCATATTCGAGACGCAGGCCCTTGATGCCCGTCTCGGTGAGCTGGCCCGCGAACGAGCCGAGCTGCTCGGCAAGCGACACGAACGGCTTCAGCCGCGGCGCTTCCTCGGCGCTGATCGAGGGCATGTTGAGCGCGTTGGTGACGGCACCGGTCAGCAGATAGTCGGCCATCTGCTCGGCGACCTGCAGGGCGACGTTCTCCTGCGCCTCTGTCGTGGCGGCGCCCAGATGCGGCGTGCAGATGACGTTCGGCGCGCCGAACAGGACGTTCTCCTTGGCCGGCTCCACAGCGAACACGTCGAAGGCGGCACCGGCGACATGGCCGGACTCGAGGGACTCGCGCAGCGCCTCCTCGTCGACGAGCCCGCCGCGGGCGCAATTGACGATGCGTACGCCCTTCTTGGTCTTGGCCAGCGCCTCACGCGACAGGATGTTGCGGGTCTTATCGGTCAGCGGCACATGCAGGGTGATGAAGTCGGCCCGGCGCAGGAGCTCGTCGAGATCGACCTTCTCGACGCCGAGATCCGTCGCCCGCTCTTCCGACAGGAACGGATCGTAGGCGATGACCTTCATCCGCAGTCCCTGCGCCCGGTCCGCGGCGATCGAACCGATGTTGCCGCAGCCGATGACGCCGAGCACCTTCGCCGTCACCTCGACGCCCATGAAGCGGTTCTTCTCCCACTTGCCGGCCTGCGTCGAGACGTCGGCCGACGGGATCTGGCGGGCCAGCGACAGCATCAGCGCGATCGCGTGTTCGGCCGTGGTGATCGAATTGCCGAACGGCGTGTTCATCACGATGACGCCGCGCTTGGTGGCGGCGGGCACGTCGATGTTGTCGACGCCGATGCCGGCGCGCCCGATCACCTTCAGCTTGTCCGCGCCGGCGATGACCTTTTCGGTCACCTTCGACGCCGAGCGCACGGCCAGCCCGTCATAATCGCCGATCCGCGCGGCGAAGGCTTCCTTGTCGGCGCCGAGATCGGGCTCGTAGTCGACCTCGATGCCGCGGTCCTTGAAGATCTGAACCGCCGCGGTCGACAGCTTGTCGGAAATGAGTACGCGAGGTGCCATGGTGTCTGGTCCTTGTCTCTGAGCCGGCTCCACGTCACGCCGGGCCCGGGCCGGGCATCGCGCGGAGGGAAATTCGGGAGGAGATTGCCGGGCCGGGCCCGGCAATGATGTGGTCCGTCGCGCGCGGCAATCAGGCCGCGCGGGCGAGCTCGGCCTTGGCGCACGCGTAGGCCCAGTCGAGCCAGGGCGTCAGCGCCTGGACGTCGGAGGCCTCGATCGTCGCGCCGCACCAGATCCGCAGACCTGGAGGCGCATCGCGGTAGTAGGCGATGTCGTAGGCGACGCCTTCCTTGTCGAGCATCGCGGCCACCGACTTGGCGAAGGCGGCCTGATCCTCGACCGGCCTGGCGGCGATGTCGGGATCGGTGAACGACAGGCATACCGAGGTGTTCGACCGGGTCTCCGGCGCCGTTGCCAGGAAGTCGATCCACGGCGTCGTCTCGACCCAGTCCGCGATCGCCGCCGTGTTCGCGTCGGCGCGCGCGACGAGGCCGTCGAGACCGCCGGCGGAGCGTGCCCATTCGAGCGCGTCGATATAATCCTCGACGCAGAGCATCGACGGCGTGTTGATGGTCTCGCCCTTGAAGATGCCCTCGTTGAGCTTGCCGGACTTGGTCATCCGGAAGATCTTCGGCAGCGGCCAGGACGGGGTGTACGTCTCCAGGCGCTCGACCGCGCGCGGGCTGAGGATCAGCATGCCGTGCGCCGCCTCTCCGCCAAGCACCTTCTGCCAGGAGTAGGTGACGACGTCGAGCTTGTCCCAGTCGAGCCGCTGGGCGAACACCGCCGACGTCGCGTCGCAGATGGTCAGGCCCTCGCGGTCGGCGGGGATCCAGTCGGCGTTCGGCACACGCACGCCGGAGGTCGTGCCGTTCCAGGTGAACACCACGTCGCGGGAGAAATCGACGGCCGACAAATCCGGCAGCTCGCCGTAGCCAGCCTTGGTGATCTTCGCGTCGTTGAGCTTGAGCTGCTTGACGACATCGGTCACCCAGCCCTCGCCGAAGCTTTCCCAGGCGAGCATCTCGACGCCGCGGGCGCCGAGCATCGACCACAGCGCCATCTCGACGGCGCCGGTATCCGACGCCGGCACGATGCCGATCCGATGGTCTGCGGGAATACCGAGGATTTCGCGGGTCAGGTCGATGGCGCGGGCGAGCCGCTCCTTACCCGGTTTGGACCGGTGCGAACGGCCGACGAGCGCGTCGGAAAGCGCTTCCAGCGACCAGTTCGGCCGCTTGGCGCAAGGTCCAGAGGAAAAATTGGGATTTTCCGGCCGAGTGGCCGGTTTCGTAGTCGTGGTCATGTGCCTCTACCCTTCCAGATAGGTGCCCCTCGTTGGGGAGGGGTGTCCCGCGGATGGGGGTAGTCCCGATCGCGCCCGCTGTCAAATGAATTGAAAGCGACAGCCGGTTGCCGGCCTGCGACACAAAGCGCGACGGGTATTGAGAGGCGCAACGAAAAGCGGCGGGCCTCGGCCCGCCGCAGTGTTGGAAATCCCAGCAGGACCGCCGCTTGGCGATCCCGGCTTTGGGTCGATCAGTCGATCAGGAACCGCGCGCCGATGCGGAATTCGTGGGCGGCGATATCGGTGACCTCGATGTGGTTGCCCCACTGGTCGTTGGTATCCACGTCGCCCAGCGACACGTAGCGATAGTTCATGTCGACCAGCCAGTTCTCGGTCACCGCGTAGCTGGCGCCACCCGTGAGAGACCAGGCGAAGTTCCAGGAGTTGGCATCCGAGCCGAGCGACTGCAGGCCCGCCGGATTGAGCGGCGGATTGGTGTGACGGTAGTCCTTCAGGCGAACATTCGCCGTACCGATGCCGCCGCCGACGTAAGGCGTCAGCCCCCCCCAGGTGCCCAGGTCGACATAGACGTTCGCCAGTATAGTCCAGGCGGAGATCCGGCCGGTCGCGTTCGAATAGGCCGATCCGCACGCAACGAACGGACAGGGCACGCTGCCGGTGAAGTCCGCCGGCGCCTCGTAGTCGACCGTGATGTCGGAGCGGAACCACGGATTGAACTGGTAGCCAACACCGCCGCCGATCAGGAAGGCGTTGTCGATCGATTCGTCGACATCCTGAAAGACGAAGTTGCCGGGAATCAGGGTGTAGGTGGCGTCCGGCGAGCTGTAGACCTTGTAGCCGATGTCGCCGCGCAGATACCACGTAGAGCCGATCTCGACTGGCAGGATCGGCTCCAGGAAGGCGTCCGAGTAGTCCGCGGCGTGTGCGCCGCCCGCGCTCAGGGCCACCGTGACCCCTGCTGCCGCGATGAATTTCTTGAGGCTGCCCATGGCCTGACTCCGTAAATCTTAGCGCGACCCGAAGACGCCGGCGACCGCGCGGTTACGTTCGAGATGTACTATGCCGGCAAAATCGTTAAGACGGGCTTAACCACGTTCCTTAACTACGTTTGTTAAGGCGCTGAATTCTTACCGAACTCTTAATTTTACCCGCACCGACGCCGCGACGACTTCCCACCCGTCGCGGCGCGCCGCGACGGCCGTGTGTCCCGGCAAAAAGAGGAAGAGCGGCGGACCACCGGTCCGCCGCCCTTGATGACTGCTTGAGATCAGCCTGACGGTAGTCCGCCCTTGCAGGGCGCCCTACTGAAAGGCGTAGCGCACGCCCAGATGGACGTCATGCGACGTCAGGCTGTCGAAGATCATCGGATTGTTGACGGTGTTGAGGCCGTTGTAGCCGACGATATCGCCCGTTTCGCCGTCCCCCAGATCGACGTAGCGATAGCCGAGATCCACGGTGACGTTCTGCGTCACTTCCCAGCCGGCACCCGCGTGAAGCGCCCAGGCGAAGTTCCACTTGGACGCGGACGGGGCATAGGCGACGGCGCCGTTGGGCGTGTTGATGTCCTGGAAGTTGCTGATGGTGTTGCGCGATGCGCCGATACCCCCGCCCACATAGGGCGTGATCCCCCACCAGGTGCCGAGATCGACATAGGCGTTCGCCATCAGCAGCCATTCGTACTTGGTGGCGCTGTAGTCGTTGCTGCCGTCCCAGATATTGTCGCCGTTGAAATCATACCGGTCGAGCGCCGTGAAGCTGGCCTTGCCGCGATACTCGCCCGTGAGGTCGGCGCGGAACCATTCGTTGAACTCGTAGCCGACGCCGAGGCCGTAGATCGGCGCGGCATCGAATCCGCCCGAATCGAGGAATTCGACCGTGCCCGGCGTGAACAGCACGTTGTCGAGTTTGCCGAGCTGCTGGTTGCTCATGCCGATATAGCCGCGCAGATACCATCCGCCGACCGGCACCGGTTCGACATAGGGCACGATCGGCACGTCGGCGGCACGCGCGAACCCCGTCATCGCCATAGCGGCGATCGAGGCCGCGAGAATGGTTCTCAGACTTCCGTTCATAACCTGTACTTCCCCATCGCTGCGACCGGCAGCCAAACGCGCCGCGCCAGTGAATCGACTCCACAGTGACTATGGGGAACATTGGTTAAGGGCAGTTTAACCAAGCTTTTTAACTACGTTTTTTAACCAGCGGCGCTCCCGGGCGCCGGTTTTGTTTCGTATCCCTGATTTCGGCTTCACCTCGTCTGGCAATCGCGCTAGAGCGGAGCACGGACCCGGGAGCCTGACGATGACCACGACGGATCGCCTCGACAGCCAGCGCCACCTGTTCGACATCCCGCGCGACGTGGTGTGGATGAACTGCGCCTACATGTCGCCGCTTATGAACGCGGCCGTAGCCGCCGGCGAGGAAGGCATTCGCCGCAAGGCACATCCCTGGTCGATGACACCGCCCGACTTCTTTTCCGAGTCCGAGGATGCCCGCACCCTGTTCGGTCGCCTCGTCAACGCGCCCGCCGAGGCCGTCGCGATCGTGCCGTCCGCCTCCTACGGGATCGCGGTTGCCGCGGCCAATACGCTCGTGTCGTCCGGCCAGAGCATCGTACTGCTCGAAGACCAGTTCCCCTCCAACGTCTACGCCTGGCGGCGCAAGGCGTCGGAAAACGGCGCCCGGGTGCGCACCGTCACCCGGGCCGAGGCGAGCGGCGCTAACGGCGCGACGGACTGGACGTCCGCGCTCGTCGCCGCGATCGACGACGACACCGCGGTCGTCGCCGCGCCCAACTGCCTGTGGACCGACGGGTCGCTGATCGACCTCGAGACGGTCGGCGAGGCGGCCCGGCGCCACGGCGCGGCTCTGGTGCTCGATCTCACCCAGTCCGCCGGCGTGATGCCGTTCGACGTATCCGCCGTACAGCCGGATTTCGCCGTCGCCGCCACCTACAAGTGGCTGCTCGGTCCCTATTCGCTCGGCTTTCTCTACGCCGCTCCGCATCGTCAGTCCGGACGGCCGCTGGAGGAAGGCTGGATCACCCGCGCCGGCGCCCGGGATTTCGCCCGCCTCGTCGACTACCAGGACGACTACGAACCCGGCGCCCGGCGCTACGACATGGGCGAGCGCTCGAATTTCCATCTGATGCCGATGGCGACCGCCGCGCTCTCGCGAATTCTGGACTGGGGCGTGGACCGCATCGCCCGGACCCTCGGCGAACGCAACCGCGATATCGTCGAGCGCGCCGCCGGGCTCGGGTTCTCCGCCCCGCCGGAGGACTTTCGCGCCGCGCATTTCCTCGGGCTGCGCCACGTCGGCGGAATCCCGGCGACGCTGCTGGACACGCTGAAGGACAGGAATGTCTATGTGAGCGTGCGCGGCGATTCGATCCGCGTTACGCCGCATCTCTACAACGACGACGAGGACGTCGAGCGGTTCTTCGCCGCGCTGGAGGCCGCGCTCGTCTGAGGCGCTACGCCGTTCCTTCCAGGACGGAGACGATATCGGCGACGACCGACTCCACCAGCCGGGAGTCCTCGCCTTCCGCCATCACGCGGATCACCGGCTCGGTACCCGAGGGACGGATCACCAGGCGGCCGGCGCCCGCGAGACGGCTCTCGCCCTCCTCGATCGCCTGCTTCACTTCCTTGCGCTCCAGCGGCTTGCCGTTCTTGTAGCGCACGTTGCGCAACAGCTGCGGCAGCGGCTCGAAGCGGTGGCAGACCTCGCTGACCGGCTTGTCGGACCGGGCCACCACGGCCAGGAGCTGAAGCGCCGAGACGAGACCGTCGCCGGTGGTGGCGTAGTCGGACAGGATGATGTGGCCGGACTGCTCGCCGCCGACATTGTAGCCGCCGTCGCGCATCGCCTCGATCACGTGCCGGTCGCCGACGGGCGTGCGTACGACCTCGAGCCCGACATTCGACAGATACCGCTCCAGCCCGTAGTTAGACATGACGGTGGCGACGATACCCGGCCGCGAAAGCCGGCCGTCCTCGTGCCAGGACTGGGCGACGACGGCCATCAGCTGGTCGCCGTCGACGATGCGGCCCTGTTCGTCGGCGATGATCACGCGGTCGGCGTCGCCGTCGAGAGCGATACCGATGTCGGCCCGCACCTCGTGCACCTTGCGGCACAGCGCGTCGGGCGCCGTGGAGCCGCACTCCTTGTTGATGTTGAAGCCGTTCGGCTCGTCGCCGATGGAAACGACCTCGGCGCCGAGCTCCCAGAGCGCATCGGGGGCGACCCGGTAGGCGGCGCCGTTGGCGCAATCGAGCGCGACGCGAAGCCCGTCGAGCCGAAGCTCGCGCGGCAGCGTGCGTTTGGCGAATTCGATGTAGCGGGCATGCACGCCCTCGATCCGCTTCGCCCGCCCGAGCGCCACGGAGTCGGCGAGATATTCCGTCAGATCCGACTCGATCAGCGTTTCGATCTGTTCTTCCGCGCTATTGGTCAGCTTGTAGCCTTCCGGATCGAACAGCTTGATGCCGTTGTCCTGGTAGGCGTTGTGCGAGGCGGAGATCATCACGCCGAGATCGCAGCGCAGCGACCGCGTCAGCATCGCGACCGCCGGCGTCGGCATCGGTCCGAGCAGGAACACGTCCATGCCCACGGACGTGAACCCGGCGACCATCGCCGACTCGATCATGTAGCCCGACAGGCGCGTATCCTTGCCGATCACCACGCGATGGCGGTGCGTGCCGCGCCGGAACGCAATGCCGGCGGCCATGCCGACCTTCAACGCGATTTCGGGCGTGATCGGAAAGCTGTTGGCCAGCCCGCGAATGCCGTCGGTTCCGAAATATTTGCGCGACATCGGTCGCATCCCCGTTTGTTAGCCGTTGCTGTCCGCCGAGACAGAGGGCCTCTTGTCGAGCCATAGTATGCCGTCAAGCTAGCCCGAAAGCGTTCAAAAATCATAAGCGAGTGTTGCAGAGCCCATAAGGACGAACGGCCGGTTTGTCGACGCTTGGTAAACGCGTGATGCCGGAAAACCGGGGAAACCGGGAACCGGGGAGACCACGCTCCCGCGCGGAATGCGTTGAAATCGCGCCAAACGAGGGGACTTCGCATGATGGCCGGGAGCAAGATCTCCGAATTCAACGCCGAGGACCTCCTGGCCCTCTATCGCCGTAAGGCGCTGTCCCCTGTCGCGGTCGTCGCCGATGTGCTCGATCGGATCGACCGGTTCGAGCCGGACATCAACGCCTTCGTGCTCGTCGACGCCGACCGTGTCCTGGCGGATGCGCGCGCGTCCGAGGCGCGCTGGGCCAAAGGCGAGCCGAAAGGACTGCTCGACGGCGTTCCGGTCACGATCAAGGATCTGATCGACGTCGAAGGCCTGCCGACGCGCAAGGGCTCGCCGACGACGCCGCGAACGCCCGCGGCCCGCGACGCGCCGGCGGTTGCGCGGATGCGCGAGCAGGGCGCGGTTTTCGTCGGCAAGACGACGATGCCGGAATTCGGCTGGATCGGCGCCTGCCATTCGCCGCTGACCGGCGTCACCCGCAATCCCTGGGACCTGTCGCGCACGCCCGGCGGCTCATCGGGCGGGGCCGCCGCGGCGGCGCTGCTCAATCTCGGCGTCCTGCATCTGGGCACCGACGGCGCCGGTTCGGTCCGGATTCCCGCCGCTTTCACCGGCGTCTTCGGCCTCAAGCCGAGCTACGGTCGGGTGCCGGCCTATCCGGCCTCGGCCTTCACGGTATTGGCCCATCTGGGACCGATGACACGCACCGTCACCGACGCCGCCCTGATGCTGAGTGTGATCGGCGCGCCCGACGCGCGCGACACCACCGCATGGAACACACCGCCCCCCGACTACCGGATCGGCCTTGCCGACGGCGTCGCGAACCTGCGCATCGCCTGGAGCCCGCGGCTCGGCTATGTCCGGGACCTGGATGCCGATGTCGAGGCGGCAGCGGCAAAGGCCGCCAGCAGATTCGCCGAACTCGGCGCCGTCGTCGAGGACGCCGACCCCGGATTCGCCGATCCGACCGACCTGCTCCGCACGATCTGGTACGCGGTCTCCGCGACCATCGTCGATGGGGTGCCTGCCGCCGAACGCGCCGAGATGGACCCCGGCTTCCTGCGGATCGCCGAGGCCGGACGACACTATTCGCTCGCGGACTATCTCTCCGCGCAGGGCCGCCGGGTCGAACTGGCGCAGACCATGATCGACTTCCACGACCGCTACGACCTGCTGCTTACGCCGCAGATGCCGGTGCCCGCGATCGAGTCCGGCGTCGTGACGCCGCCGGACGGACGCTTCGGCGGGGAATGGCTGGCTTGGTCGCCCTACACCTATCCGTTCAACCTGACCCAGCAGCCCGCCGCCTCGGTGCCCTGCGGCTTTTCGGACAGCGGCCTGCCCGTGGCCCTGCAGATCGTGGGACCGCCGCGCCGCGACGATCTCGTGCTGCGGGCCGCCCGCGCCTACGAAAGCCTCGCTCCCTTCGCGACGCTCTCCGCGCCGCGCGGCCAGAAACGATAACGGCGGCCTCCGGAGAGGCCGCCGCCTGAGTTCGATGAATGTCCGCTGGGCCTTTCGGGGGCCTCAGGCCTGCGGCTGCGGCTCCATGCCGCCCGCGTCCGGCTCCTCGCCGCCGCGCTGCGACTTGCCCGCCTTCGGCACCGCCGACGACTTCGGCTTGGACGTCGTATCGATATCGACGTCGCGGATCGGCGGCTTGCCGTCGAGCAGGTTGCGGATCTCGTCGCCCGACAGCGTCTCGTACTCGAGCAGACCGTTGGCGATCGCGTGCAGATCGTCGAGGTTCTCGGTGAGCACCTTCTTGGCGGTCTCGTAGCCGTTGTTGACGAAGTTCTTGATCTCCTCGTCGACCAGCTTCTGGGTCTCGTCGGACACGTGCTGCTGCCGCGCGACCGAGTGGCCGAGGAACACCTCTTCCTCGTTCTCGCCGTACATCAGCGGACCCAGCTTGTCGGACATGCCGAACTGCGTCGCCATCGCCCGCGACAGCTTGGTCGCCATGCGGATGTCGGCGGAGGCGCCCGACGTCACCTTCTCGTGGCCGAAGATCAGCTCCTCGGCAACGCGTCCGCCCATCGCCACGGCAAGGTCGGCGTAGCACTTCGCCCGCGTCAGCGAGATCTGGTCGCGTTCGGGCAGGCGCATGACCATGCCGAGTGCCCGGCCGCGCGGAATGATCGTCGCCTTGTGGATCGGATCGGACGCCGGCATGTGCAGCGCCACCAGCGCGTGGCCGGCCTCGTGATAGGCGGTGAGCCGCTTTTCCTCGTCGCTCATCACGAGGGTGCGGCGCTCGGCGCCCATCATGACCTTGTCCTTGGCGTCCTCGAACTCGGCCGCCGTCACCAGCCGCTTGGAGCGGCGGGCGGCCAGCAGGGCCGCCTCGTTGACCAGGTTGGCGAGGTCGGCGCCGGAGAAGCCCGGCGTGCCACGCGCGACGATCTTGAGATCGACGTCCGGCGCGGTCGGCACCTTGCGCACGTGGACCTTGAGGATCTTCTCGCGGCCAGTGACGTCCGGGTTCGGCACGACGACCTGACGGTCGAAACGGCCGGGACGCAGCAGCGCGGGATCGAGCACGTCGGGACGGTTGGTCGCGGCGATCAGGATGATGCCCTCGTTCGCCTCGAAGCCGTCCATCTCGACGAGCAGCTGGTTCAGCGTCTGCTCGCGCTCGTCATTGCCACCGCCCAGGCCCGCGCCGCGATGGCGGCCGACGGCGTCGATTTCGTCGATGAAGATGATGCACGGCGCGTTCTTTTTCGCCTGCTCGAACATGTCGCGCACACGAGACGCGCCGACACCGACGAACATCTCGACGAAGTCGGAACCGGAAATCGTGAAGAACGGCACGTTGGCCTCGCCGGCGACCGACCGGGCGAGCAGCGTCTTGCCGGTGCCGGGAGGGCCGACCAGCAGCACGCCGCGCGGAATCCGGCCGCCGAGGCGCTGGAACTTCTGCGGATCGCGCAGGAACTCGACGATCTCCTCGAGGTCTTCCTTGGCCTCGTCGACCCCGGCGACGTCCTCGAAGGTGACGCGGCCATGGGCCTCGGTGAGGAGCTTGGCCTTGGACTTACCAAAGCCCATCGCCTTGCCGCCCGCCCCCTGCATCTGCCGCATGAAGAAGATCCACACGGCGATCAGCAGCAGCATCGGGAACCAGGACACCAGCACGCCGAGCAGCGAGGGCACGTCCTCGGACTGCGGCTTGGCGCTGATCGAGACGCCCTTGTCCTCGAGCTTGGTGACGAAGTTGGGATCGTCCGGCAGGTAGGTCTGGAAAGTGCGACCGTCGTTCAGCGTGCCGGTCACCTGCTGGCCCGAGATCGTCACCGCGCGCACGCGGCCTTCGGACACCTCCGAGAGAAGCTGCGAATAGCTCATCTCGTTTGTGGTCCCGCGCTGCGCCGGGCTCTGGAACAGGTTGAAGAGGGCGATAAGCAGAAGTCCGATTATCACCCACAGAGCGAAATTGCGAAAATTGGCGTTCATCTGTGTCCTGACTGACCCGTGAGCCCCGGCGTCGCAGCCGATATTCGGCAGACATATTGCGGCTTGAAGCGTTCTCAATCGTTAATTTAGGCACGTTGCCGCAAGATGCCAATGATCTGCGTCATGCAATCGCGTTTTGGCGTAAACGACCCGTAGGGTCCGCCGCACCGCGTACCCGCGTCACTTCGTCCCGATCTCGTTTGTCCCGCCCCCGTTCGGGCCGGTCCCGTCACCGGACCGCGCGGCGAAGCGCCCGGCGCCGAGGAAGGCGAAGGAAAACCCGTCCGGCGAATAGGGACCGGGCTCCGCTTCCACCAGCGGGGCGGCCACGAGCCGGTCGCCGGCGAACACGCCCGGCGCGACGCGGGCCGCCGCCGGCGGAATGTCCCTGAGCCCGGAAATCTCGCGAATCCGCGAAAGTCCCGCGCTGCCGAGCGCACGAACCGTAAGCGCGTGTCGTTCCGCACTCTTCCCGATATCGAGACGGAAGCGACGGTCCCAGACCACCGGTCCCGGCCCGTCGACCCGTTCGACCGGCAGGCCGGCCCGCCCCGTCTCGCGAAACACGGTCGCCGCCTCGCCGGAGATCACGACACGGCAGCCGGAAAGCGTCACCGCGCCGCTGCCGGCGCTCGCCGCTCCGAGCCGCGCGTACAGGCGCTCGAGCCGGTCGAGCCGGGGCGCATAGTCGGCGCCGCCGACCCCCATAAGCAGCCGCGCCAGCACGCGCAGGCCGATGTCCTCGGGCGCGGCGAGCAGCGTTCCCCGGTCAAGCCGGCAGAACCCGGCCGGGTCCGCGGTCACCGCCGCGCGATGCAGACCGGCCGCCGTCTGCTCCAGCGCCGCGCGGGCGCGGCGCATCCGTTTGGCCGTCTCAGCGAGCCGCCGCGCGGTCATGCCTTCCCGCGCCAGCGCCGGCATGAGGTCGCGCAGCCGCGCCCGGGCAAAGCGCGCATCGGCGTTGGAGGGATCCTCGATCCAGTCCTGACGGTGCGCCCCCAGCGTCGCCACCAGCCGCGCCTTCGGTACGTCGAGGAGCGGCCGGCCGATTGCCGGTCCAGACATAGTCACTCCGGGCCACTCGGCCGTCTCGGGCATCGCCGAAAGCCCGTCGACGCCCGACCCGCGCGCAAGCCGCAGCAGTAGCGTCTCGGCCTGGTCGTCGAGGTGATGGGCCGTCAGGAGGTGCGACAGACCATGTTCGGCACAGGCCTCCACCAGCAGCCGGTAGCGCGCCTCGCGCGCCGCCGCCTGGATGCCGGCGGACGGTTTGCTCCCCTTCCAGACGAGGGTGCGGTGTTCGAGGCCGGCGTCCCGCGCCCACTGCGCGACCTGCCGGGCCTCCTCGGCCGCTTCCGGACGCAAGCCGTGATCGACGGTGAGGACGACCACCGGCAGGTCGGGACGGCCCCGTGTCCGCCAATCGGCCACGAGCCGCATCAGCGCGAGCGAATCGGCGCCGCCTGAGACCGCGAGGCCGAGCCCTGCGGCGGCCGCGAAGGGCGCCAGCAGCCGATCGGCCTCGGCCGCGGTCAGTGCAATCGTATCGCGGTCAGCAGCCACTTTTCCGTGCTTCGCTGCGGGCGCGCTCCTGCACGGCCTGCGGCGCCTTGGGATAGCGGCGCGGGATCTCTGCGAACGTCGCGCAGGCCGCGTCGGCCTGGCCGAGCTCCTTCAGCGACATGCCGAGCTTGTAAAGGCTCTCCGGCGCCTTTGCCCCTTCGGGATAGTCGGAATAGCCCTTCAGGAAGGCGTCGGCGGAGTCGCGATACATGCCGCGCGCGAACAGCGACTCGCCGAGCCAGTACTGCGCGTTGCCAGCCAGCGGGTCGTTCGGAAACTGCTGCAGGAACTGCCGGAAGCTCGCCTCGGCGGTATCGAACTCTCCGCGCAGGATGTAGCCGTAGGAAAGGTCGTACATATCCTTGGGATCGCCCGAGGGGGCGGCGGCGAGCTGCGGATTGGCATCCATCGACGAACCGGGAATCGGCTGCTGGCCAAACCCGGGCTGGGTGCCGCCCGACCCCAGGCCGCCCTGCGTGCCGCCGAGCGCGGACGACAGGTCGAGCGGCCGGCCGGGAATCTGGCCGAGCGTCTGCGTCGGGGCCCCGGTGCCGGGCGTGCTCCCGCCCTGCTGCATGTGCTGCTGCCCCGGGGCCTGGCCGAGCGGCTGCGTCGGCTGCTGGATCGGGGGGGGCTGCTGCAGGGTCGTGGCGGGCCGGTTCGCGGTGCCGCCCTGGCCGAGCTGCTGGAACCGGTATTCGTTGTCCTCCGACATCCGCCGCAGCTGATCCTGCAGCTGGCGGATCTGGAAGCTCTGCTGCTCGACCAGCCCGTTGAGCTGGCGGACCTGATCCTCAAGCGTGCTCAGGCGCAGCGCTATCTCGGAATCCTGGCCACCGTCGCGTTTGCCGAAGAGTTGCGCCGAGGCAACGCCGGGCACCAAGGCGAGACTGGCGGCGACGAGTGCGAGCCGCGAGAGGCGGAGAATGGAAACAGACGTCATGATAGCGGGCCGATCCGGGGTCATGTCCAAGCCACGAGGGACGCGCTCATACCATAGGTCGGACTGGGACCAAAGTTAGGCGCGGCCGACGGAATACGGTCCGCCGCCTGCCAGCGACGGACCGCGAACCCCGTATCCGGACCTGTGTCGCCCGGCCGTCAGCTGCCGGGCGCGTTGTTGACCACCGTCACGGCACGCCGGTTCTGCGACCAGCAGGACTCGTTGTCGCAGACCGCGACCGGACGTTCCTTGCCGTAGGAAACCGTGCGCACGCGCGAGGGATCGATACCCTGCGAGACGACGTAGTCGCGCGTGTTCTGCGCGCGCCGGGCGCTGAGCGCCAGGTTGTACTCGCGGGTACCGCGCTCGTCGGCATGGCCTTCGATGGTCACGGCGTACTTGGGATAGAGACGCAGCCACTGGACCTGCTTGTTCAGCGTATCGCGGGCCTGCGGCGTCAAGGTGGTCTGGTCGACGGGGAAGAACACCCGGTCGCCGACATTGACCACGAAGTCCTGAGCGCTGCCCGGCGTCACGTTGCCGGAAAGCTGCTGCCCCTTGTTCTGGGCGCAGGCGGCGAGCGTCAGCGCGGCGACCAGAACGACCGCGAGACGCATCCCGCGGCCAAAATTCACGAAACTCGACATTCCGGCAGACTCCTTCGGTGGACCGGATACACGCACGGTTTACCTAAACGGTTTTCATTAACCGCCCGTTCCGAAACGTGGTTAACGCCCCCGCGTTCCCACGCGCACCTTCGTTAACCCGGCACGCGAACCAGATGGACAAAGTTAATTCAGTAGCGGCGACCAGGCCGGGTCGGACCCGAAGGCCGGCGTGGGGACGCGCTGCTCGTTGTAGCCGGTGAGATCCACCGTCCAGAGCTGCGGCCCGCCGCCGACTCCCGGCACGTCGCGGAAGAACATCAGCACCCGCCCGTTCGGCGCCCAGGTCGGCCCCTCGTTGTGATAGCCCTCGGTGAGGATGCGCTCGCCGGAACCGTCCGGACGCATGACACCGATCGAGAAGCGGCCACCCGAGCGCTTGGTGAAGGCGATCAGGTCGCCGCGCGGCGACCATACCGGCGTCGCGTAGGCGCCGTTGCCGAAGCTGATGCGCTGTTGATTGGTGCCGTCGGCGTTCATCACGTAGAGCTGCTGCGACCCGCCGCGATCGGATTCGAACACGATCTGGCGGCCGTCCGGCGCGAACGACGGGCTGGTGTCGATCGACGGCGTATTGGTGAGCCTCGTGGTGCGGCGGCTGCCCAGGTCCATGACATAGATATTGGCGTTGCCGCCCTGCTCGAGGCTCAGCACCACGCGCTGGCCGTCCGGCGAGAAGCGCGGCGCGAACGTCATCGCCGGGAAGTCGCCGACCACCTCGCGCTGTCCGGTCTCGATGTTGAGCAGGTAGACCCGCGGCGTCTGGCCGATGGGCTGCGACACGTAGGTGATCTCCTGGCGCGACGGGCTGAAGCGCGGGTTGCGGATGATTTCCTGCGGATCGTTGGTCAGGTAGCGCACGTTGGCGCCGTCCTGGTCCATCAGCCCCAGCCGCCGGACGCGCGCGTCCTTCGGCCCGGTCTCGTCGACGAAGACGATGCGGGTGTCGAAATAGCCCTTCTCGCCGGTCAGCCGCTCATAGATCGCATCGGCGATGATATGGGCGATCCGCCGCCAGTTGTCGGGGTTCGCGAAATACTGCTGGCCGGTGATCTGCTGGCCCGCGAACACGTCCCAAAGCCGGAACTCCGCCTTGAGCCGCCCGTCGGGCTGCTTCGTCACCCGCCCGGTCACCAGCGCCTGCACGTTGATCACGCGCCAGCTGCCGAAATTCGGGACGGCGTCGAAACCGCCGGCCGTCTCGATGAAGGCGGCCGGATCGACCGGCTTGAACAGGCCGGAGCGCTGCAGATCGGCCGCGATCACCTGGGAGATCTGCTGGCCGAACTGCGGATCGCCGCCGGCGCCGAAATCGGTGACGGCGATCGGCATAGGCTGGATGTTGGCCTGGGTGATGTCGATTTCGATCAGGGCCCGTGCCGGCGCGGTCGCGAGAAGCGCGGCGACGAGGCTGACGGCAGCGGTGAGGAATAGTCTCATCGTTTCACTCGGCAGGTCTGTGTTCTGAAACTTCGGGCAGATCGGGGCATGGGCCTTTGGCCTAGCCGCCGAGCAGCTCGCGTGGGTCGAAGGACATGTGGATTTGCTGCCAGGAACTGTATTTCTCCGGCGGCAGGAAATACGGCTGGCAACGATTGACGGCGCGGATGGCCGCTTCCGCGGCCACGGTGAAGACCGGATCGGACGAGCCATTGAGCAACGTCGGCGGCCCCGCCAGGGTTCCGTCCAGATTGAGATCCATGCCGATCCGCACGACCATCTGACCGGCGTCGATGACGCCGACCGGCGGATTCCAGCAGCGTGCGATCTGGGCGCGCAACGCGTCGATCTCGCTGACCGACAGCGTCGACGCGGTGCCCGACGCCGTGCCGAGCGAGGGATTGACCGATCCGGTGTCGCTCACCGTTCCACCACCGGAGTCCGGCACCTTGTTCAGAAGCGCGGCGATCTTGTCGGCGTCGAACTTGGCTTCCGGCTTCTTCGGCTTCGCCGGCGCGGCGGGCTTCGGCTTGGCGGCGACCTTCGGCTTCGTGCGCGGCACCGGCGCGTTGGCCAGCGGCTCGGGCGCGGGCTCGGGCGCGGCTTCCATGACCGGCGCGGGCTCCGGCGTCGGCAGGGGCGCCGGCTCGGGATCGTCCGGCGTCAGCGTGGCCGTCCGCAGCGGGGCCGGCTCGGGCTCCGGATCCGAGGCGGGCGCCTTCGACGGCTCCGGTTTCGGCTCCGGCTTGGCCTTCGGCTGCTCGACCGGTTCGGCCTTCTCCACCGGCTTCGGCGGCGTCGGCTCCAGTTCCTTGTCGCCGTCGCGCGTACCGGCGGTGATCTGCGTGAACTCGGTGATGGAGATGATGTCCACCGGAAGCGGCGGCTGCGGCGTCGACTCGTAGGGACCGGCATTCGGCAGCGCGATCATGCCCCAGGCGAGGATCGCGGCGTGTCCGACGGTCGAGACTGACAGGGCGACGCGCATGGCCAGTCCTCAGCGCTCGCTCTGTTCCATTTCGGTGACCAGGGCGATGCGGCGGAAACCGGCGGCATTGAGCCGGCCCATCACCCGCATCACGGTTCCGTAGTCGACGGTGCGGTCTCCACGCACGAAGACGCGTTCCTCGACGCCCTGCTCGGCGACGGCGGTAAGCTTGGGAACGAGTTCCTCGATGGTAATCTCGGTGTCCTGCAGAAACACGCGACCCTCGTTGTCGACGCTGATGGTCAGCGGCTCCTCCTGCCCTTCCAGCGGCTTGGCCTGGGATTCGGGAAGGTCGATCGGTACTCCGACGGTCAGAAGCGGCGCGGTCACCATGAACACGATGAGCAGCACGAGCATGACGTCCACGAACGGCGTGACGTTGATCTCGCTCATCGGGCGGTAGCGTTGGCCCCGCCGACGACGCCCGCCGTTGTTTCCCGCAAAACTGGCGCCCATAGGTCTAGCTTCTCTCTTCCAATTGCCGCGAAAGTATGGCGCTGAACTCGTCCGCGAAGCCTTCCAGCCGCACGATGATCTTGGAGACGTCGCTCGACAGTTTGTTGTAGGCGATGACCGCCGGAATCGCCGCGAGCAGGCCCAGGGCGGT
This sequence comes from Microbaculum mangrovi, assembly GCF_051390635.1. Lineage (NCBI taxonomy): Bacteria > Pseudomonadati > Pseudomonadota > Alphaproteobacteria > Hyphomicrobiales > Tepidamorphaceae > Microbaculum > Microbaculum mangrovi. The sequence goes on from NZ_JBPODT010000001.1 coordinate 983,435, forward strand.
GGCGAACAGGGCCTCGGCGATGCCTGGCGCGACGACGGCGAGATTGGTCGATTCCGAGGCCGCGATCGCCTGGAAGCTCGTCATGATGCCCCACACCGTGCCGAACAGGCCGATGAAGGGCGCCGCCGAGCCGACGGTCGCCAGGAACAGGAGCCGGCTCTCCAGCCGGGCGCTCTCGCGGGCGATGGTCACGTCCATCACCTTCTCCACCCGCGACTGCACGCCCATCATCGACATGGCGCCGGTCTCGTGGCTGCGTTTCCATTCGCGCATGGCGGCCACGAACAGGGCCGCCATCGTCGCGTTGGACCGCGCGGCGAGACTGCGGTGCAGTTCCTCCAGCGAATGGCCGGACCAGAAGACCTTCTCGAACCGGTCCATCTGGGTGCGCGTGCGCCGGTAGGCCACGGTCTTCTCGAAGATGATCGCCCACGTCCAGATCGACGCGGCGATCAGGCCGAGCACGACCAGCTTCACGACGATGTGAGCCTGCACGAACAGTGAGAAGAGCGACACCTCGCCGGGCGACGACAGCGTCGTGACATCGAGCATCAGAACAACCTCGCTGGAGAAAGCACGCCCGCTCCGTGCCCTCCAGTGCGGACACCCGAAACGGTATGGAAGCTCGCCCGCGCCCCGACAGATCCCCTTGCGAAGGATTCGCGGCGTTCCGCCGACGGTCGGCGCATGGTGCGATGCAGCATCTGGTCGCGGCCGATTATGTCAAATCGAGGGCGCCGGACCGACCCGACACCTGCGCCAAGAAAACCTTCCCTTTGGTTAACGCTTGGTTACACGTCGGCGCGGCGGTCTTAAAAGGCGCGCGCGCGGTGCCCTCAGACCTCGTCCTCGACGGCCTCGCCGAGGATGCGCCGCAACGCGGTGGGAATGCGCCGCGCCCGCCCCGAACGCGCCACCAGCGCGACTTGAACATCAGCCGTGACCAGCACCTCGTCGCCGCGCAGCACCCGCTGGGCAAGCACCATCGAGGCGCCGCGCATCTCCTTGGTTCGGGTCTCCACCGTCAGGATGTCGTCGATACCGGCCGGCCGCTCGTAGGAAATCGTCATGCGGCGCACCGCGAAGGCGACCGGATCGTCGCCCTCGAACAAATCGGCGTGATCGGCGCCGGAAAGCCGCATGAAATCGGAGCGTCCGCGCTCCATGAACCGCAGGTAGCTGGCGTGATAGACGACGCCGGAGAAGTCGGTGTCCTCGAAATAGACGCGGATCGGCAGGACGTGCCGACCGTCGACGATCCGGCCGGCGAGATCTGGCCAGGCGGTCGGCAAAGCGGCTTCAGTCATTGTCGTCGCCCGTGAACAGGCCCATCTGCGGCGCGAACTCGCTGGGAGCGGCAAGCCCCAGGTGCTTGAAGGCGTGCGGCGTCAGGATGCGCCCGCGCGGGGTGCGCTGGATGAAGCCCTGCTGGATCAGGAACGGCTCGATGATCTCCTCGATGGCGTCGCGCGGCTCCGACAGCGCCGCGGCGATGGTCTCGATCCCGACCGGCCCGCCGCCGAACTTGAGCGCGATGGTGGAGAGATAGCGCCGGTCCATGGCATCGAGGCCGCGCGCGTCGACCTCGAGTTCGGCGAGCGCCTTGTCGGCGATCGCCCGGTCGATCCGGCCGCCGCCCTCCACCAGCGCGAAATCGCGCACCCGCCGCAGCAGCCGGCCCGCGACACGGGGTGTGCCGCGCGCGCGTCGGGCGATTTCGCTGGCGCCGTCGTCCGAGATCGCGACGCCCATCACCCGCGCCCCGCGCCGCACGATCTGCTCCAGCTCCGCGTCGGTGTAGAAGTTGAGCCGCACCGGAATGCCGAAGCGGTCGCGCAGGGGCGTCGTCAAAAGCCCGGTCCGCGTCGTCGCCCCGACCAGCGTGAATTTGGCGAGGTCGATTCGCACCGAGCGCGCCGCCGGCCCCTCGCCGATGATCAGGTCGAGCTGGAAATCCTCCATCGCCGGATAGAGCACCTCCTCGACCGCCGGATTGAGCCGGTGGATCTCGTCGATGAACAGGACGTCGCGCTCCTCCAAATTAGTCAGCAGCGCGGCAAGGTCGCCGGCCTTGGCGATCACCGGGCCGGAGGTGGCGCGGAAATTGACGCCGAGCTCGCGGGAAACGATCTGGGCGAGCGTCGTCTTGCCCAGCCCCGGCGGGCCGGCGAACAGCACGTGGTCGAGCGCCTCGCCGCGCGCGCGCGCCGCCTCGATGAACACGCGCAGGTTCTGCCGCGCCTGCTGCTGGCCGACGAACTCCTCCAGCCGCAACGGCCTGAGCGACGCGTTGGCGTCCTCGTCCTCCGGCGTTTCCTCGGCGGCGACAAGGCGGTCGGTCAACGTGCAAGCTCCTTAAGGCCCATCCGGATCAGCGTTTCGGCCGTGGCGTCCTCGCCGGCTTCCTTGAGCGCGGCGGCGACGGCCGCGCCGGCCTGCGCCTGAGCGTAGCCGAGATTGACGAGCGCCGACACCGCGTCGCGCGTCGGCGAGGCCGCGCGCCCTCCCGCGAGTTCGCCGGACACCCTGGCGAGCTCCATGTCGCCGCCGACCAGCGGCGACTTGTCGCGCAGCTCGGAGACGATGCGGCCGGCGACCTTCGGCCCGACGCCCGGCGCACGGGCGACCATCGCCTTGTCCTGCATGGCGATCGCGTTGCCCAGGTCCGCCGTCGACAGCGTGCCGAGGATCGCCAGCGCCACCCGCGAGCCGACACCCTGCACGCTCTGCAGCAGCCGGAACCACTCCTTCTCGGCCTCGCCGGAAAACCCGTAGAGCCGGATCGCGTCCTCGCGCACCACCGTCTCGATGAACACGACCACCGGCTCGCCCGGCCGGCCGAGCGCGGACAGCGTGCGCGCCGAACAGGTCACATGGTAGCCGACCCCGCCGACATCGACGATCACCCAGTCGTCGCCGTAGGAATCGACGATGCCTTTGAGCTTGCCGATCATGGATATTTGCCGCTCATGGATGCGTGTCCGGTGTGACCAGTTTCAGCGCGGGGAAATACACCCGGTAGCGCTCGGAGTCCCGGGTCAGCAGCGCGTACCCCTGCACTTCCGCGTGCGCGCCGATATAGAAGTCCGGCAGCGGCGAACGCTTGGCGCCGCCCGACCGCCGATAGGAGAGAAACGCCCGGCCCGCGTTGAACGCGGCATCCCACGGCAGGTCCTCGCGGCGAAAACGGTCGCGCGGCATGGCCTGGTCGAGCTGTCGCTGGGTGGCGAACATCGCTCCGAGTTCGGCATAGATGATCGGATTGACGACGAGCTCGCCGTCTCCGGCGGCCTCGATCAGCCGGGTTCGCGACCACGCAAGCCAGGTCGGGTCGGACCCGAACACGTCGATAAGAACGTTGGTGTCTATGAGTGTATCGGTCATTCGCCGCGGATCAGATCCATGAACGCGTCGGTCGTCATGCCGAGATCGACGATGCCCGTGACGCTGTCGAGATAGTCGGCGAACGCGTCCGGCTCGTGTCCGCCGGCGGTCGCCTTGCGGACGATCAGCTCGCCGTCCCGCTCGGCGAAATCCACCTCGCTTCCCGGCCGGATATCCGTCCGCTTCCGGAAATGCTGGGGGATCGTAACCTGGCCCTTGGATGTCACGCGCATCGGTAATACCTCTGCGGTATTACCTACCCGACAGACGTGAACAAGTCAAGAACATCTCACTCCGCCGCAGCCAGCACGCGCGAGGCGCGGTGGTGGGCGTGGGTGATGGCGATGGCCAGCGCGTCGGCGGCGTCGTCCGAATCGACCTTCGCCTTCGGCAGCAGCACCGAGACCATCATGCGTATCTGCTTCTTGTCGCCATGGCCGGCGCCGACCACGGTCTTCTTGACGAGATTCGGCGCGTATTCGGCGACCTTCAGACCACGGGACGCCGGCACCAGCAGCGCGATCCCGCGCGCCTGACCGAGCTTCAGGGTGGCGGTCGGGTTTTGATTGACGAAAGTGTGCTCGACGGCGGCCTCGTGCGGCGCCTGGGTGTCGAGCACGCCGCAAAGCCCCACGTGCAGCTCCACAAGCCGCTCGGCGAGGCTCAGCTTGTCGGTGGAGGTGACGGTGCCCGCACCGACGAACGACAGCGACGTGCCGGCCATATCGATCACGCCCCAGCCGGTGCGCCTGAGGCCCGGGTCGATGCCCAGTATCCGAATCGCCTGCCGTCTCATGGGATTGGTGTAGCCGCTGGAAGGCGCCGTGCCTAGCAACCAGCGCCCCCGGCACTGGCCCCCCGGATCACCGGGGGCGACTTGCCCCGAACGGTTCGAACCCGCTACCAATCTCCCAAATCGACCAACCGGCCTTCTGCAACGCCCATGACCTTCGATCAATCGCTTATCGCCGTGCTCGTCGCGGCGCTGGTCGCCGGGCTCGTGCGCGGCTTCTCCGGCTTCGGTGCCGCGCTGATCTTCATGCCGGTCGCCTCCGCCGCGATCGATCCGAGGCTCGCCGCGGCCAGCTTCCTGATCTTCGACGCGGTTCTGACACTGCCGCTGCTGTGGGGCGCGGTCCGGTCCTGCCAGTGGAACACGGTGCTGCCCGTCGGCGTCAGCGCCATGGCGACGGTCCCCTTCGGCGCGGCGATCCTCGCCAATGCGGATCCGGTCACCTTGCGCTGGGGGCTGTCGATGCTGGTGCTGCTCCTGCTGGCGCTGCTCGCCTCGGGACTGCGCTATGCCCGCGCACCGAGCCGGCTCGCCTCCGTCGGCATCGGCGGGGTCGCGGGCGTGCTCAACGGCATCGGCCAGGTCTCCGGCCCGCCGGTCATCGCCTTCTGGATCGCGGGGCCCTTTCCGCCGCCGATCATCCGCGCCAACCTGATAGCGTTCTTCTCCATCGCCAGCATGTCGAGCTTCGTCGCCTACGCCTGGAACGGCTTCTTCACGATGGAGACGCTGACGGTAATCGCGGTCTTCGCGCCGGTCTACGCGCTGGCGCTGTTTCTCGGCGCCCGCCTGTTCGGCAAGGCGCCGGAGCGCTACTACCGCCGCATCGCCTACGCGGTGATCGCGCTGGCCGCGATCACCAGCCTCCCGGCCCTCGACGGGCTGCTGCGCTAGGCTGCCCGCCCGGGTTCGCCGTCGATATCAGGAGGGTTCCGGGTGTCCGGGCCGCGACGATCCGATCGTCCCGGCAAGGGAGGTCGCTCAGGCCGCCGTCAGGCGTTCCAGCACCTCGTCGGAGATCTCGAAGTTCGAATAGACGTTCTGCACGTCGTCGTCGTCCTCGAGCGCGGCGATCAGCTTCATCAGCGATTCCGCCTTGCCCTCGTCGACCTGCGTCGCCGTCTGCGGCTTCCACACCGGGTTCACCGAGTCCGCCTCGCCGAGGCTGGCTTCAAGCGCCGAGGACACCTCGCCGAGATCCTCGAAGGCACAGAGGATGATGTGGCCGTTGGTGTCGCTCTGCACGTCCTGCGCGCCGGACTCGATCGCCGCTTCCAGCACCGTGTCCGCGTCGCCGGCCTCGGGCTTGTAGACGATCTCGCCGACCCGATCGAACATGAACGACACGGAGCCGGTTTCTCCGAGCGCCCCGCCGGCCTTGGTGAAGATCGAACGCACGGCGCCGGCGGTGCGGTTGCGGTTGTCGGTCAGCGCCTCGACGATGACGGCGACGCCGCCCGGCCCGTAGCCCTCGTAGCGGATTTCCTCGTAGGTATCCGCGTCGCCGCCTGCCGCCTTCTTGATCGCGCGCTCGATATTGTCCTTCGGCATCGACTGCGACTTGGCGTTCTGCACGGCCAGCCGCAGGCGGGGATTCATCGTCGGGTCGGGCAGGCCCATCTTGGCCGCGACCGTGATTTCCTTGGCGAGTTTGGAAAAGAGCTTCGACCGGACCGCGTCCTGGCGGCCCTTGCGATGCATGATGTTCTTAAACTGGGAGTGTCCTGCCATGGCATGCCTCGATTGCGTTAGAACCGCGGCCGCAACAGTCGGGGGGAAACGCCGTTTTCGCCACGCCCGATTCACCACGCCCGACCAAGCCGGCGGCCGCGCAGTTCGCCCGCTTATAGGGCGGGTCCGGTCGAAAATCCACTGGCCCGCGAGAAGCCGGTCTACCAGTCCGGCAGAGTCTCCGACAGATGGCCGCCGAGCCGCACCGGGGCGACCCGCCGGGCCAGGCCGGTCGAATCGTCGGTCTCCACCAGCACGCCCGACAGCGAAGCGTCGCCCAGCGCCGGCTCGAAGCGCCCGGAGGGGATCTTGGTCAGGAAGCGCCTGAGCGGCTCCTCCTTGTCCATGCCGATCACCGAGTCGTAGTCGCCGCACATGCCGACGTCGGTCATGTAGGCGGTGCCCTCCGCCAGCACCATGTGGTCGGCGGTCGGCACATGGGTGTGGGTGCCAACGACAAGGCTCGCCCGCCCGTCCAGGAAATGACCCATCGCCTGCTTCTCGCTCGTCGCCTCGGCATGGAAGTCGACGACGATCGCGTCCGCCCCGCCGCCGAGCGGGCAGGCCTCCAGCTCCCGCGACAGCGCCGCGAAGGGATCCTCGAGCATGTTCATGAAGACGAGGCCCATGGCGTTGATCACGAGCACCCGCGCGCCGTTGCGCGCCTCGTAGAGCCCGGCGCCGCGCCCGGGCGTGCCTGCCGGGAAGTTGATCGGCCGCAGCAGGGTCGGCGTGCGCTCGATGAAGACGAGCGCCTCGCGCTGGTCCCAGACGTGGTTGCCGGTGGTGACGACGTCCGCGCCGGCGTCGATCAGCTCGCCGTGGATCGCCTCGGTGATGCCGAAGCCCCCCGCCGAATTCTCGCCGTTGACGACCACGAAGTCGGCGTCGAGCCGGCTCCTCAGCTCGGGCAGCCGGTCCACGACGATCTCCCGGCCGGAGCGGCCGACCACGTCACCAAGAAAGAGCAGCCGCACGGGCACCTCCAATGCATGTCGTCAGGCCCCGTTCGGTCAGAACGAAGTCCACAGGTTGATCGTATCGGTCGCGCGGCACCAGGCCCACCTCCTGGATGGCGAAGGCAAGCCCGATCGCCGCGATCTTGCGCTCCGCCCGCGCGATCGCCAGCGAGCGGTCGTAGAACCCGCCGCCGTAGCCGACCCGGTAGCCGAACCGGTCGAAGGCGAGCAGCGGCACGAGGAACACCCGCGGATGCGCCTGGGGCGCCGAGGCCAGCGGCTCGCGGATGCCGAAATGGCCCTTGCCCGTCCTGTCGCCGGGCCGCCAGCGGCGGAACACCAGCGGCCGCGCCCGGCCGACGACGACGGGCAGCGCCAGCCGGCAGCCCCGGCGCGCGAGCGCCATGATCAGCGGCTGGGTGTCGAGCTCGTCGCCGAAGGTGGAAAAGCACGAGACCGTGCCGCGCCCGGCCAGCGCGGCAATATCCGCCGCCCGGCCGGCGACGGCCTCGGCCGCCGCCCGACGGTCCGCGCCGGACACGCGCCGGCGCGCGGCGCGCGCCAGCGTCCGCATGCGGGCCTTTTGGGCTGTTCGGTCGGTCATGCGGGGATCCGGGGATGACACGGGACGGGAAACGGTGGGATGGCGAAGCCGCCGCGGCCGGTGGAGAGCAGCGATCCCGGGAACCTACATACGTAGGTGGGCGCCGTATGAAAGAGCCCACGGGCTCAACCAGGGACAGCTCCCAAGGAGATCGATAAGGCCCCGGGGAATTGAGTCTCCTGTCGCACCGGGCAGCCTCGCCATGTCGAATGTAGCTATCGTGGCGGGCGCTCGCCAGTGGAAAGGATGCGGATTTCGCGACGTGCCGCGTCCGCCCCTCATTCGCCCGGCTGTTCCGCCCCCGCCCCGTTCAGCGCGGCGGCGAGACTTTCGATACGGGCGGACGCCTGGTCGAGCATTTCCGCGATCGAGTCCTGCGCCGAGGACACCTTGTCGAGCACCGCGCTGCGGGATTCCTTGAGGCCCTCGACCTCCGATTCGAGCGCTTTCAGCCGGCGGCGCGAATCGGCGAGCTCGTCGCCGAGTTCCATCGCCGCCATCAACATCAGCCGCATGTCGCCGACCTCGCCGAAACTGGCCTTGTAGGCCTCGATGCGACGATCGATGTCCTGCGCGAGTTGGCTCAGGATTTGCTCCTGGCCCTCGTCGCATCCCATCCGGTAGACACGGCCGTTTATCGAGACCGTCACCTGGGGCATGGTACCCGCTCCGCCGTTCTCCCCCAGCCCGGCGATTCGAAAGCCAGCAAATCCACGCTCAGCCGCCCTGCTCGCTGTCGAGCAGGCCGCGAATGGAGCTGATAGCCGAATCCAGTCTCTGCGAGACGCTCTTCGATACCGATTCGAGCTGCGCCGACCGCGCCTGCGCCGTATCGAGCTCCTGGGCCAGCTGCGACCGGTCGTCGCTCAGGGTCCGGATCTCCGACTGCAGGGCGGTTACGCTACGATCCATCGCCTGGCGGCGGCGAACGGCCGCTTCCAATGCGTCGAGTGCGCCGACAAACCGCCTTTGCGCGCGCTCTACAGGACTCGAATCGACATTCATAGACCCGCCTCCCCGACCGTCGGCCACTGGCGCCAATCGCAAACCCGACACGAAAAAGGCCGCCATCGCTGTCGCGTCAGACGAAAGGAAAATATAAAGGCCAACGGATTAGCCGTGAGAGATTAGGCATCGCTGCAAGCTGCGGTCAACCGCCCATCGCCGCATACCGGACCGCCTGTCGGCCGCCCCGCACCGTGCCGGCCGCACGCCTGCGTATACGTCGCAAACCCTTTGATCCGGCCCCTCAATTGACTCGCCCCGGCGAGGTGGTATTGATCGGCCCGCTTCGCGGGGACAGGCGCTGAAGGTCGGGGAATTCGGGTGGTGCCGTGACGACACGGACCGTTCGGTTTTCCCGCCGCCAACGAACCCCGCATCCACGGTGACCATCGGAATTAAATGACAGAGAACGCCGCACAGGTCGATCATCGCGCAATGGCCAACGCCATCCGCGCGCTCGCCATGGATGCCGTTGAGGCAGCCAAATCCGGACATCCCGGCATGCCGATGGGCGCCGCCGACATCGCCACGGTGCTGTTCACGCGGTTCCTGAAATTCGATCCGAAGGCGCCCGACTGGCCCGACCGCGACCGTTTCGTGCTGTCGGCCGGCCACGCCTCCATGCTGCTCTATTCGTCGCTGTATCTGCTCGGCTACGAGGCGATGACCATCGAGGAGATCAAGAATTTCCGCCAGCTCGGCTCGCATACCGCCGGCCATCCCGAATTCGACCTGAAGGCCGGCATCGAGACCACCACCGGTCCGCTCGGCCAGGGCATCGCCACCGCCGTCGGCATGGCGATGGCCGAGCGCCACCTCAACGCCACCTTCGGCGACGAAATGGTCGACCATTTCACCTACGTGCTGGCCAGCGACGGCGACCTGATGGAGGGTGTCAGCCACGAGGCGATCTCGCTCGCCGGCCACCTCAAGCTCGACCGGCTGATCGTCCTCTACGACGACAACCACATTTCCATCGACGGCCCGACCTCGCTGTCGGATTCGACCGATACCGTCGAACGTTTCGACGCCGCCGGCTGGCACACCCAGCGCGTCGACGGCCACGATCCCGACGCGATCGCCGCGGCGATCGAGGCGGCCCGCACGTCCGACCGGCCCTCGATCATCGCCTGCCGCACCATCATCGGCTACGGCGCGCCGAACAAGCAGGGCACGTCCGCGACCCACGGCGCGCCGCTCGGCGCCGACGAGGTGCAGGCCGCCCGGCTCGGGCTCGGCTGGGAGGCGGCACCCTTCGAGATCCCCTCCCCCATCCGCGACGCCTGGCGGATCGCCGGCCTGCGCTCGGGCAAGGCCCGCAGCGCCTGGGAGAAGCGGCTGGCGGCACTCGACCACGATGTCCGCAACGAATTTGAACGGCGCACGCGCGGCGAGCTGCCGGTCGATCTGGCCACGGCGATCCGTTCGCTCAAGGAGACCTTCGCCGCCGACAGGCCGGAGATCGCGACCCGCAAGGCATCCGAACTGGTGCTGGGCGCCGTCAATCCGGCGGTGCCGGAGACGATCGGCGGGTCCGCCGACCTGACGGGCTCGAACAACACCCGCAGTCCGGACCTCAAGGACTTCTCGGCGGAGGACTACGCCGGCCGCTACGTTCACTACGGCGTGCGCGAGCACGGCATGGCCGCGGCCATGAACGGCATGGCGCTGCACGGCGGCGTCATCCCCTATTCCGGCACCTTCCTCGTCTTCTCCGACTATTGCCGCCCGTCGATTCGTCTCGCGGCGCTGATGGGCATCCGCGTCATCCATGTCTTCACGCACGATTCGATCGGCCTGGGCGAGGACGGCCCCACCCATCAGCCGGTCGAGCATCTGGCGAGCCTGCGGGCAATCCCGAACCTAAACGTGTTCCGGCCCGCCGACGCCACCGAGACCGCCGAATGCTGGCAGCTTGCGCTCGAGGCCCGCAGCCGGCCGAGCGTTCTCGCGCTGACCCGCCAGAACGTGCCGGGCCTGCGCACTTCGGTGACCGACGAGAACTGCTGCGCCCGCGGCGCCTACGAGCTGGCGGCCGCCACGGGACAGGCCAAGGTCACCCTGTTCGCATCCGGCTCCGAGGTGTCGCTGGCGCTGGAGGCGCGCGTCATCTTGGAACGCGACGGCATCCCGACCCGTGTGGTATCGGTCCCCAGTTTCGAGTTGTTCGAGGAACAGTCGGCCGATTACCGCCGCACGATCCTCGACGATGCGCCGGTTCGCGTCGCCGTCGAGGCGGCGATCCGACAGGGTTGGGACCGCTTCGTCGGGCGTGACGGCGGCTTCGTCGGCATGAACGGCTTCGGCGCCAGTGCCCCGTACAAGAGCCTGTACGAGCACTTCGGCATAACCGCCGAGGCGGTCGTGGCGGAAGCCCGGCGTATATTGGATAGTCTGGCGCCGGCCGAGGAGGCTTGACCGATCCGGCGGCGCACAACGGGTTAGCTAAGGAGACTACTAGAATGGCTGTCAGGGTAGCGATCAACGGATTTGGCCGCATCGGCCGGCTGGTGCTGCGCGGGATCATCGAATCCGGCCGCACCGACATCGAAGTCGTCGGCATCAACGATCTCGGCCCGATCGAGACCAACGCGCACCTGCTGCGCTACGACAGCGTGCATGGCCGTTTTCCCTCCGAGGTCACGGTATCGGGCGAGTCCATGGATGCCGGCCGCGGCCCGATCAAGGTGACGGCCATCCGCGATCCCAGGGAGCTGCCGTGGAAGGAACTCGGCGTCGATATCGCGCTCGAGTGCACCGGCATCTTCGCCGACCGTGACAAGGCGGCCATGCATCTGGAAGCCGGCGCCAAGCGCGTCCTGGTCTCCGCCCCGGCCACCAACGCCGACATCACCGTCGTCTACGGCGTCAACAACGACCAGCTGACCGCCGAGCACACGGTCGTCTCCAACGCCTCGTGCACGACGAACTGCCTGGCCCCGGTCGCCAAGGTGATCAACGACGCCGTCGGCATCGAGAAGGGCTTCATGACCACCGTGCACGCCTATACGGGCGACCAGCCGGTTCTCGACACGCTGCACAAGGACCTCTACCGGGCCCGCGCCGCGGCGATGTCGATGATCCCGACCACGACCGGCGCCGCCCGCGCCGTCGGCCTGGTGCTGCCGGAGCTGAACGGCAAGCTCGACGGCGTCTCGGTGCGCGTGCCGACCCCGAACGTCTCGATGATCGACCTGAAGGTCGTCGCCAAGCGCGACACCTCGGTCGAGGAGATCAACGAGGCGATGAAGGCGGCGGCGAATTCCAACGCCATGAAGGGCATCCTCGCGGTCACCGCCGAGCCGCTGGTTTCCATGGACCTCAACCACGACCCGGCCTCGTCGACCTTCGCGCTCGACCAGACCAAGGTCATGGAGGGCAACTTCGTCCGCGTGCTTTCGTGGTACGATAACGAGTGGGGCTTCTCCAACCGCATGGCCGACACCGCGGTGGCAATGGGCAAGCTTATCTGAACGGGAGACCGGAATGGCCTCGTTCCGCACGATCGACGATCTCGATCTGAATGGTCGGCGCGCTGTCCTGCGCGCCGATCTCAACGTTCCCGCCAAGGACGGCGTGGTGACCGACGCGACCCGCATCGAGCGCGCCGCCGACACCATCAAGGCCCTGCTCGGCAAGGGCGCCGCCGTGATGGTGCTCTCCCACTTCGGCCGCCCGAAGGGCAAGGTCGTCCCGGAAATGTCGCTGAAACCGGTCTTGCCCGCGCTTGAGAAAGCGATCGGCCGGCCGGTCACCTTCGTCGCCACCGACTGGACCGACGGCAAGGCCCTGGACGCCGCCAAACAGGCGGCACCGCACAGCGTGCTGCTGTTCGAGAACACCCGCTTTCACCCCGGCGACGAAGGCAACGATCCGGCGTTCGCCAGGCAGCTCGCCAGCCTCGGCGACGTCTTCGTCAACGACGCCTTTTCCGCCGCCCATCGCGCCCACGCCTCGACCACCGGCATCGCCGACCATCTGCCCGCGGCCGCCGGCCTGACCATGGCCGCCGAGATCGAGGCGCTGGAGAAGGCCCTGTCGAAGCCGGAGCGTCCGGTGATGGCGATCGTCGGCGGCGCCAAGGTGTCCACCAAGATCGACCTGCTCTCCAATCTGGTGGCCAAGGTCGACATGCTGGTCATCGGCGGCGGCATGGCCAACACCTTCCTCGCCGCCAAAGGCCACGGGATCGGCAAGTCGCTGTGCGAGCGCGACAAGCTGGACACCGCCCGCGAGATCGAGGCGGCGGCGCGCGAGGCCGGCTGCGAAATCGTCCTGCCGGTCGACGTGATCGCCGCCAAGGCCTTCGAGGCCAGGGCCCCGCACCGAATCTGCGGTCTCGACGACGTCGAGGACGACGAGATGATCCTCGACATCGGCCCGAAGACAGAGACGGCGCTGGAGGGCAGGCTCGAGACGGTGAAGACGGTGGTCTGGAATGGCCCCTTCGGCGCCTTCGAGCTGGAGCCGTTCGACGCCGGCACAAATGCGGTCGCGCGCACCGTCGCCCGCGACACCAAGGCCGGGCACATGCTGTCGGTCGCCGGTGGCGGCGACACGGTGGCCGCCCTCAACAAGGCCGGCGTGACGCGGGACTTTTCCTTCGTGTCGACGGCCGGAGGCGCCTTCCTCGAATGGCTCGAGGGCAAGGCCCTGCCCGGTGTCGAGGCTTTGAGACCCTGATAACGATAGAGAATGTGAGGATCAGACGATGAGTGAACGGCTTGAGGATATCGCCCAGGCCATGGTGGCGGACGGGAAGGGCATTCTCGCCGCCGACGAGAGCACCGGGACGATCAAGAAGCGCTTCGATTCGATCGGCGTGGAATCCACCGAGGACAACCGTCGCGACTATCGCGAGATGCTGTTCCGCGCCGACGACGCGATGAAGAACTGCATTTCCGGCGTCATCCTGTTCGACGAGACGCTGCGCCAGAAGGCAGCCGACGGCACGCCGCTGGTCGACCTGATCAGGGCCGCCGGCGCGGTTCCCGGCATCAAGGTCGACGCCGGCGCCAAGGACATGCCCGGCTTCCCCGGCGAAAAGATCACCGAAGGCCTCGACGGCCTGCGCGACCGGCTCAGGGAATACCATGGCCTCGGCGCCCGCTTCGCCAAGTGGCGCGCGGTGATCGACATCGCCGACGGCATCCCGAGCTGGGGCTGCGTCAAGGCCAACGCCCATGCGCTCGCCCGCTACGCGGCGCTGTGCCAGGAAGCCGGCATCGTCCCGATCGTCGAGCCTGAGGTGCTGATGGACGGCCCCGTCGCCGCCCATGACGCCGACCGCTGCTACCAGGTCACCGAGTGGGCGCTCAACACGGTCTTCGACGAGCTGTTCGAGCAGCGCGTCCTGCTGGAAGGCATGGTGCTGAAGCCCAACATGGTGATTTCCGGCAAGAACGCCTCCCGGCAGGCGAGCGCCGAAGAGGTCGCCGAGAAGACCGTGCGCTGCCTGAAGTCGACCGTCCCGGCCGCCGTTCCGGGCATCGCCTTCCTGTCGGGCGGCCAGTCCGACGAGGAAGCGACCCGGCACCTCTCGCTGATGAACGAGATGGGACCGCTGCCGTGGAAGCTGACCTTCTCCTACGGCCGCGCGCTGCAGGCCGCCGCGCTGAAGGCCTGGGGCGGCAAGACCGAGAACGTCGCCGCCGCCCAGAGCGCGTTCTCGCATCGCGCCCGCATGAACGGCCTTGCCGCCGCCGGCAAGTGGAGCGCGGACCAGGAAAAGCAGGCCGCCTGACGACAGGCGGCTTACCCCGCTTCGCCGGGACCGGACGTGCTGCCGGTCCCGGATTTACGGCTTGTTAACCACTCCTTAGCAGACCCGCGGCAGGATTGTCGGCGTACCGGCTCCGCGTTTTCGCCGTATTCCCGGCGTATGCGCGTTGTTTTGGCTATTGATCGACCGTCGAACGAATTGAACGCTCATGGCACCTGCGCCCGCCCGCCTCGTCCTCGTAACGCCGCCGGATTTCGATCCGGCCGACTTCGCACGGCAGCTCTCCGACGCGCTGCAGACCGCGGAAACCGCCGCCGTCATCCTTGATCTGTCCTCGGACGATCCGGCCCTTTGGCGCCGGTCCGCCGAGATGCTCTGCCCGATCGCCCAGGATAACGGCGCCGCGTTCCTGTTGCACGGCCATCCCGGTCTCGTGCGCGAGGTCGGCGCCGACGGCGTGCACATCACGCACGGCGCCGCCGCCGTCGAATCCGCGATGGGCACGCTCAAGCCCGACCTGATCGTCGGCGCCGGCGACTGCACCACCCGGCATGCCGCCATGCTGCTCGGCGAGGGTCAGCCCGACTACGTCCTTCTCGGCCGCCTCGACCTGGACGGCGACATCCCGGCGACCTTCAATCTGATCGAATGGTGGAGCGAGCTGTTCCAGCTCCCCTGCATTGCCATGTGCGCCGAGGACTGGACGTCCGTCGAGGACGCCGTCTCCGCGGGCGCCGACTTCGTCGCGATGCGCGATCTCGTCTGGAACGAGCCCGCGGGCGTCGCCGACGCGGTCGCCCGGGCCGCCGCGATTGCCGAACGGGTCCGCGAGGAGGCGGCATGAGGCCGATTGCGGTTGCCGCGATCGGAGCCGCCTTGCTTGCCTGGTCGGGCTCAGCCTGGCCGGGGTTCGCGCGCGAGGCCACCACCGATATCGCCTATGGCGCCTACCAGCGCGGCTACTACCTGACGGCCTTCCGTACCGCGCTCGAACGCGGCCAGGACGGCGACGCCGCCGCGCAGACCCTGCTCGGCGAGCTCTACGCCAAGGGCCTCGGCATCCCCAAGAACATGCAGCAGGCGGTGTGGTGGTACAGCCAGGCCGCCGTTGCCGGAAACCGCGAGGCCCAGTTCGCGCTTGCCCTGGCGCTGGCCCGCGGCGAGGGCACGACCAAGGACGAGGAGAAGGCCGCCGGCTGGTTCGATGCCGCCGCCAAGAAGGGCCACGTCGAGGCCCACTACAACCTCGCCCTGATCTATGTCGACGGCAAGGTTCGCCCCCGAAACCTGAAGAAGGCGGCCGAGCTCCTGCGCTTCGCCGCCGAGAACGGCCACACGCCCTCGCAGTACAACCTCGCCCTGCTCTACCTCGAAGGCGCCGGCGTCGCGCAGGATCCCGCCGAGGCGCTGCGCTGGATGCAGAAGGCGGCGGAAGCGGGCATGCCGCTGGCCGAGGTCGAGCTCGCCGTCATGCTGTTCAAGGGCGAGGGCACCGCGACGAACGAGGCCGAGGCGGTCCGGTGGTTCAGTCGCGCCGCCGAGAAGGGCAATCCGGTCGCCCAGAACCGGCTGGCCCGCATCTACGCCAACGGTCAGGGCGTCGAGGCCGACGCGGTCGAAGCGGCGAAATGGCACATTCTCGCCCGTTCCGCCGGCGCCAGCGACGTCTGGCTCGACGGTTTCCTGGGCTCGCTGGACGAGACGCAGCTCGAGGAGGCCGACAAGCGCGTGCGCAAATGGGCGCAGGGCTTCAGTTACGGCACCAACGGTGTCATTTACTGAGCCATCTTTTGCTGATGCATCCGGCGTCAAGGTTTGTTAGAAACCGCGCCATCCATTCCTTCCGGTCCCAAATCCTTGGAACACGGCGCATCGGCGCCCCTCCTCCGATCGGTGCCCGACCGGAGACATTTCGCGAGCGGTTCGACATGAAGATCAACGGAAACCAGATCACGCCGGGCAACGTCCTGGAACACAAGGGCGGCCTTTGGGTCGCCGTGAAGACCCAGGCCGTGAAACCGGGCAAGGGCGGCGCCTTCAACCAGGTGGAGCTCAAGAACCTGATCGACGGCACCAAGCTCAACGAGCGCTTCCGCGCCGACGAGACCGTCGAGCGCGTCCGCCTCGACCAGCAGGACTTCCAGTTCCTCTACGCCCAGGGCGAGCAGCTTGTGTTCATGGATACCGAGTCCTACGAACAGCTCGAGCTGGCCGAGGATTTCGTCGGCGAGCGCGCCGCCTTCCTCCAGGACGGCATGACCGTGACCGTCGAGCTGTACGACGGCAAGCCGATCGGCATCACCCTGCCCCAGCACGTGACGCTGGAGGTCACCGAGGCCGACCCGGTCGTCAAGGGCCAGACCGCCGCCTCCTCCTACAAGCCGGCCAAGCTCGAGAACGGCATGCGCGTGATGGTGCCGCCGTTCGTCACCACCGGCGAGAAGATCATCGTCGACACCAACGAGATCACCTACGTCCGCCGCGCGGACTGACCGGACACCATGGCCAGATCAGCCCTTCTCAACGTGATGGTGCAGGCGGCCACCAAGGCCGCCCGCGCGCTCTCGCGCGACTTCGGCGAGGTGGAGAACCTGCAGGTCTCGATGAAGGGACCGGGCGACTTCGTCTCCGCCGCCGACCTGCGCGCCGAAAAGATCCTGCGCGAGGAGCTGTCGCGGGTGCGGCCGAAATACGGGTTCCTGATGGAGGAATCCGGCGAGATCGAGGGAACCGACAAGGCGCACCGCTGGATCGTCGACCCGCTCGACGGCACCACCAACTTCCTGCACGCGGTGCCGCTGTTCACCATCTCGATCGCGCTTGAGCGCGATGGCGAGATCGTCGCCGGCCTCGTCTTCACCCCGATCATGAACGAGCTGTTCGTCGCCGAGAAAGGCGCCGGCGCGTACCTGAATGACCGTCGCATCCGCGTCGCCCAGCGCCGCGACCTGTCGCAGTCGATCATCACCACCGGCATCCCGCACCAGGGCCGCGGCAATCACCCCGCCTATCTGCGGGAACTGGCCCCGATCATGGCGAAATCCGCCGGGATCCGCCGCACCGGCTCCGCCGCCCTCGATCTGGCCTGGCTCGCCGCCGGCCGTTTCGACGGCTTTTTCGAGCGCGGCCTGAGCCTCTGGGACATCGCCGCCGGCGTGCTCCTCGTCAGCGAAGCCGGTGGCTTCGCGACCGACTATACCGGCCGCAAATCGGCGCTCCACGCCGACAGCCTGGTCGCCGGCAACGTCGATATCCATCGCGCTTTGGTCGATTCCCTGTCCAAGTCCTGACATCTTCGCCGCCGAAAGTGCGCTTCCGCCTTGGACATGTCGCGATCTCGGCGGTAACTTCGCGTCGGGGGAACAGGAAGATTCGCGCGTGATTGATTCTCCTGCGCGCGTCAGAGACCCGGGAGCCGATGGCCCGCAGCAAAGATCCGCAGAAATTGGCAAGTCCGCAGGTCTACCTCTTGCGGATGCTGGTGTTTCTGATCATCGCCGGTTTCATCGGCGCGATCCTGTTTCCGCAGGTCTATACCGCCTTCATGTCGAATCCGGGCCTCAACGGCCTGATCATCGGCGTTCTGGCCATCGGCATCCTGATGGCGATCCGCCAGGTCTTCCGGCTTTTTCGCGAGGTTGCCTGGGTCAACGACTTCCGTCTCGCCGATCCGGGTCTTGAGGTCTCCAAGCCGCCGGTGCTGCTGGCGCCGATGGCCTCCCTGCTGCGCGACAGGGTGGGCCGCATGGCGATTTCGGCGCAGACCATGCGCTCGATCCTCGATTCGATCGCCATGCGTCTCGACGAATCCCGCGAGATGGCCCGCTACATGACCGGCCTGCTGGTCTTTCTCGGCCTGCTCGGCACCTTCTGGGGGCTGCTGCAGACGGTCAGCTCGGTCGCCGGCACCATTCAGTCGCTGAACATCGGCTCCGGCGATACCGGCGTCATCTTCGAGGATCTGAAATCCGGCCTGCAGGCGCCCCTGTCCGGCATGGGAACGGCCTTTTCGTCCTCGTTGTTCGGCCTCGCCGGCTCGCTGATCCTGGGCTTTCTCGACCTGCAGGCGGGCCAGGCCCAGAACCGGTTCTACAACGACCTGGAGGACTGGCTGTCCTCGGTCACCGAGATCGCCGCGACCGAGGAGCGGCCGGCCGAGGTCGCACCGATCGCGACCGCGGCGCCCGGTCCCGCGCCTCTGCCCGCGCCGGCGCCGGCGTTGATGACCGACGACATCCAGAAGTCCATCGACAGGCTCGCCCAGGTGATGAGCGAGGGCGGTCCGAACCGCGCGGCGACCGCCGCCATGGCCGACCTCGCCGAGGGCATCCAGGGGCTCGTGCAGCACATGCGCTCCGAGCAGAAGATGATCCGCGAATGGGTCGAGGCGCAGGCCGACCGCCAGAGCGAGATCCGCGACCTTCTCGCCCGCCTCGCCGACCGCGAGAGAGTGTAGGAGTCCAAGCCATGGCCCTGGTCCACGGCCGGCGCCGGCGCAGCCAGATCGACTACTGGCCGAGTTTCGTCGACGTTCTCACCAACGTCCTGCTCGTCTTCATCTTCCTGTTGTCGGTCTTCGCCCTGACCCAGTTCTTCCTCAGTCAGGAGATTTCCGGCCGCGACACCGTGCTCAACCGGCTGAACTCGCAGATCGCCGAGCTGACCGAGCTCCTGGCGCTGGAGCGGGCCGGCAAGCGCTCGCTGGAAGACCAGCTTTCCCTGCTGCAGTCCTCGCTGACGAACGCCGAGGCGGAACAGTCCCGGCTTCAGGGCATCCTCGACGCCCGCGCCGGCGATGCCGAGGCCGCCGGCGGACGGGTTTCGGAGCTGGCCATCGAACTCGACGAGGAAAAGCGCCTGAGCCAGCGCGCCCTCGCCCAGGTCGAGCTGCTGAATCAGCAGATTTCCGCCCTGCGCCGCCAGATCGCCGCGCTCGAGGATGCGCTGGAGGCCTCCGAGAGCCGGGACCGGGAGAGCCAGACCAAGATCGCCGATCTCGGCCGCCGCCTGAACGTGGCCCTGGCCCAGAAGGTGCAGGAGCTGTCGCGTTATCGCTCCGACTTCTTCGGCCGCCTCCGCGAGATCCTGTCGCAGCGCTCCGACATCCGCGTCGTCGGCGACCGCTTCGTCTTCCAGTCCGAGGTGCTGTTCCCGACCGGCTCCGACCAGATCAACGCCGCCGGCCGGCAGGAACTCGACAAGCTGGCCGCCGCGATCCTCGAGCTCGAAGGGGAGATTCCCGCCGAGATCGCCTGGGTGCTGCGCGTCGACGGGCACACCGACGCCCGCCCGATCAACTCGCCGCGGTTCCAGTCCAACTGGGAACTCGCGTCGGCCCGCGCCATCGCGGTGGTGCGCTACCTGATCGAAAAGGGCGTCGATCCCCAGCACCTCGTCGCCGCCGGCTTCGCCGACAACTATCCGCTTGTCGAGGGCAGTACCGAGGAAGCCTACGCCGCCAACCGCCGCATCGAGCTCAAGCTCACCGAGCGCTGACCTCGCGCGCCGCGCGCCGTTCGGCGAGCGTGCCCTCGTCGGTATCGAACTGCAGCCGGGCGAGCCGCGCGTAGAGGCCACCGGTCTCGATCAGGCTGTGATGCGTGCCCTCCTCGACGATCCGCCCCTCCTCCATGACGAGGATACGATCGGCATTGAGCACGGTCGCCAGCCGGTGCGCGATGACCAGCGTCGTGCGTTCCTGCATCAGGTCGTCGAGCGCCATCTGCACCACCGTCTCGCTTTCCGCGTCGAGCGCCGAGGTCGCCTCGTCGAGCAGCAGGATCGGTGCGGCGCGCAGGATCGCCCGGGCGATCGCGATGCGCTGCCGCTGCCCGCCGGACAGTTTCACGCCGCGCTCGCCGACCATCGTGCGGTAGCCCTCCGGCATGGCGGTGACGAATTCCTCGACATGGGCGGCGACCGCGGCGGCGCGGATCTCGTCGTCGCTGGCGCCGGGCCGGCCATAGGCGATGTTGTCGGCGACGGTGCCGGCGAAGATCACGGTGTCCTGCGGCACCACGGCGATGCGCCGGCGCACCGCGCGCGGATCGGCCCGGTCGATCGCCACGCCGTCGACGCGGATGGTGCCGTCATTCGGGTCGTAGTGGCGCAGCAGCAGGTGGAACAGCGTGCTCTTGCCCGCGCCCGACGGACCGACGATGGCCACCGTCTCGCCCGGCGCCACGGCGAAGCTGACGTCGTGCAGCGCCCGGTCGTCGGCACGGGTCGGGTAGGCGAAGGAGACGTGCGCGAAGGCGACCTCGCCGCGCGGCGGCTCGGGCAGGGCTTCCGGGGCCTCCGGCGCGCGCACGGACGGCTCCCGGTCCCTCAGGTCGGCGAGCCGCTCGGCCGCGCCGGCGGCCGCCTGCACCTCGCCCCATACCTGGCTGAGCTCGCCGAGCGCGCCAGCGGCGAACACCGCGTAGAGGACGAACTGGCCGAGCGTGCCCGGCGTCATGCGTCCGGCCAGCACGTCGTGCGCGCCGTACCAGAGCACGGCGACGACGCTGGCGAAGACCAGGAACAGGGCGACGAAGGTCAGCGTCGCCCGCATCTTGGTGGTGCCGCGGGCCGCGTCGAAGGATTCCTCGACGGCGGCGCGGAAGCGGGCGTCGGCCAGCTCCTCGTTGGTGAAGGCCTGCAGCGTGCGCACCGCGCCGATATTCTCCGAGGCGAAGGCGGTCGCGTCGGCAAGCGTGTCCTGGGCATCGCGCTGGCGCTTGCGCACCGCCCGGCCGAAGCCGACGAGCGGCAGCACGATCACCGGGATCACGATCAGCACCATCATCGAAAGGCGCGGGCTGGTGACGACCATCAGCGTCGCCGCGCCGATGCCGAGCACCAGGTTTCTGAGCGCGATCGAGGCGCTCGCCCCGACGGCGGCCTTGATCTGGGTGGTATCGGCGGTCAGCCGCGAGACGATCTCGCCCGACTGGGCGGTGTCGAAGAAATCGGCCGACAGATCTATCACCCGCCTGAACACGTCGGCGCGCACGTCGGCGACGATCCGCTCGCCCAGCCAGGTGACGAGGTAGTAGCGCGAGGCGCTGGCGGCGGCGAGCACCAGCACCACGATGATCAGCATGCCGAAATACTGGTTCACCAGCGCCGTGTTCTCGGAATCGAAGCCGAAATCGATCATCCGCCGCACCGCCTGCGGCACGGCCAGCGTGGCGCCGGCCGCGGTGACGAGCGCGATCAGCGCCAGCACGACATGGACCCTGTAGCGCACCACATAGGGCGCCAGCATCCTGAGCGGGCCGAGCTTCTGCCGCGGGCGCCGGCCGTTCGCCGATCCATCCCCCGGCTGCGCGGTCTCCGCCCCAGCCTCGTTCGGCGCCTTCCTGCGGGCCATGTCGTTTTGTCCTGCTCAGATCACATCGAGACGCGGAAAATGCCCCAGACGGGCCTCCCCGGGCAACCCGCCCTTATGTCGCGGACGGACGGTCGGCCGGATTGCGCGCCCGTCTCGCCCAACGCGGGGGGCCGAACCGCGACGTCGGCACGCGCTTCCCCGGTCATCCCGCCCCGCCCGCTTGCCTCGCAGGCCCATCCGCGCTATAGGCAGCGCCGAATTCTCATTCCATCCGCGCACGCGATGCGGCGTTTTGAACGGCGCCGGCAAGAAGGTTTGAAAGCCATGAAGAAAGACATCCATCCCGATTATCACACCGTCAAGGTGGTGATGACCGACGGCACCGAGTACGAGACCCGCTCGACCTATGGCGAGGAAGGCGCGGTCATCAATCTCGACATCGACGTCAACACGCACCCGGCCTGGACCGGCGGCAGCCAGCATCTGCTCGATCGCGGCGGCCGCGTCTCCCGCTTCAAGAAGAAGTTCGAAGGCTTCATCTGAGGCGCTTCGGCTTCCGAATAAAAAAGCCCCCGGCCTCGGTCGGGGGCTTTTTGTTTCGGCGAACGTCTGTATCAGCCTTCGCTTCCGCCAAACGCCGAGCGGACGCGATCGAGCTGCGAGAACACCGGGTTTGCCGCGCGCGCATCGTCCGCGCGCAGCTGGCCGCGCAGCTGCCGGTCGAGATGACGCACGCGCGCCTGCAGCCGCAGGCTTCGCGCGATCAGGTCCTGAAGGCCCTCCGGCAGTTCGTCGAACCCGGCCGAACGCTCGCGGTCTTCCGGATGCTCCAGGCGAACCTTGCCCTTCTCCTCCGAGGCCTGCTTGTCCGACATCTCGCCTTCGTTGACGGCGCGCTGGAGCAGCAGCCACGAGGCCATCTGCATCAGCCGGGTGGTCAGTTTCATGCTTTCCGTCGCATAGGCCAGCCCGCCCAGGCGGCTCAGCGTGCGCGACTCCGTGCGGCCGGGACCGTCGAGATAGTCGGCGGTCTCCTCGAGCAGCGCCATGCCCTCGCGAAACAGAGTCATGAAATTTCCGGAGCCGGCCATCCGCTCGGCGAAATTGACCGGATCGAGCCTAGGGTCCGACGCTTCGCGCACGTCTGTCTTGTCGTTTCTCATAACCTGTCCCTGTCGTCTCGTTTTGACCGATCTCGCGTGCAATTCGACACGAATTTGTGTCGAAACGACACGATCCGGCCGCCCATACGGTCAAATTTGCATCTTCGATGCCAGTTGCCGATGGGAGACGGCGTCGCATTGTGTCCCCGAGTCACCGCGATCATCGCGATTGCCGGGGCCCGGCGCAACGGACAAAAGAAAAGAGCCGCTGGGAAAGCGGCTCAGTTGGTTAACAGGGAGGCGTCAAACAGAGTGGACAGGAGCCACTCGAGATCCAGAAGACTGGATGCCTCATAGTTAACCTGTAGGACCTAACGAATGGTTAACCGATATACTTTTCTTCAAGATTTAGAGAAAAAGTTCTCGGCCGCATCGCGTGTCGAACCCTTCTTCTTGATGTCGGCTTCCAACCGCGTGATCTCGTTCTTCAGCAAGGAGATTCTCTCCTCGAGTTCCGCCACCGAAAGCGCCGAAAGGTCCATCCCGATCTCGTGCGCCGCAATCTTTTTCGGCCGGTCATCATCCCCGAACATGGTGCGCCCTTCCTTGCAATCGCTATCCGGCCTTTAACTCTACGGAGCCCGCCATTGTCACGGAAGGCCTGCCCCGGTATTCGAGAAACGACGTTAACGAAAGGGCCCGCGGATGACCGAGTTACCCACAACTTTGCCCACCACGATGACGGCCATCGAGATCAGCCAGCCGGGCGGACCCGAGGTGCTGGTCCCCGCCGAAAGGCCAGTGCCCGCCGCCGGCGAAGGAGAGGTCCTGGTCCGGGTGTCGGCGGCCGGCGTGAACCGGCCCGACGTGCTGCAGCGACTCGGCGGCTATGCGCCGCCGGCAGGCGCCTCCGATATTCCCGGCCTGGAGATCGCCGGCACCGTCGTCGCGGCCGGTCCAGGCACCAGCCGCTTCCAGCCCGGCGACACGGTCTGCGCCCTCGTTGCCGGCGGCGGCTACGCGGAATACTGCACGGTCCACGAGACCAACGCCCTGCCCCTGCCCGCCGGCCTCCCGGTCAGCGAGGCGGCCGCGATTCCCGAGACCTTCTTCACCGTGTGGACCAACGTCTTCGATCGCGGCGCCCTGCAGCCCGGCGAGACGCTGCTCATCCACGGCGGTGCCAGCGGCATCGGCACGACCGCGATCCAGCTCGGCAAGGCGTTCGGCGCGACCGTGTTCGTCACGGCCGGCACCCCGGAGAAATGCAGGGCCTGCGAGGAACTCGGCGCCGATCTCGCCATCGACTACAAGTCCGCCGATTTCGTCGAGGTGGTGAAGAAAGCTACGGACAAACGCGGCGTCGACGTGATCCTCGACATGGTCGGCGGCGACTACGTGCCGCGCAACTACCAGGCCGCCGCCGAGGAAGGCCGCATCGTCCAGATCGCCTTCCTGCACGGCTACAAGGCCGAGATCGACCTCAATCCACTGATGCGCAAGCGGCTGACCCATACCGGCTCGACCCTGCGCCCGCGCCCGGTCGCCTTCAAGGCGCAGATCGCCCGCGCGCTGGAAGAAAAGGTCTGGCCGCTGATCGCCGCCGGCAAGGTGAAACCGGTGATGGATTCCCGCTTCCCGCTGACACGGGCCGGCGAAGCCCACGCCCGCATCGATGCCGACCATACCGGCAAGATCGTGCTGGAAACCGGGCTTTAAGATTTAGGGATCGCCGTGAAAACGGCCAATCCGCATCATTTTGCCTCTCCCCGCCGGGGAGAGGCGACCAGGGCTCACCGGCCACGGAATTCCCGGAGGCCGGCCCTGTTTTCACCGTTTGCGTCGAAACGCGAACGCGCCTATATAACGTCATCCCCGTGACACTTCGAATTCGACCGGGGCGCCCCGCCGGAGGCGGTGGCGCGCAAGGGAGAAGCTTATGTCAAATACTCTTTTGATGCCCAAGGCGACCGCCATCTGGCTGGTCGACAACACCTCGCTCTCTTTCCGCCAGATCGCAGAGTTCTGCGCGCTGCACGAGCTTGAGGTGAACGCCATCGCCGACGGCGAGGCCGCGCAAGGGATTAAGGGCGTCGACCCGGTCCTGACCGGTCAGCTGACCCGCGAGGAGATCGATCGCTGCCAGAAGGATTCCTCGGCCAAGCTCAAGCTCGCCGAGCCGAAGGTGCGGATTCCGGTCACCAAGAAGCGCAAGGGACCGCGCTACACGCCGGTGTCGCGTCGCCAGGACCGTCCGAACGCGATCCTTTGGCTGGTGCGCAACCATCCCGAACTCAAGGACGCGGCGATCATGCGCCTCGTCGGCACCACCAAGGCGACGATCAACTCGATCCGCGAGCGCACCCACTGGAACGCGACGAACCTGCAGCCGATGGACCCGGTGACGCTCGGCCTGTGCTCCCAGATCGACCTCGACATGGAGGTCCAGTCCGCGGCCAAGTACCGTCCGCCGGAGGAAGCCGAGGGCATGCGCCTGCTCACCCCGGAGGAGAGTGTCGGCTTTGGCCACGGAGACGAAGACACCGCGGAATCGGAGGAGAGCGACGAGCTCGACGCCGATGCGGTGTTCGCCAAGCTGCGTTCGATGAAGGGCGAGGAAACGCCCTCCGAGGACTAAAAGAAGTCCGCTTTCGCCTCAATGGCCGACTGACCGAACGGGAGACACCCGTCGGCCACTCGATCCGATGGCAGTGCGGCCCGATGGCGGCACGGCCCGACGACGTAGACGGCCGGATCGATGACCTCGGTCCGCTCCGGCCCTCGATCCGCCCCGGCCCTCAGTCCGCCCTGGCGATACCGCGCTCCTTCAGCGCCGCGGTGATCTCGTCGAGGATCGCCGGATCGTCGATCGTCGCCGGCGTCTTGTAGGCCTCGCCGTCGGCGATCGCCCGCATGGTGCCGCGCAAAATCTTGCCCGAGCGCGTCTTCGGCAGGCGCCCCACGGTGATGGCCAGCTTGAAGGCGGCGACCGGACCGATCTTCTCGCGCACGAGCTGGATCACCTCCCGTTCGATCTCGGCCAGGTCCTTGGTCACGCCGGATTTCAGGACGATGAAGCCGGCCGGCACCTGTCCCTTCATGGAATCGGCGATACCGATGACCGCGCATTCGGCGACGTCGGGATGGCTCGCCAGCACCTCCTCCATGCCGCCGGTCGACAGCCTGTGCCCGGCGACGTTGATGATGTCGTCCGTGCGCGCCATGATGTATACGTAGCCGTCCTCGTCCTTGTAGCCGGCGTCAGCCGTGGCGTAGTGGCCGGGGTGCTCGGCGAGATAGCTGTCCCTGAAGCGCTGGTCGTTGTTCCACAGCGTCGGCAGGCAGCCGGGCGGCAGCGGCAGCTTCACGCAGATCGCCCCCATCTTCCCCGCCGCCACCGGCTGATGCGCCTCGTCGAGGATCCGCACGTCGTAGCCGGGCATCGGCACCGTCGGCGAGCCGTACTTGACCGGCAGCATGCCGAGGCCCACCGGGTCGGCGGCGATTGCCCAGCCGGTTTCCGTCTGCCACCAGTGATCGAGCACCGGCACGTTCAGCATTCTCTCCGCCCACTGGATGGTGTCCGGGTCGGCGCGTTCGCCGGCCAGGAACAGGGTGCGGAAGTGGCTGAGGTCGTACTTGCCGATGAAGCTGCCGTTCGGGTCCTCCTTCTTGATCGCGCGGAAGGCCGTCGGCGCGGTGAACAGGGCGGTGACCTTGTGCTCGGCGATCACCCGCCAGAACGTGCCGGCGTCGGGCGTGCCCACCGGCTTGCCCTCGAACAGGATCGTCGTGCAGCCGCGCAGAAGCGGCGCGTAGACGATGTAGGAATGGCCGACCACCCAGCCAACGTCGGACGCCGCCCAGTAGATCTCGCCGGGCTCGATCCCGTAGACCCCGTCCATGGACCAGTGCAGCGCCACCATGTGGCCGCCGTTGTCGCGCACCACGCCCTTGGGCTGTCCGGTGGTTCCCGACGTGTAGAGGATGTACAGTGGATCGGTGGCGGCGACCGGCACGCAATCGGCCTTCTCGCCCGCCGCCGCGGCCGCCGCGACCGCCTCGGCCCAGTCGACGTCGCGCCCCTCCACGAGCGTGGCCGTCTCCATCGGCCGCTGGTGGACCAGGCAGGTCGACGGCTTGTGGCTGGACAGCGCGATCGCCTCGTCGAGCAGCGGCTTGTACTTCACCACCCGTCCCGGCTCGATGCCGCAGGACGCCGACAGGATCATCTTCGGCTGGCAGTCGTCGATTCGGGTGGCCAGTTCCCGCGCCGCGAAGCCGCCGAACACCACCGAGTGCACCGCGCCGATGCGCGCGCAGGCGAGCATGCCGATCACCGCTTCCGGGATCATCGGCATGTAGAGGATGACCCGGTCGCCCTTCTCGATGCCGTGCTTCACGAGCACCGCGGCGAGCGTCGCCACCGCGTCGGTCAGCTCGGCATAGGTGAAGGTCTGCTTCGTGTCGGTGACCGGGCTGTCATAGATCATCGCCGGCTGGCTGGCGCGGCCGGCGAAGACGTGGCGGTCGAGGCAGTTGTAGGCGGTGTTGCATTCCGCCCCGACGAACCAGCGTCCGTAGACCCCCTGCGCGCCGTCGAACACCTTGTCCCAGGGCTTCGACCAGACCAGGTCACGGGCGGCCCCCGCCCAGAATCCTTCGGGATCCTTCCGCCAGCTCTCGTAGACCTCGTGATATCGGCTCGACATCGGGCGCTCCCTATCCTTTATCTCAAGTGTTTTTACAGACCGTCGCGCGATTGTGTCCTTGTGCCAGCGCAATGCAAGCCCCGGCCGTCGTGCGACTTTCGTCTCGGGCGAACCCGGTCTAAAAGCGCCGGGGCCCTCTCGCGGCGGAACCGGCATTTTCGATGATAACCGATCCTCTCTTCTATCTCGTCGCGGTGCCCGGCGTCCTGCTCACCGGCATGTCCAAGGGCGGCTTCGGCGGCGCGCTCGGCATGCTGGCGGTGCCGCTGATGGCGCTCGTCATATCGCCCGTGCAGGCCGCCGCCATCATGCTGCCGATCCTGATTGCGATGGATGTCGTCGGCCTGATCGCCTGGCGCGGCATCTTCGACGGGCGCGCGATCCGGATCGTCCTTCCCGCCGCGATGGTCGGCATCGCCGTCGGCTGGGCGACGGCGACCTGGGTCACGGAAGCCCACGTAAGGCTGATCGTCGGCGTCGTCGCCATCGTCTTCACGGTCGACTACGCGCTCGGCGGGGCGAAACGCCTGAGCCCCAAGCCGCACAACCGGCTGAAGGGCAGCATCTGGGGCGCGGTGGCGGGCTTCACCTCCTTCGTCAGCCATGCCGGCGGCCCGCCTTTCCAGATGTACATGCTGCCGCTCAGGCTCGACCCGAAGGTCTTCGCCGGCACCGCCATCATCTGTTTCTCCGTCATCAACGCGGCAAAGGTCGTGCCCTATTTCCTGCTCGGCCAGTTCTCGACCGCCAACCTGTCGACCTCCGCCGTCCTGCTGCCGCTGGCCCCGCTGGCCACGCTTCTCGGCGTCTTCCTGGTCAGGCGCTTCCGCACCGACGCGTTCTACCGCGTCATCTATGCCGCCCTGTTCCTGATCGGGCTGAAACTGACTTGGGACGGCGCCGTGGGGATCCTCTGGCCGGCGTGATCGGTCCGCGCCGACGAATTGCCTCCCCCCGGCGTCCGCGCTAGCGTCTTTGCGAAATCGGCGTAAAACCGGTGGGACGACACAACCGCGTTTGGAGAAACAGCGTGGCAACAGCCTACGACAGGGATCTCGACAAGAATCCGGCCAACTACCAGCAGCTGACCCCGCTCGCCTTCCTGGAGCGCGCGGGCAGCGTGTTTCCCGATCACACGGCGATCATCCACGGCAACGCCCGGACGACCTACGCCGACTTCTACGCCCGCGCCCGCCGGCTGGCCTCGGCGCTGGCCAAGCGCGGCATCGGCAAGGGCGACACGGTGTCGGTGATGCTCGCCAACACCCCGCCGATGCTGGAGGCGCACTACGGCGTGCCGATGACCAAGGCCGTGCTCAACACGATGAACACCCGCCTCGACGCCGCCATCGTCGCCTTCACCCTCGACCACGCCGAGACCAAGGTGCTGATCACCGACCGCGAGTTCGCCCCGACGGTGAAGCAGGCGCTGGCGCTGGCCAAGGTGAAGCCGCTGGTGATCGACTACGACGATCCCGAATACCCGCAGGACGGCGAGCGGCTGGGCGAACTGGAATACGAGGAGCTTCTGGCCGAGGGCGATCCCGATTACGCCTGGTCGATGCCCGACGACGAGTGGGACGCGATCTCGCTCAACTACACCTCCGGCACCACCGGCAACCCGAAGGGCGTCGTCTACCACCATCGCGGCGCCTACCTGCTGGCCCAGGGCAACGTGCTCACCGGCTCGATGAAGAAGCACGCGGTCTACCTGTGGACGCTGCCGATGTTCCACTGCAACGGCTGGTGCTTTCCCTGGACCCTGTCGGTCATCGCCGGCACCCATGTGTGCCTGCGCCAGGTGCGCCAGAAGCCGATCTGGGACGCCATCGCCGACCACCACGTGACGCATCTGTGCGGCGCGCCGATCGTCATGGCCACGATCCTGAACGCGGCGCCGGAGGACAAGCGCGCGCTCGACCACACCGTCGAGTTCTTCACCGCCGCCGCCCCGCCGCCCGAGGCCGTGCTCGCGGCGATGGCCGACAACGGCTTCAACGTCACCCATCTCTACGGCCTGACCGAGACCTACGGCCCCGCCGTGGTCAACGACTGGAAGGCGGACTGGGACGCGCTCGAAGGCCCCGCCCGCGCCGCCCGCAAGGCGCGCCAGGGCGTGCGCTACGCAGCGCTCGAGGCGCTGTCGGTGCGCGATCCCGAGACCATGGAGCCCGTGCCCGCCGACGGCGAGACCATCGGCGAAGTCATGTTCCGGGGCAATGTCGTCATGAAGGGCTATCTCAAGAACCCGGACGCCTCGCGGGAGGCCTTCGCCGGCGGCTGGTTCCATTCCGGCGATCTCGGCGTCATGCATCCCGACGGCTACATCCAGCTCAAGGACCGCTCCAAGGACATCATCATCTCCGGCGGCGAGAACATCTCTTCGATCGAGGTCGAGGACGTCATCTACAAGCACGCGGAGGTCCAGGCCGTCGCCGTCGTCGCCAAGCCCGACGACAAGTGGGGCGAGACCCCCTGCGCCTTCATCGAGGCGAAGCCGGGCAGCGACGTCACCGCCGACGACATCATCGCCTGGTGCCGCGAGCACATGGCCCACTTCAAGTGCCCGCGCACCGTGATCTTCGCCGAACTGCCGAAGACCTCCACCGGCAAGATCCAGAAATTCGTGCTGCGCGAGATGGCGAAGGAGGCGTGAGGGCAAAGCCGCCGTGCGTTAAGCGCCGCGCGCAAGTAAATACGACACGAAAGATGCGCACGCGCCCAGCATGAACAGTGCGTCCGCTTCGTCTACTTGTGATTCATCGCTGAAGACGAGGGCATGGCGTACGCCCTCTTCTTCGCACGAGTAGCCGTAGAGGGTGTCAAACGCTCTCTTAAGGCTACCATGCAGGTGATCGCGCCGTTCCAGAACCGCAAGCGCCTTGCCCAGGGTCTTGGTGCCGGGAGCGAGGCGTACCGCTGTCGCTTCTACGGCGTGAATGCTCTCCCGCACGCTACCAGCCCAATCCGATCTTCGTAACGCCACGCCCGCCGCGATAAGCTGCTTGCGCGCGGCTGTAGCATCTTTGGCCTCCGCATCCGCAATGGCACGCTCGAACGCGGCCACCTGCTCTTCTGTGCCGATGGCGGCGATGTATTGGTTGTCAATTATGCGATACGCGGCGCGTGCTGCGACAAACGCACCCGCTAACTCGCTCTTCAGTTCATCGCTACATCCGGGATGCCGGACGAAGAATTCAATCAGATTGAATAGGTTACCTATGTTGGCGCGTTGAATGAAGGTCTTAAGGCGCCTCTCGTTCTCGTAGACTCTAAAATTGAATCCATCTACGGATTTCCTGAAGAATAAAACATGCAGGTCCATCGCGACCCGCTTCCATCTCTTACTGAAAAAAGACGAATCGACCCCAGGACGCGATTCTCTATCTATCTCAAGGCTTATGTAATATTCTAAGTGCCGACGCAATTCGATGGACACTTCGCCCAGCTCAAGCTGCGGCGGAATTGGTTCTAGTCCAGCTCGCTGAGAGAACGGTATGTAGAGTTTGGAATCACCTTCCATACAGCGCTTATATCGCGATTCCCCGCGCGGGAATTAGAACAATATTAGAGCAACAGAATGTTCTCCTAAGCTTCCCACACGATGGCGCAAGACAATAAGGGACGATAACCATGCGCTTTACGGGCAAGTCCGTCCTGGTCACCGGCGCGACGCGCGGTATCGGGGCGGCCTGCGCCCGGGCGTTTCTGGCCGAGGGCGCGCGCGTGGCGATCAACGGGCGCACCGACACTTCGGTCGCCGTGGCGATGGCCCGCTACGAGGGCAACGCCAATGCGATCCCCGCCCCCGGCGACGTCGCCACGGTCGCCGGCTGCGACGCAGCCGTCGCCGCCGCGCTGGGCGCCTTCGGCGGGCTCGACATCCTCGTCAACAATGCCGGGGTGTTCTTCCGGGGCACGATAGAAGACACCGACGAGAAGGCCTGGGACGCGGTGATGAACGCCAACGTGAAGAGCGTCCAGTTCTGCACCCGCGCGGCCCTGCCCGCGCTGCGCGTCGCCCGCGGCACCATCGTCAACATCGCCTCGGAGTCCGGCCTCAACGGCTATCCCGGGACCACCGCCTATTGCGCCTCCAAGGGCGCGGTGGTGAACCTGACGCGGTCCATGGCGATGGAGCTTGCCCCCGACGTCCGGGTCAACGCGCTGTGTCCCGGCGTGGTCGAGACCGACATGGCGCGCGCCGGCTTCGCCATCGACGGCGACGAGGACGCCGGCATGCGCGAGCAGGCCGACGCCTATCCGCTGAAACGCATCGGCACCGTCGCGGAGGCCGCCGCCGCCGTCCTGTTCCTCGCCTCGCACGAGGCCGGCTTCATCAACGGCGCGGCCCTGCCGATGGAAGGCGGCGCGACGGCCGGGCAATGGTGATCCGTTGCGGCAGGGGTGATCCGTTACGGCAGGGGTGATCCCCTGCGGCAGGGGTGATCGGTTTCGGCAGGCCCGGAGGCGTATATCCGACCGGCGTATATCCGACCGGCGCCTATCCGCCCGCCGCCGTCGCGATATAGACCCGCGCCGCCTGAAGCACGTTGTTGGCGGCGACGGCGGCAAGCAGCAGACCCATGACCCGGGCGAGCACGTTGGCGCCGGACGCGCCGATGATTCTGCTGATCGGGTTGGCGAGCATCAGCGCCACCCAGAGCAGGAACAGGACGACCAGCAGCAGGACGACGGTATCGACCTGCTCGCCGAACGAATAGCGCTCCTTGTCGGTCAGCAGCACGACGACGAGCATCGCGCCGGGCCCGGCGATCCCCGGGATCGCCAGGGGAAACACCGCGATCGACTCCTCCGGCTCGGACCCCGGCGACGCCTCCACCACTTGCGGCTTGGTGTGGCCGAAGATCATGTTGAGCGCGAACAGGAACAGTACGATGCCGCCGGCGATCTGGAACGAATAGAGCGGGATGTTCAGCGCGCTGAGCAGGAACTGGCCGGCGGCGATGAAGAACAGCAGCACGCCGGCGGAAATCAGCACCGCCTTCGTGGCCAGCGCCCGCCGTTGCGCCGCGACCATGCCCGGCGTCAGCGCCAGAAAGAAGCCGACCGTGCTGAGCGGGTCGAGCATCACCCAGAGCGTCACGAAATTCGTGACCAGTTCATGCCAGTGAAGCTGGATCAGGTTCGCCCCCCCAAACGCCTTGGCGTCTTCTGCGCCGCGGACGGACTCACCCTTGCGGTGAATCGCCTTCACACAGCTTGCCCGAGAAACGCCGGCATTTGAACCGGGCGAACCGCAGGGGCGAAGGCCTGCCCCGGATTGTCGACGGGATGCCGGCGCCGAAGGGATATCGGGGCGGAGGGGATGTCGGCGCCGAAGGGATGCCGACTCGGGGGGATGCCGACTCGGGGGGATGCCGACTCGGGGGGATGCCGGCGCGGAGGAGATGCCGGCACGGATCCATGCCGATGCCGCGCCGCTTACCCCGGCTAGCCTTCCGAAAACACAAAAGCGCCCGCCTTACGGCGAGCGCTTCGTCGTATCCTCTCGGGTTCGAACACCCCGACCGGTCTTCATCGTGCCGGTCGGCGGCGGGAGGTCAGTGTACGGAAACCTTTCTCGTACGAAGTCGCTCGATTTCTTCTTTAAGTCTGAGTTTCTTCTTCTTCATGTCCGCTACGCGGATATCGTCGGCATGTGGCCGGGACATCTCCTCCTCGATTGAGCGCTCCAGCGCCCGGTGTTTTTCGACGAGTTCGGCCAAATGCGATGCGACCGTCATATGCACCTCCTATGCCGCTATGAAGGATGACTGGAGTGTGACATAAGCACCGTTTCTTGTCGACAAATTGGCACCCAGAAACCGTCCGGCAAGGTGCACCGCGCGGAACGGCGTGGATAACTCGCATTCCGCCCTTGACGGCGCGCGACCGGCCGGGGGCTTCTGGTATGGTATTATCTGGAACGGACCGTTCCCGGAGGCCTGCATTTGATGAGTGACGAGGACGAAGAATCCTTGCGCGACCAGTTGGTTGCCCTGCAACAGGAACATCGCGATCTAGACAGCGCCATCGCCGCGCTGGACGCGTCCGGTTCCGCCGACAATCTGCAGATCAAGCGGCTGAAGAAACGCAAGCTGTTCCTCAAGGACCGGATGTCGCACATCGAGGACCGACTGACCCCCGACATCATCGCCTGATCGTCGCCCGGTTGCCCGCGCCCGCCCGGCGTCGCCGCTCTCCGGAAGGCTCAGGACCCGCCGCGCCTGGCCCCGTCCATGGCCTCGTCGGCGCGGCCCAGCGCGGTCTCGGCGGAATCCGTCGCGGCGAGCGCGGTCGCACCCGCCGATACCGCCACGATCACCTGATGGCCGACGACCGAAATCGGGGTCCCGGCAATTGCCGCGGCCAGCGCGTCTGCCTTCTGCTCGACATCTTCGGCCGAGGCCGTCCACAGGATCGCGCCGAATTCCCGCCCCCCGAGCCGGCCGACGATATCGGACGCCCTGAGCCGCGACCGCACGCGCGCGACGACCTCGCGCAGCACCGCGTCGCCGGCCGCGTGGCCGTAGGCGTCGTTGATCGCCTTGAGACCGTCGACATTGAGGCAGATCAGCGCCGCGGGCGTCGCGTAGCGGTCGACCACGGCAATTGCCCGTTTCAGCTCGCGCATGAAGCCACCGCGGTTCAGCACCGGCAGCAGCGCGTCCTCGTCGGCCAGCGTCTCCAGTTCGGCGACACGGCGGCGCGCCAGGTCGAGTTCGCCGGTCAGCGCGTCGACGCGGGTCGCCAGCTGCAACACCATCGAGCGCACGTCATCGCTCAGATCGGTCGCATCGATGTCCTTGAGCGCGCCGTCGGGGGACCGCCGGGCCTGTCGGCGCGGCGACTCGGACCGCCGGACGGTATCCTTGGCGGCCTTTGCGCGCCGGGTGCGTTTCGTTTCCATTCCGAATCCCCGCTAACGCGCCAATATAACCGAATCGGCGGCGGATTAACCATGGTTCGCGACGGGCATGGCGTACGCCGTTGTGCGTATATCGCCTCCCCGGGATGCCGCCGTCGACGTCCGTGCGCGCTATCGTTCACACACGCTTGAACCCGGCCGCGCCGTCCCTATAATCCGCCGTTTTTCCGGGAGAACCGCGATGGCCGAAACGCCACCCGCCGAAACGCCATCCGCCGATACGCCGGCCGCCGATACGCCACCCGTGGCCATCATCATGGGAAGCCAGTCCGACTGGGCGACCATGCGCGCCGCCGCCGAGGCGCTGGATGCGCTCGGCGTCGCCTACGACGCGCGCATCGTCTCGGCCCACCGCACGCCGAAGCGGCTCTACGACTTCGCCTCAGGCGCGCGCGAGGCCGGCTTCAAGGTGATCATCGCCGGCGCCGGCGGCGCCGCCCACCTGCCCGGCATGGCCGCCGCGATGACGCCGCTTCCCGTCTTCGGCGTGCCCGTCGAATCGAAGGCGCTGAGCGGCCAGGACAGCCTCTTGTCGATCGTGCAGATGCCGGCCGGCGTTCCCGTCGGCACGCTGGCGATCGGCAAGGCCGGCGCCACCAATGCCGCCCTGCTCGCCGTAGCCGTGCTGGCGCTCGCCGACCCCGCCCTGGCCGCGCGGCTCGACGCCTGGCGCGCGGCGCAGGCCGGGTCGGTCGCCGACCGGCCGAGGGACGAGGCGTGAGCGCGCGCCCCGCCCCGCTTGCGCCCGCCCCGCTTCCGCCCGGCTCGACCATCGGCATCTTCGGTGGCGGCCAGCTCGGCCGCATGCTGGCGATGGCGGCCGCCCGCATCGGCATGTCCTGCCACGTCTACTGCCCCGACCCGGACAGCCCGGCCTTCGCCGTCGCCGCCGCCCGCACGGTCGCCGCCTATGACGACAGGGCTGCGCTGGAGGCGTTCGCCTCGGCCTGCTCCGTCGTCACCTACGAGTTCGAGAACGTTCCCGCCGAAACGATCGAGATCCTGTCGGGACTGGTCGCCGCCCGCCCCTCCGGTCGCTCGCTCGCCGTCTGCCAGGACCGGCTCGAGGAAAAGCGGCTGTGCGAGGACCTCGGCGTCGGCACCGCCGCCTGGGCCCGCATCGACGGCCCCGACGACATCCGCGCCGCCGTTGAGCAGTTCGGCGCCCCGGCGATCCTGAAGACGCGCCGGCTCGGCTACGACGGCAAGGGCCAGGCCAACGTCATGGGCCAGCAGGACGCCGACGCCGCCTGGGCCGCGATCGGCGAAGCCCCGGCCGTGCTCGAGGCGCGGGTGCCGTTCGTCTGCGAGGTGTCCGTCGTCGCCGCGCGTGGGGAGGACGGCACGTTCGCCGCCTATGACGTCGCCGAGAACCGCCACGACGGCGGCATCCTGCGGGTTAGCCGCGTTCCCGCCCGCATCTCGCCCGAGATCGCCGACGAGGCCGTCGATGTCGCCAGGAGCATCGCCGAGGCGCTCGGCCATGTCGGTGTCCTCGCCGTCGAGATGTTCGTTGTGCGCCAGGCGCAGGGCGACTCGCTGCTCGTCAACGAGATCGCGCCGCGCGTGCACAACACCGGCCACTGGACGATCGAGGCCTGCCCGCTGTCCCAGTTCGAGGCGCATATGCGCGCGGTCGCCGGTTGGCCGGTACCCTCGACGGCCCGTTTCGCCGACGCCGAGATGACCAATCTCATCGGCACCGACGCCGATGCCTGGCAGGCGATCGCCGCCCAGCCCGGCACGGCCCTGCATCTCTACGGCAAGGCCGAAAGCCGGCCGGGCCGCAAGATGGGGCACGTCACCCGGCTTTTTCCGCTTGGCGAAATGCCCGCGGGTTAATATTCTCGAAGTAGACTTGGACGTCGATTTCTGCTAATCGACCGCCCGATTTTCACTCTCGACCGGAATGGTCGCGGGAACTTCTGCCGGTCCGGTGTGGACCGACGAAAGTGAAATCGGACATTTCGAGCTGTATCGGATCACAGGAAGGGTGCGCGCGTGCAGGTTATCGTTCGCGAAAATAACGTGGATCAGGCTCTCAGGGCGCTCAAGAAGAAGATGCAGCGCGAGGGTATTTTCCGCGAAATGAAGCTTCGGAATTTCTATGAGAAGCCGTCCGTGAAGAGGGCGCGCGAGAAGGCCGAGGCGATCCGCCGGGCCCGCAAGCTCGCCCGCAAGCGCGCCCAGCGCGAAGGCCTGATCGCCGGTAGCCGCAAGCGCTGAGCCGGCCGCCGGACCAACGCAAACCGCGCGGGGTGCCCGTCCACCCCGCTCAAGCGATCCCAAAACTGCCGCAAATGGCATCTAGGCGGAACAGGTTCCGCCCCGAATCCATGCCGGCTACGCGATCCATGACCTATTCCTTCTCGGCAAGACGCGCGGTTGCGACGGCTGGCGCGGTGCTGGGCATCGGCCTCCTGGCCGCCTCCTGCCAGTCCCTGCCGAGCGAAACCTTCGCCTCCGCCGATACCGGCACCTTCGCCGGTGCCTCGGTGAACATCGCCTCGCTCAGCGAGGTCATCAAGCGCGAGCCCAACAATCCGAGCGCCTACAACGTGCGCGGAACCGCCTACGGCGCCTCTGGGCGCTACGACGAGGCGCTCGTCGATTTCGACAAGGCCATCCAGCTCGACCCGCAGTTCCACCAGGCCTACGCCAACCGGGCGCTGGTCTACCGCCAGCTCGGCAAGATGGACCAGGCGCTGAAGGACTACGACCAGGCAATCCGCACCGAGCCGCGCTACGCGCCGGCCTATATCGGCCGCGGCAACGTCTACCGCCAGTCCGGCCAGATCTCGCTGGCGCTCGCCGATTTCGACCGCGCCATCCGCCTGCAGCCGGACGATCCGCAGGGCTTCCACAACCGCGCCCTGATCTATCAGAGCCGCGGCCTGCACAATTTCGCGATCGAGGACTTCACCACCGCGATCGGCCTCGATCCGGCCGCGCCGGAGCCCTATCACGGCCGCGGCATCTCCAACTTCCAGATCGGCAACGTCGACGCCGCGCTCGAGGACTTCAACCGCGCCCTCGAGATCAACGTGCGCTACTACGAGGCCTGGACCAGCCGCGGCATGGCGCTGGAGGCGCAGGAGGACTTTGTCCAGGCGGTCGCCGCCTACAACCGCGCCCTGTCGATCAACGGCAACTACGCCCCCGCCAGGGAAGGCCTGCAGCGGCTGCGCGGCAAGGTTCCCGGCGGCGGCATCCTCGGCGTCCGCTGACCGCCCACCAGCTCAAAGCCCGCCACGTCAAAGCCCGCCACGTCAAAGCCCGCCACGTCAAAGCCCGTCCGCGACGATCTCGTCGTCGGAGAGCGCCCATCGCTGCGCCGTCGCGGCTAGCCTCTCGGTGACCGCCATGCGCGCGGCCCGGTCGCCGCTCAGGCGGGCGACGAAATCCGTCAGCGCGGCCGCATACCCGACATACGCCCTGACCCGCTCCAGCATCTCCGGCTGGGACAGCGCCGGATAGCCCGTCTCCGCGCCGCCGGTCTGCGACAGCAGCACCGGGCTTGCGTCCGGCGCCGCCGCGCCGCGCGTCGACACGTAGGCCAGCGGCCGGGCGATCGTGACGCCCTCCACGGTCGCCGAGACCGCGTGCGGCGCCGCCAGCACGTAGTTCACGCCGAGCGATTCGGTGGCGTTGATATGGGCGAGTTCCTCCGCCGGCATCATCAGGACGTGCAGCGCCGCGCGGGCGTCCGCCGCGCGGTGCCTCGCGCCGTGCCCCAATGGGAATGGATGCATCGTCGCCGGCACCGAGCCGTACGACGCGATATGGGCGGAATAGACGCTGACCGCGCCCGCGACCGTCGCCGGCGCGATCAGGATGGGCCGGGCCGCGTGCCGGCCGCGATACTTTCGGGCGAGCTGCACCGTCGAGCCGTTCGACCCCGCCGCGATCAGCACAACCGCGTCCTCGATCTCGATCGTCTGGTGCTCGGTGGTGATCGCGACCGCGCGCGAGGGCACCGGCAGGCGCAGCCCGGCGGCGACATGCCCGCGCTCCGGGCCGATGTCGACCACATGCGCCGCGTGCGCGCCGGAGCCGGGATCGAACAGCACCGGACCGGGATGGCGCGCATAGGGATAGCCGAGTGCCCGGGCGATCGCGTCGTCGCCCGGGCCTTCGCCCGGCTCTCTCGCCGGCGCTCCGGGCAAGTCCACGTTTGGTTCGCTGGTGGGGTCCTCGGGCATGGCGCCAACAGATAGCGGGCGCGCCCGGCTTGTCCAGACGCCGCCGGACGGCGCGACGGCCTCCCGGCGGCGTCCGCGATGTCCCGCTACTTGTTGAGCGGCTGGATCGTCAGGATGACGCGCGTGGGCTGGAACACCTGCTGGTCGCTGCCCTGGTTGCACACGTCGTCGAAGCCGAAGCCGTAGGCCAGCCTCTTGTAGGCGTAGCGATGGATGGTCTTCGAGTACATGTTGACCGGCGCGTTCCGGTAATAGGCGGTCGTTGCCGGGCACGCGCTGATCGAGTTGCTGGCGAGCATGGTGGTCCGCATCAGCGTCGCCTGCACCATCGTCATCAGCTCGCCGGCGCCGGTTTGCAGATCCGCGTCGCCCGCCGGAGACACGGTCGGCGCCCACGCCTGATAGGCCTGCATGGTGGTCGGCTTGGCGAAGGTGACGGTGCCGCCGGCCCCCGTGCGGGTGAACACCAGATCGGTGCCGCTGACCGCGCCGGTGAAGCCCTGGGTCGGTCCCGTCGTCCTGGCAACGACGGTCTTGGCCGCGCTGCCCCCGGTGTACTTGTTCCACACCGAGTCGATGTAGCCGTCGAACTGGTCGGCCGGGAACACGCCCATGCTGATGCCGTTGTAGGGCGAGATCACCCGTAGCGGGATCTTCTTCCTGCCGCCGATGACGAGCCGCTTCCACGGCGCGCCGGCCTTCTTCATGGCGGCGAATATCCGCTTTCGCGCCTTGGCCGACTTGAACCCGCCGCGCAGCGTCGCCGGATTGTTGTTGGCGTCGACGCCCACGAAGGTGAACAGCATCGGCAGCCCGAACATGTCCACCTGCGTCTGGTTGCCGTTCAGGTAGGTCGCGTTGGCGGGAAGCTTCGGGGGAACCGGCGCCGGCTGCGGGCCCCAGCTGTATTCGAACCAGTCGAACAGCGTGCGGAAGTTCGGGTTCTTGCCGCCGGTCGGATCCGACTGCGACCAGCCGGAGGGCGTGCTCGGCACGCCGCCGGCGCTCGTGAACTTGAGCTTCCGGCCGTAGGACACGTAGACCCGGGTGTTCATCATCTCCGGGACGCGGATGGTGACCTTCTTCTTGTTCCCGAAGGCCAGCCCGTAGGCCTGGTAGCTGGTGCTGTT
This sequence comes from Microbaculum mangrovi, assembly GCF_051390635.1. Lineage (NCBI taxonomy): Bacteria > Pseudomonadati > Pseudomonadota > Alphaproteobacteria > Hyphomicrobiales > Tepidamorphaceae > Microbaculum > Microbaculum mangrovi. The sequence goes on from NZ_JBPODT010000001.1 coordinate 1,023,026, forward strand.
CGGAAAGGTGCTCACCGTCCCGGCCGGGTGAGCGACATAGTAGCTCGTGCCGTTGTACGTGCCGTAGACGAACACGAACATCTTGCCGCGTCCCGACCTGTTGACGATCGTCAGCGGCACCGTGCGCAGGTGCACTTTCGCTTGGATATCTTGGGCCGCGCCCGCTGCGCCGGAGGGCGCGACGGCTATCGTCACGGCAGCAGCGCAGGCGAATGCCAGAACGGCGAACGCACGCGCCAGCGTCTTGAATGAGATCATGTGGTCCAGCCCCAGGGTTGCCGGCGACCGAACGACACGATTGTCACGCGTAGTCGCCGCGCGGACGGAGACCTTGCCTGCAACGACATAATATTTCGTGAACCTGACGAGCCTGGACGACCAGCAAACACGACCCTTTTCGGTCGCAATACAGACAGAATCCGAATGGACATAGAAAAAGGGGCGCCGGAAAGGGCGCCCCAGTCAATTGTTACCGCCCCGTTACTTAATCGGCAGGATGTCGATCCTCATCCAGTCGGGATCATGCACACCGATATAGCTCGACTGGCTGCACGTATCGTCGTAGCCGAAGGCATAGGCCTTGCGCGCGATCGACGGCTTGTGGATCGCCTTGGCATACTCGTTCACCGGAGCATTCTTGTAGAAGCTCCTCTTCCTGCACGACTCGAGATTGCCCTGCTTGTTCAGCGTGGAGCGCAGGAAAGCGCCCTGAAGCAACGCGCCGATCGCGCGTGCCTGCTGTTCGACGAGCACACCGCCCGGCATCGGATCGGGCAGGATCGCGCCCTCGTAGACCTGCCGCGTCGTCGGCTTGGGGAACGAGAAGGACGTGGCCGGGTCGCCGTCCTTCTTGAACACCAGATTGCCGTTCTCCACCTGGCCGGTGTAGGCCACGTTCTGCGGCTTGGCGGTCATCTTGCCGGTCTCGTAGGTCTTCCAGACATCGTTGATGTAGGAATTGAGCTGCTTGGTCGGGAACACGCCGGCGTCCATCCCGTGATAGGGCGCGATGGCGCGCCGCGGATTCCGCTTCCTGCCGACCAGCAGTTTCTTCCAGGGCCGCTTCGCCTGCCTCAGATCGGCGAGGATCTGCCTGCGCGAGTATTTCGCGCGGAAGCCGCTCCGCTTGACCACGGGAGTGGTGTAGTCGCCCTGCTTGCCGGCGAGCTTGATGCGCGTGGCGAAGCCGAACATGTCGACCTGCGTGGCGTTACCGCCCAGCGTCGAGTGCGGGCCGTCCTGCACCCAGGTGAACTCGGTCCAGTCGAACAGCGTCCTGTAGTTGGGATCGCCCTTGGACCAGCCGGCCGGCACGCCCGGCACGTTGGCGGACGAGACGGTGAGCTTCAGCGGCTTGCCGAAGGAGAAGTAAATCCGCATGGCCTGAAGCTGCGGCAGGGTGATCGTGGTCCTGCGCGCCTTGCCAACGCTGAAGCCGAACGGCACCGGCGTCGTCTGCTCGGTGAAGGCGGCAATGTTGCCGCTCTTGTCGGTCATGTAGTACCAGGTCGGACCGTCCATGCCGACAACATAGACGTACAGATCCTTCCTCGATCCGGACTTGTTGATCAGCTTGAACGGAATGGTCGGCAGCACTTCCGCGGCCGCGGCGGCAGTTGGCGCGGCGGCAGCCGGCGTGACGGGAACCGTCCCCGCCAGCGCGAGAGCGCCGAGGACGATCGCCCCCGTTAAGGCGCCTCCGGACACGGTCCTGGCAATCGCCCCCCGTGTTGTGGCTATGAAGCTCTTCATGGTTCTGGTGTACCTCGCTCTTCAGGTCTTGCCGGGCCCTGGAACGAGACGGTCGCCGTGCCGTTTTTCCGCGGACGAACGGCATGACGAAGATTTCGAGGCCGGATCAGTACCGGCCTCGCTGGTGCCCCAGACCTCTTGGCCTGCAGCTTCCGTATACGTGATGTGTTAACGACTTTGCCGACTTCGCGAATTTATTTGAAAGAAAAAACATCGGCGAGGGACCGGGCGGTGACGATGACGGCCCAGCCCGACAGACCGGTCCTCCCGGCCGAACAGTCCGCCCGACCTGTAAGTCCGCCCGGTCTATCAGTCGGGCTGCCACAGGCAGGTCTTCTTGCCGTTGCCGCCGGTGTAGCAGGTACAGGTGTACTGCACCCCGTTGCGGAACCTGGTCTCGCCCTCGGGGCAGGCCATGGCCGGCGTGGCGACAGCGGCGAAGGCAGCGACAAAGCCGACGGCGGTGAGAAGAACGGCGCGTGCCCGTTGTGTCATCGGTGTCATCGGATTCTCCTTTGGAGATACCTACGGCACGTCCCGCCGAATGGACCAGTTTCCCCCGCCGCGTGTGCGGCAAAGAAAAAAGCCGCGCGGGATACCCCGCCCCCAATACCGCACAGAAAAAGCCGCGCGGGGTACCCGCGCGGCTTCCATCTTATTTGAGAGACAAGGCATCGATCGCGGGACCAGCGTCGAGCCGGGCCTGCGGCGCCTCGGATACGGCATCCACGACTTCGCGCGTTCTGGCGGGAAATGCAAAGCGATCAACTCAACCTCGTCCCATTATCCCCGTCCTGATTGCCGTACTCGCCTGCTGGAACCGCTTCTTCGGGCAAGGATTTTATTTCCGACTTATGTGCGATCGACTATCGGCCCGTGCGGGCTCGCGGATCGCGCATGTGCTGCCATGGGCTGCAGACGTGATTGCGCGCACCATTGAAACCGGAGGCATGAGATGAGGCTGAGAGCCACGATTGAAGGGGTCGTCCTCGCGACGTCTGTCCTGTTGTGCAACGGCGCGGCGTACGCGCAGGATATCCCGCAAAAAGAAGCCGACACGATCGCGGTGGAGGCTTATCTCTACCTCTATCCACTCGTCACCATGGATCTGACACGCCGGCAAGTGACCAGTCTGGATCCGTCCACCGATGCCTTCGGTGGCGTGCAGAACTGGTTCACCAATGTCCGTGCATATCCGACCGCCGGCCAGAAGGCGGTGGTCCGGCCGAACTTCGACACGCTCTATTCGTCCACCTTTCTCGATCTGACCGGGGAGCCGATGATCATTTCGGTTCCCGATACGGGCGGGCGCTACTATCTGCTGCCTATGCTCGACATGTGGACGGATGTCTTCGCCTCTCCCGGTTGGCGGACTACCGGCACCCAGGCGGGCAATTTCCTGGTTACCCCGCCCGGCTGGAAGCCCGGTCTGGGCCGGGATTTTGCCAAGGAGCTGGGCCTGCCGGAAGGCACGCAGCGGATCGACGCGCCGACGCCGTATGCCTGGATCATCGGGCGCACCAAGACCGATGGACCGTCCGATTATGCGGCCGTCCACGCCATCCAGGACGGGTACAAGATCACGCCTCTGTCCCAATGGGGACAGGAGGTCACGGAACCGAAGTTCTCGCCCGACCCCACCGTCGATACGAAAACGCCGCCGAAGATCCAGGTCGATACCATGGCTGGCAAGGACTACTTCGCCTACGCCGCCGAGCTGCTCAAGATCAATCCTCCGCACACCACCGATCAGCCGATTATCGCGCGGCTGAAGCGTCTCGGTATCGAGCAAGGCGAGAGTTTCGATTTCGACAATGCCGATCCGGTGGTAAAGGCGGCCATCGAGGCTGCTCCGAAGACCGCTCAGCATCTCATGGCCTGGAAGACGCCCACGATCGCACAATCCGTCAACGGATGGTCGATGGACGTCGACACGGTGGGCGTGTACGGCAACTACTATCTGAAGCGCGCGATCATGGCGCAGATCGGTCTCGGCGCCAATGTACCGCAGGACGCGGTCTATCCGATCACGCTCACTGACGGCAAAGGACGGCCGCTCGACGGTGCGAACGACTACGTGCTGCATTTCGAGGCGTCCGAGATCCCGCCGGTGGACGCCTTCTGGTCGGTGACTATCTATGACAATGACGGCTACCAGATCGCCAACAGCCAGAACCGGTTTGCCCTGTCGAGCTGGATGCCCCTTCAGCACAATCCCGACGGGTCGCTCGACCTCTATTTCCAGAGGGAAAGTCCCGGCGCGGACAAGGAAGCCAACTGGCTGCCGGCGCCCGACGGCGAGTTCAACGTGACGATGCGGCTCTATGCTCCCCGGCCCGACGCGCTCCTCGGAAAATGGGCGCCTCCGGCCATCGGCAGGATCCAGAAGCTCTCACCACACACGGCGCAGTAGCCGTCCGGGCCGAGACATGACCACGCCGGCGACACCCGGCCTCGACAGCTCAAGAAACACACCCAAGAAACACACGACGAAAGACACATGAAACGCATCGCATTCTGGGCCTTGATTGCCCAACTCGCCGCCTCCCTCGCCGCGCCCGTTTTCGCTCAGACGACCGCTCCGGAAGGTGGAAGTCTCGCGGAGAACGTCAAAGCGCTTCGCTCCTACGCACCGAAAACCAATCCCGGTCGGACGGACTTCAGTGCGACCGATCGTGCCGCAATCGCCAATCAGATCTACGCGTATTCCTTCGCCTACGACAACGCGGATGCGGACGCGTGGTTCAATCTGTTCACGCCCGACGCCGTGTTTGTCGCCGGTGTCCCCGGCGAGACGCCGGTCGCATTCTCGGGCGAGGGTTTCAGAGCGTTCTGGACCGCGCGGCTGAACACGTTCCGCGCGTCCGGGAATTTGCGCCGGCATTTGATGTCGAACATCCTGTTTCTCGAACAGACCGCCGACACGGCGCATGTCAGTGTCGTCGGATTGCTGACCAATGCGAAGGACGGCAAGACCTTCAGCGACGTGACGAGCCTCAACTACGAAGGCTGGTTGGTGAAAGGTCCGGACGGGTGGAAGATCCAGCGCTGGCATGACTTTCCGGATTCCGTCGTGCCTCAACAGTGAGATCGACAACGTCGCCGAGGCCTAAAGTCCCTCCTTTCACGGCCGCCGTCGGAGCGCTGTAGCCGTGAAAGGCAATGTTGCGTGTCCCGGACTTGAGGACGGAATTCCCCTGAGCTTCGCAAACCAGAGGACGACGGTCTCTTTTCCCTGAAACATGTTCCCGTTGCCGGCATTGTGGCCGCGGCGGCGACGGCGCGACTTTCGATGACTTCCCGGCTTGCGCACCACGGCGACAGTCGCCATGGTCCGCATCGCATTCTTCGCGGTTTGCGTTGTTTCGGGGAAGTAGGTGACAGACCGAGGGCCAATTTTCATAGTCAGAGCCGGCGGCTTTGGCCCTCTCCCTGCCGTCTTCAAGCGGCGCGCCGGTGAAAGAGCATTGTGGGGGGCCTTCGAGCAGGAGGGGCTTCCCGTAGAGCTGATCGGCGCGCCGCAGACGGCCGTTCCACTCCGCGCGATGATCGGCCTCTTCGAGCGATGCGCACGCGAATTGGATGACCGGGCATTCGGGCTCGACGTCGGATTCGAGATGCAGAGGTCCTGGGGATTCGGTTTGTGGGGCCGGTATGGTGCGCTTGCCCCAACCCTCGGATCGGCGATCGCGCGATACAATCGGACGTTCCGGGCCCACGCGTCCGGCGGCAAACTGGAGCTGATCCGACGCGGCTGCCATTGGCTGTGGCGCCATGTGAGACAGGATCTCGACATTCCCACCATACAGCATGTTGACCATCGGATCGGACCGATGGTCGCCCTTGCACGGGAGTTCCTCGGCCAGACCTGGTCACCGGAGTGGGTCGAGGTGTCGTACCCGCGGGATCCCGAAGCGCATGTGATGGAAGACCGTCTGCAGATTCCGGTGTACTTCGGCTGTCGGGGCACGGGGATCGTATTCAGGTCCGAAGACCTGTCGGCACGGAAGATCCAGAAGCCGGTAGACGACTCCAAGGTCATCACATTGCGGGAAGTCGTTGCCGAAGCCGTTCTGTCACAGGCGCCCGAGCCGGCCCGCTCGCTGTCGGCCATCGTCGCCCTTCGTCTGCTGGATGGGCACACCGACATCGAAGGCACGGCGCGTATGGCCGGGCTGAGCGTCCGGAGCCTGCAACGGCAGCTCCTGGAAAACGGACATTCCTATCGGGAGATTGTGACCGTCGCGCGCAGGGCGCGGGCGGTCGGCCTGTTACGGGAAACCGACCGCCCGATTGTCGATATCGCAATGCTGCTCGGCTACGCGGACCACGCCAGCTTTACCAGGGCGTTCCATCGCTGGCTGCAGTGTTCTCCCTCGGAGTTCAGACGCCGCGGCCATCGAAACGCCGCGGCGTAAAGTACCCCCTACATCGACTTGACGATCTCCTCGGCCATCTTCTTGGCGTCGCCGAGCAGCATCATCGTGTTGTCGCGGTAGAACAGCGGGTTGTCGATACCGGCGTAGCCGGACGCCAGCGAGCGCTTCACGAACATCACCGTGCCCGCCTTCCACACCTGCAGCACCGGCATGCCGTAGATCGGCGAGGACGGGTCGTCTTCCGCCGCCGGGTTGGTGACGTCGTTGGCGCCGATGACGAAGGCCACGTCGGTCTGCGCGAACTCCGAGTTGATGTCCTCGAGCTCGAACACCTCGTCGTAGGGCACGTTGGCCTCGGCGAGCAGCACGTTCATGTGGCCGGGCATGCGGCCGGCGACCGGGTGAATGGCGTATTTCACCTCGACGCCGTGCTCCTTGAGGGTGTCGGCCATCTCCCTGAGGGCGTGCTGGGCCTGGGCGACCGCCATGCCGTAGCCCGGCACGATGATCACCTTGCTCGAGTTCTTCATCAGGAAGGCGGCATCCTCGGCCGAGCCGAGCTTGACCGGCTTCTGCTCGCCGCCGCCGGACGCCGCCGCCGTCTCGCCGCCGAAGCCGCCGAGGATGACGGAGATGAACGAGCGGTTCATGCCCTTGCACATGATGTAGGACAGGATCGCGCCCGACGAGCCGACCAGCGCGCCGGTGATGATCAGCGCGGTGTTGCCGAGCGTGAAGCCGATGCCGGCCGCCGCCCACCCCGAATAGGAGTTGAGCATCGAGATCACCACCGGCATGTCGGCGCCGCCGATCGGGATGATGATCAGGATGCCGATCAGCAGCGACAGCGCCGTGATCGTCCAGAACACGGTGTGGCTCTCGTTCGTAACGAAGGCGACCACCAGCACCACGATCGCCACGGCGATGGCGATGTTGATGAGGTGGCGGGCCGGCAGCATGATCGGCGCGCCGCTCATGCGCCCGTCGAGCTTGAGGAAGGCGATGATCGAGCCGGTGAAGGTGATGGCGCCGATGACCACGCCGATCGACATCTCGACGAGGCTGGCCCCGTGGATGCCGCCGGGCGTGCCGATGCCGAAGGCCTGCGGCGCGTAGAGCGCGGCGGCCGCCACCAGCACCGCCGCCATGCCGACGAGCGAATGGAAGGCGGCGACGAGCTGCGGCATCGCGGTCATGGGGATGCGCCGGGCGATCAGCGCGCCGATGGCGCCGCCGATGGCGATGCCGAGCACGATCAGGCCCCAGGACATGATGCCCGAGGGGGCGGCCAGCGCCAGCGTCGTCAGGACGGCCAGCGTCATGCCGGCCATGCCGTAGAAGTTGCCCTGGCGCGAGGTCTCGGGGCTGGACAGCCCGCGCAGCGCCAGGATGAACAGGACGGCGGAAACGAGATACAGGAGTGCGGTGATGTCTGCGCTCATATCGCCGGCCTCACTTCGCTTTTTTCTTGTACATGGCCAGCATCCGCTGGGTGACGAGGAACCCGCCGAAGATGTTCACCGAGGCGAGCACCAGGGCGGCGAAGCCGAAGCCGCGCGCCCAGCCGGTGCCGGCTTCCATGATCCCCGAGGCGTCGACGCCGACGGCGAGCAGCGCGCCGACCACGATCACCGAGGAGATGGCGTTGGTCACCGACATCAGCGGCGTGTGCAGGGCCGGCGTCACCGACCAGACCACGTAGTAGCCGACGAACACCGCCATGACGAAGATCGACAGGCGGAAGACGAAGGGATCGATCGCGCCGCCGGTGGCCGCGTGCGCGGCCGCGCCGACCGCCTCGCTCAGGGAGTCGGCTACGGTTTGCGCGTGGGCGGCGGCGGCGTCGGCCGCCTTCTGGGCCTTGGCGGCGAGCCGCTCGGCCTTCTGTATGGCTTCCTCGGGTGTCAGACCGGCCATCGCTCAGTCTCCTTTTCCGGAAAAGGACGGATGCACGACCGCGCCGTCGCGGGTAAGCAGCGTCGCGGTGACGAGCTCGTCGTCCCAGTTGATGGCGAGTTCCTTCTTCTCCTTGTCGACCATGGTCTCGACGAAGGCGAAGAGGTTGCGCGCGTAGAGCGCCGAGGCGCTGGCGGCCAGCCGGCCGGGCACGTTGGTATGGCCGATGATCTTGACGGCCCCGACCTCGGCCACCTTGCCGGGCACGGCGCCCTCGACGTTGCCGCCGCGCTCCACCGCCAGGTCGACCAGGATCGAGCCGGGCTTCATGCTCTCGACCATCGTCTTCGACACCAGCTTCGGCGCCGGGCGGCCGGGGATCAGCGCCGTGGTGATGACGATGTCCTGCTTGGCGATGTGGGCGGCGACGAGCTCGGCCTGCTTGGCCTGATACTCCTTCGACATCTCCTTGGCGTAGCCGCCGGCGGTCTCGGCCTGCTTGAACTCCTCGTCTTCGACGGCGACGAACTTCGCCCCGAGCGACTCCACCTGCTCCTTGGCGGCGGGCCGCACGTCGGTGGCGGTGACCACCGCGCCGAGGCGCCGGGCGGTGGCGATCGCCTGCAGGCCGGCCACGCCCGCGCCCATGATGAAGACGCGCGCGGCGGGCACGGTGCCGGCCGCCGTCATCATCATCGGGAAGGCGCGGTCATATTCCGCCGCCGCGTCGATCACGGCGCGGTAGCCGGCGAGGTTGGCCTGCGACGACAGCACGTCCATCACCTGCGCGCGGGTGATCCGCGGCATCAGCTCCATGGCGAAGCCCAGGACCTTGGCCTCGGCCATCTCCTTGAGCGCCGCCTCGTTGCCGTAGGGGTCCATGATGGCGACGACGGCCGCGCCGGCCTTCATCTTCTTCAGCCCGGCGGCGGCGGGCCGGCGCACGGCCAGCACCACGTCGGCGTCCTTCACCGTGGCGTCGGCGGTCTTGGCGATCGTCGCGCCCGCCTCCTTGTAGTCGGCGTCGGGATAGCGCGATGCCGCGCCCGCGCCCGCCTGCACGCTCACCTCGGCGCCCAGCCCGATGAATTTCTTCACCGTCTCGGGCGTCGCGGCGACGCGCGGCTCGGTCTTCTCGGTTTCCGCTGGAACAGCGATCTTCATGCCCGTCTCCTCGCCCTCTCGGGGACACGCGACCGGCCGCATCCGGCCAGCCGGTCAAGCAAAGCCTGGTGGACGGCGACGGTGCCGCCGTCCGGTTACTGGTGCGGGTAACCCGTTACCCGATCAGCAGCTTGAGGACGAGTACGCCGAGCGTGAACACGGCGATGGGGATCGGCGAGCCGTTCATCACGAAGCCGACGACCGCACCGACGATGGCGAGGAACACGCCGAACCCGGCCAGGCCCCACGCGCCCGCATTGCCGACCGCCAGCATGACGACGACGGAGATGCAGAAGGCGACGGTCAGCGTCGTGAGGTGGATGAAACCCTGGTAGGTTTCGTCATGCTGCTTCATTTCGACGCTGGCTTCGGATTTTTCCGCCATGGGGCTCCCCCGGATTTCTGATGACTGCAACGTGCGCCCTGTATACCAGAGCCGCGCGCGGGGGCAATGCATCACGGCGCCGCGCCGTAACGGTAGCTGCGCTAAATCGCACCGGTTAGATGCCGCGGGACAGCATGATCGTCGAATACGCGACGAATGGCACCCCAACCACCATCCAGAGCGCGCGCAACCGGTAACGGAACGTCACGTACACAAGGATCAGGGCCCACACCGCAAGCGCGGCCACGGTCGCGATTTCAAGGTTCGTCGTCAGGTCCGCGAAGCGATCGGGAAACGGCGCATTGCCGCTGTAGCCCTTCGGCGGCAGCCGTCCCGCCAGACCGAAGAAATCCGTAGTGTCCGGGTCCGGCACCATGGGGATCTCGCCGGTCCATAGCATGTAGCCGGTCAGGAAGATCTTGCTGTTCACGATGACGACGCTCGCGAACGCCGGCACCAGCGAGCCGACCACGAACCAGCCGAGCCCCTTGCCACCGGGTGGCGGTGGCGGATTCTGTGCCAGCGGATTGTCGACGATGTCGCGATGTTCCGCACCGCAATGGACGAAGGCTATCGACAGGAAGACCGCGCCAAGCAGCGCGGTCGGCGGCAACGCCAGGCCGAACAGGACCGCCTTTGCGAGCCGGTCGTCGGGGAATACGTAATTGCTTACCACGGTCGCGACCGCCATCAGCGGGAAAATCGCCAGGAACAGGCCACCAGCCAACGCCAGCGTATTGCCGGCGCCCAGCCGCCATGCCTGGCCCCAGCTCAGCGTCTGGTCGAGCGCGCGCGAGGGCATGCGCAGCGCGAACCGTGCCGCCGGCGGAAACAGCAGGATCACCAGGAAAGCGATCACTGCCGTCGAATAGACTTGCGGCACAGCAGTGTAGCTACGAACGATCGGGCCGATGACGTTGGCGACCAGAAGCCCCGCGCCCACCCGAAAGCAGACGAACAGAAACGCCACCTCGGCGAAATAGATCCCCACCTTCTCGCCGTTGCCCCCGAACAGGCTTTCGTCGAAATGCGCTTCGCCTCGGATGATTTCGTGATGGGCAAGAAGCGCCAGCACGACGGCAACAAGCCCCTGCCCGACGAAACCGACGAGCGACGCGATGCTGCCCAGTGTGACAAGAAACGAAAGCCCGGCGGAGACGGCCACGGCGACGAGCAGCACCTCGCCGTATTTCTCGGCGATCATGAGCGCGGAATGGTAGGTCGACAGCGCGCTGTCCCAGACCCGAAGCGGTGTGTGTACGGACGCCATGGGAACCTCCCCTAATGGCAGGAAAGGTACACGCACTGCATTACCAGACCGTTGATTGCAACCTGAAGTAAATTAACGGTAGCCCCGACCGCCTTCGCGGATGAAGACGCGGAGGTTGACCCCGGGGGGCGGGCCAACGAGCTGTGTCCGGTCCTCCACGAGCTCAAGCCTGCTTGCCGCCAAGCTTGCTTGCTGCCGCTCATTCCCGCGACAGCGGGACTCGTCCTGCCCCTTGCTCCCTCTTCGGGCGTTCAGCCTCGGAAGTAGACGTGCGGATGCTCCTATCGCGCCATACGGATCGCGATTCCCGCTTTCGCGGGAATGAGCGGAAGACGGGAGGGGCAAGACAGAAAACATGGTCCGTTTCAGCCCCCCGCGCCCCCTTCCGTTTCTACGTCATGCCCGGGCTTGACCCGGGCATCTCGGGGAGATGGCACGAGACCCCCGGGTCAAGCCCGGGGGTGACGGTGAGAGCGGGTCGGGCGCAGCCTGACGACATGCACCGCAAGTCGACGCGCGAACGCCCGGGGCCCTGGTCGCGGGCCGAGACGCCGCGGCGCTCGGCTTCGGGCCGCGCGCGTTCACCGCTCGAAACGCGATGCGTTTCGTCCGCTCACGCGGACCGCGGCCCGCCTCACCACCCCAGCACGACCGTTGCGCCGGCCTGGCCGTTGCCGGTCTGGGTGACGTGGCCCTCGCTGGTCTCGCCGAACTGGAACAGGCCGTGGGCGTTGCCGTTGCCGGTCTGCGTCAGCGTGCCGGTGTGGCCGTTGCCCTCCTGGTGGACCAGGCCGAAATTTCCCGCGCCGGTCTGGGCAAGGCCGGCCATGTTGCCGAAGCCGTTCTGGATGATGGTGCCGCCGCTCTTCAGGCCGTTGGCGAAGGCGTAGAGGCCGAGGCCCATCTTCATCGCCTGCGCCTGCTGAGGCGTCTGCGCGTTGAAGGTGAGCGCCACCTGGCCGCCGGCCGCCGCCGGCGTCGCCAGCGCGGCCGCGCCGAGGGCGACGGCGAGACCGGTCGCGATTGTCAGGCTACGGGTCGTGCGGGTCATGACGTGTCTCCTCTGGGTGTCTGTTTGGCTGGTCGATCAGCCGACGGGAGGAGAATGGCGGGCAGCGACTGAACCGCGCCGGAACCCGCCGTTCAGACGGTGTTCAGGGTGGCGGATCGGGATCTGGCGCGGCCCCGAAGGACCGCTCGATCCTCTCCGTCTCCGCTCTGCCCCGCCCCCCGCCTCCACTCACCCCCGCGCAGGCGGGGGTCCTGAGCCATTTGCCACCGCGCCTGCTTCCCTTCGACGGGGACAGAAAAAAGGGCCCCGGAGAACCGGGGCCAAGGTGGAGGCTTGGGGAGGATGAAAGCGAATTAGATGGCCATCTATTGGATCGCCATCTAGATGGCGCCGCCGATGCGCCCGGCGCATTCGACGGTCCGGCCGCCGGCGGTGAGCGCGAGGCGCGCCTCGTAGGCCCGGCCGGTATTGCCGAGCATGACGCGGCCGAGCGTGGTCTCGCCGTCGGCGGAGAAGCCGCCGCCCTGGCGGATGTTCGAATTGCCCGCGCCGCCGGCGCTGGTGACCTTGAACGTGTACTGGCCGCTCACCGCGCCGTCGGACCGGACCACCGGCTCGAGCGCGACCATCGCGCCCATGGCGGTCTCGCGGATCTCGCAGGTGAGCGCGGGATCGGTGGACGCGGACACGGCCTGGACGGCGCCGGCGACGATGGCCGTCGCGCCGAGGCCGAGCAGCAGCGGCAGCAGCCGGGTGGCGATGCGCGTGTGGGGCGTGGTCATCGGAAATCTCCTTGAATGGACCCGTCAGGGAATGGACCCGTCAGGGAATGGGCCTGTCAGGCGGTGATCGGGGAATTCGCGGCTCGGTCCGCAGGGCCGGGAGGCGCCAGCGGCCCCTCCCGATGTGCCCGTTCGTCAGCCCGTCTCCGAGCTTTACGGGCAGGCCTGGACGAAGGCCGCCACGTTGCCGCCGCCGGCCTGGCTGACATCGGCGGCGCAGTTGTTGCCGACCTGCACGCCGGCGGCGATGTTGCCGTTGCCGTCCTGGCTCAGGATGGCGGTATGGTTGGCGCCGAACTGGCCGACGCCGGCCTGGTTGTGGTTGCCCTGCTGCCAGGTCTGCGCGGCGTTGTTGACGCCGTCCTGGCCGATGGCCGCGGTGTTGTGGTTGCCGAACTGGTGGCTGGCCGCGCCGTTCCAGACCCCGTTCTGGAACACGCCGATGGTGTTGCCGAAGCCGCCCTGGGCGCCACCGGCGGCGTTGCCCCAGCCGGTCTGGTTGATGAAGACGTCGTTGGCGGACGCCGGCAGCGCGGTGAAGCCGATGACGGCGGCGATGGCGGTGGCGAAGGCGATCGTGCGGGTCATTGTTCCGTCTCCTGGTTCGTGCGGATGCCCGGGGCGGGTCCGCGTTCGAGGACGAGACGGGTTTTACGCAGCCGCGCCGGAACCGGGGCTGAACCGGCCGTTCAGATTGCGTTCAGGCGAGGAACGAGGGTCGAAAGGCGAGCCTTGGCGAGCCTTGGCGAGCCTCGGCCGGCCTAGGCCGGCACGCCGGCGGCCTTCAGGGCCTTAGCCTGGCGCCGGGCCAGGCGGTCGAGATCGAAGGACTCGATGGCGTCGTTGAACAGGCGATAGAAGTTGAGCTCGGCGCGCAGGTGCAGGAACACCGCGCCCAGCCCGATCGCGGCACGGTCCATGAACACGAACTCGCGCGGCACCCGCACCGGCCCCTTCTCCTTCAGCGCCTTGTGCACGGTGAAGGCCTGCTTGCGGCCGTATTCGGCCGCGCTCACACCGTCGGCGATGGCGCGCACCCGGTCCTCCAGCAGCGGGCCGTAGATGAACCGCGCCCAGATGTTGAGGATGTCGATCAGCTCGCGGGTGAGCCCGGTGAAACCCCAGGTCTCGTAGGCGTGGACGACGAGGTCGTCGTCGCCGGTGCGCAGCCCGTTGTAGAGGTCGATGACGCCGCCGACGAACTTGGCCGGGAAGATGCGGATGCAGCCGTAGTCGAGCAGGTTGATGCCGGCCGGCGCGATCGCGCCCGATTCCAGCGCGTCCTCGTAGACGGTGTAGTTGCCCAGGTGCGGGTCGCCGTGGATGACGCCGAAGCGCGAGAACGGGAACCACCAGGCGCGAAACATCGCGGTGGCGAGCCGGTTGCGGGTGTCGAGGTCGGCCTGCTTGTGGGCCAGCAGCGGCGTGCCCTCGAGCCAGCCCATGGTGAGCAGCCGCCGGGTCGACAGGTCCTCGAACACGGCGGGCACGCGGATCGCCGCCTCGTCCTCGAGGATCGCGCGATAGAGCCGCATGTGCGCGGCCTCGCGGGTATAGTCCAGCTCCTCGCGGATGCGCGCGGCGATCTCCTCGCCCATCTGGCTGGTGTCGATCGCCGGGTCCATGCGCCGGTGGATCGCGAACAGCATGTCGAGCTGGGAGAGATCCGCCTCCACCGCCGACTGCATGTCGGGATATTGCAGTTTGCAGGCGAGATCCTCGCCCTTAAGCGAGACCGCCTTATGCACCTGCCCCAGCGAGGCCGAGGCCGCCGCCTGGTGCCCGAACGTCCGGAACCGGGTCTGCCAGTCGGCGCCGAGTTCGGCCGCCATCCGCCGCTTGACGAAGGCCCAGCCCATCGGCGGGGCCTGGCTCTGCAGCTTGGCGAGCTCAATCGCGTATTCGGCCGGCAGCGCGTCCGGGATGGTGGCCAGCAGCTGCGCCACCTTCATGATCGGGCCCTTGAGGCCGCCGAGCGCGGCGGCCAGCTCGAGCGCGTTCTTCTCGCGCGCCGCCTCGCGGCCCAGCAGCCGACGCCCCGCCGACTTGACGGCGACCGAACCGACGTGCGAGCCGACGCGCGCGTAGCGCCGGGCGCGCTTGGAAAACCGGTTGCGTTCGCTGTCGTGCTCGCTCATCGGCGTTTCATGTAGGTATGAAGCCCCGCCACGTCATCCCGCACCGATTGCCGCAGTCTCGGGCGCGGCAATAAAAGCCTCGAGCGCCGCGACGATGCGGCCGCGGTGTTCGAGCAGTGCCTTGTAGGCGGCTTGCGCCTCGTCGAGCGCCAGGAGCTGATCGCGCAGGCTGCGGGCCAGCGATCGGCCCTCGGGATGCCGCGCCAGCGCCGCCAGCGGATCGACGTAAATCCTTATGGTGAAAAGGATATCGCCGGATATCGGGAGACGGCGCAGCGTCTGCCGCTCGACCCGGATGAAGGCGCTCGGCACGATCGCGCCGGAAACCCCGCCGCCGGAAGAATCACCGCCGAAAGAACCGCCGCCGGAAAACCAGTCCCGGGGGCGCTCGCGGGATTCGGGATGGTGCAGCTCGGCATCGGGATACAGCGACCAGTTGAGCCGCCACACCGGCCGGTCGACCTTGAGCGTCTGGAAAATCCGGTCAACGCGCTGCCCCATTTTGCCTTCCCAGTTAGGAACCGGCGCGTGGATCTGTGACATCGGCCTGCCGAACTTCTCGGCAAGCGACCAGGATGAGGGAAAACACAGGCTCGCCGCGACCAGCCGGTAGCCCTCCGGCCCCTGGCGCATCACGACGAGATCCTCCTGGATTAGCCGCGATGCGGTCAGGAGCGGCGCCGCACCGGTGTCCAGATCGACGGTCCGCCCGGTCCCGGCAATGGCGACATGGTCGCCGTCCCGCGTGTAGATCCCGGGAAATCGGGCCGGCAGATGATCGGCCAGCAGCGCCAGCACCTCGGCCTGCGCGGTCCGCGTATCCGGCTCCTCGCCGAACACCGCCTCCCGGCTTGCAGCGAACAGGCGCTCCTTTTCGTCCAGATGGGCGCGAAGATGCGCGTCCGGCTCGATCCAATCGGCAAGGTCGAGCGGCTGCAGGCCGATCGAGAACGGCGATCGCCCGCCGGCATAGGGGGTGTGGACCAGTTCGTTCATCGGCTCGCCGGCGGCATCAGGTCCGCGGCCGCGTCCGCCTGGCGATGATCAGGCCGAGCACCGCCAGCGCCAGCACGACCAGGACGACCAGCAACCCGATCATCGCGATCGCACCGAGGATCGAGCCCAGCGTCTTCCAGAAACCGACCTGCGCGATGATCAGCGCCAGCAGCAGGATCAGCAGGATCGGCATGGCTTCAGTCCTCCATCGCCTCGAGTTCGTCGATCAGCCCCGAGATCACCTTAAGCCCCATGCGCCAGAATTCCGGGTCGCGCGCGTCGAGCCCGAACGGGGCGAGCAGCTCGGAATGGTGCCTGGTACCGCCGGCCCGCAGCATGTCGAAATACTTCTCGACAAACCCGTCGGACGCGTTCTCGTAGATGGCGTAGAGCGAGTTCACCAGACAGTCGCCGAACGCATAGGCATAGACGTAGAAAGGCGAATGGATGAAGTGGGGCACGTAGCACCAGAAGGTCTCGTAGCCCTCGCCGAGCCGGATCGCCGGTCCCAGGCTTTCGGCCTGCACCTCCTTCCAGATCGCGTTGATGTCGTCGACCGTCAGTTCGCCCTCGCGCCGGGCGGTGTGGATGCGGCGCTCGAACACATAGAAGGCGATCTGGCGCACCACCGTGTTGATCATGTCCTCGACCTTGGCCGCGATCAGGCCCTTGCGCGCCTTCGCGTCGGTGGTCTTGGCCAGCAGCGCCTTGAAGGTCAGCATCTCGCCGAACACGCTGGCCGTCTCCGCCAGCGTCAGCGGCGTCGGCGCCATCAGCGGCCCCTGCGGCGCGGCAAGCACCTGATGCACGCCATGGCCGAGTTCATGGGCGAGCGTCATCACGTCGCGCGGCCGGCCGAGATAGTTCAGCAGCACGTAAGGGTGCGCGCTCGGCACAGTCGGATGCGCGAAGGCGCCCGGCGCCTTGCCCGGCTTCACGGCCGCGTCGATCCAGCCCTTGTCGAAGAAAGGTTCGGCAAGCTTCGCCATGTCCGGCGAAAAGGCCGAATAGGCCGACAACACCGTCTCGCGCGCTTCCGACCAGACGTACGTCTTCTGCTCGATCTTGGGCAGCGGCGCGTTGCGGTCCCAGAAGTCCAGCACGTCCTTGCCGAACCAGCCCGCCTTGAGCTTGTAGTAGCGGTGCGACAGCTCGGGGTAGGCGCCGCGCACGCTTTCGACCAGCGCGTCGACCACCTCGCGCTCGACCCGGTTGGCCAGATGCCGCGCATCGGCAACGTCCTCGAACCCGCGCCAGCGGTCGGAAATCTCCTTGTCCTTGGCGAGCGTGTTCGTGACCAGCGAAAAGGTCGGCAGATGATCGCCGAACGCCGCGATCAGCGCCTGCGCGGCCTTGCGGCGCTTCTCGCCGTCGCTGTCCTGCAGCAGATTGAGCGTCGGCTCGAGGGTCAGTTCCTCGCCGTCGACGTCGAAGCGCAGCGCCGCCATCGTTTCGTCGAACAGCCGGTTCCAGGCGCCGCGCCCGGTGATCGATTTCTCGTGGAACAACCGCTCCAGCTGGTCGTCGAGCTGATAGGGCCGCTCCTTGCGCTCGTCCTCGATCCACGGCCGATAGTGGTCGAGCGCCGGCTCGGACTGCATCGCCGCCTCGATCTTCGCGTCGTCCAGCCGATTGAGCTCCAGCGGGAAGAACAGGAGGTGGATGCCGGCATTGGTGACCTTCTCGCGCACGTCACCGAAGAATTTCGACCGCTTCGGGTCGGAGACGTCGAGGGCGTGCTGCAGGCCCGCGTAGGAAACGAGACGGCCGAGAACGTCGTGCAGCACCTCGAATGCGGCAATCGCTTCGGCAAGCGCCTTCGCCCCGTCCGGCTTTTCGAGGAGATCGGCCAGTGTACCTTTCCACTTGGCCTCGAACGCTTGCGAATCCTTCAGGGACCGGTCGAGATCGGCGCGCACCTCCGGCGACTCCATGCCGGGGTACAGATCGTCGAGGTTCCACGTCGGCAATGCCCCGAGATCGAACTTCGTGGCTGCCTGCGCTCCCGTGGCCGCATTACGGACCTTCATGCTCGAAAACTCCGTTCGATTCAGGAATTGGCCTGGCGAGGATTTCGAACATCCGTCCGCCTTCGGCCGAAACTGCAGCGATATTAGCTTCGCAACGCCGCGCATCAAGGACAACAGCGTCTTTCCGGCCGTAATTCGACGAAAATGCCCGCCCGATCACTATTAGATTAGTTTAAGGGCCCTTTTACCGGAGGTGGTCACAATGCCCAAAATGGGACAGCCCCCCGGACCGCCGCCAGGCGCGTTCGACTTGGAGGACGTATGGCCGAGCGTATTCTGATCGTCGACGACGATCCCGTACAGCGTCGCATTCTGGAAACCGCCATCCAGCGGTTCGGCTTCGAGACGGCGACCGCGGAGACGGGCGATGAAGCGATAGCCGCACTCACCGCGCCGGACGCGGGCGCAATCGTTCTGATCGTGCTCGATCTCGTCATGCCCGATCTTGACGGCATGGGCACACTGGAACGGATGCGCAAGGAGGGCCTCTACCGCCCCGTCATCGTCCAGACGGCCCACGGCGGCATCGACACCGTGGTCAGCGCGGTCAGGGCCGGCGCCATCGATTTCTTCGTGAAGCCGGTAAGCCCCGAGCGGCTCGAGATCTCGATCCGCAACGCCCTGAAGGTCAACGCGCTGGAAGGCGAGATCGCCCGGATCAAGCGCCGCGTCGACGGCACCCTGACCTTCGACGACATCGTGACCCGTTCGCCGGCGATGCAGCGCGTCATCGAACTCGGCGAGCGCGCCGCCGGTTCGAACATTCCGATCATCATCGAAGGCGAATCCGGCGTCGGCAAGGAACTGATCGCAAGGGCGATCCAGGGTTCCAGCGCCCGCGCCGGCAAGTCCTTCGTCGCCGTCAACTGCGGCGCGATCCCGGAAAATCTCGTCGAGTCGACCCTGTTCGGGCACGAAAAGGGCGCGTTTACCGGGGCGACCGAGAAGCGCATCGGCAAGTTCGTCGATGCCGACGGCGGCACGCTGTTTCTCGACGAGGTCGGCGAGCTGCCGCCCGAAGCGCAGGTCAAGCTCCTGCGCGCCCTGCAGGAAGGCGAGGTGGAACCCGTCGGCGCCCGCAGGCCGCTGAAGAGCGACTTCCGTCTGATCTCGGCCACCAACCGCTCGATGATCGACCTGGTTTGCCAGAAGCGCTTCCGCGAAGACCTCTATTACCGCCTCAACGTGTTTCCGATCCTGGTCCCCCCGCTCAGGGAGCGGACCGAGGACATTCCTCTCCTGGTCAAGCACTTCCTTACCCGCTTCGGCGCGGAGGAAGGCAAGCGCGTCGATTCGATCACGCCGGAAGCGCTGACGCTGCTGATGCGCCATCGCTGGCCGGGCAATGTCCGGCAGCTCGAGAACACGGTGTTCCGGGCGGTGGTTCTGGCCGACGGCAACCAGCTCGACGTCGACAGTTTCCCGCAGATCGCAGCCCAGATCGACGACTTCCAGGATGTCGAGCTGACCCGGCCCACCATCGAGCTCAGCGTCCAGAGGGACGCGCACGTCGAACCGGGAATGCAGGTGCCGCGGCCCGCGACGCTTCCCCCGATCGCGACCATGCCGGCCCCCGCGCGCGGCGTGGTGCCTATCCTGTCGGAAGACGGCGACGTCAGACCTCTTGACGAAATCGAGGCCGACCTAATCCGTTTTGCCGTCGAGCACTATCGCGGCCGCATGAGCGAAGTTGCACGCCGGCTCGGCATCGGGCGGTCGACATTGTATCGGCGCCTCAAGGAACTGGAACTCGACGCGGCGGAGTGATCGGGAACAGGTGGCGATTTCCGGCAAATGCCGCTAGTTTTGCCTGATGAATCGGACACATCTCCAGATGCGCACCTCCATCGTTCGCTCGCTGGCCACAGGCCTTCTCGTTTCCGTCGCCTGGACGCTCCCCGCCCGGGCTCAGGATGCGGTGCCCGAGCCGCGGACGCAGGAAATCGCCAAGCCGGCCCAGACGGAAAGCCCGACGCCGGGGCTATCCCCGGAATCGTCCGATAAGCCGGCTGCGGCCGCCGCGAGCGAAGCGCCAGACACCGCCCCCTCCGAAACGGGACCGACGGTCGCGAACGCCACGCCGCCCGCTTCGGATCCGGTGTCGCCTGCGATCGAGACCGCGCTCGAAAACACCGGAGCGTTCGGCAAGGCCGATCATATGGCGCTGGTCGGCTTTTACGCCGAGCGCCAATTCGCCCCGCTCTGGATCAAGGACGGCAAGTTCGACGGCGCCGCCCGCGCGGTCGTCCGTCGCCTCGAGAACGCGGATGCCTACGGCCTCGACCCAGGCCGCTACGTCCTGCCCGATCTCGATGTCGGCCTTTCCGGCACCGCCGACCCGGCAAAGCTCGCCGATGCCGAGCTGGTCCTGACGGTCGCAGCGATGCGATTCGCAGCCGACGCGCAGGCTGGCATCTTCGATCCGGCCACCCTGGGCAAGTTCATGACGGCGGCGCCGGTGCGCCCGGCGCGCAAGGCCGTTCTCGAGGGCCTCGGCAAGGCCGACGACAAGGTCGTCTATCTGGAAAGCTTCAATCCTCAGCACCCGGCCTTCGCCGCGTTGAAGCAACTGCTCGCGGACCTGCGCGCGCGGACGACGGAGGAGACACCGCCGGAGATCCCGGACGGCAAGTCGCTGAAACCCGGCATGTCCGATGAGCGGGTGCCGGTGCTTCGCGCCCGCCTGGGCGTGCCCGCGGTCACCGGCGCGGGTGAACAGGTCTACGACGATGCCGCAGTGGAGGCCGTGAAGGCCTTCCAGGAGCGAGCAAGCCTAGAAGTCGACGGCGTGATCGGCCCGCAGACGCGCGCCGCGCTCAACGGCGGCAGCCAGATCACGGTCGCCGACGTTCTCGTCAACATGGAGCGTTGGCGCTGGGTTCCCCGCGACATGGGCGCGCACCACGTCTGGGTGAACATTCCCGAATACATGCTCCGGGTCGTTACCGGTGGAGCGGTGGAATTCGATACCCGCGTCATCGTCGGCACGTCGGAAAACCAGACGCCGGTCTTCTCCGACGAGATCGAGTATGTCGACGTCAATCCCTACTGGAACGTACCGCGCTCCATCGCCACCAAGGAGATGATGCCGGAAATCCGCCGCGACCCGGACTTCTTCGCGCGCCGCGGCCTCGAGGTGATCTATACCGGCGGCGGCAGCGACATGGTGATCGATCCGCGGTCGGTGGACTGGGGCCTTTGGAACCCGGAAAACATGCCGTTCCGGTTCCGCCAGCCGCCCGGCAATGCCAACGCGCTGGGGCGGGTGAAGTTCATGTTCCCCAACAAGCACGACGTCTATTTGCACGACACGCCGACGCGGAACCTGTTTTCACGGTCGGCGCGCTCCTTCAGCCACGGCTGCGTCCGCGTCGACAAGCCGGTCGAGTTCGCCGACGCGCTGTTGTCGCGCGAGGAGCAGCTCAACGGCCAGCGCATCAAGCACCTGATCGGGGGCGGCGAGAACGGCTCGCTGCCCATAAAGCGCCACGTCCCGGTGCACCTCACCTATTTCACCGTGTGGGTCGACGACGCCGGCGAAACGCAGAAGCGCCCGGACATCTACGATTACGACGCGCGCATGAAGGCGGCCATGAACCTGGGCAGCTGAGAAGCTGGAAACAGGTGCGACCAAATAGCCCGGGGCTGTTGAAAAGTAGGCTTTTGATCTCCACACTCGGCGGCGGGCCCAAATGCGCCATGATTTGGGTTCAGGTTACATCCTAATCAGGGATTAACCTTTTAAGCTGAAGAATTCCCCTGGCCGGTCGCCGGGGGGATTAGACTGAGCCTTAGACGGGACCTTCGAACGGAATTCTTTTGGTGGGAACGCGTAAAACGGGGGCGGGACGAGTGCGCAGCGCTGTACGCGCTGCCTGCGCGTTTGCGCTTTACGGATTGGCATTCGTCGCCATCGATGGCCTGACCGCCGAGGCGCGTTCGGAAACCCGGACGCTGTCGTTCAAGCAGCTCCACACCGGCGAAACGGTCACCATCACCTTCAAGCGCAACGGACGCTACGACTCCGAAGGCCTGAAGAAGATCAACTACATCCTGCGCGACTGGCGCCGCAATGAATCCACCACCATGGATCCCGCCCTGCTGGACCTCGTCTGGGAGGTGCGCAACGCCGTCGGCTCGAAGGCGCCAATCTACGTACTGTCCGGATACCGTTCGCCGGTCACAAATGCCATGCTGCGCTCCCGGTCGCGCGGCGTCGCCAAGACCAGCCAGCATATGGTCGGCAAGGCGATGGACTTCTACCTGCCCGACGTTCCCCTGACGAAGCTGCGCGAAACCGCGCTGAAATTCCAGGGCGGCGGCGTCGGCTACTATCCGACCTCTGGCTCGCCCTTCGTCCACATGGACACCGGCAGCGTCCGCCACTGGCCGCGGATGACGCGCCAGCAACTCGCCAAGCTGTTCCCTGACGGCAAGACCCTTCACATCCCCTCCGACGGCAAGCCGATGCCCGGCTACAACCAGGCCGTTGCCTCGGTGCAAAGTGGCACGCGCTCGCGCACCGCGTCGGCCTCCTCGAGCACATCGAGAAGCCGGCAGGTCGCGGTCGCCAGCTATCCCCGCCTCGATCCGTCGGTGGCGATCACCCCGGCCGCCGTGGCCAGAAGCACCGGCGGCAGCTCCAGCGGCGGCCGCAGCCTGATCGCCGCACTGTTCGAGTCCGGCGAGGACGGCGACGAGGAAGGCGCGTCAAACGCTCAGGCCAAGGCTGCGCCGACGCCGGCCGCCGAGGTTGCGCCGGCCCCCGCGCCTGAGCCGCAGGCGCCGACGGTGGTGGCGTCCCTCGCCAACACACCGGTTCCACGGACGAAGCCGCTTGCCGACGTGCCCGCCGTCGCGGCCTTGCCCGACGCGCCCATTCCGACACCGAAACCGGTACTGGTCGCGATGGCGGAACCCGCTTCCGAAAGTGCAGCGACCGGGACGCCGCTGATGACGGCCAGCGTGTCGCCGCAGGCCCTTGTCACGCAGATGCCGCGTGCACGGCCGTTAATGACCGGAACCGACGCCATCGGCATGCTGATCGCCCGGGGTGGCGACGACGCGGCGGTGCCCGCGCAGACCGCCGTCTCGCCAGCTCCGCTTGAGCCGGAGAACGAACTGACGACGGCGACCGCGCTCGCGGCAACCGGACCGCACGCCGAGATGCCGCCCTTCGCGGCGACGTTCACCGGCTCGGAGATTCCCGTGCGCGACCGTCCGGTGCTAGTAGCCATAGACTACCGCGCTCACGCGCTGCTGCCCTATCTGGGCGGCGACAATTCCCTGCGGGGTCACAAGTTCGTGGTGCTGCGCCATCCCGATCAGACCGATCTGGGCGCGCTGACGGCGGTATCCGGGCCCGTCGTGGTCAACCGGTTTGCCGCTGGCCCGCAGCTCATCTATCCGATGCGCCGGTTCACCGGTCCGGCGGTGTCGCCGGTGGAGACGCGAACCTACGAGTTCGCGAGCCTTGCCGACAACATGACGACCGGCAGCGTGTCCGATCGCCAGGCAGAGCGCGCCGCCGCCCTGCGCTAAGACGTCGAAGGGGCCATCGAAGGCCCCCTCTCCTTACTCGTCCGTGACCATTCCGAGCGCCACCATATAGGTAGCCAGGATTGCCTCGTGCTCCTGACGCTCGGCCGTATCCTGTTTCCGCAACTTGACGATCGTCCTGAGCGCCTTGACGTCGAAGCCGTTCGCTT
The DNA here is from genome assembly GCF_051390635.1 of Microbaculum mangrovi. Classification (NCBI taxonomy): domain Bacteria; kingdom Pseudomonadati; phylum Pseudomonadota; class Alphaproteobacteria; order Hyphomicrobiales; family Tepidamorphaceae; genus Microbaculum; species Microbaculum mangrovi. The sequence goes on from NZ_JBPODT010000001.1 coordinate 1,046,538, forward strand.
TCGCCTCGGCGTAAACGTCGCGGATATCGTCGGCGAGCGCCTTCTTTTCCTCTTCCAGCCGCTCGATACGCTGAACGATGGAATGCAATTGTGTGGTGGCGATGCCGCCGGTGTCGTTCATGATGTCCTCCGTTGCCGGACCAGTTGGCCTCAGTGATCCTTGTGCGTCGCCGCGTGCGAGACCGCGAACGCGGCCTTCTGCTCGGACGTCGCCTCTGTCTGATACTTCGATTTCCACTCGTCGTAGGGCATGCCATAGACGACGAGGCGGCTGTCCTCCTTGTCGACGGGCAGGCCGCGTTCCTCCGCCGCCTCCCGATACCAGTTCGACAGGCAATTGCGGCAAAAACCGGCGAGATTCATCAGGTCGATGTTCTGAACGTCGGTTCGGTCGCGCAGGTGCTGCACCAGCCGGCGGAAGGCGGCCGCTTCCAGTTCGGTGCGCGTCTTTTGATCGAGTTCGGTCATAACAAGCCTCGCTTTTGCGGTCCGCCCGGCGCCGTCACATCTCGCCCGGCGCGCCGGAGCCGTAGTGGCGAATCTCGTTCAGGCCCTCGCGTCCGGCAAGGGCGCGCAGCACGTCGACGAGCCGGCCCGCCCATTCCGCCTGTCCCGGCGCCTCGGCGATCAGGTCCTGGCGCAGCTCGACGAGGGCGTGCGCAAGGCCGCGCCGGGTGCCGTGCCGGTACATGGTGTCGCCCCTGAGGCGGCCCGAATAGGGTTCGTTGTCGCCGACGGTGAGCAGCGGATCGGCGGCGAAGGCCTCGATCATCGGCACCGCGAGCCGGGGGTCCTTGTCCCACAGGATACCGATTTCCCACGGCCGGCGGGTGCCCCGCCATAGCGGCGTAAAACTGTGGATCGAAACGATCGCCGGCGGATGTCCCGCCGAGATCGCCGTGTCGATCGCCGTCTCGATCGCACGGTGATAGGGCTCGTAGTAGGCGGCGACGCGCTTCGCCTTCTCCGCGGCGTCGGCCCGTGCGTTGCCGGGCACCACCGCGCCGTCCGACAACCGCATCAACAGCGTCGGATCGTCCGCGCCGCGATTGGGATCGATCAGCAGACGCGAGAACCGCGACAGCACCGCCGGCGCGCCGAGTTCCCTTGCCAGCTGCCGGGTCACGGCCTCCGCGCCGATATCGTAGGCGATGTGCCGCTCGAATTCCTCCGGCGGAAGACCAAGGTCGCCATACGCCGCCGGCAGCCGGCTCGAGGCGTGATCGCACAGGATCAGCCAGCCGGTCTCGACGGCGCCGGATATCGTTTCGCTCGGGACGAACGTATCGGCAGCGTCCCGCGCGGGTGCGTCGGAGGTCGGATACTCGGCTACGCGCGTCATGGAACGATACGATCGGGCGATTCTGCGTGACGGGCGGGCGATGCTGCCCTAGGAATGGCGAACTCTTAGGCGATCCCGACGCCGGCGGCAACGTGCCCGCGGCGTGGATGCACAACCCGAGGCCGGACGGAGAGCGATGACGCGCGTCCTCGAGACCGAAATCGGCGCTTCAGAAGCACGGACGGCGGCGTTCGCCTTCGGCGCGTTGGCGCTCGGTGCCGTGGCGATGGGCGCGTCGCCGATCTTCGTTCGCCTTGCCGAAGTCGGCCCGTTCGCCAGCGCCTTCTGGCGCGTGGCCCTGGCACTGCCCGCGCTCTACGCCTGGATGACCTACGAGGCGCGCCGCGGCCCCCGCTCCACCGCGCCGCGTTTCGACCGGTATGTTTTGGTGGCCGGGCTCTTGTTCGCTGGAGACCTGTTCTTCTGGCACCTCGCGATCATGAACACGACGGTCGCCAACGCCACCTTCCTGGCGGCTTTGGCGCCGGTTTTCGTCGTCAGCCTGTCCTGGCTCATCCTGCGCGAGGCGATCGGCCCGGAGATCGTCGTCGGGCTCGGCGCCGGCCTCGCCGGCGCGGCGTTCCTGCTCGGATCGAGCTACAGCTTCGCCCCCTCCAACCTCCTCGGCGATACTTTCGGCCTGATCACCGCGTGCTTTTTCGGCTCCTACATCCTGGCGATCCGTCCGGCCCGCAAGCACCATCCGGCCGGACGCCTCATCTTCATGTCGTCGCTGGTGACCGCCGCCGTACTGCTGGTGATCGCGCTGATCCTGGAGCCGACCCTGTTTCCCGCGACGTCCAAGGGGCTGATGATGCTGATCGCCCTGGCGCTGATCAGCCATGCCGGTGGCCAGGGGCTTCTGGCGCTCGCCCTCGGTTACCTGCCGGCCGGCTTCTCGTCGCTCGTGATCTTCCTGGAGGGCGTGGCCGCCGCGGTGTTCGGCTGGATGATCCTCGGCGAGGACATGACCGGCATGCAGCTTCTGGGCGCCGCCGCGATCCTTCTGGGCGTCTGGATAGCCCGCCCGCGCCGCCGCAGACAGACCGGCTGATCGCGCCGATGAGCCGAGACCGACGAGATACGCTCCGTGCCCTGTTCGATGCCGCCGTCGCCGCCGCGCATCCCGACGGCTGCCTGCCGCCGCACCTGCCCGAGCCGCCGGCCGGCCGGATCGTCGTGCTCGCCGCCGGCAAGGCCGCCGGCAGCATGGCGGCCGCTGCCGAGCGCCATTACCTCGATGCCCTGTCGCTGCCGCCCGACCGTCTGACCGGCCTTGCCATCGCCCGCTACGGCTATGGACGGCCGACGCGCCGGATCCGCATGGTCGAGGCCTCCCATCCGGTGCCGGACGAGGCCGGTATCGCCGCGACCGGCCAGGCGCTGGAACGCGCCGCGTCCGCCGGCCCCGACGACCTGGTGCTGGTGCTCCTGTCGGGCGGCGGCTCCGCCCTGTGGATAGCGCCGGCGAACGGCGTGACGCTCGAGGCCAAGCAGGAGCTGACCCGCGCCCTGCTCGCTTCCGGCGCCCGCATCGGCGAGATCAACACGGTCCGCCGCCACCTGTCGCGCATCAAGGGTGGACGGCTCGCGGCCGCCGCCTATCCGGCCCGGCTGCTGACACTGGCGATTTCCGATGTCGCCGGCAACGATCCGGCGGCGATCGCCTCGGGTCCGACGGTCGCCGACCCGACCAGCCTCGCCGACGCCCGCGCCGTTCTCGACAAATACGCAATCACGCCGGGCCCCGAGATCGCCGCAGCCCTCTCCGATCCGGCCAACGAAACGCCGAAACCCGCCGATTCGCGCCTTGCGAACGCCACGTATCGGCTCGTCGCGACGCCTGCGATGGCGATCGCGGCCGCCGATCGCGAAGCCCGCGCACTCGGTTTCGAAACGGAGATTCTCGGTAGCGACCTGGAGGACGATGCGCGCGATCTTGCCGGAGATCACGCCGAATTGGCCCGCAAACGCGCCGACCAGGGCCGCAAGGTCGCTATCCTGTCAGGCGGCGAGGCGACGGTGACACTGCGCGGCCGCGGCCGCGGCGGGCCGAATCAGGAGTTCGCTCTGGCGCTTGCCATCGCCCTGCACGGCCGCCCCGGCATCTGGGGGCTTGCCGGCGACACCGACGGAACCGACGGCGGCAAAGGCGCGGCCGACGATCCCGCTGGTGCGATTATCGGCCCGGATACGCTCCCCAGAGCCACCCAACTCGGCCTCGACGCTGACGCATTTCTGGAAGACAACGATTCTACCGGCTTCTTCGAGCGTCTCGGCGATCTTCTGGTCCCCGGCCCGACGTTCACAAACGTCAACGATTTCCGGGCTGTAATCGTTGACACGGACGCCGACTGACATCACTTTCGGCGCAAGCGAAGCGCTTGCCGACAAAGGCGCCATGAGAACAGCACTTTCTTTGCCACGGCATCCGTTCCGATCTACCTATCTGCTAGCCGCCGCCCTCGGCGGCATGGTGCTTGCCGCCTCCGCGCGCGACGCGGCGGCCGATTTCCGCATCTGCAACACCACGCCTGGCCGCGTCGGCGTCGCCGTCGGCTACAAGGACGATAAGGGCTGGGCGACGGAGGGCTGGTGGAATATCGGCCCGAACAGCTGCGAAACCGTGCTGCGCGGCGAACTGGCATCGCGCTACTACTACGTCTACGCGATCGACTACGATCACGGCGGCGAATGGGCCGGTGAAGCCTTTATGTGCACGCAGGATCAGATGTTCACGATCCGCGGCATCAACGGGTGCGAGGATCGCGGCTATCAGCGCACAGGCTTCTTCGAGATCGATACGCAGGAGCAGACCACCTGGACGGTCCAGCTCCAGGATCCCTCCCTCGGCGGCGAAGGCACCGGCGGCGACTAATCCGCCGCAGTCGCCACCGTTATCGCCGCGACAAGCCGGTCCCGAGCCTTTTCTCCACGCAAATGCGTGCGCCCCCTGACTTTCTGCGCCGATTCGTCATACAAAAGAAGCAGTGCCGGGATATCGGGGCCAAAGACCTCGAATATGCCCGATGTCGGACGAAACAGGGGGCTCCTTCGCCATGCGACGGCGACGTTCCATCAAGATACTGGCGACACTCGGCCCGGCCACTTCGGAGGAAGACCGAATCGCCGAACTGTTCGAGGCCGGCGCGGACGTCTTCCGCATCAACATGAGCCATACCCCGCACGACCTGCTGCGGACCCTGCATAGCCGCATTCGCGCAGTGGAGGAGCGGTTCGCCCGCCCGATCGGCATCCTTGTCGACCTGCAGGGCCCGAAGCTCCGGGTCGGTCAATTCGCCAACGGGAAAGTGGACCTCGAAGAAGGCGCGACCTTCGTCCTCGACACGTCCAGCAAGCCGGGCGACGTCTCTCGGGTCCATTTGCCGCACCCGCCCGTGTTCCAGACGGCCGAGGCCGGCCACCGCGTTCTGCTCGACGACGGCCGCATCCGGCTGCGCATCGAGCATGCCTCTGCGAAACGGCTCGAATGCACTGTCGAGATCGGCGGCAGGCTGTCGGACCGCAAGGGCATCAGCCTGCCCGATACGCTACTGCCCTTCGGCGCAATGACCGACAAGGACCGCGCCGACCTGGATGCCGCCGTCAATCTCGGTGTCGACTGGATCGCGCTGTCCTTCGTGCAGCGCCCGGACGATCTCGCCGAGGCGCGCAAGATGACCCGCGGCCGCGCCTTCGTCATGGCGAAGATCGAGAAACCCTCCGCGGTCGAGCGCCTCGACGAGATTATCGAGATGGCCGACGGCTTGATGGTGGCGCGCGGCGATCTCGGCGTTGAAATGCCGCTGGAAGCCGTGCCCGGCGTGCAGAAGCGCATCACCCGGGTCTGCCGCCATGCCGGACGACCCGTCGTGATCGCGACCCAGATGCTCGAATCGATGATCTCCGCTCCGGTTCCCACGCGCGCGGAGGTGTCCGACGTGGCAACGGCGGTCTTCGAGGGTGCCGACGCCATCATGCTTTCGGCGGAATCGGCCGTCGGCGACTTCCCGATCGAGGCGGTCGCCACCATGAACCGCATCGCCGAGAAGGTCGAAACCGATCCGGTCTTCGCCAACGTCATCCACGCCCAGCGCACCGATCCCGAGCCGACCGGCCCGGACGCCATCTCGGCCGCCGCCCGTACCGTCGCCGAGACGCTGAAATTGCCGGCGATCGTCTGCTACACGTCCTCGGGCGCGACCGGCCTGCGCGTCGCCCGCGAACGTCCGGACCGGCCGATCATCACCTTGAGCCCCAATACCGCCACGGCGCGCCGGCTGGCGCTGGTCTGGGGCGTGCACTGTGTCGAGACCGAGGATGCGAGCGACGAGACCGACATGGTCGATCGCGCCTGCCGCATCGCCTATCAGGAAGGGTTCGCCCGGCCCGGCCAGCGCATTATCGTCACCGCCGGCGTTCCATTCGGCACGCCCGGCGCGACCAACATGCTGAGGATTGCCTTCGTGGGATCCGACAAGCTCGGCGAGGGTTGATCCCCTCCCCGGCCCGAAGGCGGGCGCCCCGGTTCGCGTCAGAGCCTCGGTTCGGGTCAGATATCGCGTCCCTCGACTTCGGTCTCGAGCTTCTCGACCGATTGACGGGCCTTGCCGAAATAAGGGTGCACCGCCAGCACCTGGCGATACGCCTCCAGCGCCTTTTCCGGCTCGTCGAGCTCTCGGAAAATCAGGCCGAGCCCGGTCAACGCCCCGAAATGCCGGGGCTGCAGCGCGAGCGTGCGCTGGATATCCGCCAGTGAAAGCTCGTACTCGTCGAGCAGGTAATAGACCGTCGCCCGCATGTTCCAGCCTTCGGCATAGTCGGGCAGCATCTGGGTGACGAGGTCGAGATATTGCAGCGCGATACCGAGATCCTTGTCCTCGATCGCCGCACCGGCGCGCTGGACTAGAAGATCGACCGTGTCGCTGCCCGATTCGTTCCAGGCGGCGACGATCTTGCGCTCGAGCGCTTTCGCTTCATCTTCGCTTGCCGATTGCGACAGCCTGTCGAGCAGATCCTCGACCGAGGATGCGACTGCCTCGGCGGATTTGTCGCTTTTTCCGGGCACGGCTTCCGGACCGGTGGGATCCTCCGCGGACACGGCGATCGGTGCCGCCGACACAAGCGCGGTGAAGCAGACGACGCAGATCAGGCCACGGAACTTGTCCATGACCCGAAAAGATGGGGCAGCAATCGTGTCTGGTCAACGCCTGCGGGTATTTCCCGCAAGTCGGTTCGGGCCTTAGCCCTGACGCGCCTTGAACCGCCGATTCGTCTTGTTGATGACGTAAATCCGGCCCTTGCGGCGGACAATGCGGTTGTTACGGTGGCGCTTGACCAGCGACTTGATCGAATTTCTGATTTTCATGGCTCTTGATCGCCGTCGACGGCACCCATTTCTGGGGCCGTGCTTTCCTGATGTTTTCGACAGAAAAAGGTCGGCGCGCGGCCGACCCTGAAATTCAGGCCGGAAAATAGCCATGCCCCCCGTTTCTGTCAACGCAGGCGGCCAAATTCGGGCTCAAAAAGGCGATCCATAAAGGCGGCAGACTGCCGGACTGGCGCCCTGTCCGCGCCAGACATGCCGCCTCGTGGACCGCCGGACGCGAAAAAATGGCGGCGGGCCGGAGGGCCCGCCGCCATCATATGTCTTATCGAGGACGGCCGAAGCCGTCCGGTCGCCGATCAGGCGGCACGCACCGTGCCGATGAACGTATCGACCTGCTGGCGCAGCAATTCGGACTGCTGGCTGAGCTCGCTCGCAGCGGTCAGAACCTGCTCCGCCGACTGACCGGTCTCGCCGGCGGCCTGGGTGACGCCGGTGATGTTGGTGGAGACATCGCGGGTGCCGGCGGCCGCCTGCTGGACGTTGCGGGCGATCTCCTGGGTCGCCGCGGCCTGCTCTTCGACGGCGGAGGCGATTGCCGTCGAGATCGAGCTGATCTGCTCGATGGTGCCGCTGATCGCCCGGATAGCGCCGACCGAGTCCTCGACCTGCGACTGCACGGCCGTGATCTGCTGGCCGATTTCCTCGGTCGCCTTGGCCGTCTGGCCGGCCAGCGATTTCACCTCCTGGGCGACGACCGCGAAGCCCTTGCCGGCTTCACCGGCGCGGGCTGCCTCGATCGTGGCGTTGAGGGCCAGCAGATTGGTCTGCTCGGCGATATCGCTGATCAGTTCGACGACCTGGCCGATCTTCTGCGCGGCCGACGACAGGTTTTCGATCGTGGCGTTGGTCCGCTGCGCATCGTCGACCGCCTTGCCTGCGATCTCGCTCGCCTGCGACACCTGACGACCGATCTCGGAGACCGAGGCGGAGAGCTCCTCCGCGGCGGACGACACGGTCTGGACGTTGGTCGAGGCCTGTTCCGACGCGGCGGCCACCGCCGTCGACTGCCGGTTGGTCTCTTCCGCGGTTCCCGACAGAGCCTCGGCGGAGGACTGAAGCTCGGTGGCGGCCGACGAGACGGTATTGACGATGCCCTTGACCGAGGATTCGAACTCGTCGGCCATCTTGTTCATCGTCTCGCGCTTCTCGATCTCGGCGCGCTTCTTCATCTCCTCCTGTTCGGCGGTAAGTTTGTCGGCCTTAATCATGTTCTCCTTGAACACCTGCACCGCGGCAGCCATTTCGCCGACCTCGTCCTTGCGGTCCTGGGCGGGAATCTCGAGTTCCTTGTCGCCGTCGGCGAGACGGCCCATGGCCTCGGTCATGCTGGTGATCGGGCGGGTGATCGAACGGGCCAGGAACAGCGCGACCAGGATACCGAAGGCGATGGCGACGGCGGATATGATGATCGCCGTCAACATTGCGCTGTTGATCTCAGCCTCGGCGCGCGGCCCCAGTTCGTCCTGCATGGCGCGATTCGTGTCGGTCACCTGCGCCAGCAGCTCACGCATCTGCGGACCGAGCGTATCGAGCTGGTTGGCGATGATGTCGTTGCGCTTGAAGATGAGTTCCTGAACGCCCTCGAATTCCTCGGCATACAGGTCACTGGTGTTCTTGATGTCAGTGGCCAGCCTGCGGCGTTCCGGGTTCTGCAACTCCGCCAGCATCCGGCTGGTGCCTTCGCGGAACGTGGAAAGTTCCTCCCGGACGCGGTCGACCGAGTCCTGCGAATTGTCCATCAGGAACTTCATGGCGTAGAGCCGGGCGAGCAGAAGGCTGTGCATAGCGTCGCCCGCGGCGTAGGCGGCCGATGCGTCGCCATCCCGATTGGCGCTCCGCATGATGGTGGACAGGTCCTGTTCCATCTTCGGACCCTGCTCGTTCATCTGATCGACATACGCGTTCCGCTTGACGCGCATTTCGGTGACCGAAACGAAATTGGCCCTGTATTCGGCAATCTTGCCGGCGACGGATTCGATCCGGGCAAACTGATCAGAGCCCTTGGAGAACAGCTCTTTCGCCGATTCGATTTCCGTCAACGCATAGTCCGCGCCCTTGAGCACCCGCTCCTGCGCTTCGTCGGTACCTTCGGTGAGGAAATCCTTCAGCGCCAGGCGCATGGAATAGAGATCGGCACTGATCGCCTGGGCGGCCACGGTCTGGCGCGCCGACAATCGATACTCGGTGAAATTCGACGTGGCGCCGGAGAGGCCGAAGGTCGATATGCCGGCGACTGCGACAAGCAGCAGCAGGATGATCGAAAATCCCGATATGAGGCGAACGCCGATCCGCAGATCGGTGAACCGTTTGATGAGTGACATGCCAGATCTCTTTGTTGCCGTAAGGTAAGATAGAAATTTCGGTCGTTAGGGAACGTCGGTATTTCGTTGATATCTTAAAGTACTGACGTATTAACCAATCCTGAATGGCCAATATTCATGTTATTATTATGTATTTATAGGTATATACATAATATATATTCGCTTGATACGACCTATACAATGAATATATTTCGAATATAATTCACGGCTACTAGTTCATTGAAGTTTTTTTGCCATATGAATAAATATTTTCACAAAACATGTGGCTCAGAAAAAATATTGCCGAGCTAGGGAGACCACAAATTTGACCTGCCCCGAAATTCTCCAATGATCCCGGCCGCCAATAAACACTGAAATTTCGGCATTCCTGGCGAGATTTTTGAACGCGACACGCAATTTGCGGGAAAAATCCGGTCAAACGTTCCACGTCCGAATCAATATCGCGAGGACTTCGCTGACTGCGGAAGGATTCGATTACATGGAATCGATCGGAACGACAGCGCACGTCGGCCAATCAAGACTCAAGCCGCGGTGCCCACGACTTTCATCCGGCCGCAGACCCGAAATACGTTTGTGACCAAGATTGATTCGGATTCGTACCCGCCCCCCCGGGGGCATGCGGGTTCGTCGTCGCCGCATCGGCGGACGACCCGCACGGGGCGGGATACACCATACGCATTCGCGGATATTGGGATATTTCGCGGATTTGAATGGTGGGCGCGGCTGGGATTGAACCAGCGACCCCTACGATGTCAACGTAGTGCTCTCCCGCTGAGCTACGCGCCCTTGGCGCCATCCGACCACTGGCCGGCGGCGACTGGTTCTGGCATATAGCCGGAGCGGACGGCGCGTGCAAGCACGTGTCGCGATACCGTTGCACTTAGCGCGCGCCTCGTTTAGATCGGGCGGGCCATCTCGGTGCCATCGGCCCGCCCCGCAGCCGCGGACGATGCCGCCAGTCACATTCGGCGGGACCGCCGCCACTACTCTGGAGATATGCCTAATGTCGTCCACCTTCGATACGGTCGCCGACATCATTTCGGAAACGTGCGACATTCCGCGCGACGATATCAAGCCGGACAGCCATGTCATCGACGATCTGGGCATCGACAGCCTGGACTTCCTTGATATCGCGTTCGCCATCGACAAGGCGTTCGGAATCAAGATGCCGTTCGAGCAGTGGACCCAGGAAGTGAATGAGGGCAAGGCATCCGCCGAGCAGTATTTCGTCCTGAAGAACCTGTGCGAGCGCATCGACGAGCTGATCGCCGCCAAGACCGCCTGAACCCGCCAAGCTGACCCGACGATGCGTATCGAGTATTTCCAGCTCATCGACGAGATTGTCGAGGTCGGCAAGGATGCGGAGCTGATCCGCGCCCGTGCGACGGTCCCCGAGGAAAACACGATCTTCGAGGGGCACTTCCCCGGCCATCCGCTGATGCCCGGTGTTCTGCTCATCGAATCGATGGCGCAGACGTCGGGCTATCTTGTTCTGTCGGTCAACGGCTTTAAAAGCATGCCGTTCCTGGCCGGCGTCCGCGAAGCGAAGTTCCGTACCTTCGTCACCCCCGGCGACGTGCTCGACCTGGAGGCCGTCCTCGAGCATGACGGCTCGGGCTACGCGATGACGAAGGCGAAGATCGAACGCCAGGGCAAGCCGATCTGCGACGCGCGGCTCACCTTCCGCGTCATGCCGTTCCCGACGCCGGAATTCCGCACGCTCATGACCGGCAACGCCATCCGGCTCGGCTATCCGCAAGAGCTCATCGCATGAACACCGAAGCGCGACGCGACGTTCTCATCACCGGGGTCGGCCTGGTCTCATCGCTTGGCGAGGGGCTGGATCAGCACCGCGACGCGCTCAACGCCGCGGGCGGCGCGAAACCGGTCGTCGATCGCGAGACCTACGCGCCCTACCCCATCCATCCGCTGGTCGAAGTCGATTTCGACCAGCAGATCCCCAAGCGCGGCGATCAGCGCCAGATGGAGCCCTGGCAGCGCATCGGTACCTACGCGGCCGGCCTGGCGCTCGACGATGCGGGCATCAAGTCAGAGGCGGATATCCTCGCCCGCACCGACATGATCGTCTCGGCGGGCGGCGGCGAGCGCGACACCGATGTCGACAGCGCCATCCTGACCGACCTGCTGAAGTCGAACGATCCCGGACGCCTGCTCAACGAGCGGCTGTCCAACGACCTGCGACCGACGCTGTTCCTCGCCCAGCTGCCCAACCTTCTGGCCGGCAACATCTCGATCGTCCACAAGGTGACCGGCTCCTCGCGCACCTTCATGGGCGAAGAAGCCGCCGGCGTCGACGCGGTCCGCACCGCCCATGCCCGCGTCGCCTCCCGCCAGAGCGACATCTGCCTCGTCGGCGGCTCCTACAACGCCGCCCGGCTCGACATGCTGCTTCTGTTCCAACTCGGCAATTTCCTGTCGCGCGAAGAGTGGCAGCCGATCTGGGAAAGGGTTCAGGGGAACGGTGGCATGATTACCGGCTCGATGGGCGCGTTTCTCGTCCTCGAATCGCCGGACCACGCCGCGTCCCGCGGGGCAAAACCGATCGCCAGGCTCGACGCGGTCCTCTCCGACCGCTGCAATCGCGAACCGGGCCAGGCCACGGCTTCGGCACGACGTCAGTTCGACGCCATAAAGCCGCTCATTTCCGGTCGCACCGCGATCTACAGCGGCGCGACCGGCGCCCAGACCGTTTCCGCGGAGGAGCGGGAATTCTTGACGGGTCTTCTCTCCGGCGATATCGACGGGACTGCAAGAGCGGTCGGATCGCTGATCGGCCATGGACTGGAAGCGCAGTTTCCCGCGCTCGTAGCACTCGCCGCAATGGCGGCTTCGGATGGCCGGTCCTATCCTCCACTCGATGCTACGGGCCTCGAAACCGGGACGGACGCGCCGATCGACCAGGTGCTCGTGAATTTGTGGGGCCACTGGCGCGGCGAAGGCATGGCATTGGTGAGCCCCGTCGGCCGCTGAACGAGGCTGAACCGGCTGCGCGATTTGCCGCAGCAACAGGAGTCCGTGGACATGTCTGCTACCAACGGCACCCATGACAGCAAGGGCCGCCCGGTCGTCGTCGTGACCGGAATGGGCATCGTCACGTCGCTGGGTCGCGGCCGCGAGGACAACTGGAAGGCGCTGACGTCCGGCACCTCCGGCATCCATACCATCACCCGCTTTCCCATCGATGGCCTGCGCACCACGATCGGCGGCACCGTCGAATTCGTCGACGTGGAACCGTTTTTCTGCGCGCCCGCCCTGTCCGAGACGCTCGCCGACATGGCGGTCTCCGAGGCGATCGAGCAGTCCGATGTCGGCTCGCGCGGCGATTTCCCCGGTCCTTTGTTCATTGCCGTACCGCCGGTCGAAATGGAATGGCCGCAGCGCGAGGAACTGGCGCGGTCGATGAACCCGGACGGTCCGGTCGACTACAGCACCCTGCTCGCCGCCGCGCGCAAGGGCCGGCCCGACCTGCACCGCCGCTTCCTGTTCGGCAGCGTCGCCGAGACGCTTGCCGACCGCTACGGCACCAAGGGCTCGCCGATCTCGCTGTCGACCGCCTGCGCTTCCGGCGCGACGGCGATCCAGCTCGGTATCGAGGCAATTCGCCGCGGCGAAGCCGACGCGGCCCTGTCGGTCGGCACCGACGGCTCGATCCACGCCGAGGCGCTGATCCGCTTCTCGCTTCTGTCGGCCCTGTCGACCCAGAACACGCCGCCGGAAGGCGCCGCCAAGCCGTTCGCGAAGAATCGCGATGGCTTCGTCATGGCCGAAGGTGCGGCCGCTCTCGTGCTGGAAAGCCTTGAACACGCCAAAGCGCGCGGCGCCCGCATTCTCGGTGTCCTCGAAGGCGCCGGCGAGCAGGCCGATTCGTTCCACCGCACCCGCTCCAACCCGGACGGGCACGCCATCATCGACTGCATCCAGGCCGCCCTAGACGACGCCGGCGTGAAGCCCGAAGACGTCGACTACATCAATGCGCACGGCACCGGGACGCCGGAAAACGACAAGATGGAGTGCCTCGGCGTCCAGACCGTGTTCGGCGACCACGCCGAGGCCGTTCCCATCAGCTCCAACAAGTCGATGATCGGCCACACCCTGACAGCCGCCGGCGCTGTCGAGGCCGTGTTCTCGCTGATGACGATCGCGGAGGGCCGCATCCCGCCGACGATCAATTACGACCTTCCCGATCCGGCGATCCCGCTCGACGTGGTGCCCAACACGGCCCGCGACGCCGAGGTTCGCCGCGTCCTGTCGAATTCCTTCGGCTTCGGTGGACAAAACGTCTCTCTGGTCCTGGCCGCGGAGCCTGCGTGATGGCGGCTGCCGCCGACGACCAGACGCCGGCGCGACGCGTGCTGGTGACCGGCGGAGCGCGCGGGCTCGGCCGCGCCATCGTCCATGCAATGGCGGCCTCCGGACATGATGTCACCTTCACCTACAACGCGTCCCCCGACAAGGCCGAGACGACGCTTGAGGAGTTGCGGGCGGCCTATCCGAACGGCTCGTTCAAGGCCCATTCGGTAGACCTGTCCGATCGCGGCTCGATCGATGAATTCATAACGTTGATCGAGGACGACACCTTCTACGGCCTCGTCCACAATGCCGGTCTGACCTACGACAGCCTCGCGGCGGTCATGGACCAGGACCGCGCCGAGGTCGCGATGCAGGTCAATTTCTGGTCGATGACCCGGCTCGCCGCCGGCCTTGTGCGACGCATGACGCGGGCGCGCAACGGCCGCATCGTCGTGATCGGTTCCGTGATCGCGCTGCGCGGCACCATCGGCAATTCCGCATACGGAGCGTCGAAAGCGGCGCTGCTCGGATATGTGCGGACGCTGGCGCTGGAAACGGCGCGGCGCGGGGTGACCGTGAATTTCGTCGCGCCGGGCTTTATCGACACCGACATGTTGGCGCCCTATGCCGACTATCACGAGCACATGGAAAGCCAGATTCCCGCCGGCCGCTTCGCCGCGCCCGAGGAAATCGCCAATCTGGTGGACTTTCTCATGTCGCCGGGGGCGGGTTATATAACCGGCGCGGTATTGCCGGTCGACGGCGGATTGACCGCGGCAATACCCGTTCACCGCTGATCCGTCAGCCTAAGAAAAAACGAAAGACAGTGCGATGCGCGCCCTAACGCTCGTCTCCGATCGGAATTTGCAGTTGATCGAACAGCCCGATCCGCCGCCGCCCGGACCCGGCGAGGTTCAGGTGCGCGTGCGTGCGATGGCGCTCAATCACATCGACGTCTGGGGCTGGCGCGGCATGGCCTTCGCCAAGCGCAAGCTGCCGCTGGTCGTCGGTGCCGAAGCCGCCGGCGAGATCGTCGCGATCGGCCCCGATGTGACCGACCGCAAGGTGGGCGACAAGGTCGCGCTCTACGGCGCCATAACCTGCGGCACCTGCCGGCCCTGCCGGGAAGGCCGCGATAATCTGTGCGAGAACGTCGCCGGCGTCCTGGGCTTCCATGTCGACGGCTTCGCCCGCGAACTCATGAACACGCAGGCCCGGCTGACCGTGCCGGTGCCCGACGGCGTCTCGTGGATCGACGCGGCCTGCGCGCCGGTCACCTTCGGCACGGTCCAGCACATGCTGTTCGACAACGCCAGGCTGGAAAGCGACGAGACGGTCCTGGTCCACGCCGGCGGCAGCGGCATAGGCACCGCCGCGATCCGCATGGCCAAGGCGATCGGGGCCACCGTCATCACCACCGTCGGCGACGACGAGAAGGCGGAGAAGGCGAAGGCGCTGGGCGCCGATCACGTCATCAACTACCGCACCGACCGGTTCGAGCACATGGTGCGCAAGATCACCGGCAAGAAGGGCGTCGAGGTCGTGTTCGAGCATGTCGGGCCGGACACATGGGCCGGCAGCATGTTGTCGCTGAAACGCGGTGGGCGCCTTGTCACCTGCGGCTCGACCTCCGGCGTCACCACCCAGATCAACCTGATGCAGCTCTTCCAGCAGCAGCTCAAGATCTTTGGCAGCTTCGGCTGCACCATGCGCAACATCGCCGAAAGCCTCGCCAAGATGGCCGACGGCATCCACCCGGTCATCGACACCAAGATCAATATCGCCGATTTCGAGGTCGGACTCGATCGGCTGGAAAGCCGCAAGGTGTTCGGCAAGATCGTCACGCTGATCTGAAGACCGATGCCGCTTCGGATACGCCTGTACATCCTGTGGAGACGGATCGATCGGGCGGTACGCCCCGCGATCGACTGGCTCGTGGCGACGATAGCGGTATCGATATTCCGCCTGGTGCGTGCGCTCGATGTCGACAGGGCAAGCAACATCGGCGGCTGGATCGCCCGGACGTTCGGGCCGCTGCTTCCGGTCAACAAGCTCGGCATGGACAATCTGCGGCATGCATTTCCCGAAAAGAGCGAACCGGAACTGAAGGCGATCCTGCGCGAGGTCTGGGACAATCTGGGCCGCACTGCCGCCGAATATCCGCATCTGGACCGGATCTGGGACTGGACCGATTCGAACCCCGGCGGCGGCCGCGTCGAGGCGACGGGTCTCGAGTACTTCGCCGATCTGCGCGGCGACGGACGACCGGCGATCATCTTCACCGCGCACCTGGCCAACTGGGAGCTGCCGGCGGTATGCGCCGCGCGCCATGATCTGCCGGTCACCGCGGTGTTCCGGACCCCGAACAACGCCTATATCGCCAAGCGCCTATTGAAGATTCGCCGCGGCACCATGGGCGAACTGCTTGCAGCCGGCTCGGGCCAGGCGGTCGCCTTCGCGATGGCCTCGGTGCTCGAGAACGGCGGCCATCTCGGCATCCTCGTCGATCAGCGGCTGACCCGCGGCTACAAGATCGACTTCTTCGGCCGTCCCGCATCGACCAATCCGACCCTTGGCCGCCTCGCCCGGCAATTCGACTGCCCGGTTCACGGTGTCCGGGTCGTGCGCCTGCCCGGCAACCGCTTCCGCCTGGACCTGACGCCGCCGATCGATCTGCCGCGCGACGAGGAGGGACTCATCGATCCCGAAGGAGCAATGCGGGTGGTCAATGGCGTCGTTGAAGGCTGGGTCCGCGAGCATCCCGGCCAGTGGCTGTGGCTGCACAACCGCTGGCGCATGTGAGCCCCGCGAAATTGGCACGGCAGATGCCCCGCGCGTTCGCCTGAGCCCGCCCTCAGGCGGCCAGCATGCGCTCGACCTGCGCCACCAGATCGCGCAGGTGGAACGGCTTGGACAGGACCTTGGCGTTCTTCGGCGCGTTCGAATCAGGATTGAGCGCAACCGCGGCAAAGCCGGTGATGAACATCACCTTGATGTCGGGATCGAGCTCGGTCGCTCGGCGCGCCAGTTCGATGCCGTCCATCTCCGGCATGACGATATCGGTAAGCAGCAGCGTGAACGGCTCTTCGCAAAGCCGGTTGTAGGCGCTGAGGCCGTTATCGTAGGACGTAACCTCGTATCCGGCGTTTTCGAGCGCCCGCACGAGGAACTTCCGCATGTCGTTGTCGTCTTCGGCCAGTAGGATCTTCGGCATGTATGGCGGCTCCCCCGCCGCATTGGATCGTGGTCGTTTTCGTTGATCGGTCAATCAACCCGGTTCGAGTAAAGATTTCACGAATTCCGGGCTTTTCAAGCTCTGTCGATTGGCGGTGAGAATGGACAGCCGGCGCCGTTCTTGGCAAAGTCATCGGTAAGCATTCTGGCCCGAAGGTGCAATGGCAATCCTGACTGATCCCGAGCTCGAACCCGCCCACGACATCCTCGTCCCCCAAGACGGGGCCGGATCGCCGTTCGTGTTCAATTCGCCCCACAGCGGCAGGCACTACCCGCGCACATTCCTGAAGGCGTCGAAACTCGACACCATGACGCTACGGCGCTCTGAGGACACCTTCGTCGAGGAGCTGTTTTCGGGTGTCGTCGACTTCGGCGCGCCGCTCATGCATGCGCGGTTTCCCCGCGCTTTCGTCGACGTCAACCGCGAGGCCTACGAACTCGACCCGACGATGTTCGATGGTCGCCTGCCCAGCTTCGCGAACACCCGTTCCATGCGCGTCGCCGGCGGGCTTGGAACCATTGCCCGCATCGTCGCCGACGGCGCCGAGATCTATTCCACGCCGATCAGCGTCGCCGAAGGGCTCGACCGGATCGAGCGATACTACAAGCCCTATCACCGCGATCTGCGGTCTCTGGTCGACCAGGCGCTGAACCGGTTCGGCACCGCCATCGTCATCGATTGCCACTCGATGCCGTCCTCGCGAATCACCCGGGAAAACCGTCGCCGGCCCGATTTCGTGCTCGGCGACCGCTACGGCACCAGCTGCACCTCGATCCTGACCGACGTCGCCCAGGAAACCCTGCAGCGCCTCGGCTATACGGTGGCGCGCAACAAGCCCTATGCCGGTGGCTTCATCACGGAGACCTACGGCAGCCCCGGCGATGGCCAGCACGCCTTGCAGATCGAGATCAATCGATCGCTCTACATGGATGAGACGCGTTACGTCCGCGGCGGCGGATTCGCCTGGCTCGTCGCCGATATAACCCATGTCTGCCGGCGGCTGATGAGCATTTCGGTCGAAGCGCTGCGGCCCGGCCGGGCGGCGGCCGAATAGCGAATAGACAGTCCGCACAAAAAAAATGGGCCGCCCAACAGGACGGCCCAAGTCTAGGGAGGAAACGCCCAAGGAGGGCTACGGTATCGCGAAACGGCAGGGCGATACCGCACTGCACAAAGATGCGTGTGCGACGCACAAAAGTCAATGATTTCCGCGCGCGTTAGCGCATAGCTGCCATGCGACCCGCCGGTCGCCGTCGCTTACGCTGACGTAAGCGGAAAACGGCTTTTAAGGAGCCCGATCCCTCAGTCCGTGTCGACTTTCGGGTCGGGCGCCGTCCGGTAGAACACCCAGGCGACGATGACGGAGAGTGCCAGGAACGCGAACGCGGCCTGGTAAGCTGCGAACGGCCGTCCGATTTCACCGGTAGCCAGCTCGATCGGCGGAAAGGCGCCGATGATGACCCCGGTTACGGCCTGCAGCACGAAAACCCCGCCGATCGTCGCCAGATTCAGGAATGTTATTCCGCGCCCGACGAGACGCTTGTCGAATAGTGCCCGGCCGTGGCCGGTCTGCACCGGGACAAACCCGGCAACGAAACCGAGAACGATGAAGATCGTGTAGATCGTCGCACCGCCCCGGTCTCCGAAAACACACAGAACCAGGAGCACAGCCGCGGTCGACAGGGCGCCGATCGACACCGGCAGTCTGCGATAGCCGTACAGCCGGTCGGTTGGGCCCCAGGCGAACAGCCCGACGATCTGGGCTGCCGCCAGGACCAGCAGGATGTTGCCGCGCTGGTTGAGATCGTAGCCGAGCACATCGGTGACAAAGGGCCCGCCCCAAAGGCCAAGCACGGTCACGAAGGCTGCATATCCGACGAAATGGATGGCAAACAGCTGCCAGAACCCGGGCACGCGGATCACCTCGCTTAAGCCCGCGAAGCTCTCCCTGAGGCTTGCCGGTCGATGCGTCTCCGACCGGCTACCCGGGGGCGCGTCGCGTGCGATCGCAGCCACCAGCAGGCCAACGAAGGCCGCGCCGACGGCGACGAAAACGAAGGTTGCCCGCCAGCCGTACAGCCCCGTCGACCAGGCAAGCGGCGCGGTGGCGAACAGGGTGCCGATCGTGCCGACGCCGAGCTGGACGCCCGTCAGTGTCGAGAACTGCCTCGCATGGAACCAGCGCGTATAGATCGTCAGCGGCCCCATGAAGAAGCTCGAGCAGCCAAGCCCCATCAGTGCACGGGCCACAGTCAGACCGATAAGGCTGTCCGACCAGGCAAATAACAGACAGCCGATGACGGCGATGCCCACGGACGCCAGCATGCACCGTTTTGGTCCGTAGCGGTCGATGGCCACGCCGAGCGGTATCTGCGCGGCGGCGAAGGCAAGAAAGAACGTGCTCGAAAGGACACCGAGCTCCTGCGGCGCGAGACCGAGCTCGTCACTCAGGTTCGGCGCGATCACCCCGACGGAGTTGCGCAGGAACTGGCTTACCACGTAAATCGCGCACAGCACCGCGATGAGCGCGAAAACCGTGGCGGCCGGTGGCGGGGCGGCCCCTGCCCGGCTATCGTCTGACATCGGCGTTCTCCCGGCGGCCCGTTCTTGTTTCGGCGGCTTGAAGCCAACCTGTCGTTGCGGGCACGTCGGAGCCGTCCTATAGCCTTCGGCAACACCGCCACAACCCCGATTTGTGCATATGACCCGCGACGAATTCGAAACATTCGCTCATCGCCTTGCCGACGCAGCCGCGGCGGCGACGCTGCCGCACTTCCGTTCAGCGCTCGCCGTGGAAAACAAGATCGGCGCCGACGACGGGTCGGCGGAGGCATTCGACCCGGTGACCGTCGCCGACCGCGCCGCCGAACAGGCGATCCGGGATCTGATCTTCGAGGCCTACCCGGACCATGGTCTGCATGGCGAGGAATTCGGCATCGTGCCCGGCGCCGGCGTCTACGAATGGGTCATAGACCCCATCGACGGCACCCGCTCCTTCGTCTCCGGCGTCCCGCTGTGGACGACCATCATCGGACTGCGGCGAAACGGTGTGCCGCTCTACGGACTGGTCGACCAGCCCTATGTCGGCGATCGGTTCTGGGGCGGGGAAGGTTCGGCCTTCACGCGGTGCCGCGACGGCGAGCCCCGGCAGATCCGCACCCGCGCCTGCGCCAGCCTCGCCGAGGCCACGATGATGACCACGGCGCCCGCCGCGATCAGCGGTCCGGGCGAACGGGCACGGTACGAGAAGGTCGAACGCCAGGTTCGGCTCGCCCGCTACGGCGCCGACGGCTATGCCTATTGCCTGCTGGCGGCCGGCCAGATCGATCTCGTCATCGAATCCGGCCTGCAGGCCTACGACGTCGTCGGTCTGGTCCCGATTATCGAAGCGGCCGGCGGCGTCTTCACCAGTTGGTCCGGCGACGATGCCCACTACGGCGGAACCGTGGTCGCCGCCGGCGACCCCCGCGTCCACGCTGCCGCGCTCGAAGCCCTGAACGCCTAGGCGAAAACCGGCGACCCGGGCACGAACGCGTCGAAAGCGGCCCAGAACTGCTCGCGGATGTAGTCGCGCTCCATGAGGATCTCGTGGCGCGCGGCCGGGATGACGACCTGCGACCCCGTCTTCATGCGGAACGCCAGCGTCTCGATCGCCCGGCTCGATACGATCCTGTCGTCGCCGGCCGCCACCATCAGCGTCGGCACGTGCAGCCGCGGCGGGAAATCCGGGTCCATGACTTCGGCCATCGCGTCCCCGGCAGCCCTGAACCAGGAAAGCGTCGGCGAACCGAGCCCCAACGCCGGTTCCACCTCGATGATCCGGTTCGAGCGACGGAAGCGGACCGGATCCGATGTCAGTGCGTTCCCGGCAAACGGCATGGTGCCGGCGTGGGTGGCGCCGCCGCCGGGCACGAAAGCATCCCCGAACCCCATCAGGCAGAACACCTCGGCAACGCCGAACAGGTAGGGCTTCCGCACCTGCTCGGCCGTGAGCGAGAGCATCGGCGCGCTGAGGACCTGTCGTTCGAACCAGGCCGGCGCCCTGCGCGCATTGCGCAGGAGGATGTTCCCCCCCATCGAATGGGCGACCGCGAAGTAGGGCGGCGGACAGTCGGGCAGTACCACGGTCTCCATGAAGGCGGAAAGGTCCCGATCGTACTGCTCGAAGGTGTCGACGTGGCCCTTGCGCCGATTGCGCAGGGGGCGCTCGGAGCCTCCCTGGCCGCGCCAGTCGAGCATCGCGACGGTGAAGCCGCGGCGGCGCAGCTCGCCGACGACCTCGAAATATTTCTCGATGAACTCGGCGCGCCCCGGGAACACGCAGACCGTGCCGAGGGACCTGCGCGCCGTCGGCCGCCAGCGCGCGAAGCGCAGCCGTGCTCCGTCGCTCGCCTGGATCATGCCGCTGACGACGCCGCTGGGCACCGGGTTTTCTGGGATATCGACGAGATCCATCGGCGGGAATCGAGATGCGGACCGGAGACGAAGTGGCGACGGGGGTTGTTATAGCAGTGCCCGACGCACGCCCGATAGTCCGTTGCGACAGTGATACGCCCGGCGTCGGGAACGCACAGGCCGGCGATCCTTGGGAGGATCGCCGGCCATTCACCGGATACCCCGGGGGCTGCGATGGCATCCGGCAGCGCGGGTGGACGGCGGGAGGGATACCGTCCGGGTCCAGAGTCGCTGGGCTGAAGTCCAGCGAACGAATGCATCGTGCCCGAACCAACCTGAACGAACGCGGACCGCGCCGTTCATCTGCCGTTCATTTGAAAATCCCGCGGAAAAGGCCGTGTTCAGGGGTGTCTTGAAATCGGGAATCCGCGCCCCCAAATCTTTGGGGCGCATGCCGCTCCAGCGGGTGCGCGCACCGAATGCCCGGCCCCTGGCGGCGGGCAGTGCACATGTCGCTTCAATAGGAGGATATGCAATGCGTCACTTCGATCTTTCCCCCCTGTACCGCTCTACCGTCGGCTTCGATCGGCTGTTTTCGATGATGAACCAGATGGCCAATGTCGAGAATGGGACCGGCGGCTACCCGCCCTACAATATCGAGCGCACCGGCGAGAACGCCTACCGCATCACTATGGCGATAGCCGGCTTCGGCGAGAGCGACCTGACCATCGAGGTCAAGGAAAACACCCTGTCGATCCACGGCGAAAAAGCCGCCAAGGAAGGTGAGGAGCGCGGTGACGTGCTCTATCGCGGCATCGCCGAGCGCAGCTTCGACCGTCGCTTCCAGCTTGCCGACCACGTCATCGTTCGCGGCGCGGCGCTCGAGAACGGGCTTCTGCACGTCGATCTCGTCCGCGAGATTCCCGAGGCCCTGAAGCCGCGCACCATCGAGATCACCACGAAGACGGACGAGGCCAAGGTCATCGACCAGAAGGCCGCCTGATCGTCGGTTCGATATCGAGGACTAACACGAAACGCCCCGGCATGGCCGGGGCGTTTTTTATGCCGCCCCGATCACCTGGGCGAAACGGCCGACCTCCTGGCCGGTGGTCTGGAAGGAGGCGACGAAGCGCACCAGCTTCTCCCCATCGACCGGGGGATCCTCCGGGTCCGGAATGCCGGCCGGCCAGTCGTGATAGGCGGCGCCGGCCTCCGTCAGCGCCCTGTCGACGGACGGGGCGATGAAGGCGAAGACCTCGTTGGCCTGAACCGGAACGGCAAGCCGGCAATTCGGGGCAGCCTCGATGGCCGCACCGAGGTCCTTCGCCTTGGCGTTGGCGTGACCGGCAAGCTCCAGCCAGTGACCGTCCTCGAGATAGGCGAGGAATTGCGCCGCCAGGAACCGGCCCTTCGACAGGAGCTGGCCGGCCTTCATGCGCCGATAAGCCAGCGACGCGGCGAGATCGGGATCGAAGACCACGATCGCCTCGGCCGCGAGAGCCCCGTTCTTGGTGGCCCCGAACGACAGGATGTCGACGCCTGCCCGCCAGGTGACGTCGGCGGGCGCGCAGCCGAGCGCCGCCACGGCGTTGGCGAACCTGGCGCCGTCCATGTGCAGCTTCAAGCCGTTCCGTTTGGCGATCTCGCCGATCGCCCCGACTTCCGCGACGCTCCACACCGCCCCGAACTCGCTCACTTGGCTGATCGAGACAGCGGCGGGCTGAACGTGATGGGGCACCCCGCCCGGCCACGCTTCCAATCGGCGCGCCAGTTCGTCCGCATCGAATTTGGCGTGGCGGCCGTCGATGCCGAACAGCTTGGCGCCGCCGGTGAACATTTCTGCGGCGCCGCATTCGTCCGTCATCACATGCGCGTCGTGGCTGCACAGGATTCCGGTCCAGGGCGGAGCGATCGCCGCCATCGACAGGGCGTTCGCCGCGGTCCCCGTCACGACCGGGAAGATCGTAACATCCCGCTCGAACAGGTCCACCATGCGCCCTTCCAACGCCCGCGTCCGTTCGTCGCCGCCGTAGGAGCCGGCGAATCCGCTGCTCGCCTCGGTGATCGCCGTGAGGATCCGCTCGGAAATGCCGGCGGTATTGTCGCTTGCAAACTGCATGGTCGCGCCCGTGCTCGAGAAGTGTCGCACGGACCTTAGCGATCGGCGCGGGATGGCGAAATCCCCGAAAGGTTCGTTCGGCGCCGCACGAGCCGCCCGAGCAGGGCGTCGAAGGAAAAAAGCCCCGGCCCGAGCGCAACGATAACCAGAAGCAACACGGCCCAGGTGGCGTGAACCGGCAAACCGGTCGGAATGACGAGCTGGATCACGATGGTCATGACCAGCAGCCCGAGCGCGGACAGCCGCGTCAGCAGACCGATCAGGATCATGGCCGGCAGCACGATTTCGCCGGCACCGGCGAGCGCCGCCATCGTTTCCGGGAACGGGAAGACCCACTGCACCAGCGGGCTCTGCTCGCTCCCCCAGATGCGGATGTTGAAGCAGAAACTGCAGGAATTGGAGAATTGGTACCTCGCCCCCCCGCTCAGGCTCGGCCAGCCGTTCCACGCCCACGCCTCGGGCTTCAGGAACGGAAAGGTCTCCCACTTGGTCAGGCCCGAATTGACGAACGGCAGCATAAAGAAGACCCAGGCGCGCAGGCCCAGCTGGACCGGCAGCATCGCCCAGCGCATCGCCGGGCCTTTCAGCCAATGATCGAGCGCCAGCCCCGCCCACAGCAGCCCGCTCCGGCGCGTCGGCCGCGCACCCGCGTCGACCCCGATCATGATTCAGCCCCCGGAGCCCACACAGCCGTGGCCCGCACCGGGCGGGTCGGCGAGACGAAACCCGACGATGGCTCCGGCGCCGATCAGACCCTGAAGGTTGGCGGCGAGGTCGAAGTCGGGGCTTGCCGCGATCGCCCGCTCGAAAGCCCCGCCGAGACGCCCGCCTTCGCGTAGCGCCGCGATGAACGTCGCTCCGCCGCGCGGCAACGTTCTCAGTTCCACCTCGTAGGCGGGCCGAATGACGAGGACGTCGCCGCCGCCCGTCGACAGATCGACCGGGCGCACGTCCTCCTCATTGGTGTTGGTGTCCCAGATCGCCAGGACCGGCCAGGGCGAAGAGACGACCTGCATGGAGGGGTGCAGGTCGAAAACGAGGTCGGTCATCCGGTCCGGCGGGATGTCGCCAAGCGCCTGTCCGTCTAGCGGCGTCGCGTCGCCCGCGTGATAGGACAGGTTCCAGGCCCATTCGAGCCGGGCGACATCGGCCAGATAGCCGAGTTCGCGGGCGGGCTCGAAGCTTTCGATGAAGTCGGCGAAATCGTCGCCATAGTGGATCAGCACGGGCGTGCGCGGCAGCGAATTACCGACATAGACCCGCGCCATGCCGCGGAAGAAATCCTCGCCAACCAGTCGCAGAACGACGGGATAGGTACCCATCAGCGCCTCGACCAGACTGACATGGACGTTGTTGCGGTAGACACCGAAGCGCCGCTCCGGCGTCTCGTCGCTGCGTCCGGCGATATCGGCGGGCGGCGGCAGGCCGCGGTCGCGAAGCGCCGAAACGAAACGCGCCTGGACCTCAGCCAGCGAGGGCATAGGCGTTCTCCGACCCGACAGCCTCGCGCATCACCGCTTCGGCACGCCTGGCCTCGGCATGCAGAACCGGCCATTCGGGAACGTTGGCGTCCCATTCGATGAGCGTCGGCACCGGACCGCAACGGCGTATCGCGCGGGCGTAGAGGTCCCAGACGATCCGGTCGACCTCCCGATCGTGCGCATCGATCAGGAGCGGCTCGCCGAGGTCGTCCGTTTCCCGGGCGAAACCGGCGAGATGGATCTCGCCCACATGTTCGATCGGGAATGCGTCGATATAGGCGAGCGGATCGAACCCGTGGTTGGTCGCCTGCACATAGACGTTGTTGACGTCGAGCAGAAGACCGCAGCCGGTGCGCGCGACGAGCGCGGCAATGAAATCGACCTCGCTCATCTCCGTTTCGGCGAAACGAACGTAGGTCGAGGGATTCTCGAACAGCATCCGCCGCCCAACCACCTCCTGGACCCGGTCGACATGCTCTGCCACGCGCGCCAGCGTCTCGCGCGTGTAAGGCAGCGGCAGCAGGTCGTTTAAATAGCCCTCGTCATGGGTCGACCAGGCCAGGTGTTCGGAGAACAGGCCCGGCCGGTATCGCTCGACCAGGGCTTTCAGGCGCGCGAGATGGTCTTCATCGAGCGGTCGGTCGCCGCCGATCGACAGGCCGACGCCGTGCAGCGACAGCGGGTAGCGCTCGCGGATCTCGGAAAGGTATCGGTGCGGCGGCCCGCCGGCCCCCATGTAGTTTTCCGGATGAACCTCGAACCAGCCGATATCGGGCTCGGACTCCAGGATCGTCCGGTAGTGCCGGGCCTTGAGGCCCACCCCGGCACGCGCCGGGATGGAACCGTCATGGCGGGCTGTCGCGGGCTGTACGGTTACGGACATGTGTCGGCCTCCGTCGCGCGCTTGATGTCGTGGCGCAGTTGTTTCCGGGGGGCGGTCAGCTCGGCAGATCACGGTCGAGCGGCTCCAGGCTGCCGTGGCGATCGCCGGGCAGCGCCATGGCGGTGCAGCTGCCCTTGGGCACCAGTTTCCATGCATTGCCCTGGTAGTCGACCGCCGAGGTTCCCGCGCACGTCGTGCCCGGCCCCGCGGCGCAGTCGTTCTGGCCCTTCAGCGAGATACCGTAGCACTTCTCCATTTCCTGCGCTTGAGCGGGAAACGGCGCTGACGAAACGGCGGCGGCGAGTGCACCGGCGATCACAGCGGCTGCGGTCTTGGAACTGTTCATGGGGCGCTCCTTGGAACTGGCGTCGGAATGGGGGCGTCGCGTCCGGGCGACAGCGAACAGCATACGGGACACCGGCGGTTTCCCTCCAGCATCCCGTATCTGTTCGGCAACAATCAGGACGGACGCTTGATTGGCTCTAGCGCCCCCGGCCCCTCCGGCGTCTGCATCGCGGTGCAGCTGCCCATGGCGACCAGTTTGAAGGACTGCCCATCGTAGTCGACCGTCGACATGCCCTTGCAGTCGTGGGCACCGGCCTTGCAGTCGTTCTGCCCCTTCAAGGCGACGCCGTAGCACTTCTCCATGTCCTGCGCACCGGCGTGCTTCGGTGCCGCGGTCATCGTCAGCGCGGTCGCCACCGCGCCGGCAACGGCCATCGCCGTCAGCGTCTTCGTGGTGCTCATGCTCTTTCTCCCTTGAAGTTCGCCCTCGAGAAAATGTTTGCCGCGTCGGCACTTCGGAGCCTGCTGCGGCGCCGGGATCCTAATGATCTGCCGGCAAAGTAAGACTGCGCCGGCGAAACCTTCAAGCGAAAGTCAACTTGATGTTACGGTTTCGCGACTACGCGCGAGTTTTCGTGTTGGCAGTCCGATCGCCCGGATCCACGCGACATTTCCGGATCTGTCGCATTGACGCTATCCTACGCAACAATCGTGCGTGAACGGCCTTGCAGGCGCGTAGTAAATCTGGCATTTTGCCGCGACTGATAGGACAGTCTTACTGACCCAATTCGCGGATCACCGCCGATCACGGACAGCGGCGCTTCGCGACAGAGCGGGTCGGAAAGCGGGTCGGAACCGGCGAGCGGCGCGGCAGTGCGCACGGCGCCGGCCGAACGGCTGCCCCGGACTTTGGGTGCGGACCAACGGCAAAACTTGAACCGATCCGACGGACCACCGGGCGAGAAACCGGGCGGACCGAGGGACGACGCGCCGCCGGACGGCGGCCCGGACAGGCTAGGGAGCGAAGAGAATGGGTGCTGAAACGACAGTTCGGAAGCCAGCGTCGGTGCTGCGGACAACCGGACGCCCGGCAGCCAGGGGCCTGTTCGACCCCGCGCACGAGCGCGACGCCTGCGGCGTCGGCTTCGTCGCGCAGATGAAGGGCGTGGCCAGTCACGACATCGTCGAGCAGGGCCTGGAGATCCTCGTCAACCTGACCCATCGTGGCGCTGTCGGCGCCGATCCGCTGATGGGCGACGGCGCCGGCATGCTGGTGCAGATACCCGACGCCTTCCTGCGCGAGGAGTGCGCGAAGGTCGGCTTCGAGTTGCCTCCCGTCGGCTTCTACGGCGTCGGCCATCTGTTCATGCCGCGCGACGCCGAGGGCCAGAAGGCGATGCGCGCGCTGTGGGAAACGGTGATCGCGGAGAACGGCCAGACCCTGCTGGGCTGGCGCGAGGTGCCGACCGACAATTCCTGCCTCTCCGAAACGGTGATCGCCACCGAGCCGCAGCATGTGCAGATCTTCATCGGCCGCGCGTCCGACGTCGAGGAGCAGGACACCTTCGAGCGGAAGCTCTACCTGATCCGCAAGATCGTCTCCAACCGCCGCCTCGAACCGGACATGCCGGAGACGCTCGACTATTACCCGGTGTCGCTGTCCTCGCGCACGCTGGTCTACAAGGGCATGTTCCTGGCCTACCAGCTCGGCGCCTATTACAAGGACCTGAAGGACCCGCGCTTCACCTCCGCGCTGGCCCTCGTCCACCAGCGCTTCTCCACCAACACCCTGCCGAGCTGGCCGCTGGCCCATCCCTACCGGATGGTGGCCCACAACGGCGAGATCAACACGCTGCGCGGCAACGTCAACTGGATGGCCGCCCGTCAGGCGTCCGTGGCCTCGCCCCGCTTCGGCGACGACATCTCGAAGATCTGGCCGATCTCCTACGAAGGCCAGTCCGACACCGCCTGCTTCGACAACGCGCTCGAGTTCCTGACCGAGGGCGGCTACGACCTCTCGCACGCGGTCATGACCATGATCCCGGAGGCCTGGGCCGGAAATCCGCTCATGGACGAGGACCGGCGCGCCTTCTACGAGTATCACGCCGCCCTGATGGAGCCGTGGGACGGCCCGGCGGCCGTCGCCTTCACCGACGGGCGCCAGATCGGCGCGACGCTGGACCGCAACGGCCTGCGGCCGGCGCGCTGGTTCGTGACCGACGACGACCGCGTGATCATGGCCTCCGAGATGGGCGTCCTCGACGTTCCCGAGGAGAAGATCGTCCGCAAGTGGCGGCTGCAGCCCGGCAAGATGCTGCTGATCGACCTCCAGGAAGGCCGGATCATCGACGACGAGGAGATCAAGGCCGGGCTCGCCCGCGCCCATCCCTACCGCGAGTGGCTGGCCCGCACCCAGATCGTGCTCGAGGACCTGCCGCCGGTCCGCGGCGCCTCGCCGCGCACCAATGTCAGCCTGCTCGATCGCCAACAGGCCTTCGGCTACACCCAGGAGGATCTCAAGATCCTGATGGCGCCGATGGCGACGACCGGCCAGGAAGCCGTCGGCTCCATGGGCAACGACACGCCGATCGCGGCGCTGTCGGAGCAGCCGAAGCTGATCTACAACTACTTCAAGCAGAACTTCGCCCAGGTCACCAACCCGCCGATCGACTCGATCCGCGAGGAACTGGTGATGAGTCTGGTCTCCTTCATCGGGCCGCGGCCGAACCTTTTCGACCTCGAAGGCGTCTCGAACCTGAAGCGGCTCGAGGTGCGCCAGCCGATCCTGACCAACGACGATCTGGAGAAGATCCGGATGATCGGCGATATCGCCGACAACCAGTTCCAGACGCAGACGCTCGACATAACCTTCAACGCCGACCGTGGCGTCGATGGGGTGCAGATGGCGATCGACCGGCTGTGCGAGCGCGCCGAAAGCGCCGTCCACGGCGGATACAACATCATCGTTCTGTCCGACCGGCTGGTCGCCCCCGACCGGATTCCGATCCCGGCGCTGCTGGCGACCGCCGCCGTGCACAATCACCTCATCCGCAAGGGGCTGCGCACCTCCGTCGGCCTGGTGGTGGAGACCGGCGAGGCCCGCGAGGTGCACCATTTCTGCGTGCTGGCCGGCTACGGCGCCGAGGCGATCAACCCGTATCTCGCATTCGACACGCTCGCCGAGATGAAGGCCGACTTCCCCGAGGAGGTCGACGAGTACGAAGTCGTTCACCGCTACATCAAGTCGATCAACAAGGGCATCCTCAAGGTCATCGCCAAGATGGGGATCTCGACCTACCAGTCCTATTGCGGCGCCCAGATCTTCGACGCCGTCGGTCTGTCGCAGGCCTTTGTCGACCGCTACTTCACCGGCACTGCCACCACCATCGAAGGTGTCGGCATCGCCGAGATCGCCGAGGAGACCGTGCGCCGGCACTACGCCGCGTTCGGCGACTCGCCGGTTCTCGAAAACGCCCTGGAAGTCGGCGGCGACTATGCCTTCCGCTTCCGCGGCGAGGCCCATGTCTGGCAGCCCGACACGGTGGCCGCCCTGCAGCATGCCGTTCGCGGCAATGCCCGGGACAAGTATCGCGAGTACGCCCGCCTCGTGAACGAGACCGAGGACAAGTACCTCACCATCCGCTCGCTGTTCCGCATCAAGACGGCGGAGGAAGTCGGCCGCGCGCCGGTGCCGCTCGACGACGTCGAGCCGGCGGCGGAGATCGTGAAGCGCTTCTCGACCGGCGCCATGTCCTTCGGCTCGATCAGCCGCGAGGCGCATACGACGCTGGCGATCGCCATGAACCGGGTCGGCGGCAAGTCGAACACCGGCGAGGGCGGCGAGGAGCCCGATCGCTTCAAGCCGCTGCCGAACGGCGATTCGATGCGCTCGGCGATCAAGCAGGTCGCGTCCGGCCGATTCGGCGTGACGACGGAGTATCTCGTCAACGCCGACATGATCCAGATCAAGATGGCGCAGGGCGCCAAGCCCGGCGAAGGCGGCCAGCTGCCCGGCCACAAGGTCGACGCGGTCATCGCCAAGGTGCGCCACTCCACGCCGGGCGTCGGTCTGATCTCGCCGCCGCCGCACCACGACATCTATTCGATCGAAGACTTGGCGCAGCTGATCTTCGACCTCAAGAACACCAACCCGGCCGCCGACATCTCGGTGAAGCTGGTCTCCGAGGTCGGTGTCGGGACGGTCGCCGCCGGCGTCGCCAAGGCGCGCGCCGATCACGTCACCATTTCCGGGTACGAGGGCGGCACCGGTGCCTCGCCGCTGACCTCGATCAAGCACGCCGGCAGCCCGTGGGAGATCGGGCTCGCCGAAACGCACCAGACGCTCGTCGAGAACCGCCTGCGCGGCCGTATCGCGGTGCAGGTCGACGGCGGCATCCGCACCGGTCGCGATGTGATCGTCGGAGCGCTGCTCGGCGCCGACGAGATCGGCCTTGCCACCGCGCCGTTGATCGCGGCGGGCTGCATCATGATGCGCAAGTGCCATCTCAACACCTGCCCGGTCGGCGTCGCCACCCAGGACCCGGTGCTGCGCAAACGCTTCACCGGCACGCCCGAGCACGTCATCAACTACCTGTTCTTCGTCGCCGAGGAAGTGCGCGAGATGATGGCCGAGCTGGGCTACCGCACCTTCGACGAGATGGTCGGCCAGATGCAGATGCTCGACAAGAGCGCGGCCATCTCGCACTGGAAGGCGCGGGGGCTCGACTTCTCCCGCTTGTTCTACAAGCCGGACGCGCCCGAAGGCGTCGCCATCCATCACAGCGAGACGCAGGACCATCCGATCCACGAGATCCTGGATCGCCGCCTGATCGAGAAGGCGATGCCGGCGCTGCAGGACCGCAAGCCGGTTCGCCTAGAGGATACGATCAGCAACACCGACCGCACCGCCGGTGCCATGCTGTCCGGCGAGGTGGCGAAGCGCCACGGCCATGCCGGCCTGCCCGAGGACACGATCGCCGTCACCCTGCGCGGCACGGGCGGCCAGAGCTTCGGCGCGTTCCTCGCCCACGGGGTTTCGCTGGAGCTGATCGGCAACGCCAACGATTATGTCGGCAAGGGCCTGTCGGGCGGCCGCATCGTCGTTCGCCCGGACGAGAAATGCCCGGCGGTTCCCGAGGACTCGATCATCGTCGGCAACACGGTGCTCTATGGCGCGGTCGAGGGCGAATGCTACTTCCGCGGCGTCGCCGGCGAGCGGTTCGCGGTGCGCAATTCCGGCGCGCTCGCCGTCGTCGAGGGCGCTGGCGATCACTGCTGCGAGTACATGACCGGCGGCGTGGTCGTCGTGCTCGGGTCGTCCGGCCGCAACTTCGCGGCTGGCATGTCGGGCGGCATCGCCTACGTCCTCGACGAGGACGGTTCGTTCGCGTCGCGCTGCAACCTGTCGATGGTGGAGCTGGAGCCGGTGGCCGAGGAGGACGACCTGCTCGAGAAGCTGCACCACCACGGCGGCGACATCGAACACAAGGGCCTGATCGACGTCATGGCCGACATGAGCCGCCACGATGCCGAACGGCTGCACAAGCTGATCGCCAATCATGCCCGTTTCACCGGGTCGACGCGCGCCGCAGAGATCCTGGAGAACTGGGCGAGCTATGTTCCGAAGTTCCGAAAGGTAATGCCGGTGGAATACCGCCGCGCACTGGCGGAGCTGGCCAAGCAACAGGAAGAAGCGCCGGTGATGGCGCGCGCCGGGGAGTAGTCACGTGGGCAAGGTAACCGGATTTCTCGAGATCGACCGCCGCGACCGGCGCTACGCGCCGGCCTCCGACCGCGTCCGCCACTACCGCGAATTCGTCATTCCGCTGTCGCAGGAGGCGACGCGTGACCAGGCGGCCCGCTGCATGGATTGCGGCATCCCCTATTGTCACAGCGGCTGTCCGGTGAACAACCAGATCCCGGACTTCAACGACCTCGTCTATAACGACAAGTGGCAGTCGGCGCTGCAGAACCTGCAGTCCACCAACAATTTCCCGGAGTTCACCGGCCGCGTCTGCCCGGCGCCGTGCGAGGCGTCCTGCACGCTGAACATCCAGGACGTCCCGGTCACCATCAAGACGATCGAATGCGCCATCGTCGACCGCGGCTGGGAGAACGGCTGGATCCGGCCGGAACCGCCCAAGCGCAAGACCGGTCACTCGGTCGGCATCGTCGGTTCGGGTCCGGCTGGGCTTGCCTGCGCCCAGCAGCTTGCCCGCGCCGGCCACACTGTGCATGTCTATGAGAAGAACGCCTTTCCCGGCGGTCTGCTGCGTTACGGCATTCCGGACTTCAAGCTCGAAAAGAGCAATGTCGCCCGCCGCGTCGCGCAGATGGAGGCCGAAGGCGTGGTGTTCGACTGCAACGTCCATGTCGGCGTCGACGTCACCGCCGAGGAGATGCTCGAGCGCCACGACATGATCGTGCTGTCGGGCGGCGCGGAAAAGCCGCGCGACCTGCCGGTGACCGGCCGCGATCTCAACGGCATCCACTTCGCCATGGATTTCCTGCCGCAGCAGAATCGCCGCGTCAGCGACGAACCGGTCGGAAACGTCACGCCGATCCTCGCCGGCGGCAAGCACGTCATCGTCATCGGCGGCGGCGACACCGGCTCGGACTGTATCGGCACCTCGATCCGCCAGGGCGCGCTTTCGGTCACACAGCTCGAAATCCTGCCGCAGCCGCCGTTGAAGGAAAACAAGGCGCTGACCTGGCCGAACTGGCCCTTGAAGCTGCGCACCTCGTCGAGCCAGGAAGAAGGCGCCGAGCGCGACTTCTCCGTCCTCACCCGTAGGCTCATCGGCAAGAACGGCCACGTCACCCATCTCGAATGCGTCCGCGTCGACGACAAGATGCAGCCGGTCGCGGGCAGCGAGTTCGAGCTGAGAGCCGATCTCGTGCTCCTGGCGATGGGCTTCCTGGGCCCCGTCCAGGAAGGCGTGATCGAACAGCTGGGCCTGGACCTCGACCCGCGCGGCAACATTCTCGCCAATACGGTCAACTACCGGACCTCGAACGAGCGGGTTTTCTCCTGCGGCGACATGCGTCGCGGCCAGTCGCTGGTGGTCTGGGCGATCCGCGAAGGCCGCCAGTGCGCCCGCGCGGTCGACCTGGCGCTGATGGGCGAGACGGTTCTGCCGCGCTGAGGGCGGCGGCCCGGTATCAGCCTCCGCCGGCCGTTTCCTCGTCCGGCACGGACGCGGCCGCCGGATCGCTCGGCTGGGGTATGACCGCCGTCGGCAGCGGCACGCTCTTGCGTGGCCAGCTGAAATCGTCGCTGCGCCCCGGCGACGTCTCCGGCGGCTCGCCTTCCAGAATGGTCTGGCGATAGGCGGAATCGCGCGGCGCCTCGGGCGTCGGGTCCGGCCCGCCGGCAAGGGTCGTGCTCAGGCCGCCCCGCGCGCCGGTCAGCGCCACCACCTCACCGACACCGGTACGCAACTGCTCGTCGCTCGGCATGAACGGCTGCGGCCCGGTCGCGCCCTGCGGCAGCGCCAGGAACAGCCCGCCCTCGCGTCCGAAGTCGCGACGGATCTCGCGGGCGACGAAATGGGCCAGCTTGCGGTTGCCGGCTGAGGTGAAATGCAGTCCGTCCTCGGAACGCAACTGCCGGCGCTCGCCGTTGATGTCCGGCCCGGTCGCCGTATAGTTGCCGGCCTCGTCGACGAAGCTGTTCCAGATGTCGACGAACTGGATGCCGTGCCGATAGGCGCGCTCGCGGTACAGTTCATTGAAATAGGCGTAGTCCTGGCTCAGCCGGCCCGATGCGACCGGCGGCAGCGACACCCAGTAGAGCGGCACGCCCCTGTCGTCGAAGAGCTCGATGATGGCATCGATGCGCTCGGCGTAGAGCTCGCGCCAGCGCTCGCTGCGCGCCTGGTGCTCGCCGGTTTCGTCGGACAGGTTCTGCCGGTCGTTGGCGCCGATCATGATCACGGCGAGATCGGTCGTCCTCTCCGGATCGGCGAGCCAGCCGGAGATGAAGGCCGGCCAGTTGAAATGGTCGGCGCGCACCAGACCGGAACTGGCTTCGTTCTGACCGTCGACGATGACGGAGGACGATTCCAGGAAGGCTTCCTTGAGGCCGGCTTCCAGGCCGTCGGCGAAGAAGTCGCCGAACACGACGACCCGCTTGGCGTCTTCGGCCTTCTCGACGGCGACGACCGCCGGCGCGCGCTTGCGCACGACGGCGCCTGAACGGCTGCTCCCTACGTTCTTCTGCGGCGTGCGGATCTGGCGTGCCGGCTGCGATCGCCGGGTGAGGCCGCCGAACAGGGAGTTGAAGAACGACGAGATCGGATCCTTGCGCTGCTGGGCGACGGTCGCGCCCTGCGCATAGGCCGTCACCGGCACGGCGAGACTGACGGTGGCCATCACCAGTGCCAGCACCAGGATCAGCCGGGGGACCGAGCGCAACATTGCCAATACCTTCGCCACTATCTTCAGCCGCCGTGTGCGAATCTTGCGATCGTTACCGGCGGCCAGCCCCCGCTCGCCTGCGCCGACTATAGCGCCGATCGCCGCGCACGCCCAGCCGGGGACGCCGTCAGGCCCCCTTCGCCCTCGTCATCAGATGCCGCTCCCAGTTGAGCGCGTCGGTGACGATCAGGTCGAGATCGTCGCGCTCCGGCGCCCAGCCGAGCGTGTCCCGGATCCGTCCCGCGGCAGCGACGAGCGCGGCCGGATCGCCCGGCCGCCGGTCCGTGGTCCGCACCTCGAAATCGACGTTGGACGCCCGTTTCACCGCGTCGATGACCTCGAGAACCGAGAAACCGCGGCCGTAGCCGCAGTTCATCACCAGGTTCTCGTCCTGCCCGCGCAGATGGTCGAGCGCCAGCACGTGCGCCCGCGCCAGGTCGCTGACATGGATGTAGTCGCGGATGCAGGTGCCATCGGGCGTGTCGTAGTCGGTGCCGTAGACCTCCAGTCGCGGCCGCTTGCCCAGCGCCGCCTCGCAGGCGACCTTGATCAGATGGGTCGCGCGCGGCGTCGACTGGCCGCTGCGCCCCTTCGGATCGGCACCGGCGACATTGAAGTAGCGCAGCGCCACATAGTTGAAATCATGGGCAAACGCCGTGTCGCGCAGCATCGTCTCGGTCATCAGCTTGGAACTGCCATAGGGCGAGATCGGATCGAGCGCGACGCTCTCGCCGACCGGATTGACCTGCGGCATGCCGTAGACGGCCGCCGTCGAGGAGAAGATGAACCGCTTCACGCCGCCTTTCACCGCCGCCTCGATCAAGGAGCGCGATTTCACCGTGTTGTTCAGGTAGTAGCCGAGCGGGTCGGCGACCGAGTCCGGCACCACGATCGAGCCTGCGAAATGGATGATGGCGTCGATACCCCGGCTTTCGATCAGGGCGCCGACGGTCTCGATATCGCCCACATCTGCAACCACAAGTTCCGCCGGCGGCTGAACCGCCCAGTCGAACCCCGTGGACAGGTCGTCGAGAACGACGACGTCCTCGCCGCGATCGATGAGAGCCAGAACCAGGTGGCTGCCGATATAGCCGGCGCCACCCGTCACGAGTACCGTCATGGTCCTTTACCTCTTGAAACGATTGCGGAACGACCCAGGCCGAGGACCCTAGCCGACGGGGCTTTAAGTCTGGTAACTAGCGCCACCTCCTAACCAAGCGAGACGACGAGAACAATGCCCAAGATCCGCAAGGCCGTCTTTCCCGTGGCTGGTCTCGGCACACGGTTCCTGCCCGCCACCAAAGCGATGCCCAAGGAAATGTTGACCGTGGTCGACCGACCGCTGATCCAGCATGTAGTCGACGAGGCGCGCGAAGCCGGCATAGAGCACTTCGTCTTCGTCACCGGCCGCAACAAGGGCGTGATCGAGGACCATTTCGACAAGCAGATCGAACTGGAGATGACGCTGGAATCGCGCGGCAAATCCCGCCAGCTGCGCGAGCTCGAGCAGGCCCTGCCCGGGCCCGGCTCCACCAGCTTCACCCGCCAGCAGGCCCCGCTGGGCCTGGGTCACGCGGTGTGGTGCGCCCGCGACCTGATCGGCGACGAGCCCTTCGCCCTGCTCCTGCCCGACGTATTGGTCCAGTCGAAACCCGGCTGCCTCAAGCAGATGGTCGACGCCTGGGAGGATCTGGGCGGCGGCAACCTGGTCGCGGTCGAGGAAATCGACCCGGCCAAGGTGTCCGATTACGGCGTCGTCGGGGTCGGCGAGGAGAAGGGCCGCGCCTTCGGGATCACCGGCATGGTCGAGAAGCCCGCGCCGGCCGAAGCCCCCTCGAACCTGATCATCACCGGCCGCTACATCCTCGAACCCGGCATCTTCGATATCCTCGACAATCCGGAAAAGGGCGCCGGCGGCGAGATCCAGATCACCGATGCGATGATCAAGCTGATGGAGACGAGGCCCTTCCACGGCTTCAAGTTCGAAGGCCGCACCTTCGACTGCGGCTCGAAGGTCGGCTTCCTCGCCGCCAACATCGCCTTCGCCCTGGAGCGCCCGGACATCGAACCGGAATTCCGGCAGGTGATCGCGGACCTGCTCGACTGACGGGCGCCGGTCAGCGCTGCAGCCGCATGCCCAGCTCGACGCGGGTATCGTCGTAGTTCTGGCCGGGAAGGTTGGTTTCGTAGGCTTGGTACGACGCGTCGAGCTGGAACGACAGCCAGCGGCTGACCAGGTACTTTAGGCCGGCGCTGACCACGTAATCGGTCTCCTCGCGGCCCGAACCGATATAGTCCGACAGCGCGTATGCGAAGTTCGCCGAGGCGATCAGGTTGTGGCGCAAGGCGTGCTCGACGCCGATGTCGGCGGCATAGACAAGCGCGCCCGACGCCGTCGGGTCGAGCGTCGTCTCGGTCGGCTCGATCGACCCGTCGAAGGTGACGGTCGTCAGTTGCGTCGGCTGCCAGACCAGCGACCCGCGGAAGGCGATGCTGTCGATTTCCTTAAGGGACGGATCGACCGGCTTTTGCCGCTGATACCCCACAGCGATCTCCCCCGACAGCGGATCTCCGCGATCAAACGACACGCCGACCAGGAAATCGTATCCGCTGGAGCCGCGCCGCACGCCGTCGTCGTCGATGCTGCGCCGGTATTTGCGCTTGTTGGCGCCGGTCTCGAAGAAGACGGCGCGCGATCCCTCGTCGATATCGACGCTCGCCCGGACCGCGCCGTTCACCTCCGTGTAGTCGCGGTCGGAATTGTCGACGATCGTGCCGTCAGTCAAAACGGCGCTGTCGTAGGTGAACTTCTCGTAGGCGCCGCGCAGCGACACCTCGAGCCGGCCGAACCGGTGCGCGTAGGTGCCCTCCGCGACAGCCTCTTCGGAGTCCGGCGGTTCGATGACGGATTGCGGCACGTTCGGGTCGCCGCGGCTTTCCGGAACGACCGCATAGGCAAGGCGCAATCCGGCGACATCGCGCGCGCTGATGTCGAGCCGGCCTTCGAGTTCGGCGTCGATCGCCGTGGTCGTCTCTCCGGAATAGTCGAAGAAGGATTCGTGATCGACCGCCACGAATCCGCGCAACTCATGGCGCACCCAATCGGACGTGACTTCCAGCTCCGGCGCGACACGGTAATAGCCGCCCGATTGCGGGTCGGTCGCGCTCGAGAATACGTTGCTGGCATGGCTCAGGAACGCCTCGATCGCGGGAAAGATCCGGAACGCCCCGATGCGCAGGCCGAGCGGCGCATACGGATCCGCTTCCGCCTCGTCGACCGGCGCGGCGTCGGGCACCTGGCCGAGTTCGTCGCCGGCAATCTGGGTTGCGGCCTCGAAAGCGGCCTCGTCGTCGGTCTGCGAGCCGGCGTCGGTCGATCCGCGCAGGGTCGCGAACGATCCGGTATCGCCCGAGGATTGCGCGGAGGCCGAGATTGTCCAAAGGGAAACCGCCGCGGTGAGGCACCACGTCGCCAGTCCAGTGATAGAGGGCGATATCGTCACGGACCGCGTACCCGTGCTGTCGGTTCGGGAGGGCGCGGCAGCCGGGGCCGTCGACACGCGTCCACCCTAGAGTGCGTATGGTTAACGGGCGCTTAAATGCCGCGTCTCGACGGGTGCGGTCCCGACCCGAAATGTGCTATCTGATAGACGGTTAGGCTTGGCATCGTCCGGGCTGTCTAGGAAATCCGATTGTCATGGTTGCATTGAAATCCGTGGGGAGCGGGCCGGTGTCCGACACCACGCTGATCGATTCGGCGTTGCGCACGCTCGACCTTGAATCCGCCGGCCTCGCCGCTCTGCGCGAGGCGCTGTCGAACGGGCTCGGCCAGGCCTTCGCCGCGGCCGCCCGGCAGGTGCGCGAGGCGCGCGGACGCGTCATCGTCTCCGGCATGGGCAAGAGCGGTCATGTCGGCCAGAAATTCGCCGCCACCCTCGCCTCCACCGGAACACCGGCGTTTTTCGTGCATCCCAGCGAGGCAAGCCACGGCGATC
Organism: Microbaculum mangrovi; assembly: GCF_051390635.1. NCBI lineage: Bacteria > Pseudomonadati > Pseudomonadota > Alphaproteobacteria > Hyphomicrobiales > Tepidamorphaceae > Microbaculum > Microbaculum mangrovi. The sequence continues at coordinate 1,084,712 of NZ_JBPODT010000001.1, forward strand.
TGGGCATGATCACCACGGACGACGTGGTCATCGCCCTGTCCTGGTCGGGCGAGACGGCCGAGCTGCGCTCCGTCGTCGAGCATGCGACACGGTTTCAGGTGCCGATGATCGCGATCACCTCCAATCCGGACTCGTCCCTGGCCACCGCGGCGGACATCGTTCTCGCCCTGCCGAAATCGCCGGAAGCCTGTCCGCACGGCCTCGCGCCGACCACCTCGACGGTCATGCAGCTCGCCCTCGGCGACGCGCTCGCCATCGCCCTGCTCGAGAGCAAGGGCTTCACGGCGCGCGACTTCAAGGTCCTGCATCCCGGAGGCCAGCTCGGTGCCCAGCTCAGCTTCGTCAGCGATCTGATGCATCCGCGGGACCGGCTGCCTCTGGCCGCCCCCGACACGCCGATGGCCGAGGCGATCGTGGTCATGACCGAAAAGAGCCTCGGGTGCCTCGGCATCGTCGAGGACGGCCGGCTGGTCGGGATCATCACCGACGGCGACCTGCGCCGCCACATGAGCGCGGACCTGTTGAAACGGACAGCGGGCGAAATCATGACGCCGAGCCCCAAGACGGTGAGCCCAGACACGCTCGCCTCCGAGGCGCTCGCCGTCATGAACCTCGGCGACCGCCCCTTCACCGCACTTTTCGTGGTGGAAAACGGCAGCCCCGTCGGAGTCGTCCACGTTCACGATCTTTTGCGCGCGGGCGTCGCCTGAACCCTGCCCCGTTTCGGGGAATTTCCCGCACACGTTTAGCGTTTGCTTAGGAAGCGCCCATAGGATGACCGCAGTGCTGTTCCGGCCGGAAGGGTCGGGAAACCGTTTGTCTGCGGGAATTCCAATGGATATCGCCACAATTCTTGGCATTTTGTTCGGCACGGGCGTCGTGGGGGCGGCGATTTTCGTCGGCGGCGACGTGACCCTGTTCCTCGACCTGCCCTCGATGCTGATCGTGCTGGGCGGGGCCATGGCGGCAACCGTCATCCGGTTCCCCATTACCGGCGTACTTTCCGCACTGGGACTCGGCGGCCGCGTGGCCTTCACCCACCGCAAGATCGAGCCGCGGCAGCTCATCGACGAAATCGCCAAGCTTGCGGAGGTCGTCCGCAAGCAGGGTCCGCTGGGCCTGGAGAACGTCGAGGTGGACGACGAGTTCCTCGCCAAGGGGATGCAGTACGTCGCCGACGGCTACGATCCCGTGTTCATTCGCGAATCTCTGGAACGGGAGCGCGACCTCAATCTCGAGCGGCTCGAGGACGGCCAGCGTGTCTTCAAGGCCATCGGCGACTCCGCGCCGGCCTTCGGCATGATCGGCACCCTCGTCGGTCTGGTGCAGATGCTGGCCAACATGGACGATCCCGCAACGATCGGTCCGGCCATGGCCATCGCCCTCCTGACCACCCTGTACGGCGCCCTTGTCGCCAACCTTATCGCCCTGCCCATCGCCGACAAGCTCTCGCTGAAGTCCAAGGTCGAGGAGGTCAACCAGACGCTCGTCCTCGACGGCATCATGCAGATCCGCGACTCCAAGAGCCCGGCGCTCATCCGCGAGATGCTGATCGCCTATCTGCCCGAGAAGCACCGCGGCGAGATGGCCGAACCGGTCCCGGCCTGACGCCGAGCCATGGCGCGCCAGAAGAAAGCCTCCGGCGGCGGCGTTCCCGAATGGATGGTCACCTTCGGGGACCTGATGGCCCTGCTTGCCTGCTTCTTCGTCTTGATCATCTCGTTTTCGATCCAGGACGAGAAGAAGCTTCAGGTCGTGGCCGGCTCCATGCGCGAGGCCTTCGGCGTCCGCAAGGAAAGCCGCAAGGAAGGCATGATCGAGGTCGAGGGCGTTCCGGTCCGCGAGTTCGTCAAGTCCATCACCTCGGTGCCGCAGGAGCCCGATTCCGAATTCGCCGAGCAGCGCCACGATCTGCGCCGCAAGCAGGGGCCGGAAGCCAATACCCACGATATCGACAAGACCGATATCGAACGGCCGCGCCAGTTCGCCACCGCCGCCGCCTCCCTGCGCCAGGCCTGGCAGGAAATGCCCGAGATCATGGAGATTTCCGACCAGATACTGGTCGAGGAAACGCCCGAGGGGCTGAACATCCAGCTCGTCGACCAGGAAGGCCGCTCGATGTTCCCGCCGAGCCAGCCCTATCCCTACGAACGCACCCGGCTGATCCTGACCAAGATCGCCAACGTCCTGCGCGAGCTGCCCAACCAGATCGAGATCACCGGGCACACCAGCGCGGACAGGAGCGAAGAACAGCCCGGCCGCACAAACTGGGATCTGTCGGTTCAGCGCGCCAACTCGGTGCGGTCGATCCTCGCCGAATACGGCGTCCCCAACGGTCGTTTCGACGCGGTCATCGGCAAGGCCGAGACGGATCCGCTGTTCCCGGAAGATGCCTTCCTCGCCGCCAATCGGCGGATCAGCATCCTGCTACGCGCCGAGGAACCGCCGCTGCCGGCCGATCACCGGCTCTGATCCCCGGGACAGACTGCCGTCGAAACACCGCTGCCGAGAAGCGGCTGTCACGCGTCTGATTGCCGGACCACGAGCCGCGAGCCGCGCGCGGCCGACACGGTGACATGCGTACCCTCGGGCAGGTCCGGTCCCTCGATGCGCCACACCGTATCGTCGATCGACAGGCGCCCCCGGCCGTTGACGATCGGCTCGGTCAGGACGAAACCGCGCCCGACGATCGCGTCAGCCCGCCTGTTCAGGAAAGGCGCCTCCCCCTCCGAGGGTTTGCGCCGCAGAAAAAACCGCGACAGCCCGACGCTGGCGATCGACAGCACGCCGAACGTGATGAACTGCGCCTGCCACGACCAGTCGATCAGCAGTGACAGAAGCCCGACGACGAGGGCCGCCGCCCCGAACCAAAGCATGAAGGTTCCCGGGGCGACCAGCTCGACGCAGAGCAGCACGATGCCGAGGATCCACCAGTTCCAGTAGCCCAGGGACGCGATGAGTTCGATCACGATGCCGCCCCTGTCAGTTGGAGCCCCAGGGACCGCCGGGCGCTTCCGGCACCGAGGCGGACGGAGCAGCAGGCGCGGCTGATCGTGCCGCGCCCCGGTTCGACGTGCCCCGATCCGGGGTCTGGCCGCCACCGCTGCCACCACCACTACCGGAACCGCCACTACCGGAACCGCCCCTGCCGAACGCCTCGCCGGCGATCTCGCCGATGCCGCCCAGCGCGCCGAGCAGCGCCGTGGCCTCGACGGGCAGGATCATCACCTTCTGGTTCGGCGCCGCCGCCAGTTCCTTCAGGGCGCCCACATACTTGTCGGCGACGAAGTAGTTGATCGCCTGGATGCTGCCCGTGCGCACGGCCTCCGAGACCACCGTCGTCGCCCTCGCCTCGGCTTCGGCGAGCCGTTCACGCGCCTCCGCGTCGCGGAAGGCGGCCTCGCGACGGCCTTCCGCGGCGAGCACCAGCGCCTGTTTCTCGCCTTCGGCCTGCAGGATCTCCGACTGCCGCTCGCCCTCGGCCTCGAGAATGGCGGCGCGCTTGTCGCGCTCGGCCTTCATCTGGCGGGCCATGGAATCGACCAGGTCGCGCGGCGGATTGATGTCCTTGATCTCGATGCGCGTGATCTTGACGCCCCACGGCTCGGTCGCCGCGTCGACCACCTTGAGCAGCCGGGTGTTGATTTCGTCGCGCTGCGACAGCAGTTCGTCGAGGTCCAGCGACCCCATGACGGTGCGCACGTTCGTCATGGTGATGTTGAGGATCGCGTTGTCGAGGTCGGAGACCTCGTAGCTCGCCCGCGGCGCATCGAGCACCTGGAAGAAGGCGACGCCGTCAACCGTCACCGTGGCGTTGTCGCGGGTGATCACTTCCTGGCTCGGAACATCGATGAATTGCTCCATCATGTTCATCTTGCGACCGACCCGGTCGATCAGCGGCACGATGAAGCCGAGGCCCGGCTGCAGCGTCTTCGAATAGCGGCCGAAGCGCTCGACCGTATAGTCGTAGCCTTGCGGCACCTGCTTCACGCCGGAAATGACCAGCAGGATCAGCAGGACCACGAAGACGACAACAACGATATCCAGCCCGAATGCCATGGCGCCCTTCCGCGAATCGTTGCCAGAAAAGCATTGTCCTATGCGCCGCACACGGGAACAAGAACCCAGGGACAGCCGCCAGGTGGTGCCGATCCGCGCCTAGCTGGTCCGGCCAGCGGTGCTCGTGATCAGATCGGAGGTTTCGAAGATCTCGCGCGCGGCGGTTTCCACCCGGACATCGAGCGGTGGCGGTGCGAGATCCACGCCCTTCGCGAGACGATCGGCGATGAGCTTGAGCGCGGTGATCCGCGCGTGCTTCTTGTCGTTCGCCGAAATGAGGTGCCACGGCGCGTGCCTGGTCGAGGTCCTGTCGACCATGTCCTCGATGGCGGCCTCCATCTCGCCCCAGTGCAGACGATTGCGGAAGTCCTCGTAGGACAGCTTCCAGCGCTTCATCGGGTTGCGCAGCCGCTCCTCGAACCGCCGGAGCTGCACCTCCGGCGTGACATGCAGGAAGATCTTGACGATGCGCGTGCCGTCCGCGGTCAGAAGCTGCTCGAATTCGTTGATCTCCTCGTAGGCGTGCCGCCACCGCGCTTCCGGCGTCAGCGCCTCGACCCGTTCGACAAGCACCCGCCCGTACCACGAGCGGTCGAAGACGGAGATGGCGCCGTTGGGCGGCAATCGTTCCCAGAAACGCGTCAGATAGTGCCGCTCCAGGTGATACCGGCGCGGGGCCGCGATCGGCCAGACCTTGAAGCCGCGCGGATCGAGCACGGCCGACATGCGCCGGATCGTGCCGCCCTTTCCCGCCGCGTCCCAGCCCTCGAAGACGATGGCCGCCGCGTCTCCGGTATACAGGTAGGCCTGCTGGATACGTTGCAGCCTAGCCTGGAGCTTCCTGAGCCGAACTTCATAGTCGGCGCGCTTGATCGAGGCATCCATGTCGAGCGATGCCAGGTGGCCACCGCGCGGCCTGCGCCTTCCGGTCTTTCCCTTCGCCATGGCCTGTCTTGCCCCCGGGCTCGCGATAGGTCCGCGAAAGTCTAGCCCGGCGCGACGACCGTTGGCGAGTGGCGTCCGCTCAGATCCAGCCCGCGAGCTCCCGGGACACCACGGTCTCGATCACGCCCATCCCGTCCGCGCTGTCGTTGAGACAGGGGATCGCGGCGAATTCCTCGCCGCCGTGCTCGAGGAAGAACTCCTTGTTCTGCTCGGCGATCTCCTCAAGCGTCTCGACGCAATCGGCGACGAAGCCGGGGGTGACGATCGCGAGCCGTTTGACGCCCTCCCGCGCCATGCGTTCCACGGTCTTGTCGGTATAGGGCTGCAGCCACTCCGCCTTGCCGAAACGCGACTGGAAGGTGAGCACCAGCTTCTTCTCGTCCCAGCCAAGGGCCTCGCGCAGAAGCCGCGTCGTCTTCTGGCAATGGCAGTGATACGGGTCGCCCTTGTCGAAATACTCCTTCGGCAGCCCGTGGAACGAGGCGATGACGACTTCCGGCTCGAAGGGCAGCGCGGCCAGATGCTGCCGCATCGACGTCGCCAGCGCCTCGATATAGACCGGATCGTCGTGATAGGCCGGCACCGTGCGGACCGCCGGCTGCCAGCGCATCTTCATCAGCGCCTCGAAGGCCTTGTCGTTGACGGTCGCGGTCGTCGCGGCGGCGTATTGGGGATAGAGCGGAAAAACCAGGATGCGCTCGCAGCCGGCCTTCTGCAGACGCTCCAGGCGCGAGGCGATCGACGGATTGCCGTAGCGCATCGCCCAGTCGACGACGACCCGGCCCTCGCCGAACGATTCTGCGAGCTTCTCGGCCTGGCTGCGCGTGATCGTCCGCAACGGCGATTCGTTGCGCTCGCGGTCCCAGATAAGATCGTAGGCCTCGCCGCTCGATTTCGGCCGCTTGGTCAGGACGATCAGGTTGAGCACCGGCCACCAGACCAGCCGCGACGTCTCGATCACCCGGCGGTCCGACAGGAACTCCTTCAGATAGCGCCGCATCGACCAGTAGTCGGTGGCATCCGGCGTTCCGAGATTGACGAGCAGAACGCCGACCTTGCCGAATGCGACGGGGGGATGATCCGTCGGAAGCTTGGCGGGCGTACCGGCAAAGGCGCGGCGGGAAGCACTGTCGGGCATGAATTCGTTCCGGTTGACGATCCGGCCGGTTGACGATCCGGGCATTGGCGGGAGCGTGATTGATCCTGCCTATACGCCGTTTTGGCCCTATCGGATCGCCGAAGCAAGCATGGCGGACCGGGTCAGTTCGTCTCGCCGCGCAATTCCTTCAGATACGCCATGACCTTGAGGATATCGTCCTGGTCGATGCGTCGACCGAAGGCCTGCATGGCGCCGGCCCCGCCTGCGTAGATGATCTCGAAGCGGCCGACGTCGCTGGCCACGCGAGGGTGCTTCCATTCGTCGTCGACCAGGCTCGGGCCAATCCGGCCGGTGCCGTCCTTGAGGTGGCAGGCCACGCAGAGCTTGCCCCACAGCTTCTTTCCCGCCGCGATCTTGTCGTCGTCGCCGTCATAGGCATTGACGGCCGTCTTGTGGAAGGCGTCGACGGCCGGAGTGATCGTCTGGTCGGGTCGGTATTCGAATTCGATCGGTTCATCATCGAGGACATGACGGAAAACGATGTTGCCGTCGGCGTCTTTCTCGACACCGGCGGGCAGCTCCGTTTCGCTGGCTCCCGACAGCCGGCTGCCGGAAACACTCGCTATGCCGGTCGCGATCAGGACGACGACGGCGACGGCAACGCGATCGATACCTCTTGCCATGATCGATGGGTCTCCACGTTTGCGCATACAAAGACAATGACGGGCGCCGGAGCGGGTTCCGCCCCGGCGCCCCGATTTTCCTGGAATAGCCTTCGGCTACTTCGCCGTACGCGCCACTTCCGCGTCGGCCGGCACATCGCCCGCCGGCGTCACGCGCCACAGGGCACCGGGCGGATTGGCCTCGGGTCCCTCATCGGCAAGATAGAAGTTGTTGGCGCTGACCGCGTAAACCGCTCCGTCCTCGCCGTAGCCACCGGCGGTGAACTGCAGATCGGTCTGGGCGAACTCGTGGAACTGCCATTTCGAACCGTCCCATCCCAGGCCCCATAGCCGGCCCGAGCACCAGTCGCCGACCATATAGACCCCGTCCATGCCGCCGTAGTTGACGACGCCGAGCCCCTGCGCGGAACAGCCGTAGCCGTCGCTGAGTTCGCCAGCGCCCGGATACGGTGTCTGGTGCGGATAGACCGCGGCGGGAAGCACGCCGACGACGGCGCAGTCCTCTCCTGCCGGATCGCCGGTCATCGGATGGCAGTAGATGCCTTCCATGCGCGCCCATCCGTAATTCTCGCCGCCCTTGCTGGACGCCGGCTGGTAGATGATCTCCTCCCAGTGGTTCTGCCCCACGTCGGCGATGAACAGGTCGCCGGTCTTCGGATCGAAGGAGAACTCGTAAGGATTGCGCACCCCATAGGCCCAGGTCTCGGGAATCGCGCGCGTCTTGATCTTCGAGAACTGTTCCTCCGTGATCCCGAACAGGGACATCAGCTGCTCCTTGGCGGCTTCGGCGAACGGATTGTCCTTCGGGATCGCATAGGGGCGGCTGTCATCGTCGGGATGCACGTCGATGCGCAGGATCTTGCCCAGCGGTGTCGCCAGGTCCTGCCCCGCCTCGTACGGATCGCCTTCCCAGCCGCCGTCGCCGGAGCCAATATAGAGATAGCCGTCCGGACCGAACTCGATCTGGCCGCCGTTGTGGTTGTACCAGGGCTGCTCGATCCGCATGATCACCTTCGCGGTCTCGTTGGTGCGCTCGGGCGTCATGACGTCGGGGCTATCCGGATCGATCTGGAACCGGACGATCATACCGTCGCCATTGAAGGGCAGCGACGCGTAGTGGACATAGAAATAGCCGTTGTCCTTGAAGTTCGGATCGAACGCCACGGAATACAGCCCCTGCTCGACGAACCCGGTCTGCACGTCGTTGCCGAGCGGGTTTATGTTGGTCAGGTCCAGGAACGGGTCTTCCTTTACGCTGCCATCGGGATTGACGATCTTGATGCGCCCGACGCGCTCCACGACGAACAGCCGACCGGAATCGTCGCCGGCATTGGCGACGTTCGTCGGATCGGAGAAACCTTCGGCCACCTTCACCAGAACGACCTCGGGATTCCCCGGAAGGCTGCCTCCCGGCTTGGCCACCTGATCCGTGGTCTGCGGCACCTCGGCCGCCGAAACAGCTCCCGCGGAAGCGAGAGCCATCGTAACGGCCGCTACGCCGACTGTGATAGTTCGCAACATATTGAGCCTCCCTGTTGGCATTCTTTTCCGGGCGGCGCCGTGGCCCGATTCCGCGGCCGCTGCAGACCGATCCGCGGAGACCCGGCCAGGACCGCGCCACCCGCGATCAGTAAAACATGAAATCGATCCGGCCCGAATAGAAATCGTTTAACCCCTATAATTCAGATATTTAATTATAGATTTAGTTGAAACGATCCTTGCCCTATTCCAAACATCCGCCTTATGGCTTTCCCGAACTCTACTGCCGAAAGCATCGATCTCAGGAAAAACAACCGGGCATCGACTCCGGCAAGGCGATTGCGCAAATAAACCCCCGTTCTATCCGGCGACAAAAAACGGCAGCAGCGGCGTCATGTACCGGTCGACAGATCGTGTAGAATGGGTGACCCTAAGTAACCCGGCTGGAAAAGGCTCCCCATGCTGAAGCGATGGCTCTCGCGGTTTGTCCTGGTGGCACTGGCTTTCGCCCTCGGAATGACCGCAGCGCGGACCGACGCGGCCGCGGAGCCCGTCAACGTCACTTTCGTTCTGGTGAACGACCTCGACTCGATCGAGGTCGGAGCGACACGTGGCGGCTTCGCGCGGCTTGCGACGCTCGTCGCCCGCGAACGCGCCGCCAACGAGAACACATTGGTCCTGCACGCAGGCGATGCGATCTTCCCCTCGCTGCTGTCGGGTTTCGATCAGGGCACGCACGTCGTCGAACTCCTGAACATGATCGCCCCGGACGCCATGACCCCCGGCAACCACGAGTTCGATCTCGGCCCCGACGTGTTCCGTGAGCTGGTCGAGCAGGCGACCTTCCCCGTTCTCGCGGCGAATATGCGCGAGGCGGACGGGACGCGCGTCCGCGGCGTCAGGGATACGCGAATGTTCGAATTCGGCGGCGCGAAAGTCGGTCTGATCGGTCTGACGTCGGAGGACGCCTACGAGAAGTCGAACCCCGGCGATCTGACGTTCGGCAAAATGTCTCAGGCGCTCGAGGAACAGGCCGCCAGGCTGCGGGAGGCGGGCGCCGACATTATCGTTGCCCTGGCACATGCCAGCCGCCCCGAGGACCAGGCGCTGATCGGCACGCGCGCGGCCGATGTCATCCTGAGCGGCGATGACCACGACCTCACGGTGTTCTTCGACGGCCGCACCGTGCTCGCCGAGTCGAAGGCGCAGGCCGAGTACATCGTCCTTGTCGACCTGACCATCGACATCGGCGAGGAAGACGGCCAGCGGTCGGTGCAGTGGACGCCGGGCTTTCGGGTCGTCGATACCGCCCGGATCGCGCCGGATCCTGCCATTGCCGCCCGGATCCGCGGCTACGAGGCGGAACTCTCGAAGGAACTCGACGTCGGGCTGGGCACGGTCGACGTCGCCCTCGACAGCCGCCGCGCCACCGTACGCACGCAGGAAACGGCGATCGGCAACCTGATCGCGGACGCCATGCGCTCCGCGACCCGCGCCGACGCGGCGATCACCAACGGTGGCGGCATACGCGGGGACAAGATCTATCAGACCGGTGCGGAGCTGACCCGCCGCGACATCCTCACCGAACTGCCCTTCCGCAACAAGACCGTGATCATCGAACTGACCGGCGCCCAGATCAAGGAAGCCCTCGAGAACGGATACTCGGCAATAGACCAGGTAAGCGGACGCTTCGCCCACGTCTCCGGCATGCGCGTCACCGCGGATCTGTCGAAGCCGGTCGGCGAGCGCGTCACCGGCGTCGAGATCGGCAACGCGCCCCTGGACCCGGCGAAGACCTACAAGATCGCCACCAACGACTTCCTTCTGCGCGGCGGCGACGGCTATACCGTGTTCGGGGAAGGCAAGGTGATCCGCGGCGCGCTGCACGGCAACCTGATGGCCAGCGACGTCATGGTCTATGTGCGTATAAGGGGGACGAAGGGCGCCGCCGTGGACGGACGCGTCTCGCTGCAGTGAGGCTCGTGCCGCGGGGAGGCCGGCCGCAAGGACCGGCGCCGCGGCGGGGCCGACAGGTGTAGGCCGTCAGGTGTAGCTGCGCTCGTCCGCGATGACCTTGCCGTCGTTGGGCAGGCTGCCCGCCGCCACGATTTCAACGGCCCCCTTCATCTTGGTCACCGATTGCAGGGTTTCGGCAAGACCGACCTGATTGCCGCCCTCGGCCTTCAGCGTCATCGCATCCTGCTCGCCGGTGCGAGTGACGACGAGGCGCAGCTTGCCGGCCTCCGGATGGCGACGCCCGATTTCGGCGATCTGCTCGGGATCGACGAACATGCCCTTGACCTTGGTGCGCTGGTCGGCACGTCCCATCCAGCCCTTGATCCGCATGTTACTGCGCCCGCACGGCGAGACGCCCGGCATGACCGCCGACAGGTCGCCGGTGCCGAAACGGATCAGCGGATAGTCCCCGTTGAAGCTGGTGACGACGATTTCACCGACCTCGCCTTCCGCAACCGGTTCGCCGGTGCCCGGCCGGACGATCTCGACGATCATCTCCTCGGTGATGACCATGCCTTCGCGCGCCTCGGTCTCGTAGGCGATGATGCCGATATCGGCCGTACCGTAGCCCTGCAGCACGTCGACGCCGCGCCCGCTCAGTTCCTCGCGCAGCGACGGCGGCAGCGCGGCGCCGGAGACGAGCCCCATCTTCAGGCTGGACACGTCCTTGTCGAGTTCGTCCGCCTTGTCGAGCAGGACCTTCAGGAAGTCAGGCGTGCCGGCATAGCCCTTCGGCCGAAGTTGGGCGATCGCATCGACCTGCAACTCGGTGTTGCCGATGCCGGCCGGGATGACCGCGCAGCCGAGCGCACGCGCACCGGACTCGAACATGTGGCCGGCCGGCGTCATGTGATAGGCGAAGGAATTGTGGACGATGTCGCCGGGTCTCAGGCCGACCGCGAACAGCGCGCGCGCCGCCCGCCACCAGTCCTTGCCCGCCCCCTCCGGCTCGAAGATCGGACCGGGCGACATGAACAGGCGCGCGAAGGCGCCCGGCGCCTTGGTCACCAGACCGCCGAACGGCGGGCGCTCGCGCTGCAGCTCCAGAAGCCTGGCCTTGCGCAGCACCGGCAGCTTGGCCAGGCTGTCCCGGTCCGTCACCGCGCGGGCGTCGACGCCTTTCAGCAAGTCGGCCCAGCCCGGCGCCGCCCGCACGCATTCGCCGATGAACCCCGGCAAGGCGCCGAACAGCGCCCTCTCGCGCTCCTGAGGATCACGGGTTTCCAGCGAATCGAAATGTTCCCCCATCGGGCTTCAACCTCGTTGTGCATTTGCCGCGCCGCCGCGGCATGGGACCTGTCCGTTCGCCGCGGCAGGCGATCGGGCGTTCACGACAGCCAGCGCTTGCGCCGGCGATAGCTTTTGACATCGCGGAAGCTGCGTCGTTCGCCGCCGCCGACGCCGAGATAGAATTCCTTGACGTCCTCGTTCTCGCGCAGGGCCGACGCCTCGCCGTCGAGCACCACCCGGCCGTTCTCCAGGATATAGCCGTACTTCGCGTATTTCAGCGCCATGTTGGTGTTCTGCTCCGCGAGCAGAAAGCTAACGCCCTCGTTGACGTTGAGCTGTTTGACGATCTCGAAGATCTCCTCGACGAGCTGGGGGGCGAGCCCCATCGATGGCTCGTCGAGCAGTATCATCGTCGGCCGCGACATCAGCGCCCGGCCGATCGCGCACATCTGCTGTTCGCCGCCCGAGGTATAGCCGGCAAGGCTCGATCGACGCTCACGCAGGCGCGGGAAGTAGCTGTAGACCATCTCGAGGTCCTGGCGGATGGCCGCGCCGCCGTCGCGGCGCGTGTACGCCCCGGTCAGCAGGTTCTCCTCGATGGTCAGATGGCCGAAGCAATGCCGCCCCTCCATCACCTGGATGCAGCCGCGCCGGACCAGTTCGTTCGGCGACAGCGCCTCGACCCGGTCTCCCTTGAAGATGATCGCACCCTTGGTGACGTCGCCGCGCTCGGCGCCGAGCAGGTTGGAGATCGCCTTCAGCGTGGTCGTCTTGCCGGCGCCGTTGGCGCCCAGCAGCGCCACGATGCCGCCCTCGGGCACCGACAGCGACACGCCTTTCAGCACCAGGATGACGCGGTCGTAGATGACCTCGATATTGTTGACGGAGAGGACCGGCGCCACATCGGGCGCAACCGCATCACCGACATGGTTGGTCGCAGCCACGGCATTCATCGCGATTTCTCCCCGCGGGTATTCCCGGAAAACAGAGTGCTGGACGTCCTGATCGCGGGGGCGCGGCGAACGCCGCGACCCCGCTTGTCGTCATGCGCCTACTGTGCGCACGCCTCCGTCCGCTCCGGCCACGGAGCGTTCTTCTCGGCATACTCCTTGGCGGCGGCCGCGAGCAGCGGCTGCACGACGTCGGTCATCGGCGCGAACCAGTCGGTCGCCTGGGTCCACTTCTCGCCATCCCACTGGGCGATGTACATGTTGTGGTGACCGCTGTGATCCGAACAGCTCATCTTGATGGCCGGTGCGAAGCCTTCCAGGCCTATCTCCTTCCAGCGTTCCTCGGTGATCTCGAGATTCTCGAGTCCGGCCCGCATGTCGGCCGCGTCGATGACCTTCTTGCCGGTCATCTCCTGCGCGGTACGGATGGCTTCGGCCATCAGCACCGAGTTGAGGACGCCGCGGTTGTAGAGGTTCTCGCCGACCTTGGCGGGATCCGTCTGGCCCTTGCCGGTATCGAGGACGTGCTTCTTGATGTCCTGGAGCGCGGGATAGTCGGCGCCGACACCGTTGAAGTTCATCGTCTTGTAGCCCTTGGCGTCCGCGCCGCCGGCGCGCGCGTCGTCGTCGCCGCCCGACCACCAGATGCCGATGAACTTGTCCATCGGATAGCGGATCTTCGCGGCTTCCTTGACGGCGGTCGGGTTCATCGCACCCCAGCCCCACATGACCATGTAGTCCGGTCGGTCACGACGCACGTTCAGCCACTGCGAGGACTGGTTCTGCATCTCCTTGCCGGGAACCGGGTACTGCAGCAGCTCGAACCCGTATTGCTTGGCAAGGTCCTCGAGCAGCGGGATCGGCTCGCGGCCATAACCGGCATCGAGGAAGATGTAGCCGATCTTCTTGCCCTTCAGATTGTCGAGGCCACCCTCCTGGTCGGCGATGTGCTTGATGATGCCCGACGCGCCGTCCCAATAGGTGGCCGGCGGGTTGAAGACCCACGGGAACACGTTGCCCTCGGCGGCCGCCGAAAGCCCGTAGGCCATCGACAGGACCGGGATCTTGTCGACCGAGGCCTTGGGGATCAGCTGCAGGGTGATGCCGGTCGAATACGGATTGTAGACGAGCGGGTTCTTGCCCTTGGTTCCCTCGTAGCACTCGACGCCCTTCTGGGTGTCGTAGCCAGTCTCGCATTCCTCGATCTCGATCTTGACGCCATTGATGCCGCCGTCACGCTCGTTGAGCATCGTGAGATAGTCCCACATGCCGTTGGCGACCGGGATGCCGGAGCCGGCGAAGGGACCCGTCCGGTAGGACAGAAGCGGGATGAACACGGTGTCCTGCGCGAGCGCCTCGGCGGCAAGGCTGCCTGCCATGGCGAACGCGGCGACACCGAGGGCGCATTTTCTAAACATCATTGCGTACCTCCCAGTTGGCCGGCTGTGTATCAGCCGTTGTGGACCGTTGAATTCCGGAAACACCAGGCGCGGTCCGATGCCCGATGGTACCGACTTGAGGTCGCCCGTGAAGGGGCGGCCCGCGATGGTCCGGCGCCCGTCATGCGTACGGGAACGGCCAGACTCGAAGCTTTTCTTTGCCGATCTGCCACAGCCGCGCGAGGCCATGCGGCTCGACGACCAGGAAGAAGATGATGAGCGCGCCCACGATCATCCGGCTGACGTGCTCGACGGTTTCCGCACCGATATCGATGCCGATTTCGGGCAGCCCCGTGCGCAGAACGACGGGAAGGATCCAGATGAAGGCGGCGCCGAAGAAACAGCCGATCAGACTGCCAAGGCCGCCGAGGATCGCCATGAACAGGATCTGGAACGACAGCGTGATCGAGAACGACGACGGTTCCGCCGCGCCAAGCCAGAAGAAGACCATCATCGCCCCGGCGACACCGCAGATGTAGGACGACACTGCGAAGGCCGACAACTTGGTGAAGAGCGGGCGCACGCCCATCAGCTCGGCGGCGATATCCATGTCGCGGATCATCATCCAGGTCCGGCCGATCCGGCCGCGGATGACGTTCTTCATGATCAGCGTGGCGACGACGACGATCCCGAGCACCACATAGTAGCGGGTGACCGGGGGCGAGGCCGGTCCGGCGAGAACGAGCCCGCCCAGTCCGGTGCGCTCCGGCACCTCGATGGCGCCGGAGTTGTTGTAGTTGTAGAGCCACGGAATGCGGATGAAGCACCACTCCAGGAAGAACTGGGCGGCGAGCGTCGTGACAGCGAGATAAAGGCCCTTGATGCGCAGCGACGGCAACCCGAAGACGATGCCGATGCCCGCCGAGAAGATGCCCGACAGAACCACCAGGATGATGATGTTCACGTCCGGGAAGAACGTCGTCAGCTTGTAGCAGGCATAGGCGCCGACCCCCATGAACGCGCCGGTGCCCAGCGACAGCTGGCCGGCATAGCCGGTCAGCACGTTGAGCCCGATGGTCGCCATGGCGAAGATCAGGAACGGGATCATGATCGAGGCCAGGACGAAGTCGGACGCGATGAGCGGGATCAACAGGGCTATGACGAGGATGACGACGACGCCGACCCGATCCTGCAGGATCGGGAAGACCGCCTGGTCCGCCTCGTAGGTCGTCTTGAACTGGCCGGCTTCGCGGTACAGCATTTTTGCTTCAGCCCCTCACACGCGCTCGATGATCTTCTCGCCGAACAATCCCTGCGGCCTGAACAGCAGGAAGATCAGCGCGATGACGTAGGCAAGCCAGCTCTCGATGCCGCCACCGACGAGCGGCCCCCAGTAGATCTCGCCGATCTTCTCGCCGATGCCGATGATCAGCCCGCCGACGATGGCGCCGGGGATCGACGTGAAGCCTCCGAGGATCAGCACGGGAAGGGCCTTGAAGGCGACGATTTCCAGCGCGAAGGAGACATCCGATCGCGCACCCCACATGATTCCGGTCGCCAGCGCCACGATGCCGGCGGCGAACCAGACGATGACCCAGATCTGATCGAGCGAGATGCCGACCGACAGCGCCGCCTGGTGGTCATCGGCCACCGCCCGCAGTGCCCGCCCGATGCGCGTCTTGTTGAAGAACACCGCGAGCGCCAGCACCATGATGATGGCGATGACGGCCGCCGCGACGTCGATATGCTGGAGGATGACGAGCCCGCCGAGTACGTCGAAGGCCGTCGATCCCGTCGGCAGGCCGAGTTCCTGGGTGATCATCACCTTCGGATCGCCGCCGAAGACGAACTCGCCGAAGCCGATCAGGAAATAGGTCAGGCCGATCGTCGCCATCAGCAGGATGATGTCCGGCTGGTTGACCAGATGATGGAAGATCGTCCGCTCCACCACGTAGGCGAGAATGCCCATGATGGCGATGGTCGCGATCAGCGCCACGTAGGCGGGTAGACCGAGCGCATAGAGCCCGACCAGCGACAGGGCGGCGAACACCACCATGATGCCCTGTGCGAAATTGAAGACCCCGGAGGCCTTGAAGATCAGCACGAAGCCGAGCGCGATCAGGGCGTAGAGGATGCCGGAGACGAAGCCTTCCCACAGAACCTGCAGGAGGAAGTCCGGCAGCTCGACCATCTGCACGAAGGGATCGATGAAGACCTGGTAGAGGATGTCCATTGCCATCGTCCCCTAGCGCCAGACGCTCATGGTTCGAGACGGGCTCCTGCGAGCCCTCCTCGCCATGGAGGTCCCCGTGCGCCCAAGCTCGCCGCGAGCACAAACCTCGTCCTGAGGAGCGGCGAAGCCGCGTCTCGAAGGATGGACGTCCCGACTGAAAAACATCGCTCCCCCTAGTGCGAGACGCCGAGATAGGCGTCGATGACGTCCTGATTTGCCTGCACCTCGGCCGGCAGGCCGTCGGCGATCTTCTCGCCGTGGTCGAGCACCACCACCCGGTCGGACAGGTCCATGACCACGCCGATGTCGTGCTCGATCAGCGCGATCGTCGTACCCAGCTGCTGGTTCACGTCGAGGATGAAGCGGCTCATGTCCTCCTTTTCCTCGAGATTCATGCCCGCCATCGGCTCGTCGAGCAGCAGCAGGTCCGGCTCCATGGCCAGCGCCCGGGCCAGCTCGACGCGCTTCTGCAGGCCGTATGGCAGTCGCCCGACCGGCGTCTTGCGGATCGCCTGGATCTCGAGGAAGTCGATGATCTCCTCGACCTTGTGGCGGTTCTCGACCTCTTCCTTCAGCGCCGGCCCCCAGTACAGGCACTGCCAGAAGAAGCCGCGGTGCATCTTCAGGGTCCGCCCGGCCATGATGTTGTCGAGCGTCGTCATGCCGCGGAACAGCGCGACGTTCTGGAACGTGCGGGCGATGCCCTGGCTCGCCGCCTCGTAGGGCTTCATGCGCCGGCGCTGCTCGCCGCGGAAGGAAATCGTTCCTTCCTGCGGATGGTAGAAGCCGTTGATGACGTTGAGCATCGACGTCTTGCCGGCGCCGTTGGGGCCGATGATCGCGCGGATCTCGCCCCGCTTGATATCGAACGACACGTTGCGGATGGCGCGGACGCCGCCGAACGACAGGGAGATGTCGTCGACGGCCAGAAGGGTTTCAGCCACCGTCGACTCGGCTGCCAGCGCGCTCATTCGGCGGCCTCCCGCTGTGCCCCGAGGCCGAAGGTCTGCACGTCTCGGATCTGGACCCGCGCCTTGATCGTGCCCTTGCGGCCGTCCTCGAAGGTCACTTCGGTCGAGATATCCTGCTCGGTCGAACCGTCGTAGAGCGCGGAGATCAGCGGCGCGTATTTCTCCGCGATATAGCCCCGCCGGACCTTCTGGGTGCGGGTCAGCTCGCCGTCGTCGGCGTCCAGCTCCTTGTGCAGGATCAGGAAGCGGTGGATCTGCGAACCGGCCATCCGCGGCTCGTTCGACAGGTCCTGGTTCACCTCGACCACATGCGCCTCCAGCATGTCGTAGACCTGCGGCAGGCCGGCGAGCTCCTGGTAACTCGCATAGGAGACGTTGTTGCGCTCCGCCCAGTTGCCGACGGCGACGAGATCGATGTTCAGCATCATGGTCACGAAGTCGCGTTCATGCCCGAAGGCCACTGCCTCCTTGATGTTCGGGTAGAACTTAAGCTTGTTCTCGAGGTATTTCGGCGCGAACAGCGTGCCGTCCTTGAGGTGGCCGACATCCTTGGCGCGATCGATGATGCGGAGGTGTCCCTCGCTGTCGAAGAAGCCGGCGTCGCCGGTATGCACCCAGCCTTCCGCGGTCTTCGTCGCCTTGGTCGCGTCCTCGTTCTTGTAGTAGCCCACGAACACGCCCGGCGAGCGGTAGAGCACCTCGCCGGACTCGTCGATCCGGATCTCGACCTCCGGCGCCGGCTTGCCGACCGTGTCGGCACGGATCTCGCCGTCGGGCTGCACCGTCACGAAGACGGTGGCTTCGGTCTGGCCGTAGAGCTGCTTCAGGTTGAGGCCGAGCGACCGGTAGAAGCGGAAGATCTCCGGCCCGATTGCCTCGCCGGCGGTGTAGCCGACGCGCATGCGCGACAGGCCCAGCACGTTCTTCAGGGGCTCGTAGACCAGCACCTTTCCGATCGCATAGAGCACACGGTCGGAGAACGGCACCGGCTCGCCGTTGAGGATCTTTTCGCCGGCCCGGCGCGCCACCGCGAGGAAATAGTGGAACATCTTCCGCTTCAGCGGACCGGCGTCCTCCATCCGGATCATCACCGTCGTCAGCAGGGTCTCGAAGATGCGCGGCGGCGAGAAGAAATAGGTCGGGCCGATCTCGCGCAGGTCCTGCAGCATCGTTTCCGCCGATTCCGGACAGGCGACGCAGAAGCCGCTCCAGTAGGATTCGGCGTAGGAGAAGATGTGGTCGCCGACCCACGCCATCGGCAGATAGGCAAGCACTTCGTCCTGCTCGGTGAGACGGTCGAACTCGCAGGCGAGCCTGGCGCTGATCACCGTGTTGTCGAAAGACAGCATGACGCCCTTCGGCTGGCCCGTGGTGCCTGACGTATAGAGGATCACGGCGATGTCGGATCCCTTGCCCTCCGCGATCGAGGCGTCGAGCGCCCTGGCCACGTCCGGATCGGCGGCGAGCTTCTTTCGGCCGATCTCCTGCACGTCGGCGAAGGAATGCAGGCGGCCGTGATCGTAATCCTTCAGGCCGCGGCTCTCGTCGTAGATGATCCGCTCGAGCCCCTTCAGGTCGTCGGACAGCGAAAGCAGCTTGTCGACCTGCTCCTGGTCCTGAACGACGGCGAAGCGCGCCTCGGCGTGCTGCAGCACGAAGACCATCTCGGCGGCCACCGCGTCCTGGTAGACCGGCACCGGGATCGCGCCGAGCATCTGCGCGGCACACATGGTCCAGTAGAGACGGGGCTTGTTGGCGCCGACGATGGCAATCTTGTCGCCGCGCTTGAGCCCGAGTTCGGCAAGCCCGACGGCGAAGGCGCGCACCTCGTCGAGCACCTCCGCCCAGGTCCAGGTCTGCCAGATGCCCAGGTCTTTTTCCCGGATCGCCGGCCGATCGGCCCAGATTCGGGCATTGCGGACGAGCAGCTTCGGAAACGTGTCCTCGCCGCCCGTGGAAGCCACGGCTCGCGTCATCGGTTTCCCCACCTAAAAGCGCGCCGTTTTCGGCGCTTATTGTGCTTTGACGTTAGAACCGACCGGTAGCCACAATCAAGCGTCGCAGCGTCTTATGTATGCGTAGCCGGATGCACCGATCGGAGGGCGCAGTGTGCACATCCTGGCGCATGATACCATCGGACAGTTGACAGACAGATGGGCCTGCCATCAAGTAGGCGTGGGAAAATATAGCTGGCGAACATAGCCGGCGGAGTTTTTCGGGCCGAAATACCTGCTATTTCCGTAGCCGGCAACAAAAAGACCCCGAAAATCGCACGGTTTCGAGCCTTTCCGCGCGACCGCAGATTTCTTCCCTGCTACTCTCCGAAATGCTTCAGACCGTTCAGGTCCAGGATCTCGACCCCGTCGTGCGCGACCCGCACGAGCCCCGCCTCCTCCAGCACCTTCAGGCTGCGGTTCGCCATCTGACGGGACAGGCCCGACAGCAGCCCGAGCTCCTCCTGGCTGATCTCCAGGTGCTTGCCGATGCCCGGCGACAGCACCGGATTGCACAGCCAGGCGATGCATCGCGCCACGCGCGGCGTCGCCTCGAACGCCCTGTCGTGGCCGAGAAAGGCGATGAACTGGCCGAGCCGCTCGTTCAGCTGGGTGACGAGGAAACGATTGAAGCCGGTCGAGTTCTCGAAGAGCCACCGGAACGTGGCGCCGGTCATGCAGGCGATCTGACTGTTGCGCAGCGCCACGATATCGTACTGGCGCGGCTCGTTCTTGATGATCGAGCCTTCGCCGAACCAGCCGCCGTTGGTTATGCCGGTATAGCTTACCGCCTTGCCGGAACTCGTCACCGTGCTCATCTTGACGATGCCCGACACGACACCGGTCCAGGAGTCGAAGCTGTCGCCGCGATGGAACAGATGGGTGCCGGTCGAGAGCGTCTTCTCGGTGATACCCCGGCAGGCCCGATCCACCTCCTCGTCGGTCAGTTCCTTCGACCAGACGGCGATGCGGCTGAGATGTTCGGGGGCGATCACCAGATCCTCGCGGGTTCGTTGCGGGAACAGCGGGAAGTATCGCCCCACACGCCGCGTTGCTCAAGCGCGCGGCGGTGCGGTGTCTTATCGCTGCCGCGAGTGCTAGAAAACCACTGCGAAGGCAAACAGACGGGGAGGACCGGCCCGTGAGCGAACGGAAAGTCGCGATTGTCATCGGCGGAGGCAGCGGAATGGGCGCCGCGGCCGCGCGCAAGCTGGCCGGCGACGGGTTCTCCGTCGCGATCCTGTCCTCGTCTGGAAAGGGCGTGGCGCTCGCCGAGGAGCTCGGCGGCTTCGGCGTCCAGGGCTCCAATCAGTCGAACGAGGATCTGGGCCGGCTCGTCTCCGAGACGGTCGCCAAGTGGGACCGCATCGACGCGGTCGTCTCCAGCGCCGGACACGGGCCCAAGGGCGCCGTTCTCGACATATCGGACGAGGACTGGCACCGCGGCATGGACTTCTATCTGATGAACGTTGTCCGCATCGCCCGGATCGCAACGCCGGTGATGCAGCGCCAGGGCGGCGGGGCCTTCGTCAACATCTCCACCTACGCGACCTTCGAGCCGGAATCGACGTTCCCGACGTCGGGCGTGTTCCGCGCCGGCCTGGCCGCCTTCACCAAGCTGTTCGCCGATGCCCATGCGGCCGAGAACATCCGCATGAACAACGTGCTGCCCGGCTTCATCGACAGCCTTCCCGAATCCGCGGAACGGCGCGCCCGCATCCCGATGGGCCGCTACGGCCATGCCGATGAGGTCGCCGACCTGATCGCCTTCCTGGCCTCCGACCGGTCAAGCTACATCACCGGCCAGAACATCCGCATCGACGGCGGCATCACCCGCTCGGTGTGAGCCCGATTACTCCGCCGCCTGCCGCGCCGGGGCGGCGCCGGAACGGAACGCCTCGGCAAGCGCGGCCCATTCGGCCCTTGCGGCCGTCAGGTTGCGCTCCTTTACCGGCCCGTAGCCGCGGATCTTCTCCGGCACGGAGACGAGCGCCAGCGCCGTCGTGTGCCGTCCGGAATCGAGCCGGGAGACGACCTCGTCGAGCGTCGCCTCGTAGTCGGCGATCAACTGGCGTTCCGTGCGCCGCTCGTGGGAATAGCCGAAGACGTCGAAGGCCGTGCCGCGCAGGCCCTTCAGCGTGGCCAGCATCCTGAAGCCCTTCATCATCCACGGGCCATAGACGCTCTTCTCCGGCCGCCCCGTCTCCGGGTCCGGCTTGTTGAGAAGCGGCGGGGCGAGATGGAACTTCAGTTTGTAGTTGCCCTCGAACGTATCGGCGATCGCCTTGGCGAAGGTGCCGTCGGTATAGAGCCGGGCGACCTCGTACTCGTCCTTGTAGGCCATCAGCTTGAAGAGATAGCGGGCCACCGCCTCGGTGAGCGCAGTCTCGCCGGGCTTCGCCGCCTGTTCGGCGGCACGCACGCGCTCGACCCGTGCGCGATAGCGCTCGGCGTAGGCGGCATTCTGGTAGCCGGCCAGGAAGCTGGCGCGACGATCGATGATCTCGTCGAGGTTCGTCGCGATGTCGTGCAGCGGATCGGCGTCCCGACCCGGCTCCGCCAGCGCTTCCACCGCTTCCGCGTCGATCGCCGCCCAGCGGCCCCAACGGAACGCGGCGACATTGTCGGCAACGGCCACGCCGTTCAGCGCGATCGCCTTCTCCAGCGCCTCCGCGGACAGAGGCAGCCGCCCGAGCTGATAAGCATAGCCGAGCATGAAGATGTTGCCGAGGATCGAGTCGCCGAGAAGCGCGGTCGCGAGCCCCGTCGCGTCGACGGTGTGGACGTGCCCCTGCCCCGCCTGCCCGCGGATCGCCCGTTTCAGCCGCTCGATCGGCAGGCTGAAGTCGGCATTGTGGGTGAGATCGCCGGGATAGGCGGCATGGGTGTTGATGACCACCTCCGTGCGGCCCGGCCGCATCGAGGCGAGCACCTTCTTGGTGCCGGCGACCACGATGTCGCAGCCGAGTACCAGCTCGGCCGCGCCGGCCGACACCCGGATCGCGGAGATCGAGTCGAGATCCTCGGCGATCTTCAGGTGCGTCAGCACCGAGCCGCCCTTCTGCGCCAGCCCGGCCATGTCGATGATGCCGCAGGCCTTGCCTTCCAGATGCGCGGCCATGCCGATCAGCGCGCCAATGGTGACGACGCCGGTGCCCCCGACGCCCGTGACCACCACGTCGTAGGTGCCGTCGATCTGCGGCAGGTCCGGTGTCGGGAAATCAGGGAAACCGGTCTCGCCGACCGTGTTGCGCTTGCCCTTCTTCAGCCGCCCCCCCTCGACGGTGACGAAGCTCGGGCAGAACCCCTTGATGCAGGAATAGTCCTTGTTGCAGCTCGACTGGTCGATCTGCCGCTTGCGGCCGAATTCCGTCTCCACCGGCTGGATCGCGACGCAGTTCGACTGGACGCCGCAATCGCCGCACCCTTCGCAAACGAGCTCGTTGATGAAGATCCGCTTCTGCGGGTCGGGGAACTGGCCACGCTTGCGCCGGCGCCGCTTCTCCGCAGCGCAGGTCTGGTCGTAGATCAGCGCGGTGAGCCCCGGAATGTCCCGCAACGTCTTCTGCACCGCGTCGAGTTCGGAGCGGTGGTGGATGGTGACGCCCGCCGGGAACTCTGTGCCGGTCGGATACTTGTCCGGCTCGTCTGTGACGATGACGACCTTCTTGGCGCCCTCGGCGGCGACCTGGGCCGCGATCTGCGGCACCGTCAGCCCGCCCTCGTGGCGCTGGCCGCCGGTCATGGCGACCGCGTCGTTGAACAGGATCTTGTAGGTGACGTTGACGCCGGACGCGGCGGCTGCGCGCAGCGCCAGATAGCCCGAATGGTTGTACGTGCCGTCGCCGAGGTTCTGGAACACATGCCCGCGCTTGGAGAACGGCGCCTCGCCGATCCAGTTGGCGCCCTCGCCGCCCATCTGGGTGAAGCCCTCGGTATGGCGGTCCATCCACTGGGCCATGAAGTGGCAGCCGATGCCGGCATAGGCGTGGCTGCCCTCCGGCACCACGGTGGAGGTGTTGTGCGGACAGCCGGCACAGAAATACGGGGTGCGGCTGGCCACGTCCTGGGTGTCGGCGAGAACCTTCTGGAAGGCCCTGATCTCGTCCAGCCGGGCGGCGACGTCCTTGTCCTTGCGGACCGCCAGAACGCGCTCGCCGATGGCAATCGCGATATCGTTGGGATCGAGCGCGCCCTTGGACGGAAATAGCCAGCCGCCGGTCTCGTCGTGCTTGCCGACAATCACCGGCGCCTTCCCGGTGCCGTAGAGCTGCTCCTTCAGCTGCGTTTCGATCAGCGAGCGCTTTTCCTCGACGACGATGATCAGGTCCAGCCCCTCGGCGAAGCGCTTGACGCCTTCCGGCTCCAGCGGCCACGGGCAGGCGACCTTGTAGAGACGAATGCCGAGCTTGGCCGCCTTCACCTCGTCGATGCCGAGGTCCTCGAGCGCCTGGCGCACGTCGAGATAGCTCTTGCCCGCCGTGGCGATCCCGATCTTCGGCGTCTTGCCGCCCTGCATGACGATCTTGTCGAGCTTGTTGGCGCGCAGATAGGCAAGGACCGCATAGCGCTTGAAATCGTGCAGGCGGGCTTCCTGCGTGATCGGATGATCGCCGATCCGGATATTGAGGCCGCCGGGCGGCATCTCGAAATCGGTCGGCGTCTTGATCTCGATCCGGTCGACGCGGCCATCGACGATCGCCGTCGACTCGATGGTGTCCTTGACGCACTTGATACCGCACCAGGTGCCGGCATAGCGCGACAGCGCCCAGCCATGCACGCCGTAGTCGAGGATCTCCTGGACACCCGCCGGGCTCAGGATCGGGATCATCGCATCGACGAAGGCGAACTCGGACTGGTGCGCGGTGGTGGAGGATTCGCAGGTATGGTCGTCGCCCATCAGCGCCAGCACGCCGCCGCGCGGCGCGGAACCGGCGAAATTGGCGTGCCGGAACACGTCACCGGTCCGGTCGACGCCGGGGCCCTTGCCGTACCAGATGCCGAACACCCCGTCGAACGCACCCTGCCCGCGCAGTTCGGCCTGTTGCGCGCCCCACAGCGCGGTAGCCGCCAGGTCCTCGTTCAGGCCCGGCTGGAACACCACGTCGGATTGCTGCAGGACCTTCTTGGCGCGGCCGAAGGTCTGGTCGAGACCGCCGAGCGGCGAGCCTCGGTAGCCGGTGACGTAGCCGGCGGTGTTGAAGCCGTCCCGCCGGTCGCGCTCCTTCTGCATCAGGCAGAGCCGGAGCACGGCCTGGGTGCCGGAAACGAAGACCTGATCCTTGGAGAGATCGTACTTGTCGTCGAGCGTGACGGGTTTGAGCGCCATCAGCGTTTCCTCTTGCCGCCCCGCCGATCCGGGGCGGGCCATAATGTATACCCACCATGATAGGTCAGCATTATTGCCTTACAAGAGGTCGCCGACATGGGGGCCATGCACAGACTAGCACGCGGCAACGCGCTCCGCAGGCGTTGAAAGCAGGACGGGCTCATAGCTCGCCGTCGAGCGTGAGCAGCGTGTCGTACATCTCCGGGCGCCGGTCGCGGAAAAGCCCCCAAGACGCCCGTCTTGCGGCGATGTCATCGAGATCGAAGGTCGCGGTGAGCACGGTTTCGGTCGACCGGTCGGCCTCGGCGACCTTCTGGCCCATCCAGTCGGCAATGAAGGAGGAGCCGTAGAAGGTTATCGACGTGTCGCGCTTGCCCGCTTCCGTACCGATACGGTTCGAGGCGACGAGCGGCATCAGGTTGGCGCCGGCATGGCCGCACATCACCGTCTGCCAGTGCGCGCAGGAATCCCATTCCGGATCGATGAGCTCCGAACCGATCGCCGTTGGATAGAAGAGGATCTCAGCGCCCATCAGCGCCATCGAACGGGCGGATTCCGGGAACCACTGGTCCCAGCAGATCCCGGACCCGATACGACCGAATTTCGTGTCCCAGACCCGAAAACCGGTGTCGCCGGGACTGAAATAGAACTTTTCCTCGTAGCCCGACCCCTGGGGGATGTGCGTCTTGCGATAGAGGCCGAGGACGGCCCCGCCCGCATCCACCATCGCGAGCGAATTGTAATGGGCATTGTTGGCCTTCTCGAAGAAGCTCACCGGCAGGACGACGTCGAGTTCGTCGGCAAGCGCCTGGAACCGGCGGATCGTCGGATGCCCGTCGAGCGGATGGGCGCGGCCGAAATGCTCCGGCAGTTCGTCCTGGCAGAAATAGAGCCCCTCGAACAGTTCCTGGATGAGAACGATGTTCGCGCCCTTGCCCGCCGCCTCGCGGATCAGGGCCTCGGCGCGGGCAACGTTCTCCTCGACGACGTCGGTGCAGGCCATCTGCGTGGCGGCTACGGTGACTTCCCTCATGTCGCTTCCCCATGCGTGATCGTGCGCGATGTCATGACGCGGAGCCGGTCTCCCGCGCAACCCCCAAGCCGCGCCGGGCCACGGCGACGACCAGCACCACTGTCCCGAACACGAGAACGGCGGCCGATCCGATCAGGGTCTCGGAATAGCCGACGCCGGTCGCCACGAAATGTCCGGCGACCGCGGGACCGACCATCTGCCCCAGCCCGAACCCCGCCGTCAGGATCGCGATGCCGCGCCCGTCGACGCTCTGCCGGCCGACGGCCAGCGTCAGCATGGTCACGCCCATCAGCGTGCCGCCGAACATGGCGGCGGCGGCCAGCGCGACGAACCCGCTGCCGCTCAGGGCCGGCAGCGCGACGGAGACGATCTGGACCACATAGGCCGCGACCAGCGCGCTGGCGTAGCCGATACGGCCGGCGGCGGCCGCCCACAGCAGCGTGCTGAACACGCCGCCGATGCCGGCGATCACCCAGACCCAGTCGGCGAAGGCCTCCATGCCCGGCCGCCCCTTGACGATCGCCACGATAAAGGTGGCGAAGACCGAATAGCCGAGCCCCTCGCACGTGTAGTTGACGAGCAACGCGGCGAACGGCAGGGGCCGCGGCTGGCGGGTCCGTGCGCTGATCTTGTGCGGCCGCGCCTCGAGTTGCCGATCGCGCATCTCGGCGAAGATGAACGGAACCATCAGCACGCACAGGCCGGCGGCGAGGTACCACATCTGCGCCGACGACAGCGCGTGGCCGGCGACCTGCGCCAACACGCCGGACAGCGCGATGCCGGCGCCGACACCCGAGAACAGCCAGGCCAGCCTGCCCGGTTCACCCGCCAGGTGCAGCGCCTCGGCGACGACCGTCGCCGCGACGATCATCGCCAGGGCGCTGACGACACCGGAGACGAACCGCAGCACCATCCACAATGCGACGTCGTCGGTCAGCCCCATCGCCGCCGTCGTCAGGACACTCGCCACCACGCTGGTCCGGAATATCCACAAGCGCAGCGGCCCGGGTCGGATGAACGACGCGGCAATCGAGCCGACCAGATATCCGGCGAAATTGGCCGACGCGATGTACCCGGCGACAGCGGCGTCGAAGCCGTAGTCGCGCTGCATCAAAGGCAGCATCGGCGTGTAGTAGAAACGCCCGACGCCCATGACCAGCGCCATGGCCAGAAGGCCGGCAAGCAGGAGCCGTGTCGCCTGGCTCATGCCGCGCCCCGTCTCATCCGGCCCGCGCCAGCGGTTCCTGCTGGGTGATGCAGTGGATGCCGCCGCCGCCCTCGAAGATGCGGGTGGCCGGCACCTGCACGACCCGCCGGTCGTTGAACAGGCGGCTGAACATCTCGGCGACCGCCTCGTCCTTCGGATCGTCGAAGCCGCACAGCACCACGCCGCCGTTGACGAAGGAGAAATTCACATAGGTGCAGGACAGCGGCTCGCCGTTCGCCTTGAACCGCTGCGCCGGCGCGTCGATCTCGATGACGTCGAGCGTGCGTCCGGCGGCATCTCTAGCGGCTTTCAGGGTGGCGATGTTCTCGCGGGCGATATCGTAGTCGGGATGAGCCGGATCGGGCTGGCGGTGGGCGAGCACCAGGCCCGGCCTCAGGAAACAGGCCAGCGTGTCGACGTGTCCGTCGGTGCCGGTGTCGTCGCAGTCGGACTCGAGCCCCTGTTTCAGCCAGATCGCCGTGCGGGTGCCGAGCAACGCGTGGATCTCGGCCTCGACCTCGGCCTTGGTCCAGTTCGGATTGCGGTTGGCGTTGAGCTGGACGGATTCGGTCAGCATCACCGTGCCCTCCCCGTCCACATGGATCGCGCCGCCCTCGTTGACGAGCCTGGAGGCGAACCGTTCGGCCCCCGCCCGCTCAGCGACGAAACGGGCGATCAGCGCATCGACCTTGTTGTCCGGAAAGGTGCGCCCGCCCCAGCCGTTGAAGGTCCAGTCGACCGCGCCGAGCCTGCCCTCCGGGCCGAGTACGAAGGTGGGGCCGAAATCGCGCATCCACGATTCGGCGATGTCATGCTCGACGACCTCGACGCCGGCCTCGAGATAGCCGCGCGCCTGCGCCTTGCCCCCCGGCGGCGCCAGCATGACGACAGGCTCGAACCCGGCGATCGCATTGGCGACCGCCGCCCAGGCCCGATAGGCGCCGTCCGCGCCGCCGGTTCCCTCGAGCACGGTCTCCGCCACCGGCCAGGCCATCCAGGTACGGCGATGGGCCGACCATTCGGCGGGCATGTGGAAACCGCGTGTCGAAGCCATGTGTCGCCGTCCTGTGCTGGCCCGTCTCGTCGCAAGCGGGAACCGCGAACGCGAGACCGTCCGCCGAAATCTAGCTCCCCCAGCGCCAGAAGTCCTGCCCCTCCTTCGCGTAGAAACGGGCGAGCACCATGTTGTGGACCTCGGAGGCACCGTCGACGATGCGGGCGCACCGGGCATACCGGTAGATCCACTCGAGGATCGTATCCTTGGAGTAGCCGCGCGCGCCGTTCAGCTGGATCGCCACGTCCGCCGCCTTTTGCAGGGTGTCGGCGACATGGACCTTCGCCATCGACACTTCCTTGCGGGCGAAGTCGCCCTGGTCGAGCATCCAGGCCGCGTGCATGACCAGCAGCCGGCCGATCTGGATGTCGTGGGCAAGCTCGCCCATCTTGAGCTGCACCGATTCCCGGTCGGCGAGCCTGATGCCGAAGCCTTCGCGGCGCGACGTGTACTCCGCGGCGATTTCCATGCAGCGCTTGGCAAGTCCCAGCCAGCGCATGCAATGGGTGAGACGCGCCGGCCCGAGGCGGATCTGCGTCGCCTTGAGCCCGTCGCCGACCTCCATCAGCCGGTCCGCGTCGGCGATCTCCAGCCCGTCGAACTCGAGCTCGCACACCCCGCCGTGTTCGTCCGGGCCCATGTTGTCGATGCGCCGGACGATCTTCCAGCCCGGCTGGTCGCGATGGAACAGGAACGCGGACAGGTGCCGGCGCTTCTCCTCCGGGTTGGGATCGGTGCGGGCGACCAGGATGAAATGCTTGGCGACCCCCGCGCCGGAGATGAACCATTTGCGCCCGCGCACGACCCACGTGTCGCCCTGTTTCTCGGCGCTGGTCAGCATCATGCCCGGATCCGAGCCCCCGCCGGGATGCGGTTCGGTCATCACGAAGGAGGAATTGACCGCACCGTCGATGATCGGCTGCAGCCACTGGTCCTTCTGGTCCTCGCGCGCCACCATCGACAGCAACCGCATGTTGCCGTCGTCCGGCGCGGCGCAATTGATGCAGGACGGCCCGAAGATCGACCGGTTTGCCTCTTCGTAGAGGGCAGCCTGCCCGATCATCGGCAGGCCGAGGCCGCCGCGATCGGTCGGCATCTGCGGTGCGTAAATACCGGCGGCGCGCGCCCTGGCGCGCATCCGGTCCCGCAGATCCAGGCGGATATTCTCGAACTCGTTGTAGCTGGCCGGATCGGCTTCGAGGGGCTCGATTTCGTCGGCGACGAATGTGCGCACCTTCAGGCGAAGGGCGTCGATCTCAGGCGAAAGAATGAAGTCCATGTTCGCTCCCGTCGTTTCGACGGGACAATCGCCGCTCGGGTGGCCGAGGGCAAGATCTATGTCGTCAGAGCGCGATGCCGCCGTCGACGAGGATGGGCGTGCCGGTGATGAACGAGCCCGCGTCCGAGGCCAGCAGCAACAGCGTGCCGTCGAGCTCCTTGATGTCGCCGAGCCGCTTCATCGGCACGTAGCGCTGGATCATCTTCTGGCCGCCCTCGGTCGCGAAGTAGTCGCTGTTGATCTCGGTCTCGATATAGCCGGGACAGATCGCGTTGACGCGGATGTTCGCCTCGGCGAGTTCGAGCGCCATCACCTTGGTGAGCTGCACGACGCCGGCCTTCGCGGCGGCATAGGCGCCGAGCGTCTTCGAAACCTTGAAGGCGATCGCGGAGGCGATGTTAACGATCGACCCGCCCTTGCCGGCCGCGGTCATCCGACGTGCCGCTTCCTGTCCGACGAGGAAGACACCGTCGAGATTGGTATCGAGCACCTTGCGCCAATCCGCCGGGTTCATGTCGGCGATGAACCCCTCGGCGGCGACGCCGGCGTTGTTGACGAGGATGTCGACTGGACCGAACGCCTTCTCCACCGCATCGAAGGCCGGTGCGATGGTATCGACATCGGTGACATCGAGCGGTACCGCCAAAGCGCGGCCGCCGCGTGCTTCGATTTCGGACTGGAGCGTCTCCAGCCGATCGGTCCGACGCGCCGCGATTCCCACGTTCGCCCCGTTTGCGGCCAACACTTCGGCAAAACGCCAGCCGAGACCGCTCGACGCTCCGGTGACAAGTGCAGTCCGACCCGAGAGGTCGAACAGGTCGGTGACACGCGCAATCGCCATCAGTTGTACACCACGCTCGGTAGCCAGGTTGCCAGCGCCGGCATGTACCAAAGTACGATGAGTGCGATCAACTGAATAAAGACGAAGGGTATGATGCCCCGGTAAATATCCATCGTCTTGACGGATGCCGGCGCGACCCCGCGCAGATAGAACAGCGCGAAACCGAAGGGTGGCGTCAGGAACGAGGTCTGCAGGTTCACCGCCATCATGATGCCGAGCCAGACCGGGCTCATAGTGCCACCGTCCGGCATCTCCAGCGTCAGCAGGATCGGCGCGACCAGCGGCACGACCACGAAGACGATCTCCAGGAAGTCCAGGAAGAAGCCTAGGAAGAACATCAGCAGCATGACGGCGATCATCGCCCCCAGCGCGCCGCCGGGCATGCCCTGCAGGGCCTGGTGCACCATCTCTTCGCCGCCCAGGCCGCGGAAGACCAGGCTGAACAGGGCCGCGCCGATCAGAATGACGAACACCATCGCGGTGATCTGCGTGGTGGTCTGCATCACCGGGACAAGAACGTCGCCGCCGTACACCCGCAAGAGCGATATCAGAAGCCCGTAGGCGATCCCGACGCAGAACGCCGCCGCGACCCAGATCCCGACCATGTCGGCGGTCGGGATCTCGGTGCGCGCGACGCGCAAATCCATGAAACCCGTCAGAACCAGAACACCAATCAGCGACAGGCCGGCGATATAGACCGGCCACGGCCTGGTCTCGTCCAGTCGGTACCCCGCGAGCAGAATCGCGCCGATGGCGCCGACGGCCGCCGCCTCGGTCGGCGTGGCGACGCCGGCCAGGATCGAGCCGAGGACCGCGACGATCAGCAGGATCGGCGGCAGCAGTGCGTGCAGAATCTTGCCGACGCCGACGTCGCCCGTGTCCGCTGCCGGCATGGCCGGAGACGTCTCCGGCTTAACGATCGCCATGAAGACCTGATAGACGAGATACATGCCGACCAAGACGAGGCCCGGGATCAGCGCCCCGGCGAATAGGTCGCCGACGGACACCGTCTCCGGCGAGAAGATGCCCATGTCGAGCTGGGCCTTCTGGTAGGCGTTGGACAGCTGGTCGCCGAGGATGACGAGCACGATCGAGGGCGGAATGATCTGGCCGAGCGTGCCGGAGGCGGCGATCGCGCCGGTCGCCAGTCGCGGCGAGTAGCCGTAGCGCAGCATGGTCGGCAGCGACAGGAGCCCCATGGTGACGACGGTCGCGCCGACGATGCCCGTGGAGGCGGCGAGCAGCATGCCGACGATCGTCACCGAAATGCCCAGGCCGCCGCGCATCTTGCCGAACAGCCGGCCCATCGTCTCGAGCAGCTCTTCGGCGACGCGCGAGCGCTCGAGCATGACGCCCATGAACACGAACAGCGGCACCGCGACCAGCACCTCGTTGGTCATCGTGCCGAAGATGCGTTGCGGAAAGGCGAGGAAGAACGACAGGTCGAAGACGCCGGCCAGGTAGCCGATGACGCCGAAGACCAGCGCGACGCCGGCGAGCGTGAACGCCACCGGATAGCCCGCCAGCAACACGACGCAAACGACGACGAACATCGCGATGTCGAGGGAGTGCTGGAGGCCGCCCATCGCCGTTACTCCGCCGACCGCAGGGCTTTTATTTCCTTCTCGTCCCCACGCAACGTGAGGACGGATCGGATGATAATGGCGAGCGCCTGCAGACCCATGAGGACGGCGAAGACGAGGATCGCGGTCTTTTGCAGGTAGCGTGCGGGAATGCCGCTCGCTTCGGTCGAACCTTCCCAGATGGACCACGACTGGACGACATAGGGCCAGGCGATCCAGAAGATCAAAAAGCACATGGGGAGCAGGAAGAAGACCGACCCCAGGAGATTTACCAGCGCCTTCGTGCGCGGCGCTGCCTCTCTGTAGAAGATGTCCACGCGCACATGTCCGTCATGGCGGAGCGCATAGGCAGCGCCGAGCATGAAGGTGAAGCCGAACATGTAGATGACCAGCTCCTGCATCCAGATCGATCCGACACCGAAGACATACCGGCCGACGACGATCAGGAACTGGACGAGCACGATCGCCAGCGCCAGCCACGACACGGCGCGGCCGATACGCTCGTTCAACCCGTCTACGAAATTTGCGATCTCGCGCATCGTGCCCGACGACGGGAGGTGCGGCCCCAGGGGACGCCGCACCTCCCTCGATGTGCCGTTGTTGCGTTGCTACGAGCCCAGGACGCGCGCCCGGTCGCGGACATAGGCCGGTTCGGCGACCTGGCTCCAGCCGCGATAGTCGTCGCGCGACTTGAGATAGGCGTCGTGGATGCGCTTGCCGATATCGTCCGTCGCCGCGGACGCCAGGACATCGGGAGCGGCTTTGCCCAACGCGTCGATGATGTCGTCGGGGAAATGGCTGACCTTGACCCCGTGCTCGTTGATCAGCGTGTTGAGGGACTTGGCGTTGTTGGCGTTGAAGTCCGCATAGAACTGGCTGTTCTCGGCCGCCGCCGCCGATTTGAAGATCTCCTGGTCGGTCGGAGACAACTTGTCCCAGACGCCCTTGTTGATCCCGAGCGCGATCGCGGCGCCGCCCTCCGACATGTTGGGATAGTAGTAGTTCTTGGCGACCTTGTAGAAACCGAAGGCCAGATCGTTCCACGGCCCCACCCAGTCCGCGCCGTCGATGGCGCCGGACTGCAGCGCCGGGAAGATCTCGCCGCCCGGGAGGTTGATCACGTTGACGCCGATCTGCCGCATCAGCTCGCCACCGAGGCCGGGCATACGGAACTTCAGGCCCTTGAGGTCCTCGAGGCTCTTCACCTCGTTCTTGAACCACCCGGCCATCTGGGTGCCGGTGTTTCCACACAGAAGCGACTTGATGTTGAAGCCGGCGCCGAGCTCGTCCCAGAGCTCCTGACCGCCGCCATAGGCGATCCACGCGGACTGTTCGGCGTATGTCATGCCGAGCGGAACGGCACAGAAGAAGGCGTAGGCCGTATGCTTGCCGAGCCAGTAGTAGTCGGCGGCGTGATACATGTCCGCGGTGCCCTGCGAGACCGCATCGAAAGACTCGAACGGCGGCACGAGCTCGCCGGCGGCGAATACCTTGACGGTGATCCGGCCGTCGGTCAGCGCCGTGATGCGGTCGGCGGCGCGCTGGGCTCCGGTGCCCAGGCCGGGGAAGTTCTTCGGCCAGGTGGTTACCATCTTCAGTTCCATTGTGCCCTGCGAGATGGCGGGCGTCGGGAACGAAGCGGCGGCCGCGCTGGCAGCGGCAGCGCTGCCGATGCCGGCTTTCTTCAGAAACGAACGACGATCCATGTGGTTTCCTCCCACTTTCCGTGAGTGTTGGTGACTGCCATCCGGATCCGGCGCACCTATTGTCGTTGTCTCGGTCCCGGCGGCACCGACCGGCCATTGCGGCTCGGCGATCGTCGATATAAAGCGCAGCCGGTTGCGCAACACAAGTCTACTTCCGTTGCCACAAATCTCCGTGTATCGGATCGCAAGCGCCGGGGAAAATACCTAAGTATTGCGGCAACATCGCCAATGCGCCGACGCGTTGCCGGCTAAGCAAAGAAAGGAATTCCGCATGAACGCTGGCGTTAGGGGCCAGTCGGGTAGCCGTCCGGTCGTCGCCGTGCCCGCGGATGTGAAATCCTTCGAAGGATACCGCTGGCACGCGGTCGCTGCCCAGTACCTGGAGGCGGTCGCCCATGTGGCCGGCGCGATGCCCATGGTGGTTCCCGGGCTCGGCGGCGAACTCGACTATTCGCGCGTCCTAGATTTCGTCGATGGCGTAATGCTGACCGGCAGCCGTTCCAACGTGCACCCCGGCAACTACGGCGAAGTGCCGACGCCGGCCTACGAACCCTTCGACGAGGCGCGCGACGCAACGACGCTGCCGTTGATCCGTGCGACACTTGAGCGCGGTCTGCCGCTGTTCGCGATCTGCCGCGGGTATCAGGAGCTCAACGTCGCGCTCGGCGGATCCATCGCCACCGAGATCCAGGAGCAGCCGGACCGCATGGATCATCGTGCCCCGGACTCGACAGTCCAGGACGAGCGGTTCGCCATCCGTCAGAGGATCGAAATCCGTCCCGGCGGACAGCTGGCGTCGATCCTCGGCACCGAGCCGATCAAGGTCAACTCCCTCCATCGCCAGGCGATCGACCGGCTGGCCGACGATCTCGAGATCGAGGCGACGGCGCAGGACGGCACGATCGAGGCCGTCTCGGTCAGGACCGCCAAGGCGTTCGCGCTCGGCGTCCAGTGGCATCCCGAATACTGGGCAGGGTCCGATCCCGCGTCGCGAACGCTGTTCGAAGCATTCGGCGACGCCCTCCGCGGCTATCGGTCGCAGAAGGCGACGCTGCTCTCGGCGGCCGGGTGACACGCGCGCTCCCGAACACCGCAACGTACGACCGGCGGCGGGCGGCCGACGCGCAACACCTGCAGCCGATCGGCGGGAACGGCGCTGCCGCCACGCGGGCTCAGGATATCAGGTCCGGAATAGCGTTCAGCGTCGCGACCTCGGCGGAAATGTCGCCCGGCAGGTTGTCGGGCGGCACGCCGAGCCGGTTGAGACGGGCGACCTTGAAACCGAAATAGGCAGCCCCGCTCGCGTCCCACGGGTTCATCGACACGAACAGCATATCGGCGGCGGGAATTCCCAGTTCATCGACAGCGAGCTGATAGACGCGCGGGTCGGGCTTGTAGATGCCGACCTGCTCGATCGACAGGATGTGGTCGAGTTGCGCGTCCAGCCCCGCCGACTTCGTCGCCGCATCGAGCATCGCGGGCGAGCCGTTCGACAGGATCGCGGTGGTCAGCCCCTTCGATTTCAGGGTCTCCAGGCAGCGGCGCGCGTCCGGATAGGCGTCGAGCGTCATGTAGAGATCGAGCAGCCGCGCCCTCAGCGGGGCGTTCGAGACGCCATGCGCGGCAAGCGCGTAGTCGAGCGCATCGGCTGTCACGGCAAGGAAATCCGCGTGTGCGCCCATCAGGCTTCTGAGCCAGGTGTACTGCAACTGCTTGTCGCGCCACATCCGGGATACCGCGTCGGCCTTGTCGCCAAGCGCGGCGGCAACCTTGGCGACCGGCGCATGAACGTCGAACAACGTTCCATAGGCATCGAAAACGCAGGCGCGGATGCCATCGAGCTTCATGGACCCCTCCTCCCGCTGGCAATCAGACACTGGCCTGCGGCGACCAGCCTGTCTAGGATCGCAATGGTAAAGCTGTTGTGAGGCGCGAGCGATGTCCGGTGACCACCACGACCATGACCACGACAGTTCGGAGCTGTCCCCGACGGCGTTGCGGGTCCGCGCGCTGGAATCCCTCCTCGTCGAGAAGGGCTATGTCGACCAGGCGGCGCTCGACAAACTGATCGACACCTACGAGCACAAGGTGGGCCCGCGGAATGGCGCCCGCGTCGTCGCCAAGGCCTGGAGCGACCCGGCCTACCTGGAACGCCTGCGCGAAAACGCCACGGCGGCGATCGCCGAGCTCGATTACACCGGCCGGCAGGGCGAGCACATCGTGATCGTCGAGAACACGCCCGACGTGCACAACATGGTCGTCTGCACGCTGTGCTCCTGCTACCCGTGGCCGGTGCTGGGCCTTCCCCCCGTCTGGTACAAGTCGCCGCCCTACCGCTCGCGCGCCGTGATCGACCCGCGCGGCGTGCTCTCCGAATTCGGGGTGGAGCTGCCGGAGGAGACCGAGATCCGGGTGTGGGATTCGACGGCCGAGGTCCGCTACCTGGTGATCCCCATGCGGCCGGACCACACCGAGGGCCTAAATGAGGAGGCGCTGGCCGCGCTCGTCACCCGCAACGCGATGATCGGAACGGGGATCGCCCTGTCGCCCGAGGAAGCGCGCGCGGAGGGAGGTTTCGAATGAACGGCGTCCACGACATGGGCGGGATGCAGGATTTCGGTCCCGTCGTTCCCGAACCGAACGAACCGATCTTCCACGCCGACTGGGAACGCCGGGTGCTGGCGCTGACGCTCGCCATGGCCGCGCCGGGAGGCTGGAACATCGACATGTCGCGCCACGCCCGCGAGAGCCTGCCGCCCGCGCAATACCTGTCGTCCAGCTACTATCAGATCTGGCTTGCCGGCCTCGAGAAACTGATGAGCGAACGTGGTCTGCTCACTGGCGAAGAGATCGAGACAGGTCGCGCGACAGTGCCGCCAAAGTCCATCGACCGCATTCTGAAGGCAGAAAACGTGGCCGGGGTGCTCGCCAGCGGCACACCCTACGAACGGCCGGCGGGCGAGCCGGCACGGTTCAAGACGGGCGACAGGGTGCGCGCCAGGAACCTCCATCCCGAGGGGCATACGCGGCTGGTGCGCTACGTGCGCGGCCATGCCGGCACGATCACCCGCGTGCACGGCTGCCACGTCTTCCCCGACGCCAGCGCGCACGGCCTCGGCGATCGGCCCCACTGGCTCTACTCTGTGCGCTTCACCGCGCGCGAACTCTGGGGCGGGGAAGCCTCGGCGCGCGATACCGTGCAGGTCGATCTCTGGGAGCCCTATCTTGAGCCCGCCTGAGGCCCCGCGCCCCGAGATCGCTGCCGCTCTGGAGACGCTGCCGTCGCTCCCACGCGACCGGGATGGTCCGGTATTCGCCGAGCCGTGGCACGCGCAGGCCTTCGCCATGGCCGTCGAACTGAACGCCGGCGGCCACTTCACCTGGAGCGAATGGGCCGACACCCTCGGCGCGGAACTGAAGCGGGCCGGTCCCCGCGCGACCGGCGACGACGCCTACTATTCCGCCTGGCTGAGCGCGCTTGAACGCCTGCTCGATCGCAAGGGGATCGTTCCCGAAGCCGAAAGGTCAGGCCGCGAGATCGCCTGGGACCGCGCCGCGAAGGCGACACCCCACGGCCAGCCGATCGAACTCGGCGCCGAAAACGGGGGTAAGGCCGGCTAAAGCCCGGCCTGCAGCGCGCCGCCCAGCATCAAGAGCCCGAAGGCGCAAACCGCAAGCGCCGCCAGAAGCTCGACGGTCTGCAGGCCCACGGACGCCCAGCCGGCCCCGTCATCGGCGAGCCTGGCGGCGAAGCCGCGCGCGCCGACCGCCAGAGCGGCAAGGATGGCGACGGCCAGTCCGGTCCCCACGGCCATCGCCAGCGTCGAGGCGACGCCCACCGCGTAGACGCCCTGGGAGAAGGCGAAGACCAGCACGACGAGCGCCCCGGTGCAGGGGCGGATGCCGACGGCGAGAACAGCCGTCCAGGCGCGCTTCAGCGAGAACGGCCCGCCCAGCGACGCCGGATCCGGCGCATGGGCATGTCCGCAGCCGCAGTCCGGCCCGGGCCCATGGTGGTGGTGGTCATGGTCGTGATCGTGATCGTGGCCATGATGGTGATGAGGACCGTGGCCGGGAGCGCCGGCTGCCACGGTCTGGGGGGAGCCGACCGGCACCTTCGCGAACAGGGCAAGGCTCTTGCCATAGACGAGCCGCGCGCCGATCAGCGCGATCAGGACGTAGCTTGCGATCTCGACGAATCCGGTCGCCTGGGTCATGGCGACGCTCGTTGCGCGCAAGATCACCGTCAGCACCGTCACCATCGCGATCGCCGTCAATGCCTGCACGAACGCGGCGGCGAAAGAGAGCGCGATGCCGCGTCGCATCGTCTCCCCCGTCGCCACCAGATAGGAGGTGATCACCACCTTGCCGTGACCAGGACCGGCGGCATGGAACAGGCCGTACAGGAACGACAGGCCCGCCAGCGCCCAGCCCGCCCCCGGATCCGTACGAAACGCCGAAACAAGGCCCGAAAGGGCCCTGTAGAACTCGGACTGTTTCGCCGCGATCCAGCCGAACAGGCCGGCGAGCGGCCCCGACTGAACGGCGACGGAGGGGTCGGGTCTGGCGATGCCGAACGGATTGGCCGCAGCCGTTTCGACAACAAGACCGGCGACCGCCAGCACCGCGATCAGCACGACGATCCGCGTTTTCGCGCGAACGATCATTCGCACACGACCTTGATCGTGTTGGCGTTGCCCTCGGTCAGCTCGAGTATCTCCGGCGGCAGATCGCGAACGTCGGCGGGAAACTGCGACAAAAGGTTCGCCGTCGCCGTGTCGAAGCCTTCCGCGCGCTCGATTTCCAGCCGACAGCCCGCGGGCGCGTCGACCAGAAGCGCCGTATCCGTCTCGGCGAGCTGGAAGTCGACAAAGAAGGTCGGGTCGTAGACCTCGATAGCGGTCAGGCCCTGCTTCGGATCGAACGGCTCGCTGAGCGGCAGGGTGAAATGCAGCGTCAGTTTGGTGCCGTCATAGTCCAGCCAATAGTCGACCGGATCGCGGAAGATGCCATAGACCTCGTCGACGCCGATGACGCCGAGATAGGTGAAATAGTCGAACTCGTTCAACGACTCGACGTTGACCTGGGCGAGCGGCTGCAGTTCCTCGCGGGTCAGCTTGCCGTCATTGTCCTCATCAAGCCCCTGGATGGCGTACGCCGAGAAAATCTCGTCGAAGGTCCAGGCATGGCGAACACCGCTGATCGCGCCGTCCGCGTTGAACAGGATGTCGGAGCGGCTGTCGACCCAGACGTGCGGATGCGAAATCGCCCCGCCGGCGAAACCGATCGCTCCGGCCACGAAGGCCGCCCCGGCCAACGCGGATTTCCTGACAGAATTGAGATACATCAGCCGAACTCCCGGCGCCGCTTCAACAGCACGATAGCGGCGGAAGCGTGGCGCGGGAATCCCCCTGGACCGGACCTTGCGGGAACGCCGGCGGGAACGAGAGAGCTAGCGCGCCACGATGACCGGTGCGCCGATATGCACGCGCTCGAACAGGTCGACCACGTCCTCGTTCAGCATGCGGATGCAGCCGTCCGACACCGCGTGGCCGATGGAGCCGGGCGCGTTGGTCCCGTGAATGCGATACGTGGTCCAGCCGAGATACAGGGCCCGCACCCCGAGCGGATTCTTCGGGCCGGGCGCCATGGAGGAAGGCAGCCGCGGATTTTTCTTGCGCATGCTGGGCGTCGGCGTCCAGCTCGGATTTTCCCTCTTCTCGCTGACCCAAGTCGTACCGAACCACTGGTTCCTGGGGCTGCCGACGGCCACCGCATAGCGGATCGCTTTGCCGTTGCCGAGCGCATAGTAGAGCCGTCTTTCCGCGGTCTTCACTATGATCGTACCGTAGCCGTGGTCACCGTCCATCTCGACGATATCGCGTGTCGTCGCCGATGCCGTGCTCGCCCCCCCGACCATCACCGCCATCGCCAGCGCGGCAAGTACAGTCGCGAAAAGCCGTGTGGTAGTCCGGATCATTGCTCGCCCCCCGGCCCGATCGCCGTCATGCCTGACCGCAGTCAAACCGCGCCGCGTTAAAATTCGGCAACCGCCTCGGTCGGTCCGGCCAGCACCGTTACGCAGCCGCAACATACAATGGGGCGAGAATTTTCCCATTTTCCGCCAGATATCGGAACCATTCTTCAGAACCCGAAGAGATACCGCACGGAAAAGATAATTATTCCTATTAATCGGCATATCTTTCCCAAAGACAAAGCAGTCGCCGGCCAGGGCGACCGGCGCGACGATTATGAGGATCCAACATGCCGACCCAGGAATTCGACGCCACCGCCCATCCCAGTTTCGACGGACATCAGCAGGTCGACTTTCGCATCGACCAGAAAACCGGCCTGCGCTCCATCATCGCCATC
Organism: Microbaculum mangrovi; assembly: GCF_051390635.1. NCBI lineage: Bacteria > Pseudomonadati > Pseudomonadota > Alphaproteobacteria > Hyphomicrobiales > Tepidamorphaceae > Microbaculum > Microbaculum mangrovi. The sequence continues at coordinate 1,124,154 of NZ_JBPODT010000001.1, forward strand.
CACGACACCACCCTCGGCCCGGCACTGGGCGGCTGCCGCATGTGGCCCTATGCCAACGACATGGACGCCCTCGACGACGTTCTGCGCCTGTCGCGCGGCATGACCTACAAGAACGCATTGGCCGGCCTGCCCCTCGGCGGCGGCAAGGCGGTGATCATCGCCGATCCCAAGACCGACAAGTCGCGGGCCCTGTTCGAGGCCTTCGGCGACCATGTCGACAGCCTTGGCGGCCGCTACATCACCGCGGAGGACGTCGGCATCACCGACGCGGACATGGAGATCGTCGCCGGCCGCACGCCGCATGTGCGCGGCATCCGCGCCACGGGCCTGGGCGATCCCTCGCCGTTCACCGCCTGGGGCGTGTTCTGTGCCATGCGCACCGCCGTCGGCTTCGCCCTCGAACGGGCGTCCCTCGCCGGCCTGACCGTCGCCGTCCAGGGCCTCGGCCATGTCGGGGGTCGCGTCGCCGCCCTCGCCCATGCCGACGGCGCCCGGTTGATCGTGGCCGATATCGATCAGGCCCGCGTCGACGAGGTCGTCGCCCGCACCGGCGCGACGTCCGTTCCGGTCGACCGGATACACGCCGTCACCGCCGACGTCTTCGCGCCTTGCGCCCTCGGCGGCGGCCTGAATGAAACGACGGTTCCGCAGGTTCGGGCCGGGATCGTCTGCGGCGCCGCCAACAATCAGCTGCGCACCCTGCAGGACGGCGCGTCGCTGATGCGGCGCGGCATCCTCTACGCACCGGATTATCTGGTGAATGCCGGCGGCGTCATCTCCATCGCCCCGGAGCGGCCCGGCATGACGGCGGACGAAATGAAGTCGCGGATCGCCCGGATAGGCGACACGCTCGGTCTTGTCCTGTCGCGCGCGAAAATGCAGGACCTGCCACCCGAGGTCGTCGCCGACCGGATGGCCGAGGAGCGCATTGCCGCCGCCCGCCGCGACCGCAGCGCCTGAGGGTCTAGAGCCAGCTCCCGACCAGTGCCCTGACGGCTGCCGCCTTGAGCGGCGGTCGCCCGGCCGCGCGCGCGGCATCGGCAGCAAGGCCGACCAGATCGGCCGTGTAACCGGCGGTCTCGCCGTTCGGCAGAAGCATGTTGTTCTCGAAGCCGACGCGCACATGCCCGCCCTCCGCTAGGGCGTGACGCATGCAGGCGTTCTCCTTCGGCCCGAAGGCGCAGACCGACCACGAAACGGCCTCGCGCATCGGCGCCAGTGCTTGCAGCATCGGGTCGAGATCGGACGGCTCGGAGCGCTGGCCGGCGGTATAGCGCCCCAGCACCAGCAAGAGGCTCGGGCGCCGGACGGCGAACAGACCGGTTTTGCTGAGCGCGATGAACCGTTCGATATCGGCCGGATCATACAGGATAATCTGCGTCCAGACCCGGCGTTCCCCCAGCCACCCGAAGAAGCTTCGAACGGGCGTTTCGTCGGCGCCATCGGGCAGGATCTCGCGCAGCGCCACCGACACCGCTTCCGGCTCGAGCGCGCGCATCGTTGCCATCTGTACGTCCGGCGAGTAGCGTCCGACCGCCTCCGTCGTCGGCTGGATGACCAGCGCGTCGCCCACCGCGTCGCGCACCGCCGCGGTCGCCTCCCGGTAGAGTCCGACGTCGAGAGAATGCACGCCGTCGGCGTCGCGCACATGCAGGTGCAGGACCGACGCCCCGGCGTCGAGGCACCGTTTGGCCTCGGCCGCGATCTCGGCCGCGGTCATCGGCAGGTTCGGATGATCCGCCTTGGTGCGCCGCGCCCCGTTCGGCGCGGCGATCACGATGGTCCCGCTCACGCGCGAACCTCGGCGAGCGATGCGGCGATCGCCGCGTCCAGCCGGTCTACCACCATCGCCAGCTCGTCGTCCGACATGATGAACGGCGGCGCCAGCAACACGTGATCGCCATCGATGCCGTCGGCGGTGCCGTTGAACGGGTAGCAGACGAGCCCGCCCGCCATCGCGTGCGTCTTGATACGGCCGGCCAGCCCCTTGGCGCGCGGGAACGGCGCCTTGCTCTCCCGGTCCGCGACGAGCTCGACGGCGCGGAACAAGCCGCGTCCGCGGATGTCGCCGACATTGGCGTGCTGGCCGAAGCGATCAACGAGCATGTCCTGGAACATCTCGCCCGCTGTTCTGACGCGCTCCAGCAGCCCCTCCTCCTCGATCACCTTCTGCGTCTCCAGCGCGGCGGCACAGGCGATCGGATGGCCGATATAGGTGTGACCGTGCCGGAACACGCCGTCATGTCTTTCGATCACCCGGGCCAGGTCCTCGCGCACCAGCGTCGCGCCGATCGGCTGGTGGCCGGCGCCGAGCCCCTTGGCGGTGGTGATCATGTCGGGCACGACGCCGTCCTGCTCGCAGGCATAGAGCGTGCCGGTGCGCCCCATGCCGCTCATCACCTCGTCGAGCACCAGGAGCACGCCGTAGGTGTCGCAGATACGCCGGATCTCGCGGAAATAGCCCGGCGCCGGCGGAACCGCGCCCGACGTCGCGCCGACCACGGTCTCGGCGAAGAAGGCGGAGACGGTTTCCGGACCGACCTTCAGGATCTCGTCTTCCAGGGCTCGCGCCGCGCGCAGGCCATAGGCTTCGTCGCTTTCGCCCTCTTGCCTGTGGCGATACGCATAGCAGGGAACGATATGGCTGACCGGCAGGCCGAGCAGCGGCGCGTAGAGCTCCTTGCGCGCCGGATTTCCGCCCAGCGCCAGAACGCCGAGGGTGTTGCCGTGGTAGGACTGCTCGCGGGCGATGTTGTGCGCCCGTTTCGGCTCACCGCGTTCGACATGGATCTGCCGGGCCAGCTTCAGCGCCATCTCGTTGGCTTCCGAGCCGCCGGAGACGAAATAGACCCGGCCGAATCCCTTCGGCGCCCGCGAGACGAGGAAATCCGCCAGTTCTTCCGCCGGCTCGGAGGTGAAGAACGCGGTATGGGCGTATTCCAGCTTGCCGGCCTGCTGCTGGATCGCCCTGACCACGCGCGGATGCAGATGGCCGAGGCAGGACACCGCCGCCCCGCCAGTCGCATCGAGATAGCGTCTTCCTTCGCGGTCGATGATCCACGCTCCCTCACCGGAGACGGCGACGGGATAGGACGCCTTCAGATCGCGGTGAAAGACATGGCTGTGAGATGTCGTGCCCTCGGGCATCGCCAGATTTCCCTCTTCGTTTCGTTCGCCAAAACCGGTGCGCTCGCATAGCCTAGCAGCGGATTCCGGATCGCGCTGCTGTAAAGGGCCACTTCGATGCTGCGATACATTCGCCCCTCCCTCGCCATCGGCCTGATCGCGACGGCGACCGCTCTGTTCTGGACGCCGGCCTCGGCCGATTCCCTCAGCCGGGCGGCTCCCGAGCCGGCAAGCGTCGGCGTGGCACGGGCGCCCGTCGAGGCGGACCGGCAGATGGTCGTCGCGGCCCACCCCCTGGCTTCGCTCGCCGGCCTCCGCGCCTTGCGCAACGGCGGCAGCGCGGCGGATGCGGCGATCGCGGCGATGATGGTGCTCGGTCTCGTCGAGCCGCAATCGGCGGGCCTAGGCGGCGGCGCCTTCCTGCTGCACTGGGACGAAAAGGCCAAGGCGCTGACGAGCTGGGACGGGCGCGAGACCGCGCCGGCCGCCGCCACGCCGAAGCGCTTCCTGAACGCCGAGGGCAAGCCCAACCCGTGGCCGCAGATGGTGCCGGGCGGCCTTTCGGTCGGCGTGCCCGGTCTCGTGGCGATGCTGCACGACGTCCATGCCCAGCATGGCAAACTGCCGTGGGCACGCCTGTTCGACGACGCGATCGCCCTGGCGAGCGGCGGCTTCGGCGTCTCCCCGCGCCTCTCCATGCTGGTCGCGGGCATGGGGGACGACGCCTTCTCGCCGCAGGCGCAGGACTATTTCCTCGATCCCGACGGCGCCGCTCCCCTGCTCGGCCAGGTGATCGAGAACCAGGCCTATGCCGACACGTTGCAGCGCATCGCCGACGGCGGCCCGGATGCCTTCTATTCGGGCGAGATCGCCGAGGACATCGTCGGCGCCGTCGCCAACGCCTGGCGCAATCCCGGCGACATGACGATGGACGATCTCGGAAACTACCGCGCCATCGAGCGCCCGGCCGTCTGCGGCGACTATCGCGGCCACAAGGTCTGCGGTATGGGCCCACCGTCGTCCGGCGGCCTCGCCGTCGCCATGACGCTTCGGATGCTCGAGCGCTTCGACCTGGGTAAGGCGCCGACGCCGGAGGCCCTGCACCTGATCGGCGAGGCCGGGAATCTCGCCTTCGCCGACCGCAACCGCTATGTCGCCGATCCCGATTTCGTGACCGTGCCCGCCGGACTGATGAATCCGGACTATCTCGCCGAGCGCTCGTCCCTGATCGATCCGGCGAAGGCCGGCGGCGTCCGCGAGCCCGGAAATCCGCCGGCCTCGGCCGAGCCCTCCCCCGGCAGGGACGGCACCAAGGAAGCGCCGGGCACGACGCAGGTCTCCGTCATCGATGCAGACGGCAATGCCGTCTCGATGACCGCCTCGATCGAATCCGCCTTCGGCTCGCGGCTGTTCGTGCGCGGCTTTCTCCTCAACAACGAACTGACCGACTTCTCCTTCGCCCCGGCCGACGCGGAGGGCCGGCCGATCGCCAATCGCGTCGAGGCCGGAAAGCGGCCGCGCTCCTCGATGGCGCCGACCATGGTGTTCGACGAGAACGGCAAGCTGGCGATGGTGCTCGGCTCGCCCGGCGGCAGCCGCATCATCGGCTACGTGGTCAAGGCGATCGTCGCCATGGTCGACTGGGGTTACGATCCGCAAGCCGCCGCAGCGCTGTTCAATTTCGCCAGCCGCAACGGCCCCTTCGAGGTCGAGGAGGTCACCGGCGCCGACCAGTGGATCGCGGCGATGGAAACGTTCGGCGGGCCGGCCAAGACCGCCGACATGACCAGCGGCCTCAACATCATCGCCGTCGGTGGCGGCAAGCTCACCGGCGGCTCCGACCCCCGCCGCGAAGGCGCGGCGATGGGGGATTAGCCGGCCGCGATCCTTCCGGCCAGGTCCACCAGCGCGCGATCGCTGCCCGCCGGGCCGATGATGGAAAGGCCGAGCGGCGCCCCGTGATGCGTCGCCAGCGGGATATTGACCTGCGGCAATCCGCCGATGCCGGCGATGCACAGGATCGACAGCGCCCGGTCGCGGAAAACCTCGAGCTCGGCGACCGGCGTCGCGCAGAGCGGCGCAATCGCGGGAACCGTCGGAAGAATCAGCAGCCGCGCCGCCGCGAGGTCGCGCACATGCTGGCGAAGCGTCGCATGCAGCGCCCACGCCTGGGCTTTCGCGGTCTCGTCGCGATTGATCCGCCGCGCCCATTCGAAACGGTCGCGCACGCCGGGCCCGAACTGCGGATCGAGGCTCTCGATCCAGCCCCCGTGCGTATCCCAGATCTCGGAGGCCTGCGTCGTGCGGAACACCAGCAGCCAGTCGGCAAGCCCCCGGGGGGCGACATGCCGGGGCGCGACACGACCGTGCTCGGTCTCGCCGATGACCGCTTCCGCCTTCGCCAGGGCGGGCAAGAACGCCGCCTTGGTCTCCTCGTCGATCATCAGATCGAATGCATCGCTCAGGAAAGCCGGCCGGCCATCGGGCAGTTTCGCGCTGTCCTCGCCAAGGACAATGTCGCCGACGCGCGCAAACGTCACGGCGTCGCGAGCGAACCAGCCGACCGTGTCGTAGCTCGGCGCAAGCGGCATGCAGCCGGAAATATCGATGCGCGCGTGCGTCGGCCTGAGGCCGAACAGGCCGCAATAGCTGGCCGGCGCGCGCACCGAGCCGCCGGTGTCGGTGCCGAGCGCGAAATCGACGAGGCCGCCCGCGGTCGCCGACGCCGATCCCGACGAAGACCCGCCGGGGATTCGGTCGGGCGCCGCCGAATTCACCGGCGTGCCGTAATGCGCGTTCTGCCCCTGCAGACTGAAGGCGAGTTCGTCGGTGATGGTCTTGCCGACGAAGTCCGCCCCCGCATCAAGCAGCGCCTGCACCACCGGCGCATTCTTAATCGCGATGGACGATCCCGCGAGCTTCGCCGGATTGCCGCAGCCGGTCGGGTAGCCGGCGACCTCGAACAGGTCCTTGACGCCCATTTTCAGGCCGGACAGCGGCCCGGCTTCCGCATGCGCAACGGCAACAGCGGGATAGCGCATGAACGCGCCGATCGGGTCGTCCTGAATGAGCACTGTGGCCTCCCTCGCGTCTTGGCCGGGAGACCTTAGTGCCGGAGACCACGCCTGTCATGCGGATCACGGCTGTCATGCGGCCCGCGACTGCGGACCACTCAGGCCAGCGCCGTCGGGAAGAACTGGTAGATCCAGGTCTCGCTCAACGCCTTGTCGTCCAGGCGCACGAACATGCGCAGGTTGACGGGGTCGTGCCCGGTCGCCTCCAGGTCGAAGAGCACCCGCCAGCGGTCGGTTCCCACCACCGGATAGGCGACTTCGTTGCTCACACTGCCGCGGCTCGCATCGATGACGACCTCGACGCCGCTCGACCGGTCGAGGCCCTCGAAGGCCGGGCCTTCCAGGTCGATGGCGAACTTGCGCACGCCGGGCGGACGCGGCTGGCCGGGAATCCCGCCCATGCCGATCCGCGTCGCCACGATCCGGGCGACCGGCGCGGGATAGGGCTGATCTGCGACCCAGTGCAGCCGGTAGGCGAAGTCGAAGGACTGCCCGGCCTCGACCGGCGCGCGCGGCACCCAGAAGGCGACGATATTGTCGTGGATCTCGTCGTCGGTCGGGATCTCGACGAGCTGAACCGAACCCTCGCCCCACGTACCGATCGGCTCGACCCAGACGCTGGCGCGCTTCTCGTAGAAAACGCCGTCGTCCTGATAGTTGTCGAAGTCGCGGTCACGCTGCATCAGGCCGAAACCGCGGGGATTGGTGTCGAGGAACGCGTTGGTGACGACGCGCGACGGGTTGTCGAGCGGCCGCCAGATGCGTTCGCCGGAGCCGGTCCAGATGGCGAGCCCGTCGGAATCGTGGACTTCCGGCCGCCAGTCCTTCGCGTCCTCGCGGTTGGTTTCCGAGTACCAGAACATGCTGGTCAGCGGCGCCACGCCGAGCTTCTCGATCGCTCGGCGTGTGAACAGGGCGCAGTCGACGTCCTGGACGATGCCCTTGTTCGGCGCATTGCTGACGATCCGGTAGGCGCCGGAAAGGCTCGGCCCATCAAGCAGGGCATAGGCGATCAGCCCGCCGGCCCCGTCGCGCTCCAGCCAGAATTCGGTGAAACGGGGGAACTCCTCCGGTTTCGAGGCCGCCGTATCGATGGCGATGCCGCGCGCCGACAGCCCGTATTGGTCAAGCGGCCCGGAGGTGCGGAAATAGGAGGCGCCCAAAACCGCCAGCCAGTCGGTCTTGCCTCCGGGTGCCATGACGCGGAAGCCGGCAAAGCCGATGTCCTCGGGCAGGTCGCGGGCCACATGATCGGCCGGCATGTCGAAATAGTCAGGCGAATAGAGCAGTTCGCGCGCCTCGCCCTTCTCGACGGCGTGGATCTTCACCGGCGCCTTGAAGTAGCGTCCGAGGTGGAAGAACCGGACGCCCGGGTCGTTGCCCGCCTCGCCCCACATGGTCGACTCGTCCCTGAAGCGAATCTGCTGGTGCGCATCGAAATCGACCGCCTCGAGGACGTCACCGGCCCGAATCTCGGGCCCCTCATAGGGTCTGGCGGCAAGCGCCTCGGCTCGTGCCTTCAACGCGTCGAATGAAAACGGCGCTGCCGCACCGAAGCGTGCGCGCGGGTCCGCTGCGGCGTCCGCGAGCCTCGGCAAGAAAGCCAGCGCGCCGGCCGCAAGTCCGCCGGCCAGCACGCCGCGACGGGAAAATTCATTGCTCATGGCGATCCACGATCCGTTTTGAACGCTCTGCTGATCGATCCGGAAGGTGGAATTTTGATGGCAGCCATGGCAATTCATGGAGCGTTTCAACAGATGTGAACGCGGTCAGCCGCCAGACCCAACTGGTTTTCGTCGCAGGAAAGGACGTTTTTCGATGCCGCCCCGCCGGATGGCCCTGACACCCGATCATGTCGCGCGCGTTTACCGGGACATCGAGTTCAAGGGGCTCGACCCGAACTACACGTATCGTACGGACGAAGAGTACCAGGCCGTCATCGACGACCTGCTGGCTCAGCGTCCGGATACCGAAGAGTTCTGGCTGTTCGCGTCGGGCTCACTGATCTGGAAGCCGGAAGTCGAGCACCTGGAACGGCGGGTCGCGACGATCCGCGGCTATCACCGCTCCTTCTGCCTCCACATGCGCCAGTGGCGCGCCACACCGGAACAACCCGGCCTGATGATGGCGCTCGACCGGGGCGGCCAGTGCAGGGGCGTCATATTCCGACTCGACCACGACGCCTTGGAGGAGCAGCTCCGCAAGCTGCTGGAGCGCGAGATGCGCATGCGCCCGTCGAACAATCTGGCCCGCTGGGTGGCGGCGCAGACCGACAAGGGGCCGGTGCCGGCGCTCGCCTTCGTGATGAACCGCAAGGGACCGGGCTATGTCGGCCGCCTGCCGATCGAGGAAACCGTGACCATGCTGGCGCGCGCCTGCGGCCACATCGGCTCCTGCGCCGAGTACCTTTACAACACGGTCGCGCACCTGGAAGAACTCGGCATCCACGACCGCCACCTCTGGCAGCTGCAGCAGTTGGTGGCCCAACGCATCGCCGAGGATCACGGGCTCGAACTCCCGGCGGAGTGAACCCCCGCCTGCCGTTACAGCGCCGTGCCGCGTAAAGCCCGGCAGTCTCGGGCGTACGCCGCGAGATGCCCGGGTCGGGCCCCGGGCATCCGGTAGAGACGAAGCCGCTACAACTCCACCCGTCGCAGGCGCAGCGAGTTGCCGATGACGCTGACCGACGACAGCGACATCGCCGCCGCGGCGATCATCGGCGACAGGAGCAGCCCCAGGAACGGATAGAGAATACCGGCCGCGATCGGCACGCCCGCCGTGTTGTAGACGAAGGCGAAGAACAGGTTCTGGCGGATATTGCGCATCGTCGCCTGGCTCAGGCGTCGGGCCTTGACGATGCCGTTGAGATCGCCCTTCAACAGTGTCACACCGGCGCTCTCGATGGCGACATCCGTGCCCGACCCCATGGCGATGCCGATATCGGCGGCGGCGAGCGCCGGGGCATCGTTGACTCCATCGCCGGCCATCGCGACGACGCGGCCTTCCTTGCGGAACCGTTCCACCACCGCGCTCTTCTGGTCCGGCAGCACCTCCGCCTCGACCTCGTCGATACCGAGGCGGCGGGCGACGGCCTCGGCGGTCGTGCGATTGTCGCCCGTCAACATGACAATTCGGATGCCTTCGCCGTGCAGCGCCTTGATCGCCGCAGGCGTCGTCTCCTTGACCGGATCGGCGATCGCGACGACTCCGGCCGCCTTGCCGTCGATCCCGGCGAAGATGGCCGTGGCGCCGTCCTTGCGCAGAGCGTCCGCCTTGTCGGCGAGCGGAGCCACGTCGATGCCGTGCTCCTTGAGGAAACCGGCCGTGCCGAGCAGCACCTTGCGGCCGTCGACCGTTCCGAGCGCACCCTTGCCCGTCGGTGCGTCGAAATCCGTGGCGTCGGCGAGCGCGATGCCTCTGGTTTCCGCCGCCGCGACAATTGCCGCGGCCAGCGGATGCTCGCTCGCCCGCTCCACGCTCGCCGCCAGCCTGAGCAGCTCCGCCTCCTCGATCCCGTCGGTCACGATCTCCGTAACCGCCGGCCTGCCCTCCGTAAGCGTGCCGGTCTTGTCGACCACCAGCGTGTCGACCTTCTCCATGCGCTCCAGCGCCTCGGCGTTCTTGATCAGCACCCCGGCGCCGGCGCCGCGTCCGACGCCCACCATGATTGCCATCGGCGTCGCAAGTCCCAGCGCGCAGGGACAGGCGATGATCAGCACGCTGACGGCAGCGACCAATGCGAACGTGAAACGCGGCTCAGGCCCGTAGATCGACCAGGCCGCGAAGGCGATAACGGCCGCGGCGACGACGGCGGGCACGAACCAGCCCGAAACCTGATCGGCGAGCCGCTGGATCGGGGCGCGGCTGCGCTGGGCTTCGGCAACCATCTGGACGATGCGCGACAGCATGGTGTCCACTCCAACCCTGTCAGCGCGCATGACCAGGGCACCGGACTGGTTCATCGTACCACCGATCACCGCGTCGCCGACTTCCTTGGAAACCGGCATGGATTCGCCGGTCACCATGGACTCGTCCAGCGCCGAGTGCCCGTCGACGACCTCTCCGTCGACCGGCACCTTCTCGCCCGGTCGTACGCGCAGCCGATCGCCGATGGCGATATCCTCAAGCGACACCTCCTCATCGGAGCCGTCGTCACGGATGCGCCGCGCCGTCTTCGGCGCGAGATCGAGCAGCGCCTTGATCGCCCCGCCGGTCCGCTCGCGCGCCCTCAGTTCCAGAAGCTGGCCGAGCAACACCAGCACGGTGATCACGGCTGCCGCCTCGAAATAGACCGCGACCGATCCGTCCGCGCCCCGGAACGTCGCCGGGAACAGGCCGGGCGCCACCGTCGCCACCACCGAATAGACCCAGGCGACACCGGTGCCCATGGCGATCAGCGTGAACATGTTGAGGTTGCGCGTGACGATGGACTTCCAGCCGCGCTCGAAGAACGGCCAGCCGCACCACAGCACCACCGGCGTGGCTAGCACCAGCTGGATCCAGTTGGAAAGCGCCGGCGACACGAAATGCAGGCCGAGGACGTGCCCGCCCATTTCCAGAAAGAACACCGGCACCGTCAAGGCGAGGCCGATCCAGAACCGCCGGGTGAAATCGATCAGCTCGGGATTGGGGCCGGAATTCGCGGTGATCATCATCGGCTCGAGGGCCATGCCGCAGATCGGGCATGTGCCCGGGCCGACCTGCTGGATCTCCGGGTCCATCGGGCAGGTGTAGATCGCCCCCTCTATCACCGGCTCCTCGGGGCGCACGTCGGCCAGGTATTTGTCCGGATCGGCGATGAATTTATCGCGGCACTTCGGATTGCAGAAATAGTAGGTCGTGCCGCCGTGCTCGTGCGTGTGCTGCGCGGTCGCCTTGGTGACCGACATCCCGCACACCGGGTCCGTCGCCTTCAGGTACTTGTCAGGGTCGGCGACGAACTTCTCGCGACACTTTGGATTGCAGAAGTAATAGGTGGTCCCGTCCAGCTCATGGGTGTGCTTGGCGGTCTCGATCGTCACCGTCATGCCGCAGACGGGATCGATGGCCTTGCCCTCCGGCGCCCCGGTTTTGGCGGCCGGTTCATGATGGCTGCAACAGGATGCGGTCTCGCTGGACATGACACTCTCGATTCTGCTCGATGGGCCCGGATACCCGATGGGGGTATCGCATTCGCTTGACTACATATACCCCCATGGGGTATCTGACAAGCATGCAGGACAAAGCAAAGAACGCCGTCGCCAAACGGCTTGGCCGGATCGAGGGACAGGTGCGCGGCATTGCCCGCATGGTCGCCGAGGACCGATATTGCATCGATATCGTCACTCAAATCGATGCCGTCCGCGCCGCGCTCAAGCGCGTCGAGGAAGAAGTTCTGCGCGACCACGTCGCCCATTGCGTCGAGCACGCCATCCTGAGCGGCGACAAGGAAGAACAGCGCCAGAAGATCTCCGAGCTGATGCAGGTACTGGAGCGCAGCGGGCGCTAGGCCGACCTCCCGACCCCGTTCATTCCTGCGCAAGCGGGAAGCGGCCTATTGTCTGCTGCGGCGGTACGTCGCCTCGCCACATCGCAGCCTCCGACAAAGGGGGACCTGCCAATCGCGACCCGACTCCCGCTTTCGCGGGAGCGAGCGGAACGCAGCCTGGCGCAAGCCCCCCACCTCGGCCGTCATGCCGGACTCGTGCCCGCTGCGACCGGCAATGAAAAAAGCGACGGCGGCGGCGTTTCTCGGAAGGCCGCGCGGGGCGTTTGACGCAACGAAAAAAGCCCCCGCTCTCGCGGGGGCTTCGTTCTTCTGCGAACGCCGATCGAACCCTACGCTGCCTTCGGCAGCACCGTCTCGACCAGCGAGGCCCAGTAGCCGACGCCATAGGGGATGGCGTCGTCGTTGAAGTCGTATTGCGGCGTATGCACGTTGGCGCCGCCCTTCTCGCCGGGCATGCCGTTGCCGAGCCAGATGTAGCAGCCGGGCCGCTCCTCGAGCATGTAGGAGAAGTCCTCCGCCCCCATCTTCGGCTCGCCGGTGGTCGAGACCTCGTTGGCGACGTTGCGGGCCGCCGACGCGGCGATCTCGGTCTCGTCGGACGTATTCACGGTCGGCGGATAGTTGCGCATGTACTTCACTTCCGCCGTCGCGTCGAAGGCGAGCGCCACGTTGGTCGCGATACGCTTGAGCTCGGTCTCGACCAGGTCGCGCACATCCGGCAGGAAGGTGCGGCAGGTCCCGCTCAGCTCGGCTTCCTCGGGGATGACGTTGAAGGCATCCCCGGCATGGAACTGGGTCACCGAGACGACGGCCTCCTTGATCGGATCGACGCGGCGGCTGGCAATCGACTGCAGCGCCGTGACGATGTGCGAGCCGATCAAGACGGGATCGCGCGAGACGTTCGGCATGGCGCCGTGGCCGCCCCTGCCCTTCACCAGGATCCTGAACTCGTCGGCTGCCGCCATGCACGGGCCCGGCCGCATGGAGATCGCGCCGAGCGGCAGGCCGGGCATGTTGTGCATGCCGTAGACGGTCTCGCAGTTGAAGCGCTCGAACAGGCCGTCCTCGATCATCACCTTGCCGCCGCCGCGGCCTTCCTCGGCCGGCTGGAAGATCAGGTAGACCGTTCCGTCGAAGTTGCGGTGGTCGGCGAGATAGCGCGCCGCGCCGAGCAGCATCGTGGTGTGCCCGTCATGACCGCAGGCATGCATCTTGCCGTCGGTTTGGGAATGATACTCGAGACCCGTCTTCTCGAAGATCGGCAGGGCGTCCATGTCGGCCCTCAGGCCGATCGCGCGATTGGAGCCGCCCTTGCCGCGCACTACGCCGACGACTCCGGTCCTGGCGATACCGGTGTGAACCTCGTCGACGCCGAATTCCTTCAACTTCCGCGCGACAATCTCGCAGGTACGGGTCTCCTCGAAACCGAGTTCGGGATGGGCATGGATGTCGCGGCGGATCGCCACAAGTTCATCCATATAGGGCTTCACGCGGTCGGTATAACTCATGCCAGGATCTCCTGAATTCGATGCCTTACCTCTAGTTGTGCCTACCTGCGGCCGATTGGCAAGCGCGACGTGACCGCAAAGCCGGCATCGCGGCTAGTCCGGCCTCGGTAAAGCGGTTTCGACAAGCGAAACCCAATAGCCGACGCCCGCGGGGATCGCCGCGTCGTTGAAATCGAAATCCGGCGCATGGAGCCAGGGGCGATCCTCGCCCGTCCCGAGCCAAATATAGGTTCCGGGGCGGGCACCCAGCATAAACGCAAAATCCTCCGCGCCCATCAACGGTGTCACATCGGTCTCCACCGCGTGCGCGCCGACGACCCGGCGGGCCGCCGCCGCCGCCAGCTCGGTTTCCTCCGGTGCGTTCACCGTCGTCGGATACCCACGGCTGTAATCGACCTCGGCCACGGCCCCGAACGCGGAGGCGACCTCCGTGCAGATCCGCTTCATTTCGGCTTCGATCAGATCGCGCACCTCGGGCAGAAAGCTGCGGCAGGTGCCGCCGAGCTCGATTTCCTCGGGTACGACGCTGCCCCCGGTGCCCCCCCGGAACGTCGTGATCGAGACAACCGCCGAATGGATCGGATCAACGCGCCGGCTGGCGATCGACTGCAGCGCCGTGACGATATGGGCACCGGCGACGATCGGATCGCGCGTCTGGTGCGGCCAGGCGCCGTGTCCGCCCGTGCCGCGCACCACGATGCGGATGATGTCGGACGCCGCCATGATCGGCCCCGTGCGCATCGCGATCGAGCCGAGAGGGCGGCCGGGCATGTTGTGCATGCCGAACACGGACTCGCAGTTGAACCGCTCGAACAATCCGTCGCGGATCATGAAATCCGCGCCGCCGCCGCGTTCCTCGGCCGGCTGGAAGATCAGATGGACGGTTCCGTCGAAGTCCCGGTGTTCGGCAAGATAGCGCGCGGCCCCGAGCAGCATCGTCGTATGCCCGTCGTGGCCGCAGGCATGCATCTTGCCATCGACCGTCGAGCGGTAGGGAACGTCTGTCTTCTCGGTAATCGGCAGCGCGTCCATGTCGGCCCTGAGGCCGATCGCGCGATTTGACCCGCCGTGTCCGCGCAGGACACCGACGACGCCGGTGCGCCCGATGCCGGTATGCACCTCGTCGACGCCGTATTCCTTGAGCTTTTCGGCGACCAGCGCCGCCGTACGGTTTTCCTCGAAGGCGATCTCGGGATGCGCGTGGAGGTCGTGGCGGATCGCCACCAGCTCGTCGATATAGGGTTCGACGCGACCGGCGATCGACATGTTCATCATTTTACGCGTTCCGTCTCCATGCGCTCCATCCGCCCTTCCTCCACCGCATGGCAGGAGACCAGATGGTTCTCGCCGACCGGCAGGAGCCGCGGCTCCTCCGATTTACAACGATCGAAGGCGTAGGGACAGCGCGGATGGAACGTGCAGCCGGGCGGAGGATCGATCGGATTGGGCACCTCGCCCTTGACCGGCGTGCGCGCCCGCCCCGTCATGTCGATGTCGGGCACCGCGTCGAGAAGCATGCGAGTGTAGGGATGACGCGGATTGTCGAAAAGCGCGCGCGACGGCGCATCCTCGACCAGCTTGCCCAGATACATGACGCCGATGCGTGTCGCCATGTGCCGGACGACGGCGAGGTTGTGGCTGATGAACAGATAGGTCAGGCCGAACTCGTCCTGCAGGTCGCGCATCAGGTTGAGGATCTGCGCCTGCACCGATACGTCGAGCGCCGAGGTCGGCTCGTCGCAGATAATGAATTCGGGCTTGTTGGACAGCGCCCTTGCGATCGCGATGCGCTGGCGCTGTCCGCCCGAGAACTCGTGCGGAAACTTGGCCCCGTCGGCGGGATCGAGCTTGACCACTTTCAGCAGCTCGCCCACCTCGTGCTCGATTTCCCGCGTGTCGCGGGCAAGGCCGAAGGCGCGGATCGGCTCGGCGATGATCTTGTCGACCCGCCACCGCGGGTTGAGGCTGGCGAAAGGGTCCTGGAAGATCATCTGGAACCGGCGCCGCAGCTTGCGGTCCTCGGCCGCTGGCCGCGCCGCGCCACGGTCGATGCCGTCGAAGACGATCTTGCCGGCGGAGGGATCGATCAGGCCGGCGACCATCCGCGCCACCGTCGATTTGCCGCAGCCCGACTCGCCGACCAGCGCGAAGGTCTCGCCGGCACCGATCTTGAAGCTCACGTCATGGACGGCGCGCAAATGCTGGCGTGGTACGCCCTCGATCACCCGGTTGAGGAGCGGTTTGGACACGTCGAAGAAACGCGTCAGCCCCTCGACTTCGACCAGCGGGGCCCCGTTCATGTGACGGCCTCCTCCGCGTAGAGCCAGCACGCCGCCCGCGTTTTGCCGGTATCGAGCAGTTCCGGCCGCTCCGCGCGGCAGCGATCGAATACCCTCGGGCAGCGCGGATGGAAGGCGCAGCCCTGCGGGATCGCCGTCAGGCGGGGCATCGAGCCGTCGATCTGTTGCAGCCTGGCGGCCTCGTGGGCGAGCGAGGGGATCGAAGCCATCAGGCCCACGGTATAGGGATGGCGCGGGTTCTTGATCACCTCGCGCACCGGGCCGATCTCGGCGATGCGCCCGGCATACATGACCGCGACGCGATCGGCCGTCTCGGCGATGACGCCCATGTCGTGGGTGATCAGCATGACGGCCGCGCCGTGTTCGGCGCAGGTCTTCTTCAACAGCCGGATGATCTGTGCCTGCACCGACACGTCGAGGGCCGTCGTCGGCTCGTCGGCGATGACCAGAACGGGATTGACGGCAAGCGCCAGGGCGATCACGACGCGCTGGCGCATGCCGCCGGAGAACTGGTGCGGATAGGCATCGATGCGCGAGCCGGGCGCCGGGATGCCGACCTCGGTCAGGAGCTCGATCGCTCGCTTGCGCGCGTCCGCATCCGACATCCTGACGTGTGTCTGGATCGTCTCGGTGAGCTGCTCGCCGATCGTGTAGAGCGGATTGAGACTGGTCAGCGGGTCCTGGAAGACCATGCCGATCTGCTTTCCGCGGATCTTGCGCATCTCCTCCTGCGGCAGGTTGTCGATGCGCCGGCCCTGCAGGATCACCTCGCCGCCGCCGATGCGACCGGGCGGCTCCAGCAGATTGATGACGGCCGTGCCGGTCAGCGACTTGCCGGCGCCGGATTCGCCGACGACGCCGAGCACCTCGCCCGGCGCGATGTCGAAGGACACCTTGTTCACGGCCGTCAGCGTTCCGCGCCGGGTCGGGAACTCGACGACGAGGTCGCGGACCTGGAGAAGAGGTTGAGTCACGCCGCCTCCTTCACCGGAGCTTCGGATTGAGCGCGTCGCGCAGCCAGTCGCCCAGCAGATTGACGGCGAGCACGAGCGTTGCCAGCGCGGCGCCGGGAAAGATGGTGATCCACCATTCTCCCGAGAACAGGAAGTCCTGGCCGATGTCGATCAGCGTACCGAGCGAGGGCTGCGTCGGCGGCAGGCCGACGCCGAGGAACGACAGCGTCGCCTCCAGAATGATGGCCACCGCCAGGTTGATCGTCGCGATCACCAGCACCGGCCCCATGACGTTCGGCAGCACGTGGCGCAACATGATCAGGAACGGCGGGATACCGATCAGCCGCGCGGCCTGGACATATTCCTTGTTGCGCTCGACCAGCGTCGAGGCGCGCACGGTGCGCGCGTACTGCACCCAAAACGACAGACCGATCGACAGGATCAGCACGCCATAGGCGGTGTCCTCGCGGCTGATGTCCCTGAACAGGCCGTGCACCACACCGTCGATCAGGAGCGCGATCAGGATCGACGGGAAGGTGAGCTGTATATCGGCGATGCGCATGACGATCGTGCCGAAGGTGCCGCCGAAATAGCCGGCGGCCAGCCCGAGCCCGATACCGAGCGTCGCGGCGAACAGCACACTGGCGAAGCCGACGGCGAGCGAAGCCCGCGCGCCGTAGAGGATGCCCGACAGGATATCCCGGCCTTGGTCGTCGGTGCCGAGCAGGAAACGCGGGTCGCCGTACTGCTCCCAGGCCGGCGGCATAAGCGAATCCATCAGGTCGATGGAGGCCAGGTCGAAGGGATCATGCGGCGCGATCCACGGCGCGAAGACGGCGCCGAAGATGAACAGGAAGGTGACGAGGGCTGCGAGCATCGTCAGCTTCGACTGCTTGAAGGAATGGAAGATATCGCTGTCGAGCACGCGCGTGGCGAAGCCGTGCGGCTTCGACAGGAATTCGGCTTGGGTCTCGGGTCCGCCGGTCATGGCCTACACCGCCGCGCCGCCGTCGAGCCGCACCCGCGGGTCGACCACGGTGTAGAGGATATCGACGACGAGGTTGATGACCACGAACAGGAAGGCGATCAGCATCAAATAGGCCGCCATGATCGGAATATCGACGTTCTGCACGGATTGCAGGAACAGAAGCCCCATGCCCGGCCACTGGAAGACGGTCTCGGTGATGATCGCGAACGCGATGATCGAGCCGAGCTGCAGGCCGGTCACGGTGATCACCGGGATCAGCGTGTTCTTCAGCGCGTGACCGAAATTCACCGCCCGCTCGGTGAGGCCGCGGGCGCGAGCGAACTTGATGTAGTCGGTGCGCAGAACCTCGAGCATCTCCGCCCGCACCAGCCGCATGATCAGGGTGAGCTGGAACAGGCCAAGCGTGATCGCCGGCAGGATCAGCGCCTTCAGCCCCGAGACGGTCAGGAGCCCCGTCGACCAGAACCCGAGATCTACCACGCTGCCGCGCCCGAAGCTCGGCAGCCATTGCAGGTTCACCGCGAAGATGAAGATCAGCAGGATGCCGATCAGGAACGGCGGCAGCGAGATGCCGACCAGCGAGACGGTGAGGAACAGCTTCGACATCCAGGCATTGCGGCGGATGCCCGTATAGACGCCCATCGGGATGCCGACGAGCAGGGCAAAGAGCGCCGAGACGATCGACAGCTCCAGGGTCGCCGGCAGCCGGGACAGGATCATATCGGAGACCGGCTGCTTGAACTGGTAGGAGATGCCGAAATTGAACTGCGCGGCGTTCAAGACGAACCGCGCGAACTGCACCATGATCGGGTCCCTCAACCCGAGCCGCACGCGCAGCGCCTCACGCTCGGCCGGCGACGTCTCGATCCCGACCATCTGATTGATCGGATCGCCCACGTACCGGAACATCAGGAAGGCGATCAGCGCCACGACCAGCATGACCAGGACGGCCTGAAGGAGGCGGCGGATAATGAATGCGGTCATCGTGTCGGAACGCCAGGCGTCGGGTGCACAAAGGAACGCCGGCGGGAGGCCGCCTTCAACGGTCTCCCGCCTGTCGTCGGGACTACGCCGTCAGTTCTTGTTGACGTAGTAGAACATCAGCGTGTTGTCGGCGCGCTGAGCCAGTTCGACACTATCGGCAACGCCCCAAGCCAGGCCCTGCTGGTGCAGCGGAATGTGGCCCGCCTCATCCAGATGCATCTTGAACGCGTCGGCGATCATCTGATTGCGCTTGTCCGGGTCATTCTCGACCAGGATCTTCGCCGTCAGCTCGTCGACCTTCGGGTTGCAGTAGCCGCCAAGGTTGAACGGCGCCTCGCTGCCCTCTTCCGTCCGGCAATGGATGATGTTCTTCAGGATGTTCCAGGAGTCGAACGAGCCCGGCGTCCAGCCGAGTAGATAGAACGACGTGTCGAAGCCGTTCGACTGCAAGACCTTGGCGAAATACTTCGCCTTCGGCTGGGCATTGAGGTCGACCTTCACACCGATCCTGGCAAGCATGGAGACCACGGCCTGGCAGATCGCCTCGTCATTGACGTAGCGGTCGTTCGGGCAATCCATGCCGACCTCGAAGCCATCCGGATAGCCGGCATCGGCCAGAAGCTTCTTGGCCTCTTCCGGATCATACGGATAGCGCTCGAACTGATCCGACAGGGCGAACAGGAACGGCGAGATCATCAAGGCCGACGGGGTCGACAGACCGCGCATGATCTTCTGCTTGATCGCTTCGATGTCGATCGCCTTGAATAACGCCAGACGCACCCGCTGGTCCTTGAAGGGATTCTTGCCCTTGACGTTCGAGTACAGAAGCTCGTCACGCATCTGGTCCATGCCCAGGAAAATCGTCCTGAGTTCGGGCCCGGTCAGCGCCCGCGTGCCGTCGTTGCCCTCGACACGCTTAATGTCCTGGACCGGCACCGGATAGACCATGTCGAGCTCGCCCGACAGGAGCGCGGCGACACGGGTCGCGTCCTCGCTGATCGGCGTCAACTCGACGGTGTCGACGTTGAACTTCTTGTTTCCGTAATCCCACCAGTCCTTGTTTTCCTCGAAAACCGTCTTCACGCCGGTTTCGTGGCCGGTGATCATGAACGGCCCGGTTCCGTTGGCGTGCAGACCCGCATAGCTTGGGCTTTCGTCGGACGCCGACATCACCTTCGTGGTGTTGTTTTCCTCGGACCACTCCTTGTCCATGATGCCCCACGTATCCCACTCGTAATGCAGGATCGGATTGGGGCTCTGCAGCACGAAGTCGACCGTGTGGTCGTCGACCTTCTCGACCTTCACATCAGCGCCGATGCGGGTCTTCAGGTCGGATTCCTGGGACCGCACGCGATCGGCCGAGAACACCACGTCGTCGGCGGTGAAGTCGTTACCATTGTGGAACTTCACCCCCTTGCGCAGATGGAAGCGCCAACGGGTCGGTTCGAGGATCTCCCAGCTTTCGGCCAGCGCCGGCTGGATCTCCAGGTCCGGACCGCGGCGGGTCAGGCCTTCGTAGACGTTGCCCAGCGTGCCGAGCGAGAATGTTTCATTGAGGCTGTAGGGATCGAGCCCCTTTAGTTCCCCCTGGAACGCATACTTGAACGTTTCGGCCTGGACGGAGCCCACCACGCCGATTGCGACGGCAAACCCCGCCGCGATAGCCGTTTTACTAAAGGCCATCTGTCACCTCCCTAAGTTTATTTTTTGATCCACCGTCCGGCGGATTTAATTACCAGTCTATATACGCTGCGAGGCCGCGTCACCCTCGTCTGTACGCGACCTTAGCTTACCTCATCATACCGCTCGGCAGCCCACAACGGTAGGATTGCCAAACTATCTACTTTGCGATGAAAAATCCGCAGTGGTCCGATGGCGGACCGTGATGCCTGCGAAGGGCCACGCACAATGACGGACCGCTTGCGGACGGCCGTACCTGCCGACCTGGATGCCCTCGTCGAAATCGAGAAAGCCGTCTTCGTTCGACCGGCCTACGAGCCGATGTCGCGCCGCCAGTTCCGCTGGCACATCTCCAACCCCCGCGCTGCCCTGATCGTCTGCACCCGCAACGGCCGTGTCGTCGGCTACGCGCTCGGCCTCGCCCGCGCGGGTTCGCACCACATGCGGTTCTACTCGCTGGCCGTCCTGCCGGAGGCCCAGGGCGGAGAGCTCGGCAAGCGCCTGTTCGAGGCGATCGAGAGGGCGGCGCGCGAGCGCGGACTGGGCGTCATTACCGAGGTTCGGGCCGACAACACCAGGCTTCACCGCCGCTATCTGGGGCTCGGATACGCGGAATTCGAGCGCAGGCCGGATTACTATCCCGACGGCTGTGCGGCGATCCGTATGAAAAGGTCGATCGGGAAGGTTTGAGCCTCGCCATCAATAAATCGCAATCGCCGCTGAAAGCCTCTTGTTCCGCCGTATAAACGGCGTAGGTATAGGCAATGATTCGGCGTTGCCGCTTCGCTAGGACGTGTCCGCTGCGTGACGCGCCTCGCCATTGACGCCCCTGAAAGGAGGGGCCGAACGCCTAGAGCATGAGAAAGCCGCTCTATTCGGGCTGGGTCATCCTCGTCGACAGCCTCAAGGATTTCCCGAACGCCGAGACCCCCCACAAGGTCATCACTACCCGCGACTACCTCGCCCGGCCTCAGCTTTTCGACGCCGGCCGGCCGAAGGTGGTCAACCTGTCCCGTTCCTATGCCTACCAGAGCCGCGGCTATTTCTGCTCGCTGCTCGCCGAGGCGCGCGGTCACCGGGTTATGCCGACCGTCGAGGCGATGCTCGATCTCGCAGGCCGCGAGCTCTACGGCCACGCCATTCCGGAGCTGGAGCAGGAGTTGAACCGCTGCGCCCGCACCGCCAAGCACGTGCCTGAGGAGGAGTTCCAGTTCCTCGTCAGCATGGGTCGGATCGAGGACGCCCGCTACGAGCGCTTCGCCCGGCTTCTGTTCGACTGGTTCCGCTGCCCGATCATCGAGGTCACGGTCGCCCCCGGCCAATTGCTGTCGATCAAGCGCATGCGGCCGCGCCCCTTGAGCAAGCTGACCGAGGCGCAGGCCGCCGCGTTTCGCGATGCCCTGCAGCATCACACCACGCGCGACTGGCGCACGCCGAAGGCGCGGCCCAGCCTGAAATACAGCCTCGCCGTGCTGTACGATCCCGACGAGGCCCTCGCACCCTCGTCCCCGGCCTCGATCCGGCACTTCGCCAGGATCGCCGAGAAACACGACATCGACGTCGAGCCGATCACCAGGAAGCAGTTCCACCAGCTCGCCGAGTACGATGCCTTGTGGATCCGCGAGACGACTTCGATCGACAATCACACCTATCGGTTCGCCCGGCGCGCGATGCAGGAGGGCATGCCGGTCATCGACGATCCGATCTCGATGATCCGCTGCACCAACAAGGTCTATCTGAAGGAGTTGCTGACAGCAAACGACGTGCCGGTGCCGCCGACCGTCGTCGTTGCGAACAAGGACGAAATTGCCGGCGCGGAGGAGCGGCTCGGGTACCCTCTGGTCGTCAAGATCCCCGACGGGTCCTTCAGCCGCGGCGTCCACAAGGTCGAGACGCCCAAGGCCTTCCGCGATCTCGCCAAGGAGCTTTTCAAGGAAACCGACCTGCTGATAGCCCAGAAATTCATGCGCACCGACTACGACTGGCGCATCGGCGTGCTCGGCGGCGAGCCCCTGTTCGCCTGCCACTACCTGATGGCGCGCAGCCACTGGCAGATCGTCAAGCACAAGCCCGACGGGTCCGCCATCCAGGGCTCAGCCAGGGCGTTCCGCTTCGACGAGGTGCCGCCGGAGGTTCTCGATGTCGGCGTCCGCGCCGCCCGTTTGATCGGAGACGGCCTGTATGGCGTCGACATAAAGCAGAACGCCGATGGGGTGTTCGTCATCGAGATCAACGACAATCCGAATGTCGACCACGGCTGCGAGGACGCCGCCGGCAAGGACGATGTCTGGTCGAAACTCGCCCGCTGGTTCTACGACCGCCTGGAGATGTAGGCCGCCGCTGTCTTCCAGCGCCGTTCACCCAAGTGATCCACACCGGGTATTTAGCCGACACCGATTACGTCGTACCGTATAGTTTCTTGTTCATATCAATCAGCGCGTGTCCATCTGCGCGCGGCAGGAAGCTGACGGAAACGGCATGTATCGAGGGCTCTCTCTTGCATTCGCGCTGATCGTTTTCCTGGGGCTCGCAGCGGGCGCCAACGCGCAGGACGGTTCTCAGGACGGTTCCCAAGAGGACTTCAGCAAACGCGTTGCGGCCTGGGAGGAAACCGCTACGCGTGTCGAGCAGGCCCTGCGCGACGAGACCATCTCGAAAGCCACGCTCGATCAGCTTCGCGCGGACGCCGTGGCCGACCGCGAGGAAGCGTTCGAGATTATCAAGGACGACAGCCTCGAGGTCCGTATGCTCCAGGCACAGCTGGATGCGCTGCCTGACCCGCCCGGCGAGAATGTGGAAGAACCCGCCGCAGTCACAGAGCGGCGCGCGGAGCTGCTCCAAGCCATTGCCACGGCCAATGCGCCGACGCTCGCGGCGCGGGAGGCCTACAACCGCGCCGATGTTCTCGTCAGCGAAATCGACAGAATCATTCGGTCGCGTTTCACCACCGATCTGATGGAGCGGAGTCCTTCACCGCTCATCCCGACACATTGGCCCGCGGCCATAGGGGAACTATTCGGCTACGTCGGTGCCGTGTCTGCGCAGATCGGCACGGACCTGGAGAAACCGGAAAACCGGACACGCTTCCTCAGGGGCCTGCCGATCGCGATCGGCCTGATCATCATTGCACTCGTCGTGCTGCTGATCCTCCAGCCCTGGGTCACGAAGCGGCTGGATGCCCTCGTGCTGGCGGCCGACAAGCCGACGAAGGAGCGTCTGTACTGGTTTGCCACCCTGATGGTCCGGCTGATCCTTCCGACGATCGCCGGCGCCGCCTTCTATTACGCCTTCAAGGCCCTCGCCATCAGCCCGTTCGCTGCGCGCTCGGTCGTCGCGGCTATCGTCAGTTTGCCGATATTTCTGGTCGTCGGCTACTGGCTGGGGCAGTTGGTGTTTTCTCCCACCGTCCCGGCGCACCGTGTCCTCCAGATGGATGACAAACGGGCAGGCCGCGCGGCACACCTGTGCCTCGCCCTTGGCGGGGTTCTGGTTGCCGAAGCCCTGGTCGAAGCGGCCGGCCGGGACTACGACTTCACGCCGGCGTCCGACGCCATCCTGTCCGCCATCGTCGTGGTGACCGGGAGCTACTTCGTCTGGCGGCTGGCGCGAACACTGATCGCCGCCCGACAGGCGCCGGCCGACGCACCAGGCCGCCCGATGCCAGCGGAGACCGGACCGGGCGTCGATTTCGTCACCCTGCTCGGCCGCCTGATGCAACTGGCCGCGGTGGCGGCGGTCGTCTTCGTCGTCTTCGGATATGTGAAGTTCGCGCGGCAGGCGATGGTTCCGACAATCCTGTCGCTCGGCGCCATCGGGTTCGCACTGGCGATCTACCTTCTCCTGTCCGGCCTCTCACGCGGTCTGCTTCGCGGGCGGCCTCCCGAAGACGTACCGATCTATTCGATCGTCCCGATTGCAATCGCCTTCGTCGTCATCGCCGCCGCGCTACCCATCTTCGCGCTTATCTGGGGCGCGCGCGTTGCGGACCTCCTGGAGATCTGGATCCTGTCCGTCCAGGGCGTCGAGGTTGGCGGCACACGGATTTCGATCGGGGTCATCTTCATACTCATCGCCGTTTTCCTGGTCGGCATGTCGATCACGCGATGGCTGCAACGCGTACTCGACACGTCCGTACTGCCGAAGACGCGCATGGATCGCGGCGCTCGCAAGGCGGTTCTGACCGGCCTCGGCTACACAGGCGTCACCCTGTCGGCCCTTGTCGCGATCTCGGTGGCCGGGATCGACCTGTCCAACCTGGCGATCGTCGCCGGTGCGCTGTCGGTCGGTATCGGCTTCGGCCTGCAGGCGATCGTTTCGAATTTCGTCTCCGGCATCATCCTGCTGATCGAACGCCCCGTGAAGGAGGGCGACTGGATCGAGGTATCCGGCTACTCGGGTATCGTGCGCCGGATTGCCGTGCGGTCGACGCGCATCGAGACATTCGACCGGCACGAGGTGATCGTGCCCAATTCGGAGCTGATTACCGGGACCGTCACGAACATGACTTTGAGTTCCAAGACCGGCCGGCTGATCGTGCCGGTCGGGGTCGCCTATGGCGCCGACATCGAAAAGACGCAGGAGATCCTGCTGGAAGCGGCACGCGACAACGATAAGATCATGCCGAATCCCGAACCGGTGGTCCTGTTCGTCGGGCTCGGCGAAAGCTCCATCGATTTCGAACTCCGCTGCTTCCTGGCCGACGTCAACACGGTCGTGACCGTCAAGTCGGAACTTCTGCTGGAGATCTACAGGAACCTCGGGCAGGCCGGCATCGAAATACCGTTCCCGCAGCGCGACATCACCGTTCGCAATGTCGATGCCCTCGCCGAGGCCATCGCCTCGCAGGTCGCCGCGCGTGCCAGTGCGAGCCAGATTTCCTAGAGGAGACCACGGCCGGCCCGCCCAATCGAAACCCCTATTCGCGAACCACCAGCACCGACTGCCTGGCGTGGCGAACCACCCGCGCGGCGTTGGGGCCGAGCAGATAGTCCCGCATGGCCGGGCGATGCGAAGCCATGACGATCAGGTCCGCCGAGAGCTGATCGGCGGTCCGCAGAATCTGCTCGTAGATGCTGCCATGCATGACATGGCCCTTCACCTTCACGTCGCCGGGCACGAGATCCTCGAGATAGGCCTTCAGCCGATCCTTGGTCTCATCGAGCGCCTTCTGCTCGAAGCCCTCCGGGAAATAGCCGCCGACGATGGACATGCCCATGTCCGGCACGACGGTCACCACGTGCATCGTCGCATCATAGTCCCTGGCCATCTGAATGGCCGCGTTGAGCGCCCGGCCGGAGCTATCCGGCTCGGCCAGATCGATCGGAACGACGATCGTCTTGAACATCGCTTTCTCCTGCCTCTCGATCAGAACGCGGGCACCGTCTGGCGCCGGCGCTGCAGCAGCACCACGATGACGAGCAGAACCAGCGCCGGCAGGTAGAACAGCTCCTTGGCAAAGCGGTCCTTAGGCAGTTCCACGTTGGAGATCGTCACCAAGGTGTCGCCGTAGAAGTCGAAATCCTGGAAGGTCTCGAAGAAAGCCGTGCCCGGGAACGGCTCTTCCAGAACCGCCTCGTCGCCTTCGATCATCACCAGCAACCCGGCTTGTTCCAGCCGCGCCGCGCCATCGCCTGCCTCACCGAGCGGGACGGCGATGGTCAGCGTGTCGATCTGGTCGGGATTGTCGAAATCCGGCCCCGCGATGGTCATGCGCAGCGCGGCACCGGCCGGCTGGCTTCCGGCGATCTCGATGACCTCGACGCCCGGCCGGTTATCGTAGGGCGGCTCCACCAGGTCGAGCCAGAAACCGGGCCGGAACAGCGTGAAGGCGATCAGCAGCAGCGCCACGGTTTCCCAGATGCGGTTGCGTGTCAGGAAGTACCCCTGGGTGGCGGCCGCGAACAGCAGCATGGCGATCGTGGCGATGCAGAACACGAAGACCGCCTTCCACACGGTCACGTCGATCAGCAGGAGTTCGGTGTTGAAGATGAACAGGAACGGCAGCAACGCGGTGCGGATGTCGTAGCCGAAGCCCTGGAAGCCGGTCTTGATCGGATCACCGCCGGAGATCGCCGCGGCGGCAAAGGCGGCAAGCCCCACCGGCGGCGTATCGTCGGCCAGAATGCCGAAATAGAAGACGAACATGTGAACCGCGATCAGCGGCACCAGCAATCCGCTCGCCGCGCCCACCGAGACGATCACGGGCGCCATCAGCGAGGACACGACGATATAGTTCGCCGTCGTCGGCAGGCCCATGCCGAGGATCAAACTCATCACCGCGACGAGCAGCAGCATCGCCATCAGGTTGCCGCCCGACAGGAACTCGACGAACTCGCCGACGACCTGATGCGCGCCGGTCAGCGAGATCGTGCCGACGATAATGCCGGCCGCCCCCGTGGCGACGCCGATGGCGATCATGTTGCGCGCGCCCGAGATCATGCCCGAGACGAAGTCCTCGGCGCCCTGCTTGAACGCCCCGCCGATATCGCCGGCACCGCGCAACATGCTCTTAATCGGGTGCTGGGTGACGACGATGACGATCATCGACAGTGTCGCGTAGTAGGCCGACAGGGACGGCGAGAACCGCTCGATCAGGATGCACCAGATCAGGATCACGATCGGCAGCACGAAGTGCAGACCGGTCACCGCCACCTCGCCCGCACGCGGCAGTTCCCGCAAGGGCGCGTTCGGATCGTCCATCTCCAGATCGGGATGGCGCGCGGCGAACCCGACCAGGAGCAGATAGGCGACCAGGAACAGCAGGATGACCGTGAAGAAGGTCATGTTCGGGAAGGCGACCTTGATCCAGCCGAGGCCGTAGTAGACGGCGGCGGCCAGCACGCACATCGCGATGAATCCGGTCAGCACGCCAATCATCCGGCGCATCAGCGTCTGCGTCGCCGGCGGCTTGACCAGGCCCTTGAGCTCCAGCTTCAGCGCTTCGAGGTGAACGATGTAGACGAGCGCGATGTAGGAGACGACCGCCGGCAGGAAGGCGTGGCGGATGATGTCGGTATAGGCGATGCCCGTGAACTCGGCGATCAGGAAGGCGGCCGCGCCCATGACCGGCGGCGTCAACTGCCCGTTGGTGGACGAGGCGACCTCGACGGCACCGGCCTTTTCCGGAGGGAAGCCGGTCCGCTTCATCAGCGGGATCGTGAACGTGCCGGTGGTGACGACGTTCGCGATCGACGACCCCGAATAGAGGCCCGAAAGCGCAGATGCTACGACGGCCGCCTTGGCCGGCCCGCCACGCAGGTGCCCGAGCAAGGCGAAGGCAAGCTTAATGAAGTAGTTGCCAGCGCCGGCCTTCTCCAGGAGCGAGCCGAACAGGACGAACAGGAAGATCATCGAGGCGGACACCCCGAGCGCGACGCCGAAGACGCCCTCCGTCTGCATCCAGTAGTGCCACATGGCCTTGCCGTAGGAGGCGCCCTTCCACTGGATCGCCTCCGGCAGCCAGCGGGCATCGCCGAAGAACACGTAGCAGACGAAGACGCCGGCGACGATGACCAGCGGCAGGCCGAGCGAGCGATAGACCGCTATGGCCAGGACCGTCATGCCGATCGTCGCGGCGACCAGGTCGCCCGTGGTCGGCAGGCCGGCGCGGGCGGAGATCGCCTCGTCGAAAACGATCAGGTAGAGACAGGCATAGACGCCGAGGACGGCCAGCAGCCAGTCGTACCAGGGAATGTGGTGGCGCCCGCTCGACTTGAACAGCGGATAGGCGAGCGCGGCCAGTGTCAGCGCGAAGGCGAGGTGAACGACGCGCACTTCGAAGTTGTTGAGGACGACGTTGACGCCGATCGTCCCGGTGATCCAGAAGGGAACGTTCGAGGCGACGTAGAGCTGGAACAGCGACCAGACAAACGCCAACCCGGCGATGAAGAGACCGACAGCGCCTGAAACGCTGCGTGCGCCGGTATCGACCTGCGCTACCAGTTCGTCGACATCGATCTCGCGCTTTTGGATGTCTTCGGCCATGCCGCCCTCGGATCACTCACAATCCGTCGCCCCCCAGCGACGTCCCGCCGGCGAAAAACCCGGCTACGCCTGAAAATCGGAACTGAGTAAAAAAGGGGCGGCCTGACGGCCACCCCTTCCGGAACACTCACATCCAGCCGCGTTCCTTGTAGTACTTCACCGCACCGGGATGCAGGGGAGCGGACAAGCCGTCCTTGACCATCTCCTCCTCCTTCAGATTGGCGAAGGCGGGGTGCAGGCCCTTGAAGTCGTCGAAATTGTCGAACACGGCCTTGACCACCGTGTAGACGACGTCCTCGGGAACCTCCTCGGATGTCACGAACGTCGCGCCGACGCCAAAGGTGTTCACGTCGTTGTCCTGTCCCGCATAGGTGCCGGCGGGGATCGTCGCCAACCGATAGTAGGGCTTCTCGGAGATGAAGCTCTCGATATCGGGACCGGCCACGTCCGCGATCACGGCGTCGCAGGTCGACAACGTCTCCTGGATCAGCGCCGACGGATGGCCGACCGTGTAGAAATACGCGTCGATCTTGCCGTCGCACAGCGCCTGCCCCGTCTCCGCGGGCTTCAGCTCGGCGGCGAGCTTGAGCGCGTCCGTATCCACGACGCCGGCCTCGTTCAAGGAATCCCACAGGGCACGCTGGCCCGAACCCGGGTTGCCGATATTCACCGACTTGTCGGCGAGATCCTGGTAGCTCTTGATGCCGGAGTCGGCACGGGCCACGAGCGTGGCGGGTTCGGGATGCACCGAGAACACGGAGCGCAGGCCCTTGAAGGGCTTGCCGTCCCACTGCGCCTTGCCTTCATAGGCATTGAACTGGACGTCGGACTGGGCGACGCCGAACTCGAGCTCGCCGCCCTGGATGGTGTTGACGTTGTAGACGGAGCCGCCGGTCGATTCCGCCGAACAGCGGATGCCGTGCTCCTTGCGGTCCTTGTTCACCAGCCGGCAGATCGCACCGCCGGTGGGATAGTAGACGCCGGTGATGCCGCCGGTGCCGATGGAGACGAACTTTTGCTGGGCCGAGGCGCCACCCGCGCCGACGGCCAAAGCCACGGCAAAAGCGCCGAATGCCAGATATCTCATCACATCTCCTTCCGTCACTGCTTAGTTAAGCGCCGGAATTGCGCCGGCTTTGTCGGTTATTGGGACAACGCGCGAAACCGCGTCTCCCCTGGTGCTTATGTCATCGCCAAATGCTGGCTAAGACAACCCTCTGATAGGGGGCACGTTGTGTGCGGCGCAATATCCGGGGACTAGAAGAGATCACTCGGAGAGCCGCGACAGGTCAAAACGATCGATATCGCCGAGAAGGGCAAGGAAGCGATCGACGGCGAAACCGGCAGCCCGGCGGCCCTTCTCCGCGGACGCCGCGGCCGCGTTTCCGCAGGCTCCGCTCGAACTGAGATCCGCCGTCGTCCAGGCGAACGCCACACGGCCGGTGCCGCGCAGGACGTCGAACTCGTCTTCCATCGCAACCGACGCCGGAACGAAATCGCCGCACTCGGCCGACCGTACCGCCTCCGGCTTCAGGTGCAGCATCAGCGAGGTCTCGATGTCGCCGGCATGAATGCCGTGGGCGATCTCGGCCTCGTCGAACAGACCGGCGGGATAGCCCATTCGCGCCCAGCTCGTAGCCACGACGAGCATGCGATGGCGGATGCGAAGCGCCCGGGCGGCAAGGCCCATCACCTCGCTGTTGCCGCCGTGCGAGCTTATGATTACCAGTTTGCGCAGCCCCGCGCGGGCGACCGAGTCGCCGAGCGCCTCCAGCATGTCGAGCAGGGGTCGCGCGTCGATGCTGAGCGTTCCGGGAAAACCGAAATGCTCGTCGCTCTTGCCGACCGCGACCGTCGGCAGGATCAGCGCCGGCAGATCGGCAGACATACGTTCGACCGCTTGCCCGATCAGACCGTCGGCAATGACCGTGTCGACGCCGGTCGGCAGATGCGGCCCATGCTGCTCAGTTGCAGCGATTGGCAGCACAGCGATCCAGCCAGACGTGTCGGCCTCGAAGTCGGCGGTGGCGAGGTCCTGCCAGAAACGGCTCGGGGGAAGCGAGGGCGCGGACACTGCCATCTCACAGCGCCTCCAGGAACCGCTTCGCCGCCGTGCCGTGCTCAACCCTGAGGCGCTCCACGTCGATGCCGACCGGCATGCCGTCCTCGACCTTCCATTCGCCGGCGAGCATCACCCGGTCGGCCTTGTGGGCCCCGCACAGGACGAGGGCGGCGAGCGGATCGCCGGCGCCGGAGAAGCGGAGCTCGTCGAGCGTGTACAACGCAAGGTCCGCCTGCTTGCCGACGGCGACGGCGCCGATATCGTCGCGGCCCAGACACCGGGCCGAGCCCTCGGTGGCCCAGCGCAACACGTCAAAATGCGTGACCGCGCCGGACCCGTATGTCAGCCGGTTGATCATCAGCGCGTGACGCACGCCTTCCATCAGATTGGAACTGTCGTTGGAGGCGGAGCCGTCCACCCCGAGCCCGACCGGGGCACCCATGGCTTCGAGCTCTTTGGTGCGGCACTGGCCGGAGGCGAGCACCATGTTGGAGGTCGGGCAATGGCTGACGCCGACCCGGTGGCGGCCCAATCGTTCCACCTCGTCGTCGTTGAAATGGATACCGTGGGCGAGCCAGACCCGCTCGTTCATCCAGCCGATTTCTTCCAAGTACTCGACGGGACGGCAACCGTAATGCTCGAGGCAGTAGGCGTCCTCGTCGTGGGTTTCGCCGAGATGGGTGTGCAGCCGGCAGTCGAAGCGCTCGGCGAGCCCGACCGAATCCGTCATCAGCCGCTTGGTGACGGTGAACGGCGCGCACGGGGCGAGCGCCACGCGGATCAGTCCGCCTTCGCTGGTGTCGTGGTATCGCGACAGCACCCGCTCGCAATCGGCGAGGATCGTATCCTCATCCTGGACGACGTTGTCGGGCGGCAGGCCGCCGTCCTTCACCGACAGGTTCATCGAGCCGCGCGTCACCGTCATGCGCATGCCCAGCGCAGTCGCCTCCTCGACCTGGATGTCCATCGCGCTCTCGAGCCCGTCGGGAAACAGGTAATGATGGTCGGAGGCCGCAGTGCAGCCCGACATCAGCAGCTCGGTCAGCGCCAGCCGCGTCGCCAGCCGGAAGCCGTCGGGCGTCAGCCGGCTCCAGACCGGATAGAGCGCCTGCAGCCAGGGGAACAGCTCCTTGTTGATGGCGTCGGGATGCGCCCGCGTCAGCGTCTGGAAGAAATGGTGATGGGTGTTGACGAGGCCCGGCAGCGCGACATGGCGGCCGGCGTCGAAGACCGCATCGACGGGCGCGGCCGGCTCCTGGCCCCTGCCGACCAGCTCGACGATGCGTCCGCCCTCCACGACGATGCCGCGTTCAGCGCCTTCCGCTGGATTGGCGGCCAGGATCGCGAGCGGGTCCTTGATCCATCTGCGCATGATCAATCCACCCTGGCCGCGATGACCTCGACCTCGACCTTGAACTCAGGCCGCGCGAATCCCGACACCACCATCAGCGTCGAGGCCGGCGGCGGATCTGCAGTGAACTCGTCGCGCGCGGTCATATAGTCCTTCAGGTAGGCCCGGTCGGATACGAAGG
This sequence comes from Microbaculum mangrovi, assembly GCF_051390635.1. Classification (NCBI taxonomy): domain Bacteria; kingdom Pseudomonadati; phylum Pseudomonadota; class Alphaproteobacteria; order Hyphomicrobiales; family Tepidamorphaceae; genus Microbaculum; species Microbaculum mangrovi. The sequence goes on from NZ_JBPODT010000001.1 coordinate 1,155,832, forward strand.
CGTTGATGCGCACGATGTCGGCCAGCACCATGCCTCCCGAAGCCAGGATCGCGCGGATGTTCTCGAAGCACAATCGGGTCTGGTCGGCGGCGCTGTCCGGGATCGCGTCGTCCGCCGCGATGCCGAGTTGGCCGGAACACAGCATCAGCCGCGCGCCCGGCGCGATCTCGACGCCATGGCTGTACCGGGCGAAGGGGGGACGGATGCCCCCCGGCGTGTGATGCGTTACCATGACTGCTCCCGCCGAACGAGTTTTCGATTCCGGAGACGCTAATGACCGCCGTGCGCCACTGGCAAGACCTGACCACCGTCGACTTCGAATCGCTCGATCCCGACCGGACCGTCGCGGTGCTGCCGGTCGGTGCGATCGAACAGCACGGCCCGCACCTTCCCGTCGCCACCGACGCGCTCGTCGCCGGCGCCGTGGCCGAGGCCGCCGTCGCGGCGGCCGACCCCGACCTGCCGGTCCTGCTCCTGCCGCTGATGCCGGTCGGCAAGTCCAACGAGCACATCGATTTCCCCGGCACGCTCACGCTTCCCGCCGAAACGCTGATCGCGGTATGGCGCGAGATCGGCGAGAGCGTCGCCCGCTCCGGCTTGCGGAAGGTGCTGTTCATCAATTCCCATGGCGGCCAGCCACAGGTGATGGAGATCGTCGCCCGCGAACTGCGGGTGCGCCACGAGATGTTCTGCGTCTCGTCGAGTTGGTGGCAAATGGGAACGCCCGAGGACCTCGTTCCGCCCCACGAAGCGCGGCACGGCATCCATGGCGGCCTGGTCGAGACCTCGCTGATCCTGCACCTGGCACCCGATCTGGTCCGGATGGACAAGGCGGAGGATTTTAGGCCCGTGATGGCGGAAATCGCCGGCGACTACGAAAAACTCACCTATCTCGGCGGCGTCGGCATCGGCTGGCAGGCGCAGGACATCCACCCGGCCGGCGTTGCCGGTGACGCCAGCAAGGCGACGGCGGACATCGGCAAGGCGATCTTCGACCACGTCGTCGCCGGTTACGCGAAACTGCTGGCGGAGATCTCCGCCTATCCCCTGTCGCGCATCCGCAAGCGCCAGTGACATCATAAGCGCCGAGGCTCTCACGAACGCCGGGGACCTCATGCGAACAGAACGCCCGGCCCGTAGTCGCCGATATAGCTGACATGGCTGACGAGCCCCGCCTGCGGACGCCACAGGTGCAGCAGACAGGCCGGCGGTTCGGCGACCCAGGCGGCCCGCGCAAACGGGCCGAAATCGAGCGTCACCTGATGCGCCGTTCCCGGCGCGATCGACGCGATCGTGCCGGCGAACCGCGTCTGCACCGGCCGATGGACATGTCCGCAGGTGACCGCCTCGATCTGGCGATGGCGTACCACGACCGCGGCGAGCGCACGCCAATCCTCGAGCATGATCTCGTCCATGAAGCCGATCCCCGTCGCGAACGGCGGATGGTGCAGAAACAGGAGGGTCGGAGTCTCGGGCGCCGCGGCAAGCGCCTCGTCGAGCCAGTCGAGCTGATCCCCGCCGAGGCGTCCGGCGTCCGTCCCCTCCACCAGCGTGTCCAGCCCGACGAGCCGGACCGGATGGTCCTCGACCACGTAGTGCAGCGGTCCCGTGGATGGCAGCACGCCCGTATAGGACAGGTGCCTGCGGACCAGTTCGCGGCGGTCGTGATTGCCGGGTATCGGATAGACCGGCATCGGCAGTCGCCGGAAGAGATCGGCCAGCGCCGCGTAATCCTCGTCACCGCCGTCGTTGACGAGATCGCCGGTGACGATCACCGCGTCGGGGCGCGGGGTCAGCGCCAAGAGGTGGTCAATCGCTCGTTCCGTCGCGCCGTAGGTATCGACGGCACCGAACAGCCTCACGCCGCGGACGCGGAAATGCAGGTCGGAGATCTGGGCAATGAGCAAGGCTGGCTCCCGAGGACTTGGCGAATGATCCATGGCTTTGATCTTCCGCCGGCCGCAACACACCGATTTTACGACTTTGTCGAGCCTGTTCCCTCCCCGACCGTGATGATAGGGTGAGCGGCCACCGCCTGGTTGCCCTTTTCTTGGGCTCCGGGATTACGAGAAATTTGGATTCGCGCGCGGATTGAGCCGCGAATCGGGGTGGCACGGGGTTTGCTCCGAAGACCCGGTTCGCAATTCGATCCGTTATAGTTTTGACCGAGTTTCCGGGGAGTCGACGCCGATACCCGGGTTGTCAACAAGGGAGGTTTTTCCGGATGTCCTTGCTCAAGCGCACGATCCCGGCAATCGGTGCCGTTCTCGCTGCTGTCGGGCTTGCCGGCCCGGCCGCGGCGCTGGATGAAGTCACGTTCGGCACGAACTGGCTCGCCCAGGCCGAGCACGGCGGCTTCTACCAGGCGGTCGCCGACGGCACCTACGAGAAGTACGGGCTGAAGGTGACGATCCGCCAGGGCGGCCCGCAGGCCGGCAACCAGGCCCTGCTGATCGCCGGCAAGATCAATTTCTACATGCAGGGCAACATGCTTTCGCCCTTCGACGCCGCCGAACAGGGCATTCCGCTCATCGAGGTCGCCGCGATCTTCCAGAAGGAGCCGCAGGTCCTGCTTGCCCATCCGGATGCGGGCGTGGAGACATTCGAGGATCTCGCCAAGCTGCCGACGCTTTACCTGTCGAAGGACGGCTACTCGTCCTATTTCCTGTGGATGAAGTCGGCCTTCGAAGGCTTCAACGACGCCCAATACAAGCCCTACACCTTCAACGCGGCGCCGTTCATCGCCGACAAGCAATCCGCCCAGCAGGGATATGTGACGTCGGAGCCCTACGCCATCGAGAAGGAAGCCGGCTGGGAACCCAAGGTCTTCCTGCTCGCCGACTCCGGCTTCAACACCTATTCGACCCTGATCGAGGGCATGAAGGACTATGTCGAGGCCAACCCCGACATCACCAAGCGCTTCGTCGAGGCCTCGATCATCGGCTGGTACAACTATCTGTATGGCGACAACACGGCTGCCAACGCGCTCATCAAGACCGACAATCCGGAGATAACCGACGAGCAGATCGCCTTCTCCATCGCCAAGATGAAGGAGCATGGCATCGTCGACTCCGGCGACAGCCTGACCATGGGCATCGGCTGCATGACGGACGAGCGCCAGAAGGACTTCTACGAAAAGATGGTCAAGGCCGGCGTCGTCAAGGCGGGCATCGACTACACGACGACCTATACGACCGAGTATGTCTGCAAGGGCCTCGGCCTGGACCTGAAGAAATAGCGCCGCGTCCCGGCGTGCACGCAATCGCCGATGGCGGGTCTGTGGACCCGTCGTCGGATTTCGGTACTGGTGGCGAGTGAGATCGCCGACGCCGGCTTCCTGGCGTAAAACGGAGGCGGACTTTGACCACCCACACAGAAGCGGCCCCTGCGGTTCGCGACCCGGTATCCGGGCCCAGCGACGCCGCGACGCGGCCAATCGTTTCGCTGCGCGCGATCAACAAGACGTTCTCGAGCGGCACCGTGGCGCTCCAGGACATGTCGCTCGACGTTCATCCCGGCGAGTTCATCAGCCTGCTCGGCCCTTCCGGTTGCGGCAAGTCGACGGCGCTGCGCCTGATCGCCGGCCTCGGCGAGCCGACATCGGGCACCATCGACTGGACGGGTACGGCACAGGACCGGTCCGGCCGGGTCGACAACGAAATCGGCTTCGTCTTCCAGGAGCCGACGCTGATGCCCTGGGCCACCGTCTTCAACAATGTCTGGCTGCCGCTGCGGTTGAAGGGCCAGGCCAAGGCCGGCGCGCGCGACGAGGTCATGAACGCGCTCGAGATGGTGGGGCTCGAGAACTTTGCCGACGCATATCCGCGCGAACTGTCGGGCGGCATGAAGATGCGTGTGTCGATTGCCCGCGCGCTGGTCACCCGGCCGAAACTGCTGCTGATGGACGAACCGTTCGCCGCGCTCGACGAGATCACGCGGTTCAAGCTCAACAACGACCTGCTGCACCTGTGGGAGAGCTTCGGCTGGACGGTGATCTTCGTCACCCATTCGGTGTTCGAATCGGTCTACCTGTCCAACCGCATCGTCGTCATGGCGGCACGCCCCGGCCGGGTGGTCGCCGATATCGCGATCGACGCCCCCTATCCGCGCGAGGACGATTTCCGCACCTCGACCGTCTACAATGATCATTGCCGCGAGGTGTCGACCGCCCTCCAGGAGGCAATGGCCAGCAAGGCGGAGGCGTGACGCCCGGAACATGACGGCTGGACCATGACGACCGTGCACACGACATCCAAGCCGACGGCCGCCGTTGACGAGGAAGGCCCCTTCTCCACAGATCCGAACCGGCTCGGAGAGCGCCTCCTGCGCATCATCGTGCCCGTCGCCATGCTCGGCGGCCTGGTGCTTGTGTGGGCCTGGTACGTGACGGCCTTCGACGTACCGCACTACATCCTGCCGAGCCCCGCCCGCGTCGCACAGGCAATGATCGAGGACTGGCCCATTCTCGGGCCGGCTTTGCTGGTCACGCTGAAGATCACCTTCACGGCGCTGGCGCTGGCGCTCGTCGGTGGCGTCGCGTTGGCCGTACTGCTGATCCAGTCGAAATGGATCGAGCTCGCGCTCTACCCCTATGCCGTGATCCTGCAGGTAACCCCGATCGTGGCGATCGCGCCGCTGATCCTCATCTACACGCCGACCACCCAGGCCGCTCTACTGATCTGTGCCTGGCTCGTCGCCTTCTTCCCGATCCTGTCGAACACCGCTCAGGGACTGAAGAGCGTCGACCACAACCTCCTGAACCTGTTCGAGCTCTACGGCGCCAGCCGTTGGCAGAGCCTCTACCTCCTGCGCCTGCCCGCCGCCCTGCCCTACTTCCTCACGGGCTTGCGGATCGGCGGCGGACTGGCGCTGATCGCAGCCGTCGTCGCCGAGTTCGCGGCCGGCTCCGCCGGCGCCAGTTCAGGCCTTGCCTTCCGCCTGCTCGAATCGCAGTTCCGCCTCAACATCCCGCGCCTGTTCGCCGCGCTGATCCTGTTGTCCGTGACGGGCGTCCTGATCTTCTTCGCAACCAGCCTGATCTCGCACCTGCTTCTCCACAAGTGGCACGAGAGCGCTGTCAAACGGGAGAACTAGCGAGATGCCCACTGGCTTTGCCCGCGTGCCGTCCGCTGGGCGGTTTCTGATCGCCAACGCGACGATTCCCGCCGCGCTGGTCGAGACGGAAGGCCCCCTTCCCGACGCCGGCGACGGCCTGCTCCGCGCCGAGATCGAGATCGACGGTACGACCATCGCCGCGATCCGCGCGCCCGGCGGTGGCCAGAACGAGGACCTGCCCGCCCTCGACCTGGACGACGGCCTTGCCTGGCCCGGCTTCGTCGACATGCATACCCATATCGACAAGGGCCACATCTGGCCGCGCAAGCCCAATCCGGACGGCACCTTCTTCGGCGCGCTGAACGCCGTGCACGCGGACCGCGAGGCCAACTGGTCCGCACGCGATGTCGCCCGCCGCATGGACTTCTCGCTGCGCTGCGCCCACGCGCACGGCACGGTACTACTGCGCACCCACCTCGATTCCCTGCAGCCGCAGCACAAGATCTCCTGGCCGGTATTCGCCGAGATGCGCGATCGCTGGGCCGGCCGCATCGACCTGCAGGGCGTGGCGCTGGTGCCGATCGAGGTGGCCGAGGACCGCGCCTATCTGGAAGAGATCGCCGCGCTGGTGAAGGCGCACGGCGGCGTCATGGGCTGCGTCACCTATATGCATCCGGGCATCGACGGCCTGCTCGACGCGGTTATCGCGGTCGCGGAGAAGCACGGCCTCGACCTCGATTTCCACTCCGACGAATCCCAGGACCCGAACGAGCGCTCGCTCGCCCATGTCGCGGACGCCATCCTGCGCAACCGCTTCGAGGGCAGGATCGTCTGCGGCCATTGCTGCTCGTTGACCCGCCAGCCCGCCGACGAGGCCAATCGCACAATCGAGCGGGTCGCCGAGGCCGGCATCGCGATCGTCTCGCTGCCGATGTGCAATATGTACCTGCAGGACCGCGAATCGGGCCGCACCCCGCTGTCGCGCGGCGTCACCATGCTCCACGAACTCGCCGCAGCCGGCGTCGAGGTGGCCGTCGCCAGCGACAACACCCGCGATCCGTTCTACGCCTACGGCGATCTCGACATGCTCGAGGTGTTCCGCGAGACCGTACGCATCGGCCAGTTCGACCATCCCTTCGGCGATTGGCCGGCGACCGTTGGCGCCACGCCCGCCCGCATCCTGGGTCGTCCGGACCGCGGCGTCCTGCGCGCCGGAGCACCGGCCGACATCGTCTTGTTCCGGGCAAGGAGTTGGACCGAGTTGCTGGCGCGCCCGCAGAGCGACCGCACGGTCCTGCGCAGCGGCCGCCCCATCGACAAGACACTGCCCGACTACCGCGAGCTGGACGATATTTTCGCGGGAAGTTGAGCGGCCAGCCAACACGGACGGAGAAGACGATGACCGACCTCGCCGCGCTGAAGAAGGCGCTCGAAGGCCTGAAGATCGAGGACAATCCGGCGCTGGTTAAGCAGAAGAGCCGCGACTTCTTCTGGTACAGCCCGGTCCTGAAACGCCAGCTCGACGCCGTCACCGCCGACATGGTCGTGACCCCGAAGAGCGAGGCCGAAGTCGTCCAGGTCCTCAGGACCTGCTTTGCGATGGACGTTCCCGTCACTGTACGCGGTTGCGGCACCGGCAACTACGGCCAGGCGATGCCGCTGTCGGGCGGCATCATACTCAACATGGCCGAGATGAACCGAATCATCGACATCAAGCCCGGACGTCTCGTCTGCGAACCGGGCGTTATCCTCCACGATCTCGACCAGGCCGCCCGCGCCGATTCGGGCCAGGAGATGCGCATGCATCCCTCCACCGCCAAGACCGCGTCCATCGGCGGCTTCATCGGCGGCGGCTCCGGGGGTGTCGGCTCGATCCGCTGGGGCGGCCTGCGCGATCTCGGCAATGTCCTGCGTCTGCGCGTGGTCACCATGGAGGAGACCCCGCGTGTGCTCGAGCTCGACGGCTGGGACCTTCAAAAGGTCAGCCATGCCTACGGCACCAACGGAGTCATCACCGAGGTTGAGATCCCGCTGACCGCGGCCTACGACTGGGTCGACGTCATCGTCGGGTTCGACGATTTCATGGACGCGGCCCGCTACGGCAACGCGCTCGGCACCCACGACGGCCTCCTGCTCAAGCTCGTCACCCCGATAGCCGCCCCGATCCCGCACGATTATTTCCTGCGCCATCGCAAGTTCATACCGGAGGGCAAGAGCGTCTGCCTCGTCATGGTCGCGCCGCACGCGGTCGAGTCGCTGATCGCCTATACCGAGCGCACCTCAGGCGAGATCCTGTTCCGCTCGGATACCGCCGAGGACCTGAAGGGGCTTCCGCCGGCCTTCGAGCTTGCCTGGAATCACACCACGCTGCGGGGTTTGAGAGTCGACGACGGCATCACCTATCTTCAGGTCCTCTATCCCTTCCCGGATCAGATCGAGCTGGTCCAGAAGGTCCACGCGCACTTCGGTGACGAGGTCATGGCGCATCTCGAATTCGTTCGCTTCGACGGCAACGTCACCTGCTTCGGCCTGCCGATCGTGCGCTTCACCACTGAAGAGCGGCTGGAGGAGATCATGCGCATCCACGAGGACATGGGCTGCGTGATCTTCAATGCCCATCGCTACACGCTGGAGGAAGGCGGCATGAAGCAGACCGACGAGGTCCAGCTTGCCTTCAAGCGCGAGGCCGATCCGAAAGGCCTGCTCAATCCTGGCAAGATGGTCGCCTTCGAGGATCCAGAATTCGACTTCTCCGCCCACAAGGTCTACCTGTTCCCCGGCCTCGAGCAGGCGGACTGAGGTCGGTCCGGCGAGCCGCACATGCGAGTCCTGGTCGTCTACGCCCATCCAGTCGAAACGAGTTTCTGCGCCGCCTTGCACACGCGCGTCGTCGACACGCTGCGCGCCGGCGGCCACGAGGTGGACGACTGTGATCTCTACGCCGAGGACTTCGAACCGCGGCTAAGCCGCGAGGAACGGCTCGGCTATCATGACGTGCCGCAAAACCGCGATCCGGTTGCTCCCCATGTCGACCGGCTGTTGGCGGCCGAGGCGCTCGTTCTGGTATTCCCTGTGTGGAACTACGGCTTCCCCGCGATACTGAAAGGTTATTTCGACCGGGTCTTCCTGCCCGGCGTATCGTTCCGTCTGGAAGACGGCATGGTCTCGCCGAACTTGTCCCATCTCAAGCGGATCGCCGCGATCACGACCTATGGTGGAACCCGTCTGCGCGCCTTTGTCCTCGGCGATGCGCCACGAAAGATCGTCAAGCGCCTGCTGCGCGCGACGTCGCCGGGCGCCCGCGTCGATTACCACGCGCTGTACGATATGAACCGCAACGACCGGGCGACACTCGATAAACACCTCGAATCGGTCGCGCGCTTAATGGAGCGTTTCTGATGCGAGCCCTCGTGGTCTACTGCCATCCCTGCGAGGAGAGCTTCAATCGGGCCGTTCTCGACACGGTTCTCGGCGCCCTCGGCGAATCGGGCCACGAGGTGCGGCTAATTGACCTATACGAAAGCGGTTTCGACCCGGTGATGAGCCCCGAGGAGCGGCGCGGCTACCATACGCCGCAGGAGAACGAAGCCCCCATCGCAGACCACCTCGCCCTGCTGAAATGGGCGGAAATGCTGGTTTTTGTCTATCCGACCTGGTGGTTCGGCCTCCCGGCAATGCTGAAAGGCTGGTGCGACCGGGTATTCGTGCCCCACGCGACCTTTGAGATGCCCGATGAGTCGTCGCCGATGGGCCCGAAACTGACGAACATCCGGAGACTCTCCGTCTTCACCACCTGCGGCGCGAGCTGGTGGATGTCGAAATATGTGGGAGAACCCGGCCGTAGAACAATTTTGCGTGGAATACGGTGGCTATGCCACCCAAAATGCAAGACCTCTTTCGCGGCTCACTATAAAATGGACACTTCTACGCCGGACAGCCGCGCGCGCTATCTGAATCGCGTATATCAGTTATGCCGACTTATGACTTGTAAACTCAACTAATGGAAGTAGGTTTCTAGGATCACCGCCATAACGGCAATCATCCACTCTGGGAGTTGGGGGACTTCCTTGAAATGAAGAAATGGTACGAAGATTCTGTCGGGCTGCGTCTCACCCGGGCAGCTCGGCTGCATCGGGCGCGAGCTCACACGATGCTCGGTGAAATCGGCATCCATCCCGGACAGGAAAACGTCCTTCAGGTACTTCTGGAGGACGACGGACAGCCGATGACCAAGCTCGCTGCCGAGCTCAAGGTCAAGCCGCCTACAGTCACGAAAATGGTATCCCGGATGGCCGCCCAGGGTTTGGTGCGGCGCATCGCGTCGGAAACGGATGCACGCAGCGCGCGCGTATTCCTGACCGACGAAGGGCGTTCGTGCGGTATCGAGCTGAAGAAACGCTGGAAGCGGCTCGAGCAGATGACCATGCGCAACGTCCCGGAAAAGGATCGCGCCAAGCTGATCAAGCTGCTGATGGCTGTAGAGGCTTCGCTCGACGGCGACGCCTCCGCGGCTGGAGCGGCGGACGTCGACGCCGATCTCGACGTTTACGACGAAACGGCCGCCTGAGGCTCTCGTTTTTCTCTCCGCCGGGGTTTGCAACGCGCCGATCGTTGGCGTTAGCTAGCCTCGGCGCAAGAGGAGGGCCGGCCCCGTGTTCAAGACCGTCGCATCGTTCGACCGTATAGGCGAAGAGAACGCGTTTGCCGTGCTCGCGCGGGCGACGGCGCTCGCCGCTGCCGGCCGCGACATCATCAATCTGGGTATCGGACAGCCGGATTTCCGCACGCCCGACCATATCGTCGAGGCCGCGGTGAAGGCGTTGCGCGACGGTCATCACGGCTACACGCCGGCAACCGGCATCCTGCCTCTGCGCGAGGCCGTGGCCGCCGACATCCACAAGCGTCTGTCCGTCGAGGTCGATCCCGAACTGGTGCTGATCGTGCCGGGCGGAAAAGTGACCATGTTCATGGCGATCTTGATGTTCGGAGAGCCCGGCGCCGAGATCCTCTATCCCGACCCCGGCTTCCCCATCTATCGCTCGATGATCGAGTTCACCGGCGCGCGGCCGGTCCCGGTCCCGATCCGCGAAGAGAACGATTTCGCCTTCTCGGCCGAGGAAACCCTCGCCCTGATCACGCCCCGGACGCGGCTCCTGATTCTCAACAGCCCCGCCAATCCGACCGGAGGCGTCACGCCGAAGGATGAGATCGACAGGCTCGTCGAGGGCCTCGCCCGCCATCCCGACGTTGCCGTGATGTCGGACGAAATCTATGGGCAGATGACCTATGACGGGCTGGAGCACCGGACCCTGCTCGCCTATCCCGACATTCGCGACCGGCTGATCCTGCTCGACGGCTGGTCCAAGACCTATGCCATGACCGGCTGGCGCATGGGCTACTCGGTGTGGCCGAGGAAGCTGCACGACTATGCCCGCAAGTTGGCGGTCAATTCCTATTCCTGCGTCAATGCCGCCGCCCAGTTCGCCGGTCTCGCCGCACTCCAGGGGTCGCAGGACGCCGTTGCCGCGATGGTCGCCGAATTCGACCGCCGCCGCACGGTTGTCGTCGAGGGACTGAACGGGCTGCCGGGCATCTCCTGCCGCACGCCGAAGGGCGCCTTCTACGCCTTCCCGAACATCAAGGAGACGGGCTGGCAGGCCAAGCCGCTTGCCTCGGCCCTGCTCGAGGATGCCGGCGTCGCCACCATCGGCGGCCCGGATTTCGGCGTCCATGGCGAGGGCTATATCCGCGTCTCCTACGCCAACTCGACCGAGAACATCCGCCGCGCCATCGACCGCATGGGCGAGTTCCTGACCGCGAAGGCCGCCTAGAGCCTTTCACCCTAGGCAGACGCATCCTCTGAGCGCGGCATCAGATGGATTCCCTCGGCCAGCAGGGAAACGGTGATGGCGGCGCCCGCTTCGATACCGTTGCGGCGGGCGACATGCACGGGCACCGAGAACTGCAGCGGCAACTCCTCGGTCCCGTCGATTCGCATCGTCACGTGCACCGTCTGGCCGATCGCCAGCACGTTGTCGACCAAGCCGGACACGGGGTTTTCGCGCTCCCCGCGCGAGGGTCGGTCGCGCCGGTGCAGCACCACGAATCCATCGGGGATCACCCAGGCGACACGGGTGCCGGCCGCGAACCGCCGTTCGGCCGGGATTTCCAGGCGGTGCCCGGCCCAGTCGAGCGCGCAACCGCTCTCATCGCTTGCAATGACGGTCGCCTCGAACACGTTGCGCAGGTCGACGAGCCGCGCCACTTCCGGTGACGCCGGCCGTGTCGTGATCTCCTCCGGCGTGCCCGTCTGCAGGATGTGGCCGCGATGGAGGACGGCGATCCGGTCGGCCAGCATCACCGCCTCGTCAAGATCGTGCGTGACCAGGATGACGGGCACGTCGAGACTGCGGCGCAGCTCGGCGATTTCGCGGTAGAGCCTCTTGCGGGTCGCCCTGTCGACGGCGGAGAACGGTTCGTCGAGCAGTAGCACCTTCGGATCGCGTGCCAGTGCCCGCGCTACCGCGACGCGCTGCTGCTGCCCGCCGGAGAGTTCCGCCGGCCGCCGCCCTTCGAGCCCATCGAGATGAACGAGCTCCAGCAGCTCGCGCGCCCGCGCCGACCGCCGGTCCGTGCCGACATGATCGAGCGCCGCCTCGACATTGGCCTGCGCCGTCATGTGCGGGAACAGCGCGTAGCTCTGGAACACGAAGCCGACGGTACGCCGATAGGCCGGCAGGGTCGTTCCGGCCGCGGTATCGAGCCAAATCTCCTCACCGACGCCGACCCTTCCCTCGTCGGGTCGGTAGAGCCCGGCGATAACCCGCAGGATCGTCGACTTGCCGCTGCCCGACGGCCCGACCAGCGCCAGCACCTCGCCGGGCGCGCAGGAGAGTTCCGCATCGAGAGGGATCGGCTTCGCCTGCCGGATATGCGCCTTGAGGTCGGGCATCAGCCGAGACGCCGACCGACACGCCGCGACAAGGCGATCGTCAAGGCGATCGTGACCAGCGACAGGGCGAGCAGGAAGGCGGACATCTGCGCCGCCGCCACCCCGTCGAAGGCCTGGACCCGATCGTAGATCGCGATGGCGATCGTGCGGGTCTCGCCCGGGATGGCGCCGCCGACCATCAGCACCACGCCGAACTCGCCGAGCGTGTGGGCGAAGCTCAGGACCATCGCCGTGGCGATCCCCGGCCAGGCGAGCGGGATCTCGATGCGCCGGAGCGCCTTGAGCGGGGTCATGCCGGAACAGGCCGCGGCCTCCCGCACTTCCGGCGGGATCGCCTCGAAGGCACGCTGCATCGGCTGGATCGCGAACGGCAGGTTGACGATCACCGAGGCGACGAGCAGGCCCTGGAAGGTGAACACCAGCGAGCCGCCGAACAGCGTCTCCCACATCCGGCCGACGGGGGATGCCGCGCCGAAGGCGACTAGCAGGTAATACCCGAACACCGTCGGCGGCAGGATCAGCGGCAGCGCCACCAGCGCCTCGACGATGCCCTTGCCGCGAAACTGCCGGTAGGCCAGCAGTCGCCCGACGACGATGCCGATCGGCAACAGGACCAGGACCGCGAAGAAGCCCAGGCGCAGCGACAGCCAGAGTGCGGTCCAGTCCATGTCCGCCTCGAAGCCTCCTCAGTCCGTTTCCCCGGGCAGGGCGTAACCATACCTGCGGAAGATCGCACGGGCCGGCGGGCTCTGTACAAAGGAATAGAAGCGCTCGGCGGCCGGTCCCGCATCTTTCAGCAGCACCATTCGCTGCTTCAGCGGCGCATGCCAGTCCGCCGCGATCAGCGCGTGATCGGCGACCGTCAGGACCTTCGGCGACAGAGCGAGCGAATAGGCGACGATGCCGCCCTGGGCGTTGCCGGAGGTCGCGAACAGCGCCGTCTGGCTGACGTTCTCGCCAAGCACCAATTTAGGCTGGATCGCCTCCCACAGCCTCGAATGTTGCAGGGCTTCCTTCGCGGCCTGGCCGTAGGGGGCGTGCTCCGGATTGGCGATCGCGAAGCGGGAGAGCCGTCCGTCGGCGATCGCGGCCTTGAGATCCTCCAGACTCCCGTCAGCCTTCAGTGGCGAACCCTTCGGAACGATGAGCACGATTCGGCCGCTTCCGTAGAGCATCCCCTCGTCGCGGGTGAAGCCGTCGCGGGCGAGATCGAGCACGTAGCGCTCATCGGCGGAAAAGAACAGTTCGAACGGCGCCCCCTGGCGGATCTGCGCGGCGAAGTTACCGGACGAACCGAATGTCAGCCTCGGTTCGAGCCCGGTCTCGGCCGTGAACACGTCCGCGATCTCTTCCATCGCGGCCTGCAGATTGGCGGCGACCGCGATCGGCGGTGCGTCCTCCGCCCAGACCTGCCCCGCCAGCCCGGATAAAACCAATCCGGATAAAACGGTCAGGACCGACAGAACCCCGGCCGCGGCACCCAATACCCGCCGAAACGATGACATCGTCCCATTCATGGTCATCCCCCATCGATATGTCTGAATAAACATATCGATCGAAGAAGGGCCTTGCCAAGCGTTATATTCATTTGGACATATCGCGGATTTCCGCCCGGAGCGCGGCGATATCGGTCTCGACGGCCGCGCTTGCCGCCTGTTCCATCCGCCGATAGGCCTCGCGCACCCGCTCGCCGAGCGCCGTGAGCTGCGCTCCGCCGCCGCCGGCACCGCCCTTGCCGGTTTCAACCAGCGGGTCGGCGAACCAGCCGTTCATTTCGTTGACCAGCGACCAGGCACGCTTGTAGCTCATCGTCATGCGTCGCCCTGCCGCCGATATCGATCCGGTTTCGGCGATCGCCTCAAGCAGGTCCGCCTTGCCGGGGCCCAGCGCGACGCCGGGCGCGAGCACTACCCGCAGCCGAACGCCGGTTGTCTTGTTTCCCGCTTTCATACCGCGATCATCGGCCCGCCGGCGCGCTTTGCCAAGCGGTCAAACCGCGTCAGGCTCGCAGGATGCGGCGCGCGACCAGCTTCTCGGCCTCGACGATCAGGAAGAGGCCCACGGCGGCGCCAACGACCAGCCCCCAGTCGGAAAGGCTCAGGGGCCTGGTGTCGAATATAGTCTGGAACAGCGGCACATAGGTGAACACGAGCTGCAACACGGCGACAGCGGCAACGGCGACAAGCACCGGCACACTGCCGAACAGACCGCGCCACGACAGGACGGGTCCGCGAACGAACCGGCTGTTGAACAGATAGGCTGCCTCGAAGGCGACGATCACGTTGACGGCAAGGCTGCGGGCATGGTCGAGCCCATTGCCGGTCTTGACGTGGACGAACAGCGCGAAGACCGCGAGCGTCATCAGCGTGGCGACGTAGGCTGTGCGCCAGATCAGATAGGCGCCGATTATCGGCTCCCCGGGCGGGCGCGGCGGACGCCTCATGATATCGGCCTCGGCCGGCTCGACGGCCAGCGCCAGCGCCAGGGTGACGGTCGTCACCATGTTGATCCACAGGATCTGGATCGGCGTGATCGGCAGCGGCAACCCGACGAGGATCGCACCGATGACGATCATCGCTTCGCCGCCGTTGGTCGGCAGCATGAAGGCAATCGACTTGCGGATGTTCTCGTAGATGGTGCGGCCCTGCTGCACCGCCTTGGCGATCGTGGCGAAGTTATCGTCGGCGAGCACGATCTGAGCGGCTTCCTTGGCCGCCTCCGAGCCTTTGATGCCCATCGCGACGCCAACGTCGGCGCGCTTCAACGCCGGCGCATCGTTGACGCCGTCGCCGGTCATCGCGACGATCTCGCCCTTGTTCTGTAGCGCCTCGACGAGACGCAACTTGTGCTCGGGGCTGGTACGCGCGAACACGTCGATCTCGGCTGCCCGCTGGGCGAGTTCGGTCGGTGCGAGAAGGTCGAAATCGCGACCGGTCATCACCGCGTCCGTAGACAGCCCGAACCGGCCCGCGATCGCCCGGGCGGTCTCCGGATGGTCGCCGGTGATCATCTTGATGCGGATGCCGGCGGCGCGGCAGTCGGCCACCGCCGAAATGGCTTCCGGCCGCGGCGGATCGGCCAGACCGATCAGCCCGAGCATGGTCAGCCCCTCCTCGAGGTCGCCGAAATCCATGTCGGTCAGGCTTGCGGGTACGGCCCGGCAGGCGACCGCGATGACGCGCTGGCCGGCGGCCGTCATTTCCTCCAGCCGGCGATGCCACATCGCCAGGTCGATGCGCTCGTCGCCAAGCGTGTCGCGCTGCCTGTCGCACAGGACAAGCAGCCGCTCCGGAGCGCCTTTCACGTAGATGACGCCGCCATCGTCGATGCGGTGAAGCGTCGCCATGAGCTGGGATTCGGATTCGAACGGAATCGTGTCGAGCCGCGGCATGGCGGCGCTGTCATCGTCGCGGTCTATCCCCACCTTGGCCGCCAAGGCGAGCAGCGCGCCTTCCATCGGGTCGCCCTCGACGTGCCAGTCGCCGTCGTGATCGCGGCGCAGCCGCGCGTCCGAGCACAGACCGGAGGCGCGCGCGAGCTCGACGAGGGCGGGCTCCGCCGCCACGTCGACCGGTCCGTCGTCGGCCATAACGCTGCCGTCCGGCGTGTAACCGGTTCCGGTGATCCGATAGAGTTTGCCGGCGGTCGCCACCTCCTCGACGACCATGTCGTTGCGGGTCAGCGTCCCTGTCTTGTCGGAGCAGATCACGGTGACGGACCCAAGCGCCTCCACGGCCGGCAGGCGCCGCACGATGGCATTGCGCCGCGCCATCCGCTCGACACCGAAGGCAAGCGCGATCGTCAGGATCGCGGGCAGTTCCTCGGGGATCGCGGCAACCGCGAGGCCGACGGCAGCGAGGAACATGTCACCCAGCGGCAACCGATCGACGAGTACGCCCCAAGCGAACATTGCCGCCGACACGACGAGCACGACAGCCGCCAATCCTTGGCCGAACCGGGCGACGCGCCTGAGAAGCGGCGTTGCCACCGTGCCGACCCCCTCGATCAGCGTGCCGATCCGGCCGATTTCGGTGCGCGATCCGGTTTCCACCACGACAGCGGAGGCGTGGCCACGGGTCACCAGCGTGCCGAAGAAGGCAAGATCCGCCCGGTCGCCGATCGCCGCATCGTGCCACACCGCCGCGACCTGCTTTCCCGTGGGCAGCGATTCACCAGTCAGCACTGCCTCGTCGATCTCGAGGCCCTTGACGTGCAGCAGACGAAGGTCCGCGGGAACGCGGTCGCCCGGTTCTAACAGCACGACGTCCCCCGGCACCAGCACGGCCGCATCGAGCGTCAGGCGGCGCCCGTCGCGCAGCACCGCGGCCTGCGGCGACAGCATCTTCCGGATCGCTTCCAGCGCCGCCTCGGCGCGGCCTTCCTGAACGAAGCCGATCACCGCGTTGATCACCACCACGGCGACGATCACCACGGCATCGACGTAATGGCCGATCGAAACCGTGATCGCCGCCGCGACAATCAGCAGATAGACGAGGACGTTGTTGAAATTGGCGAGAAAGCGCAGCCAGGCCGGACGGCGTGGCGCTTCCGGCAGCAGGTTGGGACCGTAACGGCGCAGCCGCGCAGCCGCATCCCCCGCGCTGAGGCCGGCATGTTCGGTTTGCAGACGCTCGAGCACCTCCCGCGCCGAGAGCGCGTGCCAGGCGGTATTGTCGCCAGTCTGCGGTTTGCCGTTTCCCGTTGCCACGTCTTTGCCTTACCTGCCCGTATCGTTGTCCGTTCAGATCGACACGACCAAGCGGCTATGACGCCCTCCGACGCGCATTGCAAGGTAGCCGGATCAGCCGGCGGCGAGTGCCGCTCCTGCGAAGGCAACGCCGGCTCCGAGACTGCGCACGAGCGCCGGCGACATACGGAAGCGCGCAGGTACGATGGCGATAGCGATGCCGACGCCAAGAATAGTTGCGGTCGCCAGCGCGAATCCGGCCAGATAGTCGACGCCCGCCGCCGTCTCGGGGATTTCCGTGCCGTGCGCATGCCCGTGGAACATCGCGAAACCGCCGACCACCAACGCCCCGAGCGAGACCGGCGCCCGGACAGCCAGCGCGACGGCCGCGCCGACCGCGATTACCGAGGCGAGGATCGCCGGCTCAACGAACGGCAGCGGCACGCCGGCCATGCCCATGCCCCCACCGGCAATCATCACGCCGATGAATGCGGCCGGCCACACCCAGAGCGCCGAACCGCCGACAAGACCGGCCCAGAGCCCGACACCGACCATCGCGAGCAAGTGGTCGGGGCCGAGTAGCGGATGGGCAAAACCCGACGCGAACCCCGACGTCGCGCCGGCCCCGACATGAGCGAGCGCCGGTGTCGCGGCGAGCAAAGCCAGAAGGAAAACGAGTTTTCCAGTCGATATCCTGCTAATCATTGGCGTCCCCTTTCAACGCGAGGCGGCGACGGCCGCGGTTTCGTCCTCTCCGACGGCCGGCTTCAACCCGCCGGCGGCCTCGATGAAGTCGATGATGGTCGGAAGCCCCTCGCCGGTTTTCAGGTTCGTGAAGACGAAGGGCCGCTCACCCCGCATCCGTTTCGTGTCCGCATCCATCACCTCGAGCGACGCCCCGACCAGCGGCGCCAGATCGATCTTGTTGATCACCAGGAGATCGGAGCGGGTGATCCCGGGCCCGCCCTTTCGCGGGATCTTCTCGCCTGCGGCGACGTCGATCACGTAGATCGTGATATCGGCAAGCTCGGGCGAGAACGTCGCCGCCAGATTGTCGCCACCCGACTCGATCAACACGAGGTCGAGATCGGGAAACCGACCGCGCATTTCGGCAACGGCGGCGAGATTGATCGAGGCATCCTCGCGGATCGCCGTATGCGGGCAGCCACCCGTCTCCACCCCGAGGATACGCTCGACCGGCAGCGCGCCGGCACGTGTCAGGATCAGCGCGTCTTCCTTTGTGTAGATGTCGTTGGTGATCGCGGCGATGTCGTAGGTGCCGCGGATCGCTTTGCACAGCGCCTCCATCAACGCCGTCTTGCCCGAGCCGACCGGTCCGCCAATGCCTACTCTCAGGGGTCCGTGGGGAGAGTTCGTCATGTCCTGAACAGCCTCGTGTACTGGGTTTCGTGACGCATCGACGCGATGTCGGCGAGAAAGACGCAGCCGCCGAGATCTTCGAGTGTCGCCGTCTCGGCCTCCGCCGCGACCTGCGCGACGACGGGCTCGAGAGCGGCCGTCACCTTCTGCCCGTCGGTCTGGCCGAGCGGTATCAGCCGGACGCCGGCCGAGACGATGTTCGCCGCGAAGGCGTGCAGATAGGCGACGAGGGAGGCGTCGAGCGGGATACCGTGCCGCCCGGCCGCGATACCGACCGCGACCGGATAGGCGAGATCGCCATCCGGCAACGGCGCGCCGGCCACAGGCCACGCCGCCTCGGTGGCGAGCACGAACGCCTTTCCCTGTGACAGGGTCTCGACGGCCCGCTCCTTCGATGGCGACAAGGCCGCCGCGAGCTCGGCGATCTCGTCCAGCCGCCGTCTGTCGCCCGCGGTCATCGCCCGCCAGGTCGCGGCAAACAGGATCGCATCCTGCCGGCCGGCGCCAAAGCGGAGAATCTGCCCGACCCAGGCCTCAAGGCCTGCCGCGTCGGCGACATCGCCGATCTCGGCGGCCCATTCGAGACCGTGGCTGTGCGAGAAGGCGCCCACGGGAAAGGACGGGGAGAGCCAGGCCATCAGCCGGTAAAGAGCCGCGGGATCGAGGGGCTGCCGTTCAGCCATCGCCGTCACCGTCGTGGTGATGCCCCCCGTGGCCGTCCTCGTGATCGTGCCCGTGCCCGCCGTGCGCATAGGCGCCGCCTTCCGGATCGAACGGCGCACGAACCGCGCGCACCCGGCCGCCAAGCCCTTCGATCATTTCGGCGATCACGTGATCGGGGCGGATCAGGATCCGGTCGGCCCCGATCGCCGCGGGCAGATGCCGGTTGCCGATATGCCAGGCGAGCCGCATCAGGTGGTGGGCGTCGGTCGCGGTGATCTCCATGAGGTCTTCGTCCGCCGCACGGACGATAACGACGCGCCCGTCCTCCAGTTCGAGCCCGTCGCCGTCCCTGAGCGCCACCGCTTCGGGCAGGTCGAGCAGGAACTCCGTCCCCTTGGCGCCGGTCAGCGCGATACGGCGGCGGAAGCGGCTGTCGTGATCGAGCGTCACCGTGTCGACGGCAGCCGCGTAGCCGCCTTTCGGAAGGACTTTCAGAGCGCGTAGCATCGCCATCCTCAGAACAGGAAATACATCTGCGCCATCGGCAGCACCTCCGCCGGCGGACAAGTGAGCAATTCGCCGTCGGCCCGCACCTCGTAGGTCTCCGGATTGACGTCGATGCGCGGCGTCGCCGCGTTGTGGATCATGCTCGCTTTGGAAATGGCGCGCGTGCCGGCCACCGGGACCAGCGTCTTCGCCACGCCGAGCCTGTTCGACAGACCCGCATCGACGGCAGCCTGCGACACGAAGGTCACCGAGCTCGTCGTCAGCGACTTGCCGCAGGCGGCGAACATCGGGCGGTATTGAACCGGCTCCGGCGTCGGGATCGAGGCGTTCGGATCGCCCATCGGCGCCGCGACGATCGAGCCGCCGAGCAGCACCATCTCCGGCTTCACGCCGAAGAATGCCGGCGACCACAACACCAGATCGGCGCGCTTGCCGGCCTCGACCGAGCCGATATGCGCCGACATGCCATGTGCGATCGCCGGATTGATCGTGTACTTGGCGACATAGCGCCTGACCCGGAAATTGTCGTTGTCGCCGGTTTCCTCGGGCAAGCGCCCACGCTGTACCTTCATCTTGTGTGCCGTCTGCCAGGTGCGGATCACCACCTCGCCGACCCGACCCATCGCCTGGCTGTCGGAGGCGATGATCGAGAAGGCGCCCATGTCGTGCAGGATATCTTCCGCCGCGATCGTCTCCTTGCGGATACGGCTCTCGGCAAACGCGACGTCCTCGGGGATCGACGGATCGAGATGATGGCAGACCATCAGCATGTCGAGATGCTCGTCGACCGTGTTGCGCGTGTAGGGCCGCGTCGGGTTGGTCGATGACGGCAGGACATTGGCAAGCCCGCACACCCTGATGATGTCCGGCGCATGACCGCCACCCGCGCCCTCCGTATGGAAAGCGTGGATCGTGCGGTCCCTGAAGGCCCGGATCGTATTCTCGACGAAGCCAGACTCGTTCAGCGTGTCGGTGTGGATCATCACCTGCACGTCGTAGTCGTCGGCGACCGACAGGCAGCAGTCGATCGCGCCCGGCGTCGTGCCCCAATCCTCGTGCAGCTTCAGCGAGCAGGCGCCGCCGAGGATCTGCTCGACGAGCCCCTGCGGCCGCGACGCATTGCCCTTGCCGGACAGGCCGATATTCATCGGCAATCCGTCGCAGGCCTCGATCATCCGGCCGATGTGCCAGGGTCCCGGCGTACAGGTCGTCGCCAGCGTCCCGTGCGCCGGGCCGGTTCCGCCGCCGAGCATGGTGGTGACGCCAGAATAAAGCGCCTCGTCGACCTGCTGCGGGCAGATGAAATGGATATGGGCGTCGAACCCGCCCGCGGTCAGGATCTTGCCCTCGCCCGCGATCGCCTCGGTGCCCGGCCCCACGACGATGTCGACACCCGGCTGGATGTCGGGGTTTCCGGCCTTGCCGATGCCGACGATGCGACCGTCCCTGAGCCCGACATCGGCCTTGACGATCCCCCAGTGGTCGACGATCAGCGCATTGGTGATCACCGTGTCGACCGCGCCGTCCTCGCGCGTCACCTGGCTCTGGCCCATGCCGTCGCGGATGACCTTGCCGCCGCCGAACTTCACCTCCTCGCCGTAGGTCGTGAAGTCCTTCTCGACCTCGATCCAGAGATCCGTGTCGGCAAGCCGCAGCCTGTCGCCGACGGTCGGGCCGAACATGTGGGCGTAGTCCTTGCGGGACATCCTAGCCATTGCGCCGAACTCCTGCGTTCCCAGCGGAGCAAATCCGTCGGTGTTTTCGCCCCAGAGATTTTCGACATAGCGATTTTCGCCCCAGCGAATTACGCACCGCCCGTTTCCCTGAAATAGTCCTGAAACGATCCGGACCTAAACGAGCAGCCCGCCGGCCCAGACCTCGGCATCGCGACGCGACGACGTCGGGGACGGAGCTCGTACCAATGGAGAAAAGACCTTGAAAACAATCCGGATTCTGATCTCGGCGGGCGTCATCGCCTGGTTCGTAAGCCCCGCCGAAGCGGAGACGCCGCTCGAACGGGGCACCTACCTGATGAACGGCCCCGCCGCCTGCGCCAATTGCCATTCGCCGATCAACGCCGACGGCACCCCCGTTCCCGGCAAGGAGCTTTCCGGCCGGCTCGTCGACGACAACGAAGCCTTCACCGCCTACGGATCCAACCTGACCCCCGACGAAGAAACCGGGATCGGCGCCTGGACGGACGAACAGATCATCACGGCGATCCGCGAGGGCAAGCGTCCGGACGGAACCATCATCGGCCCGCCGATGCCGATCGGCCTCTATCGCGGCATTTCCGACGCGGATGCCAGGGCAATCGTCGCCTATCTGCGCGCGCTGCCGCCGGTGAAGAACGCCGTGCCGAAATCCACCTACCGAATTTCGCTGCCCCCGAGCTACGGCCCGCCGGTCGGCGAAGTCGCAAGCCCGGAACCGGGCGCAACCGCCGAGTACGGCGCCTATCTCGCCGGTCCTGTCGCCCACTGCATGGAGTGCCACACGCCGATGGGACCGCAGGGACCGGACTTCGCCAATCGTCTCGGCGCCGGCGGTTTCGAGTTCCACGGCCCGTGGGGCGTTTCGGTCACCTCCAACCTGACGCCGCACGAAGATGGCATCGCCGGCTACAGCGACGAGGATCTCGTCGCGATGATAACCACCGGCACGCGTCCGGACGGTACCCGCATGTTGCCGCCGATGGGATATGGCTACTACGCCAACATCAAGCAGGACGACCTCAAGGCGATCATCGCCTACCTGCGCACGCTTCCCGCCCAGCCCGATCCGCAATAACGCACCCGCCATCCCGCCAGGCCCGGACTGCCGGAGTCGGGCCTGGACGGACTTGCCGTGAGTGGACGGACGCATGACCGGCACGCTCAGTTCCCCATGCCCTCGACCAGAATGGTCAGGTCGCCGATGCGCTGGCGCGTCAGACGTTCCAGACATTCGTTGATCACCAGCCCCAGCATCGAGCCGCCGCTGACGAGATAGCCCTCCGCCTGGCAGGCGTCGTCGCGGTAGGGGATCCAATTGCGCTGCGCGGTCTTCAGGGCGTCGGCCGCGCCGCGCTGATCCTCCGGCAGGTAGCCGTCGATCGTCTTCATCGCCACCATTGCCGACTTGTAGAGGTCGTTCAGCTCCGCGTCGGCGGCAAGAAAGGATTGCTCGGCGCAATAGTTGAGCTCGATCTGCACCTGCGGATCGGTGCAATCGATCTTGTCATCGTCTGCCGCGGCAGCGAGGGGCAGCAGGACAAGAAATGTCGCGAGGCTCAGTTTCATTCGACGTTTCTCCCTTTGGCGCGCGCCTAGAGCGCGCCCATGATTTTCTGGTTGAAGCCGTAGACTATACGCGCACCGGAAAGCCGGACGAGCGTCACCTCGCGGGTCTGGCCGGGCTCGAAGCGCACCGCCGTGCCGGCGGGGATATCGAGCCGGAAGCCGCGTGCCGCCTCGCGGTCGAAGTCGAGCGCCTCGTTGGTCTCGTGGAAATGGTAGTGACTGCCGACCTGCACCGGCCGGTCGCCGGTATTGGCGACCGTCAACGTCACTGTCTCGCGCCCGGCATTGAGCGCGATGTCCCCGTCTGCCGGCTCCAGCGCACCGGGCACCGTCGCCGCTTCCGCCGCGCCGCGCACCGGCTGATGCACGGTGACGAGCTTGGTGCCGTCCGGAAACGTCGCCTCGACCTGCACCTCGTGGATCATGTCGGCGACACCCGGCATCACCTGCTCCGCCGAGACGACATGCGCACCGGCCTCCATGAGATCGGCAACCGAGCGACCGTCGCGCGCGCCCTCGACGATGAAGTCGGAGATGAGGGCCATCGTTTCGGGGTAGTTGAGCCTCACTCCGCGCTCGAGCCGCTTGCGTGCGACCATCGCCGCCATGGCGACGAGGAGCTTGTCTTTTTCTCTCGGCGTCAGTTTCACGCCCCGCCTCCCTCGGTTTCTAGATGGACCACGCGCGCGGCGTGCGAATGGCCGTCGCGTTGCAAAGTCTGACGATGGACTGCCGCAGGGCCATGCCATCGTCGGCGACCAGTCGTACGGCCAGCATGCCATCCCAGCCACTCGCCCCGCCGGTCGCCGGGCAGTTCTCGAGTGCCGCGCGTGCCGGCTCGATCCGCGCCTCGGCATTCGGCGCCAGCACCAGGAGCGACGCGAACGCCCGCTTGCCACCGAGCGTGGCGCTGCCGTCGGTTCCCCGGTTCCCGTGGATCGTCGTGTTGTCGGCATAGACGAGCTTGCCACGGCGGCGAACGCGCCAGCGATCCGTGATCAGGCCGTCGCGCACGCTCTCGCCATGCGCGGCACGGCCAAGGATGACGGCTTCGCACAATACGGCTTCCGCATCGTCCTCCATCACCACGTCGAGCCGACGTTCGTAGCGTCCGCCGTCAAACAGAATGGTCTCGTGCGGCAGCCAGGCAAGCCGGGCACCGGCAGCGAGTGTCAGGGAAACGTCGAAACGGCCTTCGCCACCGGGCGACCGGTAGATCTTCTCGGCGGCCTGCGAGGTCAGCGTCAACGCGGCCCCCGCATCGATCTCGGCCTCGACACGGAAGCGGTCGCCGCCAGTGATGCCGCCGGCCGTGTTGAGGAGTACGGCCTCCGGAACCTCGGTATCGGATTGACGGGGGAACCGAACCTTGAGCGAGCCCCCCTGATAGCAGCGGTCGAGCCGGCTGCGCCCCGCGGCGTTCGCGATGCGAACCCGCACTGCCCCCTCGGCGCGCTCCAGACCGGCAGGCTCGAGCGCCCTTTGGACGGGCGCGGCATTCTCAAACCGTGAGACGGCGGCGTACATCGTCTTCGACCATCTCTTCCCGCGTCCCGGCCAGGACGATCTCTCCGCGGTCCATGACCGCGAAACGATCGGCGAGGTCTCGGGCAAAATCGAAATACTGCTCGACCAGCAGAATTGCCATGTCGCCCTTGTCGCGAAGATAGGCGATTGCCCGGCCGATGTCCTTTATGATCGAGGGCTGAATACCCTCGGTCGGCTCGTCCAGCACCAGCAGCCTGGGCCGAGTCACCAGTGCCCGGGCGATGGCGAGCTGCTGCTGCTGGCCGCCCGACAGGTCGCCGCCGCGTCGCCGCTGCATGCTTTTCAGGACCGGAAACAGCTCGAATACCTCGTCGGGCACGGCCCGCTTCACGCCCCGGCCAAGCGCGGCGAAGCCGGTTTCCAGGTTTTCGCGGACGGTGAGTAGCGGAAAGATCTCTCGTCCCTGCGGCACATAGGCGATCCCGCGCTTCGCGCGATCGTAGGGGCGCAGGCCCTTCACGTCGCCGCCCTCCCAGACGATCGCCCCGGCGCTTACCGGATGCTGGCCGACGATCGCCTTCAGCAGCGACGTCTTGCCAACCCCGTTGCGCCCGAGCAGGCAGGTCACCCGGCCAGGCTCGGCCGACAGCGAGACATCCCGGAGCGCCTGGGCGGCGCCGTAGTGCAGATCGACATGTTCGACGTTCAGCATGACGCTAGCGTCCCAGGTAGACTTCGACGACACGGGGATCGGCGGACACGTGATCGAGCGAGCCTTCCGCCAGCACGGAGCCCTCGTGCAGCACCGTGACCTTGACGCCGAGGTCGCGCACGAAGGCCATGTCGTGCTCGACGACGACGACCGACTTGGTCTTGGCGATCTCCTTCAGGAGGATCGCCGTCTGCTCGGTCTCCGCGTCGGTCATGCCGGCCGCCGGTTCGTCGACGAGCAACAGTTTCGGCGCCTGGGCGAGCAGCATGCCGATCTCCAGCCACTGTTTCTGACCATGGCTCAGGTTGGCGGCCACCTCGTAGCTTTTCTCGGTCAGGCGGATCGTCTGAAGCAACGCGTCGATGCGTTCGCGCTCTTCCACGTCGGTGCGGTGAACCAGCGTCGCGAACGGCCCGCGCGGCGCCTTCAGGGCAAGCTCCAGATTGTCCCAGACCGTGTGACTCTCGAATACGGTCGGGCGCTGGAATTTCCGCCCGATGCCAAGCTCCGCGATATCGGTCTCGTCGAGATGCGTCAGGTCGGTATCGCCCTGGAACAGCACGACGCCCTCGTCCGGCCGCGTCTTGCCGGTGATGACGTCCATCATGGTGGTCTTGCCGGCGCCGTTGGGGCCGATGATCGCCCGCATCTCGCCCGCCTCGATGACGAGCGACAGGTCGTTCAGCGCCCGAAACCCGTCGAACGATACGCTGACACCGTCGAGATAGAGAAGCGGAGAGGTCGTGGGCTGGTTCATGCCGCGCTCCTATTCCGCAGCCTGCGGCTTGCCGGCGAGCGTATCGGTGTCGACGCCCGCTTCGGCATCCTCCGAAGCCTCGCGCAAATCCGCGGCCGAGGGCGCCGCAGCGCGCCGGTAGGTCATGGCCTGTACGACCGCCCCGACGATGCCCTTGGGCAGGAACAGCGTCACCGCAACGAACAGGCCGCCGAGCGCGAACAACCAGAGGTCGGGCAGCGCGCCGGTGAAGTAAGTCTTGGCGTAGTTGACCAGCACCGCGCCGATCACCGGCCCCACCAGCGTGCCCCGCCCGCCGACCGCGACCCAGATGACGACCTCGATCGAGTTCGCCGGGGCGAATTCGCTCGGGTTGATGATGCCGACCTGCGGCACGTAGAGCGCGCCCGCGACGCCGGCGAGCACCGCCGACAGGGTCCAGACGAACAGCTTGTAGTGTTCCACCCGGTAGCCGAGGAACCGGGTGCGGCTCTCCGCGTCGCGCACGCCCACCAGCACCTTGCCGAACTTCGAGGACACGACCGCACGGCAAATCACGAAGCCGGCGGCGAGCGCGATCGCCGATGCCGCGAACAGCGCCGCCCGGGTCTCGTCGGCCTGTATGTTGAAGCCAAGGATGTCCTTGAAGTCGGTGAGGCCGTTGTTGCCGCCGAACCCCATGTCGTTGCGGAAGAAGGCGAGCAGCAGGGCGTAGGTCATCGCCTGGGTGATGATCGACAGGTAGACGCCGGTCACGCGCGAGCGGAAGGCGAACCAGCCGAACACGAAGGCGAGCATGCCGGGCATCAGCGCGACCATCACCATCGCGAACGCAAAGTTGTCGAAGCCGTACCAGTACCAGGGCAGCTCCTGCCAGTTCAGGAACACCATGAAATCCGGCAGGTCCGGATTGCCGTAGACGCCGCGGCTGCCGATCTGGCGCATCAGGTACATCCCCATCGCGTAGCCGCCGAGCGCGAAGAAGGCGCCGTGGCCGAGCGACAGGATGCCGGCGAAGCCCCAGATCAGATCGACCGACAGCGCCAGCAGCGCGAAGGTCAGGTACTTGCCAAACAGCGTCACCACATAGGTCGGGACGTGGAAGGGGTTCGACGGCGGCAGGCCGAGGTTCATCGCCGGCACCAGCACGGCGAGCGCCAGCAGGATGGCGAGGAAGGTCGCCGAATAGCGGTTGATGCCCCTGAGGATCATGCCTCGACCGCCCGGCCCTTCAGCGCGAACAGGCCGCGCGGGCGCTTCTGTATGAACAGGATGATGAAGACGAGCACCAAGATCTTGCCGAGCACCGCGCCGGCATAAGGCTCGAGGAACTTGTTGACGACGCCGAGCGTCATCGCGCCGACGAGCGTGCCCCACAGGTTGCCGACGCCGCCGAACACCACGACCATGAACGAGTCGATGATGTAGCCCTGCCCGAGATTGGGGCCGACATTGTCGATCTGGCTGAGCGCCACGCCGGCGATCCCGGCGATCCCCGAGCCCAGTCCGAAGGTGAACGCGTCGACCCAGGGCGTACGGATCCCCATCGAGCCGGCCATCGGCCGGTTTTGCGTCACCGCGCGCATCCTCAGGCCGAATGAGGTGCGCTTTAGCGCGATCACCAGCAGCGCGAAGACGGCGAGCGCGAACAGCACGATGACGAGCCGGTTCCAGGTTATCGACAGTCCGCCGATCTCGAAGGCGCCCGACATCCACGACGGCGCGCCAACCTGCCGGTTGGTCGGCCCGAAGATCGTGCGCACGGCCTGCTGCAGGATCAGCGACAGTCCCCAGGTGGCGAGCAGCGTCTCGAGCGGCCGCCCGTAGAGGAAGCGGATGATACCCCGCTCGATCGCGATGCCGATCAGTCCGGCGACCAGGAAGGCGAGCGGCAGGGCGATGACGACGGAGGCGTCGAACAGGCCCGGCGCATGGTTGCGGATCACGTCCTGCACGACGAAGGTCACATAGGCGCCGATCATCACCATCTCGCCGTGCGCCATGTTGATGACGCCCATAACGCCGAAGGTGATGGCAAGTCCGATTGCCGCGAGCAGCAAGACGGATCCGAGCGACAGGCCGTACCAGACGTTCTGGACCGCATCCCACAGGGAGAGGATCTGGTCGACATCGCCGATCGCCTGTTCGGCCGCGGCTTTCACCTCCCCCTCGCTGTTGGCAGCGACCGCCGTGAGCAGGCTCAGCACGTCACGGTCGCCGCGCGCGGCAACGGTTTCGATGGCGGCGATCTTCGCTGCATCGTCGGCGTCCGAGGACAGGACGATCGCGGCGCGCGCCTGCTCCATCGTGGCGCGGACCGCAGCGTCGCTCTCGGCCTCGATTGCGCCGTCGAGCACCTCCGCCATGTCCGTGTCGGGTGACTTGAACAGCGTCTCCGCGGCGGATGCCCGTGTCGCGAAATCGGGCGAGCGGAGCGTCAGCCCGGCGAGCGCACCGCGAATGACACGGCGCAGGTTGTTGTTGACGCGGATCTTGTCCACCACCGAACGACCCGCCGTGCCCGCATCCTCGCCGGTCAACGGATCGGTCAGCGTATAGTCGCTGCCCGCGCGTTCGGCGACGAAAACCCGTTTGTCGGACTTTCGGACGTAGAGATCGCCCTCGCCGAGGGCCTCCAGCACCGACGCCACCGCCGGATCGCCGGTCGCGCCGAGCACCGCGATCGCACGCTCGGTCTCGTCGAAACCGCCCACCCCGAGCGCATCGACGAGGCCACGCAGGTCCTGGGCGACCGCTGGCAGGGCCGAAACGCTCAGGACAAGCGCGAGGACGGCAGCAAGACGTCTGAGGACAGGCAGGGCAGACATATGTCGTCCGGGATGATTGGGTTTTGGATGACCGGCTCGATTGCCAGGAGAAGCCGTCGCCGGCCGGGTTTGGCGTTGGCCGCGACCCGCCGGCGACGTCCCCTCTGGTAGCTCTTCAGGCGATCAGGAGCCCTGGCCGCCGCACTTGCCGGAAGCCACGTTGAAGTTCCCGCAGGACATCGGCGCGCGCCAATCGGAGATCAGGTCCCTGGAGCCCTCGAGATAGTCGGACCAGGCATCGCCAGGCACGAGGCCCGAGGTTTCCCAGACGGTCTCGAACTGGCCGTCGTCCTGAATCTCACCGATCAGCACCGGCTTGGTGATGTGGTGGTTCGGCATCATCGCCGAGTAGCCGCCGGTCAGGTTCGGCACGGCGACGCCGATCATCGCATCGATCACCGCATCCGGGTCGGTGGTGCCGGCCTTCTCGACCGCCTTCACCCACATGTTGAAGCCGATGTAGTGGGCTTCCATCGGGTCGTTGGTGACGCGGTCCGCGTTCTTGATGAACTCATGCCAGGCGGCGATGAAGTCCTCGTTCTCCGCAGTGTCGGCGCTCATGAAGTAGTTCCAGGCCGCGAGGTGGCCGACGAGCGGCGCGGTATCGAGACCGGCAAGCTCCTCCTCGCCCACGGAGAACGCCACGACCGGAATGTCCTCGGCCTTGATGCCCTGGTTGCCCAGTTCCTTGTAGAACGGCACGTTGGCATCGCCGTTGATGGTGGAGACCACCGCCGTCTTCTTGCCGGCCGAGCCGAACGCCTTGATCTCGGAAACGATCGACTGCCAGTCGGAGTGACCGAACGGCGTGTAGTTGATCAGGATGTCCTCGGCGGCGACGCCCTTAGCCCTCAGGTACGCCTCGAGGATCTTGTTGGTGGTGCGCGGGTAAACGTAGTCGGTGCCCGCCAGCACCCAGCGCTCGACGCCTTCGACATCCATCAGATAGTCGACGGCGGGGATCGCCTGCTGGTTCGGGGCAGCCCCCGTGTAGAACACGTTCCTGGAGGATTCCTCGCCCTCGTACTGCACCGGATAGAACAGGATGCCGTTCAGCTCCTCGAACACCGGCAGAACCGACTTGCGGCTGACCGACGTCCAGCAGCCGAACACCGCCGCCACCTTGTCCTGGGTTATCAGCTCGCGCGCCTTCTCGGCGAACAACGGCCAGTCGGAAGCCGGGTCGACAACGACCGCTTCCAGCTTCTTGCCGAGAAGACCGCCCTTCTTGTTCTGCTCCTCCACGAGCATCAGCATGACATCCTTCAGGGTCGTCTCGGAAATCGCCATCGTTCCCGACAGCGAATGCAGAATGCCAACCTTGATGGTGTCTTCTTGTGCATGCGCCGGTGCGCCCGTCACCGATAGCGCGACGGCCGCAGCCCCCAGTACCGCACTCGCGCCTGTCCAGATCCTCGACATGTGACAACTCCCCTCTCTGAGCGGCGGCCGAACAGTCGGCCACCGTGATGCTGCATCGCAAAAGCCGGGCCAAGTCGGTGCAGCGCCGCGGAGTCGTCCGTAAGGAATTGAAAAATCGAGGATTTCAGAGAAGCCAAAAAAACTACTGGGCTATCGGCACTGCAAAAGAAATCAGCGCGGTCGAGCGCCGTGCGATTATTTCGTGAGCATAATGACCATTGCCGAAAATATAGCCACACGCGAAAACCGCACGGCAAGCGCCCTCCCGGTCACCGGGGAGCGATCGCGGAAACCGTGGGGGCGCACGGAACGGCGGCGGTTCAGGACGCGCCGCCCTCCGGCGTGGCCTCAGCGGCCTCCATATCCCTGATCGCCTGCTCTTCCGCCGCCAGTCGCTCGCGCGTACCGGCCCGGTCCGTCGCCAGGAAGGTGTAGATCACCGGCAGCACGAACAGCGTGAACAGGGTGCCAATCAGCAGCCCGGCGACAATCACCACCGCGATCGAGAAGCGGCTCGCCGCACCGGCACCGGCGGCGAACAGGAGCGGCAGCAGCCCGGCGACCATCGCCGCGGTCGTCATCAGGATCGGGCGCAGCCGCAGTTCGGCGGCATGCTGCACCGCCTCCGCACGCGACTGGCCGAATTGCTCCTGCTGCTCGCGCGCAACTTCGCAGATCAGGATCCCGTGCTTGGTGATCAGGCCGATCAGCGTCACCAGTCCGATCTGACTGTAGATGTTCAATGAGGCGACGCCGAGCGCCAACGGTATAAGCGCGCCGACGATCGACAGCGGGACCGACACCAGGATCACCAGCGGATCGCGCAGGCTCTCGTATTGGGCGGCGAGCACCAGATAGATCACGACCAGCGCGAAGACGAACACGAGATAGAGCGCGCTGCCTTCCTGGATGTATTGGCGCGAGGTGCCGGCATAGTCGACGGAGAAGCCGTCCGGCAGCGAGCGGGCCGCCTCCTGCTGGAGAAATTCAAGCGCGACGCCCGGCGTCAGGCCGATCATCGGAACCGCGTTGATCGTCGCGGCGTTGAGCTGGTTGAACCGGTTGAGGCTGATCGGCGCGACTTCCTGATCGATCTCGACGAGGCTCGACAGCGGAACCATGTCGCCGCTCGCGGTCTTCACGTAATACCCGCCAAGCTGCTCGGGGATGAGCCGGTCCGCACGCGGAACCTGCGGTATCACCTGGTAGGAGCGGCCGCCGAGATTGATGAGGTTGACGTAGTTACCGCCGGTCATCATCGCCAGCGTCGCGCCGATGTCGCGCATGCTGACGCCGATCGCGCCGGCCTTGTCGCGATCGATCTTGATGATCGTCTGCGGCGTGTCGAACTTCAGGTCCGTATCCAGAAACAGGAACATGCCGCTGTCGCGGGCCGCCTCGACGATGCGATCCGTCACCTGGAGAAGCTGCTCGTAGTCCGCCGTCGTCTGGACGACGAACGAGACCGGAAAGCCCGCCCCGGACGTCGGCAGCGGCGGCGGCGAGAAGACCGAGCCCTTGATGCCGGGGATCTTGTTCAGGTTCTCCTGGATTACCGGCTGCATCTCCTGGGCGGTGCGCTCGCGCTCGCTCCACGGCACGAAGGTACCGATACCGATCGCCGAACTCGCAGTGCTGCCGTCGAAACCGACGATATTGAAGGCGAGCTCCGTTTCCGGGAGGTCGGTAAAGGCCTCCGCGACATCGTCGGAGAACAGGTTCATGAAGTCGATGTTGGCGTAGCTCGGCCCATTGTAGAGCGTGAACAGCGCGCCCTGGTCCTCATCCGGCGCGAGTTCCTGCTGGATCGACGGAAACAGAACGCCGATCATGCCGAATACGATGAGCGCGAACACAATCGTCGTCGGCCGGTCCCGCAGGGATGCCCCGAGCGCCCGCCCGTAGCCGCGCTGCAGGCGGCCGAACACCTTGTCGATCTTCGCCGCGAAACCGCCTTGGGCACTGTGCGTCAGGACCTTCGAGCACATCATCGGCGACAGCGTGAGCGCGACTATGCCCGACACCACCACGGCGCCGGCGAGCGTCAACGCGAACTCCCGGAACAGCGTGCCCGTCAATCCGCCGGTCAGCGCGATCGGCGCGTACACGGCCGCCAGCGTTATGGTCATCGAGATGACCGGGTTGGCGATTTCGCGCGTTCCCTTGATCGCCGCCTGGAACGGCGTGAGCCCTTCCTCGATATGGCGGTGGATATTCTCCAGAACCACGATGGCGTCGTCCACGACGAGGCCGATCGCGAGCACCATCGCAAGCAGCGACATCAGATTGATGGAGAAACCAAGCGCGTAGAGCGCCGTCATGACGCCGATCAGCGACAGCGGGATGGTCACCATCGGTATGACGGTGGCACGGAAGGATCCGAGGAACAGGAAAATGACCACGATGACGATCAGCGCCGCCTCCGCGACCGTCTTCACCACCTCGAAGATGGATTCCTGAATGAACTCGGTGGCGTCGTAGGCGATCTCGAGATCGAGCCCTTCCGGGAGTTCGTTCTGGATTCGGGGCAGTTCCTTGCGGACGGCATCGATAACGGTGATCTCGTTGGCGTCCGAGGCGACCTGAATGCCAAGGAACACGGCCGACTTGCCGCCGACGATCACCGCCGAGTCGGCGCTTTGCGACCCGAGGCCGATCGTCGCCACGTCTCCGAGCCGGACGATATCCGTACCGTTGTTGCGCACCACCAGCGCCCGGAAATCCTCAACCGTGGTCGCATCCGTCTCGGCCCGGTTGGTGACGATGTCGTAGTAGCCCTTGGTGGCGCCGGCGGCCGACGAATAGTTGTTGGCCTGCAGGGCGGCCAGCACCTCGGCGGCCGACAGGTTGAACTGGGCGAGTTTCACCGGATCGAGCCACACCCGCATCGCGAAGGTGCGGTCGCCGAGAATCTCCGGCGAGGCGACGCCCGGGATGACCGACAGCTCGGGCTGCACCACGCGGCTCAGATATTCGGTGATCTGCTCCTCGTTCAGGATCGGCGAGGTAAAGGCGACGTACATCGACGCGAACGTGCTGCCCGTCGCCTTCACCAACACAGGATCGTTGATGTCGGAGGGCAGCTGCGCGCGCACCTGGTTGACCTTCGCTGTCACGTCGGTCATCGCGGCGTTGGCGTCGTAGTTCAGGCGCACATAGACCTGGATCACGCTGACGCTCTGCGCGCTCCTCGAGGTCAGGTAGTCGATACCGTCCGCCGTTGCCACCGCCTTCTCGATCGGCTGCGTCACGAAGCCCTGCATGAGGTTCGCGTCCGCGCCGGGATAGGTGGTGGTGATGGTGATGACCGTGTTCTGCATCTCCGGGTACTGACGCACCTGGAGACTGAACACAGATTGCAGGCCGACCACGAAGATCAGCAGGCTGACGACGACGGCGAGGACCGGTCGGCGGATGAAGATATCGAACACCGTCTGTCTCCGTCCGCGCTAGTAGGGCTGTTGCGTCACGTCCGGCCGCGTCAGCGGTTCGGACGCCGCGTCGATCTGCATGCCTGGGGACAGCTTGAGCTGGCCCGAGGTCACCACCGTCTCGCCGGCCTCGACGCCCGTCTCGATGACGACCATGCCGTCGCGCCGGTCTCCGGCCTCGACGATAACGCGCTTGACCGTCGGATGGTCGGCGCCTTCGGCCTTCGGCTCGACGATGTAGACGAAGTCGCCGTAGAGATTGTAGCTCACCGCAGATTCCGGGATCACCACCACATTGCGCTCGTCGGCGAGGTCGACCTGGACGCTTACGAACATGCCGGGACGCAGGATGCCATCGGGATTGGGAAGGCTGCCTTCCACCCGGATGACGCCGGTGGCGGAGTCGACTTTCGGTTCCAGCGACGTGATCTCGCCGGTGAACGTCTTGCCGGGAACGACATCGGCGAAGACCTGTATCGTGCGGCCCGGCACGACCTCGCGGACGTCGCGCTGCCCGACCGAGAATTCCACCCGCAGATTGGTCAGGTCCTGAAGATTGACGATCGCCGTACCTGGCTGGATGTACTCGCCGACGTCGACTCGGCGAATACCGAGCTTGCCGTCGAACGGCGCCGTGATCGTCTTCTTTGAGATTTCCGCGTCGAGCGCGGCGACCCGCGCCTTCGCCGCCTGCATGGCGAACAGGTTTTCGTCGATCCGCGCCTGCGAGACGACGGCGCCCTGCTTCAACGAGCTGACGCGCTTGTAGTTCGCCTCCGTCAGTTGCGCGTCGGCCTCCGCCGCGTCTCGGTTGGCCTGCAGGATGTCGGAATCGAGGACGACCAGCGTCTGGCCGGCTCTTGCCTCCTGGCCGGACTTAAAGAGGATCTTCTGGATCTGGCCCGGAACCGCGGCCGTGACATCGACGCCGTTGAACGCCCGCAGCGTGCCGACCGCGGGAACCGTCGTGTTCCACTTCTCCGTTTCCGCGTCTGCGACCGTGACGGTGACCACCGGCTTCGGCATGTTGGCGAAGAACTCGGCGATCTTCATGTTCTTGAACTGGATGAAGCCGTACACGCCGCCGAAAACGACGCCGGCCCCTACCAGCATCACCGCCATCCGTTTCCACCGCATGCGTCACTCCAGTCCACAAAAACGCACGCGGCCATTCGCGGCCGCGTGACTCAAAATCCGAGGCCGTTATTTATTGCACAGCAGCAAAGGCTGCCAGTCCCCCTCGGCGGTCTGATGTCACGGAAGCGTGATGAGCGGACTTTCGGTCAGAGGCCGATGTCCGCGGAATTGCAGGCGTGGAGCGGAGAGATCTGCGTTTTTCGCATACCACCCCGAGCGTTCAACGCGACCTTCGTCTATCCGTCCGGACCAATCGCTTCCCGAATATAGCGCGCGTTGAAGGCCGCATAGCCCTCCGAGAGGTTTTCCAGCCTGTCCTTGAAGCGCGAATGAACCTCCGGCAGCGCATGGAAGGGAATGCCCATGAACGCATGGTGCTCCGTGTGATAGGGCATGTTCCAGGCGACGAATCGGACAAGTCGCGTCGTCAGCGTGGTGCGGGTGTTGGCGAAAGGATCGCCGATAAAGGCGCATAGCCCGTGTTCGGCCAGGAGGTAAAGCCTCAGCGTTGGCTGACCGAGCAGCATCGGCACGATCCAGTACCAGAGCAACATGTCGGTTCCGAACGCCACCGATCCGACAGCCAGCGCGCAATAGAGAAGAAGGAACCAACGCGCCTCGGCAACAACGCGCGGTTTCAGTCCTTCGGACACGTAATGTTCAGGGACGATCCCGCCTGCGTGAGTAACGAGGCCCGCGATGGCGCCGGCCCAGACCTTGAGCCCGCTGACATGCCACAGGTAAAGCGGCCATGTGTCGACGCGCTTGTGGTCGAGTTCCGGGTCCTCACCGAGGATCTGCGTGTGCCGGTGATGGGCGAGATGGAAGGCACGAAACCAGGCCGGCGGCACAATGGTGACGAAGCCTGCAACGTGGCAGACGGCCGCATTCAGCCAAAGCGACGCAAAAGCGGTGCGGTGCATCGTCTCGTGTACGGCGCAGAACAGAAAGACCAGGAAGACGCCCTGAAGAAACATGGCCGGTACCACTAGCCAGTTGCCGGACGTCGCGTAGATCAGCAGAGAGGCAAGCGCGATCAGCCCGACGTGCCCACCAAGGCGCAGGAGCCCCTTTGCGTCGGACCGCGCCGAATGCGCCTTCAGAAACCGTTTGTCGCCGGGCTCAAGAACGACCGGGCCACCCATCTGAAAACTCCCAGTTTGAAGTTCCCAACGCCGGAGTCTAGCGCCGCAAATACGCTGCGGCAACGAGCGCCCAAGAGGCAACAGAAGGCGGGACAACGCACGAAGCGCCAGTTCCGCGACATCCGGCTCCCGGTGGTCCCGTGTTTCCAATGACCGTTAGGGCAGATCGGCGGCAGACCGTCTGGGAGAAAACCCGGCGCGCTTCTAGCCCGCCGCCAATGCCAAAACCTTTGGTTCCGGCGCGCCGCGCAGAAGCTTCTTCACGCCGGCACTCGCAGCGACCTCGCCCTTGTTGGCATAGGCCTCGTGCTGACGTTCGATCGACTTGGGATCGTAGAGATAGTTGACCATTAGCCCGTAGGACTCGGATAGGCCTTTGGGCGACGTATCTCCAAGAAAGTCGATCTGCTCGAGCCGCGCGCCGTTGCCGAGATGGAAGCGCGCCACCGGATCGGGTAGCGTGCCACGGTCGGTCTTGGCCTGCAGGTAGTACTGCGCGGCCAGGCGCGCCAGCACCGGACGCACCTCCTCCACGATCGCGGCATCGTCGTTCCAGCCCGGCGTGTCCGTCAGCGCCAGCACGGCTTCGTCATCGGGCAGCAACATGCCGTTGGTCTCCGAAGTACGCTGCGCCTCGACCCACCGCCGAAAGGTCGGCGCCGGCGACAGCGTCACGAAGCTTTTCAGCGATGGGAACGCGCGCGCCAGCTCATCGACGACCTGCTTGATCAGGAAATTGCCGAAGGAAACACCGCGCAGGCCCGTCTGGCAGTTCGAGATCGAATAAAAAACCGCCGTCGTCGCCTGCGAAGGATCAATCGGCTGCCGGTCCTCGGCGAGGATCGGCCCGATCGCATCGGGAATCCCGCTCGTCAGCGCGACTTCGACGAAGATCAGCGGCTCGTCGATGAGCGCGGGATGAAAGAAGGCGAAAAGTCGCCGGTCCGGCGGATCGATGCGCCGACGCAGGTCGTCCCAGCCGTTGATCTCGTGCACCGCCTCGTAGCGGATGATTTTCTCCAGGATCGCCGCCGGCATCGACCAGTCGATGCGGCGCAGTACCAGGAAACCGCGGTTGAACCAGGACCCGAGAAGATGAGCGAAATCGTCGTCGACCGGCTTGAAATCGGGATGGTCGCGGAGGCGCTGGAGCAGGTCCTCTCGCATGGCGACCAACGCCGCCGTCCCTCCGGGGGCCCGGTTCAAACGGCGGATCAGCTCTTGCCGGCGCGGTTCCGACGCGCCGTGAAGTGTCATCGCGTTGGCTTCGCTCGGATCCTCGATATAGGCGCGCGCCGCCTCTCGCACCGTTTCGGGATCGGCACCGAACTCGGTGGCGAGCGCCCGGAAGAACCCGGTACGTCCCGCCGAATCCAGACTCGCATAGGTGTCGAGCAGATCACGCGCCATCGCAACGCCTGTCGCCTCGCCGCGGCCGGACAGGAGATCCTCGGCAAGCCCGGCAACGCTCCGGCCGGACGGCCGTCGTTCCCGACCGCGCTCGACGATGGCGCGCCCCCGGTCGACAATCGTCGACAACAGATCGTTGAAGAAATACGAGGTCATCGTAGCCTTTCCCCGAACGGCCGAACCGGCAACCTTGTCGCCAAAGTCATATAGGCGCCCGCGCGCCTCCGGCGACACCTCGTATATCGCCGAGATCAGCGCGGCGCGAGCCGATCCGCTCATTTTCCACATCGCCGGCCGACGCCGGTCTTCGTTCAAGCTTCCCATAGCCCCGTTACCTTGCCGCTAACGCCGAATGGAATCGGATTGCGGCGAGTCTCCCAAGTTTCCGTGACGCTGCGATATCGGTGGCGTCTTCGACGGTGTCCGGCCGGCCTCCGCACCGGCGTAGCTCCGCCTGAACCGTACCGCGGCAACGCGCGAACGCGGCTGGGACACCACGCGGGCTCGGGGATGGCGACCCACGTCTCCCCGACGATCGACGATGTCGCCCGGGCGGCATTGAAACCGATGTATGCTTCGAACACGGAACGGATACCGACATAAGCAGACAAGGGAGCGCTGGATGCCGACGCAAGCCGAGAAGGGAGTGAAATTCGAAGACCTGCACCATGACACCGGACCATTCGTCCTCCCGAATGTATGGGACATCGGATCGGCGCAGCTGTTTGCGGGGCTTGGATACAAGGCGCTGGCCACGACCTCGTCCGGCTTCGCCTACACGCACAACTTTCGCGACGGCGAAGGGGATTTCGGCCTCGATCAGGCGCTCGCCCATGCACGTGCAATCGTTGAGGCGACCGGCCTGCCTGTTTCGGCCGACCTGGAGAACGGCTATGCCGACGATCCCGACGGTCTCGCAGAAACGATCACGAAAGCCGCAGCCGCGGGGCTCGTCGGTTGCACCATCGAGGACACCCATCCAGGCGATCCGGGCTTCTACCCGTTCGACGTCGCCGTCGCCCGCATCGAAGCGGCGGTCATGGCGGCCGGGTCGCTGCCGTTCCCCTTCACGGTGACGGCGCGTGCCGACGGACTTATCCAGGGCTTTTACGATCTCGACGAGGCGATCCGTCGGTTGCAGGCCTACGAAGCGTTGGGCGCGCCCGTTGTCTACGCCCCGTTCCTGAAGAGCCTGGATGACATCAAGCGCGTCTGCGCCTCGGTGAAGACGCCGGTCAATCATCTGGCCGGCCTGGGCGTCCCGGGCGAGACCGTCGAGTCTCTCGGCGAGGCCGGCGTGAAGCGGATCAGCCTCGGCGGCTCGCTTGCCCGCGTCGCGCTCGGGGCGGCCTACAAGGCCGGCAAGCAGATCGCGGAGACCGGAACCTTCGACGAGGTCACCGCGGCCCCTGGCTGGAAACCCATTCTCGCGGCGATAAACGCGGGCAAGCCCATGTGAGCCGGCGGCACCACACGCGCTAGAAGGGCCGCGGCCTTAGGCCGGAGGGGCCTTCGGCAACGACAGCCGATCGCTTTCACCCGCGCCGCCGCGATCCTCGAGGTCCCGTCTACACCGTGTGCAGGTAGAGATCGTAGTCCACGTCGGGAATGGTGCGGGCGACGCGGGCGTATTCGGCCGCTTTCACGGCCGTGAAGGTGCGATGCATGTCCTCGCCGAGCGCGTCCTTGAGGAAGGCCGAGCCCTGTGCGGCGCGGATCGCCTCGCCCCAGTCGCGCGCGATCGCCAGGCTGTCACCGTCCTTGTAGGCGTTGCCCTCGCGCGCCGGGCCGGGGTCGATGCGGTTCCTGAGCCCGTGGCGGATACCCGCGAGCACCGTGGTGGCGACGAGATAGGGATTGGCATCCACGCCCGACGGCCGATGCTCGATCCTGCGCGCTATCCGGTCGCCGGCGGGAATGCGCAGCGCGACGGAGCGGTTGTTGAAGCCCCACGACGGCGACACCGGCGCATAGCTCTGCGACGAGAAGCGGCGCCAGGAATTGGCGTGCGGCGCGAAGACGAGCATCGATTCCGCCATCGTCTCCCTCAAGCCTCCGAGCGCATGCAGGATCGTGGGTCTCCACGCCCCTTCGGTCTCCTCGACGAAGACGTTGCCGCCGTTATCGTCCATCAGGCTGACGTGGAAATGCATGCCCGAGCCCGCGTACTGCTCCACCGGCTTGGCCATGAAGCATGCCGTGACGCCATGCGCCCGCGCCTGGGCGCGCACGATACGCTTGATGCGCATCAGGTCGTCCGCTGCCTGCATGACATCGGTGCGGTAGTGCAGCGTCAGCTCGTACTGGCCCGGCGCGAATTCGGAAATCAGTGTCTCGGCCTGAATGCCGGCCAATTCGGCGCCCGCATAAACATCAGAGAACAGCGGCAGCATTCCGTGCAGGTGATCCACGGAGTAGACCTCCGTCCTGTGGCTCTCGCGCCCGTCGAGCAGATCGGCTGCGGGCCGCACTCTGCCGTCCGGCCCGCGGTCGTTGGACAGCAGGAAGAACTCGAGCTCGAAGGCGCCGGCGGCATGCAGCCCCTCCGCGGCGAGCGCATCCACCTGCCGCTGCAGCGCATGGCGCGGGTCCGAGGTCATTGGCCGCCCGTCGAGTTCGTAGAGCGACACGAAGACCTCACCGCGCGCAGGCGTCGTGTTGTGCAGGGGTTTCAGCGTTCCCGGGACCGGCCACGCGCGCAGGTCGCCGTCGCCCTGATCCCAGATCAGGCCGGTCTCGTGCACGTCCTCTCCGCAGATATCGAGGCCGAGGATGGAGATCGGCACGTGCCGGCCATGGCCGAAGAGACCGGCCAGCTCGTGACGACGGATGATCTTGCCCCGGCCGATGCCGTTCGAATCGTGCAGCACGATGTCGATGGCCTCGATCTGTGGATACGCGGCAAGAAAGGCGTCCGCTTCGGCCGGCGTGGAGCCGGAAGGGCTTTCGTTTGTCATTGTTTCACCCGGGAAAATCGCAAAGCGCCACGTCAAAGGCGGCAACGGCGTGGTCAATCCGCGCCGACTTCATCGCCGGCGCAATCGGCATCGGAATGTGGAAGCGAGCGATCAGGTCGGTCATGGTTGTCTCGGACGGACGCGTTACCTATACGGCGGGGGTCCCGGACCGATCCGGGGCGCCTTCCCGCGTTCGAAGACCGGCAAGGTGTCCCCGCGGTCGTCGAATGCACGTGTGTATCATGGCTTCGCTGGCTGTCAGGCAAGCGGAAATTCGAATGCCGGTCGGGATAGAAGCACGGTCACGATGGACCGGCAGCCCTTTGTGATTGAGGTAAAGACCGATGACGAGCGAGACCCGGATGATCGTCTACCATATCCCCGTCTGCCCATTCAGCCAGCGGCTCGAGATCCTTCTGGACTTGAAGGGCCTCACGGACGCCGTGACCTTCCACAAGGTCGACATCACCGTGCCCCGCCCCGACTGGCTGCAGGAAAAGCTTCGCAATACGACAGCCCTGCCGGCCCTGGAGACGGAGGACGGCCGGATCGTCAAGGAGAGCCTTGTCATCCTGCGCTATCTCGAGGATCGCTTCCCCGAGCCCTTGATCCGGCAGGCCGATCCCTATCGCCACGCCGTCGAGAACATGCTGATCGCCTTCGAAGGCAACTTCGCGACGACCGGCTACCGCTATGTGCTGAACCAGGACCGCGACCAGAAGGATGCGTTCCGGCAATCCATGCTGGCGCAATACCGCAAACTCGACGATTTCCTCGCCCACCACAGCCCGGAGGGTACTTTCCTGTTCGAAGACTTCGGGCTCGCCGAAACCGTCTTCACGCCGATGTTCATGCGGTTCTGGTTCCTCGACTATTACGAGGACTTCGCCCTGCCGGATACGGCGGACTACGCGCGCGTCCGCAGATGGCGCGACGCCTGCATGACCCATCCGGCCGCGCGACAGGTGACGCACGACGAGATCATCAAGCTCTACTACGACTATGCCAAGGGTGCGGGGAACGGCGCCCTGCTTCCCGGGCGGCGCTTTTCCAGCTTCGTCTTCGAACCGCACTGGGCGACGCGGCCGATGCCACCGCGCGACAAGTACGTCGTTAGCGCGACCGACACGGAACTGGGCCTTGTGGTGTGAGAGTCCGGCGCGGCGGACTGAATTGCGATGTGCGACGACGCTCCCGGCTGACGTGAATGGTGCGGACTGCTCGCCGCAACACTGACGGCGGGCGCTCCGGTTGCGGATCGGAGACACCACCACACTGAATGCCCGCATCGAGCCGTGGCGCTGGGCATCTCGTCGGATCACGAAGAATTGGCGGTTCGCGGCGCGCTCCCCCTCTACGCCCCCCGGTGGCCGACGCCATCCGCGACGGACACCGCGCCCGACGCGGGGGCGCCGCGCTGCAAAAAAACGATCCCGGCAAGCACGAGGACCACGCCGATGGCCTGCGCCCCGTCAAGCCGCTCCCTGAACAGGGTGGCGCCGATCGCGAGCCCGAGAATCGGCACCAGAAACGTGAAGGCGTTCGCTCGGCTCAGGTCCACCTCCCGCAGCACCGAAAACCAAAGCCAGAAGGCAAGAGAGGTGCCGAGCACGGACAGGACAAGGAGGACGAGGACGAACTCGGCCGACCAGACCTGCGACGAGATTTCTTCCGTCGAGACGGACAGGAGCGCGAGGGGGACCGCGCCGATAAGCATCTGGAAGCCCATCGCCATGATCGCGTCCGCTTTTCCGGTGAGCCGCTTGATGGCGAGGTTTCCTATGGCGACTCCGGCCGCAGCCAGTGCGACATAGCCAATGCCGAGACCGTAGCCAGTGCCTTCATCGGAGGTGAGACCGGGCCACGCGATTGCGACGATTCCGGCGAATCCGAGCGCGAGGCCGGTCATTCCGAGACTCTTCAACCGCTCGCCCAACACGGCATGGGCCAGGACCGCCGCAAGCAGCGGCTGTGCATTGGCGATCACGGTCGCCAGGCCCGGCGCGATGAACTCGGCGGCATGGAACATGCCGAAAAATCCCAGGCTCGTCGTACCGGCCGCCACCACGGCGATGAGCCCCCAGGATGACACACCGCGCGGAACGGGACGGTGCAAGGCGATCCCCAGCAAAAGGAGACACGCGCCCGCCAGGGCCGCGCGCATGGCCGCGAACGCAAGATGCGGTGCCAGATCCAGGCCTATCGTGATGAGCGGGAAGCAACTCGCCCACAGGACCATCACGGCGACTAGGCGAAGCACTGTGCCGGCGCTCACCCGTCAAACCTCGCGGCGGCGTGTCGAAAAGGGCCTCGCCAGGGAAAGGCAACGTATCTTTCCCGATCCGGTCCAGGTGGGGTGTTCATATCCGTTTCCGATCCTGGTTTGGCGTCGGGTGCGGCATCAG
Organism: Microbaculum mangrovi; assembly: GCF_051390635.1. Classification (NCBI taxonomy): domain Bacteria; kingdom Pseudomonadati; phylum Pseudomonadota; class Alphaproteobacteria; order Hyphomicrobiales; family Tepidamorphaceae; genus Microbaculum; species Microbaculum mangrovi. Next base: position 1,198,028 of record NZ_JBPODT010000001.1, read on the forward strand.
CTGTCGGTAGAGACGGTCGGTATCGCGCTTGCGGGCGAGTTCCGTCCCGGGCGTCAGCAGCGCCGCCGTCCCCCTTTCCGTTCTGCTCTGCCAGGGCCCAGCACGACCGCACCTAGCCGATGCGCACCGTGGTGTCGTCAAGGAACCTGTATGGAGGAACATCGAGATTGCGCGGGGCTGGCCCGCGCCTGACCCGACCGGAGGTATCGTAAAGCGATCCGTGACAGGGGCAGAACCAGCCGCCATAGGCGCCGCGCGGGTCCCCGGCTCTCTGGCCCAGGGGTATGCATCCAAGATGGGTGCATACGCCGACGACGATAAGCCATTCGGGCCGCTCGATCCGCTCGGCATCGGCAGCCGGATCGATCAGACGCGGATTGTTGTCGTCGGCCCGCGCCTGAGCGATCTGTTCGGGGTCGCGACGCACGACAAAGACGGGACGGCTCTGCCACATCACCGAAACGCGTTGGCCAACGTCTATCGAGGCGAGATCGATCTCGACGATCGACAGCGCGGTGACATCCGCCGACGGATTCATGGTGTCGATGAATGGCCACAGGGCCAATGCCGTCCCGACGGCCGCCACCGAGCCGGTTGCGATATAGAGGAAATCGCGACGCCGGGGCTCCGAGCCTGGGCGATCGGCGGCAGCCTCCGCACCGGTCCTCATGTCGTCACTCCTCCTCGTCGGCGTCGTGTGCCATTTCCTGCCCCGTGGCCGGCCTCACCCTGCGTGCGCTCGATTGGATCTTCGCGACGGCACGGTCGGATGCACCCTCACGGAAGGACCACCATCTGGTGCGCCACCCCCCGGACGGGGATGGTGCCGCGTGACGTCAGGGTCGCTTCGTCGACAACCCAGACCTCGGGCTCTTCGCGGCTGGAGACGTAGAGCTTCCCGGTGCCGCGGACGACGGCGAGATGATAGGGACCGGGTCCTATCGAAGCCGTGCGCATACTGCCGGAAGGCAGGTCGATCGCCACGACCTTGTCTTCGCCGCTCCCGCTGACGAACAGCGTGTCGCCATCGTCGGAGATATCGAGACCATGAAGTTCACCGCCCACCGCGAAGGTCCGGTCGACGCCACCTTGCTCGATGGCGAGAGCGGAGACGGACCCGGCCTCGACGTTGGCGACGTACAAGGTGCGCCCGTCCGGCGCCAGGACGATATGCTCGGGGGAGTCTCCGGCCGGCAGGTCGCGTCGAACGACCCACCGGTCGACGTCGATCTCGCTGACGGTGCCGTCGCTGGCGTTGCTGACGTAGACCAGGCTGCCATCGGCACTGAACACCGCGTAATTCGGCATCGCTCCGGTACGAACGAGCTTCCGAACGGTCAGGTCGGACAGATCGACGACGCTGATACCATCGGCATTGGGATGGGTCGCGACGGCATAGCGGCCGTCCGGCGAGACGGCGACATGATGGACGGCGCCCGGAACTTCGAGACGCCGGACGGGCTTGCCGTCGTCGGCGTCAATGACCGTGAGGATACTGACCGCGTTGCCGGGAGAAGCGCCCGTTCGCGCCGCCGCGCCATGGTGAGCTGCGTGCTCGTCTTCGGACACGTCAGCCGGGCGGTCGACGGCCGGCATCTGGTCGGATGACGTCTCGGCGTAGCTGCCGGCGACCAGGTAGCGCCCGCCAGCGGCGGCGCCCAGGCCATGGACATCGGGGAGCCCCTTGATGCGGCCGACGACGGTGTCCGTCCCGGCATCGATGACGATCGCCTCACCGGCACTACCCTCGGGTATATATACGGTCGCGGCCTGCGCCACGCCGAGGAAAGCGATCAACAACGCCGGCACTCCGGTCGATATCGTGACGCACCGCTTCATGAAATCCTCCTGTCGCCGTGGCTAAGCCAGGCTGCGCACGTTCAAACACGTGCCATCACGGGCGCGATTTGAGCAGCCGCCCACCCGGACGTCCTTAAGGGAGATTAAAGATCGGCCGGCAACCTTCGACACGCACGGCAGGGTCGGCCCATCTAACGCCTGGTCTCGCCAAATCGAACGCCGAAGCGGGGCACAAAGGCGGGCACACGGCGCGCGTACACCCCATAGGCCTCGCCGAACCGGGCACGCGTCTCACGCTCCTCGTGCCGGGCGAGGTGCACGTACATCCAGGCGAGGACTGGGAACATCATGAGCGTCAGCAGGGTCGGCCATTGGAGCAGGAAGCCGAACATGATCAGCACGAAGCCTACATATTGCGGATGGCGGACGTGGGCATACGCACCCGTGGTCGCAAGCGTGCCACCCTGCTGGGCCCAATAGAGGACACGCCACCCCGCGGCGATGAGCCAGAAGCCGGCGCCGATAAAGACGAAGCTCAACAGATGGAACGGCCCGAAATGCGGGTTGGCCTTCCAGCCGAACAACATTTCGGGCAGGTGCCCGGCGTCGTGTGTGAACCAGTCCACGCCGGGGAAGCGAGCCTGCAGCCAGCCGGACAGGACATAGATCGTCAGGGGAAATCCGTACATCTCGGTGAAGAGCGCGACGAGGAACGCGCTGAACGCGCCGAAAGAGCGCCAGTCCCGCCTGGACTTTGGCTTGAGGAAGCTGAAGGCGAAGAGAATGAAGACCGCAGAATTGACGATAACCAGGGACCACAGGCCGTACGCGGGCACCGCCTCGTTCACGGGTGCCCCCGCCTGTCGGGGCTCTCGTCCGTGCCGGGTCTCCCATGCATCAAGAGATGCATGCCGACGCAGAGGCCGAGCAAGGCGACGAGGATGCCGGTCCCGGTAAAGGCGTGGAGCCGGTGCTCATAGGCAAGAAGGAAGCCGGCAACGGCAAGAAAGGCAACCAGGACGAAGCCTGCGCGCGGCGTCCAAGACCCCGCCGGCAGGTGCGAATGGTCCCTTGAATGGTCATGTTCGCGCATCGCGCCCATCCAATTGCAAGGCCGGTTTTGGACCGGGCCTCACCCGACCTTGCCGACGGCAGATGCCCGGCCACCCGCGGCCGTTCGACGGAACACGGCCTACTCGACGATCAGCCGACCGTGGAACATGCCCATGGGACAGGCGAAAGCGAACTCGCCGGCCTCCTTCGGCATGAGCTCCACGGCGACGAGCTCGCCGGTCGGCAGCTCTGCACTCTTGCCGAAATGCTCGAAGACGACCTTGTCCGAGCAGGACGCCGTCTCCTCGCGACGGAAGTTGAGGCGCACCGGCCTGCCGCGGCTGACGATGATGGTGTCGGGTGTGTAAGCCCCCTTTCACAAGGATCATCGCCTCCTGGAAGCCGCCGCTGGTCTCGGCTGCGCGAACGCCCCTGGCCCGCTTCAGCCAGAAGAACCAGACGATGAATCCAATGATCAGGATCCCGGCAATGAGTACGACCCAACGGTCCGGCGTCATGATACGGGCCTCCTTGGCTGGAAGAAGCGGAGACGATTGGCATTCGTCACGACGGTGACCGAGCTAAACGCCATGGCGGCGGCCGCGATCAGCGGCGACAGCAGGATCCCGAGGAAGGGATAAAGAACCCCCATGGCGACGGGGATCCCGAGTGTATTGTAGCCGAACGTGACGCGACGTTTCGCCGGCTCCTTGGCGGTCGCGGTGACGCGCACGGTCACGGTATCGCCGAGCCCGATCGGCCGGCGGAAGCGAAGGGTCTGGCCGACGTAGATCGTGCCGGGCCCCGGCAGTTCGGTGCCCAGAACGGTGGAGATCAGCGCGCCGCCCCACATGCCGTGGGCGATGATCTTGTGGAACATGTCGCTCTTGGCGAACTCCACGTCCATATGAGCCGGGTTGACGTCGCCGGACATCGCCGCGAACAGCTCGATGTCCCGCCAGGACAGCGTTCGCGACAAGCTGACCGACTCGCCGACCGCAATCTCATCGAAGGTACGGTTTTCAATGCAGGTCATGGATCTTCTTTCCGGTGGGCATCCGACGATGGCGGAAGGCCCTGCCTTGAACTCAGTCCCGCTTCAAGCCGGGTTGCCCGCAAACATCCTCAAATGCAGGACGAAGCGGGGCACCCGCGCGGGCAGACCATCCGAGATAGTCGAGCGATCCGCCGCGCGAGGCTAGGACCTCAAACCAACCTGTACCGCCCATAAAGGCCGATCACCACCAGCAAAGCGGCGCCCACGGCATAGAGAACCAGCATCCAGGTGGGAAGGTAGAAGGTCATGTAGACGTTCCAGCCGATCAGCCCGAGGCTCTTGGTCACCAGCGAAGGGGTCCCGGCCAGAGATCCGCCGAGGGTGCCGGTGATCGTCGTCACCGCCGCGCCGATGCTGGCCAGCGCGAAAGTGATCCAGCGCTGGCCGTCCTCGAAGAGGTGGCGGCGGAAGCGATAGCCGATCAACCCCATCGCGATCCAGTAGGACAGCGTCCAGGTCGCCAGCATGATGTGGTTGCGGCCCAGCGGCGACTCGGTAATCGCCGACCAGGGGTAGATCAGAAGCCCCAATGCGTAGGCCACGATCCCGGCCAGAGAGCCCAGGAAGAGCAGTGGCCAGACGGATTTTTGCAGCCGGACCGCCAGTTCGGAGCTGGAAAAGGTCCGGAACACGATGAACAGGTAGGCCACAAGCCACAGCGCGACAGGGAAGTGCACGACCAGGATGTGATAGGCTGGATTGAGCCCGAAGGGGGGCGGGCTGGCCCCGGCGATCTGCAAGCCGCCCTCGTCACCATGAGCCAGCGCCAGGCCCGTGCCTAGGACTGTGAGAACCGCGGCGGCGAGCGCCGCGCGAAGCGACTGTCGAAACGCGCGGCCTGTGTTCATCTTTGGTACCTCCTTTATCTCCTTGTTGCCCAAACGCGGCGGCCCGGCGTTCCAGGTGGTCACGGTGATGGGACTTGATGATGCGGCGGTCATGACCGGTTCTCCCGGCGGCGCATGAGAAGGTTAACGTTGATGCCGAGGCCGGCGATCAGTCCGAGGCTGGCGAAGAGTGTCCAGAGCCACTGGCGGCGGATCTCCTCGGCGAACTCCACCTCGATACCGTAGAGGGCGAGCTGCTGTTCGTTGTGACGATAGGCCACCGGCACCCGCTCGGCGATCTTCTGCGCGCCGGGATGCTTACGCGGGTCGGTCAGGCGGGTCCAGCTCACCTGGCCGGGATAGAACATCTCGATCTCGGCCCAGGGCTGATCCCAGTCGGGTGCCCCGCCCTCGAATTTTTCGGCAACCAGTTGCGCCGGCTGCCCCAGCCCCAGAGAGACGGGAAGCGAGATATAGTGCCAACGCATGGTCGAGGCGTTGCGGAACACCGCGAAGGCCAGGTCATAGGAGCCGCCGTCGCGGAAGATCTTGTCGTCGAGCGGGTTGCCGGTGTCCATCTTGCGGGCCAGCGTCACGTCCCAATAGCCGTCCTTCCAGCGAGCAACGGCAGGCTCCACGACATCTGCCCGCGAGCCGCTCTCGGGGCGCAACACCCGGCGGGGAAGCGTGTCGCCGTTCTTCCATGCTATATTGGGGTCGAAGGGAACCGACGTTTCGGCGCTCAGGTAATAGATATCGTCGAAGCCAATCTTTCCGCCGACGACATCGTCTATATTGAGCGCCGTCTTTCCGGTACGCGCCGGGTCGAACATGAACCTCGGCTGATTGGCCTCTTTGTCCCAGTTGGTGAAATAGGGACCGGTGCCCGCATCGCCCGTGCGCTCCTCGGCAACGTAGCCATCGTCACCGAGCGCGATCGGGTTCGACCGGTTCGAGCGCCACTGCCACAGATCGATGAAATATCCCGCCTTGCGCAGCTTCTCTAGTTCGCTTTCCGGCCGCACAGTGTCGAAGTCGTTCGGGTCAGTGCGCGTGGCGTGCAAGTATTTCGTCCGCTCCTCGCCGGTCTCTGGCACGCCGGTGAAGGTTGTGAGCCCGTCGCCGATGGTTATATAGCCGCCGTACCGGCTGAAGAGCGGTACCGAGCCGTCGTCGATCATCATCGCCACGCGGTCTTCGGTCAGGAAATCCGGGTTCGGTCCGATCGACTCGCCGCCGCGTTCCTCCCATTCGCCGTCCTGATAAACCAGCACGTCGTTGAACAGGCTCGGGCGATCCACCGGCCAGCGGTAGCGGAAGTAGATGTTTTCCCCGTCATAGGCGACCTTGACCTGGAGGGTCGTGGTCAGCTCCTTGGGGATCGCGATGTTGCGCTCGGGGTCGTCCCCAATGATCCCGGTGCGGTGGTAGGCCCAGCCAAGGGCGAGCAGTCCGGCGAAGATCGCGACGGACAATGCGAGATATCCTGTTCTCATGTTTCGACGTCCTCATAAGGCGGCGAGTGCCGCGCGCCGCCCTGTCAATGATGCCGGTACGCGAACCGGGTCTTGACGACCCTCGACGATCCGGGCCTGCGGACCTCGGTGTCGATCGTGTAGGTCGCCAACTTGGAAAACTCGAAGTAGTTGCCGTATGTCAGGGCGTCCGCGACCGTGAACGGCTCGAGCTGCTTTTTCCGGCCCGCAAGCCCGGGCTCAGCGACGGTCGCGGTGACCTGGGCATCGGTGACACGCTCCATGGTCTTGCCGTCGAACAGGGCGACCATGACGTGATGGACGTGCTTCCCTTTCGGGACGCCGCCGTGCATGACGGCCTCAGGGTGTCCCTTGGGATGCCCGCGGATCACCTCGGCCGGCAAGACGGCGTAGTAGATCGCGAGCCCGTCGACGACCCTGTAATCGCTGGAATCGGCGGCGAAGGCGGCATCCGAAAACAGCAGCAAGACGGCTACCAGCGCGGGACCCAACACACCCGTCCCATGCCCTCGCCTCGTTGAACTTGCGGATTTCATTGGCTTTATCCATCGCACTTACCCGACAAATCGAATGCCGGGTGTCTGGCCAACCCCTTACTCGACGATCAGCCGACCGTGGAACATGCCCATGGGACAGGCGAAAGCGAACTCGCCGGCCTCCTTCGGCATGAGCTCCACGGCGACGAGCTCGCCGGTCGGCAGCTCTGCACTCTTGCCGAAATGCTCAAAGACGACCTTGTCGGAGCAGGACGCCGTCTCCTCGCGACGAAAGTTGAGGCGCACCGGCCTGCCGCGGCTGACGATGATGGTGTCGGGCGTGTAGCCACCCTTCACAAGGATCATCGCCTCCTGGTAGCCGCCGCTGGTCTCGGCCGCGCGAATGCCCTTTGCCCGCTTCAGCCAGAAGAACCAGATGATGAAGCCAATGAGCAGGATCCCGGCCAGAAGCACGATCCAACGGTCCGGCGTCATGACGCGGGCCTCCTTGGCTGGAAGAAGCGGAGACGGTTGGCGTTCGTCACCACGGTGACCGAACTGAACGCCATGGCGGCGGCCGCAATCAGCGGTGACAGCAGGATCCCGAGGAAGGGATAAAGAACGCCCATGGCGACGGGGATCCCGAGTGTGTTGTAACCAAACGCACCGATGAGGTTCTGCCGAACGTTGCGCATGGTCGCGCGGCTGATTTCGATAGCGGTGACCACGCCCGTAAGGCTGCCCTTGATCAACGTCACGTCGCTGGCCTCGATGGCGACGTCTGTGCCGGTGCCGATGGCGAAGCCGACATCGGCCTGCGCCAGCGCCGGGGCGTCGTTGATGCCATCGCCGACCATGCCGACCGTCTTGCCTTCGAGCTGCAGCTTCTGCACCTCGTGCGCCTTGTCGTCCGGCAGCACCTCGGCGAGAACCCGGTCGATCCCGACCTCGCGGGCGATGGCGGCGGCTGTGCGCGCGTTGTCGCCGGTCAGCATCACCACCTCGATTCCAAGACGTTTCAGCGTTTCGATCGCGTCCTTCGAGTCCGGCTTGACGGTATCGGCGACCGCGATGAGCCCGGCCGCCTTGCCATCGACCGCCACATACATCGGCGTCTTGCCCTCCGTTGCCAGCCGCTCCCAGTCCGTCGCGAGCGTTTCGATCGCAATGCCGCGGTCGCCCATCAGCTTCGCGTTGCCGAGAAGCACATCGCGCCCGTCGACACGGCCGGTCACGCCGTGCCCGGGGACCGCCGCGAAAGTCTCCGTATCGGCGAGCGGGAGGCCGCGCTCATCCGCGCCCTTAACGATGGCCTCGCCCAGCGGGTGCTCGGAGCCCCGCTCGAGCGAGGCCGCCAGCCGAAGTACGTCCCCCTCCTCTTGCCCCTGCGCGGCGATGACGTCGGTCAGCGCCGGCTCGCCGCGCGTGATCGTTCCGGTCTTGTCGAGGATGATCGCGTCGAGCTTCTGAGAGGTCTGCAGGGCATCGCCCGAGCGGATCAGGATGCCGTTCTCCGCCCCCTTGCCGAGGCCAACGGTCAGAGAGGTCGGCGTGGCGAGACCGAGTGCACAGGGACATGCGATGATCAAAGTCGTCACCAGCACGATCGTCGCGTAGACGAAGCGGGGTTCCGGGCCGATGAGATACCAGGCGACGAAGGCGAGGATCGCGAGGATCATGACGGTCGGCACGAAATAGCCGGACACGAGATCAACCACGCGCTGGATCGGTGCCTTGGAGCCTTGAGCGTCCTTCACCATGCGGATGATGCTGGCAAGAGCCGTGTCCTTGCCGACCTTGGTCGCCTTGAACTTGAAGCTGCCTGTCTTGTTGAGCGTCGCTCCGATCACCTCGTCGCCGACCCGCTTTTCGACAGGGATCGACTCGCCGGTGATCATCGACTCGTCGACGGCGCTCGATCCTTCAATGACCGCACCGTCGACCGGAATCTTGTCGCCGGGGCGAACGACGACAATGTCCCCGACCACGACCTCCTCGACCGGCAGGTCGACCTCCTCGCCGTCGCGAACGACGCGCGCGGTCTTGGCCTGCAGGCCGATCAGCTTCTTGATCGCCTCGGAGGTGCGCCCCTTCGCCTTGATCTCCAGTGCGAGGCCGAGCACGACGAGTGCGACGACAACGTCCGTGACGTCCCAGAAGACTTCGGCAAGGGCCAGGTCGGGAAAGATCCCCGGAAAGGCGACGGCGATGACCGAGTAAAGAAAGGCGGCGGTGATGCCGATGGCGATCAGCGTGTGCATATTCGCCGATCGGTGCTTCAGGGCGTCCCACATGCCGACGAAGAACTGCGAACCGGCCCACAACAGGACAGGCAGGGATATGACGCCGAGCAATGCCCAGACGACACGGCGCGTGTCGCTGCCCATCGGCATCCAGTCACGCAGCCCCGGAATCAGGTCTGGATAGCTGAGGGCCATCACAGGGATCGAGATCGCGGCGGCAACCCAGAACTTGCGCATCAGCGTGCGATACTCGGCCTCGCGCGCAACCTGTTCGGCGTCGCCCCCATCTTCGACCGCCGCCTTGACCGCGGCCGCTTCGGGCTTCGCCACCTTGTGACCGGCGGACACGATGGCGCGCCGGATGCCCTCGAAATCGACCGAGCCGGGGTCGTACTCGACGTCGACGGCGTTCGGTCCGAGATTGGCGCGCGCCGAGATCACACCTGGCGTCATGTACAGGGCCTGCTCGATCCGCGTGACGCAGGACGCGCAGTGCATGTTCTCGATCGGCAGCCGTACCGTGGCGGCGCCGCCGGAATAGCCGGCGGCCCGAATGGTTTTCACCAGGTCAAGCGGCGTCGCCCGTTCGGGGTCGTAGTCGATTGACGCCAGCTTGTTGGCGAGATTGACGCGGGCTGAAACAACGCCGTCGATATCCGCAAGCGCCGTCTCCACCGCCGAGGAGCAGTGCGCACAGGTCATCCCGCCAACCGTCAGGTCGATATGCTGCCGTCCGGCCGGGATGGGCAGTGCGTTCGCACGGGGCGTGGGAGATGTCACCTCGCTGAACGCCCGCTCAGCCTTTTCCATGATCTCTCCTGCTGGTCTTTGCGAAAGGCGAGAAGGGGAACTCGCCCCATGGGTCGGCATAGGTCTCGGGACTGTCACTGAAACGTCGGTGGCAATCGGTGGAGCAAAAGAAATAGGTCCAGCCATCATGGTCGGCTCGTGCGGCAACTTCGTCGATGTCGATCTGTGCGCCGCAGACGGGATCGGTTACGGTCATCGCTTACGCGTCCTTGCCTCTGGATCTCTCCGTGCGAACCGAGCCATTCCTGCAATTTTTTGCAGGCGCGCTCAGGGCCCCGGCTCCGCACGACGGCACATCGATTGTTCCCCGCGTTCCGGTCCGATCCGGAGCGGCATTTCGTCCGGCAGGTTACACACGTCAGGGTCGGCCTGTGTTTGACGGACATTAAAGAGTCGCGGAGGGAGGCATACTCGCTGGCCGGCCCGCGCCGTGTTCAGCGTCAGCGCCTAGCGTTCGGTCTCGCCCGGCAAGCGCATAGCCTTGAGTTCGGCTTGGCATTCGCACCAGACGCAATGGCAGTCCACATGGTCGCAGCTTCGGTCGCGCAGCGGTGCGCGGTAGCGCAGCCGCGCCACCGGAAACAGAAGCCGACTAATCATCGAAGGCCGGTAGAACCGGTGCAGCACCGATCGGGCATCACCTTGGCCGAGCCTCTTAGCCACCGCCCGCCAGCCCGGGTCCCCGACGAGGTTGAAGACGAACCGGTTGACGGTGCCGACACGCAGAAGCGGCTCCAGCTCGTCTTGCCAGAGGCTCGTGTAATCCACCCCATCGAGAATGCTCCGGGCGGCGAGCAGACCGGACCTGAGAGCGTAGCGTATGCCGAAGCCGGCCAACGCATCCTGAAACCCCGCCTGTTCCCCGATCACCGGATGGCCGCCCTGCATGGCGGTTCGCGGGAGCCGAAAATTGGCGAAGCCGCCGAAGGGGCGCGGATCGCGCATTTCCAGGCCGACGCGCTCGCGGAAAGCGGTCACCGTCCGCTCGACATATACCGCCTGGCGCTTGAAGTCGGAGAACAGACAGGTCGCGACCGTCCCGCGGCCGCCATGAACGAGGAGATAGGCGTAGCCGAGCGGTGCCAGCCGGTTGTCGAGGATGAGCCAGTTCCCGTCGGGCAGACCGGTCTCGAAGACGTAGCCGACCGCGATGGCATCGGCAACGCGCGGGCCGATAGCAAGGACGGAGCCGCCCTCGGCCCGGGTCGCCCGCTCGCCCAGCCTGACGTCGACCCCGGCCGCAATGGCCTGCCGCAACAGGTCATGATCCAGGCACCCCGCACCGGCCCCGCGCCGGACGAGATAGAACAGAGGCTTTCGGCTCCGGACCCGATAATGGTTCCCGTGAGAGTCGTAGACGGTTCCCCGCAGGACGGCATGATGCTCGAAGGTCGGCGCGACGCCGGCCGCGCCCAGTTCGTCGAGCACGTCCCGTTCGTCGCTCCAGTTTTCGAGCCCCTGGAAATCACCGTGGAACCGTGTGCCGACATCGCCACGCCATTCGTGGACGACGACCGGCCGGCCGCCGCCGGCCAGAGCGATGGCGCAGGCAAGGCCGGCCGGTCCCGCGCCGACGACGGTCACCGGTTCAACTCCCTCCTGCCGATCGCCGGCGGCCCCCTGGCGAGTGCTCATGTCCGCATTATGGTTCCAGCACGTAGCTTCCCGGCGCGTCTTTCAGCGCCACATAGCCCTTACCGGCCCCCTTACCGGCGCAGCCCGTGGCCGGAGGCGGCACCCGATCAGACGAGTGCCCGACCAGCCAGCCCTGCCAGCATGGCCACCAGGAACCCTCGTGGCGCACCGCGGCCGCCTGCCAGGTATCCGGGTCGACGTAGTTCTCGTCTTCTTTGTGGGTCGCGATCTGGTGGTGACGGTGCGGGTGGCCCGGAGGACTCACGATGCCGGCGTTGTGACCGCCGTTCGACAGCACGAAGGTCACGTCGGCGTTGGTCTGCATCTGTATCTTGTAGACCGAGCGCCATGGCGCGACATGGTCGGCGATGGTGCTGACGGCGAAGACCGGGGCGCGGATGTCGCGCAGCGACACCGGGCGTCCCTCGACAGCATAGCGGTTTCCCGCCAGGTCATTGTCCAGGAAGAGATGGCGGAGGTACTCCGAGTGCATGCGATACGGCATGCGCGTGGCGTCGGCGTTCCACGCCATGAGGTCGATCGTCGGCCGACGCTCCCCCATCAAATAGGTCTGCACCATCGCCGACCAGATGAAGTCGTTCGACCGTAGGAGCTGGAAAGCGCCCGCCATCTGCCGCGTGTCGAGATACCCCTGCTCCGCCATCATGTCTTCGAGGAAGCTCACCTGAGCCTCGTCGATGAACAGCATCAGCTCGCCTGCCTCGGTGAAGTCCGTCTGGGCCGCAAACAGCGTCAGGCTCCCGAGGCGCTTGTCGCCATCGCGCGCCATCGCGGCGGCGGCGATGGCCAGCAACGTGCCGCCCAGGCAGTAGCCCACGGTATGGACCGGCCGTTTCGGAACGATGGCGGCTACCGCATCGAGCGCCGCCATGACACCGAGCCGGCGATAGTCATCGAGACCCAGGTCACGATCCTCGCTCGTCGGATTCTTCCAGGAAATGACGAAGACGGTGTGGCCCTTCCCGACCAGGTATCCGACCAGCGAGTTCTCGGGAGAGAGGTCGAGGATGTAGTACTTCATGATCCAGGCCGGGACGATCAATACCGGCTCGGCGTAGACCGTGTCGGTCGCCGGCGCGTACTGGATCAACTCGATCAGCCGGTTGCGGAAGACCACCTTTCCGGGGGTGATCGCGACGTCGCGGCCAACCCGGAAGGCCTCCGCTCCGACCGGCGGCGCGCCGGTCGCGAGCCGGCGCCAGTCCTCGTAAAGGTTGGCCGCGCCCTGGATGAAATTCATCCCGCCTTGCCTGCGGGTCGCCTCGAGCACGTCGGGGTTGGTGAGCGGGAAATTCGCGGGCGATACGACGTCGAGAAGCTGACGCGTCACGAACGAGACGACGTCCTCATGGTGCTTCGAGACGCCCTCTACGCCGGTCGTAGCGCTGTGCCACCACTGCTGCATCAAGAGAAAACCCTGATGGATGGCCGCGAAGGGCTGGTTCTGCCACGCGTCTCCGGCAAAGCGCTTGTCGTGCGGCAGCGGGTCGATGCACACAGGGCAGTCCGGATCGCCGCAGGCGCGCAGACCGTAGTCTGCGTACCGGAACCACTTGCGGACGGCCTTTCGGAGAAGCTCGGCCTGCTTGTCCGGAGATCTGAGGAGATGATGGGCCCAGTCGACATGGGCCAGCATCAAGGCCGCCGGCGAGATCCCTGCGGTCAGCCGGGCCGTGGCGGCGTGCAGCGGCCGGTCGAACGAGAGCGGGCGCAGTGCCTGAGAGTGGGCCTCAGCGGGCCCGCGTAGCGGCCCTTGCATCGCGCGACTCTTTTCGGCCGGCCGCGCTTGCGATTTGAGTGGCCTGCGAGCGCCGGCACGCCCGCCCACTTCCGCCACGGATCCGCCGACCATGGACGATTTCCCGACGATCATTTTCCGCTCCACGGCTGAAAACCGCGAGCGACAGCATCGCTCCGTTGGTCGCGCCCCTCTTTGATACAGGTTTAAGACCTCGGGCCGCTCCCCCGGTATTTGGGCCCCCTGACAAGCACGATTTCGTCGTTTTCGGTGCTGCGCCGAAGCCGTCGGCCAGCCGACCCGCCCACAGAGGAACTCCCGATGGGTGCCAAATTACCGTTCCTCGGCGTCGTCCTTCGGCGTTGCCGATGATGGAACGAGATGGGTCGGGACTACACGGGCAGCGCGGCCCATGACGATCAGAAACTGGAAGGGAGAGGCGCGATGCAATGGCCGAAAGGCGCAGTCACCACGATGCTCTTGCCGACCCTGTGGGCGGCGCCCGTCTCTGCCCAGACTTCCGGCGACAGGGAACTCTGGTGGCATCCTGCATGGGGTTGGGAACACATGATGTTCGGTGGCCTCATGATGGTCGTTTTCTGGGGCGCAATCATCGCGTTGATCGTGCTGTTGGTTCGCTGGCTGGGCGGCGCAGGTGCTCCCGGCCCGGGCGCTCCCGGTTACGGTCCGATAGCCGGTCGAACGCCCATCGAGATCCTGCGGGAACGCTTCGCCAAAGGCGAGATCGACCAGGCGGAGTTCGAGGAGCGCAAACTACTCCTCTCGGATTGAGCCTCTCGCGGCAGCGACGCAACTGCCCTTATGCCGTGCGACGACGGAACAGCACCGCGGCGATGGCGAACAGCGGTGTGCCGATCGCAACAAGCGCGACCGCCTGCGGCCACAGTTCAGGCAGCCCGGTACCCTTCAGGAATATACCGAGCGTGATGTCGAGGTAATGCCGCAAGGGACTGGCCAGCGACAGCGCCTGCAGCCCCTCGGGCATGCTTTCGACGGGCGCAACCGTGCCCGACAGGAACATCATCGGGAACAGTCCGAAGAAGCTCAGCAACAGCGCCTGCTGCAGGGTGCGGGTGGCAGCCGCGATCAGCACGCCGATGGCGATGGCGCTGATGAGGAATAGCGCCGTCAGCCCTAGGAACAGGGACAGGCTTCCGCGAAGCGGAACGCCGAACCACCAGACGATCAGGAGACTGGGGAAGACCGACAGCAATCCCATGACGAGCGTCGGGAGGGTCTTGGCCACGAAGAGCTCCCCCGTTCCCACAGGCGTTACCCGCAACTGCTCGATGGTGCCGGCCTCCTTCTCACGCACGATCGAGGCTGCCGGGTAGATGACACCCACCATGAGGGCAGCCAGCGTGACCATGGAAAGCACCATGAAGGCGGTATAGGTCTGGTCGGGGTTGTACCAGACGCGCACTGCCGGTCGGATTGCGGCCGCGGGACCGCCACCCTCTGCTGGCGGGGGACGGAAGCGACTGACGATCTGGAGCGTGTAGCCGCGCGCCTGCGCCGCAACATTGGAATTGGTCCCGTCGAGCAGCACTTGCACACTTGGCGCGTCTCCACGCGCAAGATCCCGCTCGAAACCCTGGGGAACGACAAGCGCGATGCGGGCACGTCCGGTCTGCAGCCATTTCGTCGCGTCAGTGGCGGTCACCGCGTAACCCGCGGGCGCGAAGGTATCCGTGACCAGGAACATCTCGATGAGCGCACGGCTCGCCGGCGTCCGGTCAAGGTCGACCGCGGCCAGCGGCATGTCCGTGACCTCGAATGACAACGCCAGCGTGCAGATCACGACCTCGACTGTATAGAGCCAGAGGATGAGGACCAGCATCACGCGGTCCCGCAGGAACTGGATCGACTCCTTGACCACGAGGCCTGCGAGCCGAGTCCACATATCAGGCAACCTTCTTCCGGAACCGCCAGGCTGCCAACGCGAAGACTGCCAGCGTGTAGGCCAGGAGCAGCACCACCGACGGCCACAGCTCGGGCAACCCGGCGCCCTTGAGGACGATGCCGCGGGACAGGTCGACGAAATATCGAGCGGGAAAGACCCGCGTGTAGACCTGCAGAATGTACGGCATCGTGAAGATCGGGAAAAGGAACCCCGAGAAAAGGAAGGACGGCATCAGGGTAACGATTAGTGCCAGGAGCATGGCGGTAAGCTGGGTTCGGGCGATCGTCGAGACAAGCAGGCCGATGCCGACGGTGCAGAACACGTAGATGAGTCCGGCCGCGAGCAAGAGGCTCAACTCGCCGCGCAGCGCAACCCCGAACCACACGAAACCAACAGCGATGACCATCGCGATCTGCGCGAAGGCGATGATCCCGTACGGCACGAGCTTGCCTGCCAGGAACTCGGCGGGCGACAGCGGTGACGCGAATATCTGCTGGATCGAGCCGGTCTCCTTTTCGCGCGAGACCGCAAGCGCCGTGAGGAGCGGCGGAAACGCCATCAGGATGACGCCAAAGAGACCGGGGACGACATAGGTCACGCTGCGCAGCGACGGGTTGTACCAGACGCGCGCATCCACCCCGACAACGGACGCGGCGTGCGTTTCCGCGGCCGAGACAATCGCCTCCGCGTAGGCCGCAATCAGGTTGGCCGTCGCCGAATAGGTCCCGTCCACGAGAACTTGAACGGACGCGGTCCGGCCGCGTGCGATCGTTTCCTGCAAACCTGCAGGCAGCACCAGTGCGAGCTTGACCTCCCCGCGCTGAAGCCCGGCCTCGACGGCGTGCGACGACGTGTACTCGCTGGCGAGACGAAAGTAGCCGCTCCGCACGAACCGGTCTACGAGCTGCCGGCTCGCGGGGGACCGGTCCTGATCGAGCACGCCCATCGAAACGTCCTCGACATCCAGCGAGATGGCGTAGCCGAAGAGGAACAGCATGACGAGGGGCATCAGCAGCGCAACCGCCACCGTGACGGGATCGCGTACGATCTCCTTAGTCTCCTTCTCGACGACGGCGGCAATCCGGGCGAGCGTCATAGCGAGCCTGCCGCCACCGCAGGGGGCTTCGAGCCGGCACGCTCGATATAGCCGAGGAACACCCCGGCCACGTCCGTCGGAACGTCGCCCTGAAGCCCTGCGCGCAGGGACGGCAGATCGCCATGGGCGATCAACCGACCTTCGTGCATGAGCCCGAGGCGGTGACAATAGACGGCTTCCTCCAGGTAGTGCGTCGTCACGATCACGGCGGCACCAGCCGCTGCCACGGTGCCAATGAGCTGCCAGAAGCGGAAGCGGGCAAGCGGATCGACCCCGGAGGTCGGCTCGTCGAGGAACAGCACCGCCGGCCGGTGCAGGAGACTGCAGGCCAACGCGAGGCGCTGGCGAATTGCCCCGGACAGCCGCGCGACCGGGCGTTCCGCAACGCCCGCAAGGTCGGTCATGTCGGAGGCCCAGCCGATGGCGTCGCGTGCGGCCCGGCGCCGAAGGCCGTATGCGCTCGCGAAAAAGTTCAGGTTCTCGCGCGCCGTGAGGTCGGGATAGAGCGAGAAGCGCTGCGACATGTAGCCAATGCGACGACGCAAGCGGTCCGGCTGTGCGCCGACATCGATACCGGCGACACGTGCCGCCCCGCTCGATGGTGGCAACAGCCCGCACAACATTCGTATCAGCGTCGTCTTGCCGGCCCCATTCGCGCCCAGAAGGCCGAAGATCTCGCCGGCGCCGACATCGAGCGACACACGGTCCACCGCCACGAAGTCATCGAAGCGGCGGCTCAGCGCGCGGATCCGTACCCGGTCGGACGGCGGCTCGCCTGTGTCCGCGATCGTAATGGGGTTTGGCGCGACCCGGATGGCATCGGTCGAGACGCCGACGGCGTCGCCACCGTGGAGAACCACGAAGACGTCCTCCATGGTGGGTGTCGCTGGCGTGACCGGTCCAAGCCGTTCGAGGTCGGCCCGCAGACGGGCCGAGAGCCCCTTGCGCGGGTCCACCGTGAAGCGGATCCCCGTCGGACGCCATTGAAAGCCGATGACGTCCGGGGCCCGGATCAGCAGTTCTTCGACTGCGCTCCGGCCGTCTGCCGGCGCCTGGAAGGCGCTACCGGCTGCGCGGCTGCGAAGCGCGTCCGGCGTACCGTGCGCGAGGATGCGCCCGGCGTCGAGAAAGGCGAGCCGGTCACATCTCTCGGCCTCGTCCATGTAGGAGGTGGCGAAGACAATGGTGGCCCCGGCGGAGCGGAAAGACTCCAACATGCGCCAAAGCTCTCGCCGCGACAATGGATCGACGCCGAGCCCCGGCTCATCGAGAAGGAGCAACCGCGGTTCATGCACGAGATTGGTGCAAAGGGCGAGCTTCTTGCGCATGCCGCCGGATAGCGCGCCCTCGGCACGGTTGAGAAAGGGGGCAAGGCCCGCCATCGCTAGCAACCGCTGCCGCCGCGCCGCGAAATGCGAAGCCGGGACGTTCCTCGTCTTGGCGGCAAAGGCCAGGTTTTCGGCGACTGTCAGGCGCTCGTAGAGCGTGAAGCCCTGCGGCATGTAGCCGATCCGGGATGTGACCTGCCGCGCTTGCCGGACCGTATCGAAACCAAGCACGCGACAACGCCCCGCGTTCGGATCCAGGATGGCGGCCAGGAGTTGTATCAGCGTCGTTTTTCCGGCGCCGTCGGGTCCGACCAGGCCGAAGATCTCGCCGCGCGTGATGCGCAGGTCGATATCCTTGACCGCCCAGGTCTTCCCGTATTGCCGGCCAAGGCCCCGCGCATCGATTATTTGGTCGACCCGGCTGGCCATGACAACGCCCTATTCCGGTACGCTGAGCCGCTCGGGCCATACCCCGTCGGCTTGCCAGAGTATCCAGGCGTCGGCGGGCATGCCCGGCTTGAGCACGCCATCGACATTGGCGAGAGCGATTGTGACGCCGAACACCATGCGGGTTCGTTCCTGTGGCATGTGGATGTCGCGCGGCGTAAATTGAGCCTGTTGATCGACCCGTGCCACCGCCCCGTCGAACAGCGTATCGGGGAACGCGTCGACCCTTACCCGTGTGGTACCCCCGAGCCGTACCTTGCCGATATCCCTCTCGGGGACGAAGATCTTCAGCTCCAGACGGGAAAGATCCATGAGAACCGCGACCGTTTGGCCGGGCTGGACGTATTCGCCGACCTCGGTCGCTTTTGCCAACACCGTGCCGGTGATGGGCGCGAAGATGCGCGTCTTGGCGAGCCGGCGTTCCATGAGGCCGAGCTCTTTTTGCGCGGCGTCGATGCGGGCGTCGAAAGCGCCGATGTCGGCCGCCAGAACGGCGACCCGGCCCCCTGCCTCTTGGAAGGCGTCCTGCGCCTGCTCGAGCCGCTGCGGCGCAATGGCATCGCGTTTCCGCAGTTCCCGGTAGCGCTCGAGATCGCGCTCGGCCATCTTGAAATGGTGGCGCGCGACGCTGAGCTCCTTATCCCCCCGCTCCCGGGCACGGCGCAAAGCTTCGATCTCCGCTACAGCTCGGTCTCGTTGCAGAACGGCATCGGCCCTGTCCACGCTGACGAGGAACGCGCCGACCTCAACGCGTTCGCCTTCGACGAGACGACTGTCGACGACCCGCCCCCCGACCTCCGCCGCCACGTGGACTTCGGAGCCCTCGATATGGCCGTTGCCATAGAGGACCGCTTCGGGCAGGGGCTGAGGTTGCAGGAACGTGTACAGGGCATACGAGCCGCCCGCGATGACGAGCAGCGCCACCCCCATCCAGAGCCATGTCCTCCGCATGCCACCACCTCACGGTGGTATTGTTAGCTCAGGTGCCGCATCCGATTTTTAACCGGGATCATAGTTCCAGACTTGGTTTCGTCGTAGTCTTCACCTGTCAAGCGGACACGACCGCACAAGAGTGGCTCAACGCGGCCGCAACGGCGGATACCCGCCAAGGCAATTCCCGGGCGTACCGGCGGGCGACGTGTTGGACTGCATTTCCCGGACATTTCAGCAAGCACGCTCGACGCCGGGCCGCATTCGGATTATCTATAATCCCATGTCGAATGCCAAATCAGAGCCTCTTGCCGCACGCATCAGCCGCGAACTCGCCAGCCGCATCATCTCCGGACAGATCGAAGCGGGCGCGCGACTGCGGCAGGATCACATCGCCGAGGAATTCGGCGCTAGCCATGTGCCGGTCCGCGAGGCGTTCCGTCGACTTGAAGCGCAGGGGCTGGTTGAAAGCGAGCCGCACCGGGGCGTTCGCGTGGCGGGCTTCAGCCTGGAGGAGGTGCGCGAGGTCGCGGAAATGCGGGCCGCGCTCGAGGTTCTTGCCCTTCGCAATGCCGCGCCGCATCTGACCAAGGCCATCCTCGACGAGGCGGAGGAAGCCACGCGCGCTGGAGACCACGCGGGCGATGTTCAGGCCTGGGAAGAAGCCAACCGCAAGTTCCATCGGCTGATCATCACCCCCTGCGGCATGCCCCGGCTGCTCAGAACCATCGAAGACCTGCACGCCGCGAGCGCCCGCTTCCTGTTCTCCGGCTGGCGCGCGGAATGGGAAACGCCGACGGACCGCGATCACAGGGCAATCCTGGCCGCCCTGCGCTCGGGCGACATCGAGGCCGCTACGGCTTTGCTTGCACGACATGTGCAATGGATCGGAAAAATGCCGAAGCGGCAGAACGCTCTCGGCGACCGTTCGTAAGGGCTTTCTCGCCCTGGCGGCGGAGCACGGCTTGCCATCCGAGCACGCCCGTTTTCAATTCAAAATCGCGGGTCTGCTTCATCCGGAGGCCCCCTATGCGCGCGTCGGCCTTGCAATGCGCGAGGTTCTGTGGCCTATCATTAGCGATAGAGTTGCAAGATTATCTATAATCCTGAAAGGACCCACGCGTGAACGCTTCAGCCACCGTAAGCCTCAAGCCGACCTTCAGCCCTCTCGATCTGCAGAACCGCCCTCTGGCCTGGAAGATCGGGGCAGTGTTCTTCGGCAGCCTCTTCCTGGCGCTCTCCTCCTACATCGAAGTGCCGATGTTCCCCGTTCCCATGACGATGCAGACCTTTGCCGTCGCGTTGGTGGGAGCGCTCTATGGCTGGCGTCTCGGCGGCCTTACCATTACCGCGTGGCTGGTCGAAGGCGCGCTTGGCATGCCGGTGCTCGCCGGAGGCGCCGCCGGCGCACATCACTTCGTCGGCCCGACCGGCGGTTATCTCTTCGCCTTCCCGGTTGCGGGCATGGCCATGGGCTGGCTGGCCGAACAGGGCTGGAACGGACGGCGCGTCGGCCTGGCCTTTGTCGGCATGCTGATCAGCAACGCGATCTGCCTCGTTCTCGGCGCGGCCTGGCTGGCGGTCCTCATCGGTCTGGAGCCGGCGATCATGGCCGGGGTCGTACCCTTCGTCGTCGGCGCGATCCTCAAGTCCGCACTTGGGGCAGCGACCCTGAAGGCCATGGCTCGCGGACCGAAGCGCGCCGCCGTATGACGGTGCGGCTGCGCCCGCACCATCTTCTCTGTATCCTGACCTACGCAGGAAAGGGCTACAGCCCCGCTTTCACGGCCAACCTGACCGTGATCGCGGGGCGCCTCGCCGCGGGGGAAGAGATCGAAATCGTCGCGGGGCCGGACGACGTCTGCGCCCCGCTTCTCGCCGATCCCGAGCCACATTGCCACCGTTGCAGCGTGACCGAGCGGGATCGGGCTGCCGCGACAGACGTCGGCAGACTGTTAGGCAAGCCGATCGCATCCGGAGACGGGTTGGTGCTGGATGACACACGCCTTCGACTGCTCCGCGCAGCTTTTTCGGCCGGCCAGATCCGATCCGCGTGTCGCGACTGCGAATGGGCCGACCTCTGCACCTCGCTTGCGGAGGACGGCTATGCCGATACGGTCTTGGCCGGTCGGTCGCCCCAAGGATAGTCACTAGCTATCTGCCCCCGGCAGGGGCCGCCATGTCAGGCCCACACTCTTGACGACACAGACGCGATCCCCTCCGTTCGAACGGGGCGCTGATTGCGCGATAACGCTAGGTTCCCGAGCCGATCGAAATATCCGCACGGGAACACCGCCTTATGAAGAAGCGCATCCTAGCCGGCATCCTGCTGGTTTCGTCCGTCCAGTTCGCCGCCGCAATGGAAACGATCGGAACGATCACGGCGACGGTCGGCGACGAAGCGCAACAGTGGAAGATCCTGGGCTCCGACGGCAACGATGCCATGGCCAAGGCCTACAAGATCGGGCCCGTGACCTCCCTCGAAATTCACGGCGGCGGTCAGGGCCAACTGGTGATCGAAGCGATCTTCGCGGGGTCTCTGTCGCCGGATTCCCGCCCTCAAGAAGTCACCGTCGTCCTGTTTCCGAAAGGCGAAGGCTTCATGGGCGCGCGCTGGACGTCCGAAGGGGCCGGCAGCGATCCGCAGGTGACGTTCGACGCATTGGAGGTCGGCGACGAGTCCGGCCGGGCCGAAGGCAGTTTCGCAGCGCGACTGTGCCGGGCACAAGGTTTCGGGGACGCCGACACGGCGGACTGCAGGGACATTTCCGGTCGTTTCGCCACCCGACTCGCCGTCGAGAAATGATCCGCGTGACCAGCATGCCTGCCTTGGCCCGCTGCGGCGGCATCCTGTTTGTCGGGCTCGCTCTGGCAGCCACGGTTATTGCACCGTCGCGGCCGGATGCCGACCCCTCACCGATGTGCGGCAAGGCCGGCGCGCGCGAATGGGCATCGATCCGGCGGGATCTCGTCGGCTCCTGGCAGATAGAACACCAGGCCGGCTTTTTCCGGCTGGGGCCCATCGTCCAGGGTTTCCCCGCCGCCGATGACAATGATGTGCTGTCAATTGCCGAACAGGGCGACAAGCTCGCGCTGACCCACCCGGACATGCGCGAGCCAATGGTCCTGCAGCTAACGGACGAAAAGGCGTGGAGCCTCGACACCTCCGCTCCCTATGAGCCTGTGCCGGTGCTGACGCCTGACGATGTGGCGATGGTCGTCGACTGCGATCAGACGAACCTGCCGCGGCTCATCGGCAAGACATCCTACACCCTGGACGGCATCCGTATGGACATGACGTACCGGATGATGGTTGCCGATCGGTCCACCATTTTTGGCGTCATGGAACTTATCGGCACGGGCAACGGCGTGACCATTACCGCTAGCCGTACGGTCTGGATGCGCGCGGTCGGCCAATGAGCCCCATGCCCCCCAGTCCATGCGAAGTGGCGGCGCGACATGACATCGGAGGGACGGAAAATGCTTCGGACATCGGGCGTCGCGATAGTGCTGCTCGGTCTCGGCCTTGCGCAGGCCGCCGCGCAGATCAGGGACGGGGTTTATGACGCCTTCGATTGCACCGTCCCGGTGAGCGACCAGCGCATCGCCATACGCGGTAACGATCTGCTCTTCTATGAAACCACCTGCCGCCTCGGCGCGCCCGCACCGGTCGAGGGCATGGAGGGCGGGGCTCTCTATTGGGCGGACTGCACGGGCGAAGGCGAGACGTGGCGAGAGCGCTTCCTGCTGAAACACCACGTCTCCGGCGCATTGCTGGTCGCCGGTTCACATTGGTTCGACAGGCACGAGTTGTGCGAAGCCCGCTCGCCCGAGGACGAAGCCACCCTTGGAGCGGGCCAGAGATAGGACGATCCGTTGTGCCGAAACGCGCGAGGAGCACACAAATGAAACCGATAGTCATGGCTTTCGCGATCGGCCTGGCCGCTGGGCCTGCCCTGGCCGACGAGCCTGGCGGCCGGATCACGGGCAACATCGGCGACAGGCCGGTCACGGTGGAGGTCTGGCGTGCTCAGTCGGACGCATATGGGGATGCCGAAAGGGGGGGCGTTTCGATCTACACCCGCCACATCGCCCCGGACAACGGGCTCGGACGCCTCTCCCTGGGCTTCGAAGGCACGTTCACGGAACCGTTCAACATCGAATTGTCCATCGCTGGCGTCGGCAACGATCCCAAGC
This sequence comes from Microbaculum mangrovi, assembly GCF_051390635.1. Taxonomy (NCBI): domain Bacteria; kingdom Pseudomonadati; phylum Pseudomonadota; class Alphaproteobacteria; order Hyphomicrobiales; family Tepidamorphaceae; genus Microbaculum; species Microbaculum mangrovi. Next base: position 1,221,106 of record NZ_JBPODT010000001.1, read on the forward strand.
CACATATCAACGGCTACTGGGAGGCCGACGAAGACGCCCTGACGTTGAGCATCGCCCGCAGCGAGGTTCGCGACAATTTGCTGGCGATCAGCGGCACGGTTTCCGGAGATCTGGTCTTCCGGCCGCAAGCCGACCGGAACACGCCCGTGGCGGCGCCGGGCGACAGCCTCTCCGTCACCCTAGATTTCGATGCCAGGCTGGAGGTGTATTGAGATAGGCGGCAGCGCCATGACGACGCACCAGCCCTCCGGGAACAGCCTGGATTCGCTCCGAAAAAGTGAAGGGCGGGACGCCGGACAAAACGCACGACGTCCATATGACCGCACCTCACGCCTTCACGGGAATCGGCGAATACCCCAGCGCCTTCTCTTTGAGCTGGCGGAATTTTTTTGACATCTGTTCGAGCCGCGCATCCCATTCTGGATCCGGGGTCTGTCCCTCGGTCGTGCGGAAATAGACCTGCATGAGGCACGCGATGGCAAACGGTTCGAAAATCGCGGCCTTCACGCTCCAGGCGAATATCAGGGCGAAAACGAAGCCGCCCGCCGACCAGTTGCCGGGCATCAGGTAGACGACGCCAGCGGCGGGCGCCAGCATGAGCACGAAGACGAGCGCACTCAGGCCATAGACGAAAAGCGTGAGCCACGCGGCATTCTTGAGCATCACCTTGTAGTTCTGCCCGTAAAGGACCAGCCCCTCGCGGGCCGATTCCCAGGGGTTCGCCTGCCCGGACCGGATCATGTGGGCGAGGATCACCTCGTCGACGAAACCGACGGCCACACGCAGAAACGCCTCGACGATCGTCATCAACTGCTTGACCCCCTGGATGGGGATGAACGACAGGATCCCGCGGACCAGCACCGAGATCGCCCGGATGACGCCCTTGACTATCTGGTCGATGGCGAACAGCAGGCTTGCCTGCGCGAAACGCTCCTTGACGACCGCGGTGGCATGGGTGATTTGCGATCGGCCCGCCGGCAGTTCCCGGCCGGAGATGAGCTCGACCAGCACGGCGATATGTCCGGCCTTGGCGAGATACAGAATATATTCGCGCGCCCAATACATGATTGCGCCAACGACGCCGAAGCCGCCGATGGCGCCCCAGAAAGTCGTCTGCGCCTGAAAGTCGGGTTCGCCGAAGGCACCGACCCCATAACCGATGCCTGCCCCGGCCCCGGTAACGACGACATAGGCCAGCGCCGCCCCGAAATAGATGGCCCCCCGCAACACGATGAACGGCATGGTGCGAACCATCAGGCTAATCGCCTGCCCGATACTGAAATCCCACATATGTTCCTGACCGTATAGCCGAATCGAATCCCTGTCCGACCGACGGTAATCGCGCATCGGCTGCGGCGCCCCCTCTGTTCGGAGGGGACGCGGTGACGGTTTCAAGCTATTCAGTAAGGTGCGATCGACGGGCCGTCCGAACGCAAGAGAAGCATGGAGGAACCTGGGGAGTGGCGTCAGCGAAGTTTGCAATCATCCTGATCGGATTTACCGTGCTCGCCCAAGCGGCTCAGGCAGGGACGAACGGCCTTGACGCTCCTGCCGGCCCGGTGGTGCTCGAGGTGCGCGGCAATATTGGCCGAACCAATACCGAGAGCGCGGCACGGTTCGACCTGGACATGCTCAAGTCCCTGCCGCAACGCGCGCTGGAAACCTCGACCACCGTCACCGACGGTGTGCGCCGGTTCGACGGCTTTCTGATGCGGGATCTGCTCGCGCTGGTGGAAGCGGACGGTGGAACCGTCACGGCAATCGCGCTCAACGACTATGTCATCGATATTCCGGCGGATGATTTCACTCGCTTCGATGTGCTTGTCGCCTTCGAGATGGACGGAGACGCGCTTCATGTGAGCGACAAGGGACCGCTCTGGATCGTCTATCCGCGCGATGATCACCGCGAGTTGCAGGATATCCGCTACGACTATCGCTGGGTCTGGCAGCTCTATCGGCTGGAGATCAGGTAATGCGGGGCACGCGCCCCATCCTCGGCTTCTTCCTGCCGCTCGGCGTCATCGCCATTCTCGCCATCCTTCTCGTCTATTCCCTGATCGGACTGGCGCAGACCGAGCGCAAGATGCGCATTGACGCGAGCACGAACATGGTCTGGGTTCTCTCGCGCGCGGAAGCCGCCAGCCTGCGGTTCGCCCAGGCGCTGGCGCGATTGGAACTGGGGGCAAGCAGCCAGGACGACATCGAGCTTCGCTATGACATCCTTCTGAGCCGCCTCGGCCTGATCGACGAGGGACCGCAGCGGCGCCGGATGATTGCGCTTGGCTATGAGGAGGAACTCGAACAAACGGTCCAGGCCGCCCGCGAGTTAGAGCCGCTCGTATCGAATGCCGCCTCCACGGACCTCGCACATGCCCGCGATATTGCCGAGTCGATCGCGGTCTGGCTCGCGCGCGCCGCCAATGCGGCCATGGTTGCGGAATGGAATGAACTGGGCGGACAGCTCGATCAGTACCGCGGTGAAATCTGGCAGATAATCATTTGGCTCGTTGGCATTGCCGTTGCCGGCGGAATCCTCTCCGCCTACCTGATCCACAGTCTCGTCGTTTCCCGACGCCGCACCGAACTTCTCTATAGGGAGCGCGATTTTTCCAGCCTGCTCGTCGCCTCCAGCGGCGAGGGCATTCTCGCTTTTGATCGGGATTTGCGCTGCAGCCTGTGGAATGACGCCATGGGGCGCCTCATTGGCTGGTCCTCCGAACGCGCCGTGGGCACGACGCTGGCCGAAATTTCAGGCTTCTTCGCGATTGAAGGCATCGCCCGCCCCTTCCGCGAAGCCTTGGAGGGGACATCCTCGTCCATATCGGACAAGGCCCTTTTCCATCCCGACTCAACGGACGCGCGCTATGTCGATATGCGTTGTTTTCCACTCAAGGATGACGAGCAGATTATCGGAGCAATCGCTTTCATCGGCGACGTTACCGAACGCCACGCGGCGCAAAGAGAGCTTGCCCGCCACCGCGACCACCTCGAAGAGCTGGTGGCCGCACGAACCCGTGAGTTGATTGCCGCACTGGAACGCGAACGCGCGGCGACCGAGCTCTACAGCAACTTCGCGACCATGGTCTCGCACCAGTTCCGGACCCCGCTGGCGATCGTCGATTCCACTCTTCAACGCCTGATCCGTCGCCGCGAGCATGTATCGGCGGATGAAATGGTCGCGCGGGCGCACACGGCGCGGAGTGCCATCGCGCGTCTGATCCGGCTGGTCGAAAGTACACTGGACGCCGCCCGGCTCGACGCGGGCCAGATAGAATTGTCCAGCGAACCTTTTGGGATCAATGCCCTTGTTACAGCGGTCTGCGCGCGTCAGAGGGAGGAAACGCCGGATCGGGAAATCATCCTCGCGACGAAGACCGATAATGCCCTGTCGGTGATGTGCGATCCGGCCCATGCCGAACACGCGCTTGCCAATCTCGTCTCCAACGCTGTCAAGTATTCGCCGCCGGAAACGCCAGTGCGCTTAGATATCGAGGCGACATCCACCCATGTGCGCTGTCTTGTGCACAGCGAAGGAGACCCGATCCCAGACGCGGATCGGGACAAGCTGTTCGAACGCTATTTTCGAGGTCGGAATTCCGCGGGCAAGACCGGGATCGGCGTCGGGCTCTACATGGCGCGCGCACTGGCGCGCATGCAGGGGGGAGAGGTCGAGCTTGTGGAATCCCGGCACGACGGGACCGTCTTTTCCCTTGTGCTCCCCCTCCCGGGCGCCGCCACGGGCGCCAAGGTTTCAGAACGTCCGGGAGGATAGGAATGGACGCAACCACCCCGCGGTCCATCGAGAGCCGGGCCATCATCCTGTGCGTGGAAGATGAAGCCGAGTTGCTTTCTGACCTTGCCGAGGAACTCACAGAGGCCGGCTATTTGGTGATCGCGGCGGAAAGCGGCGAGCAAGCCCTGTCCAGATTGGAAACGACGCGGCCGGATCTCATCCTGTGCGACATCGGCTTGCCCGGTCTAGACGGCTACGCGGTGCTCGAGACCGTGCGCGCACGTCACCCCGACCTCGCGGAAGCGCCCTTCCTGTTCCTCACCGCGCTCGCCAGCCCGCGCGAGATCATTCAGGGAAAGCAGGCCGGCGCAGACGACTATTTGGTCAAGCCCATCGACTACGACTTGATGCTGGCCACGATCGAAGCCCGGCTGCGGCAGGTGAATCGGATCCGCGCGCGAAACGACGAGATCTTCGAGGCCCTCCGCGCGTCGGTTCCACACCTCGCCTCGACGGGCGCCGATGCCCCAACCACCGGGATCCGGCAAGTGCTCGACCGCCTGGCGCTTGGGATCGTGCTGGCGGACAGCCAGTGCCGCGTGCTTTTCGCCAACCGCGCGGCCCACGACATGGCGGCGCGCAAGGACGGTCTCAATATCGACGCCAGGATCTGGGCGGACCACGCGCCAACCAATGCGGCCCTGAACAGGCTGGTTCGCGAGAAATGCACACCCGCACGGAATAACGCCGAGGATCTGGCCAGCCTCTCCGTGCCCCGCCACTCCGGCCAGCGCGATCTGATGGTACTGGCCTCCGCCCTTTCGGACCCTGCCGGCGCTAAGTCCCGGGAAACCGCAGCGGTTCTGTTTCTCTCAGACCCCGAGCAACGCCCGTCCTTGTCTCGAAACACGTTGTGTGCGCTCTTCGCCCTCACCCCGACCGAGGCGAAAATCGCGGCCGCGTTGGCTGCCGGCTCCCGACCCGCCGACATCGCCGCCGACCTAGGGATCGCTCCGACGACCGTGGCCTTTCATTTGCGCAATCTGTTCCAGAAGACCGGCACCAGCCGCCAGGCCGATCTGGTCGCCCTCTTGCTGGTCAGCCCCGCCGCCGGGGCCATCGAATAGACCTGCAATCAAAGCACCGCTCAGGCCTCAACTGCTCAGTAGAACAGGGGCCATCACGCCCAACCCCGCGAACAGCAGCAGGATGAACGCCGCGCGCCGCATCGCCGTTTCACCAAGCGGTGGGGACAGTTTCCCACCGAGGAGCGTAAACGCAACCGTTACCGGGAGCGCCACGACCGCTTGGACGATGGCGTCGAACGGCATCTCGCCGCGTAACACCAGAAAGCCGATCCGTTCCATCGCGAGCACCATGAACACCAGGAGCAGCGAGTCCCGGATCATCGAGAGCCTGAGCGGCTGCCGGTAGAAGTGGAAGATCAAGGGTGGACCGGACGCCGCGAACAGTCCGCCCAGCACCCCAGCGACGGCGCCGAGGAGACCGAACGACGTCCGGCTCGATTCTCGCGTCATGGGTCGCGGATTGAAAACCAGCAGCAGGCTGCTCCCGACGATCGTCACGCCGAGCAGCAACCGCAGCAGCCCCATGCTCTCGGTCCCCAACAGACTCAGCAGGACCAGCCCGAAATAGGTCGCAGGTGCCGCCGCCAAAATCACGGGAACCGCTCGACTCCACTGCACCTGGCAACCGCTTCGGCCCAAAGCAACGCTCGCATTCGACAGCGTAATGATCGTCACGACGATTGAGGCCTGTTCGATCGACATGATGCCGAACAGGGTCGCGAACGCCACCACGATAAGCCCGAGCGCGAACCCGGTGATCGCCTGCGTATAGCAGCCCAGTGCCACGATGCCGAGGAACAGCACCTGATCCCAGAATGGCAGCACTTGATTGTCTCCCTAAAAAGAGCAGTGAGGTACCGGCGCGAGACGGGGTCTACGCGGAGTTCCGGGAGCCCGACCATGCGACCGGGCAGATTTCGCCGTGCGGGCCCGACTGGCCGTATTGCCAGGCCCCGTTGGAGCGCGCAGGCATATCCAAGTACGACTTGTTCGACGCTCGTGTCAGCCGGCCATGCCTACGACGGCTCGTCCAGCCATCCAGAGTTCCGCGCCGCTGTTGGCGAGAGGGACAGGGTTGCCGATGTAGTCGATTGGAGAGGACGCTGTCCGAACGGCTCAAACACCACGCCCCCTCCGGCCACGACCGGACAATGAAGGCAAGTGTGTTCGACGCACGATTCGCCCGGAAACGCCGATCATAGGTCCGGATAGGTGATGATACCCCTCCCGTTTGGCCGTCCCGTTTTCCCCGCCCGGAAAGGTCGGGCGGGGAAGCGAGAACGGTGGCAGGCGTTACATCCCGCTGATCGACGGCAGGTAGGTCGAAAGCGCGGGAATACCGACGATGGCAAACCAGGCGAGCATGAGGATGATGAAGTACGGCACCACGAAAGGCACGATCCTCAGGAACGGAAGTCCGGTGGTGCTGCTCGCCACGAACAGATTGAGGCCGAACGGCGGGGTAATGAAGCCGATGGCGGTGCCAGCCACGAACACGATCGCGAAGTGAACCGGATCGACGCCGATCCCGTAGGCGATGGGCGCGAGAATCGGCGCCAGGATGATCACGACCGGAACGCTCTCCAGGAAGCAGCCGGCGACGATGATCATGGCCATGCAGATAAACAGGGTCGCGTAATACCCACCGATGCCGTCGAACAGCCCCGCCACGAACGCCGGCGCCCCGATTATCGAGAGGATCTGCTGCATCACGATCGATACAGCGACCAGCGGAACGAGCAGCCCGGCGATCTGTCCTGAATGAAGCAGGATCTTCGGGACGTCGCGCAGCTTGATCTCGCGCGTGATCGCTATGCCTGCAACCAGCCCGAACACCGCCGTCATCGCGGCCGCTTCCGTCGGTGAGAAGATACCGCCGTAGATGCCGAGCAGAACGATTGCGATGGCGGCGAACCCGAGGTAGCTGCGGAAACCGGTACGGACGCAATTGCCGAGCTGAAACGGGATGATCTTGCCCCAGCCGAACTTCCAGGACATCACGAGGCAAACAACCTGCATGCCGACGATCATCAGCGCACCGGGCAGCAGGCCCGCCATGAACAGATCGCCGATCGGCAGGTTCAGAAGGAACCCGTAGATCACGAAGATGATCGACGGCGGGATGATGATCCCGACGACACCACCCGAGGCAAGCGTCGCCGCCGAGAAGCGGCTGTCGTACCGCCCCTCTTTCAGGTCCTTGTACATGATCGAGCCGATGGTGGCCGTGGTGGCGGCATTCGAGCCGGAGATCGCCGCGAACATGCCGCACGCGGCCAGCGCCGCCAGGCCGAGTCCGCCGCGTACCCAGCCGAGCATGGCATAGGCAAAGTCCGTCAGCCGCTTGGCAATCCCGGCCGCGTTGATGATGTCGCCGGTCAGAATGAACAGCGGCAGGGCGAGAAGCCCGAAGAAATTGATCCCCTCGAACAGGGTGAGGCTGAGATTGGCAAGTGTGAAATCGGTCACCACACTGGTCCAAAGGACCCAATGGGCGATGATCAGGAAGATCGGGACGCCGATAACGAACAGGACAATCGCCGAAACCGAGATGAGGGCAATGAGTTCGCCTTCCATGACTATCCCTTTTCCACCATCGAAGGCGCGCCGAGCTGGAACGGCTCGCGCCGTCGGTAATGACCGATGTCCTGCCAGAGGTTCTGCAGCGCGCGAAGCACGATCAGTCCCCAGCCAAATGGCATGATGAGGTAGAACCACCACTGCATGAGGTCGCTCGTACCCGGCACGAAAGCGAAGTTCATCTGCAGCAGTTCGATCTGGTCGACGGCGTAGTAGATCACCACACCGGCTAGCGAGACCCAGAGCGCCGCGTCGAGGATCAGGCAGGCGAACTGGACGCCGTAGGGAAGGACCGAGCGGACTTCGCCGAAGTTCAGGTGCGAGCGCTGGCGCACATTATAGGCTGCCCCCAACCACGTCACCGCGATGAACATGTAGATCGCGACAGCGGAACTCCAGGCGATCTGCGTCTTGAATACGAACCTCAGCACGACCTGCTCGAAGACCAGTACGGCCATCACCACGTAGGCGATGTTCATGAGGATCGGTTCGATGTTGCTGTCGAGCCAGTGTATGATTTTCTTCACGCTCGGCCTCCCCTTGTTGTCCGCCGTGCGGGACGGGTTCTAGATACGCGTCCCAGGCGGCTGGCGGCGCAACCCGTAGGCCGCGCCGCCCGTCGCGATTGTCAGGCGTTCCACCAACGCCGCGGCGAGACATCCTGCACCAGCGTGCCCTTCGGGATCTCCCGCGCGATCGCATGGATTTCCTTGTAGACATCCTGGCCATTGGCCCAGCCGTTGATCCGCTCGCGCCATTGCTCCCAGGGGCCCGGAACGTATTCGGGCGCGCACATCTTCTCGGCCTTCTCGATCTCCTGATCGGGCAGAGTGGCGACGCGTACGCCAAATTCGTCGAACACCGTGCCCGGTATCGGAGGCGTGGTGGCGCCGACCAGATTCACCAGCGCCGCCTCATGCGTTCCCTGAATCCGGGCCTGGGTGAGGTAAGCCGACTCCATGATCGCGTCCTGGTATTCCGGCTCCAGCTTCTCGAAGACGTCGAGGTTCATCGCGGCATGCTCGGCGCCGCAGAAGAACCGTAAATCGACAGCCTGCGAGACGACGGGGGTCATGTTGAAGGCGGCAACCGCCGACATCCACGTCTCGGCGCCATCGATCAATCCCTGCTTAAGGCCGTCGAGGGTTTCTTCCCACGCTACCGGGACGGGATTCAGGCCCATCAGGTCCATCGCGATCCTTCCAGGCTGCGAACCGGTCACGCGATTCTTGCCGCCCTGCAACTCCTCCAGCGTCGAGATGGTGGGTCGGTCCTTGTACTTGAGGCCCATCATCAGGCCCCGCGCTTCGTACATCGTGAACAGGAACTGCACCCGATGCATGCGGCGCAAAGGTTCGCGAAGCAACGCCTCGCTCTTCGGATGGTAGAGGAAGTGATAGAACGACGCCCGGCTCGGGAACATGTAGGCAAAATCCAGCGCGTTGTAGTACGGCGCCGCGCCAGCCGCGTTCTGGGTCGAGGACGTGAAGATATCGATGATGCCCTGCTGGGTCTTCTTCACACAGTCGAGCTCGTTGCAGATCTGGTTTTCACCGATGAACTCGACGCGAACCGCACCATTGGTGCGCTCCTCGAGATCCTGGATGAACTCCAGACAGCCGACATGAACATACTTCAACCGCTGGGCATTGTAGCCGGCGCCACCGTAACGCAGCTGGTACTTCGGCTCCGATTTAGCGCGCTTCTTCTCGGTATCCTCGGCAGCGGAGGCGAGTTGCGGTGCGGTAATGGCTCCAGTCATACCGGCCGCGGCCAACATCGTCGACGTCAACCCAAAGCGGCCGGCGATTCCCATCACGTCACGACGGGACACACCCTTGAACAGATCAGTCATTGTTTCCTCCCGTTCGCCAGATCGTTACCCATCCGGCATTGCTTCGAGCGCGGCAGAACCAACCCGCCGGACTCAACAAAGGCGCGCGCATCCGGCGCACAGCCAAAAAGAAAAACGAAAGCAATCAGGCACCAAGAATCGCCAAATAGCCTCCATTTTATGGAATAACTCTCTCTGACCGCATGGATTCCAAGGCAGAAACATAGAATTCCTCGCTGTCAACACAGTCGTTAAACCCCGCTTTCCGCACCTTTACCGTCGATGAGAGATTGTCGAATGCACTACCGAAGACGAAGTCGCCCCAAGCCCAGTTCGCGAGGGAATCCATCCTGTGTTTACGGAGACCATGCTCAGCGACGATGCGATCCCAGACCGGCCCCTTGTCGGACATCATGTCCACCAGTGATCGCGTTCGGACCTCGCCTACCGGCGCGCCGAAGAACGCCGCCAGCCGCGGCCACAGGTTCCGCCAACGAAACTGGTCGCCGTTGGTCACGTTGAAAGCCTGGTTTGCACACTGTGGCTGCGTCGCTATCCAATGCATCGCACGTCCGAGCAACTTCGGGTCCGTTACCTGGTAGAGCGCGTCGAAGCAGCCTTGCGACCCGGGGAAATGGAACGGAATACCCAGGGCCCGACAAATCGAGCCGTACACGCCGACGATCAGCACTTGGTTCATGGGACTGTTCAGCGAGAAGCCGAGCGGGGCTTGCACCCGTACGGCCGACCAGGTCCAGTCTTTGCCACGCTGGCGGTTCTCGATGAAATCCTGCTGATCATAGTAGAAGTTTGGCGGCATATGGCGCGGATCGTCCTCCCGCGCCGGTGTGCGATACGGGCCGAGATGATTGCCATACCATTTCTGGCCGTGCACCAAATGGATATGCTTGAGGTCGGGTGCCCCGGCCTCAAGCATATCTGTCAGATTCACGAGCATGCGGAGATTGGTCACGGTCTCCTTTAGCGGGTCGGCCGCCTTCGCATAGGCGGCATAGAACACGTGCGTGACATCGCGACAGGTCGCAAGCGCCGCGCGGCAGCTCTCCGGATCCAGCAAATCGACGGCGACACACCGAAGCCCATCGCCCCCTTCCGGCGGATGGCGCGACGCGGCGATCGTCCGCCATCCATCCTGCGATAAAAAATGGTCGAGCGCCGCGCCGCCGACGACACCGCCGGCACCGACAACGAGAGCGGTATTCGGTGACGCCGTCATGACGGCAAACTCCGGTCGGCGCGACGTTGCGCCTGGAACGCCTCGAAACGGGCCAGGGCGGCCAGCGCGGTCGCGGCCATGGCGAAGCTCTCGAACACGGGGATCCCTGCGGCAACCGCGCGCTGGCGCTGCTCGCGCCGCAATGCCTCAACCTCCTCGCTGCCGTCGGAACGAAAAACCATCACGAGGTGCGGCGCATCCCCTTCGGTCGCGGCGCGTTGCGCGATCGCAGCGTCGACAATGTTGGGCACGATCTGGCTTTCGCGATAGCTCATAAGCACGGGCATGTTGAGATGCAGCAGAATCACATCGGTTGCCGCATCCCCGCTCAGCGCCCGCAAGACGCCCTCCGCGACCCTGCCGTTGCTGCGGTTGAAGGCGTTCGCCGGAAAGTCGATGGGGTTTCCGGCACTGGCTCCGTCGGGAAGCTCCAAGGCATGGAGTCGCGCCCGGGTCTGCTCCGACGGCTCCGCCAGGTCGAAGCCGTGCCCAACCAGACAATCCGTGGCCACCACGCTTGCGCCGCCACCGTTGCCGAAGAGCGCCAGCCGGCGGCTGACCCGCGTGTCGGACGGCGTGATCGACTGGAACATCAAAAGGACGTCGAGAAGCTCCTCGATGGTTTCCACCAGGATGCAGCCCGTTTGCGCCGCCACGGCGAGCCAGACACGCATGTCGCCTGCCAGAGCACCGGTATGCGACATCACCGCCTTCTGGCCCTGCGCACTGCGCCCCCCCTTCAGCAAGACGACCGGCTTGCGCCCGCGCGCCGCCCGCAGAAGGCTGACGAACCGCCGCCCGTCGCCAATATCCTCCAGGTACATTCCGATGACTGCGGTATCCGGGTCGGCAAGGAAGTGTTCCAGCAGGTCGTTCGGGCCCAAGTCAGCGCTGTTGCCGATCGTGACGACCGCCGAATAGCGCAGGCCGCGCGCTTGCCCCGTCCGTACGAAGTCGACCCCGATGCCACCGCTCTGCGAGATTATGCCGACGCGGCCCGGATCCGCGTGCGCCCGGTGTGTCTCGGTGAACGTCATGCGTCCCCGCGGCGAATAGGTACCGAGGGAGTTGGGACCGAGGATACGCACGCCGCCCGCTCGCGCCGCCGCCAGAAGATCGTCCTGGCTTACCCCCCGCGCGCCGCTCTCGCCGAAGCCGCTCGTCATGATCTGGGCGAAGCGGACGCGACCGGCCGCCGTTCGGAGCATATCCGCGACCCCGGCCTTCGGCACCGCGATGTAGGCGTAATCGATCGGCTTCGGCGCCTCCGCGAGACTGCGGTAGACGGGCAAGCCTTCAAGCTCGGTCGCACTCGGGTGGATCGGATAGATGTCACCCTCGAAGTCCAGCGATCGCAGGTTCCGGATGAACCGGTTGCCCGGCCCCTGCCCCGAACCCGATACCCCGGCGACGGCGATCGTCTTCGGCGCGAAAAGGGGGGCAAAGCTGTCGGGCAAAGGGGGACTTTCAAGACCGCCGGCGACGCACTCACCCGTCAGGACAAATCGCGCGTCGACAGCGACGGCCCGCTCGGGCCCGACGATCAGCGGATTGATGTCGAGCTCGGCGATCTCTTCGCCCAGCTCCATGAGAAGGCCGCCCTCTCCGCCGATCGCCAACAGCGCATCGATCAGCGCCGACATATCGACGGGACGACGGCCGCGCACACCATTCAACAGCGGCTGCGCCTTGAGTTCGCCCAGCATGGCGGCCGCGTCACCCCGCGTAATCGGGCAGACGCGGAATGTGACGTCGGCAAAGACCTCGACAAAAACGCCGCCCAGACCGACCATGACCATCGGCCCGAACTGAGGATCCAGGAAGCCACCGATCACCACTTCCTGGCCCGCTGGCGCCATTTCCTCGACCAGGAAGCCTTCGATCGGAGGTGCATCGGACGGCCAGCTATCGGCAATTCCGGTGGCAGCATCGTGGACCGCCTCGGGCCCATCCAGGTTCAGCCGAACACCCCCGAGATCACTCTTGTGCAACGGCTGCGTCGACAGCACCTTGACGGCGAACGGCGGTGTAAGCCGGGCCGCGCGATCGCGCGCCTCCTCTGGCGTCGCCGCCACCGCGGAGGCGGGCACGTCGATGCCGAAGGCCTCGAGTATCGACTTGCCGGTGCTTTCGTCGAGCGCGCCTTGCCCTTGCCTGCGCGCCGACGCGAGGATTTGCCGAACCCGCGCGACGGGGCCATTGTCTGCCACGCCGGGTTCGGCGTCCAACACGCGATAGTTCGGTCCTGCCGTCATGTGTCGCGTCATCAGACCGTGAGGACCAGGACCAGCTGGCCTTCGACGACCGCGTCACCTTCCGCTATCGCCACACTCTTCACGGTACCGCTCTCGGGAGCCGAGATCGGAATCTCCATCTTCATCGACTCGAGGATCACCACCGTGTCGTCCTCCTCAACCTCGGTACCGGGCTGAACGAGGAGCTTCCAGACGGCTCCGGCGATGTCGCTCTTCACTTCTATGTCGGCCATGCGTGACTATCCTTCTTCTGTCTTGTTGCCCGCCGGGATCAATAGCTTGTTGGCCAGGTAGCCAGCTTGTGCTCGCCCACGCCGCCCTTGTTCGCGTGGACCTCGAGCAGCCGCGCCAGCGCCTGTCTGGTCTCACGCGGATCGATGAGCATCTGGGTCTCGTAAAGCTCCGCGAGCGCATAGGCCGCGGAGTCCCGCTTCAGCTCCTCGACCAATTTGTCGAAGCGCTCCGGATCATCCTCTCGCTTCAGCTTGTGAAGCATGTGCACGCCGAGCACCGGATCGACGAACCCCAGGTCCGCCGTCGGCCAGCACAGCACCTCGTCGGAGTTCCGTCCGCCCCCCATGTTCAGATACGCCTGCCCGTAGCTCTTGCGCATGATCACCGAGAGCTTCGGGGTCGTTACCAGGCTGATGGCGTTCATCCAGTTCATGATCCGCCCCGGCGCCCACCGCCGTTCGCCGTCGATGCCGATCAGGAACCCCGGCTGGTCCACCATGAAAACGACCGGAAGGTTGTACGAGTCGCAAAGCACGAGGAGGTTGACCGCCTTGCGCATGGCGTCCACGTCGATCGCCCCTCCCTTGAACTTGGGGTTGTTGGCCAGAATGCCGACCGACCGACCGTCGATTCGGGCAAGTCCGGTGACAACCGACTTGCCGAAACGCGCCTTGAGTTCGAAAAGGCTGCCCTCGTCGACCACACAGCGCACGATATCGCGCACGTCATAGACCGCATTGCGGACCTCGGGCAGGACCTCGAGGATGCGCTCGGCCGCGTCGGCCGGCGGGTCCACGGGCTCGGCACGCGGCGGCGCTTCGCCGTTGTGCCGGGGAAGATAGCTGAGGAAGGTGCGAACGGCCTCGAGAGCCTCCTCATCGGTATCGACAGCCATGTCGACGAGACCGGTCTCCGCCGTATGAAGGCGCCACCCGCCGAGATCCTCGGCGTCGACCGGCTGGTTAATCGCCACAGACGTGACGAGGCTGCTCGCCACGGCCATGGTCGCGCCCTTGCGCATGACCACGAAGTCAGACATGCACGCATACCAGGTGGACGACCCGTAGCAATCGCCCAGCAGCGCCGACACCCACGGCGTCCTGCGGTCGCGAAGGTACTCCGCGGCGTCCTGGCCAAGCATCGCGCGACCGGGCGCGCCCATCCGGTCGGGCATCCTGGCACCGGCCGATTCTCCGAGAAAGATCAGCGGCATTCCGCGCTCGCTCGCGACTTCGCGCATGTGCCGGATCTTCTTGCCGTTGATCGAACTGCTCGAGGCACCGACCACGGTGAAATCGTTGGATACGACGGCGACCTCGCGCCCGTCGATTCTGCCAAAGCCCGCGATCTTGCCATCCGCCGGGGTCTTGTGGCGCACTTCCGGCCGGATACCGCGAGCGAACAGGCCGGACTCGCAGAAGCTGTCCGGATCGAGAAGCGTGTCGAGACGCTCGCGCGCATTCAGGACACCCTGTGACCGACGCTTGGCCAACTTCTCCTCGCCACCCATGGCAAGTGCGGCCTCTCTGCGCTGTCCGAAATCGTCGAGCAGGTCCCTGAATTTCACTAACTTTCTCCCGAAAAGAGTCTTTGCGTCCCGGCGCCACGGCCGGCCCGGGCTGAAGCCGGAACGTGCTCATTTTTGCGAAGCCAATCTATAAATTCCAATATTATTAGCTCATTTAACTATGCAGTTATGTTATAGGGTTGTGACGGCGCAGATTACCGCTGAACGCTCCGTTTCGGGCGGACATACGCGCCTTCGGACTGAGGCGAGACGCGGCATGCGCGGGATTTCTGATAGCCGTTCGGTAATTCGTTTCGGGAGGTTTCCATGTCCGGCGCGCTGAACCTGAAGCAGATCGACGCTTTTCGATGGGTAATGATCTCAGGGTCGACCAGCCAGGCCGCCGCAATCCTCAATGTCTCTCAGCCAGCGGTCAGTCGCCTGCTGAAAAATTTCGAAGGTCAGGTCGAGTACCAACTCTTCATCCGCAGCGGCGGACGGCTGCACCCGACCCCGGAGGCCGAGGCGCTGTTTCGTGAGATCGAACGGGTCTACCCCGGCCTTACGCATCTCAGCAATCTCATGCAGAACATCGCGCTGATAGACAGCGGCCTGGTGCGGATAATCGCCACCATGCCGATGATGCAGCGTCTCGTGCCCGAAGCGCTCTACGAGTTTCACCGCGAAATGCCGCAGATCCGAAGCTCCGTGAAAACGATCGTAAAACGCGAGCTTCGCGAATGGCTGGACGGGCAGCAGTTCGATATTGGCCTGGCCACGCTTCCAGTCGACTATCTGGATGCGAACATCATGCCGCTGGCGAGCCTCAACTGTGCGTGCGTCCTGCCGCCGGGCCATCCACTGAGCGGCGCCGACGTGATCCATGCCCGCGACCTGGCTGACGAACCGTTCATCTCGATAATCCCCGACACGATCCTGCGCAGCCGGGTCGACCGCGTATTCGACAAGCTCGGCGTGCAGCGGCGCCTGATGATCGAGACCCAGTCCGCTGCCGCGATCTGCGAAATGGCAGCAGCCGGACTTGGGGTATCGGTGGTCGATATCTTCACGGCCAGCGGGTTCGCCGACAAAGGCATCCTCGTGAAACCGTTTCGGCCTGCGATCAGACTCCAGTTCGGCATACTCCTGCCGGTACAGCGGCCGCAATCGAATGCCGTCGAGGCGCTGATCGAAATCGTCCGCAAGCGTGCGAAGGGATTCGAGGAAAGCTATCGCAACTTCTAGGTCGCAACGGCCCTCATCAGGTCGCCGACGTCTTCGCGGGTCTCCAGCTCCGCCATGATCTCGATCGACCGCGCGATATCGGCCTCGGCGACAATCCCTTCGACGCAGCCGCGGTACTTCGGCACGCATTCGTCAAATCCAAGCAACGCCGGCGGCTGTCCCTTCGCCGTCTCGGGCCGGCGGGTGATGGTGCGCCCGTCGGTCAGATTGTAGGTGATGTTCGGGGTCCATCCTGTCGGCGTCCAGCCCCAGTCTTCGCGAACGACCGTCCTGACCTTCTTGCGGAAGGCCGCAAAGGCCGGGTCGTTGATCTTGGCCTTCGAGAATCCGGCCGGCAGAACCCGCGGCTCGAGCATGGCGATCGCCATCGCATGAGGCAGACTGAACTGGGCTTGGATCTCGTCATTCGGCTCCTCGTGCTGAACGACGGTCGGAAAGAACGCGTTGACCTCGACTGTGATGTTGTCGATGTCCTCCACCGAAACACCCTCTTCGCGGATCGCCAGCGTGGTCTCGATCATCCGTTGAAGATGGTAGCAACAGGGATAGGACTTGATCCCGATCTCGTTGATCCGGAACGGCTTGCCCCAGTCCTCCAGGATCGCCTCCGGGTTCTCGACATTGCCCGCGGTGATGATGTTGAAAAGCCCGCGCGGCGCCTCGAGAATGTCCTTCTGCCCGGTGAAGCCGTCGCTCGCCAGCAGGGCGGCCGTCAGGCCGTTACGGGCCGCAAAGCCCATCTCGGCGATATGCGACATGGTACCGGTCTGGTAGCCGAGGCCGCTCGCTTGGGACGCGGCGACGGCGATCGCGTTGGCCGTCTTCTCGGTGTCCAGATGCAGCAGCCGCGCCGCGCCCAGTGCACAGCCGATGGAACCGGCAAGACTGAGCACCATATAGCCGAGGCGCCGCGCCTCGCGGCATGCCAAACCGATCCGGGCCTGCGCCTCATACGAGAGGATAAAGGCGGCAATGACATCCTTTCCGTCTGAACCGAGCTTCTCGCCGAGCGCAAGGATGGCCGGGAACAGCGTGTAGCTGGAGACGGCCTCCGGAAAGCTGTCGTCCTCGTATTCGGTCGCATGGGCATAAGTGCCGTTGGCGAGGGCTGCCATTTCCACGGGGGCCTTCATCGACGCGCCAAGCACCGACGCCTCCGCAGCGCCCCCCGCGCGCTTCACGTATCGCGTAACGATATCGCTTCCAGCGCAGTGCGGCCCCGCGACCATCGCCCCGAGCGCGCTCATCGCAAGCGTCTTCGAATAGGCGACATCGTGGTCGCTGAAGTCTTCGAATCGCGTGGTCGCGACGCGCGCGGCAATCTCACGGGTGATGTTCATGCGGCCCTCGTTGCATGCAATAAATACATATGTATGATACATATCTTACCGCACTGGTCAAACCCTTAGCGTCCTGTCCAAGCGTGGATGGCGCACCGCGGAAAGCCCCCGGATAACTGGCACTTGAGAAGGACATTAACTAGACTTCGGTCTTGATCGGAAGAATCGGCTGTTCGCCCTACGATTGCTGCTTGCCTGAGCCGGTCCGCTCGCGGAGCCTCGTTTCCGTGTCCTGAACAGTAGAGAAATCGAACATGCCGAAACGTTCCCCCTCCACCGGATCCGGGCCGCGCACGACGAGGTCAGTACCGGCCCGTCAGAGCCGGAGAAACGGCATTGCCCTTATGGGGGACGCCGGCCAGCCGCTCTACAAGGAGGTGAAACTGGCGCTCACGCGGATTCTGAGCAGCGGTGAGATTCAGGCGGGCGACGCCATCCCGACCGAGAAACAGCTCTGCGAGATGTTTGGCACCAGCATCGGGACCGTGCGGCGGGCGATAGACGAACTGGTCGCGGAACACGTTCTAGTCCGCCAACAGGGCCGCGGCACCTACCTCATTCCCTACAGCCCCGAGCGAATGCTCAACTTCTTCTTCCACATCGTGCGCCGCGACGGGCACCGCGAGATTCCCATCGTCCAGACACTTACGTTTCAGACGGGGACGGCCGATTCAGAAACCGCCGCGGACCTGGCCATCCGGCCGGACGACCCGATCTATCGGGTGTTCAACGTGATGCTGATGGCGGGCGAGCCGGCGGTTCTCGACGAAATCCGCATCTCCGAGGCGATGTTCCCCGGTTTGACCGAGGCCGAGTTCGTATCGCGCAACACCACCATCTATGACCTGTATCAGAGCAGGTTTGGCATCAACGTGATCCGAACACTCGACCGGCTCCGGGCCGTATCGGCCGATGCGAAGACAGCCAAGCGTCTCAACGTTGCGCTCGGCACGCCCCTGCTCGAGATCATCCGTGTCGCCGTGACCTTCGATGAGCGCCCGGTCGAATGGCGCCGGACGCTGCTGAACACCGAGACCTACGAGTATCGCAACCTGCTGAAGTCGGAATTGCCCTGACGGTGCCCGCCGCCAGGGCCGCTCTCCTAGCCGAGATCGAGCTTCAGCAACTTCGCCGCATTGCCGTACAGGATCTTCGGAATGATGTCCTGTCGCCATCCCATGTCGAGGAAGTCCCGGACGGCCTCCTGGATATCCTTGACCGGATAGGCGGAACCGAACAGCGTCTGGTTCTCCAAGAACATGTTGGCGCCCTTCACATACGTGTCCGCGCAGATCATGTCCTTGGTCGCCGCATACAGATCCGGCGAGACGTAAATATTCGGACAGGCCATGGCGACCACCACCATCTCGGCGGCATAGGGCCAGGCGGCGTGAGATACGATAATCTTCAGGTCGGGATATTTCTGCGCAACCCGCTGTATCGACACCGGACTGGACCAGGTGATGTCGTGCCCGCCCAGCACCGAGAGCAGACCGGACAGCGAGATCGATACCGGCAGATCGTGCTCCAGCGCGGCCTGATAGACCGGATCCAGGCTCGCATCGTCGGACCAGCGCGGGTCGCGCGCGGATCCGGGCTCGATTGAAACGCCCTTGATGTTGGTTTCCGAGGCATACTCGCGGATCTCCGCAAGACCCCGGTCTATGTCGTCCAGATCAACCCCGAGGAAACCCAGGAAACGATCCGGGTATGTGTTGACCGCTTCGACGATCTCACGGTTCTCGACACCGCCAAGGTTGCCCGCGCCAGACGACGCGCGTCCGACCAGCACGCCATAACGGATGCTTGAGGAGTCCATTTCCTCGAACAGGATATCGAGATCTTCCAGCCAGGCGGACCTCGCCCCCTTGAAGCTGATCATCTTGCGGGGGTAATGCATCGCGGTGCGGAACACGCTGCCACGTGTCCACGCCGGGATTGGCGGCCGCAAGCGCATGTCGACGATCGGCGGCATCATGTAGGTCATTCCTGGATCCTCCCTTACCTTGTCGTGCGAACGGCTAGGCCGTCCGGCTCATGGCGACGCGCGTGTTCTTGTATTCGACGTCGAAGCGGGTAACGGAGCCGCGCCCCTGCAGGCCGCGCAGCAGCGCTTCGACCGGACTGCCGAGGGTGGCCGTGGTTCGGATCGCGCCAGCCTCTTCCATGGCGTCGACCTCGCTGCCGGCGAACATGTAGCGCAGCATCCGCGCGTCGTCGTCGAGGTTTGGATAGGCCTTCTCGAGTGCCGGGCGCCCCGGTTCCAGCTGCTTTGGCTCCAGCGGAATAGCCGGTGATCCGTTCTCCACAATGCGGTCGAGAATGTCCGGATCGACCGGCGACAGCAGCCTGCCGAAATGGCCGAGCGCATAGCGCTTGATCTCGTCCGGGACGTTCCGATACCGCTCGCCTCCGACGACGTTCAGCATCGCCTGCACGGCGATGATCTGCGAGAACGGTGTCACCATGATCGGCCATCCGAGCTCGGCCCGGATCTTTACGATCTCATCCAGGATCTCGTCGAAGCGATCCTCCAGGCCCTGCTCGCGCAACTGGAATCGCCAGTTGTTGAGCATCCCGCCCGGCATTTGGTGCTGGTAGTGATAGAGGTCGTATTCCATCGGCGCGCCGTGAGGGAAACCCTCCTGAGCGGCCAGATCGGTCAGGTAGTCGCTGATCTCGTCAATCAGATCGCTGTCGACCGTGGTGTCGAAACCGGCTGTCGACAGATTGCCCAACGTGTTCTGGATGGACGGCTGCGCCGGCCCGCTCGCCAGCGGCGCGATCGACGTATGCAGTTGATCGATCCCGAGCTTCGCTGCCTCCAGGTAGACAAGCGGTGCGAGCCCCGTGTTGCAATGACTATGCAGTTCGAGAGGCCGGCCTCCCATGACCGCCTTCAGTGCGGGCACGAGCGTCCGGATGCGATCCGGCGTCAGTAGCGCACCTGAATCCTTGATCATGATCGCGTCGACGTCGGTCTTCTCGATCAGCGCCTTGGCCGTATTGGCATACACCTCGTCGGTGTGCACGGGGCTCTCGCTGAACACCAGCGCGCCAACCGTATACAGACCCAGCTTCTTTCCATGCCGAATGCTGACGGCCATGTTGTCGACGTCGAATAGCGCATCGAGCGTGCCGACGACCGAGAACCCGTTTGCGGCGAGACGCTCCATCCACATCTCGACCATGTCGTCTGGCGCGAGGCTGAATCCGATCAGGCTCTTGCTTCGGCAATAGGATCGCAGTGGCGTATTCGGAAGCCTCGCCTTGACCAGGCGCGCCTTCTCCCAGGGATTTTCCTTGAGATAGCGCACACAGACATCGAACTGCACCGGCGCCATGAAGTCGACCATCTCGAATCCGGCGCGGTCCATGCGCTCGGCGATCGGCAGCATCATTCCTGCCGTCATCCGGGTGGTCCACAGGCACTGTTGCGCATCGCGAAACGTGGTGTCGATGATCCCGATCGCACCTGATCGGCTGCGTTTCGCGCGAACCTTTTCTGCTTCGGTCATGGAGCTCGCCTTGTTCGGGGTCAATCGGGCTGGACGACGAAGAGGATCTGGTCTTCCTCGACCATCTCCTCATTGGAGGCCCGGATCTCCACGACTGTGCCGCCGACACCCGCCTTTACGTTGTTGAAGAGCTTCATGACCTCGATCAGGCCAACCGTCTGATCCGCCGTGATCCGCCTCCCGACCTCAACGAACGGTGGTTCGGTTGGCGACGGCGCGCAGAAGAAGCGCCCGAGCATCGGCGAGCGAATGACGACGGCGCCCTCGGGCAACGCGGCCGACTGCTGTGAGCTCACGTCGACAATTTTCGGGTCGGCAATTGCCGCGATAGGCTGCAAGCCTGTTTCGACCGCTGAGACGGGAGTCGGAGGCGCGGCGACAGGTTGCTCGCCAGTGCGAGGATCAAGGGATCCGCCCTGCGCGCCTCCTCCCTTCTGCACATGTAGTTTCATGCCGCCGTATTCGACCAGCACCTCCGCGGCATCGGTCTCGTCAACGATCCGAAGAATCCGCATCACGTCCTGATGTGTGAGATCCGCCTGCCCAGTCATCGACACACCTTTCATCGTTGAGGGCTTCAAGGCCCGGTGTTTTCAAACGCCCCCTGCTCCAGGCGCGAGCCGCAGCTCCAACCGAAGCAAGATATGATTATATCATATATATGATATAACGAATTGCGGGGTTTTCAACAGAGATCCGTTGACACGGGTTCGCTAGAGCATCTGCTGCATCGGGTGACCCGCGTACATCTCCTCGCGCAGGTAACGGGTATGCACCCTTCCCTCCAGGAACGCGGGATCGGCCAGAAGCTTCTGATGGAACCCGATAGTGGTGGGCACGCCCTCGACCTTCATCTCGCCCAGCGCCCGGCGCATCCGCGCAAGTGCCTCCTCCCGGTTGCGTCCGCGCGCGATCACCTTGGCGAGCAGCGAGTCGTAGTAGGGCGGCAGCTTGTAGCCGGGGAAAACGTGGGTATCGACCCGGATGCCCGGTCCGGTCGGGACGACGAAAGTCTCTATCGTGCCCGGCTTGGGAAGAAAGCCCCGATCCGGATCTTCCGCATTGATCCGGCACTCGATCGCGTGACCGTCGATACCGATATCCGCCTGATGCAGATCCACGGCTTCGCCGCCCGCATGCTGGATTTGCCACTTGACCAGGTCGTGCCCCGTGACCTCCTCGGTCACCGGATGCTCCACCTGGATCCTGGTATTCATCTCGATGAAGTAGAAGCACTGCGTCTCGGCATCCACGATGAACTCGACGGTGCCGGCTCCTTCATAACCGACCTGATCGCCGAGCGCACAGGCAGCGGCCGCCATCTCCTCGCGCAGCTTCTGCGTCAATGCCGGGGACGGGCTTTCCTCGACAAGCTTCTGGTGGCGGCGCTGAACGCTGCAGTCACGCTCGCCGAAATGCAGCGTTTTCTTGCCGTCGCCGAACACCTGCACTTCGACGTGGCGCACGTCCGACAGGTACTTCTCGATGTAGACGCCGCCATCGCCAAAGGCCACTTCCGCTTCGCGGGCGGCACTCTCCAGCGTTTCGCGCAGCTTGTCTTCGGTCTCGACGACCCGCATGCCGCGACCGCCACCACCTGCGGACGCCTTGATGAGCAACGGGTAGCCGACCTCTCGCGCCACCTCGCGCGCAGCATCATAGTTCGCCACTGGCTCGCGGGAACCCGGCGTCACCGGGACACCCGCCTTCCGGGCCAGGCTGCGGGCCGCCGCCTTGTCGCCCATCATGTCGATCACCGCTCCCGTGGGCCCGATGAATATGAGACCGGCGGCAGCGCAGGCATCAGAGAACACTGCGTTCTCCGAAAGAAACCCGTATCCCGGATGGATGGCATCGGCCCCCATCCTCATTGCCGCCTCGATTATTGCGTCGCCCCGTAGATAGCTTTCCGCTGCCTGCGGACCGCCGATTTCGACCGACGCATCGGCCAATTGCACCGGAAGCGTGTCGGCGTCGGCGCTGGAGTGCGCTTGAATGGCTTCAATCCCAAGATCCCGGCACGCGCGGATCACTCGCAGGGCGATCTCACCCCGGTTAGCAACAAGAACTCGGCGAAT
This sequence comes from Microbaculum mangrovi, assembly GCF_051390635.1. NCBI lineage: Bacteria > Pseudomonadati > Pseudomonadota > Alphaproteobacteria > Hyphomicrobiales > Tepidamorphaceae > Microbaculum > Microbaculum mangrovi. The sequence continues at coordinate 1,243,755 of NZ_JBPODT010000001.1, forward strand.
TGGCATTGCGTCACCCAACCTTTCTATTCGTCCCCAACGCCGTGCCGCTAGCTTGGCAAAACCCTGCGGCCTCTTTCATTTGTATCATATATATCTTTGAAGTTTTCAAACGCAAGCGCCGATGGGACCAGAAGCTTGCGTTGCCGAGACCGCTGTTGAATGAGCGACCTCCCATACAGCACCGCGCGGGCCACCGATCGCACCAGCATTGCTCCCTACGAATCGCTTGCGTCGAGAACGGCGCGGATCTTTCCGGTGGAGGGAAATGATGACCACTTCGCGAAACCTTCACGCGCTGAATATCGGTGACCTCGCGAAGCCTCGCGGTTTCACCAACAACGAGAGCCGGGGCACGGCCCAGTTGTTCATTCCCGAGAATTGGATGGTCTGGAAGTTCAGGGAAGCGCTGTGGTAGCGCGGCCCACGCCTCGCTGGTTGCTCTATGGGCGGATTGCTTCTGGCATGGCCATTGCGGGCAACAATGCTATGACGAGCGCGCCAGGTGCGGGATCGTGGACCTGCAGAGCATTGAGGCCGTCGTCGAACGGCACCAAATCTAATCCCGAAGGTGTCTACAGAACGCGGGGCTATTCAGATCATCGCGGTGCTGCGCGAGCACGAGGCAGGGGCGAAGACGGGCGATCTTGCCCGCAAGCACGGCGTCAGCGAGGCGACGCTGTAAAACTGGAAGGCGAAGTTCGGCGGCATGGACATATCCGACGCCAAGCGCCTTAAAGCCCTGCAAGTCGAGAACGCGAAGCCGAAGACGCCGCTGGCGGACCAGATGCTGGAGGCCGTGGCTCTGAAGGCGCTTCTGTCAAAAAAATGGTAGGGCCAGCCGCCAGGCGCGAAGCCGTCGCGCATCTGCAGGCCGCCATGAGCCTGTCGGAGCGTCGTGCCTGTTCCGTCGTCGGCGCCGATCGGAAGATGGTGCGCTACCGGTCCTGCCGGCCGCCGGAGACGGAACTGCGCGGCAGGCTGCGCGAGCTTGCAAACGAGCGAAGACGCTTTGGCTATCGGCGGCTGCTCATCCTGCTGCGGCGCGAGGGCGAGTTGTCGGAGATCAACCGCATCTACCGGCTCTCCCGGGAGGACGGGCTGACGGTGCGCAAGCGCAGGGCACGACGCCGGGCGGTGGGCACACGCGCTCCGATCCAGGTCGAAGCAAGGGTGAATGCGCGATGGTCACTCGACTTCGTGCATGACCAGTTCGCCGGTGGACGGCGGTTCCGAGTGCTGTACATCGCCGACGACGTGGCACGGGAATGCCTCGCTGCGATCCTCGACACGTCGATCTCCGGCCGTCGGGTGGCACGTGAGCTGACCAAACTGATCGGCCGTCGCGGCAGGCCGGACATGATCGTTTTGGCCCACGGCACCGAGTTTACCTCGAACGCCATCCTTGCCTGGTCGAAGGACCACCGAGTGGAGTGGCACTACATTGCGCCGAGCAAGCCGATGCAGAACGGCTACATCGAATCCTTTAACGGGCGGATGCGCGACGAGCTGTTGAACGAGAGCCTGTTTTTGGCCTCGATCACGCCCGCAGTGCCAGTGCCGAATGGAGAGAGGACTACAGCACCGCGAGGTCGCATTCCTCGCTCGGCTACCAGACCCCGGCGGCCTTCGCCGAGGTCCTCACCGCAACCGGTTCGCCGGTTGCCCAACCCCGCGCCTCGCGGCGTAGCACAAACAGCCGAGGCTCTAATCGCCACTGGATGAAAGTTCAGTGGCAGGTCACAACGGGGCAGGCATGTTCGCTGGCAGCGCGTTCTCCTTGCGTAGCCGCTTCAACTCGGCACGGAGATCGAGCGGGTCATCCGCAGGTTTATCAGCTTCGCGATCCTGGCTCACCCATCGCCTCCGCGTCGAGAGGCCGATGCCGAGATCGTCTGCCATGTCACGCCGCGTCCCCGCGTCAGCGCCAACCGCACCGCTTCACGCCGAAAGTCCGGCGTCGGCCGTTTCCCCTGGGACATAGAACACCTCCCGGCTCCTCAGGCAGTGCTCTCCACTTTTCTCGGGCAAGTCCAATGGTGGCAGAAGCTCTGCTGGTCGAGTGGCTCCCGGCCGTCGCGCCCGGGGTGGTCGTCTCACATCGCCAAAATGCGCTCGGGCGCCCCTTCACATAAGCGACCGCGCCGTCAGTATGAGCGTGGTGAAGTGTTGCCATGAAACGGTGCGCGGCGTCGAACGGGATTTCGTCGCTGCGCGGAATTTGCCGGCGGATTGCGTCGGCGTCCTCGCCTGCCTTGATGGCGAACGCCACAAGCGCCCTTCCATCGGGTCGCCGTCAACCGTCCATTCGGCCTCGGCGTGAAGCAGGACGGCATCGTTGTACAACAGGGTGGCGCGTGCGGGGTGAGGCAGGATCAGGCCCTCTCACGGCGCGAGATCGCGTTCGGCGTGCTGGAAAGCGCCATGCGGCTCATAAACGGCGCCGGTCACGTCGAAGATCCCCCGCGGAGCGACAGGGGTGCGTATGGTCATCTCGTTGCGGATGAGCGTGCCGGTCTTGTCGGATCAAATCACCGAAACCGCGACGAGCGCAGCGGCGAGGGTGGCGGCGGCGAGGAGCACGTAGATGAAGACGATGTGGAACTGGGCGAGAAACCGAATGAGCGGTCCGCGCGATGCCGGTTGCGGCAACCGGTTCAAGCCAACCTCCGCAAGGCGACGGGCATGCTTGGCCGGCGAGAGACCGTCATGGCCGGAGCCGACCCGACGCCGGACGGCGTCGACCGTGATCGCATGCCACGGCTCCGACGCGAGCCGGCTGGTACTGCGCTCGATGACGATTTCGTTCATCGCGCGACGGACCATAACGCCCTTACCGGAAGGCCTTCATCATCCGGTCGCAACAGCCTGTGGCCGCGCCTTGTGAATACCTTCGAGCCGCGTCCGTTTGAGCAACAAAGCGTTGACGGCGACAAGCGCGGAGCTGCCCGACATGGCGAGTGCGGCGACCTCGGGGCTGATCACCAGTGGATAGAAGACGCCGGCCGCCGCCGGGAACGCCACCACGTTGTAGGCCACCGCCCAGAACAGGTTCTGGTGCATCTTGCGCAAGGTCGCGCGGGAGAGCTCGATGGCGCCGACTATGTCGTAAGGGTCACTCTTCATGAGCACCACATCGGCGCTCTCCATGGCAACGTCCGTGCCTGCGCCGATCGCGAAGCCGACGTCTGCCTGCGTTAGGGCCGGCGCGTCGTTGATCCCGTCGCCCACCATGCCGACCCTCCTGCCCTGGGACTGCAACTCCTTGAGCCGCTCCGCCTTCTGGCCGGGGAGCACTTCCGCGAGGACGGTATCGATGCCGAGTTGGCCCGCGATGCGCTGCGCCGTCTCCTGGTTGTCGCCGGTGATCATCGCGACATCGACGCCGCGCTCCCGCAGCTTTCTGACCGCGGCTGCCGAGGTCGGTCGCGGGGCGTCCGCAATGGCGATCAGCCCGACAAGCTTGCCGCCCCACGCCACGTGGACCACCGTCTGTCCCTTGCCCTGCAATCGTCCGATCTCGGCCGACAGTGGCGCCAAATCGATCTTGATTTCGTCCATGAGGCGGCGGTTGCCAAGCATGACTGTGCGGCCGCCCACCTCGGCCCGCGCGCCTCTGCCTTCGAGCACCTCGAAGCCCTTCGGCTGCTCGATGGCCAGATTCTCAGAGCGCCGCAGTATCGCCTGCGCCAAGGGATGGTCTGAGCCCTGCTCGACCGCGGCAGCCAGCGCCAGAGCTTCGTCCTCGCTCGAGTCAGGTGCGGCGACGACCTCCACGACCTCCGGCTGCCCAAGTGTGAGGGTTCCGGTCTTGTCGAACACAATCACGTCAAGTTTGGTCGCGTCCTCCAGCGCCGAGGCATTCTTGAACAGGATGCCGTTCATGGCGCCAAGCCCAGTGCCAACCATCACCGCCATCGGGGTAGCAAGGCCGAGCGCGTCCGGACAGGCAATGACGAAGACCGTGATCGTGAGGGTCAGGGCGAACAGCAGAGGCTCGCCAATCCACCAGAACCAAACCGCGAAAGTGGTGAGCCCGATCACCACGGCGATCAGCACCAACCACTGCGAGGCCTTGTCAGCGAGAAGCTGCGCGGGCGCCTTCGAGTTCTGCGCCTCCTGCACCAGCTTGACGATCTGAGCGAGCGCGGTGTCGGCGCCGACCTTGGTCGCCCGATATTTGAAGGTACCGCTCTTGTTGATGGTGGCGCCGATCACGGCATCGCCGGGCTCCTTCTTTACCGGCATAGACTCGCCAGTCAGCATGGACTCGTCGACCTGCGACTCGCCCTCGATGACCTCGCCGTCCACCGGGATCTTGTTGCCCGGGCGGATGACGACGATATCGCCGACCAGCACTTCGGCCGTCGGCAGCTCGACCTCGCGCCCGTCGCGCAGCACCATCGCCATCGGTGGGGCGAGGTCGAGCAGCGCGCGGATCGCCGCCGAGGCGCCGGCGCGGGCGCGCATCTCGAGCCAATGGCCGAGGAGGATGAAAACCAGGAGGACCGCGACGGCCTCGTAGAACTGCACGCCAGGGAAGAAGAAGGTCGCACCGACGCTGAACACGTAGCCGGTGCCGACCGAGAGGACGACAAGCACCGCCATGTTGAGGACGCCGTTCTTCAGGGCTCGCCAGGCGGCAACGAAGAACGGCCAGCTCGGATAGATCACGGCGACGGTAGCGAGCAGGAACAGCCACCGATCGAGGCGAAGCCCAAAGGGCGGTGCCGGTGGCGTGAACATCCCGCCCATCGGCGAGTAGACGAAGATTGGGATGGTGAAGACGAGCGCGATCCAGAAGCGGTTGCGCATGTCGCGCACCATCGCCTGCATGTCCGTGCCCGCCCCGTGGCCCATTTCATGGGCCATGGCATCGGCTTTCCCGGCCACCGCAGCGTGTTCATGGAGGATCGCTTCTGCCGGATGCGCCGCATTGGTTGCGTGCGCCGCCTGGCGGTGAGGCTCGTTGGCAGGGACCGCCACTGCAAGCGTGTTGTCCGGGGGATCCTCGGGTTCACAGACGTGCTTCGGCTGTACTTCGCCGCTGCAGTGGTATCCGCACGCGCGCACCTTGGTCTTGATCGCTTTGAGGTCAGTGGTCGCTTCGTCAAAGGTCACCGTTGCGCTACCCGCGACGTAGTTGACCTCGGCCTTCTGGACACCGGGCAGCCGACCGAGCTGCTTCTCGACGCCCAATGCGCTCAGCGCGGAAAGCAGGTCGGCAACGTCGATGGTCACCGTTCTCATCTTACGGTCCTCCGTCTCGGATGGCGTTGGTTCGCCTTATGGAGCAATCATGCCGTTCTGAACGTATGCTTCCCGATACTGAAGGACGATGTCCGGATTGATCCGTACCGCCGACTCGTCCTTGTCGTCATAGCGCAGGCGTAACAGAAGGTCCCGGACGAGGTTGAGACGCGCCAGGCGTTTGTTTTCCGCGCGCACCACTATCCACGACGTGACGGGATTTTGCGTGCGCGCGAACATCTCGTTTCGCGCAAAGCTGTAGTCGTCCCACCGGTTCAACGCTTGGGAGTCGATCGGGATCACCTTCCCCTGTTTGAGCGGGTCGGTGCGGCGTCCCGTCAGCCTGCTCCTTTGTTCTCCCTGGCGGATATCCAAATAGCAATTGAGCAGCTCGCCCTCCGACCTGACGATCAGGTGCTCGCAGCCAGGCACGGTTTCCACGAACCCTTCGTACGCCTTGTCTGTGCAGAAACCCATGCCCCCCTCGACGCCTGCCCGATTGTTCCAACTAGGGTTGAACAAGCGGATGACATGCTTTTGCAGCTTGATCGGCCCGACCCGCAGGACGTGAAGCGCTTCCCGATTCTCCTGCTTGCCGACATCTACAGTTACCGCTTGAATCTCGTCCTTCCGGTTCTTCTCCGCCATCAAGCCTCCTCTTGCCGGGTCCACTGTCCTTGATCAGGAATCAAAGTCCGGCAGTAGTTAGAAAGGTGTCGGTCTGCCAGAGCGTCGTGCAATCTGGGATCGGCAGAAGTGCGATCGCACTGATCATCGCAACCGCCGCGGTTTTCACTTCTCAGACCTTAAATCGCGACTCTTGCCCCCACCGCCGATACAAAAAGTTGTAGATCGGGCAGAAGACGAGACCGACATAAGCGCCGTAGAGGAAGCTCTCGGCAAGGCCGAGCAGGAAACCCCACCATGTCAGCCATTTGAAAGCCGGCAGCATCATTTCGAGGGACTGCTGTATGCCGAGAGCGTGCGGCGTCACCAAGCCGTAGATCACACAAAGAACGAAGGTGATAGCGGCCCACAGACTCAATGCCCAGGTCACCAGTCGCGTGTTCAACATCGCGTTCTCCGTTCAATTCCACGCCGAGAAGAGAAGCCATCCACAGGCGGCTTGCGCCCGCCAACCAGAGTGCTTGTTCGCTCCCACGTCCGGCGACTGAACTTGCCGGGCCGCCTTCTGCGCAAAATCCGACATGGCATCGACGACGGCCCCTAGTGACGATGACCACCCGGCCCATCCTCATCGCGCCCGTCTGCCTCCTCGCGATCGGCTTTCCGGCTGACGCGACCACCGTGTCCACCGTGTCCACCGTGGCCTCCATGGCCGAACATGTGCATGGCGAGGAAGGCGATGCCGATCAGCAACCAAACCCAGTTCTCGGAAAGCCAATCCATGACGTGACCCTTTCATCAATCGGCGTTCCACGGAAACAGTCCGCCGGTGAAGCCTGTTCGCCAGGCCTCGCGACGTGCGGCTTGTATACGGCCCATCTCGATCCCTCTCCGCGCCGCGGCTCTATGAAGCCCGCGGGGAGCCTTGAGCTATCCGGCGATCCGTACCGTTCAGGGGCGACTACAGGCTCCGCCCGGATGGGTCTTAAACCTGCATCAAAGACCCTCCGGTCGTCTCGGGGGAAGTTGCAGTTGTTCGGTCTTCATCGTGAATGGACCATCCGAGGGACCGGCGATGCGCACCGCCGCGGGTGAAAAGCTCTGCAACGGAGTAGTGCCGACGAATGGTTGGCTGGCGCCTCGGTTGTCTTCTTTCGCGCGGAGTTCGAATCGGGCGTTCAATCCCGATATTCGCCGTTCTTTACGGTCTTCGGGCATCTCGGATCCGGCGAAATCGGCGTGACTCGCCCAAGGCAAAATCCTTCAGTTGCAAAGATGCGGACGAGGATGGGCCTGCCGCTACCGCGGCGGTTCCTCCGCCAGATCGTCCGTAAGGGTACATTGCCCCTTGTCGGGCCGGACGGCCGCTCCGATCTGACGACCGGAGAAGTCTACTTGGACGGCACGCTCGTCATGAGGACCGGGACGCGCGGATATCCATCTTGGCCACGAGCACGGCCTTGCCAGACCGGGTTCGCTTAAGCAGACCTCTCACGCCACCTTCAAAGCCCCTTACAGACAGGGCGGCCATACGTTCCGAACGTCCAGCCGAGCCCGTTGAGGAAAAGCCGGATCGTCGACGGTGCCCACCCGCACCTTGCGCTCAACGACAAGGCGCTCGCCGAGCTGGGCAAGTGTGATGTCGGGCGTGTCCTCTATGAGGCCGAGAATGAAGGTCGGATTTGCATCGCGCTACGAACGCGACGGCGGCCCCTGCTTGCGCGGCCTCGTCTCTCCAGTTTCGCGATAGTGGCGATGCCAGCACCCCACAATCGAAATCCGGATCCGGAAACGCCGCGCTGCCGCCCGCGTCGAAGCCCCATCTTCAAATGCAGCAACGACCCGCATGCGCGGATCGGCGCTCATGCTCATCGTCACCATCATCTCCAGGCAAATCGCCAGAAGAAGTGAACCAGACCAGGCCTACCGTGTGCCTCCCAAACCCAACTCTGTACTTATAGAAGTTGCTCCGGGTTGCAACATTTTGTCGACCGTATCTACATCGACATGGAACACCGATGCGCGCACGATTCCGATATAATTCAATTGTTCCTGGACTTGTTGTATCTCGAATGCGCTGGGCAATCTTATGCATTCGGCAGCGGCATCCGTGACCATAACGTATCGGTCGCTCATGACGCTATTTTTCATCAGACTGTATAATATCACGACGTCCGACCCGAAATGATCGACGGACCCGCGAAATGTGAAACGCGTCGCCAGCCCTCTATGAACGAATATTTTCAGGTCCAGATCACCGATATGACGGCACGCGCGGCATGAGCAGAAATTGGCCGCCATCAGGCGATTACGCTCTTTGAAAAATGCGTGAAAAATGCGCATCACCGTGTCACCGATCTCTTCCCTGGAGTGACTGCGAGCATTGGCAAAGAACAACGCAGCGTCGCCTTCGAGTTTCGACAACTCGACAGTCTTCGTTCCAGCCTCGATTATTGCGTTTATCAGCGAAAATATGATCTCCTGCTTGCAGGAACAACTAAAATTGTCCCCTGCTATAAATCTCGTGTAGTGACTTATATCCGGGATAATAAATATCGTATCCATATCCGGGTCAGTGACTTGTTCTATAAAAACTCCGGAAACCGAAGGCGGCGCGGAGACGCCACCGGCGCCTTCGAACGCGAATTCGCTGCGTGGGAAATATCGCGGCAGGCCGCACCCCTGAATATAGAGAAAATATATAAACCCAACGGTCAGCAATATAGAAACGAACAATAAATCTTTCGTCCCAAAGTGTTGAAAAACATGCCCGATATGCTCGATCATTGACGCACCCATCTACTCGTACCATTGGCATTCATCGAACTAGCATAGCGATATGCAATTCTACAATATTAATTGTTATGACCCTTAAACTCGAAATTGATTTCTTCAATTAAATAAGAAAAATAGCCAATAAACTTAAATTGATATTATGAATTGGCGGAGCGCTATATTCAGCGCTCCGCCTTCGTCGCTATTTTGCTATTTCAGCTCAATGATCGTCAGCTTGCCTTTGACGCGGTCGGCGATGAATTCGATTTCCTGACCGTCCTGTATTCGCGCAAGAATCGCGTCATCGCCAGCCACGAAGACCATGGTCATCGCGGGCATTTCGAGGTTCTTCAGCTCCTCGTGGATGACGGTGACCTTACCGGCATTGAGATCGACGCTTTTGACCACCCCCTTGGTGTACTCGGTGGCGAGCGCACCGCCTAGCGCTGACAGCGTCAGAGCGGCGGCAAGCGGAACGGATAGTCTGTAGCTCATGTCACAGGTCCTCGTATGTTCAGTTCAACGCGAAACGGGTCAATTTGTGACCGGCGATTCGACGACCGACAGTTCGCCGTACATGCCGGATTCGTAGTGGCCCGGAACCAGGCAGGCGAACTCAAAACCGCCGCCGTTGGTGAAGGTCCAAACTATCTCGCCGCTCTCGCCCGGCATCAGCCGCACGGCATTCGGATCGTCATGTTCCATTTCCGGGAACTTCTGCATCAGATCCTTGTGCTCGGCATTGCGCGCCTTGTTGTCGAGAACGAACTCATGCTCGAGTTCGCCGGTATTGACGATGGTGAACCGGACGGTCTCACCCTGCTTAAGCGCAAGACGGTCCGGCTTGAAGATCATCTCCCCGTCGTCGGTTTCCAGCATTTCGACCTTAATCGTGCGCGTGACGTCGGAGGCCTGCCCTGGCTCGCCGACCGCCATGTGCTTGCCTTCCGCCGCATCGTCGTGACCGTGGCCACCGGTATGACCGCCGCCGGCAAGGGCGGCTGTGGCGAACAGGAAGGCGAACGCGGGAACAACAACTAAGCTCTTCATTAGACTTCCTTTCAGGTGGGTGTGCGCGTTAAGTACAGAACCAAGCATTCAACTCTTGGTTGGCGCTACCGGCTTCTGGGTGATCTTTGTTTCGGCGCTTGCCGACTTGGCGAAGTCCGGGAGTTCGCCGGTCCATTCGTAGGCTTGCGTTCCGGGTGGGTTCTCGTACCAGCCGGGGTCGGCGTAATCGCCCGAGGCTAACCCGTCGCGGACCTTGACGACGGAGAACATGCCGCCCATTTCGATCGGGCCGTGCGGGCCCCAGCCGGCCATCATCGGCACCGTGTTGTCCGGAATCGGCATGGACATCTCGCCCATGTCGGCCATGCCGGCTGTCCCCATCGCCATGTATTCCGGCTGCACCTTGCGGATCATCTTGGTGACGCCGCTGGCGTCGACCCCGATAAGGGTGGGCACATCATGGCCCATGGCGTTCATGGTGTGGTGCGACTTGTGGCAGTGGATCGCCCAGTCGCCCACATACTTCGCGTCGAACTCGTAAGCGCGCATGGCCCCGACGGGGATGTCGATGGAGACTTCTGGCCAGCGCGCTTCCGGTCTCACCCAGCCACCGTCTGTACACGTTACCTCGAAATCGTAGCCATGCATGTGGATGGGGTGATTGGTCATGGTGAGATTGCCGACCCGCACCCGGACCCGGTCGTCCTTGGAGACGACCAGCGGGTCGATGTCGGGGAACAGCCGGCTGTTCCAGCACCACAGATTGAAGTCGGTCATGGTCATTATTTTCGGCACGTAAGAGCCGGGATCGATGTCGAAGGCGTTGAGCAGGAAGATGAAATCTCGGTCGACCCGCATGAATTCCGGATCCTTCGGGTGGACGATGAACATACCCATCATGCCCATCGCCATCTGCACCATCTCGTCGGAGTGCGGGTGGTACATGAACGTTCCGCTCTTCACGAGATCGAACTCGTAGACAAAGGTCTTGCCCGGCCTGATATGCGGCTGCGACAGGCCGCCCACCCCGTCCATGCCGGACGGCAGGATCATGCCGTGCCAGTGGATGGTGGTGTGTTCGGGCAGCTTGTTGGTCACGAAGATGCGAACCCGGTCGCCTTCGACCGCCTCGATGGTCGGACCGGTCGACTGTCCGTTGTAGCCCCACAGATAGGCTGTCATGCCTTCGGCCATCTCGCGCTCGACCGGTTCGGCGACGAGGTGGAACTCTTTGACGCCGTTGTTCATTCGGTGCGGCAGGGTCCAGCCGTTCATGGTAACGACCGGCTGATAGTCCGGCCCAGTGGTGGGATGGAGCGGTGGCTGTGTCTTCGCCGTCTCCATGACCGCAGCGTCGGGCAAACCCATATTCGATGTTTTCGCCCAGGCGGCAGTTGATACGAGCGCGGCACCTGCGCCAAGAAGCTGACGTCTGTTGAACATGTCTGTCTCCGGTCTAGTGTCCGCCGCCGCTGTCGGCGAGCGCCGTGGCTTCGCCCCCGCTGGCTCCGGCAGTATCTCCGCCACCGTAGATCGAAGCGGAGAGATCGGTCTCGGCGAGCCAGAAATCGCGTTTCGCGCTGACAGCCTGAAGAACGGTGTTGATCTTCGCCCGCGTATCGGCAAGCAGCTCGAAGGTGTTGGTGATCATGCCGTTGTAGGTGAGGAGCGACTGCTCCTCGACCTCGAGGCGCAACGGCAGGACGTTGTTCTGGTAGTGCCGAGCGATGTCGTAGGTCGCGGTATACGCCGTGTACGCAGAGCGGGCTTCCGACCGGATGTTGACGGCTTTCTCGGCGACCAGGTTGGCGGCCCGCATGTAGGTCAGTTCGCCCTTGCGCAACCGCGCCTCGCCAGAATCGAATATCGGAATGACGAATTCCAGCTCGACCTGCGGTGTGGTGTCGGTCTTCCTGCCGCCGTTTTCATCGAGTTCGCGCTCGCTTTCGAAGCCCCCGATGATCTCGAAGTCGGTGACATAGCGGGTCGCCTCCGTCAATCCGTATGCCTGTGCTACCGCCTGGAGCTCAAGTTTGGCGATTTGGAGATCAACTCGGCGCTGGAGCGCTTCGATTTCGATCGCGCTCTTCCTGGCGACCGACCCCGGCAGGCTCGGCAACATGTCGGGAACAAAGTAGTCCACATCTGAGCCCCACAGCCCCATCAGCCGTGTGAGGTTCTCTTTCGCCAGTCGCGCGGCCAGGCGCGCCTGGGCCTGCTGGCCGGTCAGTTCGGCGTAAAACGCATGCTCGCGGGCCTGGCCGCCCTTCGGCATGGCGCCGGTTTCGCCTAGTTTACGGGCCAGTTCCGAGGCGGCGTCGGCGGCGTCCTGCGCCTGATTGAAGTACACGGTGGTCTCGAACGCCCCAACGGCGGTGATCCAGGCCTTGCGGGTTTCAGCAGCAAGCCGGAGCGTTTCGAGAACGGCGGTATATTGCGCCTGCCGAAACCGCGTGTCGGCGATATCGACGCGGTATTTTTCCGTGGCCAGCGCAAGAATGTTGGCAGCGATCAGCCCCTCGATCGAGCGATAGGCGCCAAGCTCGGGATTGATGATGCCGAAAAACCCAATCGAGACCCTCGGATTTGGCAGCATCGTCTGTTGCCAAGCCTCTGCCGCCGACAGGCCGATATCGGCATAGGCCGCCTGCAGCCCTTTGTTGTTCAGTAGCGCAACCTGAACGGCGGTATCGGCATTGATTGTCTTCTTGTGAACCAGCGCGTGGACGCGCGTGGCCAGCGCCTCGGCGTCCTCCTTTCCTTGCGCCCACACCGTCTGCTTGCCGATCATCTCGCCGGTAGTGGCCGATACGGTCGAAAAGCCGGCATCCTTTGCCGAGTATTGCTCAACCTCCGCCCCGGTGACGCAGCCGGCCAATACGATCGGCGCCAGGGCAACGAAAACGAATCGGGCCACCGGAATCATGAACCCGCTCCCTTATTCGGGGCCTGCTCCTGATTGAGCAATTGCCACGATTTGGGAGTGACCGGTTCGCGACGGACGTAGTCGCCGGTTACGTTGATGGTGGCTGGCGCGCTGTCCGCGATTTGCGGGTCGGCGGGCGATTGATAGGGCAGGACGTCGGGCAGGGAAGAGTCCGCGCACGCGCCGAGCAGCAGAGGCAGCAGGACTGCCACAAGTGGTCGTTGCATAGATAAAACACCTGATGATGTACCAAGTCGAATAGCTGCCCGCAAATAGTCCCGGACGGCACGACTAAGAAGAGGCATTGCCTCTCGGTACAATCAGGCTCGTGGCGGAGAGCGCGGCGCGATCAGGTCCGCATTTTTGAAGGCAACCGGGGGGTCATTAAAGTAGCTGGGTTGAATCCGGGCATGGGCCCTCACTTTACCCCCCACGACAACATCAGCCAGACACATGCCGTAACAGCATGCATTGGTTGAGTCGCCGGAGTGGTGGGCCTGCGAAGCCAATTCGCCAGGACAATCCTGCGCGTCACTGAAAGTCACCACGTCATCGGAATGGTTCGATTGTGGGACCGCTATGTCCGCCGCAGCGTTAGTCGCAAGAACGGAAAAGCCGATTACATCCGAAGACGTGTGGGCCTGCGCCATCGACAACGGCACGGCAACGAGCGCGAAGACGATTGCAATGCGTAGAAGGACTAACGCACTCCTTAGGCGCACGACCATGTGACTCCGCGTCCGAGTTCGAATTCGTGGGCTATGCAAACTGTCATCGCGCCTAACACATATTTCGAACCGCTTCGTTGGAAAGCGCTTGTAGCTGACCGATGCGAAGTCGGCAAGGTGGTGTGCATTAGGAGAAGAAATGCCTCGGATCATAATTTTGTGACTGATCTTTTTATTTTTTGGTAACGTTTCGCGCAATTTTCGCCACATTTCACGAACGCTGACTGAATCGCTCCAGATGTGGTCCCGCCACTGTTTCGATGGGTCGGCGCAGTGTAGTGCGAGGCCCGAACTGCTCGGTTCGCGCAATCCGACACCCCGGGGCTCTCGCGCGTTAGGCACCTTCCCGCAGTCACAAGATCTCCGGAAATCCCGGTTGGGCCGGCCAGATCGGAGGAAATATCACCCTCCGGTCCTAATCAGCGAAGCGGATGTCGCAAGAAATCGGTGAACTCCCGGGGGGCCAGATGGGCATACACAAGAATGTCGGCCTGATTCCGCGTTGCTGAGAGCGTGTTGCGATGGGTGAAGCGCCTGGGACCGCAGGTCCGGGCTCTGCGCTGGTTTTCGACATGTTAATCGGCGCGCAATTTAGGCTTTGCCGTATTTCTGATGGTGCCGCCCACATCAATTCGCGCCAGCCAATCGTGCTTCGAGCAGATCGATCTTGGCACCGCCGAAAATCTGCCTATTGACGAGCGTGCGCTTGTTGATCTGGCCTTCGGTCGGGCCGTTCGACCAGGGTTCGGTGATTGCGGCGCGGACGGCGGTGCGGTCCTGGCGATGCCGTGGGCGAATGAGGCATCCAGGCCGCTATTTGCTGTATCGATCCACGGATCAAGGTTGGCGACGGTCTTTGTGCGGATCATGCCGCGGAAATGGTCGATGATCTCGCGCACGGCGCGGAGCGCCGGCACTCCTCTCTCGATCTCCGTGACGGTACCGGTCTCGGCTTTACACAGGGCCACTCTGGCCTCCCATACCTGAAACGGACGCGCCCTCGGACTTCGAGGAATTCAGACTGAACTCTAATTCCGTGAAGGCAACCAGCCCATGCTGCAATCGCTCGCAGTTTTTCGCGTGACACAGCCGAGTTCGGTCACATCGTGCCGCAGGCCATTGCGATCGGCTGAACGGCAATGTGATTTCCGCTCATAAAAACGGCCCAGCATCTAAGCCTGCACCAGATTGAGCCAGCAGATGCCGTCCCCCCAGAGCAGATGTCTAATCTCCATCAGAGAAGGCAGCGACGACGAATGGTCGACTGATGCCTCGGTTCTCTTCGTTCGTGCGGAGACTCAAAATGGGCGTTCAATCCCGATATTCGTCGTTCTTGACTGCGTCCGAACATCTCGAATCCGCTGACAGCGGCGCGGTTCGCAAAAAGCAAAGCCACTCACTCGATAAGATTCGGACGAGGCTGGGTATGCCCCTGTTGGAAGGTTTGCTCCGGCGGATCATCCACAACGGAGCAATCACCCTTGTCTCGCCTGACGGTCGCGCCGGTCGCATCGGCAGCGGTCCGCCGACAGTGACCATCCGCGTCGTCGATTCCGCCGTCATTCCACGCCTCCTCCTGCATCCCGATCTGGCGCTTGGGGAAGCCTATATGGATGGCGCGCTCGTTATTGAAGACGGCGACATCTACACCTTCCTGAATCTCTGCTTCTCAAATCTCGGCTGGAGCAACGGCCATGGACTGCGGCGCGTCCGCGCCTCCCTCAGGCGCCGTGTCCAACGGATCGCTCAGCGCAATCCCATACCGGTCGCGCGCGCCAACGTCGCACACCATTACGATCTTTCGGACGCGCTCTACGAACTCTTCCTCGACGCGGACCGGCAATATTCCTGTGCCTATTTTATGTCACCCGACGACACGCTGGAGCGTGCGCAGGCGCAGAAGAAGAGGCATATCGCGGCGAAGCTGCTCTTGCGCCCGGGCCAGCGGATTCTCGATATCGGATCGGGGTGGGGCGGACTTGCATTTTACCTCATCCAGGTTGCCGATGTGGACGTCACGGGCCTCACCTTGTCCTCCGAGCAGATTGCCTACGCGCGGCGGCGCACCAACGAGATTGGCATGGGTGACCGTGCGAGGTTCCTGTTGAAGGACTATCGGCAG
Organism: Microbaculum mangrovi; assembly: GCF_051390635.1. Classification (NCBI taxonomy): domain Bacteria; kingdom Pseudomonadati; phylum Pseudomonadota; class Alphaproteobacteria; order Hyphomicrobiales; family Tepidamorphaceae; genus Microbaculum; species Microbaculum mangrovi. Next base: position 1,259,191 of record NZ_JBPODT010000001.1, read on the forward strand.
GAAGACGGCCGCTACGACCGCATCGTGTCGGTCGGGATGTTCGAGCATGTCGGGACCGCGCACTACCGCGAATACTTCGAAAAGGTCAGAGATCTCCTGGACGATGATGGCGTTGCCTTGATCCACACGATTGGCCGTGCCGACGGCCCCGGCGCGGCGAATGCGTGGATCAACAAATACATCTTCCCCGGCGGATACGTGCCGGCGCTGTCGGAAATACTGCCAGCCATCGAGCAGGCCGGCCTTTATATTACGGACGTCGAGGTGCTGCGGCTGCACTATGCGGAAACGCTGAAGGCCTGGCGGCGGCGCTTCAATTCGAACCGTGAGCGCATCGCGGCGATCTACGATGAGCGATTCTGCCGCATGTGGGAGTTCTACCTGGCAGGCTGCGAGGCCGCGTTCCGCCATGCCGGACTGGCAAACTTTCAGATCCAGCTTGCCAAGCGCGTCGACACCGTGCCCCGAGCCAGAGACTACATCGTCGAATGGGAGCACGCGCACGCCGAAGACATTCCGAAGGCCGAGCTGGTGGGCGGGCAGAGCGGTGGCGAGATCGAACGTCGTACATAGCTTGAAGAACAGGAGCCTGTCACCCTCGGAAAGCAGGCGCTGCGATGGCCCGCACGTCGCGCTGGCATCCCCACGTTTCGATGCCGGGCGTCGCCGCGTCCGCCATCACAACGATCTAGCCGCGCCCTAGCTAGACCGCGAGAGGTCTCAGCTTTTGCTTACGGCTTGCAAGATCGAAGACATCGGCGAGTCCGGCGTTCTCGGTCAACGCCTCGCGATCACGGCGATCAACGTCGCGGCCGGTCATGGCCGTCTCGATTGCGGACCCGAACGGGCGTCAAATTGATGATAATGGCAAGTGATCTGTTGCCGCATTCACGCCCCCCTCTAGGGAATGCCGATGGACAAGCAAGAGCCACATATGGCACTCGAGGGACTTCCCCCAACGGCAAGCCTCTCAGGGCATAGAGCTGTGCGGCGATGCCCCAGTTGCTCCTCTGGTGCAGTTTCGCGGGCATATAGCAACGAACAGGCGCGACGATGAGCAAGCGGGCGGCCTGGCTCCCGGCTTCGAGGCTAAACTCGTGATTGCCGACAGGAAGCGGCGCCGGCGGCAATGGCGCCCGCCAGGTATTCGAGGTTCTTTGCAAGGATGTTGCCGGACACGAGATCCGGCACGAGCAGGATGTCGGCGTCGCCCCCCCACCACTGAGGCGGTTCCCTTTTCCTCCGCCGCCCGCCGCGAGATGGCATTGTCGAATGCGAGCGGGCCGTCGACCACCGCGCCGGCGATCTGCCCGCGCCGTGCCATGAGCGTCAGATAGGCGGCGTCGAGCGTCGAAATGATCTCGGGATTGATGGTCTCGACCGCCGACAGCACTGCGACCTTCGGCATCTCAAAACCCAATAGACGAAGCAGATCGACGGCATTCTGGAGAATCTGCGCCTTGGCGTTGAGATCGGGCGCAAGGTTGATCGCGGCGCCCGTAATTGCGGGGAGTTTCGGATGAGTCGAGACCTCGATCAGGAACACGTGGCTGACGCGTTGTCCAGGCAGACGCAAGCCGCGCTCCTTGTCGAGCAGGGCGTGCATGAGCACATCGGTATGGATATTGCCCTTCATGACCGCATCAGCCTCGCCCTCGCGTACGAGCTCGACCGTTTTCGCCGCAACAACCGCATCGGTGCTTGCCGGGACGATCCAGTCCCCCGCCGTCGCCCAGCCGATGTCCTTGCAGGTTGCGGCGATCAAGTCCGCGTCACCGACGAGGCGCGGCGCGACGAAGCCGAGCGCGTGCGCGTCACGGAGCGTCTCGATCACGACTTCTTGCGCGGCGTCCGCGACGGCGACGCGGATCGGTACCAGCGCCTTTGCCTGATCAATGAGATGCTGCAGGCTCTCAATGGACGCAGCCATTGTTTACGCCCCCTGTGCGGCGGGCTGCGCCGCAAGCACCTGCTGGACGTGCCGGGCGATCATCCACTCTTCGTCGGTAGGGAACGCCTGGATGGCAACGCGGCTGGTGCCTGCCGAGATCGCGCGAGCGCCATTGGTGTTTCTCTTGTCGTCGAGCGCGATGCCGAGATACCCTAGGGCCTCGCATATCTTTTTTCGAATGGCTGGCGCGTTCGCGCCGATTCCCCCGGTGAACACCAGCCGGTCGAGGCCGCCGAGCGTCGCGGTCAGCGCCGCCAGGTGCCGGCGGGCCTCGTAGCAGAAGACCTCGATGGCCTCGAGCGCAGCCGGCTCTTCGCGCTGCGTCAGTAAATCCTGCATGTTGCGGCTGATGCCCGACAGGCCGAGCAACCCGGACTCCTCGTAGAGGAGACGCTGGATGCGCTCGACCGTCATAGCTTTCTCGGCAAGCAGGTAGAGGACAATCCCCGGATCGAGGTCGCCACAGCGTGTGCCCATCGGAAGGCCGGCGAGCGTTGAGAAGCCCATCGTGGTCTCGACGCTGCGCCCATCCTGCAGGGCGCAAATGGACGCGCCGTTGCCGAGGTGTGCGACGATGATCCGCTCGCCATCGACATCGACACCGTCATGGCCGGAGCGCGTGAGCAACATATTCATAGGACAGGCCGTGAAAGCCGTAGCGTCGAACCCCGCTGTCGTAGAGTTCCCGCGGCAGCGATGTCAGTGTCGCCAGCCGTGGCAGGGTGTGACGAAACGCGGTATCGAAAGAGGCTACCTGCGGCAGGCCCGGGCGAGCGGTGCGGACGGCCGCGATGCCGGCGAGGTTGTGCGGCTGGCGCAGCGGCGCGAGCGGGATGAGCTTGCGGAGCCGCGCCTCCAGCACGGTGTTCACGATGGCCGGGCAATCGCACTCGAGACCGCCGTGGACGACCCGATGACCGACAGCGGCCAAACGCGTGCCCGAGGGATGCCGTGCGATCGAGTCGAGGAGAAGGCGCAGCGCCGTTTCGTGGTCGGCAATCTCGCCCGTTCCGTCGAGCACTGTCGCGCCGTCGGCATCGCTGGCGTGGAAGTGGCCGTTCGCGAGGCCGACGCGCTCGATGGCGCCCGATCAGAGACGCGGCTGCGGCTCTTCCTTGGCAAAGAGCGCAAACTTAACGCTCGACGAGCCACAATTGATCACCAGGATCGTACCGGCCGCCGCTGCGGACACAGGCCGGGGGGGCCTCAGCTCAGCCATTCGATTGGCTCTCTGCGGTCAATTCGCCGTACAGCAGGCTGAAGGCCTGCTCGTAGCCGGCGTCGCGGGCCTCGCGGGCATGCGCCATCGCCTCGCTGATTTCGCCGATGGCTGCTCTTTCACGTTCAATCAGGGGGTGATCCTGGGGAAGCGGCTGCCGTCTCCTGGCGACGGTTCCCGCCAGTATGGCGATCCCGCGCATCCATGGATTGAAGGCTTCGGAGAACAGGTACCGACTGGTGCGCATTGGATGCAACCACTTGAGCGCCTCGGCTGTCCACGGCGTTGCGAAAGTCTGCACCGACGGGCTCACGAACGTCCGGTACAGCGTCTCGTTGAACTCGGAAACCCGCCGCACGGACTCGAAGGCCTCGCGCGGATGGTCGGCCTTGAGGTCCTCGACCTTGCGCGGCTCGAACCGGACGCTGTAGGCGGGCTTGTGGCAGTCGGGGTCGCCGGACGGGTTGTCGATCTTCATCTCGTAGAGGCCGGGCTCGAGCGCCTCGATGTCATCCAGGCTTTCGAGGATCGCCCGGTGCTCGAGCCGCGCCACGCTGGCCGAGACGAATATGCCGAGATGCCCGACATGGGGGGTCGTCATGTAGACAATGCGCTGCCCGGTCTGCTTGAGGTCTTCCGTGTCCTTGTAGACGACCGGGATCCAGCCGAGCGCCTGGTGTGGCGGCGTGATGTTGTCGCCGTATGAAGCAAAGATGACGAGCGGATTTCGAATGCGCCGCAGATCGGCCCAGCAGCCTTCGCAGATGCGTAAGAGTCCCTGCTCGAGCTTGTTGCCGATGAACAGGTTCTCGACGATGGCGAGGATCTCCTCGCGGCTCAGGAAATAGAAACCGTTCCACCAGCGCTCGAACTCGAGGAAGCGCTCGCGCTCGGTGTCGATGTTGGTGAAGAGAGAGGCGTATTTCTCCCAAATCGCCTTTTCCGGTTTCAGGTTCTCGAAGTTTTGTGCGAGCCAGGCGCCATCGAAGCGGCCACCGCCGAAATCGGAGGTCAGATGGGCGAGCCACGCGCCGCCAAGAAGACCGCCGGAGATGCGCATCGGGTTGCCCCCCGACTCGCCCGCCCAGTAGGAGAGCGGGGAACCGTTGAGCACCGCCGGCCCGAGGAGCCCTTCGCAGTCGGCCGACAGAAGCGCCACCGCCCAGCCGGCCTGGCAGTTGCCGTAAAGGACGGGTGGCTTGCCGGGATGGCGCTGCGCCACCTCCTCGACGAAGCGCCTCAGCGCATGCAGCACATCGGCGAGTGTCTGGCCCGGTGCGGGCTCGGGAAAGAAGATCACGAAGTAGACCGGATAGCCCTCATTAAGGGCCATGCCGACCTCGGACTCCCGTTTGAACCCGCCTATGCCTGGGCCGTGGCCGGCGCGCGGATCAATAATGATCACCGGCGGTTTGTCGGGTTCGACGCAGTCTTCGGCGTGGGTATCGCCGATCTCGGTAATCCGCAGCAGCGCATAATTGACAGGTTGGTCGAACCGGCGTGCATCGAGCAGCGTCTCGTACTTGAAGTCGAGCAGCGGCGGCAGCCCGGCGCGCTCGTGCTCGAGCATGTTGTTAGCGCGTTGGCGCAGCGTGTCCCAGAACAGAATAGTGCGCTTGAGGAGATCCCGCTGATAGTCGGCGATCTCCTGCAAGGAGGGCGCCGCGGCGCCCTCGCGTGCGCCACGGACTGCCTCAGCTGGATATTGTTCTTGAGCATCAGAGCGCGAGCGAGAAACGGCCTTTCCGCCTTCGGCTGGCCCTTTGGTCGTTCGCACGACTCGCCCTACCCTTGCACCCGCAGCGCGGCCCTTCCGGGACGCAGCGCGTCCCTTCCGGGACATCGAGCTACTCGCCATCATATCCACCATCCGGCAAAGAGGTTGAACAAGGGCCCGCAGACCAGAGCGACGTACCAGCCGTAGGCAGCGCTCTCAACGAACCCGAACAGCAAGCGCGGCCACGTGAGCCAGGTGAAGCCTGGAAGGAGCTGCAACCAAGTCTGGAATATCGCCTGGCCGGAAAAGATGAGAGCGAAAACGACGCGAGGCTCGTCCCGAACGCCAGCACAGGGATCCGCTGCGTCGCTACCGCGACGAGCGGCACTCCGGGGCATCGACGTTCAATGATACGCAGGGGCTCGACCATGGGCGTAATCCTTCTGCTTCAATAACGTCTCTCGTTTCGAGCCGGCGCAGATTGAGGGCGCCGCTTCGAAACGCGAACGGCAGCCGCGCGAGCAGAAATAGTAAACGGTGCCGTCATAGACTGATGAATTGGCCTCGTCGGTGCGTACCGTCTTTCCGCGGACCGGGCCGACGTCGGTCCGGGCGGAACCCAGCGGATTTTGCCCGCACTTTCGGTTGCGCCCTTGTCGCGTCCGCCGTGTTGTCCGCGACCCATGACATGGCTGCCCCACCCGAACCGCATCAGCAGGAAAAGCAGGCCGGTCCCGAAGCGCGAAGTAGATCAGGGCTTCCAACGCTGCGTGCTCCCGGTTATGGGCGCAGCCAATGCAGGCGCACGTACTCAGTCCGTATCGAGCCGATCGGTCAGGACGGGATTGATCGGCGCAAGATTGGGCGACCCCAGTTCCAGCGCTCGTGCTTCCGCTTCCATGCCGATCCAGCGCAGCTTTCGAATCCTCTTGAGGACGTCGTCCGATGTCTGCAGTTCTGCCCGTTCGTTAAATCGCTTTTGCGATCCTGCTTGTGGCGTCATGATGGTCTCCACGGTCTGGTCTACGCCCCTTATCGCCCCCCCTTCGCGTCAGCCTAACGAGGCCCTTCCAATCCGCTCTTTTGCCTACTGGATGGCTTCAAGGGCCAGAGCCACTCCTTGGCCGCCTCCGATGCACAGCGTGACTAGCCCACGGCGCACCCCGTCGCGATGCATGGCGTGTAGCAGACGCGTGGTCAGAACAGCCCCTGTCGCACCGATCGGGTGTCCGTGGGCGATCGCCCCGCCCTCGACGTTGACGATGTCCTCGGGCAGTCCGAGCTCTTGGATGAGCGCCAGCACGATCGCGGCGAAGGCCTCGTTGACCTCGGCTCGCTCTACGTCACCGGGCGTCCAGCCGGCGCGTTCCAGCGCCTGCCGGACCGCCGGTACGGGTCCTAGGCCGAACAGGCCCGGCGCGACCGCGCCGACTCCATAGGAGACGAGGCGGGCCATGGGCTCGAGGTCATGTTTCTCGGCCCAAACGGCGTCGGCGACGATCATCGCCGCGGCACCGGAGTTGAGACCGGGCGCGTTGCCGGCGGTGATCGTGCCATCCTGACGAAACGCCGGTCTCAGCTTGGCAAGCGACTCCAATGTCGTGCTCGGGCGATTGTGCTCATCCCTGTCGAAGACCGACGGACCTTTCCGGCCGGGGATCTCGACCGGAACGATCTCGGCCTCGAATTTGCCGGCCGCCTGCGCCTCGCTGAATCGCGTCTGCGACCGGTGAGCCCAGCCGTCCTGCGCTTCGCGGGACACCTGGAACTTGGTGACGAGGTCCTCGGTCACCCAGCCGGAATGCTGGTCTGTGAAAGCGTCATTGAGGCCGTCGCGCAGCATGCTGTCGTAAACGTGCGCATCGCCCATGCGGTAACCCCAGCGCCCGCCCGTCATCAGGTACGGCGCCTGGTCCATATTCTCCATACCGCCAGCCACTGCGCACTTGACGAATCCGAGCATCACCTCCTGCGCGGCGGTCGCTATCGCCTGCGCACCGGAGCCGCAGACGCGGTTCACGGTCATTGCCGGCGCATCGATGGGAATCCCGGCGTTGATCGCGGCCTGGCGCGCCGGGTTCATTTTTGCTCCAGCCTGCACCACCTGGCCCATGACAACAGTGTCGATGTCGGATCCGTTGAGCTTGGCGTGATTAAGGGAACTGCGGATCGCAGCGGCACCAAGGTCGGGCGCCGAGACCTCCTTGAGGGCGCCAGCATAGGTTCCGATCGCGGTCCGCACCGCGGCACAAAGTACGACATTCGATGAGGACATTAGGGACCTCTCGTAAGCTTGCTGCCCACGAAAATCAGCGCGGCCACACTTCAAACCATCTTTGCACCGCCGTGCTTGGCCTCGAAGCGTGCCCATTAGGCCACGGATGGCCGCCGCCCCGCTTTGATGGACGTTAAAGAATCCGGCGAAAGCGATGTCCGGGCGGTGCGCATTAACCTGCCAAGGGCGGCATGGGCACGAAGCTGGCCGGCCGCTGACCGCTCGGTTGCACGAGCGGTGTCCGGAACCATCCTAGGTGGCTGCGTCGAGAACAGCGTCTTGAGCTCCTCACCTGACAAGGTCTCGGCGACCAGCAGAGCTTCTGCCACCATTGGACTTGCCGACGCCGGACTTTCGGCGTGAAGCGGTGCGGTTGGCGCTGACGCGGGGACGCGGCGTGACATGTCAGACGATTTCGGCATCGGCCTCTCGACGCGGAGGCGATGGGTGAGCCAGGATCGCGAAGCTGATGAACCTGCGGACGACCCGCTCGATCTCCGTGCCGAGTTGAAGCGGCTACGCAAGGAGAACGCGCTGCCAGCGAACATGGCAGCGTGGACAAACCGGGGAGCAGGTCATCACGCACCGGCTGGCGCGGCGTAAATCGGCAACGCCGCAGACAACAAAAAAGCCCGCCAGAGGCGGGCTTTAAAAGGTTGGATTTATTGTTTTTAGACATGTCCTGTCATTGGCAGGCCTGGCAGCGACCTACTTTCCCGTCCCTCAGGGGACAGTATCATCGGCGCGGGAGCGCTTAACGGCCGAGTTCGGGATGGGATCGGGTTTGGTCACTCCGCAATGGCCACCAAGCCGGCCAAGGACAGGATTTCCGTGAAATGAGGAGATCTTCAAGAAGCGACTTGGGTCCCTGTCGAGGACCAGATCCGGACATAACGGTCCGGATGGACATTGATTAATGAGAGCAATCAAGCCGATCGAGCTATTAGTACTGGTAAGCTTCACGCGTCACCGCGCTTCCACACCCAGCCTATCAACGTGGTGGTCTTCCACGGCTCTCAAGGGAGAACTCGTTTTGAGGTGGGTTTCCCGCTTAGATGCCTTCAGCGGTTATCCCGTCCGTACATAGCTACCCTGCTATGCCGCTGGCGCGACAACAGGTCCACCAGAGGTACGTCCACCCCGGTCCTCTCGTACTAGGGGCAGATCCTCTCAATTCTCCTACACCCACGGCAGATAGGGACCGAACTGTCTCACGACGTTCTAAACCCAGCTCACGTACCACTTTAATCGGCGAACAGCCGAACCCTTGGGACCTGCTCCAGCCCCAGGATGTGATGAGCCGACATCGAGGTGCCAAACGATGCCGTCGATATGGACTCTTGGGCATCATCAGCCTGTTATCCCTAGAGTACCTTTTATCCGTTGAGCGATGGCCCGTCCACGAGGGACCACCGGATCACTATGGCCGTCTTTCGACTCTGCTCGACTTGTCAGTCTCGCAGTCAGGCAGGCTTATGCCATTGCACTCACCGGTTGATTTCCGACCAACCTGAGCCCACCTTCGCGCGCCTCCGTTACACTTTGGGAGGCGACCGCCCCAGTCAAACTACCCACCATGCGCTGTCTCGGACCCGGATAACGGGCCGCGGTTAGACAATCATGTCAATAAGGGTGGTATTTCAAGGGTGACTCCACCACAGCTGGCGCCGCGGCTTCAAAGTCTTCCACCTATCCTACACATATCGGCACAAGTGCCAGCGCAAAGTTGTAGTAAAGGTTCATAGGGTCTTTCCGTCTGACCGCAGGAACCCCGCATCTTCACGGGGAATTCAATTTCACTGAGTTGATGCTGGAGACAGTGGGGAAGTCGTTACGCCATTCGTGCAGGTCGGAACTTACCCGACAAGGAATTTCGCTACCTTAGGACCGTTATAGTTACGGCCGCCGTTTACCGGGGCTTCGGTTCAGAGCTTGCACCCCTCTCCTTAACCTTCCGGCACCGGGCAGGCGTCAGACCCTATACGTCGCCTTGCGGCTTCGCAGAGCCCTATGTTTTTAGTAAACAGTCGCCACCCCCTGGTCTGTGCCCCTCGATCCCGGTTGCCCGAGGCCGAGGCCTGCTTATCCCGAAGTTACGCAGGTAATTTGCCGAGTTCCTTCAGCATCATTCTCTCAAGCGCCTTGGTATTCTCTACCAGTCCACCTGTGTCGGTTTAGGGTACGGTCTGATGTGGAGGCTATTTCCTGGAACTCTTTGGCTGCCGGGAGAAATCCAGTAATCCCCGACAACTTCCGGAATTCGTCACCATCCACTGGCCCAGGAATATTGACCTGGTTCCCATCGACTACGGCTTTCGCCCTCGCCTTAGGGGCCGGCTAACCCTGCGCCGATTAACGTTGCGCAGGAACCCTTGGACTTTCGGCGGGAGTGTCTCTCACACTCCTTGTCGTTACTCATGTCAGCATTCGCACTTCCGATACCTCCAGGAGCCCTCACGGATCTCCCTTCGCAGGCATACGGAACGCTCCGCTACCGCGTGCACAGAGTGCACACCCGCAGCTTCGGTGCGTGGCTTAAGCCCCGTTACATCTTCGGCGCAAGAACCCTTATTTAGACCAGTGAGCTGTTACGCTTTCTTTAAATGATGGCTGCTTCTAAGCCAACATCCTGGTTGTTTTGGGATTCTCACATCCTTTCCCACTTAGCCACGACTTGGGGACCTTAGCTGGCGGTCAGGGCTGTTTCCCTTTCCACTACGGACCTTAGCACCCGTAGTGTGTCTCCCGCGCAGTACTTCCCGGTATTCGGAGTTTGGTTAGGTTTGGTAATCCTGTGGGGACCCCTAGCCCATCCAGTGCTCTACCCCCGGGAGTATTCACGCGAGGCGCTACCTAAATAGCTTTCGCGGAGAACCAGCTATTTCCGAGTTTGATTGGCCTTTCACCCCTAGCCACAGCTCATCCCCGAATTTTTCAACATTCGTGGGTTCGGTCCTCCAGCAAGTGTTACCTTGCCTTCAACCTGGCCATGGCTAGATCACTCGGTTTCGGGTCTAGTCCGAC